>JAZKHP010000016.1:0-213443 GCA_040385335.1 Pseudomonadota bacterium
AAAGCGAACCTCAAATGAGGCTCGCTTTGTGAAGTTTAACTGTGGGACAGCAGTGCTGTTCGGGTCACTACTACCCACCGTGAAATAAGGCTCCATCAAACGTCTTCCGTTGTAGTTTAATTTAAGTTGTGAAAATGCCTGTGCGAGTCCAGTGGTAACTATGTATGGGTCTGCACTATGGCATTGCGCACATGCACCATCCATGTTGGCAGGGTTCGCCCAGGCGGCCAGTGCGGCAGCTGAGCCATCAATTGCGGGTACGTTTACTGAAACATTTTTTTTAGCGTCAAAAAAACAAGTTTTACCGGTGACCCTATTTTGCAAAATATATCCGTTCAGATTTGCGAGCCCACCTGAAGTGTCACGACACAAAAAAATGGCATCAACATTGGGATTGTCGGTATGAACCTTACCCAGATAGTTATTGGTCGATGGAAGGCTAAACCCTGTATTTCCGGGAATAGATACCCCACTCAAACAGGAATAGCCCGGTATGATATTTATTTCTAACTCTTGCTTACATTTCTCAGCATAAGCAGTAAGGGTTTCGGCAGCCTGTGATGCGCTGGCAATCCCAGCGAATGCAACAGCAATCAGACTTCGAAAAGTGAATTTTTTAATCATGAGTCTTCTCCTTAATAATTGAATATGTATTGGTGTGTAAAATAAAAACTACTTTCAACGTAGGGAAATAGATGCAACAAAAATACAAGATCTTGTTGTGCCACCTGCCACAATATAATGAACCACTAACCAGAGTATTTTTGTACTCCGGCTAGTAAAAGTTATTCCCCTCAGGCAACTTTAAAAAACTGAACGATGCTAGCCTTACAGATTTTTCACCAGCGATACTTCATCAAGCGTTACTGCAGAGATGCTCGATTTACCTAAATTAAAATCCAGTACCGAGTTTATATCGGTGGGAATATTAGGCAGAGTTAAGGTAAAGGTTTGCATGGTGTTGGTCAGGTTGACAGTCTGCTGCGCATAGCTTTGCCAGGTACCGCCCCGGTGGCCAAGATTAATTTGAATTGAGCGCGCTGAAGTAGCTTTGGCGTTAAAGCGTAGGGTGTAGGTGCCCGCTGTTACACTCACTGAAGTCCGCGCTTGCACATGCCAGAAATCTGAACCTGCGTTGTTAATGGTGGTGAGCATTTGATTGCCGTTGTAGTTAACCCATGCACTGGCACCGTTGTAAGCCGTGAGGCTCCAGTTGGTGGCGGTGGGAATATCGTAGCTACAATTCGGTACTAAATTGCTTGGCGATTTACAGTTTGGGGTGAAGTTCCTAAGTACAACAGCACCTGGACGATCAAGGCTTGAAGAGCTCCAGTTATCCCAACCTAGAGCAATCACACCACTGTGTAAGTCTGCTGATCGGGTAAAAAATGCTCGGCCCTTGGGATCCGCCGGCACAATTGATCTAGGAATGCGTTCGAATTCCTGCCAACGTCCTACACTTGAGTTTAATTTATAACTAATTGCCGTAGGTTCCGCAATTTCAAATGCTGCTACTGCGGTATCACTAAAGAGTGCAACAGATACTGGAGGAACCGGAGTCGTTAAGGTGTGATTGAAAATTAAATTACCACTTGTATCAAAATTATAAAAACTAAGCGTGCCGGATACGTTGTCGCTCGCTGTGCCACCCACAATGATGCGATTTGAGTTCATATCTAACACATGACCAGAATTCGTAATGGAAGTATCCGCAGTCCATTTTCCAGTCCAGGCTGACTCGGGGAGGGTGGTATTGCGTTTAAAGGTAAAAAAGCCGCTTACTCCCGGAGCTGACATGGCCAACCGATCACCTTCAATTGCTATTGCAGTGCCTAATTTCAAATAGTCGGGAACGTTTAATTTCAGGTCTTCCTTCCAAGTATTTTGAGAGGCGTCATAGCGATAGGTAATTATCTCGCCGCCCTTAATATCGGCCATAACCAGATAGTTATCAGAAATAGCAATGTTGTGGTTGTGCTCAGCTTTTGCAGTGAGATGTGCGAACTCGATTGATTTTAATGGCCGGCCACGATTTTCCACACCGTTAATATCAAATTGATTGGTGCAGTCGACACCCACTCCAATCTCTGTGGAGGTGCCTGGTGAAGCGGGACAGGTTCGCCATTGATTGTTTCCATCTCTACCAACGATAAACACTCGCGCTGGTACATTCACATTCGTTTCATCAACGTTACCCTCAGTAAACGCCAGCCATTTATTGGATAGCGCAATTTTTGCACCTAATTTCTTGTTGTGATTGGCACTGCCTGGAAATTGGTAAACCGCCTTAGGTGTGGCATTGCCATTTTGGAATAAATAGACGGAGCCCTGGGATTCAGAATTTCCGTCTCTTAAGAATTCACCACTTTTTAGTACAGTATCGCTGGAGCTCGATACCAATGTGTCGCCTGCATGTTGAACAACTATTTTGCCAAAAGCTGCGCCATAACGCTGCACAGATGGTTTTTCAATAATAGTTTGGGCAGCAGTGTTGAAGGAAATTCCAGTCGTGCTAATACAAATGAATAGCGGTGATACCTTGATTAATTGTTGAATTAAATTTTTCATATTTATTTTTCCCTTGATATGGAGTAGCGCTGTATCTTCTGAAAAACGAACGAAAAGAGACAATGGTAAGGGCTAATGATTGTTAGCCCTTACACAGTTTTCAGAGATGCCTTTTATGAATTAATGGCACAGATAACCTTAGGGATTTTTCACTAGTGACACTTCATCAAGGGTCACTGCTGATGTTCCCGTTTTACCTAAATTAAAATCCAGCACCGAGTTTATATCGGTGGGGATATTGGTCAACGTTAAGGTAAACGTCTGCATGGTGCTCGTCAGGTTTACGGTCTTCTGCGCATAGCTTTGCCAGCTGCCGCCATAGTGACCAAGATTAACTTGAATGGCGCGCGCGGAAGCAGCTTTGGCATTAAAGCGCAGGGTGTAAGTGCCCACTGTTAGATTTACTGCAGTGCGTGCCTGCACATGCCAGAACTCGGAACCCGCATTGTTAATGGTGTTAAGCATTTGATTGCCGCTGTAGTTGACCCATGCATTGGCACCGTTGTAAGCCGTAAGGCTCCAGTTAGTTGCGGTGGGAATATCGAAGCTACAATTGGGTACCAGATTGCTAACTGATTTGCAGTTAGTGCTAGGGACAAAATCTTTCAGCACCAGAGCTCCAACCAAACCAGAATTAGCTATAGGAAGGTGATAGGTCATCCAGCCCATCACTAATGTGTTTTTATATAACTCTATCTCGCGAGTGCTAAATAAAAGTCCGGCTACATCGGCAGGTACGATAGATTGTGGAATGGTTTCGAACTCCTGCCATTGATTCAGCGCGGGATTTAACTTGTAGGTCTTTCCTGCGATGAAATTTCTGCTATCGAAGGCTGCAGCTGCGGTGTTTTCATAAAGCGCTGCATTCTTGGGTTCATATTGTGTTGTTAGCATTTGCTGGAAATATAAATTACCCCCCGTATCAAAATTATAAAAGCTGAGCGTACCTGATGGATTGTCGGATGTTCCAGCGTTACCGCCGGCAACGATTCTATTTGCGCGCATATCCAATGCTTGACCGAAATTTTTGATATTGATGTCGCTGATCCATCCTCCAGTCCAATCCCAGGTTTGGAGAGAACTATTTCGTTTCAAGGTAAAAAATGCGCCCCTGCCGCTGAGATGCCCGGGCGCAGAAATGGCCAGGCGATCGCCTTCAATGGCAATTGCTGCGCCGAATTTCATATCGTCCGGACCATCAAAGGTCCACTCTTGAATCCATTTATTTTGGTTTGAATCGTAGCGATAAACAGTTGCCATACTTGCGTCAGCATTAGCAAGCACCAGGTAGTTGTCTGATATTGCAATATTTTGCGTGAGCGCATTTTTTTCTAGCCCGGACGAGGAAAAAGGAAGATCAATTGACTTGAGTACGGGATTATTATTTTGCCCACCGTTAGCGGCGACGTATTGTGTGCAATCGACAAGCGTGTTGGCTGGGCTATTCGCTGGCAAACAGGTACGCCACTGGTTATTGTTATCTTTGCCAACAATATATGCTTTCGCCGGTAGGCTGTTATCACGTCTCTTCAGCTCAACAAATGCGAGCCATTTGTTAGATATAGCAACTCGTGAACCTAACCCCCTGAATCTATTCACAGCGCCTGGAAATTGATAAACAACTTTGGGCGTTGGATTTGCATTTTCAAATACGTAGACTGAACCTTGCTCTCTGTTATCGTTTCCCTGTGTATCTACGGGGAGTTCTCCCGCCAATAAAATTCGATCTTGCGTTGTTCCTGTCACCGTAATATTTTCATATTGGGCAATTGCTGAACCGAATTCGGTGTTAGTGGTAATGGGCCCTGGTTTTGGAATTAAGAGTTGCGCGTTGGCATTAAACGAAATCAGTGCTGAGGTAATGCAGGCACACATCACTGAAGTCTTTAACATTTGTCTGGATACAATTTTTATATTCATTTTTTTAATCCTTGATAATTATTAAATGGCCTCGTAACTTTTTAAAGTTTACGAGCAAGAAGGCTAAAATTTACGAGCAAGAAAGAAATAACAGTTTCACTAAATTGCTGGTCTTCAGCTCACGAAATAAAATTAAACAGAGTGATGTTCCGGGCTAGGAATGTTGACTAGCCCGCACAAAATTTCACAATAAACTAAATACCACTGGTTATTAACGGCTTTCTCCATTCCACATCCGCGCCAAAACGTATAACTGCCCCATTTCTTACACACTCAGTGAGCACAAAATTAAGGCCGTTGGAATTGGTTGCGCAAAGATTAGGATCGGTTGCCCAGTGCAGTCTGAAATAACCTAATCGGGTGTCGACTTTAGTCCATAAATTTCTGTTGAGATTGGCGATGGAGCCTGCGCATTGCCGCCATACAACCTCGGAGCTGTAAGAGGCTTTTGTTAAGCAGTACTGTCCATTTTTATTGCTGATTAAAAACCGTGGATTTTCGCTATCAGGTAAATATTTTTTAAATATAAATTGTTGGCTGGCGTTACTGCTGCATGGTTTTGCAATAATTTTGGTATCAATCATCCCCTCTATTGCTCCAGTGGGGATGATTTCTTGGTCGTAGCAATCTGAGCCGGAACCAGAGACTGATTGTAATGGGCCATAACTCGTGGTGCTGGCTACGCGTGCGGGTCCAAAATAAATATCATCCAGAGTTATCGTATTAGTCCCTTGCGCACCCAAATTTAAATCGACACGCATATTGCTGTCTTGCGGTATGGAATTACAGAAAACTTCCTGTGGTGGTGTTGTGATAAAGGGTGCTATGCGAATATTTTCTCTACGACAATAACTTTGATAATCGCCGTAGCCTTTACCCACATTCATGACAAAATTACTTTCCCTTGGCGATGTGACTTTCGCGCTCAGTTCATAAGCACCTTTAAGCGTGCTCAACCATTGCACCTCTTGTACACTCCAAAATATGGAGCCAGGGTTGTTAATAATTACTTTCAATGCGTTGGTATTATCCACACTGTGACTTGAATTGCCGCCATTATTATTTAGCAATGTCCAATTCGTTAATCCTGCAGAAAAGTTACCATTTTTAAGTTGATTGTTACCCGCTTTAAGCGGAGCTCCAGAAATTATGTCGGTCACCTCGAACGAGTAAGCAGTTCCTGTTCCTACAAGTTGATTACCACCATATGTTTTTTCCCAAAATTCAGAGGCAGCTATAGCAACTTTATTATTGGTGATATCCAGGCTACTGCCAAAATTATTGTGCAAAGCGGCATCTATGGTTTCACCTGGAACGCGTCTTGAGGCGATATAAGAGAAGTTGTTTATCTCCAGCCATTCTTTTTTGATTACACCATTATGATTGACATCTTTCTTTTGAAAAATGGATACGCTGTTAGTGCTGGGAAGACCCAGTAATGCATAATCGCCAGAAATGGCAACTGCAGTACGACCATATAAGTCATAGTTGTATTGGTATAGGTATTCATTGGTGAGCTGCCAGTTACCACTGAAACTTTTTTCAAAAAAACGCACCCCGTCACCGTAAGTCACAATCGCAGATGAGTTGTCGACATCGACATTTGTTTCGCCATAATTGGTTACATTCGCCACCATTTGATTTGGCTCCCATTTACGATCAGTGAAATAGGGAAGCAGTGAATTACTGGTCCAATGATGTTGATTGACTATTTTTGTGTAAAACCGTGTACCCGTAGGGCCTGCTATAAGGATGGTTTGATCATCGGGACTAATGCTGACATTCCTTCCCTCGCCAGGAATCGTTTGTACCAATGTCCACTGATTATTTCCGCGAACATAGATATGCACATTTCCGTTTGGGCCGTCGCCAGAACTTACCAGCAAATAATTTTGACTTAGCGCCAGATTTTCTCCAAACGTATCCACGTTGGATGGTGCAAGAAGTGGTTGAGCATCAATTTGGGACGCGTAGGTGGAGCCCTGTTTCGGGATAAAAAACACCGCACCTGTACCGTTAAATCGTGGCGCGCTTGCCGCAATCCAATTGCTATTCATTGCTACTGTTTTACCAAAATCACTGAAAGATTTATTCCAATTCGACTGGGTTGCAGTACTTAAATGCGCTTGCGTTAGTCGATAAAAAACTCCCGGTGCAGAGCTGTTGACATCCCATAGATAAACATGACCGTTATTTTGCAGTGTGGGGCTTCCGGATACGGGAGCGCTATCTCCCTCAGGGCCGCCGCTTACGACAAACTGCCCTAATCTAGCTGTACCGCCGGGATATTGCCCAACAAAAGTATATCCTTCCGGTGCGCTGGGTGCTAAGCGTTTCGGTTCTGCATTAACTGTTGCGGTTGCTAACAGTAGGCTAGTGAAAAATGTAATATTCAATAAGTGTTTTTTGCGAATGTTATTCATAAAAATATCCTGATAAATATGTCATTATTTAAATATTCAATATCCCTGAAAGCTCTAATTTCTGTAGAAGAATGAAATTACCACTTCCAATATTGAACGGGTTTATCACGTTGTTATTAAATTATTGGTGCATCATATTTCTTTGGTAATTATCTAAAAGCGTGTCATAAACGAATTCGCTGGATAATAAAAAATATAAAAACTTAAAGCTCCACTAGTCGATTCGTATTTTTATAAGAAAAACATTTAATTATATTTTCGTATTTATTTTTATAGAGAAAATATAATTTTTTCAAAAGTTAAGCTGTAGCATATGATTAACTTAGCAGCACTTTTGATTTTATCTCTTGAAACATCATTCGTCGTCCGACTAAAGTAGGAAAGTTAACATTAAACATCAACAGGTAAGCCAAGCATGAGTGCGGTCAAGCCGCGACGCTTTAGTCCAGCCGATTGATATATAGGAGTAAGGTGTGATTTGACGCTGGTGATATCGATATGAAATTTCTGCGCAATTTGCTGCAGTGTCAGTGTGCTTGTGCAAGCTGCATGAGCAATTTCGGCTTGACGTTTAGTGCAATTAAATCGTTTTACGAAGTCTTCTGGATATACCGATTTTTTAAACGATCCCTTTTTGTTAAGCTCTTTCTGCGCATAGATCTCGGACATATGGAATCCGATGGTTTCCAGACGGTTAATCTCATCTGGTTTAAAGGCGCCCTGTGCATTTGTTCTTGTCCATATCCAGGCCCGAGTAATTCCATCCAATTTAGACGTTATGTTTATGGCTGCGGTATAGCTATGTTTTTGTGGCCGCAAAAAATCGCACGCAAATTCACTCCACTTATTATTTCCGTTAGGTATATTTCTCTCTGTCACATGATCTGCAATAACTTGTAACGATCGACAAGCAAGAACGGCAAAGGTTGGGTCCAGGCGGTTGTAGTATTCGTTGTAGTGACTTACATATGTTGAATCAATTGCATAATGGTTAGTAAGGCAAGCAGGTTGATTAATTGGCCCAGCGGAAATGATACCCGTTGAACTGCACCCAAAACCCTCCACAATTTGTTCCAATATCCAGTTAAAACTTAGGTCGTCTTTTAGCTGCAATTCTGTTCGATACAACTCTTTAACTAAGGTATCAACTCGCATTTGTTCCGAGGTGCGCATGTATTTCTCCCGTTATCCTAATTGGTGAAAAAGAAAATCCTTCATAATTTTTTATATTTATGGACGTAACCCTGGGTGTAAGCTTCTGAAATTTCGTTCTTTAAAATAAATTTTGATAAAAATGTATTTATTGCATAAACAATCTTTAATTATTAAAAGCGAATTTAACTCAACGGTTACGAGCGGCAGCGTGCATTGGCGGGCACAGTGTATCTAGCCATTCAATAAGAGTAGCGAAAGGGTAAAACAGATAGTGTTTTTGGGGGTTGTTTATATGATGAAGGGTTGGTTTGGTCATTAAGCGGCAAATTAACCAGGTAAACGGCAAAGTTAAAAAACTATTGAATGCCCGCCAAAATATTTTTAGCGGAACGAAAGGTGTTAAGTATTTATCTGGTTTAGAAGTGAGCAAAAAATTGAAGGTCGTATTGTCTGTGTCGAGGGTAGGCTGAAGATATTTACAGACACCTATCACTTTTATATAGGTTTTAGATATTGACTAACATTGTCCAACCGGACGCGTGTATTTTAGAAACGCTTCTCATTTAGTTGCAAAATCAATTATATATTAATAATAAAGTGGTCGACAAAGGCGCCACGTTCCTGCATCATTTCTTCAAGATGCGATAACTAATGGGTAGGCTTGAACTTCCCCGGTTTAACGGAATAAACCAGAATAACATTGATAGGAAATCGCATCGCTTGAGGTTTCATAGGGCGTCTTCGCTTATCTTAAAGTTTACATTTGAATGTCGGCGGTTTACTGGGCCGATCTTTTTTCTATTCGGTTTTGAATCTGTACGTCGCGATGGAGCGTCTCATATCAAGACACATAGCTCACATTTTCTATCACCAAGCAGAGTTTACTATTTCACTAAAAACTAAAGGATCTTAGGTTGACTATGAAAATGCACCATCTGACAAGGATTAGGGCAATGGCTATAGGCAGCACAACAAGGCCAAAATATACCAATGCATTCTGGGTCTGCAATATCATTGGATGGTTGTTTTATATTCCAGCCTCAAGTTGGATTACTCAATTTCACAACGCATCAAGCTTTCAGGAAAATTGCTTGCTTACACTTATTTACGTTTCCTTCACCATTGCTGCTCTTTTGTGTTACCGCTACATCTATAACCGTTTCGGCTATTGGCGTAAACCGCCGCTACAAAATGCCGCTGGAATATTTATCTATGCGCTCCTCATCTCTTATTTCACTGCTGTACTGTCAACACTCGTTAGACAAATCATTTACCAGCAAAATATTTTATTCATTTACTTTCCTTTCCCTGCTTCGCAATGGGGAGGCTCCTGGGTGGGGACTTTTAAATCTTCATTTTTTATTTCCATTATTTGGTTATTCTTATATTCCTATATTTCTCACGAAAGACGCTCGGCGCAAGGCAACATAAGCATTAAAAATAGCCAACTGGCATTTTACAATGCTGCAATTACGCTTTTCATATTCTATTGGTTAATTTCCTTTTTGGTCAGATGGATTTGGTACTGGTTGCCAGTCGGCGACTATTTTATTGTAAAAAGTGTATATCTTGTTGTGTCGATATTTTTTTCATTGTACATATTACTTATAAAGCCAGGGGATAGGCTTTATAAGTCATGTCTCATCCCTTTGCTTCCCATGATTTTATTTTTGTCATTTTGTGGATCTGTCTTAACGACAATAGTGACCGCAATATTTACTCAGCTTTACGTAGATTACATCAGAAATATTGATTTCAATTTTAGTGATAAATTACAGAACCTCTATGCTGGTACAGAAAGGCTGTTTGTGAATAGAAGCTCCTTTATGTCAAATGTCACTGAAGCTTTTTTTTGGCAGTTAATTATTTCACTCTTTATCATGACTTATTTATATTCAACCGCTTGGAAGCCTTATATAAAAAATAATCAGCCTTTGGATGTGCATAAATCGCTGTTGTTCTGGGCCTATAATCTAAGCGGATGGTCACTTGTATTTTTATATATATCCTTGTCGCAAATGCTTTCGCTCGATACAGTCAGTGCCGTGCTATCGCAAATATCTACCCTCTCAAACATACTGATAGGGGCCATGTTTGGTGTGTTTTTACGTTTTTTGATGCACCATTATAAGCTTGTAGATTCATCCCCTTTAGTTTTTATACCGCGATTACTAGGTATATCAATGATACTGGGTGTGGCCGCGACAGTAACTTTAATCTTTGTAAGCTATGTTGTTATTTACGGATTTCTCGATGTCAGTAATCTCCAATATTTTCAAAGTTACATCGCTACTAGCAATTACCTTTATCTTGCTTTTTTTCTTCACGCTTTGTGTTTTTTTGTTTGGTCACTACTCTACATAGTGACGGTAACGCAGAGAAATAACATTAAAGATGAATTGCGCTCACTGCAGCTTTCGAAAAGCATTAAGGAAGCACAGTTAAATGCGCTTTCTGCAAAATTAGATCCTCACTTTATCTTCAATGCTTTAGATAATATTCGCACATTAATTAAAGTGGATAGCGACAAAGCCAGAGAATCACTGTTAATTTTTTCCAATATTTTACGCAGCCCCATAAGTAGAAGCTCAAATGAAAAAATAAAATTTATTAATGAAGTTGAATTGGTGAGAAATTATGTTGCATTAATAAAAATTCAATTTGAGGAAAGACTCAATTATTTTGAAGATATATGCGCGGATAGTGAAAAATTAACAATACCACCCATGATGCTGCAAATTATGGTTGAAAATGCAATTACGCACGGCATCGGCCAATTAATTGAAGGCGGCTCTCTATCGCTACGCGTAACTGTTGATAACGATCAACTTATTTGCAGAATTAGCAATACGGGTAGTCTACAAATGGGTGAAAGCCGTCAAGGCTTTGGTGTTGGAATAAAAAATATAAAAGAACGTTTGCAATTACTCTATGGAGAAAACGGAATGTTTAATCTGTATGAACTTGGTGAGTTTGTCGTTGCGGAATTAATATTGCCAGTTGAGTATATATCATGAAGGCCTTAATCATTGAAGATTCAAGACTATCTCGTCTCGAATTGAAAGAGTTGTTAAAAGCTCATAAAAACATTCATCTATGCGGTGAAGCGAGTAATTCACTCGAGGCTATGGAGATTGTACAAAAAGAACATCCCGACCTGATTTTTTTAGATATTAATTTGCCTGGACAAAGCGGCTTTGGACTGCTGGAGCAACTTGATTACAGGCCAAAAGTTATTTTTATAACCGCATACGCCGAACACGCCATTCGATCATTTGATTACACCGCCGTTGATTTTTTACTAAAACCCATTTCCGATGAAAGATTACAAAAGGCTCTGCGAAAATTAGAGCTATTTAAGGATAGCGATAGTGATTCAACGGATGAGATCCTTAACATATCTAGCCGAGTGTTGTTGCGGGACAATAATAATTGTCATTTGGTGATGCTGCAGGACATCGAATATTTTGAAAGCGTCGGTAACTACACTGAAGCGCACTGGAAAAACCGCAAAGCTATGTTGTGCAGATCTCTAATCAAGATTGAGGAGCGACTGCCGACAGAATATTTCTTTCGTGCAAATCGGCAGCATATTATTAATATCAATAAGGTCGCATCCATAGAGCCTTGGATAAATGGCGGTTATCAGCTTACGTTAGAATGCGGCTTACTAAGTGAGGTCTCACGACGCCACGCAATTCAATTTAAGGATGTCTTTAGCTTATAAAGCTGTGTAGGGTATCACTAGGGATGAATTATTTGATTGTATGGTGCGGACGAAGAGGCTCGAACTCTCTCTATCCGTGATAGAGAGAGTCTTTGCTTGAATGATTGTCGCGGGTAATATTGAAAAATTATTATAATTTTTCAATATTCATTTCTTTACTGGCAAGCCTCACAATCAGGATTATCAATCGAACAAGCTAATGGCACCGGTGCTGCCGTTGCGTAACTAGCCGCTTCAATCGAAGAAAAAGCCTGTGTGGTTTTTTCGGCTGCAGAAGCGGCCGCCAGGTCGCCGCCGCCACCTGCTGATACTGCATTCAATGCACCGGTATTAATGGTAGATTTTTCAGTGGTAGTGGCAGACAAGGCACGCAAGTAATAAGTTGTCTTCAAGCCGCTGTACCACGCCATACGATAAGTGATATCGAGTTTTTTACCGTTAGCGCCTGCGATGTAAAGATTCAGGCTTTGTGCCTGGTCAATCCATTTTTGACGGCGACTGGCAGCTTCGATAATCCAGCGTGGCTCAACCTCAAACGCAGTGGCGTAGATGGCTTTAAGGTCATCCGGGATGCGATCAATCTTTTGCACCGAGCCTTCGTAGTATTTCAGGTCATTAACCATTACACCATCCCACAATCCACGCGCTTTAAGGTCGTGAACCAGGTGTGGGTTCACCACGGTAAATTCGCCAGAAAGGTTAGATTTCACATAAAGGTTTTGGTAAGTCGGCTCAATGGATTGAGTCACGCCGGTAATGTTGGAAATGGTGGCGGTAGGTGCAATGGCCATAACATTAGAGTTGCGCATACCCTGGGTTTTCACTTGTGCGCGCAATGATTCCCAATCAAGGGTAGAGCTGCGATCGACTTTGATGTACTTCTCGCCGCGTTGTTGCACGAGTTTTTCAATCGAGTCGAGCGGCAATATGCCCTGGCTCCACAGCGAACCTTCAAAGGTTGAATACTTGCCGCGCTCGGCAGCCAGTTCGCTGGACGCTTTAATGGCGTAGTAGCTGACGGCTTCCATAGACGTATCGGCAAAAGCGACAGCAGCTTCAGAACTATAAGCGATGCGTTGTTGGTAGAGTGCATCCTGAAAACCCATGATGCCAAGGCCGATAGGGCGGTGACGGACGTTGGAGGTTTTAGAGGTAGCCACAGCGTAGTAATTAATATCAATAACGTTGTCGAGCATGCGAATCGCCGTTTTTACGGTGCGAGCAAGCTTGCCTTGGTCGAGCTTACCGTCAATCACATGTTGCGCCAGATTCACTGAGCCAAGATTGCATACAGCAATTTCTTCGTTGGCTTTGGTGTTAAGAGTGATCTCGGTGCAAAGGTTGGACGAATGCACTACGCCGCAATGTTGTTGTGGGTTGCGAATATTGCAAGGATCTTTAAACGTGATCCATGGATGGCCGGTTTCAAATAACATGCCTAGCATTTTGCGCCATAAATCCAGCGCACGAACGGTTTTGAATACTTTGATATTGCCGGCAGCCACTTCACGCTCATAGTGTTCATAGCGCTCTTCAAACGCCTGACCATATAAATCGTGCAAATCAGGGACATCGTTAGGGGAGAACATGGTCCATTCTTTGTCATCAAACACACGCTTCATAAAGGTATCGGGCACCCAGTTGGCGGTGTTCATGTCATGGGTGCGGCGGCGGTCATCACCGGTATTTTTGCGCAGCTCTAGAAATTCTTCTACGTCCATATGCCAGGTTTCAAGGTAAGCACAGACAGCGCCCTTACGTTTTCCACCCTGGTTTACTGCAACGGCGGTGTCATTGGCGACTTTCAGGAAAGGCACCACGCCTTGTGACTTACCGTTAGTGCCTTTGATGTAGGCGCCCAGTGCGCGTACTGGTGTCCAATCATTGCCTAAACCACCGGCAAATTTGCTGAGCATGGCGTTGTCTTGAATCGCGCCGTAAATGCCGTGCAGGTCATCGGGCACGGTAGTGAGGTAGCAAGACGATAATTGCGGGCGCAAGGTGCCAGCGTTAAATAGGGTTGGAGTAGAGCTCATGTAGTCGAACGATGACAGCAAGCGATAGAACTCAATGGCACGGTCTTCGCGGTGATCTTCTTCAATGGCCAAGCCCATAGCCACGCGCATAAAAAATATTTGCGGGAGTTCGATGCGCACATCATTGCTGTGGATGAAATAGCGGTCGTACAGAGTTTGCAGGCCAAGGTAAGTAAACTGCAGGTCACGGTCGGCAAGTATCGCTTTGCCTAATTTCTCGTGATCGAATTTTAATAACTCAGGAGATATCAGCTCTAACTCCACGCCTTTTTTAAGGTAAATGGGTAGGGCGCGAGCGTAGTACAGCTCCATATCCGATTGGGTGGCTTCGTTGGTGATGCCCAGGAAACCCAGTGCTTCAGCGCGCAGTTTGTCGAGCAACAACCGGGCGGTCGCGAAGGAATAATTAGGTTCTTTTTCTACCAAAGTGCGGGCGGTAATGACGAGGGAAGTATTCACATCACTTTCGTTAATGCCATCGTAAAGATTGCGCATGGCTTCATCGAGAATGGCTTTACTATCGACGCCTTTTAGATTTGCACAGGCTTCGTTAACAATAGTGCGCATGCGGTCGATATTCAGTGGTGCGCGAGTGCCATCGGCACGGATGACATTAAGGCTCGGATATTCGGTTTCGCTTGCTTGTATTGAGGCACGTTTTTCAGCGCGCATACGCGAGTGGGCATCGCGGTAGAGTACATAATCACGGGCAATTTTTTGTTCGCCAGAGCGCATCAAAATCAATTCAACCTGATCTTGAATCTCTTCAATATGAATAGTGCCGCCGGATGGCATACGGCGTTTAAAAGTAGCCGTAATTTGCTTGGTAAGATTATCAACAGTTTCATGAACGCGGGTGGACGCCGCCGCTGTACCACCTTCAACCGCCAAAAAGGCTTTCGTCATAGCGACTGCGATTTTGCTCGCATCGAACGCCACAACTGTGCCATTGCGTTTTATAACGCGCAATTGCCCCGGTGCTGTAGCACTGAAGCTGGTTGTGTAATTATTGTCACTTTGTTGGATAGGGTTGTTGGTAGTGCCAGTTTCTGTTTGCATAGACGTCTCCGCTTGAGGTCTTTATCCGTGGTAATGATTATTATCCGTGTGATTTTTATGTTCTAGTTGCTAAAACCCATAAATCGTTAACACAAGATGTAGTGATTGGTCATTCAGTTTTCGTCATATTCAAAATATTTTAGTACAGCCTATTTAAGTCGTTCACACTTATATTGCGTGCACACTAAGATTTTTTTGAAGTCGAAAATTTGCGGCGATTTACCTGATTAAAATATGGAAGCAATAGGAAGCTATTTAAATTGCAGCATAGTAAATCTGTCATAAAAACCCTATATATAGGGGCAAACTGCGAATGAGCTACAAGATAATGCGATTTAGGTATTATTGCAAGCTGGAAAACACTGTGGCTGGCTGTGGATAAGGTGTGGGTAGATGCTGCAAAAAATCTGTAACACCGCCTAGGCACTGGGTTTACCGGTATGCTTATGGATGGGTTTGCTTATCGCCAAAGTTTAGATTTTTTTCTTATAGGGATGCCCATTGGTTATGACTACATATAGTGTTTATCGATCATAAGGAAAAACTTCATTTTTATTTCGTAAGTTATTGGCTAACAAGTATCCAGTAAGTAGAGGCAGTAGCAGTGACTTCATGGATGATTCTCGTCTTCCTGCCTGCTATATTGCGCCACCTATTCAAGTTGAAGCCTTTTGCATAATTGTTAGCCTAAGGACTCATGATTAAAAAATTAGAGAAATTTCAATGCTAAGCGAATTAATCGCTATTTTGGCTCCGATTATGATTTGCATCGGAGTGGGATATATATGGGGCAGGAGCGGCGCTGAATTTCCTACGGAGTTTATTTCACGCATAGTCATGAATATCGGTACTCCCTGCTTAATCATTGGTGTGATGGCCAAGGTGGAAGTGGATGTGAGGACCATGGGCAGTGTGGCCTTAGCAACGACTATCATCATGACCAGCATGGGTGTCATTGGGTGGTTGTGGTTGCGTGCGTTAAAGCTGCCAGTGGGCACCTATTTGCCGCCGCTAATTTTCCCTAACAATGGCAATATGGGTTTGCCTTTATGTTTATTTGCCTTCGGCCAAGCGGGTTTAGCGCTTGCCCTGGGTTCGTTTATGGTGATGTTGATTGGGACTTTTACTGTCGGACTTTTATTGGTCAGTAATGATGAGGATGATTGGTTGGAGCGCTTAAAGTCAATGGCGAAACAACCCGTTATCTACGCTATGTTGATTGCCATTATTTTGTTAGTGACTCACACAAAGTTGCCGCGTTGGTTAGGGAATGCAGTGGAATTATTGGGCGGCATTGCTATTCCCTTAATGACCATCGCCCTTGGCGTTTCCCTCGCCACCTTAAAAATTCAATTTTTACAACGGGGTATCGCATTTAGTATTGCGCGGATTTTTGGTGGGCTTTTGATCGGTTATATTGTGTGTATTTTGCTGGGTTTAACCGGTGTATCCCGCAGTGTTGTATTGCTGCAATCGGCAATGCCTGTGGCGGTGTTTAATTATTTGCTTGCCCTACGCTATAACCGCCAGCCGGAAGAGATTGCGGCAATGGTTCTCATCTCAACAATAATTGCTTTTATTGGGTTGCCATTTTTGCTGGTAGCGATTTTGTGAGTTATGGTAAATACCCATTTTTCTCTAAGTAACTCATGATGCGAGCTGCGCATTTTACAGATGAATCCTGATCAGTACGTATGAAGCTCGTCAACCATAGAACACAGGGTCGTTGTTGTTTAATATGCAGGTGTTCTTTGTCGAGTATTTTTGTCATGAGTGTTTAAATAATGTGCGGGATCTGCAGGAATTGTTTTGTATGGCGAGTTTAGCCGGAAAAGGTGACATGAATAGAGCAATCTTGCGCTGCTGCTTCCTGGTCATTTTATGTTATCTCTCCGCTAATGTTTGGATTGCGCACAAAAAATAAGTAAGATTGCCAACTCTTTGTGGGCAAAGTGGAAGAAAACACTTTATTGCGCAATACGGTTATTACTAATAATAGGAATGCACAAAAAAGCATGTCAAATGTTACCGAAATTGTACTTACGTTTAGCTGCAAGGACTCCAAGGGCATAGTCGCTGCGGTTGCTACCTTATTTGCCACCCTGGGTTTTAACATTAAAGAATCTTCACAGTTTGAGGATGTTGAACGCCGCCGTTTTTTTATGCGCACCCTATTTGAATGCCCTCCTGGCTACAACTTACAGCAAATTCGTTCCATTTTTAAATCCCAGGGCGATCAATATCAGATGGATTGGAATATATTTGATAGCCAGTGTAAGCCACGGGTATTAATTGCCGTGTCGCAATGGGGCCATTGTTTAAATGCGCTGCTCAACAGTTGGAAAAATGGAACCTTACCGATTGAAATTGTGGGTGTGGTTTCCAATCATACTGTGATGCAAAATTTAACTGAATGGTATGAGCTACCTTTTTATTATTTGCCGATAACTCCAGCTACTAAAATAGAACAAGAGGAACAGCTGTGGCAATTGATGCAAAATTTAGAATCTGATTTTTTAGTCCTTGCACGCTACATGCAAATTCTTTCCGACGATTTATGTCAAAAATTAAATGGCCGTGCGATAAATATTCATCATTCTTTTTTGCCCGGTTTTAAGGGTGCAAAGCCATATCATCAAGCGTTTGATCGCGGTGTAAAATTAATTGGTGCAACGGCGCATTTCGTAACGGCAGAATTAGATGAAGGCCCCATTATTGAACAGGCGGTGGAGCGGGTATCGCATATTAATTCACCGGAAGATATGGCTGAAATTGGCCGCGATACTGAAACCGTAGTGCTTAATCGCGCGGTGCGTTGGCACGCTGAGCATCGCGTTTTATTAAATGGCAGCAAAACGGTAGTGTTTTCAAAATAATGGCAATTTTATTATTCAAACTTAATAACGTACCTGATGACGAAGCTTCCGATGTGCGTGAATTACTAGAGCAACATGAAGTCTATTTTTACGAAACTTATGCGGGCCGCTGGCGTTTAGGGGTTGATGCTATTTGGCTAACAGATGCTACGCATGAAGAGCGAGCGCGAGAATTGCTTCGCACCTATCAGCTTGAACGCACCCTTAATCAACAAAAAAATTATGCGGAGTTAGTTGAGCAAGGTAAAGCGCCAAGCTTCTGGCAAGGCTTACGCGCTTCGCCAGTGCGCTTTGCCGGTTTAATTGTTGCGGTTATTTTTGTATTGAGCTTAACATTATTGCCGTTTATCCTTTTTAAAGCTTAACTATTTTTTAAAGCTTATTTTTTAAAGCTTATTTTTTTAAAGTTTAATTGGTTTTTAAAGCTCAAATCAGGGTAATTTTATCTTTCTCGATTAAAATTTTTCGTTCTTTATAAAGTTTACTCAAAGCATTTTTGTAATTGCCTTTGCTAACTCGGTATTGGTAAAAAATTTCTTCTGGTTCGCTCTTGTCGGTCAGTGTTGATATGCCCTTATTTTTCCGGAGGTGTGCCAGAATCACTTCCGTTAATTCATCGCGGATGATGCTATTGTTAACGACAGGTTGCAAGCTCAAACCAATTTTTTTGTCTGAACGAATTTCTTTAATATAGCCACTGAGTTTTTCGCCGTACAATAAGGTGCGCGGTGTATCGTCGCGAAATACTAAACCCAAGTGAGTGTGATTAATAACGGCTTTAAACCCCATATCGCTGCGGCCACAAATTAATAAATCAACGGGTTGTTGTAATTTAAATCCGCTGGCGCGTTCTTCTAAATGCAAGCTAAGGCGCGATGAAGCCGTAATGCGACTGCTGTGTTCATCTAAAAAAACATTAACCACATAACTGCGGCCCATTTCCATAGGTTTATGTTGTTCGTTGAAAGGTACCAGTAAATCTTTAGGTAAGCCCCAATCTAAAAATGCGCCTACAGCATTAACTTCTTTGACCTCCAAAAAAGCGCATTGGCCGACCATAACCTTAGGTATGAGTGTGGTGGCAATAATGCAATCTTCTGAGTCGAGGTAAATAAAGACATCGAGAATATCGCCAAGCTTTACACCGGCGGGAACGTAGCGACGCGGTAATAATATGTTGCCAAATTTATCGCCATCAAGAAAAATACCGAAGTCCACTTGTTTGAGGACTTGCATCTGGTTCATTTGACCAATTTTTAACATGGTTTGCCTGCTGTAAAATGTAATGTCGCTAGTGTAAAGCTTGTTCCGAACCTGCGCACTGGATTATTTATCCTTAACTTTGTTGGAAGCTGTATGAATTTGTTGGCGTTTGATTATGCAGGGCATGATTTTGTGTTGAAGGTAGATGTTGAACAACAACTCGTCTATTTGCTTGTTAATGGTATTGATATCTCGGTTAAGCCGCTGGATCTGGTCAGTATCCATGAATTTGAGCATCCGACTTTAGGTCCTTTAGCGGTCGATGTCACTTTCGATTTTGTTGATAGCAAAGCCACTTATCAGTTAATACAGCGTGGTGTTGTAGTGGCACAGGGTCTCGCTAATATGGATGAAGAAGCTTCAGCAGAGCTTGCTGGAAGCAAGGTATTTTTGACGGCGATGGAGCCTGCCGCTGAAATGCGAGCAAAACCATCAGCTAAAAGTGGAATGGTGTTGCTCGGTATTGGACTCAAGCTATTAAAAACCGCAAAAGTGCTAAAAGTTGCATTAGCGGCAACTTCGGTGGCTGTTTATAGTGTGATGTTTACCTTTGAGTTTGCGCTCGCCTTGGTTGGCGTGCTGGTATTCCATGAATATGGCCACCTACGTGGAATGAAAAAATTTGGCATACCAACCAAGGGTATGTATTTGATCCCTTTTTTTGGTGGCATTGCGCTGGGTGATAAACCGCGCACGCAGTGGGAAGATGTCTATATTTCCATGATGGGCCCCGTTTTCGGTTTGTTGATGACGGCCATTTTTTATGTCATTTATCTTATTACCGACAGTCATTTTTGTGGGCTGGTAACCTCCACCAGCGCGTTGTTAAATTTATTTAATCTTTTTCCGGTATACCCTTTAGATGGCGGGCGGGTTGTTAAAGCCTTGGTCTTTTCACGTCGTAACTATTTTGCATTAGCGGTATTGCTGGCGATTTCTGCACTTTGTCTTGTACTTACCTGGAAAAGTGGTTTGATTTTTCTATCCTTTTTTATTGTGCTGGGCGTTGTCGATGTCATCGCCAGTTGGAATGTGCCCTTGGCTGACGACATTACTCCTTTAAAAACCTATGGTATTTGGTTCTGCCTGGCCTGGTATTTACTTGTTTCTTTAGCCTTTTTAGCAATGATTTTACTGATTGCAGGGGCTGGCGTACCGGGATCCGAGATTGCTCTCAAAATACTCAATTCCTAAAAATTGGCTTTTAGAGCATCATCCGAATATTTTTTTGTCTTTTTGTAGACGTAATATACAAATTTGTGTTTATATGGATAAAACGTGGGTTGGGAGATAATCATGAGTACGCAAGTATTAAATTTGCCCGCTAATGCTGCTCAAGCTGCAGTGGGCACTGTTTTAAATATTCTCGATAAATGGTCTTGTTCTGAGAAAGAAAAAATGGCTCTTTTAGGAATAGGGCGGTCCACTCTGCATAAGTACCAAGCGGCACCTGCCAGTGCACGCTTGAGCGCGGATTTGCTAGAGCGGATCAGCTATCTGTTAAATATTCACGCGGTACTGCGCATATTATTTGAAAATCCTGAAAACGTTTATGGCTTTGTACGACTGCCTAACAATAATCCATTTTTTAATGGCAAGGCCCCCATAGAAATATTGAGCACGGGTTTAATGAGTGCACTTTACGAAGTTCATCGCCATTTGGATGCGCTTCGCGATGGGCAATTTGCGTGAGTGAACTAATCGATTTTGATGAAATTCCTATCGCGCATTTTCACAATCAAGTTGCTTATCGACTAATACCCAGCAAATATCCGCCGCGATCACTGTTTGATGACGTCGCTTCGCACGAAGAATTCGAGGTGCTTTTTCTTATTCAGGAATTAACTAATCCGCGTTTGCGCAATGAGTTAGGAAGCTTAAATCGCGTGCCGGTGAATGAGCGTCCTTATGGTATTCGTGGCTGCAATTATGCGTTAGGGCCCTTTGTGCACCTTAGTCCACTAGGCTCGCGTTTTTCGCGCGGCGACTATGGAATTTATTATGCGGCTGAGGACATTCAAACGGCAATTGTTGAAACTCGCTTTCATCAACAATTATATTTTTCTGCGATTGTTGGTTTGAAATATGATCGTTTGCAAATGCGTTGTTTGAAAACACAATTCAGCGCTAGCCTGCGTGATATTCGCGGCGAAAATTTTATTAATAGGGATTGGTATAACAAAGATAATTATACGGCTGCACAAGATTTGGGTAACGCATTAAAAACCAAAGCAGAGCCAGGGCTGGTATATCACTCTGTGCGCAATCCGCCAGTAACTTGTTACGCATTATTTACGCCGAAAATTATCGCCGATATTTTTCAATCTGAACATTTTGATTATATTTGGGATGGCGAAAAAATAACTGTTGCCTTAGAAACCACCGAAATTATTTAATTGTTTTTAACAGCATATTTTTTCCGTAACACAGCCAAAATATTGTATTGAAAACTATTTATGATACGTATGTGTGTTTTAACTTCCGCTATAAAATATTTCAATTATTAAAATTGCAATAATACGCGCCATGCTGTCGATTAGCGCGACAATTTATTTGTTTTTTAAATCTCAATTCGCAAGTTCCTTTCAACAAAATAAATTTATCGTTAGACTGCGGTTGCCGTCGCAGTCATGTTTACATTTTCATACTGAAAATAAATAAAAGATAACACTGAGGAACATTTATGAAAAATAAGCAGAAGCAATTCCATTTCCCAAAAAAAATTATTAGTCTGATTATTGGCGGGCTTTACTTATCGCTGTCTGCACAAGCAACCTTTGCGCAGATTGGTAGTTCAAGCCTGCATGGTGTTGTTGTGTTGCAAGAGCAACCCCAGGCAGGTTTGGAAGTTGTTGCTAAAAATATTGATAACGGCTTTACCTTTCGTGCATTAACACAAGCAGATGGAACTTATACTTTTAATGGATTGCGCCCCGGCAATTACCAAATTTATTTACAAGAAAAAAGTGGCAAAAATCCAGAGCCCATACAATTAAAAGTAGGGCAGTCACTTAATTTAGATTTCCAGCTTGATAAAGCTACCAATGAAAATAATGTAGAAGAAGTTGTAGTAGTAGGTTCACAGCTTGAAGCTACCAGTGTTGGTGGTGAGATAGGTACTACTGTGTCCCTTGAGCAAATGAATAAACTCCCGCAAAACACGCGTAACTTTTTAGCCTTTGCAGATTTGGCCCCTGGCGTGCAATTTACGCAGGGAACTGATGGCACTACCAGGATTAAGGGCGGTGCACAAAGCGCTAATGCTATCAATGTGTTTATTGACGGCGTTGGCCAAAAAAATTATGTGTTAGGTGGCGGTGTGACGGGGCAAGATTCGAGTCGCGGTAATCCGTTTCCCCAATCAGCTATAGGCCAATATAAAGTCATCACGCAAAACTATTCTGCCGAATACGATCAATTAAGTAGTGCGGCAATTGTTGCTGTTACTGCATCGGGTACCAACGAATTTCATGGGAATATTTTTTATGATTATACCGATGATGGTATGCGTGAGATGCGTCCCTCTGAAGTTTCGTCAAACAAGAAAGTGCCTAGTAAACAAGGCCAATATGGTATTAGCGTCGGTGGTCCAATCATTCAGGACAAAATGCATTTTTTCTTTGCTTATGAAGCAAAAAATACTTCAGATCCAAAAGATGTTGTTGCTGGTGGTAGCGTTAAAAAAGCAGATTTTCCGGCACAATTTCAATCCCAGCTAGGCGGTGTTTCTGCTGACTTTAAAGAAGATTTGTATTTCGGAAAATTAGATTATTTAATTTCTGACGAACAAAAAATTGAGCTAACTGCAAAGGTTCGCAAAGAAAATGAATTAACAAGTGTTGGTAATGGCCCCAACACTTTGTCCTTTGGTACCGACAAAAAAAATGATGAAACTCGCATTGATTTAAGCCACAACTGGCGTACCGACGGCTGGATTAATGATGTTCATTTAAGCCATGAAGATGCAGCTTTCAATCCGCGTCCCCATACAATGGGCAACGGCATAAGACTAACAAAAGGCGATAATGTTGCCGTTTTAAATACTGGCGGTGGTCCGGATTTTCAGGATAAAGGTCAGAAGGGCTGGGCTATACAAAATGATTTTTCTTACCTCGCCATTTCTGATCATATAATTAAAACTGGTTTAAAATTTAAGTCTGTGAAACTTCATGCGAAAGAGCAGCAGCCCTACAATGCTCAATATTATTACAATATCGAAAATCCAGCGGATAAGTCACTTTATTTATGGGATACAACACCATATAGAGTTAGCTGGGGCGCGCCCTTAGCAGGAATTGGTGATGGTTCCGTAACGGCAGATGCCAAACAATTTGGTATTTATATTCAAGACGATTGGACTGCAACTGATCGTTTAACAGTAAATGTCGGGGTGCGTTGGGATTATGAAGAATCCGATTCTTTTCTTGATTATAAAACGCCAGCAGATGTCATTGCAGGCCTAGCAACCTCAACGAACATTCAAAATTCTGATGTGAATATTAATGAATACGTTAGTACTGGAAATAATCGCAAAGCATTCAAAGATGCCTGGCAACCGCGCTTAGGTTTTACCTATGATTTGGGTGATGACAACGATGCTGTACTATTCGGTGGAGTAGGGCGAGCCTATGACCGTAACTTATTTGATCATCTCCAGCTTGAAGTAACCAAAGCGACGTTCCCAACTTACGATAAAAGATTTATCGATTCGGGTGGTTGCGCTGCACTTTCTCCAACATGTCTGACATGGGATCAGCAATATTTAACACCTCAAGGACTTGCTCAATTGCCGGGGGAAGACAGGAGTTCTGGTCGTGAAGTTTTCATGGTTAATAATAATTTACAAACCCCGTATTCAGATCAATTTAGCTTTGGTGTTCGTGGCAGCTTGTATGAAGAATGGAAAGCAGAAGTTAGTTTGTCACACATTGAAAGTAAAGATGGGTTTGCCTGGCTGCTTGCAAACCGTCGTGATGACGGAAATTTTTTCGTGCCGGGAACCACTTGGGAAGCTCCGTGGGGGCTAGGTATTACCGGATTTGGTAATACAATTATTGGCACAAACGGAATTGAAACAAAGGCTGATTCGCTATATATAAAATTAGATAAGCCAAAAGAAGATACGACTTGGGGTGCGACCATTGCTTATACTTATACCCAAGCAAAAACTAATCGTAAAGCAGGTGAAGTATTTTCATACGACTATCCGAATATTGCTGCATATGGCATGCACGATGCGAATGATGTACCTGAACATCGCTTGGTGATCTCAAGTATGTTGGGTTTACCCTATGGAATTGATTTTGCCGCGAAATTGAATTTGCAAAGTGTCGAAACTTTTTATGGGCTTGATTGCCGTGCAGGAGGCCAGCATTGTGTAATTCGCACCTTTAAACCTGATTCTGGAGGTTTCCTTGGTTACAAACAATTGGATGTGTCGCTGAGCAAGACCTTCGCTACGGGTACTTGGGTAAATGGAAGTGATTTAACCTTACGTTTCGATATTCTTAATTTAACCAACGCTATAAATCACGATGGATATCAAGATTGGTTCGGTGGGGCGGGTGAGCAACTGAATCCTAATTTGGGGATGCCAACTGATGTCTTAGCTGGTCCACCACTAACGATGAAACTTGGAGTGAGTTGGAGCTGGTAATTTTTAAATACATTTGAGATGAAAAAGCGGTGTATTTCTACACCGCCTTTTTTTATTTTACATTTTAATTTACTTCTGCTCCCTCGCAATCGCGCGATAGCCAATATCATTTCGGTAAAACATTCCATTCCAGCTAATTTTTTCAGCGAGCTTGTAAGCGCGTTGTTGTGCTTCAAGAACTGTGTTGCCTAACGCAGTTGCACAAAGTACGCGACCACCATTAGTCACTGTATTATTATTTTTTAAAATTGTACCCGCGTGGAAAACTTTTTCTCCTGCGATTTCATTGGCTGGCAAGCCAGCAATCACATCCCCCTTGTCATAAGTGTCAGGATAGCCGCCTGCAGCGAGTACAACACCAATAGCTGCGCGTGAGTCCCATTCCGCACTGACTTTATCTAAATCGCCTTTAAGGGCTGCCAGGCAAAGCTCTACCAGATCTGATTTCAAGCGCAACATAATCGGTTGTGTTTCGGGATCACCAAAGCGGCAATTGTATTCAATAACTTTTGGTACGCCATCTGCATTAATCATCAGGCCCGCATAGAGAAAACCAGTATAGATATTGCCTTCGGCAGCCATACCGTCCACCGTGGGACGAATAATTTCTTTTATCACGCGGTCGTGAATTTCTTGCGTAACAACCGGGGCAGGTGAGTAAGCACCCATGCCGCCAGTATTAGGTCCAGTATCACCGTTGCCGACGCGCTTATGGTCTTGGCTGGTGGCCATGGGTAGAATATTTTTCCCATCAACCATAACAATAAAGCTGGCTTCTTCACCTGCCAAAAACTCTTCAATGACAACGCGACAACCTGCTTCACCAAACGCATTACCGGAAAGCATATCGCGTACAGCGTCTTCAGCTTGTTGCAGCGTTTCCGCAACAATTACGCCTTTGCCTGCAGCAAGGCCGTCAGCTTTTATAACAATGGGTGCGCCTTTTTTTTGTAAATAATCAAGCGCAGCTTTTACGTCAGTAAAGTTTTGGTAGTCCGCGGTGGGAATTTTATGGCGGGCAAGGAAATCTTTAGTAAACGCTTTTGAACCTTCTAATTGTGCGGCACCTTTAGTGGGGCCGAAGCAAGGCAGATTGCGTTCGTTAAAATAATTGACTACGCCTGCAACTAAGGGAACCTCGGGGCCGACGATAGTTAAGCCTACTCCATTATTTTGCACAAACTCCGCCAGCGCGGCGAAATTAAGAATATCAATGGCGATATTCTCAACGTTGGTTTCAAGAGCGGTGCCTGCGTTGCCTGGAGCAACAAAAACTTTTTCAACCTGGCTGCTTTGTGCTGCTTTCCATGCAAGTGCGTGCTCGCGACCGCCGCTGCCAATAATTAAAATATTCATATTGCTCTCTCGCAAAAAAAGTATTCCGGCTTTATGGGACTAACAAAAATTTTTACCAACAAAACTTTAGCTATTCAAAATGTTTTTCATAAAACCGTCATCCTAGCGGGGATCCAGTTTTAATTATAAAAATAGTGAAGTCAAATTTGTGGTACTTAAAAGTGGATCCCCGCTCAGCGAGGATGACAATATAAAGTATTAAAAAATCGTTACTGTGTTGTTAATGACGGAAATGACGCATGCCAGTAAATGCCATGGCAATGCCGTGCTCATTGGCTGCTGCTATAACTTCTTCATCGCGCATTGAACCGCCGGGTTGAATGACTGCAGTGATTCCTACTTTGCCAGCATTATCTAGTCCGTCGCGAAAAGGAAAAAATGCATCGGAAGCCATTACCGAGCCCGCAACCTGCAATCCTGCATGTTCTGCTTTGATGGCGGCGATGCGTGCAGAATTTACGCGGCTCATTTGACCCGCACCTACGCCGATGGTTTGTGAATTTTTAGCGTAAATAATGGCATTGGATTTTACGAATTTGGCAACTTTCCACGCGAACAATAAATCTTGAATTTCCTGAGCAGTTGGAGCGCGTTGCGTCACGATTTTTAAATCGCTTTCAGTCATTATGCCGTCGTCGCGATCTTGAACTAACAGGCCGCCATTTACTCGTTTGAAATCCAAACTTTTATTTTTTTCTGAGTTCCATTCGCCGGTAACAAGCAAGCGCACATTTTGTTTGGTTTTTATTATTTCGATAGCGTCTGGAGTAACGCCCGGCGCAATAATAACTTCTACAAATTGGCGTTCAACGATTGCTTTAGCGGTTGCAGCATCTAACTCACGGTTGAAAGCAATAATTCCGCCGAATGCAGATTCCGGATCAGTGGCATAAGCCAAATCGTAAGCGGTTTTGATATTTGCAGCAACGGCAACACCACAGGGGTTTGCATGTTTTACAATAACGCAGGCGGCTTGAGTGAAGGATTTTACGCATTCTAACGCGGCATCGGTATCAGCCACGTTATTGTAAGATAATTCTTTGCCTTGTAATTGTTTGGCCGTGGCGATACAGATTTCCTGGGGATTTTTTTCCACATAAAATGCTGCTTTTTGATGTGGGTTTTCACCGTAACGCATTTCTTGCGCTTTAATGAATTGCGTATTAAACGTGCGTGGGAAATCAGCACTGCCACCTTCTACCAAACGACCAAAATAATTTGCAATCGCGCCATCATAAGCAGCAGTGTGCTCGTAAGCTTTAATCGCTAAATCAAACCGAGTTTGGTAAGAAGTGCACCCGTTATTTGTTTTTAATTCAGCTAAAATTTTCGCATAATCCGATGCGTTAACGACAATGTTTACATGTGCATGATTTTTTGCGGCGGCACGAACCATGGTCGGGCCACCGATATCAATATTTTCTACTGCATCTTCCAGCGAACAATCTTTATTGGCAACAGTTTTTTCAAAGGGATACAAATTCACTACCACTATATCAATAGGGTTGATGTCATGCTCTTGCATGACCGCATCGTCGAGGCCGCGACGGGCGAGAATTCCACCATGAATTTTGGGGTGCAATGTTTTTACGCGACCGTCCATCATTTCAGGAAAGCCGGTGTAATCAGAAACTTCGATGGCTGGAATTTGATTCTGAGTGAGTAATTTAAATGTTCCGCCAGTAGATAAAATTTCTACGCCTTGATGGTGTAATGCTTGTGCAAATTCCACGATACCAGTTTTGTCTGAAACGCTAATTAGCGCGCGTTTTACCGCTACAAGATCAGGATGATTGGTCATGCGTGTGAGTTCCTCATAATAACGAAAAAGTATGATGGCCATAAAATGACAATTGAAAAAAAGAAAAGGGGTGGGCATAAATCGCCACCCCTTTTCTGTTAATGGAGCGAACCATTAATAGAGCAAACTATAATAAAGCTAGCTATGTCGCTCGACGTTATTACAGTAAGCCGTATTGCTTTAGTTTTTTGCGCAAAGTACCACGATTTAAACCTAAAACTTGTGATGCACGAGTTTGGTTGTGGCGGGTGTATTTCAATACTATTTCCAGCATCGGTGCTTCTACTTCTGCCATGACCATTTCATAAACATCGCTGACAGCCTGGCCATCAAGATTTTTGAAATAATTGTCCATAGCTTGTTCAACACAACCTCTTAGAGATTGTTGTTGCGCTACCTGATTAAAGTTTTGCGTGGCAGGCGCGCTCGCGGTGGTGGCTTGGGTTTTGAAAGTTGCTGTGTTCATAGGGTTGTTCCTCTTTCAGTATGAGCTGCTTAAAAAAAAGTTGTATGTTTTCATCTTGTGCATTAGCCGTTTCCAAGCGATTAAATTCTTTGCGAAAATTTTCGCTACCTGGGATTGTCTGCAAATACCAGCTCACATGTTTGCGAGCGATACGTGGCCCCATAATTTCACCGTAAAAGCGGTAAAGTTCACATAGATGGTTGCTTAAAATATCCCTCACTTCGTAGCGAGAGGGTTCTGGTAATTCTTTGCCTGTACGTAGAAAATATTCTATTTCTCTAAAAATCCAGGGTCGGCCTTGTGCTGCGCGACCAACCATCACCGCTGCTGCCTGGGTGTGATCCAGTACTTGTTTTGCTTTGTGCGCGGAATCGATATCACCGTTACAAAAAACCGGTATTTTAACCGCTTGCACCACTGCTGCAATGGTGTCGTACTCTGCTTCCCCACTGAAACCGCAACTGCGAGTTCTGCCGTGCACTGCGAGAGCGCTGATGCCCGCGTCTTCAGCAATGCGTGCAATACGTAATGCGTTGCGTTCTTCGATGCTCCAGCCTGTGCGGAACTTAAGCGTTACCGGCACATCAACCGCTGCGACAACAGCTTGCAAAATCTCGGCGACTAAATTTTCATCTTTGAGTAATGCTGAGCCTGCAGCCTTTTTACATACCTTTTTGGCAGGGCACCCCATATTAATATCAATAATCTGCGCGCCATTTGCTACATTCAAGCGTGCCGCTTCCGCCATCATTTCCGCGTCACCACCCGCAATTTGCACTGCGATAGGCTCGCTTTCGCCTGTGTGATCCATGCGTAAGCTACTTTTACGACTTCCCCATAGCTCGGTATTGGACGTTACCATTTCAGATACCACCAATCCTGCACCCAAGCGACGGCAAAGCTGACGAAAGGGGCGATCGGTAACACCTGCCATAGGAGCGAGAATTACCTGGCTATCAATTTGATAGTGCCCGATCTGGAACATTGAGCTCCTGGTGCAAGTAATTTTGCCAACTAGAGCAATGCCGCGCTCTTCTAAAAGGGGCGTCATGATAACCGTTCGACGCAAAATTTAAAATGAAAAAACGCCAAATATTGGCGTTTTTTTGAACATGAAAGTTGTTTAAATGGGTTGCATTTTGTTTCGTTAGGTGCGTGCCTAGGGTGCAATACTCATATGGTAATTAACCGCATCGGGACCTGGGTCTACGAGTTCTAAGGTAATGTGAACAGGTTGATTTCGGGGAATGTATTTCATACCGGCTAATTCACCCCCTAAATATTCTTTAGCGCTAAAGCGACGCGCGGTCACCGGGATGTCGTCTACCGTGCTGAATGCTAATTTTAAATCGGGAAAAGGTTGATCAAATGGCGCTTTATTGAGAATGATCGCGTCTACCATAAGCGCATTTTCTGCTTGGGGATGCACGCGCACCACTAAATTGGTAGCGCTAATTTGCGTAATATCAACCAGGCTGGGAACTTTGCAATGCAAGATCGGGCAGGCAATCGCATATACAGAGCGATAAGGTTCAACCCGACTAAAATAGTTAAATTTAAAATAAGCAATTTGAAATATGAGGGTTATTGCTGCCAGTAACGCCAGGCTAAGCCACAACTGTTGTTGATACCAATTGCGCATGCGTTTAGCGGTAAATTCAATGGGCGCGGGTATGATGTTCATCAACAGCGCCGCGCGCGAAGGATTGACGGCCTGCATTTTCGCTGAGTTTTTTGAGTGTCGTTTAGTGGTTTGGGTGGTATCGAATTCTTCTTCATTGAAAAGGCCAGCAGCAAATAGATTTGATGTGTCATCTATGCTGGCATTATCAGGTTCCTTGGCTTGAGTGGCGTGAATGAAGGCATCGCTAAATTCAGATCCCTCGGTACTGGTATTGGTTTCATTTACGAAGCTAAATACAGGTGTTTTATGGTTGTTGATGTGTTGATCATTGCCTGATGTTTGAGCTTTTTTGGTTGATGCTTGTGGTTTTGTTGGTGGTGATTTAGGGGCTTGATTCCCTTCCGCTGATTTGGCTTGAGCTTTCGCTAATTTTTGCGCGCTATCTTCACTATCCAATAGATTATCGGCCCATGATTCATCGACATGTTCTTTTTCTATTTGTGAGTCATAGCGTATTTCGCGATCAAACAAGGATGCATTTTGTTTGGGCTGTAAATTGACTTCTAAAAATCCATCAAATTCATAGGCAGATTCCTTTTCAGTAGACTTATCCATATCGTCGCTGATTAATGTATCGTCTTCATCTTCGAACACTTTTGCCCGGTTGATGGCTGCCGGAGCAGATGTGCGTTTAACATTGCTCTGGGTAGGTTTGGTATTTTCTGCAGATTTAGTCCCCGTTGCTGCTTTGGGGTTTGCTGCCACTTTGGCTGCGGGAGTTTGTTTATTGGTTGCGACTGGATTGTTGTCCGCAAGATGCTCTTGTGCTTTAAAAATGTGTAAGCAAGAACCGCAGCGCACCGAGCCTCTTGCGGATTCAAGTTGATTGCTGGTAAGGCGAAATGCAGTGGCGCATTTAGGGCAGCGAGTGACCAGATGAGTCATAGTAACGATATTCCTGTTCTTGCTAAGTGTTTCTTGCTATTGAGTGTAGCCTGTCGCTTTGATGCGGTAAATTGTTGTTATGTAAGAGTGCTAAATTGATTGCAATTAGGCGCAAATAACAATGATTGCGGTGTTCATGTGCTTTTAAAAGCGTATTTTGGTAGCGGTTAAGCGGACCCATTCCTCTTGATGAGCTATCGGGTCAAAATCAAACCACTGTAGGTAAGCTCCTTTCACGGTTTCTGCTTGAATCCCTAATATGCCTGACAAGCAAATTTTGCCACCCATTTTGGTCATGGTGCTAAGTACGGGTGCAAGTTGCGCTAAGGGACCAGCAAGTATGTTGGCAAGCACTATGTCAGCCTCTACTTTTGGGCAATTTGGCGGTAAGTATACGGGCATAGCATCGCTTGGTAAGTTATTGCGTCGAGCATTTTCCGTGGTCGCTAAAAGTGCTTGAGGGTCAATATCAACACCAATTACCTGCCTTGCGCCCATTAATAAAGTAGCAAGACCTAAGATGCCTGAACCACATCCGTAATCAACAATATCCAAACCAACAAAATTTTGCTGATCAATCCATTGCATACACATAAAGGTGGTGGGGTGAGTTCCAGTACCAAAAGCAAGGCCTGGATCCAACATTAAATTTACTTTGTCTGGTTCTGGCGGTGTTTGCCAGCTTGGGCAAATCCAAAGATGTTCACCACAGCGAATCGCGTGAAAGTTTTTCATCCATTCGCGTTCCCAGTCTTTATCTTCCAGTAGCTCCCAGGTATGTTGTGGCAAATCCGCACCAAACGCTTTGCTGGCAAGTTCTGTGGTTTCAGCAGTAGCAATTTCTGCATCATAAAGACCAGTGATCCGCACGGTATCCCATAGCGGCGTCTCGCCCAGTCCCGGCTCAAATATAGGCTGATCGGCATTGTCCTGAAGTGTGACGGAAACGGCACCACTCTCGAGCAAAGCATCTTCCAGTTGTTCGGCCAGTTTGCGAGGGGTGATAATGTTGAGCTGTAACCAAGGCATAATTTACATTCTTTACGGTGAAATAGGGGGTGAGGTTATTGAGACACTGTTTTGTTATAGGAATAAAAGATTTCATCTTTTATCCATCCAAGCGATTCATACAGCGCTTGCGCCGTAAAATTATTTTTCGCTGTCGTTAAGTCCAGGCGCGCGAAACCATTCATAAGTGCGTGTTGATACGCAGCCTGCATGAGTTGTTTACCTATGCCAAGTTGTCGCATTTTCGAATCGACAAAAAGATCATAAAGTACATAAATAGGTGCTGCTATAACCGAACAAAAAGAGGGATATAGTTGGCAAAATCCTACAACTTGTGGCTCATTATTTTCAGCCATTAAAATCACAGACTCGTTATATTTTAGGCGAGATGATAAAAAATTTATTGCCAGTTCTTTATCCGATACTTGTTCGTAGAACTGACGATAGGCATCAAAAAGTGGAGCAATTCTGACTGCGTCATCAAGTTGTGCGAGTTTAATCGATATGTTGTGCATAATCCTCTCATTAAGCGTCTTGCAAATAAAAACGCTCCAGTGTTGCCAAACAACACTGGAGCGTTTTTATTTGCGGGGCATTATAGTCCCAGCTTTTTCTCGAGATAATGAATGTTGACGCCGCCTTTGCGGAATGCTTCATCGCGAACCAACATCTGCTGTAATGGAATGTTAGTGCGAATGCCATCCACGATAGTCTCATCCAACGCTTGGCGCATACGGTTTAGTGCGATCTCGCGGGTGTCACCAAAGGTAATTATTTTGGCGATCATTGAGTCGTAATTCGGTGGGACTGAGTAACCATTGTAGAGATGTGAGTCAACGCGCACACCCAAACCGCCGGGCGCATGAAAGCCTTTTACCAAGCCGGGGCAGGGTAAAAAAGTTTTTGGATCTTCAGCGTTAATGCGACATTCAAAAGCATGGCCGCGAATAATAACGTCGGATTGTTTAATGGAAAGTTTTTCGCCAGCGCAAACACGAATTTGTTCTTTAATTAAATCAATGCCGGTAATCATTTCCGATACAGGGTGTTCTACCTGAATACGAGTATTCATTTCAATAAAGTAAAAGCGGCCATCTTCATACAGGAACTCAAATGTGCCGGCGCCTTTGTAGCCCATCTCTACGCAAGCTTTTACACAGGCTGCATAAGTAGCTTCACGCACTGCTTGAGGGATGCCTGGAGCCGGAGCTTCTTCCAGAACTTTTTGATGGCGACGCTGTAAAGAGCAGTCGCGGTCACCCAAGTGAATGGCATTGCCTTGACCGTCGGATAAAATTTGCACTTCCACGTGCCGTGGATTTTGCAGATACTTTTCCATATAAACAGTATCGTCACCGAAAGCGGCTTTAGCTTCGCCTTGAGTGATAAGTATCGAGTTCATCAGCGTAGCTTCATCATGAACTACGCGCATGCCACGGCCACCACCACCAGAAGCTGCTTTGATAATAATGGGATAGCCAATTCGACGGCCAATTTCCATGCAGATATCCGGTTTGTCTGAAGGAACTGCGCCGTTAGAGCCAGGTACTGTAGGTACACCGGCTTTGATCATGGCCTTAATAGCTTCTACTTTGTCACCCATCATGCGGATCACGTCAGGATCTGGACCTATAAAGGTGAAGCCGCTTTTTTGCACGCGCTCAGCAAAGTCGGCGTTTTCTGCCAAAAAGCCGTAGCCTGGATGTACTGCATCAGCATCGGTGATTTCCATGGCAGTGATGATGGCAGGGACATTCAAATAACTTTTGGCCGATGGATTGGGGCCAATACACACAGACTCGTCAGCAAGTCGAACATGTTTTAAGTCATGGTCAACAAGCGAGTGGACTGCAACAGTTTTAATGCCCATTTCTTTGCAAGCACGTAAAATACGCAATGCAATTTCGCCACGATTGGCGATAAGAATTTTTTCGAACATAAATAATTCCTTAGCAGTTAGCGGTAAACCACACTAGCCACAACAGCTAAAAAGGTGGTTAGGCAATAATGACTAACGGCTGATCGAACTCGACGGGGCTGCCGTCGGTCACCAGAATGGCTTCGATAACACCGGCTTTATCGGCTTCAATTTGGTTCATCATTTTCATTGCTTCAATGATACAGATGACATCGCCAACTTTAACTTGCTTGCCGACTTCAACAAAAACCGGAGAGCCCGGGCTTGGTGAGAGATAAAAGGTGCCTACCATAGGTGATTTTACGGCATGTCCTGTGGCAGCAGCTGGCGCCGCAGCGGTCGGTGCAGCAGCAGGTGCGGCGGCGGTTGGAGCTGGCGCAAATGTAGGTGCCGGTGCGTAAGATTGCATTGGCGCTTGAATATATTGATTTTTACTCCCGTTCCGAGCTATTCGTACTGACTCCTCACCTTCTTTAATTTCCAGTTCATCGATATTTGATTCTTCTAGTAATTCGATGAGCTTTTTAATTTTGCGAATATCCATAGGATCCTCTTTTGCAACAGTTATGAATTGTAAGTGTTGAAGTTAATAATTTTATGAAGCAAGAATTTTAAAGGCGGCTTGTAAAGCCAGCGCGTAACTATTTGCACCGAAGCCACAAATAACGCCTTGGGCAATATCAGAAAAATACGAGTGATGACGAAAATTTTCACGTTTGTGGACGTTGGATAAATGCACCTCAATAAACGGGATATTGACTGCAAGCAAGGCGTCGCGCAGGGCAATGCTGGTGTGAGTAAATGCAGCCGGGTTAAAGAGAATAAAATCGACACCTTCTTTGCTGGCATCGTGAATGCGATCAATTAATTCATATTCTGCGTTGCTTTGGAGGGTTTGAATATGGTGACCGGCATCAATACAGTGTTGAGTGAGCTGCTGGTTTATGCTGGCTAAAGTTGTCGCACCGTAAATGCCTGGTTCGCGTAGCCCCAGCATATTTAGATTGGGGCCGTGAAGTACCAAAATAGTCGCCATAATGAGCCCTATTGTTGTCAACGGTAAGGAATTGCTTTGATAAACACTGTTATGAAACCCAAGCATTTATCCAAATTTTAAATTTGAGCGAGTTTGCCGGAAAAAAAGGGTTGTGTCCACGACAACAATGATATTTATTTAATTGAATGAAGATAGCTGAAATTTGCAGCACATGGCAGCACGATTGATGAAGTTGTCTGAAAGAGGAGTAAATCGGAACTTTAAAGTTGTCATTTGAGAGCAATTTGCCGTCTGTTTGTCGATTTTAAGGACAATAAACGGCATTTGTTGAAAAAATACGTAAATGTCGGAAAACATGCTGTAAAAGTGCGGCTAAAATCCACAAAAAAATATTTGGGTGCTATTTTTTACTTTTAATGGCGTCCATAACAACGGATGGTGTTAGTAATTGCGGCAAAATATCGGCTTTTCCCGGTCTGTTGGCGGGAAACCACAGATATAAAGGCACACCACTACGACCATATTCCTCAAGTATTTTGCTGATCTCTGGATCTCGGTTGGTCCAATCTCCTTTTAATGTTGCAACTTTATATTCATCAAAAACTGCCTCAACACTTTCCTTTTGCAGTGTGACTCGCTCATTGGCAAGGCAAGTTATGCACCAGTCAGCGGTAAAATCAATAAAAACCGGACGACCTTGTTGGCGCAGTTGCTCAACTAATTCGGGTGAATAGGCGACCCAACGCGATGTTAAGTGACGTGTATTCAGCATTTGCCACGGCAAATAAACAGCTAAAGCAAGAGCGCCAACGACTAACAATTTATTAAATCGCAAATGCCAGGAGGTTGCTGGTCGACCAATCAGCCAACAAGCAAAAGCAATGGCGACGGCACCTGTACAAACAGCTGCCATTAGATCTGCGCCCGCTTGGTGTCCAAGTACCCATAGCAACCAAATCGCGCTGAGATAAAGTGGGAAAGCTAAAAACTCTTTGAGAGTTTCCATCCACAGGCCGGGTTTGGGCAAGCGCTCGGCAAGTGACGGTGAGTAACATAATAACAATAGTGGCAGTGCCATGCCAAAGCCTAAGGCTGCAAACACACTCAAACAGCTAATGGCAGGTTGAGTTAACGCAAAGCCGAGCGCTGCACCCATAAAGGGTGCCGTGCAGGGGCTGGCGACAAGTGCCGCTAATACACCGGTAAAAAAAGATCCCCTAAGGCCGGATTTTTGCGTAAGTGATTGACCTGCCCCCATCCAGCGGGCACCAAACTGAATGAGGCCAGACATGCTAAGCCCCATCACAAAGAATAAATAAGCGAGCGCCGTGATTAGCCCTGGCGACTGTAGTTGAAATCCCCAGCCGATCGCTTCGCCGCCTGTGCGGGCAATAAGTAAAACGGTTGCGAACCCTACAAAACATAACATTATGCCAAGGGTATAAGCCCAGCCGTGAAAATGTAGGCGCGCGCTGTCTGCTTGCACCAGGCTCATGACTTTAATGGATAGGATCGGGAAGACGCAGGGCATCAAGTTAAGGATCATTCCGCCGAAAATTGCGAAAAGAACTGCCTGCCAGAGCCAAAGTTGCTCTGCTGGAGCTATAGGCGTTTTTGCTGCGTTCGATATAATCGGTGCAGTTGTTACGGTTGTTGCAGCGCCGGTCGTTGGGTCGATACGCAGTGTTTGGGTGTGGGGTGGATAGCAAAGTCCAGCATCAGCGCAGCCTTGCGAAGTAATCGCTAAATCAAAAGCCGATAGCTGTGCAGGCAAAACAAAGTCAATAGTTACCTGCTCATAAAAAACAGTTAAGTCTTTGCCTGCAAATTCATCAAATTTTGGTTTTCCTGCGCTATAAAGTGGATCTAAAGCGAAGCTTGGTGTTGCCTTAAATTTAAATCGCTCCTGAAAGAGATAATAATTCGGAGCAATAGTCCAGGTGAGCCTTAAGGTCTGCGACTCGTTTGCCGCGTTTGAAATTGAAGCATTGACTTTAAAAGCTTCAGTAACCGGGAGAAATTCTTCGCCATTTTTTAATGCGTCATTTTTTAACTTATTTGTACCAGGATTAGTATTGTTGAGGCTAAGATTGTCAAAATCATCGGCATAAGCGAGCGGAATTTGAAAGCCAAGAGGTATTAATACGCAGAGCAGGCTGATCAACAAGTTGCGTAAAGGACGCAAATTAAAACTCGGTAACCTATAAGAAGTTGGCATAATGGGTGCTCTAACGAAGTGGCTCAATTGGCATCAGTGTAGACGACAGACTGTGTATGCGGCTAGTAGTTCATCACAGTTTCGGCGTCACCCGTTAATACTTTATTAATAGCAAAAGAGATGTTGAATATGTTTATGTCGTACCGCTTAACCTTTTTGATTCGTTTAGTCTGTTTGTTTGTTCTTGCGGCTTTATTAGGTGCTTGCCAGACTCTTCCCGAACCCGAGGCGGAAGTGCTCGCGCCAGAGGTTATTCAACCAGTAATAGCCGTAGCTCCAATACTGACAGAACAACAAAAACACATTAATAGTTTATTAAGTGAAGCCGATTACGCTTTATCGCAAAATAAATTACTCAACCCCATTAGCGATAACGCACACGATCGATATCGATCAGTATTGTTGATGGATGCAACTAATGAGCGCGCCAAGGTTGGGCTACAAACTATTGCCTTACGTTATGTGGAGCTCGCGCGTATTGCTGCAGTACGAGGAAATCTTAGTGAAGCGCAGAGTTTAATCAGGTATGCCAGTGGTATTGATAATAATGCTGTGGTGCAAGATGCTGCAGAAACCATACGTAAACAAATTGCCAGTACGCCTCCGGCAAAACCGGCTAAAGCCTATCAAGCTGCAGAAGGTGAATATTTACTGGATAGTAAATTGTTGCAAGCAAAAGATTCGCAAGTTATTACACAACTAAGTCAAGTTGCGCAAAAAGCTAAACAAACCGGAGATTTTGTATTAATAGTTGCGCGAAGTGACGCGGAAGGCCGTTGGATTTATCAACAATTGCGTTCTGCTGTACCTGGATTTTTAGTGCGTGGTGATATAAAAATTGGCCAGCCTGCGCGGGTTAAGTTAGTTGCGTCCATTGAATAAATAATAATGCTTAACAGGAATTGAAAATGCAAAAAAATTATTTTGTAAAAAGGTATTTTATAAATAGTTGTTTTATAAAAAGCTGTATATTTATTTTTTTAAACTTTCAATTCCTACCGCTCTATGCCGCAGCACTACCCCTGAAGGTAACGAATACGCAAGCGCTAACGGATGTTAGTGTCACCAATGCTGTCGTTTATGTGCCTTTAGGTAATAGTGACACAACCACTGCTGTCTTTACTCTCCGTAATCATAGCGCCCACCCCGTTACTATCACCAAGGTTAGTTCGCGAGTGGTTAAAAAAGTTGTATTAGTACCTGGAGTAATACCAGCGAAAGCTGATGACGCAAATCCCTGGCTGATTCCTGCCAGGCACACGCTGGTGTTAAATCCGAAAAAACAATACCTGCAATTAACGGGACTAAAAAACTCACTCAGCACCGGCGACGAGCTACAATTAGAGGTAAGCCTAAGTGATGGAAAAAAACTATTACTTATTGCTCAAGCTAAAAGTGCGTTCGATCAGAATCATGGCCATTAGTAGGACATTATCATGCGCTTATTCAGGAGGCTTTCACTAAGGCATCTGTGGGTTCACGGATTGCGAAGAATGCGCGACGAATATCAGGAGACACAAGAAGAAATTGCTCATGGTCATCCACTATTGCGCATGTCGGCATTTTTGATAAGCGGTTATTTGGTTTTAGTCATGGTTTTGGGTGTGTATTGGAGTAGTTCTCCGACTATGCTGCCCGTTAAAACTGCTATACAACGAGTGTTGTTGGAGCAGGATATTTTGCCAAATAAAAATGACTTTAATACTGAAGTAGCGGGAATTGCCACAACAGCGACTTTAATTGCGGTGGTGGAAACTCTGTGGCAAAAACCCGGTGGTTATATCGCAAATGATTTATTACCGCCCGGCATCTTGTTAGATGATATGCCTTACTGGGAGTTGGGCGTGGTATCCCAAGCGCGCGATATGACTCACATGTTACGCGTGTCATTCAGCCAGGCCGCCATTAACATGGTTGTCAATAATGATTTACAAAAGGCTGAGGTGCGGCTGAATTTCTCTCATAAATCCTGGATTTTTCCTGCTACAGAATCACAATATGATACGGGTGTTGAACATCTAAAAAAATATTTAGTGCAGCTAGCGATGCCCAATAATAATGAAGCTTATTTTTACGCTGATGCGCAGCACTTGAATGATTACCTGGCTAGTGTAGAGCAGCGTTTGAAAAGCTTATCGCAACGCTTGGCAGCAAGTGTTGGCCCTACTATAAATACCGATAGCGCGGCTATGCCGGTTACTCAAACCAACGTTAATGGTTTGTATATCAAAACTCCCTGGCGAAAACTGGATGATATATTTTATGAGGCACGCGGTTCCTCGTGGGCACTCATTGCGCTTCTTCAAAGTTTGGAAATTGATTTTGCCAAAGCCTTAAATGAAAAAAATGCGCAAGCGAGTTATGAACAAATTATTCGTGAATTACAAGCAACACAACAAACTATTTACAGTCCCGTTGTGTTAAATGGTGATGGATTTGGTTTTATGGTCAATCATTCGTTAGTGATGTCTTCTTATCTTTCCCGCACTCAAGCTGCAATAGCCGATTGTCGGCATTTATTATTAAAACCTACGCTTCCTGTAGCCTCATTGTAATTTGTTATGCTAAATGCGTTTTTGTTAACTCGCCAGTGGCGTGATTCGAGTAAGGGTATTCTCCTCGATTTTTGGTGGGCAACAGAGCAGGGTGCACTTTGGACGCAAATCACTGCGCAAGAAATTGTTTTTTTTGTGGGGCGTAATAATGCTGGTAGAGTTGAACAGCTATTAAAGAATTTTCGCGAATGGCGAATGACCGAGGTGGATCTACACACCTTTCAAAACCATTCAGTGAATGCCGTTTATTTTAAAAGCCAACGCATTGCCCGGACTGCGCAAGATTTATTCTCGGCAAATTTAATAGACTTTTGGGAAGCGGATATTCGTCCTCATGAGCGCTATTTAATGGAGCACTTTATTACGGCTGCTGCAATAATCGATGCAGCTGAACTGAATAGAATAGGTTTTCCGTCTTTAACCCCCATGCTTAATCCGCGTTTAATGCCCAGCGAATATCGCCCGGTATTGAAAGCAGTATCCTTTGATATTGAAACTTCGATGGATGCGCAGCAACTATTTTCCATTGCGGTTTGGGCGGAGCAACAGCAGAGCCAGGTGCGTAAAGTATTTATGGTGGGTGAGGGCATATCCACACAGGTAGTTGAATATTATGTTAACCAACAGTATTGCCTTGAAGCTTTTGTTGAATGGCTAAATAATTATGATCCCGACATTTTAATTGGTTGGAATCTGGTGCAATTTGATTTATGGGTTTTGGAAAACTTATGTCAGAAATTCGGCATAGCTTTAGCCTTGGGACGGGGCAAGCAACCTTTACATTGGCGCCAGGAAGACGGTGATGGAGGGCGACGATTTGTGGTTATTCCAGGCCGCGTCGCTCTGGATGGCATTGAATTGCTGAAGGCTGCAAATGTTCGTTTTGAAAGCTATTCATTGCAATATGTGGCCGAGAACCTTTTAGGTCAGGGAAAATTACTGCATGGCAATGAACGTGGCGAAGATATTGCTCGCTTATTCAACGAGAATAAAGTGGCGCTGGCAGAATATAATTTACGCGATTGTGAGTTGGTGTGGGATATTTTTGCCGAAAAAAAGTTATTACATTTTGCCATTGAACGCAGCCAATTGACGGGTTTGTTGCTTGATAGAATTGGCGGCTCTGTCGCTGCATTTGAGTTTTCTTATTTACCGCGTTTGCATCGACGAGGTTATGTTGCCCCGAATCTTGGTGAACTGAAATCGGATGTGATCAGCCCGGGTGGTCACGTGATGAGTTCTCGCCCTGGCATTTATGATAATGTGCTGGTGCTAGACTTTAAAAGCCTTTATCCCAGTATTATTCGTACTTTTTTAATTGATCCTTGTGGCTTTTGGTTAGCGCAACATCAGCAACTAGCCCCAGAAAATATTGTACAAGGATTTAACGATGCTTATTTTTCGCGCGAAGGTCATATTTTACCGCAAATGATTGAGCATCTATCAACTGCCCGCGATCATGCTAAGCAAGAAAAAAATGCACCCTTATCACACGCGATAAAAATTATAATGAATTCTTTTTATGGTGTGCTGGGCTCCACTGGCTGCCGATTTTTTGATCCGCGTGTGTGCAGCTCTATTACTTTGCGTGGTCACGATATTATTCAGCGCAGTCGCGATTGGATAGAGCAACAAGGTTATACCGTTATTTATGGCGATACAGATTCGTTGTTTGTATGGTTAGAAAATAATAGTGTAGGCAAAACACCTAAAAGCCAAGCACAATGCCAAAAAATTGGGGCGCGATTAGCACGAGAGTTGAATGATTGGTGGAAACTAACCATCGCAGCAGAACATTCCATTACTAATTATTTAGAAATTCAGTTTGAGACTCACTACTTACGTTTTTTAATGCCGACAATACGTGGATCAGAGGTGGGCACAAAAAAACGTTATGCAGGAGTGGTGGATAGTCTTGGCAAACATGAATTAGTTTTCAAGGGTTTGGAAAGTATACGCACAGATTGGACTCGTTTAGCGAAAGATTTTCAGATTACACTGTATGGAAAAATTTTCTCTGGTGAGAATTATATTGAGTTTGTTCGTGCTACTACCGGTGAGGTTTTAGCCGGGAAACGCGATGCCGATTTGATTTATCGCAAACGCTTGCGCAGGCATTTACATGAATATCAAAAAAATATTCCACCCCAAGTACAAGCTGCGCATAAGTATGTGCAAAGAACTGGAAAGGTGTTGCGGCGCGGTGATTGGATTGATTACGTAATAACTCAACAAGGCGCAGAGCCCCTTGCAGCGCAACAAAGCGCTCTTGATTACCAACATTACATTGATAAACAATTAAGGCCAGTCGCTGATAGTATCTTGCACTTTATGAATCAATCATTAAGTAGTCTGGTCGACCACCAGCTGTCGCTATTTGAAAGTTAAAGAATTGCAATGAATGACTATTTATTAATATGACTAAAAATTAATAAAGTCTTTTTCTTAAAGTATTTTAAAGGGTGAGTAATGGAAGAGATTCTTGAATTGTTGCGTGAATATAATGAACCTGTACCAGTGCCGCTGGATTTACCTGATCATGATCAGCTAGTTCAAGTTGAAGAGGAATTATTGTTGCCGATTCCACGGGATATGCGTGAATTTTTATTACTGGCGAGCGATGTTGTCTATGGTTCATTAGAACCGGTAACTGTCACTGATCCTAACTCACATACATATTTGCCCGAAGTAACCGCAGTGGCCTGGTCTCTCGGTGTGCCGCGTTATTTAATGCCCTTGTGTGAAGTCAATGGTGCCTATTATTGCGTAGAGCCGGAAGGTGAAATTGTGTTTTGGCGCGATGGTGAATTAACCGATGATAATTGGTTAACAATTTGGTATTGGGTGCGGGATGTGTGGTTGGAATCTTAATAAAATAATCTTATCCCGAAATACAAAAAGCCCGCATTGCGGGCTTTTTACTAAAATTTACATCTTGTTAAATCCAGAAAATATGTCTAGTAAAGATATATAGCTCCAGATGCAGTTGCAGCATTGTTAGCCCTGTCACCGTTAACACCTTGTGCATTACTGGATTCACGGTGCGCGCCAATCATTAATGTTTCACCGCTGGCATCCAGACCCAACGCATGACCAAAGCGATCATTCTTATCGCTATTAGGGGCTTTCACATAACTTTTTTGTACCCAGCTATTTCCAGTTAAGACAAAGACGTAAGCAGCCCCCGAAAGTGCTGATGAAGTATCCTTTTGATCATCATTTATACCCTTAGCCAAGCTAGATTCGAATGGCGAACCAACGGCAAGAATATTGCCGCTATAAGACAGGGCAACACAGCTGCCGAAATGGTCACCAATGTGCGGGGTTGATGCTTTTATGTAGGAGGCTTGCTGGCTCCAAGTAGATTCCGTTTTGATAAAAGTATAAGCAGCACCGTAACTTGGGCTGGGGTTGGCGGGATTATCTAATAAGTCAGTTGCTATATTGTAGTCATTCGCGGTGCCAGACTTACTCCAATCTCCGGGCGCCCCAACTGCAAGCGTTTTACCGTCTCCTGAGAGCGCTACACTGAAACCGAATTGCTGAATCCACTCGCTATAGGAAGGCTTTACTTTTATTTGTTCAGCCCAATGACTAGTGTCGCGGCTAAATATGTACACGCCCCCATTGTCTAAATAATAGCGATAATTTCCCAAAGTGATTGTATCGTTGGTGGAAGTTGCGTCTTTACTATCTTCACCTGTGGCGCCAACTGCAAGAGTGTTGCCGTCTTGCGACAGGGAAAGGCTTACGCCAAAGTTATCCTTAGGATTAGCGTCTGACGCTTTCAAAAAAGCTTCCTGAGTCCATCCAGTATCGCTCTCTTTAAAAATGTGAACTGCGCCAGAATTGGAGCCTCCTGGGAGGGCGATACTACTATTGGAGACACTTATAGCTGCGTTGCTGCTGATCGCTGATGAGTTAGATGAATTAGATGAATTAGATGATGTTGATGAATTGCTGGAAAAATTGAATGCATTATAGCTAAAGCATTCGGTACTGCTTGAACTGCTACTTTGGACAAAAACACCAGCATAGTCGGTGTAATCCTGCGGTGTACCAACTGCCAGGGTTTTACCATCACCTGAAATGGCCAGTGCAAGACCAAACTGGGCGCCAGGAGCAAGGTCCATGGCTTTTACATAGGTGTTTTGTGTCCATACAGTTTCAGCTCGTTTAAAAATATAAACGGCACCTGTATCAAAGGATGCGTGCCTTCTAACCCCATTTATAGTGTCCTCAAAATCATCTTGAGAACAGTTAATTCCTGTCGAAGGACTATCTTCCAAAAGTGCACTTACTGCCAGAGTATTGCCATCAGTGCTTAGCGCTACCTGATAGCCGAAACGGTCATTTGATAGAAAGGTTAAATCCGTTCCCTCGTTAGGTTGTTCCGTGTTAGATGCTTTTAAATAAGCTTCTTGTTGCCAGACGCCAGCTTCATTTTTAATGAATATGTAAACCGCACCGGAGTTGGGGCTATCTTCATTATTTTGTTCGCCATTCACACCTATGCTCTTACTGTTTTCTGCAGGAGCGCCGACAGCTAGAGTGTTTCCATCGCCTGATATAGCAATACTCCAGCCAAACCAATCATCAGTTTGTGCGTTGGACGCTTTAATATAAGTAATCGCAGAAAGCATTGCGTTATCGGTGACTATTTCAGCGGAATCTACGCAAGCTGTCTCACCACAGGCTTGTACTTTATAGCGACTGTTAACCCAGTCGGTAAGGTGAACACTGGTCGGATCAACGACGCTTAAGCCCGTAAAATTCACTCCAATCTGATCATAGGCACCGTTGCTGGCTGTTTTTTTCAATAGCTTGTAATAAGTTGTGCCGCTAGGGACGCTGGCATCAGTCCATTCAAATTTAAGCGTTTTAGTACCACTAGCCGATACTTTTATATCCGGCCAAATGCCAGCGCCGGTAGGTGTGACTGGAGTAGGAACGAAAACATGAGAAGACATACTACTAGATGCATTACTTTTTTTATCATCACCGCCACAGGCGGTAAGCAGACTAAAAGAGATCAATAGCAGTAAAAAGGTGTTTTTTTGCAGCAGACGCGGGATGTTAACAGTATTCATTCAGCCAATTTCCTGATGTTTCAATTTAGCCGGCGATTCTGTGCGGCGCGGCGCTTGGTGTCAATCTAAACGCAACAATATCGTTACTGCGTGTGCTTATATAAAGTATTTGCGGTTGACGGGGTGAAGCAGCTTTAGGACATGTGGCTCCAAAAGTGGTTCATTTATATCTTGCGATCCTACTATGCGCATGTGCTCAGAAAAAATTTAAAACAACTCAGCTAGCCTGAATGGTTCACGTCTTATCTCTAAAAGCAGAGCTTTTATTACCTGCTAGACTCAAATTGCAAACATAGATTTAGTATGGTTATTGCAACGTGACTTTTTAGAAACAACGAGGAATTGTATAACTATTCATGCGCCAAATAGATGTAATTAAGCTTTATGCTCAGATGCGTTGCCTAGTGGTTGATGACATGCCAGATGTTCGTGTCGCTGTTGCCGCGATGTTACGCATATTTGGTGTGGTTAAAATTGATGTGGTTGCTAATGGCGAGCAAGCCATTGAAGCTTGCAATACTACTCAGTATCAGATGGTTATGTGTGATTACAATTTAGGTGGAGGCAGTGATGGACAACAAATACTTGAGGAGTTGCGCTATCGTAATCGCTTAAAAAACACCAGTATTTTTGTCATGATTACCGCTGAATCATCCAGTGAAATGGTTTTGGGTGCGCTTGAGTACCAGCCAGATGATTATATTACGAAGCCCATTACCCAAGCCTTATTGCGGCAACGTTTAGATAGAGTTCTGTTGCGTCATCAAGATTTATACAGCATCAAGCAAGCCATGGATGAGCGAGATTATGCCACTGCTGAAAAACGTTGTCAGGAACGTCTGGATAATAATACCAACTATCGTAGTGCGTGCTTACAAATACAAGCTGAAATGAATTTACGTTTACTTAATTTCACTCGTGCAGAAGATATATATACAGGTGTATTGAATGAGCGACCTGTACTTTGGGCAAAACTAGGCTTGGGAAAAACTCAAGTAGCTAAAAAAGAATATGAAAAAGCTGAAAAAAATTTAATGGAAGTCATCTCAGCTGATAAACGTGTTGTCGAAGCTCATGATTTATTGGCCGACTCCTACAATAAAAGAGGAGACACGATTAAAGCGCAAAAAGTTATGCAAGATGCTGTGGAAATTTCACCAAAATCGGTTTTTCGTTTGCGGCGTTTAGCCGCTGTAGCTAAATTAAATGATGATACTGAAGCCTGCCTTGATGCAAATCGTCTCGTCATTAAAACAGCACGTAATTCTTATCATGAATCCTCGGAGGATTATTTTAAGCTAGCTCGTGAACTCACCGATCTAACTTCTGAGCAAGGGGCAATGACCAATGTCTTCGCAAAAGAAACATTTGAAGTACTACAGCGCCTGGAGAAAAGATCCTGTTATGATACCGGTGCTAAAGTACAAGCGAATTCATTAAAATTCCGTTCCCTGGCAAACCAAAATAAATTAGCTGAAGCCGAAATATATTTAGATAAAGCAAAAGAGATTTATGCAGAGAAAAAAGCTCTCCTTTCACCTGAGGCTGGGTTAGAGTTGGCACAAACCTTAATTGTCAAGGGCGATAAAGATGGCGCTAACATATTGTTGCAGGAGTTAGTGGAGAAGTTTTCGGGCGACGAGCTATTTGTAGCCAAAATAGATGCAATGACAGATACCCCAATCAGTCAAGCTGGTTGCGAGAAGGTCGCAAAAATTACTAAAAGTGGAATTGATAGCTACGATAAGAAAAAATTCACTGAAGCTATTGGGGTTTTTAGAAATGCAATTGCTATTTTCCCAAGTCATATAGGTTTAAATTTGAATCTTATTCAAGCTGTTATTTCAGAAATCAAGGAGAATGGGTCTCAACCTGGGTTTGAAAAGATATGTCGCAAATCTTTAGAGCGGATTTCGACTATAGAAGTTAGCAATCCGCAATATGATCGTTATGAGTATTTGCGAAACCAGGTTGATGCAGCGGTTTTTACCAGTTAAAGCGAAAGGGTGAGTTTGCATTTATATGCGTATGCTCAGGATTGTGGAATTTTGTTATGAAAATTGGTTTATTTTTTGTTTTAGCAGGAATATTTGGTGTGGCAATGGCAGATGAAAAAGTTCACAGTTTCCAACTTAAAAATGGTGTTATTCAAGCAGAAATTACTGCGGATATTGGCGGCAGATTATTATCATTTTCATTAGCCAACAAACCCAATTTTTTAAAAATAGGCGAAGCGGTTGTTGCCAATCCCAACCCGATTGCAAATTCGGAAGCAGATGCGATTGGTTACCTGGGGCACGAAATGTGGGTTGGTCCGCAAAGCCAATGGTGGTCACAGCAAACCATTAATAGCAGCCGTGCCGCTGCAAAAGCCGAGTGGCCTCCAGATCCCTATTTGGCGCTCGCTAAAAATAAGATACTTGAAAACTCGCCTAAAAAAATTGTATTACAAAGTCCCGAAAGTCCTGTCTCTGGATTAAAAGTTACCAAAAGTTTTTCGTTCGCTCCCAATAAGAAAAATAGCATTGAGTTAAAGGTTACTGCAAAAAATATTCGCAAAGAAAGTGTTGCCTGGGATGTTTGGTTTAATACCCGTGTTAGTGCTGCTACCCGAGTGTATGTCCCGGTGGCCAATGAAAAAGATGTGCGTATAAAATTGTTTGAAGATACGGTGCAAAATGCTTTTGTGCCCCGCATCCAACAAAAAATATTTTCATTAGATCTGATGGCACTGAGCGCCAACAAAAATGCCGGAAAGGTGAAATTAATGATTCAACCTACCGCAGGGTGGATGGCTGGTTTTCATGATGAACAAGCTTTTATTGTTCAGTTTCCACATCAGCCATTGTTAGCAATCCATCCCGAACAGGGACAAGTCGAACTTTACTTTGATTACGTCCCTAATCAAGTACGAGACGGCCTTATAGAAATGGAGGTGCATACACCCTATAAAAATTTGTTGCCAGGTGAAGAGATGGTTGGCAACGAGCTATGGACTATTTTACCTTACACTGGCGCGCCAACTTATGATGCACAGGTCGCTTTTTTGCGTGAACAAGCCAAAATACTAGGATTGAATGGCTTGTAAGCTAAACGGCAAGAAAAGTTGATATATGCATCCGTCCATATAAGAGTGCTTGATGTGATGAATTCCTGTTCGCTCAATTAATAATGATTAATCCTCTGCGAATCTGATCAAAACCATCCCTTCAGCTTAGGAATCCATGAGTTGTCGTGTGTTCGCTAACGAACGGATGCCCTTCGTTTAAATCATTATTGTGCGTCCATTCCGTGTTGCTCGAATACAATTCACTAGTTTGGGAAACACAATCTTTCTGAAATAAATATCTGGTTTATTTCTATAATTAATTTAGGAGTCAATCATGACCAATGTTGCAAGAGAAATGGGGTTTGCCCCATCAATGTTGGATGCCACCACTTTGTTAAGTTCTTGTGATCAAGAGATTGTTAATCTATTCGCCAAATATGAGCGTGTACAATCGTTAATTGAAAAACAAAACCTGGTTGAGATGATTTGCAAAACATCAATGATCAATATGCAAATTGAAGAGGAGATTTTTCATCCGGTGCTAAAGGTTGCGTTAAAAGAAAAAGGAATAGTTTCCTCAGTCACAATGAGCCATGCCCGTTTAAAATATTTGATATCAGAAATTGAAAATATTCATGCTGACAGTGAAATATACGATATAAAAATTAGAGTTTTGGGCGAGCACGTAAAAGAATATGTCAAAGAAAAGCAAACCAGGCTTTTCCCTAAAGCCAATACATCAGGGAAAATTGATTTATGGCGATTAGGAGAGCAGCTCGCGTTGCGTAAGGAAGAGCTAAAAAATATGTTTGCTAGCCGCTAACAAAAAGTATCGCCGATATTTAAATTTTCTTTTGCTCACTTTTCTTTGGCGAAGCACGACTGCATGGATACAGGAGGTAGAGCAGCGCAGGAGCGGTTGCCGAAAGAAAAGTGAGCAGGCAAGATCTGCCTGACAAAACAGTTATTTGTACTAGCTCAGACCCGATCTGACAGTTACTGTATTCTATAGATTAATTGCTTACTACCTCCGGCTCATACGCCAACACCGGACTCATCCACCTCTCAATCTCCTGCACACTCATTCCTTTACGCTCAGCCAAACTTTCCACCTGGTCTTTCTCAATTTTCCCGGTCGCAAAATATTCCGCTTGCGGATGCGCAAAATACCAGCCTGAAACTGCAGCTGTAGGCAACATCGCAAAATGTTCGGTCAATGTAATACCGGTATTTTTTTCTGCATCCAACAATGCAAACAATTGTGTTTTTTCAGTATGATCAGGACAAGCTGGATAGCCAGGAGCAGGGCGTATGCCTTTGTATTTTTCGCGAATTAAATCATCGTTAGATAAGTTTTCTTCGCGATCGTAAGCCCAGAACTCTTTGCGCACACGCAGGTGCATATGTTCCGCAAAAGCTTCAGCTAAACGGTCTGCGAGAGCTTTCACCATAATACTGTTGTAATCATCGCCTGCGTCCTGATATTTTTTCGCAAGTTCTTCTGCGCCTATGCCAGCGGTGACCGCAAAGCCGCCGATGAAATCTTGTTTGCCCGATTCGATAGGTGCAACAAAATCAGCGAGTGAAAAATTCGCTTTGTCGTTGCCAGGTTTTTGTTGTTGCTGACGAATATGGTGCAATGTCGAAATTTGTTTGCCGTCATTTTTAACATCAGTATCATAAACCGCGATGTCATCGTGATTAACCGTGTTGGCTGGCCAGAAGCCAATAACAGCATTAGCACTAATCAGCTTTTCATCAATTAATTTATGTAACATTTGTTGTGCATCGGCAAACAGATTACGCGCTGCTTCACCAACCACTTCGTCATTTAAAATTCGCGGATATTTCCCTGCGAGTTCCCAGCTCATAAAAAATGGGGTCCAGTCGATAAGTTCCACCAAGGTTTCCAAGGGATAATTTTCAAAAACTTTTATACCGGTAAAGAGTGGTGTGGGTGGTGTGTAACCAGCCCAATCTAATTTTGCTTTGTGCGCAATCGCCTCTGCGTAGGTTCTGATAGTTCCGCGCGGTTTGCGGTTGGCATTGCGTTCGCGTACGGCAACGTAATCTGCTTGTAAACTTTCAATAAATGCAGGGCGCAATTCATCGGATAATAAATTACTCGCTACGCCTACTGCGCGCGAGGCGTCGGGAACATACACGACTTGATTTAGCTTAAATGCTGGATCAATTTTTACTGCTGTGTGTGCTTTGGATGTGGTTGCACCGCCTATTAATAAAGGCTTATTAATTCCACGGCGTTCCATCTCCCGTGCGACTGTTACCATTTCGTCAAGCGATGGTGTAATCAAGCCCGAGAGGCCAATGATGTCGCAGTTTTGTTCAATGGCAACTTGTAGAATTTTATCGCAAGGTACCATTACACCAAGGTCAATGACTTCAAAATTGTTGCATTGTAAAACCACGCCCACAATATTTTTACCAATGTCATGCACATCACCTTTTACAGTGGCCATAACAATTTTTCCGTTAGGTTTTGACGCTTCCGTTTTTGCGGCTTCAATAAAGGGCTGTAAATAAGCGACTGATTGCTTCATGACACGCGCAGATTTAACCACTTGTGGCAAAAACATTTTACCTTCACCAAATAAATCACCCACCACGTTCATGCCATCCATTAATGGGCCTTCGATTACATCTAGGGGGCGCGGATAGTGTAAGCGTGCTTCTTCCGTATCAGCTTCAATGTGGGCTGTTATACCTTTCACCAATGCATGCTCAATACGTTTGGCAACAGAAAATGAGCGCCATTCTTCATCTTCTTTTACTTCACCGGTAGAGCCATCGCCACGATATTTTTCTGCGATATCCAGTAAGGCTTCAGTCCCATTTGCTGAGCGGTTAAGAATTACGTCTTCAACTTTATCTTTTAATTCTTTTGGTAAATCATCATACACTGCTAGTTGGCTGGCGTTAACAATCCCCATATTCATACCAGCTTTAATTGCGTGGTATAAAAATACTGAGTGAATTGCTTCGCGCAATGGATTGTTACCGCGAAATGAAAATGAAACGTTGGATACGCCGCCGCTAACACCTGCATGAGGCAGGTTTTTACGAATCCAGCGGGTGGCTTCAATAAAATCTACGGCGTAATTGTTGTGCTCTTCAATACCGGTTGCTACTGCGAAAATATTCGGATCAAAAATAATATCTTCCGGTGGGAAATTTAATTTATCGACCAGTGTGCGATAAGAGCGCTCGCATATTTCTTTTTTACGCGCTTGTGTATCGGCTTGACCTTGCTCATCAAACGCCATAACAACTACCGCTGCGCCGTAACGCATACAGAGTTTGGCTTTGTGTAAAAATTCTTCCTCGCCTTCTTTTAAGCTAATGGAGTTAACAATCGGTTTGCCTTGAATGCATTTTAAACCGGCTTCAATAACGTCCCATTTGGATGAGTCCACCATAATGGGTACGCGAGCTATATCCGGTTCACCAGCAATTAAATTCAAAAATCTTACTATGGCTTTTTCGGCATCGAGCATGCCTTCATCCATATTAATATCAATAATCTGCGCACCATTTTCTACTTGTTCTAAAGCTACTTCGAGCGCAGTCGAATAATTTTCATCAACAATTAGTTTTTTAAATTTTGCCGAGCCAGTAACATTGCAACGTTCTCCCACGTTTACAAATAACGAATCTTTGGTGATATTGAAAGGTTCCAGGCCGGAGAGGCGACAGGCGGGTTCTATCTCAGGAATTTTACGCGGTGGATATTTTGCTACGGCATCAGCCAAAGCTTTAATGTGCGCGGGTGTGGTGCCGCAGCAACCCCCAATAATATTTAAAAATCCACTCGCTGCAAATTCTTCAACAATTTCTACCATTTCTTCTGCAGTTTGATCGTACTCACCAAATTCGTTCGGTAAACCAGCGTTAGGGTGAGCGGATACAAAACAATTGGCAACGCGCGAAAGCTCTTGCACGTATTGACGTAATTCTGCTGCGCCAAGTGCGCAATTCAAGCCCATGCTGAGTGGTTTTGCGTGTGCGAGGGAGTTGTAAAAGGCCTCGGTAGTCTGGCCGGAAAGTGTTCGGCCAGAGGCATCGGTAATGGTACCGGAAATCATAATCGGCAATTCGAAACCGACATCATCAAAATATTTTTTTACTGCAAATACGGCAGCTTTGGCATTGAGCGTATCAAAAATAGTTTCGATCAAAATAATATCGGCACCGCCTTCGATCAGGCCGTCCATAGATTCAAGATAGTTTTCGACTAGCTTATCGAAAGTCACATTGCGCGCGCCCGGATCATTTACGTCCGGTGAAATGGAGCAGGTGCGACTGGTTGGGCCGAGTACGCCAGCAACAAACCGTGGCTTGGCAGGGTTTCGCGCGGTCATTTCATCGCACAAATCGCGGGCAAGCTTGGCGGAGGCGTAGTTCAACTCGCGGCTTAAATCCTCCATGTCATAATCGGCCATGGAAATTCGTGTCGAGTTAAAGGTATTGGTTTCGAGAATGTCTGCACCCGCTGCTAAATAAGCTTGCTGAATTTCGCGTATGACTTCCGGTTTTGTAATAGACAACAAATCGTTATTACCGGCGATATCCAGGTGGTAATCCGCAAAACGTGCTCCACGATAATCGACTTCTTTAAGCTTGTAGCCTTGAATCATAGTGCCCATGGCTCCATCCAATATCAGGATGCGCTGGCTAATGGCATTTTTGAGGGCAATGATTCGGGATTGGCTTTGTGGCGTTTGCTGTCTGAGCGGCGGAGTCATTTGAATACCTGATTTTAACGAAGGTGCTTTAAGCTGGTGATCTATATCAAAAATTATTGATATTCGTTTTGGCTGAGAATTTTAACAGAATTGTCAGTGCAATATAGACCTGAGGGTAAAATTCTTCCTAATCGGCTTAATTGGATTGTCTTGAAGTTTCCAGTAGAATACCCGACTAATTTGATCGGGTATCTTAATGAGCCTGGCGGTAAACCTGGCCGGTGAAAGTTGTCGGTGAATGTGGAGAGCGGTGTAAACATGGTTAATGTTGATATTACAGAATCAGCGCAAGAGTATTTGAAAGGGCTGCTGGATAAGCAAAAAGACAATGAAGGTATAGGGATTCGGATGTTTGTAGCGAATCCCGGTAGCTCACAAGCAGAGACTTGCATCGCTTATTGCCGCCCCGGTGATGAAAAGCCGGACGATGTGATTGTCGAATTCAAAGCCTTTAAGGCTTATTTTGAAGGGCGCAGCCTCCCCTATCTGGAAGACGCTAAGGTCGATTATGCATCCGACCGTATGGGTGGCCAACTGACTATTCGTGCGCCCAACAGTAAAATGCCGCAAGTTAATGATGACAGTCCCCTTGATGATCGTATTAATTACGTGTTGTTTAACGATGTAAATCCAAGCCTTGCCTCTCATGGTGGCAATGTCACTCTGGTAGAAGTGACTGAGGATATGTACGCAATATTGAAATTTGGCGGTGGTTGCCAGGGTTGCGGTTCAGTAGCAATTACGTTGAAGCAAGGTATTGAGGTGCAATTAATGGATAAGCTGCCAGAGCTGAAAGGTATTCGTGACGTGACTGACCATACCGATCGTACGAATGCTTATATGTAAATTTCGACTGTTTGTTGATAGAAGTGGGCGCGAGTTAAATGATAGTAAATCTGTTGCGCCCACCTTCTTTGGATTTATATAAAGCCTGGTCAGCTTTTTCAATCCAGCCGCGATGATCACTAATACTGTTTGATAATTGCGAAATCCCCAAGCTCACCGTGAATTCCACTTCTTGTCCTTCAGAATGCACAACCATATTTTCAATAGTTTGGCGTAGTCGTTCAGCAAAAGTTGCTGCGCCTGTGGAATCTGTGCCGGTAAGAATAATCCCAAACTCTTCGCCTCCGTAACGACCAGCGATATCCAAATCTCGCACTTGTTCTTTTATCGCTCGGCTTACCTGGCGAATCACATCATCGCCTACGGTATGCCCATAGGTATCATTGACCTTTTTAAAGTGATCAATGTCCAGCATTATCAAGCTGGAAGGATGTTCGTAGCGATCGAAGCGTTTAAATTCTTTGACCAGCTGTAATTCCCAGTAGCCACGATTGAATAAGCCGGTAAGGTGATCCATACGGCTCAGGTTTTGCAGTTGCTCATTAGCGTGTTGTTGGGCAATTTTATTAACGGCTGTGTCAGTCACGTCATAAACAATTAAACAGATATGTTCTACCAGTCCTTTCGGGTCAGGTAGGGGAATGATTGTACTGTTCTGGTACATATGTTCCGCACTACCGGTAATGGGACGATAGTGCGGGAAACGAAATAAATAGGGCCGCTGCTCCCAGGTTGTAAAAGTAGCATTTTGCAGCACAAAAACGGATTGCGCCTTATGTTTGAACCAGGCTTCTGGAAGTTCAGGAAATACAGTAAAAATACTTCGATTCAGCACATCTTCAGGCGATATGCCGCTGTGATTTTGCATGAAGCTGTTCCATAGCTCGATTTTGTAATTCTTGTCCATGACCACAAGCCCTGCATCAATATTCTGCAGGATGTCCATAAGCCAATGGACATCTTCAAAAAACTTGTTCATCTCTGCGCTATTTGTTGCCATGCGATAGTTTCAGCTTGTCAGTCAAGTAAGTAATTCAGTTTTTCTACCAGCCCTGCGATCGATTGTTCCGCAATCACTATTAGTAGGTCACAGTTGATTTTATGATTTTCAATAGCGTAGTTGATTTCAACTACTAACGCTTGCTTCCATGTCATATTGTTTTTTAACAGATCCGTAATATTACAGTGTTGGCCTAACAACATTGGTGGACCAAAGCTAAAGTTGGTATCCATTTGCTCTGCTAGTCCCTTAAGACAGGCACCATTCAATACATTGGCGGTATCCATTAACAGCTCATACTGGGCTTGCTCATCCGGGACTCGGTCATATTTCAGCAGCCTGGCAAGATCATTGAAATCCGTATTGTTAAAAATCAGCATAGCCTCGCCAGCAATACCGCCGCCGATAAATCCCTGGCACACCCCGTGTACTACATATGAACTCTCATGATTAAGAGACTGTAATGCCATGGAAATATCGGTAGGGTTGAGAATACTGACATGCGGAATCGACAAGACGACGAAAACGTCGAGCAATCTTGCCAAACGATCACCCGCCTGTCCCATTGCGACGTTAGTGATTTCCTGAAGGCAATCGCGTTGATCTTCAGTAAGTAGGTGTTCGCGCATAGTGTCATTGTGCTTATTTGGTTAGGATGCTTTCAGCTTAGCAGCTAAAGCGTAATATGCGATTGAACATTATAAGATTCTGCAGATTCGTGTTAGTACTCTATTATTAGGTTTATTCAGCACCTTAAACAATTATCTAAAACCCCTTGGAATTGTACTGGTTCAAAACTTTGTTTCTATCATCATCTGGGCATCAAGGCGTTACACATCCATATTGGTGGCGCCGAAATAGATGTTTAATTTAATAAAAATAAGGTCGTAACGTTCCCCAAAAAAATCCGGGAAAGGGTAATTTAAAGTAATTTTTACATGTCTTGTTTTATATTAAAAAGAATTGTTTAATAAATTAAATTTAAATTCGATTTTAGATAAGAAAACTTGTCGCATTTTTATAGATTTTATTGCTGCCATTAATGATTGAGGAGAAGGTGAGAATGAAAATAGCAGTACTCAAAGAGCGTCGCCTACATGAACGAAGAGTTGCTGCTACACCTGAGACCGTTAAAAAATTTATTGTGCTAGGTTTTCAGGTGGCGGTAGAGAAGGGTGCTGGAGAAGCAAGCCGTATAACGGACGATGCCTATATTGCAGCAGGCGCACAAATTGAATCTGATGTAAAAGTGTTATTAAGTAATGCTGATGTTGTTTTGAAAGTGCAATCGCCGTTGTTGCGCGGAGAGGGTGATATTGATGAGCTCGCATTGTTCAAGCACGGTGCAATATTACTCGCAATGTTAGCTCCCTATGTCAACACAGCGGCTACAGCGGCCTATGCAACTGCGAATATTACTGCGATTGCGTTAGAGCTGGTGCCACGTATTTCGCGAGCGCAAAGTATGGATGTTCTCAGTTCGCAGAGTAATTTGGCAGGTTATCGTGCGGTGATTGAAGCGATCAACGTTTATGATCGCGCTATGCCCATGATGATGACTGCTGCGGGAACTATAGCTCCCGCTCGCGTGTTAGTGTTGGGTGCCGGTGTTGCCGGCCTGCAAGCTATAGCTACCGCAAAACGTTTGGGTGCAATAGTCTCGGCGACTGATGTTCGGGCTGCTTCCAGAGAACAAGTTGAAAGCCTTGGCGGAAAGTTTGTCATGGTGGAAAGTGAAGAAGTTAAGCAAGCTGAAACTGCAGGCGGTTATGCCAAAGAAATGAGCGATGATTATAAGCGTCGCCAAGCGGAGTTAGTTGCCGAGACCCTGAAAAAACAAGATATCGCTATTTGTACTGCACTGATTCCCGGCCGCAAAGCACCAATACTTATCAACGATGAGATGGTGCATTCAATGCGCACTGGTTCAGTTATTGTTGACCTGGCGGCCGAGCAGGGCGGCAATTGTACGCTGACCAAGCCTGGTGAAGTCATTGAAATAAATGGTGTAACTATTATTGGCTTGTTTAATATTCCCAGTCGCTTGTCTGCAGATGCCAGCGTGCTTTACGCAAAAAATCTTTTGCATTATTTAACACCCCATGTTGATGCCAACACAAAAAATATTAATTTAAATTGGCAAGACGAGATTTTAACCGCATCAACCTTAACTCATGCCGGTGAAATTATTCACCCGACGTTCAAACCAAAATAGACGTTCAAATTAAAGTAGGAGCAGTGCGATGGAAGAGAATTTTATTTCACATTTGTCGATTTTTGTTTTAGCCATTTTTATTGGTTATTACGTAGTCTGGAGTGTAACACCAGCCTTGCATACACCTTTAATGTCTGTCACTAATGCCATTTCGAGTGTCATTGTTGTGGGTGCAATAATCGCGGTTGGGCCCGCTGAGATGAGCTTATCAAAAGTATTAGGGTTTGTTGCCATAGTGTTGGCGGCGATTAATATTTTTGGTGGTTTTACCGTAACCCAACGCATGCTCGCCATGTATAAAAAGAAAAAATAGTGGAGGCCCTATGCAAGAGCTGCATCACAATTTAACGTCCTTGGCATACTTAATTGCAGCAGTCATGTTCATTATGGCATTGCGCGGTTTGTCATCCCCCGAATCATCGCGGCGCGGAAATTTTATCGGAATGCTGGGTATGTTCATCGCTGTGGTGACGACCATGTTCAGCCCAGCCGTATCTTCTTATGGCTGGATTTTGTTAGCACTGGTAATAGGTGGCAGCATTGGCATTTTTATTGCGCGCAATATTGCCATGACAGCAATGCCGCAGTTAGTAGCTGCTTTCCACAGCCTCGTCGGGCTCGCAGCGGTATTGGTAGCGGGTGCTGCTTTTAGCAACCCTGGCGCATTTCATTTATTAAATGAGGCAGGTGAAATTTTTATTTCCAGTCGCATTGAAATGGGTTTAGGTGTGGTAATCGGCGCGATTACTTTTTCCGGTTCGATTATTGCATTTGCAAAGCTTCAAGGGCTGGTGTCCGGCCAACCCCTAGTGTTTAAAGGGCAGCATTTTTTAAACGCATTAATAGGCATAGCCATTGTGGTGCTGATGATACTTTTTTGTCAGGATCAGACGCCATATTTGTTCTGGGGCATGACTGCACTTGCTTTTATACTTGGTTTTTTATTAATTATTCCTATCGGTGGTGCGGATATGCCGGTGGTAGTATCCATGCTTAATTCCTATTCGGGTTGGGCCGCAGCCGGAATAGGTTTTACCTTGCATAACAGCGCATTAATTATTACCGGTGCACTAGTAGGCTCATCAGGAGCCATTTTGTCTTACATCATGTGCAAAGGTATGAATCGTTCATTTTTTAACGTCATACTTGGTGGTTTTGGTGCAGCAGAAAATAGTGAAAACAATTCAAGTGCAGCAAATGAGCGTCCAGTAAAGCGAGGCAGTGCAGAAGACGCTGCATTTATTTTAAAAAATGCTGGTTCAGTTATTATTGTTCCGGGATACGGCATGGCAGTCGCCCAAGCTCAGCATGCGTTACGTGAAATGGCGGATGCATTAAAAACTGCAGGGGTTAAAGTTAGTTATGCAATACATCCTGTTGCCGGGCGTATGCCTGGTCATATGAATGTGCTGCTCGCGGAGGCAAATGTTTCTTACGATGATGTGTTTGAGTTGGACGATATCAATAACGAATTCGCAACAACCGATGTCGCTTTTGTAATAGGTGCAAATGATGTTACTAATCCCGCTGCAAAAACAAATCCTCAAAGCCCCATTTATGGTATGCCAATTTTAGATGTTGAAAAAGCACGTACTGTCTTGTTTATTAAGCGCAGTATGGCCTCCGGTTATGCGGGTGTAGACAACGAAGTATTTTACAAAGATAACACTATGATGCTGTTTGGCGATGCCAAAAAAATGGTCGAAACTATTATTAAAAACTTAGACTAGGTATTAAAAACTTAGACTAGGTATTAAAATTATAGGCCAGGTATTAAAAGATTGACTAAGTATAAAAAACATTTACCTAATATAATAAAAAATCGATTAAGCCTTTCAGGCTCGCGCTTTACTCTATGGTGTGAAATCTATATACGATAGGGTAAGGTATGTAAAAGCGGCTTTGATCCTGTTTTAAAGTGTAATAACATGCCTAAACTGTAGCGTTTATCAGTGACGCTTGACTTTGCAGTTATTTGAAATTTAATGCGCGTTCGCTTGCTCGATTTGCAATCAATTATTTTGAGGTTGTGTACCTATGAATCAAATCATAACGACGAAACAAAGCATAACAATGAATTCACTCATATTAATTAAAATGATCATCACTATGAAAACAATTACGACGATGTTTAAGCAAATATTTTTAAATAATAATTTCCGCAAGCCAACTTTTATAACCGCATTTGCTTGCCTTTGTTTGAGTGCTCTGGTTGCTTGCCAACAGTCAACGCCAAAATCCAGCAATCTGGCTATAACTCCAGAATTGCAAGCGTGGGAGCTGCCGAGCGACCTTGAGGCAAAAAATTACCTTAAATCCTGTGAAGCAGATTATAAAGCTATAGCCTCGCAATTGGAGGGCTTTACCAAAGCAAAACGTGTCCTAACTGATGTGGACTTACTGGATCAAATAAACCAAATGGATATTGTAATTGATGCGCAAATGAATCGTGCAGGGCTTTACTCTAATGTTCATCCTAACAAGGAAGTCAGAACTGCTGCCGAAAATTGTGAGCAGCATTGGGTAGCGCTTATTACCGAAATAACTTTATCGCGTCCTTTATATGATGCTATTAGCAAAGTCGATGTACAAAAGTTAGCAAGTGAAGACAAGCGGTATGTAGAACACATGCTGCGTGATTATCGTCGTTCCGGTGTTGATAAGGATGATGCCACTCGGGTTAAAATTAAGCAGCTCAACGAAGAAATTAATTTAATTGGTCAGCAGTTTGATAAAAATTATCGTCAGGGCGGTAAAAAAATTGAAGTGAGTTCAGTAAAAGAATTGAAGGGTTTGCCGCAAGATTATATTGATAAGCATAAGCCAAATGCCGAGGGTAAAATAATTATTACTACTGATACCCCCGATTACATGCCAATCATGCAGTACGCTGAAAACGATGCTTTGCGGGAGCGCCTCTACAAGACGTATCGGAACATGGCTTATCCGGAGAACAAAGCTGTACTGCAAGAATTATTAAATAAGCGGCACGATTTGGCAAACATTCTTGGGTATCCCGATTACGCCACTTATATTACCGAAAATAAAATGATTAAAACCCCGCAAAATGCGCAGGAATTTATCGACAAGGTTTCGACTTTAGCTACACCTCGTGCTAATCAAGAGTTGCAAGTTTTATTAAAGCGCCTGAAAAAAATTAATCCCGCAGCAACACGCGTTGCAGATTGGCAAAAATTTTATTTGGAAGAACTGATTAAAAAAGAACAGTACAAAGTGGATGCGCAACAAATTCGGCAATACTTTCAGTTTGCAAAAGTGCAGCAAGGTATTTTTGATTTAACGCAAACCCTGTTTGGCGTGACCATTAAACCCTGGCAGACCGAAGTATGGCATCCATCAGTTAAAGCTTACGAAATGTGGGATGGCAATAAAGTCATTGGTCGTTTTTATTTGGATATGCATCCCAGAGCCGATAAATATAAACACGCTGCACACTTTGGCGTTACCAGCGGCGTAAAAGGCGTACAGTTACCGACTTCTGCTTTGGTGTGTAATTTTCCTGGTGGTAACAATCCGAATGAATTAATGGAACACAGTGATGTGGAAACCTTTCTGCATGAGTTTGGTCACTTATTGCATGGAATTTTCGCAGGTGATCTCCAGAGAGTTGGCTTCTCTGGTATAAGAACTGAACATGATTTTGTCGAGGCGCCTTCACAAATGCTAGAAGAATGGGTATGGGATGCTGACACCTTGGCGAGTTTTGCCAGCAATGCAAAAGGTGAGGTTATTCCTGCATCATTAGTTAACAAAATGCGCGCCGGGCGTGAATTTGGTCGCGGATTGTGGACGAAACATCAACTGTTTTATGCGGCACTTTCACTCAATATCTATAACAAAGACCCTGCCAATCTTGAGCTTGATCAAGTGATGGAGCAAATCCAATCCAAATATTCGCCCTTCGGTTATGTCGATGGGACACACTTTTATACCAGTTTTGGTCATTTAAATGGTTACTCTGCAGTTTATTACACCTACATGTGGTCATTAGTGATCGCGAGCGATATGTTTAGTGAGTTTGAAAAAGAAGGTTTGCGTAATTCGATAGTGGCACAACGTTATCGTAATAAAGTGTTGGCTCCAGGTGGCACTAAAGATGCAGCAGATTTGGTAACTGAATTTTTAGGTAGGCCGTTTAGTTTTGATGCGTTTGCTAAAACCCTGGAAAAAACACATTAATCTTTGGTTTTGTTGAAATAAAAGTTCGTCGTTATCCTCGCATCTGCAAGGATAACGATAATAGTTAACTCCAACTTTCGCGAGCTTATGAAATATTCCCTCCATATTTTTCTTATTTTTATTTCTCTTCTTGTGCTCAGCGCTTGCGAGAAGCGTAAAACTTTGGTTGAAATTGGTAATGAGCAGCAGGTTTTGCATGTGGGCAATCCTGATGAAATTGCCGATGTAGATCCACATACAACAACGGGCTCTACTGAGCATAATGTACAGACAGCTCTGTTTGAAGGGCTGGTAGTGCAGGAGCCTGAAACCTTAGAGATTAAACCAGCCGTTGCTGATACCTGGAGTGTTTCGGACGATGGCAAAATTTATCGATTTCATATACGCGATACCGCTAAGTGGAGCAACGGCGATAAATTGGTTGCGAAAGATTTTGTAGATACCTGGCACAGAGCCTTATTGCCTGCATTAGGTAACCAATGGGCAAGTTACTTGTTTGTTATTAAAAATGCAGAAGCTTTTTATAAAGGCGAGTTAAAAGATTTTAACGATGTGGGCGTTAAAGCCTTAAGCGATCAAGATTTAGAAATTACCCTGGCAAATAACACCCCTTATTTTCTGCAGTTACTCAACCACAATAGTATGTATCCTCTGCATACAAAAACTATTTTGAAGTTTGGTGCTATTGATGAGCGCAGCACGCTGTGGACCAGAGCGGAAAATTTTGTGGGCAATGGTCCTTTTATGCTCAACGAATGGACACCACAAAAACTCATTTCTGTAGTAAAAAATCCCAATTATTGGGATGTGCAAAATGTAAGGCTAAATGAGATACGTTTTTATCCTATTCAAAGTGAAGTTAATGCTGAACGTAGTTATCGTGCTGGCCAAGTGCATTTATTTGATAAGCTTCCTGCAGAAAAGGTTTCTTCCTACAGCGATAAGAAAGATCCAGCGCTGCGAACCTTTCAGATGTATGGAACCTATTTTTATCGTTTCAATACCACCATTAAACCCCTTAATGACGTGCGAGTTAGAAAAGCGTTGGCATATGCATTGGATCGTGAATCCTTAGTGAAAAATGTTACGGGAGGAGGCGAGTTGGCGGCATATACCTTAACTCCTCCTAACGCTTACGGTTACACGTCTAATACTAAAATTCCTTATGATCCCAATAGAGCAAAAGCATTATTGGCAGAGGCCGGCTATCCCAATGGTCTTGGGTTCCCCAAGTTTAAACTTTTATACAATACCACTGAAGTTCATCAAAAAATTGCATTGGCAATTCAGGAAATGTGGAAAAAATCTTTAGGTATTGAGATCCAGTTGGAAAACCAGGAATGGAAAACATTTTTAGAAAACCAGCGAACCATGAACTATCAAATTTGTCGTTCCTCTTGGGTAGGAGACTATGTTGATCCTGATACATTTTTGCAGCTATTTATTACTGATGGAGGCAATAATGAAACCGGATGGTCGAACCCCGTTTATGACCAGTTAATTAAAAATGCTGCCTCAGCAACCAATGAAGCAGAACGATTTGAGTATTTCCAACAAGCTGAAAAAATTCTAAATGATGAAGTGCCTATTATTCCGATCTATACCTACGTTAGAAATCGTTTAGTCTCCCCTTCTGTAAAAAATTGGAAGAATCATCTACAAGATTTTTGGGTTTACAAAGATCTCTATCTTGAACCGCAGGCGACGAAATAATGTTTCTATTTATTTTAAAGCGTATTTTACAATCTGCACCCGTATTGTTATTGGTAACGGCCGTAACATTTTTTATGATTCATGCGGCCCCTGGCGGACCTTTTTCGCAAGAGCGCGCCGTTCCCCCAGAAGTTATTAAGCGTTTAAATGAACGTTATCACTTAGACGAACCTATATGGCAACAGTTTGTGGGTTATCTTGGACATTTGTTACACGGTGATTTCGGACCTTCCTTTAAATACCCCACTCACACGGTTAACGATTTAATCGCCGCTGGTTTTCCTGCAACATTTGAACTTGCTCTTTACGCAACGCTATTTGCATTAGTTATTGGTTTGACTGCAGGTATCATCGCTTCGCTAAAACCTAATTCATTACAAGATTATGTCCCTATGTCGGCGGCAATGTTAGGTATTTGTTTACCCTCATTCGTCCTTGGCCCTATCTTATTATTAGTTTTCGGTATTTGGTTGCAATGGTTACCCGTTGCGGGTTGGGGGCAAATTGCTGGCGATAAGATTTTACCCTCTATAACCCTGGGTGCCGCTTACGCTGCTTACATCGCGCGTATTAGTCGCGGCAGTATGCTAGAAATTTTATCACAGGATTACATCCGCACCGCGCGCGCCAAAGGGTTATCCAATGCGCGTATTATATTTGTGCACGCATTGCGCGGCGCTATTACACCCGTCATTTCTTTTTTGGGCCCCGCGATTGCGGGATTATTAGCGGGCTCTTTTGTCGTGGAAACAATTTTTCAAATTCCCGGTTTAGGTCGCTTTTATGTGCAAGCGGCCTTTAACCGTGATTACACCATGATTATGGGTTGCACCATTTTCTTTGCATTTTTAATTGTGGTGTTCAATTTATTGGCAGATGTATTGTTAGTGTTGCTTAACCCAAAAGTACGACAAGAAGTAAGCGGGGGGCACTAATATGACTGAATTCAAAATTAACATCGAAAAAGGCACATCGCTTACGCACGACGCTTTTATGCGTTTGCGAAAAAATAATATGGCTATGATCGGTTTGTGTATTTTGATTTTCTTTATTGCTATTGCCTTACTTACACCGCTGATAGCACCTTACACTTATGAAGGTCAAAATTTAGAATTAGGTGCTACACCTCCCTCAGCACTGCATTGGTTGGGGACGGATGTATTGGGTCGGGATCAACTTACGCGCATTATGTACGGTAGTCGTGTGTCCCTCATGGTGGGTTTTATTGCTACTGCCGTTGCCTTATTAATTGGTGTGCTCTGGGGTGCAATAGCAGGTTTTTTAGGCGGCCGTGTTGATGCCATTATGATGCGTATTGTCGATGCTCTCTACGCATTGCCATTTACCATTTTTATTATTTTGTTAACCGTTATTTTTGGCAGCAGTATGTTGCTGTTGTTTTTAGCCATTGGTGCAGTTGAATGGTTAACCATGGCGCGAATTGTGCGCGGTCAGGTACTCACGATTAAAGGCCAGGAATTTGTGGAGGCTGCCATTACCATGGGGCTGTCGCCGTGGCAAATTATCACTCGACATTTAATTCCGAATGTACTTGGCCCCATCATTGTTTACACTACTTTAACAATTCCCAGTGTGATTTTATTGGAATCGTTTTTAAGTTTTTTAGGCTTGGGTATTCAACCGCCGCAAAGCTCCTGGGGCTCTTTAATTTCTGGCGGCACCGAAACTATGGAAGAATATCCGTGGTTATTAATATTCCCTGGCCTCGCATTATCGCTCACATTATTTTCATTAAATTTTTTAGGGGATGGCTTGCGGGATGCGTTAGATCCGCGGGCATCTAAAGATTAAATTTTTCAGAACCGATACAGGAGTTTTAAGAAAAACTTTAACGTGTGAAAATAAATCACATCGGAATTTTTTATGTTAAGCGTTAAAAATTTACGTGTTGTATTTAATACTCGCAATGGCACAGCCGTGGCGGTCGAGGATTTGAGTTTCGAGCTCAAGGTGGGTGAAGTATTAGGTATTGTAGGTGAGTCGGGTTCAGGCAAGTCGGTTGCCTGTTACAGCTTGTTGGGTTTAATTCCCATGCCCCCCGGAAAAATAGAGAAGGGATCGGCAGAATACTTCGGACAAGATTTATTGCGGATAAATGAAAAGGAATTACGCAAAATCCGTGGTCACAAAATCAGTATGATTTTCCAGGACCCAATGACGTCGCTAAATCCCTATATGCGCGTTGTTGATCAACTGATGGAATCTGTCCAGGTGCATCATGCTGTCTCGCGAAAAGAGGCGCGCCAGCGCGCTATTAAAGCCTTGATTGAGGTGGGGATTCGCGATGTGGAAGAACGCATTGATAATTATCCCCACCAATTTTCTGGAGGTATGCGTCAGCGGGTAATGATTGCTATGGCGCTGATTACAGAGCCGCAATTATTAATTGCCGACGAACCCACTACCGCATTGGATGTAACTGTACAAGCACAAATTTTGTCGCTCATTAAAAGCTTGCAAAAAACGCGCAACCTTGCCGTTATTTTTATTACTCACGATTTGGGCGTGGCAGCGCAAATGGCAGATAATATTTTAGTGATGGAAAAAGGTAGAGTGGTGGAGCAGGGCACAACAGAACAAATTTTCAAACACCCTGCGCACATCTATACCCAAAAATTAATCAGTGCAGTATTAACGACTGCAAAACCAACGCCCAGTTTGGCTGAAATAACGGAACCACCATTTTTACAAATTAAACAATTAAAAACTTATTTCCCGCAGGTTGGTGGTGCGTTTATTAAGCATTTAATAAGAATAGTAAAAGCTGTCGACGATATTAGCCTGACGATTAATCGTGGCGAAATTTTGGGTGTGGTGGGAGAGTCGGGCTCGGGGAAATCGACGTTAGGGCGCAGCATTATGCGTTTGGTTGAGGCACAGTCCGGTGAAATTTTATTAGAAGGAAAAGATTTACGCGGGCTACCTATTGGCGAGTTGCAAAAATATCGCCGTAATTTTCAAATGATATTTCAGGATCCTTATGCTTCGCTTAATCCACGCATGACAGTGTTTGATGCTTTGGCAGAACCATTGTTAGTGCATGGGCTTGCCAATAAAGGCACTGTATTGGCGCAAGTAAATGAGCTAATGGATGATGTGGGCCTGGATAGAAGTTTTATTCGCAAATATCCCCATGAGTTTTCCGGTGGTCAGCGACAACGTATTGCCATTGCCCGTGCCATTGCCTTAAAACCAAAGTTAATTATTGCGGATGAACCAGTGTCGGCTTTGGATGTAACTATTCGTGCGCAAATTCTTGCGCTTTTGCTTGAGCTCTCCCAAAAGCATCATTTGACAATGCTATTTATTTCGCACGATATGTCGGTTATAAGATATTTATGTGATCGAGTGCTAGTGATGCAAGATGGAAAATTAGTGGAGGAGGGCGCAACTGAAGATTTATTTGCGAAACCTAAGGAAATTTATACGCAGCAATTATTGGCCGCCATCCCCAAATTATAAGAATAAAAGTTAATTTGCCAGGGCTTGCTTGAATCAAATTGCTCGCTGTGTGATAAGCGAAATTGAAAACCCCTCTAAGTTTATTTTTCTCTAATATTAATGTACAAAACTGCCTTAGCCAGATACTACAGTGACTTGCTAGTAATAGGAGGGTATAAGTTTGTGTTGGCACCTGATTTTGTGAGTTAATGCTTACGTTAAGATGGTATTTGTTCACTAGTTTTTTATTGGTTTGTGCAGTATTCTGAAACTTCAATGCTTTCCCAAGGAAGATCTATGATACGACTCAAGTCTGCAATAGAACTTAAACTGTAATAAACAAATGTAATAAAAAAACGCGCTGAAATATTTCGGAAATACCTTTTAAAAAATTGACGGCGCGGATAGACGAAATTTTTTTACTCATAGCATGTTTCATATAAGGCGACACGGCTAGCAGCATGGACTAATAGGGCTAGCAGGATTAGCTAGTTATAGCCGGCAACTGCAGTGATGCAAAAGTAAATCAGTTTGTTTCTATTGGAGCCTATGCGAGTCAATATCTTATAGATTCTCTACGCTCGTTAACTCAAGGAGTAGATTATATGCAAATTGTGAATGTTTGCCCCGAGTGCGGTTCTTACTTATTGTCCGCGCAAAAAAGAATGGGTTTTAAAAAGCTATACAAATGTAAGGCTTGTGATAGCTTGCTTAAAGCGGAAAGTGAATCAAAGTCGTTGGATATGTATATCGCTTGGCTGTTTCTTATTATTTCTATTTTGTTTTTAAGTGTTGCTGTGTTTTTTATGATTATAAAAGATATGTTCAGCCATACTTATGTAGTTAAACTTGTAAAGCCTGGCCGACAATAGTGCTTTCACCAGGCCACTCTGCCTGCCATCGAAAGCGCCGGGCAGCGAAAAATTTCTATTTATGCTAAATATGGTTTAACCCTTTTCCGGAAGCATAATGACTAACTCTTGATTGGGGTGAATGTAGCCTTCGTCTTTAACTTCGTTCCACTTTAGTATTTCTTTTTTCGTCACATTAAAACGAGCGGCAATTTTGGTGAGTGTATCGCCCGCTTGTATGGTGTATTTGATTTTGCGTTGGCTGTTTTCATTAGGTACTTTTTTTTCCGTCGTTGATTCTTCAGCGGTTGTTTCATCTGGTTTCTTTTCGATAATTCCGGGACTCACGACTAATAACTTTTGGCCTGGTTTTAACTTTGATGCTTCAGATAGATTGTTGAGTTGTGCCAATGTAAGGCGTGAAATATTGTGCGCTTTCGCAATGCTCCATAAATTATCTCCTGATTTCACTGTGTAATAGCTGGTCTTACCCGATTCTTTTTGTTGCTTTCGTAACGCCAATAATTCATCGGCTTCTATTATCGCTGAGTCGATGGGTGCCGGGAGTGGTATATGTAACCGTTGACCAACGCGTAGAGTTGATTTGTTCACGCTGTTAATGGTGGCAATTGTGTCTGTAGTAACGTTGTAACGTTTTGCAATGCTGTTTAAGGTATCGCCTTTTTTAACCATGTGTTCCTGCCATTGTTTGATAGCAAGTTTAGGTAGGGATTCTAATTGCAGCGTGAACGCATCCGCATCTGCAATGGGCACTATGATTGGGCAAGACTCAGTTGGATGGGTAAGCCATCCACTGAAACCTGAGTTCAGTTTTTTAAGCTCACCTGCATCTATGTTGGCAAGCTTTGCTGCTTGGGCGAGGTTGATTTGTGATGCCACATTAATTTTGACGAAATAGGGAGTATCAGAAATGTTATTGATACTTAAGTCATACAGCTCAGGCTTGGCGATGACTTTGGATAATGCTAACAAATGCGGCACATAGGATTGTGCTTGTTTGGATAAGGGTAATGACCAAAAATCCGTTGGCTTGCCTTCGCGTTTATTTTTTTGAATGGCACGGGCTACGCTCCCTTCCCCGGCATTGTAAGCGGCGATTGCCAGGAGCCAATCGTTGTTAAACATTGTGTGGAGCTTTTTCAGATAGCGGATGGCGGCATCGGTAGAAGCAACCACATCACGGCGACCGTCATACCAGCTATTTTTCTTGAGGCCAAAGTTTTTACCGGTTTGCGGAATAAATTGCCAAATTCCTGCAGCGTTACTTGGAGAGGTTACGGTTGGATCATAGCTACTTTCGATAATCGGCAAGAGCGCTAATTCCAGCGGCAAGCCATTGGCTTCCAATTCGGATACTACATAGTGTAAGTAGGGTTCGCATTGAGCGGTAACGCGATTTACATGGCGCTGGTTATTGCTGTACCAGCGCAGCTGGTTATTGATGGGTTGATTGCCTGCTTCAATTGTTGGCAAACCATAGCCATTGCGAATTCTGTCCCAAATATTGCTATAGCTACCATCAATATTTTGGCCAGGAGCCATGGGGGCGGGGTCGGGTTGTGCTGGTTGTGGATCAACGGGGGGGAGTGTTATCTCAGCAGTTGGGTTAGGGAGATCATCTTGTTTCTGATTAAAATTCTTACAGCCTGCCAAGGTTATGGAGCTGATCAGACATGTCAATAATAGGCGGGTTAATGAGTTGCTAATAAACGGTCGGTTAATAAAAATCATAGGGTATGTCAACTCATTAGGTAATTGCCGTTGCTTGATTGCTCATACAAGTGAGCTTGTATGGAAAAGCAGCAGGGATTTTAGGGCTTGAGCTAAAGTGGGTCAACTTAAGCGCCGGTTCGAGTTCTCAAAAATGATCTTTTATGCGCCGCAAGTGGCTAAATACCTCAAGTTCTGTGGTTAAGGTTTGTTGCGTCAATTGTTCTACACGTTGACGAATGGCTGGTAAATGACACCTTAAAAATGGATTAGTTTGTTTTTCAAGGCTTAACGGGTTGGGTACTGTGGGTAAGTGGCGCTCACGTTCTAGTCCCGCACTGCGCTGGCGTGCGATGAGTTGGTCATTTTCGGGCTCTATAAAAAGTGCGAAGGCAATATTGGCGAGTGTGTATTCATGGGCGCAGTAAATAAGCGTTTCGTCGGGGAGTTGCGAGATCTTCTGCAGTGATTGAAATAATTGTTCGATGCTTCCATCAAAGAGGCGGCCGCACCCTGCAGCAAATAAGGTATCGCCACAAAATAACAACGGCTGGCTGCGATCAGGTTTTATAAAGTAACCAATATGGTCGCGAGTGTGACCAGGCAATGCGATTATTTTGGCGTGAAGTGTTACCAGTACTAAGTTGTCGTTATCGCTTAGATAATGAGTGATTTGTGGAATATTGGTGGATTGCGGGCCGTAAATTGGAATATTAAATGTCTGACTAAGCTTCGTTGCGCCGTCAATATGATCATGATGGTGATGAGTAATTAGAATTCCTGCTAACGATAATTGATGAGCTTCAAGTGCTTTAAAAACAGGTTCAGCCGCGCCTGGGTCGATTACATAAACTACAGGTTGTTGTGTCTCGGGCTGAATAAGCCAAAAATAATTGTCATTGAATGCGGGGATGGGGTGAATTTGCAACATATCTTCTCTCCTGATCTTCTATAATCCGCCGATGATACCAGACTCATTCCCCCTGCTTTTGTGTGAGAACAAGCATGTTGCGTCACTTGTTTATTGGAAGTCGTTTTTTTACTGCAGTTCAACGCTTGATTGCTCGTGGTCGTTTGCTATGGCGTAAGCGTTTTGGCGTTTTACCTTTACGGAGTTCGCTTAAGCCTCTGAGTTTATGGTTCGATTCACCCTTGGGGAAGGTCTTGCTGGAAGAGGAACAGTTATTAATTGATGAGCAATTACGCAACTTGTTTGGTTACCATCTACTGCAATTAAGTGTTGCTGAACAAGTTGATTTATTGCAATCCAGTCGTATTTCTCATCGCTTTGCACTTTATCCTCACCCGGCGGCAAACCCGGCGGTATCAGCGCTGGCTGACTTTAACCATTTGCCATTGCCGGCTAATTCAATTGACGTTGTGTTGCTTCACCACGTGCTTGATTACAGCCAAAGCCCGCATCATGTGTTGCGTGAAACCGCAGGCGTGTTAATGTCTCGCGGATATTTAATTGTCGTGGGTTTTAATCCCTGGAGTGTGTTCGGTGTGGCGCGCTGGTGTGCACGCTTTCTGAGTAAATCACCACAATGGCGTCATCAATCAATTCGTTTAGGCCGGGTCTTGGATTGGTTAGCGGTGTTGGACCTTGAGCCGGTGGTCGTGCAACATGGATTTTATCGGCCGCCGGTACAACATCCCCAGGCGATTCACTGGCTGCAATGGCTGGAACGCTGGGGCAAGCGTTGGCACTTGCCTTGGGGGGGCATATATTTGATAGTGGCGCGCAAGGACCATCTCGCTATGACGCCGTTAAAACCTGAATGGCAAGGCTACGCGAGTTTGCGTGGCTGGGGTGTTACGAAAATTTTGGGGCGGGCAAAACGCCAAACCTCCTCTCAGTCAGTAGACGTTCACTCAAACAAATACTGAGAGTTGCATTTAATTTATCGAGGAAGCTTGTGAAGACAGTTGAATTGTTTACTGATGGTGCCTGCAAAGGTAATCCTGGTCCTGGCGGTTGGGGGGCTTTGCTACGTTGTGATGGTATTGAAAAATCCATTAGTGGTGGTGAAGCAAATAGTACTAATAATCGTATGGAGTTAATGGCTGCCATTGAGGGTTTAAGCGCTTTGAAAGAACCTTGCAACGTCATATTAACTACGGATTCCCAGTACGTGCGGAAAGGTATTACGGAGTGGATGACGGGCTGGAAGCGTAACGGCTGGCGCACGGCGGCGAAGCAACCCGTCAAAAATGTTGATTTGTGGCAGCGTTTGGATGAACAAAACCAGCGTCATCAGGTTCAGTGGCATTGGGTGCGCGGTCATACCGGACATCGCGAGAATGAAATTGCTGATAGTCTGGCAAATCGTGGAATAGAAATGCTAACTGCAAGCACTTTTAAATAACTGCTAAATAACTGCGTCTTACTTATAAAAATAGAAGAGAACTATGCGTCAAATCGTATTGGACACCGAAACTACTGGTCTGGAAGCAGCACTTGGTCACCGTATCATTGAAATTGGTTGCGTCGAATTATTCAACCGGCGTCTCACCGGAAAACATTTTCATTGCTACATAAACCCGGAGCGCGAGATTGACGAAGGAGCCTTTAGAGTTCATGGAATCAGCACGCAAATGCTTGCGGATAAACCCAAGTTCATTGATGTAGTCGCTGAATTTATCGACTTTGTGGGCGATGCTGACTTGATTATCCATAATGCGGCGTTCGATATAGGTTTTATCAACGCTGAATTTGCTCGCTTGTCGCCTAAGCCGGCTTACATGGAAACGCGCTCTAAAGTGATAGATACCTTATTGCTGGCACGCGCTAAACATCCCGGGCAAAAGAATAATCTGGATGCGCTTTGTAAGCGTTATGGCGTTGATAATTCCCAGCGTGATCTTCACGGCGCATTGCTTGATGCTGAAATTTTAGCGGATGTGTATTTACTGATGACCGGCGGCCAAACAGTCTTGTCGCTGGGCGGTAACCAAAGTAATCAAGGTAATAAAGACTCTAGTGAGATCAACGAAATTAGACACCTATCTCCGACCCGTACAGCCTTGCCAGTTATTATGGCAAATAGTGAAGAACTAGCCGCACATGAGCAAAAATTAGCTAGTATTAACAACAGCAGTAATGGCAGTTGTGTCTGGTTAAAAGAAATATCACCTACGTCATAAAAAAACGCGTCCTTTAACATCAGGTTATGGGCAGGCTTTTGAGAAACAATTAGCATTCCTGACCAGCAAGTAGCAAACAACGGGCATAATCTCTCCCGGTGAGATACAGTCGAAGTATTTGATAACATTTAGGAATTTATTATGAGCGCAACTGAAACCTTCAATGGTGCCTCGTTAAAAATGGTACACGATGAGTTGATTGCTACCATCGAACAATCTGCCATTCGTTTAGAACAGTTTTCCACTGATAGAACGAACGGTGACCTATTGCAGAGCTGTATCGACGGTATTAAACAAATTCGCGGGATTTTAAGTTTGATCCAATTGAAAGGGGTTGATCTGCTTGCGCAAGAATTAGTAGAGCATATTAATGAGATTACCTTGGGCGATGATGTTGGAATCGACAAAAAATTAGAACTTTTGACGTCAGCATTTTTCATGTTACCGCGCTATCTGGAATTCTGCGCGCAAACTTCTCGCAGTATGGCGTTACTACTCATCCCTTACATCAATGAATTACGTCAGGCACGCCGTGCTCCTTCGTTACCGGAGAGTTATTATTTTGCGTTTGAGCCCCGCAAAGTGAACCGCTCCGCTAATGTTCAAGCGGTCGCTATTCAGGAAGATACTTCAATCATAGTGCGTCGTTTGCGGCATATGTACCAAGCCGGGTTACTGAAAGTTTTGCAAGGGCGTCAGATTAAGCCGTCTTTCGCGATTATGTGTCGCGCGCTGGAACGGCTGGAGTCTATTTGCGGTGCTACGCCCGTCGGTAATTTATGGTGGATAGCCAATGCAACATTAAGTGCTATTAACGAAGAAAATTTGCGCATTACAAAAAGTCGAAAAATGTTATTTAGCGGTATTGATCGCGAAATAAAGCGGTTACAGTTTGAAGGCCGTGCGGTATTTAATCGTGAGCCTGATGCGCCGCTGGTAAAAGAGTTGTTGTATCTTTTGGCTTTATCAAAATCGACCACCGCAAAATCCATGGCTGTGGTAACGGCTTGTGGCGTGCGTCCGCTGAGTTACAGCGATGCAGAATTGGCCCGTGAAATGGAATTCTTAAAAGGCCCCAGTATTAATACGATTAATTCAATGGTCGCGGTGTTGAGCGATGAATTACACAGTACCAAAAATATTTTAGAAAGTGCTGCACAAAACGGCGCAGAAATTTTGGCAGATGCACCGGAATTAGTAGAGACTCTGAAAAAGATCGCGGAAATCCTGGCCATTGTCGGATTGGTTTCACCGAGTAATAGTTTAAAACAGGAAATTGACAAAATTCAGCACTGGAAAGAAACTGGAAAAGCAGTTTCACCCGAAGAATATTTGGGTGTTGCCGACACCTTATTATATGTAGAAAGCACTATTGCCGGTTTGGGCAAAACCAATATGTCTGATGAAAAGCTGGCGAAAATTAATGCCTTAACTCGCGATGATGCTATGGCAAATAATCAAATTGCTGAAGCAGAAAAATTGGTGATTGATGAGGCTGAGTTAGGTTTAGCAATGGTGAAACGTGCGCTTAGTGCGTTTGCTGAATCAAATTATGATAAGACCCATATTATTAATATTACCCCAACCCTGGATAGTGTGCGCGGTAGTATGTTTGTTTTAGGATTGCCACGTGCTGCCAAAGTCCTGGCTGGCTGCATGAAGTTTATTAATGAGTCTCTATTAGAAGATGAGCAACAAGCAGCGGTTCAACATATGTTAGAAACCTTTGCCGATGCCATTATTAGTGTTGAATATTATCTGGACAGTTTAAAAATAGATAAAAATGCTGATACCGATATATTGCGTATTGCTGAAGAAAGTTTAGAGGCGCTTGGTTACAAAGTAGCTTAATTCCGAACAAAGCATCTTAATAGAATAAGTTGATAAATAGCTTGGCGAGTTGATGTAAGAGAATGGAAATAAATTCAAAACAATATTTTGTTGTTGCCAATGATCAGTTCCTTTGTTTAATAAATGGTGACTTAGCGGTATTGAAGGAAAATGAATTTTCATTTTTAAATATACAAATTAATTTGCAACTCGCCATAGTAACAAATCAAGGTGAGCAGATTTTGGTTGTTGCCACCAGCCAACAAGAAATTGTGGGCTACCAGTGGTTGAGTTTGCGTTCTCGGCTCGGCCTTATTTCTGATGACCGATTTCAATTGGCGGGCCGGGCGTTACAAACTTTGCGGTGGCATTTGGATCACCAATATTGTGGGCGTTGTGGTAATCCAACAGTGCATCATCAAAAGGATCTTGCTAAAACATGCACCCAATGTTTGTTAGATTTTTACCCGCGTTTATCGCCCTGCGTTATTGTTTTGGTGACTCGGGGTGATTATTGTTTGCTGGCGCACCATGCCAAATCATCAAGTGAAATTTTTACTTGTCTTGCGGGATTTATTGAGATTGGGGAAAGTTCAGAGCAAACCATTGTGCGTGAAGTGATGGAGGAAGTAAGCGTTAAGATAAATAATATTAGGTATATGGCCAGCCAGCCTTGGCCATTTCCAGGGCAGCTTATGTTGGGATATTTCGCCGACTTTGTGAGCGGTGATATTATGGTCGACCAGGACGAAATTATGGCTGCTGCTTGGTATCATTACAACCAATTGCCGAAGGTGCCGGGTGCGGCAACGTTATCCGGTCGTTTAATAAATGCTTTTGTGCAACAACGAAATGCGCTGCACAACAGCATCAAATAGGAAATTGTATGTTATACACATTGCTGGCTCTAAGTGTTGCCCTTGTTGCTTTGTTTATTATTTATAGTGCCGTAAAAGTTTTATGGCGAAACAGTTGGTTTTTAGGGTGGCTGAAAGGTATGTTTGGCTTAGGCCTCTTGGTTATTGCTGTTGCTGTGGGTGCAATGGCTTATGATATTTACAGCTACAAACAAATTTTATCAGAACAGCCGGTTGCGACTATTAATTTTGAAACTATCGAAGATCAGTACTTTGCTGCGGTTCTGGTTGATGCGAAAACCGGTAAACAACAACGGTTTAGTTTACACGGCGATCAATGGCAATTGGATGCACGTATTATTAAATGGAAAGGATATTTTTCAGGTTTCGGACTTAAGCCAGCATACCGTTTGGATAGATTAAGCGGTCGCTATTTTGATATTGAAAAAGAAACAACTGCCAAGCGCTCAGTGTATTCTATTGTGGATACGCCTTATCAAATCGATGTGTGGCGTGTGATCAATAAGCATGCTAAATGGTTTTCAGTGATTGATGCCCGTTATGGCAGTGCGACTTACCTACCGATGAAGCATGGCGCTTTATACGAAATCAGTTTATCTACCACCGGCTTGGTGGCGCGGCCGCTAAATGATGTGGCCAGTAGCGCTGTAGCCGAGTGGAATTAATTTTTTAATCAGTGGAGTTTACGTTTTGGAATTTTTAACGAATTATGGTTTATTTTTAGCAAAAACAGTTACCTTTCTTATCGCAGTTTTTATTGTCATTACTTTAATCGTTTCTTCGAGTATGCGCAATAAACGTTCTGATAAGGGCCAGATCCATATCAGCAAACTCAATGAAAAATTTGATGCTATGCGTGAAGCACTTCAAGAAGCGGTGCTTGATGAAGAACAATTTAAGCAACAGCAAAAAGATGAAAAAAAGCGTTTAAAACAAGAAAAAGAAAGTCAGAAAAAGCTGGCCAAGCAAAACTCAAAAAAGCAGTCAAAAGACATTGTTGAAGTTGTCGCAGATGAATATAAAAAACGTGTATTTGTTCTGGAATTTATCGGTGACATTAAAGCATCTGCCTGTGAAAACCTGCGCGAAGAAATTAGCGCTGTATTAACTCTGGCAACTTCACGGGATGAAGTCGTGGTTAAAGTCGAAAGTGGCGGCGGTATGGTCCATAGCTACGGTTTGGCGTCCAGCCAACTGGCACGCATTACCAATAAACAAATTCCACTCACGGTGTGTGTTGATAAGGTTGCTGCTTCCGGTGGCTACATGATGGCTTGCGTTGCCAATAAAATTATTGCTGCACCCTTTGCCATTTTAGGTTCCATTGGTGTGGTGGCACAGCTGCCTAATTTCCATCGCTTATTGAAGAAAAATGATATAGATTTTGAAATGTTTACGGCAGGTGAATATAAGCGCACCGTTACTATGTTCGGCGAGAATACCAACAAAGGCCGCGAAAAGTTCGTTGAGGATTTGGAAGATACACATGTTTTATTTAAAGAATTTGTTAGTGAACATCGCGCCCAGGTAGATATAGCCACTGTGGCAACCGGTGAAATTTGGTTTGGTCGTCGCGCTTTGGGTGTTAATTTGGTTGATGAGTTACAAACCAGTGATGAATATTTGTTGGCGCAAGCTGCTGTGTCTGATATTTTTGAAGTCGAATATTCAATTAAAAAATCCTTACCTGAAAAGTTCGGCCTTGCTGCACAAGTAGTAGTGGAGCGCGCATTATTTAGTGTCTGGGATAAAGTACAAAATAGTCGTTTTTTTTAGTGAGTGCGAAATAGTAATGTTTTTTAAAGAAAAAAAATTATCTATCCCTACGCCCGAAGAAGCTTTGCCAGGGCGTATTGAAAGTATCTCTATTGTCCAGCCACATAGCGTGTTGGGTAACTCCTTGCACGAGCCTTTTCCAGCAGGAATGCAACAAATTATTTTTGGCCTGGGGTGTTTCTGGGGCGCCGAGCGTCGTTTTTGGCAGCAACCCGGCGTTTACGTCACTGCAGTTGGCTATGCGGCGGGTTATACAAAAAATCCAACCTATGAAGAAGTTTGTTCTGGTTTGACGGGTCATAATGAAGTTGTGCTAGTGGTGTTTGATCCAGCAAAAGTAAGTTTGGAAAAGTTACTTAAAGTATTTTGGGAGTCGCATGATCCGACGCAAGGTATGCGTCAGGGAAATGATCGCGGTACTCAATATCGCTCCGGAATATATACCTTTACGGCAGCGCAACAAGCTCTGGCCGAAAACACCAGAGAAGATTATCAAGAAAGTTTATCGCAAGCTGGATTAAATCAGATAACTACAGAAATTTTACCTGTTGATCATTTTTATTATGCTGAATCCTATCACCAACAGTATTTAGCGAAGAATCCCGGCGGCTATTGCGGTTTGGGTGGTACAGGTGTTTGTTTGAATAGCTAATTTATGATTGTTTAACAATCTTCACCATGGATGGTATATGACGAGTATCCTTTTACTTTTTTCTCTCGGTATTCTAGTGGTTGGCTATTTGCCAACATTGCCCCCTCTACACAATATAATCGCCTTTTTTTTAGCTCTGGTTTTAACTAGCTTTTTTTGTGTTGAACGCAAGAATTTTATCATTCCTCTCTTGGCATTCACGTTAGGATTAACCTACGGTATTTTTTCCGGCCACCAATATCTTGACCAGCAATTGGTTAATGATAGGGTGGCACAGGATATTCTGGTGGAAGGTAAAGTTATCGATTTACCGGAAGAAGATAGCCGTCGCCAGCAGTTTATCTTTGCCGTAGCAAAAGCTCATCTTGTTGGTGATAGCGCTAATATTCTCACTCCATTCCCCAAAAAGATTAGTCTCAGTAGCTATGGTAAATTGCGCGTAAAAGCCGGTGAAGAATGGCGGCTGCTAGTGAAACTTAAAAAGCCGCGCGGTTTTGTTAATCCAGGCGGGTTTGATTATCAAGTATCCTTGTTACGCCGTGGTATTGGTGCAGTAGGCTATATTCGTGAAAGTGCTTTGAATCAATTGGCGCGGTCACAACCACCATTTTCAATAATCGTTTTGCGTTATCAATTGCAACAATGGTTGATGCAAAAAAGTCAGAGTCCGCACAAAAATATTTTGATTGCGTTATTGGTGGGCGATACTTCATTGTTAGAGAAACAACATTGGCAGGAACTGCAACAGACAGGCACTACACATTTAATCGCAATTTCGGGTTTGCATATTGGCTTTTTTGCTATTGTTGGTTTTTTGGTGGGCAATTTTGTCGGCCGGTTTTCGCAATTGCTTTGGCACACTTGCCCGTCGCTACTGGTGGGTCATTTTTTTGCTTTTTTCTGCGCGACATTTTATAGCGTTATTGCAGGTTTAAATATTCCAACATTGCGCACATTAATTATGTTGGCTGTGGTGCAATGTTGTTTGGCTTGGCGCAGAACGTTTCGTGGTAGCGATACCTTATTGCTTGCATTAGTGTGTGTACTTTTATATGACCCATTGGCTGCCTTTGATATTGGTTTTTGGTTATCCTTTGGCGCTGTAGGGATGTTAATTTTTTGTTTTTCTGGTCGCGTTAAGGCGTCACAGAAAAAGCCAAATTCCGCTTTCGCTCCACATATCAAATTGCCTTTTTCAAGTGCTATTTTACTGCCGGGATATTTTTTTGAATTTATCCGATCGCAATGGGTAATGTTTGTTGGGCTGCTAATTCCACTTGCCATGCTCGTTCATACTTCTCCTCTATTAGCTCCCTTAGCAAATCTAGTCGCTATTCCTCTAGTCACTTTTTTTGTGGTGCCTTGTTTAATTGTTGCGGCGTCTTGTCATCTTATATTTGTAGCGGTAGGAGTAGGTTTAGAAAGTTTTTTTCTGCATTGTGCTGAGCTTGGGTTGTTATGGTTGCATCTGTGGTTGCAATATTTGTTGGAGTTGGGTGCAGGAAAATTAAACCCGCTGATAAATTTTAATTCCACCGCAATTCCATTGGCTTGTGTCAGCGTTTTTTTAATTTTATTGCCACCTAAATTGGGTAATAAATGGCTTGGTATTGCCGGTGTTTTTATAGCCTTGCTGATTCCATTCAAACCATTGCCTGCTTTGCAAATGCTGGTGTTTGATGTGGGGCAGGGCACTGCTATCTTATTGCGCACCCCGCAGCATCAGTTACTTTATGATACTGGCCCTTGGTATACAGAAAACTTTGATGCGGGTAGTGCGTTAATTGTGCCCTACCTACAGAGTCATGGCCTACAGAGATTGGACACAGTTGTAGTTAGTCATAATGATAAGGATCACTCAGGAGGTTTAGTCGGAGTTTTAGCTAAAACACGAGTGGAGACATTATTATTAGGTGAGCCAGAAAAATATAAAGCAGCGTTGACCTCTGAAAAGCAGTTGATGATGGTAAGTCAATTTGGCAAAAATCCATTGTCTATTGATTCATGTCATCAAGTTGAGCCTTGGCAGTGGGATCAAGTAAGGTTTCGCTTTCTAACCTGGCCCATAAATGCCTCAGCAAAATCAAACAATCATTCCTGTGTTTTATTGGTTGAATATTTAGATCATAAAATTCTGCTAACCGGTGATATTGAAAAAGATGTGGAGGCTGTTTTGCTGGCCCAGGATAGCCTTGCGCAAGTGAAGGTTTTAGTGGCGCCCCATCATGGTAGCCATACCTCGTCAACGCAGGCATTGGTTGCCCAGACGCAGCCTGATTACGTCATCTACAGCGCTGGGTACCGCAATCAATTTGGACATCCACATAAGGTAATTCAAGCGCGTTATTTGGCTGCAAATGCCAAGCCGTTAAACACCGCTTATAGCGGTTCCATTGAGTTTAACTGGAGCTTGGGAAAGTTAACCTCGATACACGAGTATCGTTACTTTTCAAGACGTTATTGGTTTGATGTGAATGCGGAATGAGCATTTAGTTATTTAGCGCTGGAAAATTGATACGTAGCATGGTTTTCTGTTTCGCTTGTGGTAATGTACGCCGCACTTAAGGCAAGGTTTTTTTTACTGGCCTCGTATTAATTGCTATGCCCTACCATTTATCTAGAGGAGTGTTGCGGTGCTTGAAATAATTATATCTGGCGGCATTATGATGATCCCTATCATCTTGTGTTCAATTATTGTTATTGGAATTAGCGTTGAACGTTATTGGACACTTAATCCCGCTAAAATTGCACCCAAAACACTCTTGGCTCAGGTGTGGGCGTGGATAAAAAACAATCAAGTTGATGCTGCCAAGCTACGCGAATTAAAACAATCGTCACCGCTGGGTAAAATTCTTGCGGCCGGGCTAAGTAACTCTCGTCATGGTCGTAATGTGATGAAAGATAGTATTGAGGAATCGGCCAATCAAGTCATTCATGATTTGGAGCGTTATATCGGTGCCTTGGGTATTATTGCCAATGTTGCCCCACTCTTAGGTCTGCTGGGCAGTGTGATGGGAATGATTGAAACCTTTAACGCTATTATGTTGCAAGGCTCTGGCAATGCGAGTGTTTTAGCGGGTGGTATTGCCGTCGCCTTGATTGCAACTGCGGGCGGTTTGATTGTCGCTATTCCTGCCACTATATTGCATAGGTATTTTTTGCGTAGAGTCGATTCTCTCACCGTTATTTTGGAAGAAGAGGCTATCAAGCTAGTCGATGCTTTACACACTGATCGTAATGTTGATGTTAAGTTAGTTTAATTCAAAGTAGAACCTTCTATGAAATTTCGTCGGCAATCGCGTGACATAGAGCCAATGAACTTAATATCACTGATTGATGTGATGTTTTTTTTGCTCATATTTTTTATGCTATCAAGTACCTTTACCAAAGAGACGCACTTGAGCGTTGAACTGCCCCAGGCAACCGGTGAAGTCTCAACGGATACTAAAGATCAAATTGAAATTCTGATTAATCAACAAGGCAATTATTCAGTGAATGGCCAGAGCTTGGCCAATGTTGAAATTGAGACTTTAAAATCCGCAATTATAAAAATTGCCGAAGGTAGAAAAAATCTCCCGCTGTTGGTTACTGCTGACAGTAAAACGCCACATCAATCGGTGGTTACAGCAATGGATGCGGCAGGGCAGCTAGGCTTTGTAAAACTCAGTATTACGACTCGGCAAACAGAAGTTGTAAGCAAGAAAAAGTAATAATGTTTTAAGACCCTTATAGTCGTCGTCACCCAGGGCCAGCTGTGAAAGAATCCCATAGTTTTTGGTTAAATGCGTGGTACGGTAAATCGAAATGGGTTTACCTATTGTTGCCACTGAATTGGTTATTTTGTTGCATTTCCTGGTTGCGTAAATATTATTTAATTTATTTTGCGCAAGAGTCAATTGCTGTCCCAGTTGTTGTTGTTGGTAATATTTCAATTGGCGGCACAGGAAAAACTCCGCTTATTATTGCATTGGTTGAATACTTGCAGCAGCAAGGTTACACCCCCGGTGTAGTGAGTCGTGGTTACGGTGGTAAAGCGTCGCAATATCCTTACTTATTAAATGATGCAACTCAAGCTGCGGAATCTGGCGATGAGCCACTACTTATTTTTCGTGCGACCAAATGCCGTGTGTGTGTTGCGCCGGATCGTGTTGCTGCGGCAAAGGTATTAGTGGAGCAGGGTTGTAGTATTGTTTTAAGTGATGATGGTTTGCAGCACTACCGTTTGGCACGCGATATTGAAATAGCGGTTGTTGATGGCTTGCGTTTTTTTGGCAATACCTATCGTTTGCCTGTTGGCCCCTTGCGAGAGCCCATTTCACGTTTAAAATCTGTTGATATTGTGGTGCTAAATAATTCTCAGCAAGCGCAATTGCCGGTTTATGATTTTCCTTTATTTGATATGACATTGAGAGCTAATGCCTGGCGGCAATTGCAAGATCAACAGTTAATATCAATAGATAAATTACAGTTTAAAAAAAGTCTGCATGCGGTAGCGGGTATCGGTAATCCGCAACGATTCTTTAATACACTGGATGGTTTATCATTAACTTATAAGCCCCATATGTTTGCAGATCATCATAAGTTTTCAGCGGCAGATTTTGAGTTCATTAATAATGATCCGGTCGTTATGACTGAAAAAGATGCGGTGAAATGTCAGTCTTTTGCAAAACCACAATGGTATTCGTTAATCGTTCATGCGCATTTAGATGCAGAATTTTGGCAACTATTTCAACAAAAAATAACTCAATCCAGCAAAAAATAAATGTGAAACAGAGAACACCGTTATGAGTTTTACCGTAGTTATACCTGCACGTTACGCCTCAACTCGGTTGCCAGCAAAGCCATTAAAGGAAATTGCTGGAAAACCAATGATTCAGCATGTATATGAGCGTGCCTGTGCAAGTGCGGCGAATGACATTATTATTGCTACGGATGATATACGTATAGAAAGTGCGGCGAAAAAATTCGGAGCTAAAGTATGCATGACATCGGTAAGTCACAACTCAGGCACTGATCGTTTACAAGAAGTGGTCAGCCAATTAAAACTTGCCGATAATAATATCGTTGTTAATGTGCAAGGTGATGAGCCCTTAATTCCAGCGGAAGTCATCAATCAGGTTGCGGATAATTTGGCGAAAATGCCAAGTGCCAGTATGTCCACCTTGAGTGAGCCTATTTATAATTTGGATGACTTTCGCAATCCCAATATTGTAAAAGTGCTTACCGATATTCACGGCAAGGCGCTGTATTTTTCACGCGCCCCCATCCCCTGGCCGCGCGATCATTTCGCCAGTGGAATTGTACAACACTTACCTGATGGTTTTGTAGCGCAACGGCATATAGGGATATATGCCTATCGTGTTGCGCTTCTCAATCGTTTTATTACCTGGCAACCCGCACCTTTAGAGAAAATTGAATCACTGGAGCAGTTGCGCGTGATTTGGAACGGTGAAGTTATTCACGTTGCCGAAGCTCTTGTGGCTGTTCCCGGTGGAGTCGATACTGAAGAAGATTTATTTCGCATTAAAAAATTACTAGAAAGTTAGGGCTATGTCTGTAAAAGTATTATTTGTCTGCCTTGGCAATATTTGTCGCTCGCCAACCGCTGAGGGAGTTTTTTTAAAACTTGTGGCTGAGGCTGGATTGAGTAAGCGCATTGAGGTTGATTCGGCTGGTACTGCGGGTTGGCATCAAGGCCGCGCTCCTGATCCGCGTACCATCGCTGTCGCAAAAGAACATGGTTATAATCTTTCAATGTTACGTGCGCGTCAGGTGTTAGCGGCAGATTTCGAAAAATATGATTATATTTTAGCGATGGATTCCGAAAATTTACGCAACTTGACGCAATTAAAACCAATTGCTCACACGGGTTTTCTAGGCTTATTTTTAGCATTTGGTTTGCAAAAAAATTATTGCGAAGTTCCCGATCCTTACCACGGTGATGCGAAAGATTTTGCATTGGTTGTTAGCCTGGCTGAGGATGCAGCGCGAGGATTGTTAGATCATATTTGTAAAAATCATAACCTTAATTAGTTAAGCCGAGACTCACTGTGCCACTTTATTTGCCACATTTTAATTTGCAGAATCACAATACGCTGGCATCACCGGTAGTTGCGCAATTTTTTGTGAGTGTAAAAACAGAAACTGAACTGCTCGAAGCGATTAAATTTGCCCATGAAAAAGAATTGCCGCTGCTGGTGCTGGGTGGCGGCAGTAATATTGTGTTGCGTGATGATTTTGCGGGACTTGTACTGCATATTAATTTGCTGGGAAAAAAATTAGTATCTGAAGATGATAGCTTTTTTTATGTCGAAGCTGCTGCCGGTGAAAATTGGCATGAGTTTGTTACTTTTTGTTTGGACTCGCACTATTCAGGCCTGGAAAATTTATCGTTAATTCCAGGCAGCGTAGGTGCTGCACCAGTGCAAAATATTGGCGCCTATGGTGTCGAACTGCAGGATGTTTTTAGTGAGTTAACGGCGCTTGATGTGCAATCAGGTTTAGCGGTTACCTTTACTAAAAGCAGCTGCCAATTTCAGTATCGTGACAGTGTATTTAAGGGATCATTAAAAGATAAATACATTATTACCTCGGTTACGTTTAAGCTCGCTAAAAAAGTGGAGCTAAAACTTCAATATCCGGCGCTGCAACAGCGGTTGTCGCAATACTCTCAGGGTGAGATTTCGCCACAACTGGTTAGCGAACTTGTCTGTGACATACGTAGCGATAAATTACCTGATCCACACATAATTCCGAATGTCGGCAGTTTCTTTAAAAACCCTATTATCAGTGCAACACAATTGCTTGAGATCCAACGACTACATCCCGAAATTGTTTTTTATCCCGCTGACAGTGGCGGAGTGAAATTGGCTGCCGGATGGTTAATTGATCAAGCAGGATGGAAAGGGTACAGCGACGGCACTGCTGCGGTTCACAGTCAGCAAGCCTTAGTATTAACCAATCCCTATAAACATAAAGGTGATGTGGTTTTAGCCTTGGCGCAGCGTATTCAAGAATCCATTTTTACGTTGTTTGCCGTTCACCTGGAGCTCGAGCCCAGAGTTTATCCGTAGAGAGAATTTGTTTTATAGAAAAGTACGTCGCCGTAGTTGTTAAAAAGTGAATAATCAAGCGAATATGGGCTATAAATGTAGTCTATGTTTATTTCTCTGTGGTGGTTTGCTTCAACTGTCGTTACAATTCATAGCACGTCACAGTCGCGTTTTTTCCAATAAAAAATAATGCCTGCCTTAGGGCCTGGGGGCCAGTTTGACAAAGATATTAGTTGTCGATGATCATGATTTAGTACGCATGGGAATAGTGCGTATGCTGGCCGACGTTGCAGGCTTTCATGTGGTTGGAGATGCCAAAAGTGGAGAGGAAGCTGTAATAAAAGCGCGGGCACTTTCTCCCGATGTGATATTAATGGATGTCAAAATGCCTGGCATGGGCGGTTTGGAAGCGACTAAAAAATTACTCGCTGCAAAGCCGACTATTAAAATAATCGCCGTTACCGCTTGCGATGATGACATGTATCCAACACGTCTTATGCAAGCTGGCGCCGTTGGCTATGTCACCAAGGGTGCAGAATTTTCCGAAATTGTTAATGCCATTAATAAAGTCATTCGCGGTGATTTATACATGAGCAATAGCATTGCTCAGCAACTAGCCCTGAAGAACTTTTCGGGTGCCGGTAATCAAACCACGCCGTTTGAAAAGTTGTCGCCACGGGAATTGCAAACGGCTATGTTGATTGCGAATGGACAAAAAGTCGTGGATATTGCTAATACTTTTTGTGTAAGCCCTAAAACAGTCAATAGTTACCGCTACCGTATTTTTGAAAAACTTGCCATTAATAGTGATGTTGAGTTAACTCTGTTGGCGGTTAAATATAATTTACTTGACCCTGAATCGGTTGTATAACAACCTCACGTAGCGGTAATATTGCTGGGTAAATTTCGTTGTTAATTACTCGCAGCTATGGCAAATATTTCTGTAACTTCTCATTTTGATTCGATACGCTTTCTTGCGGATGCATCGCAGCAGCCTGGCATTTATCAAATGTTTGGTGCGGATGGCAATATTCTCTATGTCGGTAAAGCTAAAAATTTAAAATCACGGCTCGCCAGTTATTTTCGTAAAACCGGACTAACGCTCAAAACAGCTGCATTAGTTGCACGTATTCACCGTATTGAAGTCACTATTACGGCAAGTGAAGCTGAAGCCCTTATCCTCGAACAAAATTTAATTAAAGCTAATCGCCCGCCTTACAATATTTCCTTACGCGATGATAAATCATACCCTTATATTTTTGTCTCTAGCAGCGAACCCTATCCGCGGATTAGTGTTCATCGCGGTGCAAAAAAAAAGCAGGGCGATTACTTTGGCCCCTTTCCCAATGCGGGTGCAGTACGCGATAGCTTGCAGTTTTTACAAAAAACGTTTCGCGTGCGCCAATGTGAAGACAGCGTTTTTAACAATCGTTCGCGCCCTTGTTTGCAATATCAAATTAAACGTTGCACCGCGCCTTGCGTTGAGTTGATTAGCAAAGCAGATTACGCCAATGATTTGCGTCACACGCGCATGTTTTTAACCGGTAATAGTCAGGAGTTAATGACTGAATTAGCTGATCAAATGGATGTGGCAGCAACATCTCTCGCCTTTGAGCAGGCAGCAAATTTTCGCGATCAAATTACTTTTTTACGCAGTATTCAATCGCAACAAATTATCGAAGAAGGCACCGGTGATATTGATGTGGTCGCCATTGTTACGCGACCCAATGCTATATGCGTGCATATTCTGTTTGTGCGTCAGGGCAGAATTTTAGGCAGTAGAAGTTTCTTTCCTAAAGTCGGGCTTGCTGAAACGCCTGCTGACATGCTTGCGCAATTTGTTGCGCAATTTTATCTCGCCAGTGCGGGGCGTGATATTCCTCGTGAAATTATTACTAATTATGAGATGGAGGATGCAGAGGTTTTTTCAGCGGCATTGCAGCAATCCATTGGTCGACAAGTGCATCTTACACACAGTGTTCGCAGTCACCGTGCCAAGTGGTTACAGATGGCCATTGTTGCTGCAGAACAAAATTTAATTGCGCATCTCAATAGCAAACAAAATTCCCTCGATCGGTTTATTGCCTTGCAAGATGTTTTGCAATTGGATGAGATTCCGCAGCGTCTGGAATGTTTTGATATTAGTCATAGCAGCGGCGAACTCACTGTTGCTTCCTGTGTGGTATTTGATACTAATGGCCCGCTTAAGTCCGACTATCGTCGTTTTAATATTGAAGGAATTACCCCAGGCGATGACTATGCCGCTATGGAGCAAGCGCTTGAGCGGCGTTACACACGGCTAAAAAAAGGCGAGGGGAAGCTGCCCGATATTTTATTGATTGACGGTGGCAAAGGCCAGCTCACCAAAGCAATTGCTGTGCTGGCTGAGCTGGGTATTAATGATGTATTGATTATTGGTGTTGCCAAAGGATCTACCCGTAAAGCCGGGTTTGAAACACTTTACAATGCCCTGACGGGGAGTGAGATCGTCTTAAATAATGATTCTCCCGCACTCCATCTTATTCAGCACATTCGTGATGAAGCGCATCGCTTTGCTATCACCAGTCACAAGCAGCGGCGCGATAAAAAGCGTAAAACCTCTAGCTTAGAGGACATTCCTGGTGTGGGTGCCGTGCGTCGACGCGAGCTGTTGCGGCATTTTGGCGGTATCCAGGAGATTCAAAAAGCCGGCGCCAATGACATTGCTAAAGTTGCCGGTATAAGTCAGCATTTGGCAGAAGAAATTTACGCATTTTTCCATAATGATTAGATGATAGTGTATTATCGCGATCTATTATTTACAGCTTCCCCTGCATATCGTTGAGATACTCTGGTTATGAATCTAGCTAATCAGCTAACACTCTTACGGATCGTTTTTATCCCGTTATTTGTTGTGATTTTTTATTTACCGTTTTCCTGGGCTCATCTATCTTGTGCGGCCATTTTTGCGATAGCTGCTATTACGGATTGGTTGGATGGGTATGTTGCCCGTAAATATAATCAAACCACCTCTTTCGGTGCATTTCTTGATCCTGTTGCCGATAAGCTAATGGTTGCCTTTGCACTCTTGCTTTTAGTGTCTATTCATCATGATTCGGCATGGTTTGTAGTGGCAGCAGCTATTATTGTTGGTCGGGAAATTGTGGTCTCTGCATTACGTGAGTGGATGGCTGAAATAGGTCAGCGTGCCAGTGTAGCGGTCTCTTTTATTGGAAAAATTAAAACCACCCTACAAATGATCGCAATCATTGTTCTCCTTATGGATGTTAAGATTTTAAATGGGCTAGGGTTTGTAGCGCTTGCTGGAGCTGCCTTTTTAACCCTGTGGTCGATGATCTTGTATTTGCGGGTAGCCCTTCCTTTTCTGTTGGCCGATTCGACTAAAAAATAAACGTATTGATCATTGCACATGTTGAAAAAAATTGCTTCTCTAAAAAAATTGATATAAGTATCAGAAAATACTAGGATTTTTTAAACGACTCCGTTAAAATTGCACCCTCTTAAACTGGCGCGATAGCAAAGCGGTTATGCTCTGGATTGCAAATCCAGTTAGTCCGGTTCGACTCCGGATCGCGCCTCCAACTTTTCTTTTACGTTAGCTACCATCAACGTAAAAGCACTCCGCCCGAGTGGTGAAATCGGTAGACACAACAGATTTAAAATCTGTCGACCATTGGTCATGCCGGTTCAATTCCGGCCTCGGGCACCATATTTGTACCAGATTGAACTATCTATAAAGTTCGATATATAAACTTAAAAAGTTCAGTAGTATTTAAAAACATAAAAAACCCCGCGTAATTGCGGGTTTTTTTATGTTCCTTATTTCTTACAATCGCTAGATTCTGTATGGCTCAAAATAATAAATGGATTGGCTGCGCATCAAGCTTATCTGCGGTGTTAAAAAATAAATTATTTTTTGGGTTTTAAACGCAACATAATCACGCTGTTTGGTGCTATCTCTTGGGTTAGGGGTTGTTGCGTGTTGCCTTCTGCTTTAGACCAGACATCAATCCATTGGTATGTTGTTTTACTAAAGTCAACTGAGCGTTTGCTGAAGTCATCGCGCAAAGGGCGCCACTCGTGAGTGTACGAAAGTGGTTGTTTCCCGCGATTTAAAAATAGTATTGTCCATTCATTATTTTCAAGCGGTTTGATCCATATTTGTAATGCGCCCGCACTGAATATGCGTAATGCTTGTATGCCTAATTTATCCTGATTGATTGCAATAACATCTTTATTGGTGAGAATTTTTCGCGTAGTTTCTGACATGCTGCGTAAATCATTTCCCGCTATTAAGGGTGAAGCAAGCATTGCCCACAGTGAGAAGTGCGCACTATCTTCGTTTGCACTCATGCCGTTGCCCACTTCAAGCATATCCATATCGTTCCAGTGGCCGGGGCCCGCGTACTCGCGTAAGCCTTCCTGTTGATCGAGAATGCGAAGTACACTTTGCGATGACATATAGCGAGTGCTAATTACGCAATCCCAGCAAGCATAAATATCACCCGTGGTGCGCCACGAGTGACTTACGTCCTTCGCCCACAGCCAGGGCTTATTTTCACCCCACTCACACATACTAAATAACATCGGTCGGCCAGCTTTTTTTATGGCATCTCGCATAGTCGTATATGCTATCTGCGCATTTAAACCTTCGGTATCACACCAATCGTATTTAACGTAATCGATTCCCCAGCTCGCATAGGTTACTGCATCTTGATATTCGTAATTAAGGCTGCCGGGGTGGCCTGCGCAAGTCGCTGTACCTGCATCTGAATAGATGCCCAGTTTTAAACCCTGCGCATGAACATAATCTGCAAGTGCTTTTATACCTGAAGGAAAACGTTTTTTGTTGGCGTGAATAAAACCTAATGCATCGCGCTCGCCGTGCCAGCAATCGTCGATATTGACATATTCATAACCCGCATCTTTCATTCCTGTTTTCACCATGGCATCAGCGGTCTCACGGATTAATTTTTCATTAATATTACAAGAAAATTTATTCCAGCTATTCCAGCCGAGTTGTGGTGTTTTACCCAGCTCATCAAACTTTTGCGCCTGAGTATTTATACTAATCAATTCGCCAATACATACCACTAACAACATTAATAATTTTTTGTTCATGATGTTGACCTTTTAAATGTAAATAGCCTACTTAAAATAAAACAGCGCACTAGGCGCTGTTTATATGTGGTTATTTTTTTAAACATTACGCTTAAGGCGTCGCGTCAGCTTCAGCCCCTTCCTTCACTGCAGGCATCAAATCTTCTTTGGAGATGCCCAGTGCTACTGTGGTATTAGCGGCAATATAAATTGAAGAGTAAGTACCAATAACCACACCGACCAACATCGCCTTAGAGAAGCCGGCAAGCAATTCTCCGCCGAAAATAAACAGTACAATCATTACTAAAAAGACTGTCATGGAGGTCATGATGGAGCGGCCCAGTGTTTGCGTCATAGAAATATTCACGACGGTGAGGGCATCCGTTTTACGCATTTTGCGAAAATTTTCACGGATCCGGTCGAAGATAACGATGGTGTCGTTAATGGAGTAACCAATAAGTGCAAGTACAGCAGCTAACACCGTTAAATCAAAATCCCATTGGAAGAGAGCGAAACAACCGAGGGTTACGATGGTGTCGTGAATCAGTGACACAATTGCGCCTGCTGAAAACTTCCATTGAAATTGCACGGCAACGTAAATAAATACTAATAAAAAAGCACAGAGTATTCCGAGACCGCCTTGATTAAATAATTCTTCACCCACTTGTGAACCTACTGATTCACTGCTTAATATTTTTATTTTAGCTCCGGTGACCGTTTGTAATTTATTCAGTAAGTAATCTGTGTACATGACATCAAGCGATTTTTCAATACCGACAATGGTATTGTTATCTTTAGTGGTGATGTTGGTGTTGCCAAAACGTTCTGCGGTAAAAATATTTGCTTGTGCTACTTGTTCGGGTGTTGCATTACTAATCGTTAGGCTTTCTGCAAATCCTTCTTGTTCAACGGTAGGGCGGTTAACACTCACTAATGCTGCGCTATTGCCTAGCTTTGCGGTTATCTCGGCTGCAATTTGTTCGCGACCTTTATCTTTCATGATGTCCTGAGTGCGAATCATCACATTGAATTCCGAGCCAAATATCACAGCCACTGGACTGCGTAAATGTTCCTCTTCAAGCGCGGCGTGGATTTGCGCAGTATCGGCGGGGCGATCCAATAATATTTCAAGTTGGGTTCCGCCGGTAAAGTCCAGGCCCAGTTTAAAACCATTGATTGCCATTGCGGCAATGGCAATGATTGTTATAACAATAGAAAAGCCGGAGGTATATTTCCGGATGCCCATAAAATCGATAATCTTCATTTCTTGTGACATAAGTGTGCTCTCTTAAAAAGCGAATTTTTTGTTAAGCAATTTGATAATGCTTTCTTTACGGTGCCCTTTTATAAAAAACTTTATATAGAAAGCTTTTGTAAATTTTTACGGCTGCCATAAAACAAATTAGCCATTGCCCGGCTGATCATAATGGATGTAAACAGAGAGGTTACCAGGCCAATCCATAAGGTAATTGCAAAACCTTTTACAGGGCCAGTACCCACGGCGAACAGAATAATGGCAATAATCATGGTGGTAAGGTTGGCATCCAAAATCGTAATAAAGGCGCGTTCGTAACCCGCATAAATTGCTTGCTGCGGTAATGCGCCATTTTGAAGTTCTTCGCGAATTCGCGCGTAGATTAGAACGTTGGCATCGACCGCCATACCCATGGTTAAGACAATACCGGCAATGCCTGGCAGGGTTAAGGTAGCGCCAAACATGGAAAGCACAGTTACCATCATGACAATGTTTACCGCTAGTGCCACGTTGGCAAACAGACCAAACATGCGATAAAACACCATCATAAATATCGACACCATCACTAGCGCCCAAATGCAGGAAGTCACACCTTTCTTAATATTTTCAGCGCCGAGTGACGGGCCGATGGTGCGCTCTGAAACAAATTGCATAGGGGCAGCCAAAGCACCCGCACGCAATAACAAAGCAAGTTCAGAGGCTTCGCCGGGCTTATTCAGGCCAGTAATTTGAAACTGGACACCTAAAGCTGATTGGACTGTTGCAAGGCTAATGACTTTCCGCTCAATGTATTGAGTGGTTTTTTCGCTTGGCTTGCCTGCCGCGTCGGTTAAAAATTCGGTGTGAGTTTTATATTCAATAAAGACAATACCCATTTTGCGACCTATGGCATTACGGGTCACATGATTCATTTTTGTACCACCGACACTGTCGAGTTTGATACTGACAATGGGTTCGTTGGTTTGCGAATCGAAGCTACTTTTCGCGTCCGCAACCTGGTCGCCGGTGAGTATGATGGATTTCTCTAAATAAGCTTGTGCGTAAACAGGATTTTCACTTTGAGGAAATTGTTCTTTAGTGGATACCAACGCGTCAGGCAATGCTTCCATGCGAAATTCCAGGTTAGCGGTTTTACCAATCACACGTTTTGCTTCCGCTGGATCTTGTACACCTGGCAATTGCACGATAATGCGGTTGCGTCCTTCACGTTGTACAATTGATTCAGATACGCCCAATTCATTAACGCGATTGCGTAAGGTGATTAAGTTCTGATTAAGCGCGTAGTCTTCAATTTCTTTTATCGCTTGCGTACTGAGTTCGGCTTTAAAGGCAAATTCTTCAGCGCCTTCGGTAGTCGTGGCATCCACTTCGCTAAACAGCAATTGAGGATTGTCGCCGCGCAGTTCGGCCATTGCTTTGTCGCGCACATCAGCTGCGCGGAAACGGGCGATAATCACGTTGTCAGCGGTGGAGGTGATTGAGCTGTAACGAATTTTGGCTTTGCGTAATTTCTCTTTGAATTCGTCAGCAGTAATCGCCTGACGCTTTTCTACGGTAGATGCAGTATCTACCTCCAGTAAAAAGTGTACCCCGCCAGCCAGGTCCAGGCCGAGTTTCATCGGCGTTGCGCCAATTTTTTGTAACCATTGCGGGGTGGTTGACGCACCTTGAAGGGCAACTACGAAGTCATCACCCAGGGCTTGCTGCACGCGTTTACGCGCTGGCATCTGTTGATCGAGATTTTGAAAACGAATCAGTGCAGTTTTACTATTCACTTCAGCGCCAAAGTAATCGATATTGGCTTCTTTTAAAGCAGCTTCAGCTTTAGCAAGCACTGTTGCATCAATGGTAATGCCACCAGACTGACCAGAAATTTGAATGGCTGGATCGGCGGCATAATAATTTGGGATTGCATAAATTACTGAGAGGACAGTGATTGCCAATAACAATAAATATTTCCAAAGCGGGTAGCGGTTTAACATAAAGATTCCCGTGGCGAAGATAACTTTTATCTTGATTAAATTTACTATGTCGCCATCTTCTTGTAGCAAAGGACCCGTGTGTGAAAAGTAGGATCTCGCTGCGAGAAGGTGGCGATTCTCTAATTAAAATGCTGACTTATTGTAATTTTTTAATAAGAGAGCTGTAGTGCATGAAGCGCCGGATTATACCGATTTAATGGGTGGTAACAATGACTTACCGCCGGTTTGGCTCCATGGCCGTCTATTGTTGGGGCGCTTTTGGCACTTCCAACCCTTGTAAGCCGTAAAACTCCGTTAAAAAGGTATCAAATGTGCCTTGACTAAGTGCAGTCCGTATATCGGACATTAAGTTTTGGTAGTAGCGCAGGTTGTGAATGGTATTGAGTTGCGCACCGAGCATTTCATTGCATTTGTCTAAATGATGCAGATAGCTGCGGCTAAAGTTCTGGCAGGTATGACAATCGCAGCGGCTGTCGAGAGGGCCGATATCATTGCGATACTTGGCGTTGCGCAATTTGACAACGCCCTCGCTGGTGAATAGATGGCCATTGCGGGCATTGCGGGTAGGCATTACGCAATCGAACATATCGATACCGCGCCGCACGGCTTCTACTATGTCAGCCGGTTTGCCGACTCCCATCAGGTAACGCGGTTTGTCTTGCGGCATATCGCTGGTGAGGTGCTCGAGTACGCGCAGCATATCTTCTTTCGGCTCGCCTACTGATAAGCCACCAATCGCGTAGCCATCAAAACCTATATTGGTAAGACCATTTAAAGATTCCGTGCGCAGGTGTTCGTACATGCCGCCCTGCACAATACCAAATAGCGCCGAGGGATTATCGCTATGGGCCGTTTTTGAACGCGCGGCCCAACGTAAAGAAAGCTCCATGGAATCGCGGGCTTGTTTTTCGGTTGCGGGGTAAGGCGTGCATTCGTCAAAAATCATAACGATATCCGAACCCAAATCACGCTGCACTTGCATGGATGTCTCAGGATCGAGGTATACCTTGCTGCCGTTAATCGGTGATTTAAAAGTCACTCCCGCTTCAGTGATTTTGCGCATTTTCCCCAAACTGAAGACCTGGAAGCCACCGGAGTCGGTAAGAATGGGTCCTTGCCATTGCATGAAATTATGCAAGGTTCCCGAACTGGAAGGGCCGTGGGCTTTAACCACCTCAGTGCCAGGGCGCAGCATTAAATGAAAGGTATTGCCCAGAATAATTTGTGCACCTATCTCTTTAATATCCCGCGGCAACATCCCTTTGACAGTACCGTAGGTTCCCACCGGCATAAATGCGGGTGTCTCTACTACCCCGCGGGGGAAGGTCATCCTGCCACGACGTGCGCCTTCATTTTGCGGGCTGGGTAGTGGGTCTAGTTCAAACTGCATAAAAGAGTGGCTCACAGCATTTTCTCGAAATTAAAGTTAATAAAATTTAAGGAGTTACAGAAATAACTTCATGCTCTGCAAGAGTATTTTTAGTAATGAACATCGCATCGCCATAGCTGAAAAATCGATATTCTTGGGCGATGGCTTCTTCATAGGCATGCATAGTATTACGATACCCGGCAAACGCCGACACCAGCATCAAGAGAGTAGATTCTGGCAAATGGAAATTGGTGAGTAAGGCATCGACCACATTAAAGTGATATCCCGGATAAATAAAAATTGCGGTCTCGCCTTGGTAGGGGTGAATCTCACCCTTTTGGCGGGGATCGACAAAACCCTGAGCCGCACTTTCCAGGCAGCGAACGCTAGTGGTGCCTACTGCGATAACGCGTTTGCCTGCCGCTTTGGTCTGGCGAACCAGCTCGCAAACTTCCGGTGATAAATCCATCACTTCCGAATGCATGTGGTGTTCAAGGATATTGTCGGCGCGCACGGGTTGAAAAGTACCCGCGCCCACATGCAGGGTTACAAAAGCGGTGTTAATATCTTTTGCGCGTAATTGTTCCATCATCAAGTTATCAAAATGCAGGCCAGCGGTGGGCGCTGCTACCGCACCTTGTTTTTGGCTATACACAGTTTGGTAACGTTCGCGGTCGCTCGCGGCATCTTCGCGATCAATGTAGGGAGGCAAGGGCATGTGACCGATACGATCCAATACCGAGATCACCGTTTCATCACTCAATACTTCAAGTTCAAACAAAGTGTCGTGACGCGCCAGCATTTTTACGCGAGTGCCGTCTTGCAACAAAACGATGGAATCCACTTTAGGCGATTTGCTGGCGCGGACATGGGCAAGTACCCGATGAGTGTCCAGCACTCGTTCAATCAGAATTTCTACTTGACCACCGGTTTCCTTTTGTCCAAAAACTCTTGCCGGAATGACTCGCGTATCGTTAAACACCATCAAATCACCGGGGTTTATTAATTCCAGCAGCGCGGGGAATTGACGATGATTAAGCTCGCCACTCGGGCCATCTAAACATAACAGGCGGCTACCGCGGCGCTCCGCCGTTGGCGCGCGCGCAATTAATGAGTCCGGGAGGTGATAAAAAAAGTCTTGGCGACGCATAACAATAGGGCTTTCGGTAGATAAATGGGGAGAGCGCTTTGAGTAGATAAATTGAGGGCGGCAGGTTATACCAAAATGGGGAAGATGAAAATCTAGTTTTTCAATGAAGCTGTCCAAATTTAAAAGTATATTGTGATGTCGATGCGGCTATCATCATTTAGGCTTAAGGAAGCAGTGGAAGATCTCGGTGAAAGAAAAAATGAACCTGAAAGACAAGAAATAAAACAGAAAGATAAGAAATAAAACAGAAAGTCACAATTGCCACTACAGGTTCTTTACCTGGTAAATATATGACTTTAAGAGGTTATGCTATGAAGAATTTGTTAAAAGGAAATGTATTTAGGTAATTTCTGCTTTCATCTTAATGTGCCCTCATAGTTTGCAATTTAAACTGCCTGGAATTTTATTGATAAAAAATTTATCTTAAATAGCTGTTTTTTATCAACTAAATTACACGGAATTTTTTCAAACAATGAGACATTTCCGTTATGTATGACGATTTGAAAAATCATGTATGAATGTTAGTTGCAATTTATGCGGGGGTAGTTCCATATCCACTTTCTGCTTTTTATTTTCCAGCTAGCCTCTGTATGAACCTTAATACATAAGGTTAGGCTCTCATCGCAACCTAAGGTGATTAAACCTATGTATTGAGAGGAGCTATTATTGCTAATTAATAAATTAAAAGTCATAACCCTATTGTGGATTACTTTTAGTACGTTGCCGTACATACAATTCAGGTTTTGCTATCTAATCTTGTGTCTTACTTTGCGATGATTTTAGAAGCTCACAATGATGACTTTTGTGAAGGATTATAGGAAAAGGTCGCACTTACTTAGCGGTAACTAATTTACTGTAGCTAAGTCGATAAAATTAAAACAATTAGCCTGGATTTAGGCAGCCGATTTGGGGATTTTCTTGATGACATTTAAAAATTCAACTATTGCAGTGTCCGAGATAGATAGCGAATTAGATTTGAATTTTGAAAAACCTAATGCAATACCTGTGCATTCGTTGCGCATTCTAACGCTAAATACTCATAAAGGATTTACTACTTTTAATCGGCGTTTTATTTTGCCGGAATTGCGCGATGCTGTACGTACTTTATCGACAGATATTGTTTTTTTGCAGGAGGTCCTTGGTACGAATACTTTTTATCCCAAACGCTACACCAATTGGCCAGTAGCGCCGCAATACGAATTTCTTGCTGATAGTATGTGGTCAGATTTTTCCTATGGTCGCAATGCTGTCTATCCCCATGGTGATCATGGCAATGCGCTACTGTCCAAATATCCCATTTTGCGTTACGAAAATTTGGATGTTTCGATTGGCACTATTGAGCAGCGCGGTTTGTTACATTCGGTATTGAAAGTGCCGGGGCATAAAGAAGTGCATGCGATTTGTGTTCACCTTGGTTTGCGCTCATCACATCGACGTCAACAGCTCGAGTTGCTGGGTGAGTTACTGAATAGTTTTCCTGCAGATGCTCCGGTGATATTAGCGGGCGATTTTAATGATTGGCGCAATCACGCTGACGCTATTCTTAAAAATTATGGCATGCGTGAAGCTTTTGTACACGAGTATGGCGCGCCGGCGAAAAGTTTTCCGGCAAACTGGCCGTTCCTAAGCCTGGATCGAATTTATGTGCGCAACGCTACCACACATAATCCTGAAGTACTTTTCCGGCGCCCCTGGTCACATTTATCGGATCATGCGCCCTTGGCTGCGGAGATACGCTTATGATCAATAATTGGCACAGTGGCAATGAAGTGGAATTGCTGATCAACGGCGAAGATTTTTTCCCCCGTGTTTTTGCCAGTATTCGCAATGCGCAACGTGAAATATTGTTGGAAACATTTATTTTAAAAGAGGATAAAGTCGGTAAAGCTTTACAGCTCTCATTGATTGCTGCGGCGAAGCGGGGCGTACGTGTCGAAGTCAGTGTGGATGATTATGGTAGCGGTGATCTCAGTGAACATTTTGTGGCGGAAATGGTGAGAGCCGGAATCGCGCTGCATGTATTCGACCCTACGCCGCGCCTGCTAGGTGTACGACTCAATCTGTTTCGTCGCCTGCATCGCAAAATTGTTGTGGTGGATTCTGAAATAGCTTTTATCGGAGGGATTAATTATTCTTCTGATCATTTGCTAAGTTATGGCCCCACGGCAAAGCAGGATTATGCAGTTCAAGTGCGTGGCCCCGTTATCGCTGACATTCGCGAAGTTTGCCTGGACTTGCTGCGTAGCGCTTCGGAAAGAAAACATAAAAAATTTGCAGCGGCAACTGCGGCTCCAAATATTAAACCGGTTGGCACTGTGCGCACGTTGTTGGCAATACGCGATAACATTAAACACAAAAATGATATTGAATTGCATTACATCCACGCAATTGCTGGAGCAAAGCGTCGCCTATTCATTGCGAATGCTTATTTTTTTCCTGGTTACCGAATCCTCAGAGCCATTACTAAAGCGGCGAAACGTGGGGTCGCTGTCACCTTGATTTTACAAGGTCAGCCGGATATGCCCTGGGTATCTGCATGTACCCGTTTGCTCTATGGATACTTGCTCCGCAGAGGCGTAGTTATTCACGAATATTGCCAACGACCCTTACATGGCAAGGTAGCCTTGGTTGATGAAGAGTGGTCCACCGTAGGTTCAAGCAATCTAGATCCTTTAAGTTTGGCGCTGAATCTTGAAGCGAATTTAATAATAGAAAGTGCCGATTTCAATCAACAGCTTTATGACCATTTACAAGGCTTGGCGAAGGCGCATTGCACTCCTGTTAATATTAAAGTAGCCAAGCTTGGTTATTGGTGGCGATTGCCTTTTATATTTTTAAGTTTTCATTTTTTACGTCTTTTTCCAACCATGGCGGGCTGGCTACCGGTGCATTCGCCCAAATTAAAATTATTGGGCACAAATGCGGACATCCATCGCAGTGCCGCCGGAAATATATCAACAAATAGTGGTGCAGCCAGGCACACCACGGCAAAAGAGCAGCCAATTGCTACCCCGAAGATAAAAATTTTTGGCAAAAATAAAAAAGAATGTGATGTGGAGAAAATGTCTTGAATGCAACCAAGCTGTCATTCAAGCAAAAATTAAAATCCAAAAAATTCGCGAAGCTTAAGCAAGCGGTAACTATTTTTTTCTTTATGCTGGTGCCAGTATTATTATTTATTTTAATAAAAAATGTTGACTGGCAAGAAGTAAAGCTGGCAGTGTTGGAAATAAAACCTACGGCTCTCGGTTTAGGTCTGTTCATTAGTTTAATGAGTTTTCTTGTCTATGGTTGCTATGATGTACTGGGACGAAAATATTCAGGTCATAGGTTACCCATTTATCAAATATTGCCTGTTGCTTTTGTGTGTTATGCATTTACGCTAAATTTAAGTTCTTTAGTGGGTGGCTTTGCTTTACGTTTTCGATTGTATTCGCGTCTTGGTCTGAATGCTCCAACAATCACGAAAATTTTTACGCTTAGCTTGATGACTAATTGGCTGGGCTATATGGCGTTGGCTGGTATTATATTTTCGTGTCGTCTACTGGATTTACCTGATAACTGGAAAATTGGTACGACAGGCTTGCAAGTTATTGGTTTTATTTTGCTATCGCTAGCATCGATCTATTTATTAGCTTGCCAATTTTCAAAACGACGTTCCTGGAAATTTTTTGGCCATAAAATTGATTTGCCAAATATTGGTTTTGCGTTACTGCAAATTCTGTTGGCCTGCCTTAATTGGTCACTGATGGCGCTAGTGATCTGGATTTTTTTACCGGCAAAAATAACTTATATAATGACCTTAGGTATTTTTCTTCTTTGCGCTATGGCGGGGACTATTGCACGTGTTCCCGGCGGGCTGGGTGTGCTTGAAGGTATTTTTGTGGTTATGCTGCAGCATCAGCTATCTAAAGGGACTATCCTTGCTGCGCTTATTGGCTATCGTGTTTGTTATTTTTTAGTACCCCTATGCATCGCCGTAGTGACTTATTTTATTATTGAAGGCCGCGCGAAAAAATTACGTATGACGAACTCTTCTTTAGCTACTGATCAGGTCAAAGGCTAGAAGCATTTATTGGCCTATATATTTAACAACCGAACTTAATCTGTCCTATAGCTCCAGTCGTTAGTTTTAGCGACCTCGATTCCACCCACTGCAAGCCCAACTTCTACTGTCATACAGATAGAATAAATCTGCGCTTAATATCACTTAAGTTTGATCGCGCTAGCGTCGCACATCGCGAGTGTCGTTGGCTTAACTCCAGAAAAGTGCGATTTATTAAAGTTATTTACAAGTAGGCACGCCTCTTGCGATACCCCATCACAACGCTACCCAGCGTCAAGAATCCGTGAACTCTTGCAGATAACTATCTATGGCGATTCCAACCTTTAGTCAGTTGAACAATGTGGGCGGTAAGACCGCCATGCAGTCCATGAGTGGTGTTGGTAAGGGCAGTTTTGGTATTCCGCTGCTGTTGATGATGATCCTTGCGATGATCATTTTACCTATTCCCGCCTTTTTGCTAGATGCCTTTTTCTCTTTCAATATTGCCTTAACGCTAGTGGTGCTACTGGTCAGCGTTTACGCTTTGCGCCCGCTGGATTTTGCTGCTTTCCCGACGATTTTGCTGGTGGCAACCTTATTGCGGCTAGGTTTGAACGTAGCCGCAACCCGCGTGATTTTAATTAACGGGCATGAAGGTGGTCATGCCGCTGGTAAGGTTATTGAGGCCTTTGGAGAGGTAGTGATAGGTGGTAACTACGCCGTGGGTATTGTGGTGTTTATCATTTTGATGATTATCAACTTCGTGGTAGTCACCAAAGGTGCGGGACGTATTTCAGAGGTCAGTGCGCGGTTTACCCTGGATGCAATGCCCGGTAAACAAATGGCAATTGATGCGGATTTAAATGCAGGTTTAATTGATCAGGATGAAGCGCGCTTGCGCCGCAGAGAGGTTTCTGCCGAAGCGGATTTTTACGGTTCTATGGATGGTGCGAGCAAGTTTGTCCGTGGTGATGCGGTGGCGGGTATCATGATTATGATGATCAATATATTTGGTGGTTTGGCAGTCGGCGTATTGCAACATGATCTTGAGTTCACCGATGCGCTGCAAAAATATACCTTACTAACCATCGGTGATGGTTTGGTCGCGCAAATCCCTTCGTTGTTATTGTCAGTTGCCTCCGCCATTTTGGTGACGCGGGTCAATACCTCGCAAAATATGGGCGAGCAAATGGTCTCGCAGATGTTTACCTCGCCAAAGGCTCTCGCTGTCTCCGCCGGTATTTTGATTATTATGGGGCTGATTCCCGGCATGCCTCACATAGCTTTTATCGGTTTCGGTTTGCTGTGTGCAGCCATGGCCTACTACATCCATTGGAAAAAAGAACAGCCTGCAGCCGTAGAGGATGGCAGTTATATTCCTTCCGGCAGTCGCCTGGTGAATGATTTTAACGGCAGCCCGGCGCCTGCACCGAATGCCACTATCGCCCCGCAACGTCAACCATTGGCATTGCCTCCAGGCGCGCCTGAACCAGCCGAATTGGGGTGGGACGATGTGCAACCGGTGGATGTTATAGGTTTGGAAGTGGGTTATAGATTGATACCTATGGTGGATAAAAACCAGGGTGGAGAATTGTTAGGGCGCATTAAAGGCGTACGTAAAAAGCTTTCACAGGAAATGGGTTTTTTAATTCCTTCGGTTCATATCCGTGACAATCTCGATTTGCTGCCTACCGGTTATCGCATTAGTTTGATGGGTGTAGAAGTCGCCGAAGCCGAGGTTTACCCGGATCGTGAACTTGCGATTAACCCCGGGCAAGTGTTTGGCTCCCTCGATGGTCTGAAAACCAAAGATCCCGCCTTTGGTCTGGATGCGATCTGGATCAATACCAGCCAGAAAGAACAAGCGCAAACGCTCGGCTACACAGTAGTTGACCCCAGCACCGTCGTTGCCACCCACCTTAACCAAATTCTGCAACAACATACCTTCGAGCTATTGGGTCACGAAGACGTACAAAAATTATTGGATATGTTGGCGAAAACTTCACCCCGATTGGTGGAAGAGTTAATCCCCAACACCATCAGCCTCAATGTCCTGCTTAAAGTATTGCAAAACCTGCTACGGGAAAGAGTGCCTATTCGCGATATTCGCTCCATCGCCGAAGCTTTGGCGGGCAGTACCAGTAAGAGTCAAGATCCCGTCGCCTTAACGGCTATGGCGCGGGTGGCTTTGGCTCGACAAATCATTCAAAACATCATTCCTAACGAGCAAAAGCTGCCTGTTATCACGCTTGAACCTGGCTTGGAACAGTTATTGCTGAATACCGTACAGCAGGCACAAAAAGCTGGCGCTGATGACGGCGCGTTTATTGAGCCAAGTTTGACTGACCGGATGCAACAGTCATTGGCGAAAGCAGCGCAAAAGCAAGAAATGGCAGGCAAGCCTTTGGTGTTGCTGGTTGCCGCACCTTTGCGGATGATGCTGTCACGGTTTGTTCGCCACAGTGTTCCTGATATGCGGGTGCTGGCTTACAACGAGATACCGGATAACAAACAAATTACGATCGATGCGAGTGTGGGGGGGTAGATTTTCCCATTTGCTGTAGATCGGAAAGGGCAAAATCGTAGGCGCGCCGCTTGCTGCGCCCAACAGAATATCAACACACAGTTGCCCAACTCACTGGGCAGGAGCAGAGTATGCAAGTTAAACGTTTCGTAGCCGCTGATATGCGCCGTGCGTTAGAGCTGGTGCGCCAGGAATTGGGGCCAGATGCCATTATTCTCTCCAGTGGTCGCATCCCCGAAGGGGTTGAGTTGCTGACGACCATGGGTACTGATAACGAGCTGATGCAGTTACAACAACAGCCCTTGGGCAAAATGGCGTTTGCCAGCGCATCGCCAATGATGAGTGACGGCGCCTGGTCGGAAACGGCTTTGGTTGAGCGTGCACCGCAACAATATTCGAATTTAGCGACGAGTATTGGCAATGATAATTCCGCTAATCGTTTGAACAAAACTCCAGGTAACAACAGTGCCGGCACCCATAATCCCGGCAGCAACAACAGAGGCAAAACGGGCCAGCAATTAGTGGACGAGATAGAACAAGCTCGCCTGCGCATGATAGCCGCTCGCAAGGCAGAAGCCTCGGCGCAAGAATTCCTAATGACTAAAACCACTCGCCCTAACAGTGCCAACCAACCCGTAGGGGCGCCGCTTGCCGTGCCCACTCCAACAACAAACCAAAAACCTAAAGCCGGCACGAGCGCTGCCGAACGCTATCCATTAATTGATCCAGCGCCCTTAATGGTCAAAGCGCCAGCAGTCAAGCCGGCCATCATTGCCAAACCAGTTCCTGTTAGGCAACCAGCAACTGCCGTTAAGTCAGTCGCAGCGCCAGCCGCCATTGCTACCAAGCCAGCTATGAAAGCCGTGGCCGCAAAAGCAGCTGTTCCTGCAGCTAAACAAACAGCGCAAGTAACCAACAACTTCCAATTACAAGAACTCCAGGCTGAAATTGCCGATATGCGCTTCCTGTTGGAGAAACAACTAGATCGCTTGGGCAGCAGCGCTAATCCATTACCTGGCTCGCCTATTTTGGGCAGCGTTAGCCGTCGCCTGGAGCGTTTGGGTTTACCGGCAGAGGTGGTCAGCAAAGTGGTAAATCACTGTAAAAATAGCAAAAGCTTGAGTGATGCCTGGCCCGATGCCTTGGCCAATCTTGCCCATCAGTTGCCCGTGATTGGTCGGGATATCGTGGATCAGGGTGGTATTTTTGCTTTCGTAGGACCTACTGGAGTCGGCAAAACCACGACTATCGGAAAATTGGCAGCGCGCTACGTGTTAAAGCACGGTGCGGAAAGTATTGCGATCATTACCACCGACACTTATCGCATAGCTTCCCACGATCAGCTGCGTTCTATCGCACGTATTTTGCGGGTGCCAGTTCGCGTGGTGGATGAAAATAATACCTTGGAAAATCTGTTGTATAGCCTGCGTCATTGTTCCCTGGTGTTGATTGATACCGCTGGTTTTCGCCACGGTGATCCGCACCTCAAAGCCCAGCTCAACAGCTTGGCAAAGCAACCACAAGTGAAAAATTATCTAGTGCTTTCCTGTAATAGTCAGGAGCAAATGCTTAAAGCTTCAGTACATGCTTACGGCGTGGCGAAATTGGAGGGTTGCATACTCACTAAGTTGGATGAGACTGCCAGCATGGGTGAAGCCTTGGGCGTAGTAATGCACAGCCGCTTGCCGGTGGTATACACAACCGATGGCCAGGATATTCCGAAGAATATTGAAGTTGCCCGAGCCCATCAGATGGTTGCCAAAGCGGTTGCTTTGCTGAAAAAGAATCCTGCATCGGCAGTTTCTTAAATCCTATCTATACTCCATTTCAAAGCTGGTTAACGACAGCTTCACAACGGGTTGTCAGGAGTTAATAGTCCATGCGTCCAGTACAAGTTATTGCAGTATCCGGCGGCAAAGGCGGAGTCGGCAAAAGTAATATCTCCGTTAATCTCAGCATTGCGTTGGCGGAGCTCAATCGTCGCGTAGTCTTGTTAGATGCAGATTTAGGACTCGCTAATATCGATGTGTTGCTAGGCCTTAAAGCCACGCACACGCTTGCAGATGTGCTTGCGGGAACCCACTCGTTAGCTGAAGTGTTGGTGAAAGGGCCTGCCGGTTTAAAGATTGTCCCTGCATCGTCCGGGGTGCAGCATATGGCCTCGCTAAGCGCTTCTGAACACGCCGGTTTAATTAATGCTTTCAATGAGTTAAGCGATCAAGTTGATGTATTGGTTATAGATACGGCGGCGGGAATTTCCGACACAGTCGTTAGCTTTGTGCGCGCGGCTAATGAAGTTATTGTGGTTGTCTGCGACGAGCCATCATCAATAACGGATGCCTACGCATTGATCAAACTCCTTAATAAAGAATATGACCTTCAACGTTTTAGAGTTGTTGCCAATATGACTCGCAACCCGCAAGAAGGCATCAGCATGTTTAATAAATTGAACACGGTTTGCGAAAGGTTTCTGGATGTCACTTTACAATTTGTCGGGCAGGTACCCTTTGATGAAAACGTGCGCAATGCAGTACGGAAACAAAAAGCTTTATTGGAATTTGCTCCCAGCTCCAAGGCTGCAGTAGCGATTCGCAGTTTAGCGAAAACAGTGGATCAATGGCCTTTACCCAGCGGCCCTAGCGGGCGTTTGGAATTTTTTGTAGAACGCTTACTTCACGCCGCCAATGCACGTTACTAACGATGAACGCGATTGTTGATTGTTGTGAGGGAAGCCGTTATGAGCAGGATGGGGTCCCTAGTCGATAGGAAAGCCATGTACGATAAATCGCAGCAAAGTATTATCAATCTCCGCGTGGAAGAACACGCACTCCTGGTGAAACGCATTGCCTACCACATGATGCTACGCATGCCTGCCTGTGTTCAGGTGGAAGATCTGATTCAGGCGGGCATGATTGGCCTTATCGAAGCCGCGCAAAAATATGATGGTTCGCGCGGCGCCAGTTTTGAAACCTATGCCGGCATTCGCATTCGCGGTGCCATCGTTGACGAGATGCGTCGTGGTGACTGGGTACCGCGTTCCGTGCACCGTAACGCACGCCGTGTATCCCAAGCGATAAAAGTAGTGGAATCCCAGGTAGGGCGCGATGCTCGCGACGCTGAAGTTGCCGCGGAATTAGGCATGAGCCTCGATGAATATTTCGCGATTTTGCAAGACACCAATGGCAGCCGCTTATACAGCTACGAAGAAACATTTGGCGAAGAAGATAGCAACATTGATGCAAGTGAAACGGGCAACGATTTCTCTAGCCCGCTTGATGGTATCCAACGCGATAATCTCAAAAAAGCCTTGGTCGATGCCATCGAACTCTTGCCTGAACGCGAGCGCATGGTGCTAGCGCTTTATTACAATGAAGAACTCAATTTAAAAGAAATTGGTTTGGTGTTGGGCGTGAGTGAGTCGCGTGTGAGTCAAATTCACAGTCAGGCCGCAGCCCGGTTGAGATCACGTTTGTCCGGGTGGCATAACGGCTAAATATTTATCCATTGCGATACTTGCTAACAGCTTCTCCAGCGTGAAGGCAGCGCTGGAAGATTAAACAGTTTGTATGTATTTAGTACCTGAAGTAGTAAAAAAATGCTTTTAGAATCAAAAAACTGGCTAGATTGCTAACACTGGCTAGACTCTTAATAAAGCTAATTCCTGCAGATGTAACGGAGGTTTCCTTTGGATAAAAACATGAAAATCTTAATTGTCGACGACTTTTCGACAATGCGGCGGATCATTAAAAATCTGTTAAGAGATTTGGGGTTTACAAATACCCACGAAGCCGATGATGGCGTCACTGCCTTACCCATGTTGAAGAGCGGAGACTTCCAGTTTTTAGTGACTGACTGGAACATGCCAGGAATGACGGGGATCGATTTATTGCGCGCCGTGCGCAGCGATGAAAAGCTGGCAACGCTACCTGTACTTATGGTTACTGCCGAAGCCAAGCGCGATCAAATTATTGAAGCTGCGCAAGCCGGTGTGAATGGCTACGTGGTTAAACCATTTACCGCACAAGCACTTAAAGAAAAGATCGAAAAAATCTTTGAGCGGGTTGGTTAACCTTAACCATTGATATTTTATGTTCTGCCGCCTCAATCAAAGCAATAAGGCATATTCATGGCATCTAACATTCGCATAGGTTCCGACAACCGTTTAATTAATCCCAACAGTGATTTAATTGCCGAATTAAAATTATGTGCAAAATTATTAACTGAAAAATTACAGAGTGATCAATTTGAAGATGCCTCAGTGCTGATTCAAAGTATGGTGCAGACACGCGATCATCATATGTTTCAATCGGTAGGCAAATTAACTCGTGGTTTGCACAACGCCATTGTTAATTTTCATGTCGATGCAGACCTTACGAAAATGCCGCCACAAATTGCCGATTCGGATATTCACGATGCTTCAAGCCGTTTAAATTATGTTATGCAATTAACGCAGAATGCCGCTGACAGAACTATGGACATGGTAGATGAAGCTGCACCGATTGCCGCAAACCTGGGTCAGGAAGCGCGTGTCCTACGGGCAGAATGGGCACGTTTAAAACGTCGCGAAATGAGCGCCGATGAGTTTCGTGGTTTCTACGATCGCATGAGTGATTTCCTTGAGCAAATGGAAGTCGGCACCGAACGTTTGAATAAAAGTTTACAAAATATTGTTCTCGAGCAAGGCTTTCAGGATTTAACGGGTCAAGTATTAAAACGTGTGATAGGTTTAATTGGCGATGTCGAAAAAGATTTAGTACAGCTGGTTTTGTTGGCGGGCCATGTCGAAGAAGTGGCCGGGATCGCAGCACCTACAGCAGATGACAAAGAAATGAAAGTGTTAATAGAAAAACGTAAACACGAGGCTGAAGGGCCGCAAATAAATAAAACGCGTGACAATGTAGTTGCTGGACAAGACGAAGTCGATGATCTTCTTTCAAGTCTCGGTTTCTAGAAAGTCACGTCCCGGTTTCTAGCGGTCAGTCTTAGTTTTTAGAGGATAGGTGCATGAGCTTCGGCGATGACGAAGATATTCTTCAAGACTTTTTAGTTGAAGCAGGTGAGATTATTGAACGCCTGTCGCAACAATTAGTTGATCTTGAGCAGCGCCCTGATGACACCAATTTGTTGAATGCAATTTTTCGTGGCTTTCACACTGTTAAAGGTGGTGCGGGATTTCTGGCGCTGACGCCCATGGTGGAGTGTTGTCATCTCACCGAAAATTTGTTTGATATCTTGCGCAATGGTAAACGAAAAGTAACGCCCGAATTAATGGATGTTGTACTAAAGGCATTAGATGATGTGCATACGCAATTTCAAATTGTTACCGCTCGCGGTGAGCTGCCACCGGTAAATCCAGCGCTAATCGCTGCGCTTGAACGTTTAGTCTCCTGCGCCGATTTAAAGGAAGATGCTGCGCAAAGCAATATTGAAAACCAAAACAATTCTGGAGCTAAACCTATTGCCGCAGCGATTGGTCAGGCAGACGATCCACAAGGTGATATCACTGATGACGAATTTGAACAATTATTAAATTCCATCAATGGTGTGTCACCACCAGGTTTCAAAAAAGTAGAACAACCTCCTGTCGTTACCGGAGCAGGCACCGATGATATTAGTGAGGATGAATTCGAAGCCCTCCTTGACCAATTACACGGTAAGGGTAAAAGCCCTAGCGCCGTAAGCAGTGCAATAAACAGCACAAGTAATAGTGCAACAAGCAGTGAAAAAAATGTCGCTGAAAAAATAACAAAATCCGCTCAGGAAAAATCCGCCCCTGCAACGTCGACACCTTCGTCAGTTGCTGCAAGCGTTAAGGTAACTTCCAACCCATTATTTCCCGCAACAGAAAGTAATGGCGATGATATATCGGATGATGAATTTGAAGCGTTGCTCGATCAATTACACGGTAAGGGTAAAGGGCCCGGTCAAGAAACGCTTAAAGAAATCAATAAAACTTTGTCGGAAAAATCGCAGTCTGTGGAAAAGCCTTTATCGAGCGTGAAAGGCCAACCAATACCCACGGCAGCAACTAGCGATTCGGACGTTATTAATGAAGATGAATTTGAACTACTACTCGATCAATTGCATGGTAAAGGTAAAGCACCTGGTGTTGCTGCTGGGAAAACTCCCTCTGCCAACATAGCCAAAGCCATATCAAGACCAGTCGTTAATTCAGAGCCTGTAAACGCTGCACCCTTAAAATCTAAAATGGAAACTGCGAAAGCAGAGCCCGATAAAATTCCTGCGAACGCAATCGCTTCGCCGTTAATGGATAGAGATGCGCAGCAAGGCGTTGAAACTACCGTTCGCGTGGATACACAGCGCCTTGACGATATTATGAATATGGTTGGCGAACTGGTATTAGTGCGTAACCGCTTGGTACGTTTAGGTAACACGTCCGGCAATGAAGCGCTGGTAAAAGCCGTTGCTAATTTAGATGTTGTCACCGCTGATTTACAAATGTCAGTGATGAAAACGCGCATGCAGCCCATTAAAAAAGTGTTTGGCCGGTTTCCGCGTGTGGTGCGAGATTTAGCGCGCAGTTTGAAAAAAGAAATTAATTTAGAGCTAATCGGTGAAGAAACTGATTTGGATAAAAATTTAGTCGAAGCTTTGGCTGATCCTTTAGTGCATCTGGTACGCAATTCGGTTGATCACGGTATTGAATTCCCGGATGTGCGCGCGGCCAACGGCAAATCGCGCATTGGCCAGGTAGTGCTTTCCGCGGAACAGGAAGGCGATCATATTTTATTGTGTATTAGGGATGATGGTGCCGGGATGGACCCTGCAAAATTACGCCGTGTCGCAGTCGAAAAAGGTCTTTATGATGAGGACGGTGCTGCGCGCTTGTCTGACATTGAAACCTTCAATTTAATTTTTGTACCTGGCTTCTCCACTAAAAAAGAAATCTCCGACGTTTCTGGTCGCGGTGTCGGCATGGACGTAGTGAAAACCAAAATTAACCAACTTAATGGCACTGTCGAGATTGAGTCAGCCTTAGGAAAGGGCACACGTTTTATTATCAAAGTACCGCTGACCTTAGCGATTATGCCAACCTTGATGATCATGGTGGGAAAACAAACGTTTGCCTTACCCTTAATCAGTGTCAATGAAATTTTTCATATGGATTTATCCAAAAGCCATGTGGTGCATGGCCAGGATTGTATCGCTATACGCGATCAAGCTATACCCTTGTTTTACCTGCAAGATTGGTTAGTAAAAAATGCGGGAAGTTATTCGCGCGAAGAATTTGCCCATGTGGTTATTGTCACCGTCGGTACGCGACGCGTTGGTTTTGTGGTTGACCAATTAATTGGTCAGGAAGAAGTGGTCATTAAACCGCTCGGAAAAATGTTACAAGGCACGCCTGGTATGGCGGGAGCTACTATTACTGGCGATGGTACTATCGCATTGATTCTGGATATTCCGAGTTTATTGCGGCGTTATGCCAAAGGCACTACGTCCTGGGGCCATACCTAGATTCAGAAAGCATGGATTTTCTGACGCGCATTGCTTAACCGAGTGATGCATAATTTTAATCGTTAGCGAGGGTTAAATTGCCCGTGGCTTGCCACTAAATAATTTTTGCAACAACAATATACCTCGCTGTTTGCGGCCAGGTGTTTAATTTTATCGTTAGCATTTTTGATGTGGAGTGGATGTTAATGACATTTCGGGTTTTAGTCGTCGATGACTCTAATTTCTTTCAGCATCGCTTGAAAGAAATTATCAATGAACATCCCGAATTAAAAGTCGTTGGTATTGCCAGTAATGGACGCGAAGCCGTAGAAAAGGCAAAAGAGTTAAGGCCAGATATTATCACTATGGATTTTGAAATGCCGGTGATGGATGGCGTAACGGCTATTAAACTGATTATGGCTGAACGGAAAGTACCCATCTTAATGTTTTCATCGCTCACCTATGAAGGCGCACGTATTACTCTCGACGCTTTGGCTGCAGGTGCGCTAGATTATATTGCTAAAGATTTTGCCGAAGTGTCACGTAATTCTGTTGGGCTAAAGCAAAAGCTGCATGAACGCTTAATTACCCTGGCTCGCGTTGGCCAAAACTTAGTGAACAAACCCATCGCAATTGAGCCACCGGAAAAAAAAATCACAACGACTGCTTATTCTCCTATTAGCAACGCGCGTTCTTATTCGACAACGCCAGCGATTACTTTAACGACACCCAATGTACAAAACGCTTCCGGGTCTGGACAAGTGCATAACATTATGCCAAACGTGGCCATGGCTAAACCTTCCAGTTCGAATACGGCACCCGATCATTATCGGTTAAAAAAGCAACCTAAAATAATTGTGATTGGCGCATCCACTGGTGGGCCAGTGGCGCTGACAGATGTGCTTATCCAATTGCCCAAAAACTTTCCGCAGCCCATCGTTTTAGTGCAACACATGCCGGAAAATTTCACTAAAGCGTTTGCCGAACGTTTAAATAAGCAATGTAATATTCGTGTGCGCGAAGCTGTTGACGGCGATATCTTAGAGCCGGGGTTAGCGTTACTGGCACCCGGTGGAAAACAACTGATGTTAGATAAACGCAATGGTGGTTGCGTGCGTATTTTTGCTGATGATGACCGTGTGACTTACAAGCCGTCCCTGGATATTACCTTTGGTTCTGCGGCGAATAGTTTTGGCGATAAAGTATTGGGGATTGTCCTCACGGGTATGGGTGCAGACGGTTGCAAAGGCGCACGCTTATTGAAAGAGGCCGGTTCAGAATTGTGGTCACAAGATGAAGCGAGCAGTGTGATTTATGGTATGCCAATGGCGGTAGCCCGCGCGGGTTTAACCGATAGGGTTTTGAGCCTTAGCGATATAGGTTCGCGCTTAGCGCGTGAGGTTATTTGATGGATATTCTGAGTATCCTGGGAATTGTGCTTGGCTTTGCAGTTATTATTGGCGGCAACTTTATGGAGGGTGGTTCAATCCACTCTCTGCTCAATAGTTCGGCGGCACTGATTGTTATTGGTGGAACTCTTGCAGCGGCGATTTTGCAAACACCCTTACAAAGTCTCAAGCGTTCACTGGCAATGTTCAAATGGGTTTTTCAACCACCCTACAGCCCGTTTAAAGAAGGCATTACTAAATTAGTTAGGTGGGCCAACGCTGCGCGCAAAGATGGCTTGCTTGGACTCGAACATATTGCCGAAACAGAAAAAGATCTCTTTGCCAGGAAAGGCCTGCAATTATTAGTCGATGGTCGCGAGCCGGAAGCGCTGCGGAGAATTTTGGAATCGGATTTAATTTTGGATGAGCAGCGCGATTTCGATGCAGTGAAATTTTATGAAAGTATGGGAGGCTATTCGCCGACTATCGGCATTATTGGTGCGGTGATGGGGCTGATTCATGTGATGAATAATTTGGCAGATCCAGCGTTGCTAGGGCCAGGAATAGCGGTAGCTTTTGTGGCGACAATTTATGGTGTGGCTTTGGCCAATTTATTTTTCTTGCCGGTGGCAAATAAATTGCGCATGTGTGTGAATGAACGTTCGCAATACCGTGAATTAATTATTGAAGGAATCATTGCCATAGCCGATGGCGAAAGCCCACGTTCAATCGAATTAAAATTAAATGGCTATTTGCATTAAGGAACCCACTAACCATTTAATTTCTTCTGATTATTTTTACTTTATTTAAACTGAAACTGAAATTTATATTTTATGGAACGGCGCAGAAAGCAGGAAATACATGTAAATCACGAACGTTGGCTGGTTTCTTACGCCGACTTCATCACTTTATTGTTTGCATTTTTTGTTGTTATGTATTCCATTTCCCAAGTGAATCAAAGTAAGTATCGGGTTTTATCGGAATCTTTTGTCGAAGCCTTTAATTTACCTAATGATTCGCAAACCAACCCCAATCCCATTAATAATATCAATCCTACCAATGCTGTGATCGCTCCCATCGAAATGAGTAAAACAGCAACGGCGGACGGTGAGAAAGAAGCGCCTATAGAGCTCGTAGAAGATGCGGTCAAGCCTGAATCCAAACCGCAAAGCTCTATGGCCACAACCACCGATGCCGCCAAAACAGAAAACAACAATGAACTTACCAAAATTCAAGAGCTAGTGAATCAAAAATTTGCGCAGCTGATTAATGATCAAATGGTTAAAGTGTCCAGCAATGAATATTGGGTGCAAATTGAATTGAATGACAGTATTTTATTTCCGTCCGCCAGTGCTGATCCAAGCGCGCAAGCACAAGCTATTTTTACCGACATAGCGAGTATTCTTAACCATTATCGCAATCCAGTACAAATTGAAGGCTTTACCGATAACATTCCCATCAGCAATACGCGTTACCCAACTAACTGGGAATTATCTTCTGCGCGAGCAGCGGCGATTGTAAAATGGTTGGTGGGGAAGGGTGTTGCTCCGGAACGATTATCTGCTGTAGGTTATGGCGAGTTTCAACCTGTAGCGGCCAATGATGATGAGGCTGGGCGCGCGCAAAATCGTCGTGTGGCAGTCATGATTGCTAAACGAAAAATAGAGCGCCCCAAAGCAACGCCGACACAATTAGCACCGCCTGCTCAAGTTAAATAAATTATTGAATAAGCCTTTTAAGTAAGCACCATTAAATGCTGAAAATAATTTACAGTTAAACGCATTCATTCTTTAATACCAATTCACCTTTGAATACGGTGACGCAGCTGCCGATGAGCTTCACTCTAGTATCCAGTACCTCCAGATCCAAAATTCCACGCCTTGAAGATAACTGCTCAGCCCGTAAAATACTTTTCCCTAATCTTTTACTCCAGAATTCAGCCAGGCTGCAGTGTGCTGAACCCGTTACCGGGTCTTCATTAATGCCTGCGCGTGGTGCGAAAAATCGCGATACAAAATCTCTTTCATTGGTTGCACTTTTAGCTGTAATAATAAGGCCTCGTGCGTTGATTCTGGAAATCTTTGTAAAGTCTGGTTGGTATTGCAAAACGTTCTCTTCATTTTCCAGTTCGAGCAGAATATCTTCCCCAGCTTGATAACCTGCCACAATATTAAGGTTTAACTGATTAATGCCTGTGTCTTTATCGTATAAAAAAATTCTACTTAATAACTGCGGAGAAATTTTCGGAAAGTCCAACGTAATTTTGCCTTTATTGCGGGTAGCTTTTAAGGCCCCGCTTAGGGTTAAGAAAATCAGTTCTTGATCCGCTAAGAGCAACTCAGTTACCAATACATGGGCTGAAGCCAAAGTCGCGTGGCCACATAATTTTATTTCGCAAGTTGGTGTAAACCAACGTAGCTGCCATGAGTGATCAGTTTGCTGAAGCAAAAAAGCAGTCTCGGACAAATTAAATTCAGCAGCCACTTGTTGTAACCATTGATCGGATTTTATCTCATTTAAAATACAAACAGCCGCCGGGTTACCACCAAAGGCTTTATCGGTAAATGCATCGACAATGTATGCGAGTGTAGATTGGGTTGGCATTTTTGCTCTCTCTTAAGTTATTTAAAATAAAAGACATACTTGTGTGTAAATTTTAGCTTGTTAGTTAAAACAATACAGATTTAGAATAAGTAATATTTATAGGTACAGATAAGAAATTTACAATCTGTACTGGTTACTTTTTTACGTTTCTGTATTGTCCCAATATCAAGGTAGTTATCTATGGCTAATCTTTACCATCAAGTAGCGAGTGAAATCATTGCGCAAATTGAAAATGGTGTTTATCGAGTGGGTGAGAAATTGCCCGGAGTGCGGGCTATAAGCTTACAGCGAGGCGTAAGCCCGGCGACGGTGGTAGCCGCTTATGATCAATTATTGAATGGAGGCTATGTAGAGTCACGACCACGCTCCGGTTTTTACGTACGAATTCGCGCGCCAGCAGATTTTTTAACACCAAAAATGTCACAGCTCAGTATGAGTCCACGTGAGGTGGTAGGGCAGCAGCTTGTTTTACAGTTGTTGCAGCAAACGCAGCAATCCAGCGCGACTCGTTTGGCTAGCGTAATTAATTTGGGCGCTGCAGTGGCGGATGTCAGTGTTCTGCCAACCATAGCCGTTGAAAAATCTATTATAAAAATGACACGTCTACAACGTTCGCAGTTGTGCTGTTATGAATTTCCTCCCGGAAATTATGAGTTACGCTTACAAATTGCAAAACGTATGGCGCAGTTAGGTTGCCAGCTAAGCCCTGACGATATAGTGATTACGAACGGATGTCAGGAAGCTTTATTGTTGGCTTTAAAAGCCATTACGCAACCTGGCGATGCGGTGGCTATAGAGTCACCTACTTACTACGGGTTATTACAAATCATTGAGCATTTAGGCTTGAAAGCCATCGAAATACCCACTGATCCGCAAGCTGGTATTTCATTGGATGCGTTGCAGCTGGCGATTGAGCATTGGTCCATTAAAGCCTGTCTGGTGGTTACCAACTTTAGCAATCCTCTGGGTGCCACTTTGAGTGATTCGCATAAGAAAGCACTTGCGCATTTGTGCAGGAAAACCAAAGTCGCTTTAATCGAAGATGATATTTATGGTGATTTGGGTTTTAGTGCACAGCGCCCAAGTGTGTGTAAACGGTTTGATGAAAAAGTTATTTATTGTTCGTCATTTTCCAAATCACTTGCACCTGGATTGCGAGTAGGGTGGGTGGCAGCGAAGGCTCTGGCTCCGGCGATTTCACAATTAAAATTTATGAGCAATTCTGCATTGCCAACCATAGTGCAAATGGCGGTAGCTGATTTGTTGGCGAGTGGAAAATATGATCGCCATTTGCGAGCTATGCGAATTAAGCTGACAAAAAGTATGCACGAAATGATTATTGCTATTGAACGATATTTTCCGCCGGGTACTCGCATAACCCAGCCCTTGGGAGGTTTTGTCTTGTGGGTTGAGTTACCGCTTGATTACGCAAAGGCTAATGGCTCTACAAAAGCAAAAAAAATAGATACTTTTGATATTGCGCTACAAGCTCTTGAAGAGAATATCGCTATAGCGCCGGGAAAATTATTTTCTGCGGCGCAAAAATATCAACATTGTTTGCGGTTATCCTCAGGTGGCGATTGGACGCCAACCAAAGAAAAAGCATTAAAACGTTTAGGTGAACTTATTAAAAGCTTTCTTGGTCATTAATATTTACAGCAATTAAAAGGTGAAGATTATGAAAGGAAGTTGTTTGTGCGGAAAAATTCAATTTGAAATACAAGCGCTATTGCCAGATCTCGCAAATTGCCATTGCTCAATGTGCCAAAAATTTCACGGCGCTGCGTACGCCACTTACGGTACCGTAACACCAGAAAACTTTAAATGGTTGGCGGGCGAAGCTATGATTAAAACCTATGTCTCGTCCGCGACAGCAGAAAGAGGCTTTTGCTCTCACTGTGGTTCAAGCATTTATTACAAACTGCGCAAAGAAGGTTCGGGTTATGAAATAGCGCTGGGTGTTTTGGATGACGAGCCAAATTATCCAGTTAATGCCAATATTTATTGGTCCGCAAAACCAAATTGGTCAAAGGGTATGGAAAATCTTCCGAACTTTAGTGAAGCGCGTCCAGGTGACTAAGCGCGGTTTGCTGAAAGTGAAACCGGCTTTCTATCAGTGAAAGTAGGGTTAATAATAAAATGAAGTTTAGCGGCACAAACATTGCAAAAGCTCTGCTGCCAGGTTGCGAATAGGCAAACTGCGCCTAAACTGACAGCAGCTTGACGCTTTGAGGATTGTTTTCGTGCGTGTTATTACCGTGGCTAACCATAAGGGTGGGGTAGGCAAAACTACCACCAGCGTAGCACTTGGCGGTTTAGCTTCTGCTCAGGGTTACCGCGTGCTGCTGTTAGATATGGATCCGCACGGCTCGCTCAGCACTTATTTTCGTCAAGATCCCGACACACAAAAACTTAGCACTTACACTCTTTTTCAAGAGCGTAAAGAATTAACTGCCACCAGTGTTAAGCGACTCATCCTGGCAACGGATTATCCCGGCTTGGACTTATTTCCTGCGGCGACAGCTTTGGCAACTTTAGAGCGGCAGGCAATTGGGCAAGATGGTATGGGCTTAGTGATCGCTCGCGCCCTGGCATTCATTTATGAAGATTATGATTTCGTATTTATCGACACACCGCCGTTACTCGGTGTATTAATGATAAATGCTTTAGCAGCCTGTCAGCATCTAGTGATTCCGGTGCAAACAGAATTTCTTGCGCTCAAGGGCTTGGAGCGCATGGTACACACCTTGAATATGATGAGTAGTTCGCGAAAAAAAGCCTTGTCCTATTCTATTTTGCCGGTGATGTATGACCGTAGAACCCAAGCGTCAGTCAGCAGTTTGCGCACGATTCGCAATGGTTATGCCAATGAAGCATGGCCGGGATATGTTCCTGTGGATACGCGGTTTCGTGATGCCAGTAGAGCTGGACTTCCACCACATTTGTTTGATGACGCTAGCCGTGGAGTGGTTGCCTATCGCGCATTTTTTAAATGGCTTTTACAAAAAATCTCTGCTGAATTTACAGCGGTTAATTCGTCCGTGAATGTAAATGGCATTGCCAGTAATTCCGGTAAGGTTGGGAATGACGTTGCTAAGTCAGGTAATGGATTGTGACCGACATTAAAAACCCCAGCGACAGTTTGCATAATTATTTTGCTGAATTACTGGCAGATGACAATGTGCATTCGGTAACAGATTCACATGCTGAGCAATTATCTATTTTCCCCGTGGATACTGCATTTAATATTGTCGATTCGGTTGCCCCACCTCCTGCTTTCACTACTCATGTCGTCGCAAAGAAAATAGCGGTCAAAGCAATTACTACCAAAGTAAACATCACCACAAATTTTGCGGACCCGAGCGCTGACCAAAAACAAAAGCTGCAAAAATTGTTGCACAGTGTACGACCGGAAATTGCAGTGACGCCTGCGGTAAAAGTTGAAATTATTTCCGCTCCGGCTGTTATTACCAGCTTTCAAACTGACCCAAACGAAATACAAGAGTGGACTATCGAACCCGTTGTCCCCACGGCTATTGTTGTTGCTGACGAGGTTTTCACGGAAAGCAGTGTTGCGTTGCAAGGTATTGAAAAAAATTACGAAATGCCAGGACTGGAATGGTTGCCTAATGGTTTACCGCAGTGGGCGCAAACCCGTTTTGAAGTACTGCTTTTTAAGGTGTCGGGATTGACCTTGGCAGTGCCCTTAATTTCCTTGGGAAAAATTCGGCCCATTACCGCTGGGCTGGCATCCTTGCCTGGGCAGGCTGAATGGTTTATGGGGTTGCAGTTAACGACGACCGGAAAAGTTTATACGGTGAACACTGCCAAATTTGTTATGCCTGAACGCTACGACGAAAATTTTACCAGAACTGCCAAATATGTAATCTCTATCAACGGTGTGCCCTGGGGCCTAGCCGTTGATTCGGTGAATCAACCCATAAGGCTGATGCCGGATGAAGTCAAGTGGCGTACTAACCGCAGTAAACGCCCATGGCTTGCCGGTACTATAAAAGAGCATATGTGTGCCTTGCTGGATATTCCTATGATCGGCCAAATGCTAATGGACGCTGATAAAAATTGTGTAAAAAATAGCTTATAAACCCCGTTCTTACCAAAAGCTTTGGCATCACAAATCAGCATACTGGCAGAGCAAGCAGCCTCAGCTATAGTTATAGCAAAAGTACCCCTTTGAATGTCGAACCCATTAATGCGCATGCCTTAGGCTTAACTTAGCTAAAGACATTACTCAAAACAGTTAGCACTTAAAAATCGCATGGCGTTGAGGAAAAAGTATGGCTAGTGATGCAATTAAAAGTAATAGCTCCAGTGACCCTATGTTGCAGTGGGTTACGTTTCGGCTAGATGGCGAAACCTACGGAATTAATGTGATGCAGGTGCAAGAGGTATTGCGTTATTCAGAAGTTGCTGCGGTGCCAGGAGCGCCTTCCTATGTGTTGGGCATTATTAATTTGCGCGGTAATGTGGTGACTGTTATTGATACCCGTCATCGTTTTAATTTACCTGATGGTGATATTACGGATAACACACGTATTGTTATTATTGAAACTGATCGTCATGTGATTGGCATTTTGGTGGATAGCGTGGCTGAGGTTGTCTATTTACGGCAATCGGAAATTGAAATGGCGCCCAATGTGGGCAACGATGAAAGCGGTAAATTTATTCAAGGTGTGTGTCATAAAAATAATGAATTACTTATCCTGATTGAATTAAATAAATTGCTAACCAGTGAGGAATGGTCGGACCTGGAAGAAATATAACTGCGATATAAATATATCTCCACTTTCACAGAATTTTTAATGAGAAAAAAATGGTTTTATCGATATTGGAAATGGGGTTAATTGTTTGCCTGATATTGAGTGTGGTTGCCTTAGCTGTGTCCCTTAAAAGCCTCGCAAATACCCGGCAACAAGGTGTGGAAACTGAAAAATTAATTCAGCGTTTATCACGCGAACTGTCAGTCTCTGCCAGTGGTTCGGTGGGAATGGGGCAGCGTTTACTAACCATGGAAAAACGTTTACAAAGTGCACCGCAAACCAATCAAAAAATTGATCACAGCAATGATGAAGATTTTCAACCCTACGCGCAAGCAGCACAATTATTTAAATTAGGCGTGGATAGTGAGGAAGTTGCACGTCGTTGTGGTTTGTCGCGCGCGGAAGCTTCGCTTATTCAAATGATGCAAATAAAGACCAGCAACCTAAGATAATTTTTATTTATTATTGAAACAGCTTACGGAAAAATTATGAGTGAACCCATTGTTCATCAAAACCCTTTTTATGAGTTGCTGCGCAGTGAAAACATCGATGAATTTAATCGGCGAAAAAAAATGGGAGAAGTTGCCGCAGAGCACTTGCGTGGCGGAAACTTTCGTGGCCTGGATTTACGCAACCTGGATACCGATGGGCTGGATTTAAGTGATGCCTATTTTCGCGCAGCAGATTTACGCGGAATTGATTTTCGCACCTGTAATCTTGAAGGCGCCAGTTTTTGTCAGGCGTATATTTCAGGATGCTATTTTCCCACGGCCTTGTCCTCCGAGGAAATTCGTCTCTCTATTGAGAAAGGTATTCGGGTACGCTACAGCACATAGCGAGTATAACTAGTCACGTTTTTTTAGTAAAAAATTTCCCCGGAATAAAACCCATAACCCATAAAACATTTCCCGTAGGGGCGCCGCTTGCGGCGCCCCTACGAAAATAAATGCAGCAAGCGGCACCCTTTGTGCAAACAACTGTTTAAATTCCTAAATAATTAACTCGGTGAGGCTTATAGCAAAGTCGTGTTTTGCTTAAAAAAGCAAATAACCGTTAAATTAAATTAATTATTTTGCGTTAACGCCTATCCTTAGATAATGTGCCGCAAATTTTTTATCAGTAAGCTTCTTTGAATTGCTCCATCCCATAGTGTTCTATTCCATATTGTCCTACCCCATTGAGGTGTTAAACATGCTGTTTCGGAAAAAAATTAGCCTGCTTGCCATGGCCTGCGCTTTATCTGCAGTTGTACCTGTGGCTTTCTCGGCGGATGGCCCTAAAGCCTCTGGGAAAACTGCGGTTACTGATGTAAAGCCGTGGATGGATAAGGCTTTGAACGCTGAACAGCGCACAGATTTAGTATTGAAAGAAATGACGCTCGATGAAAAACTCACCCTGGTTTATGGATATTTTGGTACAGATGCTCCACAGTTAAATTCAAAACGACCTAAAGAATCGATCAATCTTTCTGCTGGCTACATTTACGGTATTCCACGTTTAGGCATTCCCGCACAGTTTCAAACCGATGCCGGTTTGGGTGTGGCTTGCCAGGCTGGTGAGGGAACTCTGCGTGAGCGAACCGGTTTAGCATCTGGTTTGAATACAACTGCCAGCTGGGATTTGGATGTTGCTTATAACGGTGGTGCCATGATTGGTTCTGAAGCTCGCTCTTCAGGATTTAACGTTATGTTGGCGGGTGGTGTTAATTTAATGCGTGAGCCACGCAATGGACGAAATTTTGAATACGGTGGTGAAGATCCGTTGTTGGCCGGGCACATTGTGGGTCAACAAATAAAAGGTATTCAAGCGAATAATATTATTTCAACCTTAAAACATTTTGCGTTTAATGATCAAGAGCAAGGTCGTTCGATTGTTAATGCGCTGGTTGAAGATTCTGCGGCACGTATGTCGGATTTATTAGCGCTACAAATCGCCAACGAAGTGGGCAAGCCTGGTTCGGTGATGTGTTCCTATAATCTTGTCAATGGTTTCTACGCTTGTGAAAATCAATATTTACTCAATGAAGTTCTTAAAGGAGATTGGGCCTTTAAGGGTTACGTTATGTCTGATTGGGGCGCGGTACATAGCACTATACCTGCTGCAAATAATGGTCTGGATCAGCAGTCCGCATACTCGTTTGATAAATCTCCTTATTTTGGTATGGCGTTGAAGGAGGCTGTTGAGCAAAACTGGGTACCCTTGGCGCGTCTTGATAATATGGCCCGCCGTATTCTGTGGGCTATGTTTGATAAAGGTTTATTTGATCATCCAGTAAAAGAGGGTGGCACTATAGATTTTGCTGCCCACGCATTGGTTACGCAAACGGGCTCTGAGCAGGGCATGGTGCTCTTGAAAAATTCCAACAACATCCTGCCATTAACCAAAAGTTTGAAAAAAATAGCAGTGATTGGTTCGCATTCAGATGTAGGTGTGCTTTCTGGTGGTGGTTCTTCTAAAGTATTTCCTATTGGTGGTATTGCTGTAAAAGGATTGATGCCAGACCTTTGGCCGGGCCCGGTAATTTACTTCCCATCGTCGCCGCTTAAAGCTATCAAAGCGCGAGTTCCTGAATCACAAGTTTTATACGCTGAAGGTACCGACGTAAAAGCCGCGGCTAAGCTTGCTGCAGAATCAGATTTGGTGGTTTTATTTGTTAATCAATGGTTAGGTGAAGCTTTCGATGCACAGACATTATCGCTGCCTGATAATCAGGATGCATTGGTAGCGGCTATTGCAAAAGCAAATCCTAAAACAGTTATCGTGCTACAGAATGGCGGACCCGTGTTAATGCCATGGTTAGACAGTGTTAGTGGCGTGCTTGAAGCTTGGTACCCAGGTACTAGCGGCGGCGAAGCAATTGCGCGTGTATTGTTTGGCGAAGTAAATCCATCAGGACATTTACCCGCAACTTTTCCTGCGTCGGAAAAACAATTACCGCGTCCAATATTGGACGGGGATTCAAAAGGTGGCCTGGCAAAATTTGATGTGAACTATTTTGAAGGCGCTGCTGTTGGTTACAAATGGTATGAATTAAAAGGATTGAAGCCTTTGTTTCCGTTTGGTTATGGCTTGTCGTATACACAATTCTCATACAGTAATTTAACGGCGGAAGTTAAAGAAGGTGTGCTTAATGTGAATTTCAAAATGACCAATACCGGTAAAGTGAAAGGTAAGGATGTTGCGCAAGTTTATGTGTCGCCCGTTAAAGGCAGTTGGGAAGCGCCAAAACGTTTGGGCGGTTGGAGTAAAGTCGAATTAAACCCCGGTGAAAGTAAAAATGTCAGCGTGACTGTGGAGCCTAGAGTTTTAAGCATGTACCAGTCTGCTGCAAAAACCTGGACCATCGTTGAAGGTGATTACAAAGTTATTCTCGCGCAAGATTCAGCTGATGCGAATGCAACTAGCGTTATTGTTCACTTGAATGCAAGCACGTTAAATTCTCTCGGAAAAAAAGTTAATTAATTGCTTTAGGTTTTTTAAAAAGCCAATTCAGCAATGAGTTGGCTTTTTTTATGAATCTGTTCCTGGCATTTGGTCGAACCGTTTCTCAATAATTCAGATGCTCGTGCATATTCACAATAATGATAATAATTCTCATTGCCATCTGCGTTTAGATGCATTATTATTCATCTAAATTTGCATCTTCTTGTCTCCTACAAAGCTATGAAAACGAATAACACCCCTTTTTACTCCTTCTTGTTGGTCTTGCTGCTGCATGTGGGAGTATTGGCCGTGGTATTGCTGGTTCCAGCAGCGTCTGAGTCACTGGAGATAGTGCCGCCGACAATTCAAGGCGTCATTGTGGCAGCGCAGCCGCCACTACCTCCACCGGCTGCATTACCACCCCCACCAATACCCGAACAAAAACCCTTACCAAAACCCAAAATGCTTGTCCCAAAAGCGCCGCCGTCAGAGCGCGCTGTGCAGCAAGACGTTGCGCCTGTAGCCGTTACACCTGTCGAACAAAAAACTGACGAGCTGAGCGTGATGCAGAGTTCAGAGCAACTCGTGCCGCCCCGTATTGACGCTAGTCAGGCAAATAACCCGGCACCTGTGTATCCCGCTATTTCACGGCGTTTACGTGAAGAAGGGGTGGTGCTGTTGGAGGTTTTGGTGCTTGCCGACGGTACTGTCGGCGAGTTACGTGTAAAACAATCCAGTGGTCATACTCGCTTGGATGAAACGGCCATTCGCGCGGTAAAAAATTGGCATTTCGTCGCGGCAACGCGCGCTAACCAGGCGATTGATTTCTGGTATGAATTACCGATTGAGTTCTCACTAAACAATTAATAACAATCAGATAGTTAATATAAATAGATAGTCAGCAAACCGTTATTTACGCATTTTCAACGAGGTTTTTATGAATTCACCCTACGGCATTTCTTCCATTTGGCAGCAGGGCGACTCTGCTATCAAAATCGTCGCCATCATCCTGCTGTGTATGTCGATCACCAGCTGGTTTGTCATTGTGTTACGCGCGTGGGGCTTAATGCGTTTACGCAAACCAAACCGCGCTTTGGCAGATTTCTGGCATTCACAAAGCTTTGCTGCGGGTTTGCATATCTTGGGCGATGAGCGTAGTGATAATCCCTACCGTCATTTGGCGGAAGAAGGGCAGGCGGCGCTCGATCATCACCACAATCATAAAAGTGATTTGCATGGCCACTTGCCGCTTGCTGACTGGCTTACTGCCTGCTTGAAGGATTCTATCGATCACAGTACTGACAAATTACAGAGTGGCTTAGCCTTGCTCGCGTCCGTAGGGTCCACTGCGCCTTTCGTAGGTTTGTTCGGGACTGTATGGGGTATATATCACGCACTCGTCAGCATAGGTGTGTCGGGTTCGGCCAGTATTGATAAGGTTGCCGGCCCGGTCGGTGAAGCCTTGATTATGACTGCCTTTGGTTTGGTGGTCGCTATCCCGGCAGTCCTGGGTTACAACGCGCTCAATCGCGGTAATCGCACGATTAGCAATAAGCTCAATCGCTTTGCCCACCAGCTCCATGCCTACTTTTTAACGGGTGCACCACCGGCCAGTTCAAAAACCAATAACCCCGGTAACACTAACAATATCAAACCCATTGCGCGTCACAACGCGCAGGCAGAGTAGGGAATTCATATGGCTTTCGGTGGTGATTTTGACGATGACAAAGGGGCAATGAGCGATATCAACATGACGCCGTTAGTGGACGTGATGTTGGTATTGTTGATCATTTTTATTATTGCCGTACCGGTGATAACACATTCTGTAAAAGTAGATTTGCCGCGCGCCCAAAATACGCTTAACGACATAAAACCCGAAACGATTACTTTATCCATTACCGAAGATGGGCAGGCTCATTGGAATGAAGCCACTGTCACGGCGGATGAATTAAGCCAACGTTTGTTAGTGGAAGCTGGCAAGCAACCGCAACCCGAGGTTCATATTCGCGGCGATAAAAAAGTGGATTACGAATATGTGTTAAAGGTGATGGCCGCGGTACAGCGTGCAGGCATCCTCAAATTAGGATTTGTTTCAGAGCCTGGAGCTTAATAAGAATTAATATCATATGATTACAAGGATCTTATGTAATACAATGCCATTGGTAAATTAATACATAATTCAGGAATAAAAACACCATGTTTAAACGTCATCTTCTCTTGTTGGCTATTGCCGGTAGTTGTTTCAGTGTTAGCAGCGTTGCTGATGAAAATCTGTTTGGTTATGTGAAAGGTTCAGAAGTTCTACCCAAAGACGCGGTGGAGTTTTACCAGGTTGTTACCCAACGCAGCGATAAAGGCACTGGTCATTACACTGCTTACAACACCACAACTGAACTCGAATACGGAGTCAGCGACCGTTTTACCGTTGCCGGGGAACTGAAAGGCCAAAAAATAAATACTTCCGGGATTTTAATTGATGGCTACATGCCGGGCGATGAGAGTTATGGTTTGCGTTTTGGCGGCGCTGAAGTTTCCGGCAAGTACAATTTTTTAAGCCCTGCATTGGATAATTTTGGCCTGTCAGGGATGGTAGGTTTGGATTATCTTACCCTTGACCCACACTCCGGTCGCGACAAAGACAGCATTAGCATTGCACTTGATTTGCAAATGCAAAAATACTTTATGGAGGGTCAATTGGTGTGGGTGGGCAATATTGGCACTGAAGCGACTCGCGCAACACGTGCACCTATTGATAATTTGCCAGAAGGCTTCGAATGGCCAACCGAAATGGAAGTTGAAATTGAATTTTCTGCCGGTACGGGTTTGAGTTATCGCTTTATGCCTAACTGGTATGTAGGTGTTGAAACTGTTTATGAAACTGAATACGAAACTGGTGTTGCCATGGAGCGTAATTCGGTATTTGCGGGCCCAACCTTGCATTACGGTGGTGAAAAATATTGGCTGACCCTAACCTGGTTTGAGCAAATTCGCGGTGGTGGCGAAACTTATGAAGGTCAACCATCTGGATTGCATCTGATTGAAAAAACTGAACAGGAAATCCGTTTCAAAGTAGGTTTAAATTTCTAAGGTGTCACCATGCCTGCGCAAGCAGGCATGGTAATTGGGCATGATAGTGCCAATGAATAACGCCAATGAACAGCCCCAGAGAATCTTGAGTTATATCATGCGTAATTTACCCTTTTTCCTAAGCCTGCCTGCGGTGGTAATAAGTTCTACTGCCATAGTTGCTTCCGCTCACGCAGAAGATTTTTTGACTGTCCAACAAGCACAGCAAGTATTATTTCCGCACGCCACCTTATTTCTTGATTCCGCTATTTCTTTGAATGAGGCGCAGCTGGATAACATCAAAAAAATAGCGGGAGTCCGTCAGCGTCAAAAAGTGCAAAAAACATGGCGCGCCGAAAATAAGGGCGAGTTGTTAGGCTGGTTTATGGTGGATGATGTTATAGGTAAACACGATTTTATTACCTATGGCGTGGCAATTTCTGCCGCTGGTGAAGTGTTGGGTATTGAAATTCTTAGCTACCGCGAAACCCACGGCGGCCAGGTTCGCCAGCCGCAATGGCGCAATCATTTTGTTGGCAAAACGCTACAGGATAAATTTAAACTTGGTCAGGATATCCCCAACATCAGCGGTGCAACACTTTCCTGTCGCAATGTAACCGATGGGGTTAAACGACTCTTGGCGATTTACCAAATTGCTTTGAATTCTGCTGTTATAAATCCAGCGGGCATAACACCAACTGCAATTCCGGTGGCTTAGCCCGCGTTGCTAATCTTATGAATAACTTGCAAAAGCGAATGCGCCCACTGCTGGGTTGTTTCGTTGAGATTGCGCTTCCCGTTTCCGCAACAGAGGCGCAAGCTGCATTTAATTCCGCTTTCGCACGCATTGAACTTATTCAACAATTGCTGAGTTTTCACGATCCCGCCAGCGACTTATCGCGTTTAAATAGCGCGCAGGGCAAAGCCATAAATTGTCATCCTCTGAGTACTCAATGTTTACGTCTTGCCCAGGCAATGACCCGCGTAAGCAGCGGACGATTCAATTGCACATTAGGAGCTGTGCTCACCGCACGCGGCGCCTTACCAAATCATAATTTTCAAAATCTCTATGGTGCCGAGCTTCAGGCTTACGGTGAATGGCGAGATATGGAACTCACCCGCGATACTGCGCGTTTATGCAAGCCGGTGTTAATTACGCTGGACGGTATCGCAAAAGGTTTTGCGGTGGATTGTGCCGTAGCTGAATTGCAGCGTGCGGGTATTCGTGAAGGTTGGATTAATGCTGGTGGCGATATTCGTGTGTTCGGTGAAATAGTTTTACCGATTGCGGTGCGGGATCATCTCGGTAAAGACCATTTAATGGGTGGTTTGCAAAATGCTGCGATAGCGACATCGATTAGCAATGCAAGCCCGGAATTTCCGGGCTTATTATTGGATTCCGCAGGCAATCAAATTTTATCTATGACTAGTACGGTTATCGCTCGCAGTGCCTGGCGGGCCGATGCGCTTACCAAAGTGGCTGCTGCAACTGCTGCATCAGAACGCACAATGAGCCTCGCCAGCTTGGGTGGGCGGTGGGTGGCTATAGGTGATAGCGACCAAAGCAGCTAGATGTTATTAGCGTGTAAGCATCATCGTTCTCGGCGCTATTATTTTTAATCAGGGTCTGTAGAATGGCGAGCTTCCGAGTATGATTTTGCACAGTCAATTTTGTGGCTGCACGGAAGCAAGCCGAGTCTATTCATTAACAAATAATCGATAGCAAAAATAAAACTTAACGATGAAAAAATCGCGTGTGTTGTTATGGTTGGTCGTAATAGCGATCTGCATTACTGGAGTTGCCCTTTATTTTATGGCGCCTCCCAGTGAGGACGAATTGCCGCACCGATTAAATGGTCTATTTCGTGAATTGCACGGTGTAGCATCTGCTGTGGCTATTTTTATATTCGGTTACTTATTTGCCGATCATGTGCAAAAAAAATTAGCCAAATATAAATATCGGTGGAATGTCCATGTGTGGGATGGATATTTGCATTTAACAGTGTGGGTATTATTAATTATGAGCGGCTTCTTGCTCTACTATCCGCAAGATTCATTGAGTGCCATGGGCATTAGTATTGCGCAGGTGCATTGGTACGCAGGACTAACACTCATAGGATTATTTCCGTTACATTTTTGGCACAAAGCAATATCTCGCTATCAGGCTCGTAAACGCTGGGAAAAATCGGGCGCACATAAAGAACATTAAGTCGCCCGCACGACACCTAAAACGTGTTTATTTCTTACTGTTGAAAGGATGCGATTTCGCCAGGGCGGCGCAACATTTTATCCACTTCATCAAGGTGCAGTTCTTCCTGCACAATCATCTCGCGGGCATATTCCTCCAGCAAAATAGATTTACCTTCGGCGATTTTTAGCAGGCTGTAATAAGCGTTGATTGCATTCTTTTCGTGTTCCAGGCTCTCACGCAGAATATCGCCAATATCGTGTTTTTCCGTTTCCAATAAAGAACCGATTTTCAGCGAAGGGTGGCCACCCAACAGAGTTAATAGTTCACCGGCTTTGTGCGCATGTCCCAAGCCCTCAGTCGCATTGCTTTTAAGCCAGGACACAATCGGTATGCGGTTATAACCGAATACCATCAATGAATAGTGCGTGTAGCGCACTACGCCTGCCAATTCAATTTCCATAATGCGGTTTAAAGCTTCAATAGCCAGGTTTTTATCTATGTCGTTCATATGCGAGATTTCCTGTGCGGGGGGTATGAAGAGGGAAGGTGGCGCTTAGCAAGCTTCCCAAGAAAAGTAATTATTTACCATAGTGGGATTAATGTCACGGAGCGGAGCGCATCAGAACCTAATAGGTTTCATAGACGGGATGATAAATTCTTTAATGGTTATACAAAATATTCCTAAACATTATTGATAATTGTTATCATTTGGGTTTTAATGGCGCACTTCAACTCATTTAGGAAAACACACATGAACACTTTCAACAACGATTTGGCTGCAGGCAAGGGCAAAGAAACTGGTTTAGCTTGTCGTACTCCCGGCATAGTTGCCAAAAAACACTCTGCAGTGCGTCAATTAAAAGTATCCGCATTATCCTCAATGATGCTGTTAGCTTCTGGCGCTGCTTTCGCTGCAGATGAACCTAAAAAAGAAGAAGCCGGAAAGTTAAGCACAGTCAAAGTCAGTGCGGATGCCACTGAAGCCAGCTTCAAAGCTGAAAAAGTGAGCTCTGCAAAATTTACCCAGCCGCTGGTGGATACGCCGCAAACCATCGTAGTGGTTAAAAAAGAGCTCTTTCAACAACAAGCAGCGACTAGCCTAAGCGAGACCTTGCGCAACACTCCCGGCATAACATTATTGATGGGCGAAAACGGTAATACCGCAACAGGTGATTCGATTTTTATGCGCGGCTTTGATACCCAGGCCAGTATTTTTGTCGATGGTATTCGCGACCTGGGTTCTATCTCTCGCGATACCTTTAATACCGAGCAAGTTGAAATTGCAAAAGGCCCGGCAGGCGTAGACAACGGTCGCGGTGCTGCCTCGGGTTACATCAATTTGAATAGTAAAGCCGCCAATCTGGAAGATGCCACTCTTGGTAATGTGACTTTAGGGACCGGTGATTACAAGCGTGCTACCGTTGATGTTAACCGCTCCATTAATGATACGACTGCATTCCGTACTAATGTCTTGGTACAAGAAGCGGGTGTTGATGGCCGCGATGAAGTTGAAAATAATGCGATGGGTATAGCCACGTCGCTTGGTTTGGGTTTAGGTACTGACACGCGCACCTTTGTTAATCTGTACCACATTCAACAACGTAATTTGCCGGATGGTGGTATATCAACTACCGGCCTTGAAGGTTATTACAGCGCTCCTTATGTAACGGCTTTTCCCTCTGGTGGTCCGAAAATCGATAAAGTTGATACAGAAACTTTCTTCGGTTCAACCAGCGATTACAACGATGTTGATGCAAGTATGCTAACCCTGCGTATCGAGCATGATCTGGCTAATGATGCAGTTTTACGCAATACCTCACGTTATGGTCGCTCAACTCAGGATATGGTGTTGACGGGTGTGAATGCATTAAGTTTTCCTGCGGCTACTAAAAATGATCCGGCGACTTGGGAAATTGCTTTGACCCGTCAAGGCCGTGATCAAACCAACCAAATTCTCACGAACCAAACCAACTTGACCCTGTCACTGGATACGGCTGGTCTTAAGCACGATATTGCATCTGGCATTGAGTTTATTTACGAAAGTCAATTCACGAATAACGTGGGCCTTCCTTTTGTTTCGCCAACTTCTTCTACGCGTGTAACACAACAAACAGCCAATCTTTATAATCCGGATAATGCCAATATTGTTTATCAGCCGGTGATTTCCGATGGTACAAAAACCGATGGCGAAACTACCACAGCGGCGCTCTACGTTTTGGATACCATTACTCTCAATGATCAATGGCAAGTCAGCGCTGGTGTTCGCGCGGAACGCTTCTATGCCAAGACCGATCAAACTATTCGTCAGGCCGCAGTCACCGCTCCTGCGGTGCAAACCATTCCAGTTGGGACCTATTTGGGTCGCGATGCAGAGCTTGCCGATAATTTAATTAGCTGGAAATTAGGTGGCGTTTATAAGCCAGCTGAAAATGGTTCGATTTATGTATCCTATGCAACCTCGCAATTGCCACCAGGCAGCAGCAACTTTGCTTTAAATACTGACCCAGCAACATTCTCCAGTAATGCTAATAGTCCTAATCTGGATGCACAAAAAGGTACCAATCAGGAATTGGGAACCAAGTGGAATGTGATGAACAATAAATTGGCAGTGACTGCAGCCGTATTTAAAAGTACCAATGATAACGAAATTGCTACCAATCCTGACGGTACTTCGGTTGCAGTAGGTCAGCGTGAAGTTTCGGGTATTGAGCTAGGCTTAGCCGGTATTGTGATGCAAAACTGGCAAATCAGTGCGGGCCTGGCTTATATGGATCCGGAAATTACCCGTGGTAACCGCACCGCGACAAATGCAGGTGCAAGTCGAACTGAGGGCGGTGTGATTCAGTGGAGCCCAAAATACTCATTTACCTTATGGAATAGTTATCAATTTGCCAATGGTTTAACCATTGCAGGTGGTGCGCGTTATATCGACTCAGTGGCCAGCTCAAGCCTCACTCAAAGTGCAGCACAATCGCAACGTTCAGTGTTAAATGTTCCTGAGTATTGGGTGTTTGACGCTATGGCATCTTACGTAGTCACCAACAATATCACCTTGCAGTTGAATATTTTAAATCTTGCCGATGAAGAATATATCGGCAGCTTGAATAACGGTGGTTCACGCTATTACCCGGGTGCGCCTCGCTCCGTGCGTTTGGGAGCGAATTTCACCTTTTAATTAATTTTTTCTGTTCGTCATACTCGTGTAGCGGGGTTCCAGCTTTTAAAATGCTGAACCCCATTACGCCAGGATGACAGTTAAAAAATATGGTTTGATTTTTATATGCTAATTCATATTCCTGAGGTTCTTGGCAAGCAACAAGTGGCGGAATTCCGTGGGCGACTCAATCAGGCTGATTGGATTGATGGCCGCGCAACAGTGGGTATACAAGGCGCACAAGTTAAAAAAAATCGTCAATTACCTATTGATAGCACGATTGCCCGTCAACTCGGTGAAATTATTTTAACCGCAATTTATAACAATCCCATTTTTATGGCGGCGGCATTACCGCTGCGCACAGTCCCACCGCTATTTAATTCTTATGAGGGCGGTGAGCATTATGGTTTACATGTGGATGGTGCAATTCGTCTGGTTCCAGGTAGCAACTTAAGTCTTCGTACGGATATTTCTTCAACCTTATTTTTAAGCGAGCCTGATGAATACGACGGTGGCGAGTTAGTTGTGCAAGACACTTACGGAATCCACGAAGTGAAATTAGCAGCCGGTGATTTAATTTTGTATCCATCGACGAGCTTGCACAAAGTGGAGCCGGTTACTCGCGGTGCACGGGTGTGCAGTTTTTTCTGGACCCAAAGTATGGTGCGCGATGATTGGCAGCGCAGCATGTTGTACGAGTTGGATACCAATATCCAACAGCTTCGGCAAAAATTGGGAGATTGCGATGAGCTAGTGGCCTTAACAGGTCACTACCATAATTTGTTGCGGCAGTGGAGTGAGCTGTGACAGATACAACAAATATAACAAGGCGGAGAACATTGTGACAAAACAAGAAAAAATCGTGGCAAACCAGGAGCGCATTGTGACAAAAAATAAAAAAATGGCAGGGAGTTTTTTTAGCATCAGTCTAATGACAATTCGCAAATGGCATTGGATGAGTGCAGCGCTCTGCTTTATTTGTATGCTGCTATTCTCTGTTACCGGAATTACCTTGCATCATTCCAAAATTTTTTTACCTAAACCCACTGTAACCCTTACCGAGGGGCAATTGCCGGTAGAGTTTTTACCTGATTTGGGATTGCACCTTGAGCAAAAAAAATTGGGGCTCCCAGTGCCTATGGTTGAATGGTTCGACGAAAAGCAAAATATAGGTGTGATTACGCCAGAGCCAAGAAGTGTCGAAGCAAGACCCATGGAAGGAAAAGCCAGTGGAGAAAAGAATAGTGCAGAAAAGACCAGTGAGGTAAAAAATGCAGAAGGCAAAAACCTGACGGAGAAGGTTGAGGTGAGGGATGGTGAAGCAAAGCCTGTTGAGCGAAACAATAGAGAGAAAGGCCCGGATGTAAAAGATGGCAAGCTGCGCATAGCCCAGAATCGCCCGGGTGAAGCAACGGCCTTGACTATCAACCTTGCGTCGGGCGCATTTACTTACGAAGTAACCGACAAAGGTTGGCTTGCCTATTTAAATGATTTACACAAAGGAAAAAATACCGGCGATGCGTGGGTTTATTTTATCGATATATTCGCCATTGCCTGCATTATTTTTTCAATTACAGGGTTCTTGCTGCTGCAGCGCTATGCTAATACTCGTGCAAAAACATGGCCATTACTGATTGCGGGTCTGGTTTTGCCGATATTCTTCATGATGTTTTTAATTCACTAATAATGGTAAAGTTAGCCAGAATTTTTTCATGTGAATGATACATCGTCTTGAGAGCTGTTATGTCTGGCATTCTTACCTCCGCACGCCAAGGTATATCACCTTGGCGTCATCCCTATAAAGCCCTGTTGTTAATTATTTTGCTTGTTGCATTTTTAGTGTGGAAGTTTTTTATCAGCGCTAATGATCAAGCCGCTGATTACATCACTGCCGATGTTGTAAAAGCCGATATTCAAAACCTTGTCACCGCTACTGGAATTTTGCAGCCACATGACTATGTGGATGTGGGTGCGCAAGTGTCTGGTCAACTCAAAAAACTCTATGTCGAAGTTGGCAGTAAAGTGACGGCGGGCGATTTGTTGGCAGAGATAGATGCAACCGTCTACAAAGCAAGAGTGGATGGAACTCGCGCGCAACTGACCAATCAAAAAGCGCAGTTGGAAGATAGAAGGGCACAGCTGGCCCTGGCAAAAATTCGTGTGGATCGGCAACAAAATTTACAACGAGATGATGCCACCACGAAAGATTCGGTGCAGGCCGCAGAAGCAGCCTATTTGTCGGCACAAGCGCAGATCAAGGTGGTGCAAGCACAAATCCAGCAAACCGAATTTAGTCTGCGTGTCGAAGAGGCCAACCTGACTTATTCGCGCATCTATGCCCCTATCAGCGGTACTGTAGCCTCAATCACATCACGGCAAGGTCAAACCTTAAATGCGAATCAACAAGCGCCCACAATTATGCGCATTTCAGATTTATCCGTTATGACTGTCCAGGCGCAAGTATCCGAGGCGGACATTGGTAAATTAAAAATCGATATGCCAGTTTATTTCACTACGCTGGGCGGTAAAGATTATCGCTGGCACAGCAAATTAAACCGTGTCCAGCCAACTCCGGAAGTGACTAATAATGTCGTTTTGTACAATGCATTATTTGAAGTGGCGAATGAAAATCATGCACTGATGACACAGATGAGCACGCAAATATTTTTCGTCGCGGCGCAAGCCAAAGACGTGCTAGTTATACCTGCCTCAGCTGTGAATTTTGTTATACCCGGAGTGGATGAAGAGGAGGGTAGATCGGGCGAGAGTAAACGCGATGGAAAATCCAGTTGGAAAGAACGTCAGCAAGGCGATAACAAAACCACAGAAAAAGCAGCGACCAGTGCAGCTGCAGTGAGTGCAGATGAAAAATCCGTAAGTAGCGCCGATGTAAAAGTAGATGAGAATAAAACAATCACTGATAAATCTGCTGCCGATAGAAAGCCTCGTGATGATAATAAAATTTCATCTGAACAGCGCTCTGAATCATCACCGCGGCGACGTAGAGGTTCTCGGAATATTGTTGAAGATAATTTGCCAAAACCGGCAACAGTTCAGGTTGTTGATGAGCGCGGAAATTTAACAGAAAGAAAAATTACTATAGGTATTAGCAACCGCGTACAAGTACAAGTGATTGATGGTTTACAGGAAGGCGAAAAAGTGGTGTCGGGTATTCGGCAGAGTGAAAAAACAGCCTCACAGGGTGCCGCGCCTACAGGTGCACCTGGCGGCCCCGGTGGACAAAATCCTGCGCGGATGATGCGTTAACCACTTCTTTTTTATTTTGGCGAACCTTCATGACTGACACACAGCCTTTAATTAAATTAATTGGTGTTACTAAAACCTTTCAGAACGGTGAGTTAGCTGTGCAAATTTTGCATGGTATTAATTTGGAAATATTTGCCGGTGAATTTGTTGCACTTATGGGGCAATCCGGTTCTGGAAAATCTACCCTGATGAATATTTTGGGCTGCCTGGATAAACCGAGTAGCGGTGAATATTATTTTGCTGGAAAAGAAGTTTCTACTTTTGATGACGATGGATTAGCACAACTACGTCGTGAAGCATTTGGGTTTGTATTTCAAAGCTACAATTTACTGGCTGGCGCAACGGCTTGCGAAAATGTTGAAATGCCAGCTACTTATTCGGGTATGGCACCGCAAGACCGGCGCGTGCGTGCCGCCGAATTGTTGACATCGCTGGGATTGTCCGCGCGGCTGGATCATCGCCCCAATCAGTTATCGGGTGGCCAGCAGCAACGCGTTTCGATTGCGCGTGCCTTAATGAATGGTGGCCAAATTATTTTGGCGGATGAGCCAACCGGTGCGCTTGATAGCAATAGTGGCAAAGAAGTTATTAAGCTATTGCAAGAATTGTCGGCGCAGGGTCACACCATTATTTTAATTACCCACGATGCGCAGGTCGCGAAAAATGCGCAGCGGGTGATTGAAATTAGCGATGGTTTAATTGTTGCAGATCCTGGCCCCGGTAAAGTTCTTCATCAACCCATTAAGCTTGATGTTCATGATGAGCCGAATTTATCCGTTGAATTAATGGAAGGTGCAAAAACAGCCTTTCGTTCTTTGCGCAGCAATGTTTACCGCACCATACTCACACTGCTTGGAATTGTTATTGGCGTTGCCTCGGTTATCACCATGCTAGCCATTGGCGATGGGGCAAAAAAATCCATTGTCGATAGCATTAGTGCTATGGGCAGTAATTTGGTATTGGTTCGTACTGGCGGGCCTACGCAGCGTCGCGCATGGGAAATTCGTACGCTGGTTGCCGATGATCTGGAAGCTATTCGCAGGCTCCCGCATATTGCTGCAGCATTTCCGGAAATGACCGGTAGTCATACCTTGCGTTATAGCAATGCCGATGCAACAACAGATGTTAACGCAACTTCATCTCAGTATCCCCTTGCGAGAAAATGGAATGTTGAGCAAGGCACTTTTTTTACGGAAGAAGACGAAAAAAATTATTCCACGGTTGTTGTGTTGGGCAAAACAGTCGCTACTAAATTATTTGATAACGAAGACCCTTTGGGTAAATTCATTATTATCAAAAACGTTTTATTTCAAGTGATAGGTGTGATGGCAGTCAAGGGCGCGGACCCGGGCGGGCAAGATCAGGATGATAAAGTATTTGTGCCTTATACGACCGGTGGTTTACGTATTATCGGGCAAAAACATTTCCGTAATATCACCATCTCAGTTACCGATGAAAAAGCTATGGATGAAGTACAAGACTCGGTAAAAAATCTTTTACTGGAGCGTCATGGTACAGAGGATTTCACGATTCGCAACATGGCATCGCTGATTGATACTTTGTCAGAAACACAAAATACTATGACCATTCTGCTGGGGTCAATTGCCGCTATTTCATTGCTGGTGGGTGGGATCGGGGTTATGAATATTATGTTAGTGAGCGTGACTGAACGCACGCGTGAAATCGGTGTGCGTATGGCGACGGGTGCGCGGCAGCGCAATATTATGCAGCAGTTTTTAATTGAAGCGCTAACCGTATCGGCATTGGGCGGTTTTATTGGGGTTATACTCGGGTTAATGTGTACGGCTATTGTCGGGAATTTTGGTACACCGATTGATTACTCGCTGGCGCCCGTAGTGCTCGCATTTGGTTGCGCTTTTTTAACAGGATTAATCTTTGGTTATTTGCCTGCGCGCAAAGCGGCGCGCTTAAATCCTGTAACGGCATTGGCTGCGGAGTAACTAGTGTGAATTTGTTTTTTAAAAATCCAGGTTTAGTTTTTCTTGTGGCTATTGTCTCAAGCTGTTCTTCAATGGATAAAGTGCCATCTGCGAATATTGAATATGCTCCCGCTTGGGAATATTCCGCTGAATCTCCCACCACCATTAATATCGAAAAAGAGTGGTGGACGTTGTTCCGGTCTGCGCAATTAACCGAACTTATTGAAACAGCGCAGAAAAAAAATCCTGATGTATTAATTGCCGGAGAGCGTGTTAGGCAAGCTGAATTGCAAATGCGAATCGCCAACGCCAGCTTGTTTCCGTCGCTGGGTTTAAATGCTTCCAGTGGCGAAAATAAAACTAAAGCAGGCAATAGCAATTGGGACACAAGTGAATCAAGTCGTGTTGGCTTAACGGCTAATTATGAAGTCGATTTGTGGGGCGGTATTGCCGCAACACGACATGCCGCAAAATCAAATTACAAAGCGCAGGACTTTTCTCGAGAAGCAACCCGTTTAAGTGTTTCAGCGGGCGTTGCTATCGCTTGGTTTAATTATTTAGCGCTGCAAGAACGCATAATAACCGCACAAAAAAATATAGCTATCGCCGAGCGAATTCAAAAAATAGTCGATTCACTTTACCGCAATGGTGTTGCGACCACAGCGGATGTAGCGCAACAAAGGGCCAATTTATTAACGCAGCAAACAGCGCTTTTACCGTTGCAGTTACAGTTAAATCAAACTCGCTCTGCCATTGCATTATTAGAAGGGCAGGTGCCACAAGCTTATCAATTAACCGACGAAAAGTTTTCTGCTTTACAGATTCCCACTATTCATGCCGGCGTGCCCGCCGATGTGCTTGCACGCAGGCCTGATATCGCGAGCGCTGAAGCGCAACTGCAAGCTGCTTCCGCAAATGTATATGCTGCGCGTACAGCATGGTTGCCCAGTGTGGAGCTGGGCGCAAATATGGGTAAATCCGCAGCAGAATTGTTTTCGTTAAACCCTGCAGTTCATGCTGCAGGCTGGAGTGTTTCCCTGGCGCAAACTATTTTTGCTGGCGGCAGGATTACCTATCAAGTACGCTTAAGTGAATCGCGACGCATCGAATTATTAGAACAATATCGCCAAACCATTCTTACAGTGTTGCAGGAGGTAGATGATGCACTCAATCGCGTTGCGATTGCGCAACAACAAGAGGCCAACCAGCAAAATATTCTTCTGCAAAGCGAACGGAGTTTGCAGCTGATTGAAATTCTCTACCGTGAAGGCGGCACTAATTTGTTGGCACTGCTGGATGCGCAGCGCAGCTTATTTCAAGCACAGGATTCGCTGGTGCGGCTGCGCTTGACACGTTTGGAAGCGACGGTTGATTTATATAAAGCGCTGGGAGGCGGTTGGCAAAAAATATAATGGATGTTGGATAAATTTAAGCGGGTTGTAATTTTGCTTTGCAGTAGCGAAGTTTTATTAATTTTTTATGTTGAGAAGTTGTGTTAGTTTTTTTGTTAAATAAGTGAATCCCCTAAGATCCTTTTAGGGGTTACCGCTCAATGTAAAAATTAATCTTTAGAGCGTGATTTGTATTCGTGAGTACGGGTATCAATAATAATTTTATCGCCAATTTCAACGAAAGCAGAAACTTGCATTTCAGTACCGTTGGTTAAGCGTGCAGTCTTCATCACTTTGCCTGAAGTGTCACCGCGAACAGAAGGTTCGGTATAGGCAACTTCACGTACGACTGAGTTAGGTGGAGTGATGGAGATAACTTTGCCTTCAAAGAATACTGCTTCGCAGACATCTTCCATGCCGTCTTCAATGTAGGGCGCCATATCACCCAGCTCTTCTTTATCAAGTTCATACTGCTCGTAATCGCCATCAACGAATACATAGCGTGGCTCGGAAAAGTAAGAATAAGTTACTTCTTTACGATCCAGAACTATATCTTCAAATTTGTCGTCAGCTTTGTAGGGGGTTTCGGTTAAGTAACCGGTGAGCAGATTTTTTAATTTTGTTTTTACAACGGCGGTGTTACGGCCTGATCTGCTGATTTCAGCTTTTTGGATTAACCAAGGTGAGCCATCGATGTTAATAACATGACCGGCACGCAATTCTTGACCTGTTTTCATGATAAATCTCTACTGAGGATGTTGGAAGGTGTTGCAATTCGGCGCGAACTATACCTTTTTTTAGCGAATTTCTACAGGTTTTTTTGCGCAAAACAGACTAAGTTCGCCGCTAAATCGGGCGCTGTGCTTAAACATTTGCTCCAATTCTGGTTGTGCTGCCGCCAGCCTTGGTAGTGTTCTATCAGCTGATTCCATGCGCTGCTACAGTTTTCATCCTGATTCCAGCTATTCCATAATTGATTTATAGCCACGGCTAGTGCGGGTTCCATGGTGTCGGTGTATTTGGTCAAAAAGGCGTTGAGCTTGATGAGATGCGCGGCTTCATCCTGCGGATAAATATGCCAAACAAACGGCTTTGCCGCCCATTGTGCTCGCACAAAGGAGTCTTCACCGCGTACGAAATTAATATCGCATACCCATAACAGCCGGTCGTAATCGGTTTGGTTGAGGAACGGGATAACCTTTAATCTCAGCGCGCCGAAGGTGTGATTGTCACCGGTAATCAAGTTGAGATTGAGCGATGCGTTGATGGAGGTTAATGTTTTACTCGCAGGTACCAAACATATAATGGGGTTGAGGGCTTTGCTCCAGGTATTTAGTAAGCTCGCTATAGCCTGATTCTCATAACTAAATAACGAGATAATCAATGTGTTTTCAAGATTCTCACTCACCCCAAGTTGAGTAAGAAATATACTTTTCTCTTCTGTTAATAAAAGTTGGTCGCGCTGCGCTAACAAATCGCTTTCACGTAAAAGCCCACCGGTTTTTCCGTTAAAGCCGGGAAAGAAAAACGTTTTTTTCAAGCCATTTTGCGGGTGCATAGAGGTCAGTTGATGGCAGCCTTCCACCCAGGATTCCGCACTTAAATACTCCAGGTTTAACCAGCAGGGAGCCGTTGCAGCCTGTTTCATTTGCGCGATATAGCTTTCGGGTAAGTGGCAGGCAAAGGCCTCGATCACTACCTCGGCGACTTGATAGCTATGGTAATCCTCTCGCCAAATACAGACTTCTACCTTGGCCAGCATTTGGATTGGAGCTAGCGTTGCTTCTGGCCAAATTTGTTTGAGTGCGGCAATTTCGTCTACCCATAAGCGTACGCTGAGCTGATGTTCATTGGCGAGTTGGCGAGCTAACCGCCAGCAAACACCTATGTCACCATAGTTGTCGATCACGCGGCAAAAGATATCCCAGGTTTTCATTTTGATGTCTGCTGTAGGTCAGGATGTTGCATTGCTGTTAAAACTTGCTGAAGCTAAAAGTAGGGCGCTATTATGCGTAACATTTTATTGATTGTGGAAATATCTTATGGCATCCCTGCAAGATCAACTCCTTAAAGCCGGTTTAATTGATACTAAAAAAGTCAAGCAAGCCAAAAAAGAAAAACGCAAAGATACTAATGTTGCCCGCCGCGCTCCAGAGCCTGTGGTCGACGAACTGAAGCAACAAATTGAGCTGGATCGTGCCGAAAAGCTGGAACGTGATCGCGAGTTAAATCGCAAGCTTGTAGTAGAGCTGGAACAAAAGGCCATTGCTGCGCAAATTAAGCAGTTGATTGAAAATCATCGCCAACCAAAAGATGCTGGCCATGATGCGGTGGATTACAATTTTACCCATGGCAAATTGATTAAAAAAATTCGCGTATCACCGGTGGTTCGCGAACAAATTGCGCGCGGATTATTAGCCGTGGTGAAATTGGGTGAGGGCTACGAATTAGTACCGCGCATAGTGTCCGACAAAATTGCCCAGCGCGATGAAAAAGCGGTTGTGGTGTTGAATACAAAAATCGTGGCGAAAGAAGCGGAAGATGATCCCTACAAGGATTACGTTATTCCGGATGATTTGATGTGGTAAAAATAATCTAGTTGCGCTCGCACCTTGTGATAGATGGCATGTCGGGGCTATGGGTAAATATGAACTCCGAAATGGGGCAACATACATTCGTCCAATAGTATTAGTTCAATAGTGCAGATCACCATGGCTGCAATGAAATATTCCAGCGGATCGGATGAAGCGCGCAGAGACGGATGTTTTGTGGTTGATTGGATGGCGCGCCTGTCAGATTTGATATGGCGATTATCCTTCCTTGAGTCGGTGAACAAAGAACGATCTGTTACATAAATTTCTTCAATTTCCAAGTGTGTTATCTGCGAAGACGGTATAGGTTGCCCAGAGTTTAGCTTGTGACGGGTTGATGCCGTAGACGAACAGCCAGCTAGGGCGATACAAGCGATAAGTAAAATGCTAACCAGGTTATTACGCATTCGATGTTTCCTTTTACTGGAGCTGCCCTTATTGTTCTCTAGTATAGAAACTCATTCACCGCCTGTCTGTAACAGGTCAATGCTATTTGTATCAAATTGTAACCTGGTAGCGATTAGCCCTTGCTGCAGGTATAAGATTACATCTCTCCCAAAAATCCGCCGGATTGCCGCTCCCAAAGTTGCGCATAAATTCCTTGTTGCGCAATAAGTTCTGCGTGTGAACCTTGCTCAACAATATTGCCATTGTCTAAGACAATTAATCTATCTAATGCCGCGATGGTAGATAAACGGTGCGCGATGGCGATAACGGTTTTACCTTGCATTAACAATTTTAAATTTGCTTGAATCGCCGCCTCTACTTCGGAATCCAATGCTGATGTGGCTTCGTCCATAATTAAAATGGGTGCGTTCTTAATCAGTACGCGAGCAATAGCAATGCGTTGACGTTGGCCGCCGGACAGTTTTACGCCGCGCTCACCGACGTGAGCGTCGTAACCGAGGCGGCCTTTGTTATCGCTCAGTTGCATAATAAAATCGTGAGCTTCAGCTTGTTTTGCTGCTTCTATCATTTCCGCTTCAGTAGCATCGGGTTTGCCATAGAGCAAATTCTCGCGAATAGAGCGATGTAATAACGACGTATCTTGCGTGACCATGCCAATATGAGCGCGTAAACTTTCCTGTTGCACCTGCGCGATATTATTTCCATCCACCAAAATAGTGCCGCTTTCGATATCATAAAAACGCAGTAATAAATTGACTAAGGTCGATTTGCCTGCGCCAGAGCGACCCACTAAACCAATTTTTTCGCCGGAATTAATCTGCAGATTAAAATGATTAATAACACCGCTGCCTTTGCCATAGTGAAAGCTGACATCATTAAAATCTATATTACTTTGCGTTAATTGCAGCGGTTTTGCCGTGGCAATATCTTGAACTTCGCAGGGAATGGATAAGGTGTTTAAGCCATCTTTCGCGGTGCCAATATTTTCAAATAATGCAGAAACTTCCCACATAATCCATTGCGCCATACCGTTTAAGCGCAACACCAGGCCAATGGCTGTGGCAATTGCGCCTGTAGTGATTGCCACGCTGCTCCATAACCAAATGGAAACAGCAGCTACTGAAAATATCAGTAATACGTTAATGGCCCAAACACTCGAGCCAAGCGCTGTCGCCAGGCGCATTTGTGGATGAACCGTACTTAAAAAATATTCCATTCCTTGTCTGGCATATTCGGCTTCGCGATTGGAGTGTGAAAATAATTTTACGGTGGAAATATTTGTGTAGGTGTCCACCAGGCGTCCCGTCATGTCGGAGCGAGCATCGGCCTGGCGAGTGGATACTGCGGTTAAGCGCGGTAAAAAATGATAGAGCAAGCCAGCATACGAAAAAATCCAGATAATGAGGGGAATCGCTAAACGAAAATCCAGCGTCGCAAATAATACAATAATGCTAGAAAAATATACTAAAACATATAGCAGCACATCCAGCAATTTCATAATGGTCTCGCGCACAGCGAGCGATGTCTGCATCACTTTTGTTGCGATACGACCGGCAAAATCATCTTGATAAAATTGATAGCTTTGCCCCAGCAAATAGCGATGCGCTTGCCAGCGAATGCGCATCGGGAAATTACCCAGCAAGGTTTGATGCATAATTAAGCTGTGTAAGAGTACGCATAAGGGAAGGCCCACTAATAAAATGGCGCTCATCACAAATAGTTCGTGTTTTGATTCCGTTAAAAGATTTGCCGGTGTGTGGCTGTTTAACCAATCTACTAACCTTCCTAAAAAACCAAACAGTGATACTTCCATCACTGCAATACTACCCGTTAGAATTGCCATCAATAGCAAATAGGGTTCAGCTCCGCGAGCATAGTAGCGGCAAAATGCAAACAAGGTGTTCGGCGGTTGCTTGGGCGCTGCTGCGGGGAAAGGTTTGATTAAGCTTTCAAAAAAACGATACATGGAGATGGCTTCTAGTGATGGGTTATATGTGTGCAAAAAGTAGGCGCAATTCTATCATCTTAGTTTTGCGTTGGCTGCCACTTTATCTCGCTATCACTCTATAATAAACAGGACGTGACATCTGTAATCTTAGCCACTGATATTTCTATAACAAAATTATTTAATGATGAGAAAGTTGTATGAAAAATTTACTTGTTGTATTTGCTGCGGGCTGTCTGGGTGCGTTAGTACAAATTATCGCCATGAACCTTGCCACTCGTTATGGGCTAATTCATTCGCTCCATGTGCAACTGAGTGGTTCATATTCACCCTCCTGGGTTTATCCACGTATTGTCTGGGGTGGTCTGTGGGGTTTTGTGTTTTTGCTGCCCATACTAACCAGTAGTACTTTTATGCGCGGTTTTGTTTTGTGTTTAATTCCCACGGCGGTGCAATTGTTTATCATTTACCCTTTTTATCAGGGCAAAGGCATGGCCGGTTTGTCTTTAGGAATGCTAACACCCTTTGTCGTATTATTTTTTTACTGGATATGGGCCTTAACCACGAGCCTCACATTAAGATTGGCAAAGTAATGACTATATACTAACGAGTTCGTTGTAAAGAATACTGTTCAATTCAAAACACGCCGTGAATATATCCCTATAGGCTCTAATCGGCATCCATGCCTCATAAGGTTTTGAATCAAACAGTATTCTTTATTTGTGCCCTGTTAGTAAATCTTTTGCGGAAGTTGAGTTAATGAACGTTTTGAAAATTATCCTGATGTCAGTGGTTTTTCTGTGCAGTTTTGTTCAGGCACAATTATTACCTGATAATTCCACGCTCAATGTGCAGTCTGTGCAGCGCTGGATGGATTCCAATCGCGATTTTAAAATGGTTATTCAAACCGTAGATACTATGTTTACAACCGAAGAACAATTAAGCGCATTTGATTTGCTGCCACCCGCTGAGCAAGATGAAAAAATTAACCGATTTTTACAGCAACAAAAAATGTTCGACACGGCTAAACACATTACCTTTCAGCGTGGCTGGAAATCAGTTGGCGAATATCGGCGTTTGAGTACCAAATTAGGCAATGCCATTGCCGCTAGTTTTCTCGCCAGTAAAATGCATCATTTAACCACCGAAGAGAAAAAAACGCTGCGAGAAAAATCTGATCCAGCTGTTGTTGCGGTTCCCCCTGCGGATATTGCTTTTGTTAAAACAAATGAGAAATTACTCAAGCAATATATTCAGGCTTATGCTGCCACCCGTTGATTCGGTAAAAAAATTCATCATTAATGTGTTAATACACCGTTGCGATAATCATCAATGGCTTGTTCAATTTCCTCTTGCGTATTCATCACAAAAGGACCGTGTTGTGCAATTGGTTCCTTAAGTGGAATGCCTGCTACGAGAATAAACCGCGTATCGGGTGCCAGGGCAACAACATTGATTTCATCGCCAGCGCCGAGTAAACCGGCATTACCTGCTGCTAATTTACGCTGCTCGTGGTCAGGGTCGCCAATACCAACCTCACCTTCGTACACATAAATAAACGTGTTGTGAGTAGCAGGAATCGCATGCGCGAAAGCAGCTTTTAAGGGCAGATGCACATCCCAATAAATGGGATCGGTAGTTAAGCCCTGAATAGGTCCAACAACTTTTTTGCCATTAATGAGTGCGGTATTCGCAATCACTTTGATGCAGCCGCCATTGCTTAAGTTAGCCACTGGAATTGCACTGCTAGGTATATCTTTATAAGCGGCAGGCTTCATTTTTTCCGCTGCTGGTAAATTTAACCAAAGCTGAAAACCGCGCATAACACCTTCTTCTTGCTGCGGCATTTCCGAATGAATAATGCCACGGGCAGTGGTCATCCATTGTACATCGCCATTTTTTAAATGGCCTTTATTGCCCATATGATCTTCGTGCAACATGTGACCTTCAAGCATATAAGTCACTGTCTCAAAACCGCGATGTGGATGTGAGGGAAAACCGCCAATGTAATCCGTAGCGCTGGTTGAGCCGAATTCGTCGAGCATTAGAAATGGATCAAAACGGGCGCGTTGAGATTGGCCCAAGCTGCGTTTTATGCGTACGCCAGCGCCATCGCTGGTCGCATGACCTTGAATAATCGATTGCAGCTGTTTTTGCATTGTGTTTGCCTCGTTGTTCGCGATTAATCTTTCATGATTTTTTAAGCTGTCATGATTGCAAATAACTGTTCAGTTTTTGCTGCCATGATTAAATCATTTTCGTGAATGCCGTTAATTTTGTGTGTCCACCAATTTACGGTTACTTTTCCCCATTCAGTCAGTAGTGTGGGGTGGTGATTGTGTTCTTCTGCTAAAGCACCCACTGCCTGCGTAAATACCAGAGCAGCTGCAAAGTTTTTAAATTTGTAACTGCGTGTAAGTTGGTCTTCACCATTAATTCGTACAAGTTTCCATTCTGGTAATTCTGCGAGTCCCTCAGCTATTTGTGCTGTTGTTGCTTTAGGTGCGTCAGCATTGCAAGCAGTACAGGTTTTTTCATTTAATAGTTGCATGATTCTCATCCTCAAGTTTTGTCGAAGTAATCATCATAAAATACTTAGGCCGCAGATGCCTGTTCAATTTTTTCGCGAGCATTGCTGAGCGACTGAGCTTTTTCTGCAGTCAAATTTAGGCCTTCGGCATAAATATAATGAATAGATTTAAGACCCAGGAAATTTAAAAATGTATTTAGATAAGCCGTTTGCGAATCTGATGTTTTGCCGAGATGAAAGCCACCGCGAGCAGCGATAATATGTACAGGTTTATCCGCTAGCAGGCCTACCGGGCCCGTTTCGCTATATTGAAAAGTTACTCCGGCGCGCGCTAACTGGTCGAAGTAAGCTTTCAATGTCGAGGGAATGCCGAAATTATATAAAGGCACTCCAATAACAATAGCATCAGCATTTTTTAATTCATTAATTAAAATATCTGAATAATCGACAAAGCTTTGCTGCAGTTCGTTGCGCTCATCAGCCGGAGTAAAAAAGGCTGAAACTCGCGCAGCATTTAAGTGTGGTACAGCTTCTTCAGCAAGATCGCGAACAACCACTTTGCCGTTCGGATGTTTTGCCAGCCAGCTTTGGACGAATTCATTGCTTAAGTTACTTGAATTGCCATTGTCGCCAAACAAGCTGCTTTTAATCTGTAACAGGGTATTCATATCCCATCCTCTGTGTAGTGGTGATTTTTCAGGCTGAATCGTCATGGAGCTATTAAATGATTTGACGAGCCAATGATAAATAGCGATATTTAGCAGAATTTCATCGAAAAATTGGATTGATAATCTATGAGTATCCCCAAGGGCATGATTGCTTTTCCTAATAAAGTGACTTTGGAGCAGTGGCGTTCGTTGCTAGCAGTGATTGACTCGGGCGGTTATGCCAAAGCGGCTGAACAGTTGGATAAAAGCCAATCAGCGGTTTCCTATGCTATTACTCAGCTAGAGCAGGCGCTGGATGTCAAAGTATTTAATCTTCAAGGTCGTAAAGCTGTAGCTACGCCCGTGGGCGAGCTACTTTATCGCCGTGCGAAATTGCTGTTAGATCAAGCTGATCGTTTGGAGAAGTCAGCGGGATGTCTGGCGGTACATGTTGAGCCGCTGGTAAAAATTGCGGCTGATTTAATTATTCCACCCGTTAAGGTACTCCATTGTTTGGCGATATTTGCCCGGGATTTTCCTGATACGCGGGTGGAAATTTTCGAATCTGTATTAAGCGGCACTGAGGATGCGCTGCTCCAACGCCAGGTGGATTTGGCTATTGGAAGCCATGTTCCCGTTGGCTTTATGGGCGAAAAAATAATGACTGTGACTATGCATGGCGTTTCCAGTCCCAACCATCCGTTACAACTATTGGGCCGGCCAGTTACCTTTGAAGATATGCGCGAGCATCGGCAAATTATTGTGCGCGATTCCGGTCAATACCGACGTCATACTGAGGGCTGGCAGGAAGCAGAGCAGCGTTGGACGGTAAGCCACATTAATACTTCGTTTGAAGCAATTCGTATGGGGCTGGGCTACGCATGGTTACCTGATGCTTATACGCACGAGGCCATAACGGCGGGTAGTTTAAAATATCTACCGGTAGAGGGCGGGGGAGCGCGCGAAGTCGCCACCTATTTAACCTTTTCTGATAAAGATTTTGCCGGGCCAGCAACACGCAGGTTGGCAGAAGTTTTGAAAGAACAATTGCCAAACATTTGCTAAGTTGTTAGCGTGACTTATAGTGCTATCTAAATCTGAATAGAGAGCAATGCAACGTGATAGAAAAACCAGGCGATATTACAAGAAGCTAGGCAATCTGATCGAATTTGCATCTTGCGCGCAGATTGGACATAAGCTGTAGGATTTGCTGAAAGCTATATCAAACAGGCTATTGCAAACAAAAGAATATAGAAGAAATTATTAACGTTATTGCAGTCGAAAATAAGCAATTATTATTTAAATAGCTTTAAGAAATTTTTTGAGAGAGCCCTTAATGACCGCATACGTTTTTATTCCTGGTTTTGGCAATTCACGCGGTGAGCACTGGCAAAATAAGTGGTCCAAAAAAATCCCTAATAGTTATTGGCTGGAGCAAGAAAATTGGACTGAACCGGAATGTAGTGTATGGGTTGACTGTTTACAAGCTTGCGTACAAAAAATTGACGAGCCAATAATTTTCATTAGCCATAGCCTGGGTAGCTTAACCTTGGTTGAGTGGACAAAGCGTTATAGTACAGGTAATGAAAAAAAAATTGTCGGCGCATTTATGGTTGCTGTACCGGATCCACTTCAATCAAATGTTCCCCCCACCATTCGTGGCTTCTCCCAATATCCCTTAACACCCTTGCCATTCCCCAGCAAAATGATTGCCAGCACTAACGATCCCTATTGCAATGTTAAGCGCAGCGAGTTCTTTGCAAAAAATTGGGGAAGCGAATTAGAATTTATTGGCGCCAAAGAGCATATCAATCCAGGCGCTGGTTTTGGAGAATGGGATGAAGGGCTGGAAAAATTTCAACAGTGGTGTAAATTGCATCAGATTTAATGCCAGATGATGGTGATCACTGGCGATAATTTTGTGATTTATTTTATTTTAAATTAGCCTTATTTTATTTTCTGCGTTGAACCAATAGTGCCCCGCAGGTCTACTGACAAACTGTGTCAGCGGTATTGACTAATATTTTGGGCGAATGTTGCAAACCGGGTGATTGCTTATTCTTGTGCAGCGATTATCTGGTGTTTACAAGCGCTGATCCTATACAATCCCACACCCATTTTTATAGCAGCTACCAGGTCAGTGCAGTCAATTATGTCGACTAAATTTGTAATCAAAAGTGATTTCGAGCCTGCTGGAGATCAGCCAACAGCTATTGCCGGTTTGATCCAGGGTATTGAAGCAGGCTTGGCGCACCAAACTTTGTTGGGTGTCACTGGCTCGGGTAAAACCTTTACCATCGCCAATGTCATTGCTCATGTACAACGTCCTACCTTGATTATGGTACACAATAAAACCCTGGCCGCGCAGCTTTACGGAGAGTTTAAAGAATTTTTCCCCAATAACGCGGTGGAATATTTCGTTTCATATTATGACTACTACCAACCCGAAGCTTATGTGCCTTCATCCAATACCTTTATTGAAAAAGATTCGTCGGTTAATGAGCATATCGAGCAAATGCGTTTGTCCGCGACCAAGGCGTTATTGGAGCGCAAGGATGCCATAGTGGTGGCCACAGTTTCGGCAATTTATGGCTTGGGCGATCCTGAAGCCTATATGAAAATGTTGTTGCATTTAGTGCGTGGCGACAAAATAGATCAGCGTGCAATTTTGCGTCGCCTTGCCGAATTACAATACACCCGCAATGATGTGGATTTTTACCGCGCTAATTATCGCGTGCGTGGCGATGTTATAGATATCTATCCTGCTGATTCTGATTGCGAAGCCATTCGCGTTGAATTGTTTGACGATGAAATTGAAAAGCTTTCTATTTTTGATCCGCTTACCGGCGAAGTTTTGCGGAAAGTTCCGCGGTTTACGGTATATCCAAAATCTCATTATGTTTCGCCTCGCGAGACCATAGTGGAAGCCATAGATCAGATTAAAGATGAATTAAAAGAGCGTCTTGAGTTATTGCGCCATAACAATAAACTTGTTGAAACCCAGCGTTTGGAAGAGCGCACGCGTTACGATTTGGAAATGATGCAAGAGCTGGGTTACTGCAATGGTATAGAAAACTATTCGCGTTATTTATCAGGCCGCAATGCGGGTGAACCACCACCCACTTTATTTGATTATTTGCCTGCTGAAGCATTGCTGGTAATCGACGAGTCGCACGTTACGGTTTCGCAAATCGGCGCTATGTATAAGGGTGATCGCTCACGCAAAGAAACGCTGGTGCAATATGGCTTTCGTCTACCATCTGCACTGGATAATCGTCCCATGCGTTTCGACGAATGGGAACATCTTGCTCCGCAAATGATTTTTGTGTCGGCAACACCCGGCAATTATGAAAAGGAACACGCGGGGCAGGTGGTGGAGCAGATTGTGCGACCCACCGGTTTAATCGACCCTGAAATCGAAATTCGCCCAGCGGGCAAACAAGTGGATGATGCGCTTTCAGAAATTGCGTTGCGCACGGCAAAAGATGAGCGCGTGCTAATTACCGTGCTCACCAAACGTATGGCTGAAGATTTAACAGATTATTTAGCTGAGCATGGTATACGTGTGCGGTATTTACATTCGGATATCGACACAGTTGAACGCGTAGAAATTATTCGCGATTTTCGTTTGGGTGAATTCGATGTTCTGGTGGGTATCAATTTATTGCGTGAAGGTTTGGATATGCCTGAAGTTTCGCTGGTTTGTATCATGGATGCAGATAAAGAAGGCTTCTTGCGTTCAGATCGCTCGCTGATTCAAACCATCGGCCGTGCGGCACGCAATATTAACGGCAAAGCTATTTTATATGCGGATAGAATTACCGGTTCCATGCAGCGCGCTATCGAAGAAACCGATCGCCGTCGCGAGAAACAAGTTGCACACAATCTAAAACACGGCATTACACCCAAGGGCATTCGCAAAAGCATTACCGACATTATGGAAGGTAATCAAACCCCTGGCTCCGGTGGGCGAAGTTCCCGCAACCGCGCTGCTGTTGCCGAAAAATTGGGTAAGTATACGGTTGAAGTTGATCCCAAGAATCTATGGAAGTCTATTGAGTTGTTGGAAAAGCAAATGTTTAATGCAGCTAAAGATTTAGAGTTTGAAGTTGCCGCAAGATTGCGAGATCAGATTGAGAAGTTGAAGATGAAAGCATTGTAGGTTGAATCTACTCTGTATAGAATTCGACAATTCTTAAACATGCTCCAATGAGTCGCCACTCGCCGAGTCACAACTGGCCTTGCCAAAAAATAGCTAATTCAACTAACGATCACCATTACTACAGAGAGACATGATGAAAAAAAATAATTTTTCTTTGATACCTTTTGCCGCACTGAGTTTGTCCATGTTGGCGTTGATGGGCTGCCAAAAAAAATCTTCTGAACCTGCAGAGATAGCCGCAATACCGGTTGAACCAGCGCTTGTCGCACCCAGCTGCCCTGGTGTCGCACCTTCCGGTGACCTGGTTGCTGATCGTATTCCCGGTGCCAATACCACTCGTACCGAGGCTGGCTTGTATGAGGGGCCGGTGTGGATAAATGGTTCGCTTTATTTTTCTGATTTCACCTTTGCAACAGGTTTTCCTTCACGTATTCAACGTTTGGATGCACACAGTGAAATGACCACTGTGTTAAATGACAGCGGCAGTAATGGTTTGGCCGTGGATGCGCAGGGTAATATCCTTGCTGGTACGCATAAGTTTAAAGGCCTCTCGCGTTACAATATCGCTACCCTCGAGCGCACCTCTGTGGCTGAGCAATTTAATGGTAATGTTTTCAACTCACCGAATGATTTAACACTTGCAGCTGACGGCACTATTTATTTTACTGACCCTTCTTTTCAGCGTGATGCAGCGCCTGGCGGTCAGGAAAAAACCGGCGTGTATCGCGTAGCGACTGACGGTACTGTCACTGTAGTGGATGACACCATGAGTAATCCTAACGGGATTTCATTGTCGCCAGCGGGCGACGTGCTGTATGTGGCCGGCGGTGGTGAGCAAGGTGTATTGCGTGCTTATCCAATCGTGAATGGTGTACCGCAAGCGGGTAAAGATTTGGTTTCTGGCGTAGCGGTGCCTGATGGTATGGCAGTCGATTGCCTTGGTAATATTTACGTTACTGAACATACCTCACAGCGTGTACGTGTGTTTACTTCTGCAGGTAAGCAAATTGCCACGATTAAAGTGGATGCCAATGTTACCAACGCGGCATTTGGCGGTGCGCTTGGTAAAACCTTGTATCTATCTGGCGCCGGTGCTATCTGGAAATTGGAACTGGATGTTACTGGCTCGCCTTATTAATATTTTTACTTTTTTTGGCTTTTGTGCTTGATTGATTTATGCAATTATTTAAACCGGTAAAGACTCCCTGTATTGGCGTATGCTCAACCGGTATTGGTGATCAGGTATGTCGTGGTTGTAAACGTTTCTCTCATGAGGTAATTGATTGGAACGCTTACGCCCATGAACAGCGGTTGATCATTGCGCAGCGCCTGGAAAATTTTTTAACGCAAGTCGTGCAGCAAAAAATTGCAGTTGTTGATGAGAAAAAATTGTTAACGCAAATAAAGCATCAACAATTTCAATTTAATGCAGAACAAAATCCTTATTGCTGGGTGTTTGATTTGCTGCGTGCCGGAGCCAGTCAAATTGATAATCTCAGTATTTATGGTCTACAGCTATTACCTGCGTGGCAAAATACTTCCTTAACTGATATTCGCGATTTTATTGATCAGGATTTTTATCTGCTTTCCTGCGCTTATTATGAGCGTTATATTAATCCGCACTTTAATTTGCAACTACCCGACAGCCAATCACCATAATCATGAATTCACTAGAGCGAATCCAGCAATTTTTACATTGCCCAACCCCGGATGCGTGGATTAAATCCGCCATCCAGCAACAAAATTTATTATTGCTTGATCATGCGAATTGCGAAAAAAAAGCAGCGTCTACCGCGCTGACCTTAATGTATCGCTATGTGGGTGATTTCGACATGATGCATAAAATGTCGCGTCTCGCGCGGGAAGAGTTGCGTCACTATGAGCAGGTGATGCAAATCATGCAGGCGCGTGGCATTGCCTATGAACAAATCACACCCTGTCGTTATGCTTCGGAATTGCGCAAGCCGGTGCGTACCCATGAGCCTGCGCGATTTGTGGATACCTTAATTGTGGGTGCTATTATTGAGGCGCGTTCTTGCGAACGATTTGCGAAATTAGCGCCGCATTTGGATGATGAATTGAAGACGTTTTATTTGTCCTTGCTTAAATCAGAAGCGCGTCATTATGAGGATTACTTGCATCTTGCGCGAAAGGCGGCGGGCGATGAAGATATAACGCCACGCCTTACCGTCTTTCTTGAATTGGAAAAAACTTTGATAGAAAGTGAAGATTCGGAATTTCGTTTTCACAGTGGTGTAAACACCAGTGATGTAAAAGCGGCGTAATAACTGCAGCTTTATTTACATCACGCATCCTTCTCCGCGAAGCCTTCACCTTCTTGATAAATAATTTCCTTGATAATGGCTTCAGGTGTTTTGTTTTCGCAGTCAATAACAATGTCAGCGTATTGTTGATACAGCGGACGGCGTTCGGCAAATAACTCAGCAAAGGATTGGTCGGGACGCCGGGCAATTCCTCGGGTACCCATATCTTGAACACGATTTAATAATTCTTGCAGCGAGACATCTAAAAATATAATGGGTCCAAATTGTTTAAGGTGGTGCATAGCATTTTCACTATAAACAGCGCTGCCACCGGTTGCCACTATATGGTTAGGGCACTGCATCTGTAGCAGAATCTGTTCTTCAATTGCGCGCAGCGCTAAATAACCCTGTTCATCCAATATATTTTGCGGTGATTTATGTTGCTGTTGTTTAATTAAATGATCCGTATCGACTAAATCTTTTTTCAACGCATTCGTTAATAAAGCGCCTAGAGTGCTTTTCCCCGAGCCCGGCATACCAATTAATATTAAACTGTTGCGATAGTAATTCATAAGTTAATCCAAAGTTTTTTTGCAGTGAAGAATAAAAACAAAACTAATTTTAAAGGAGTTGGGATTCATTGCGCGAACTGCTGTGAAAGATTGCCACTAATGAATATTTAAAAAATTCGCTGCAGGTTGTTAAATAATCATACAGCCAAAATTGGATCAGCTCAGTAGTGGCTTGTGTTTGTTCTGCACGCGCAGCTGGAGTAAGTTGATTTAATGTCTGGTTTAGCTCGGAAAACACACCTGTAACTTTCTGGCAAGCATCTTGTTGTTTAGTTGCATCGGTGAGGACGACAGTTAATGCTGAATCAACAGGGCTCCACTCAAACATCAGATAGAGCGATTCATCTTGAATGTTTTCTTTGAGTAAACTGACTGCTTTTCCAGCACAGGCTTCCATGGCTAATTTTAGCTGCTCATTGCTGAGAGATAAAAAATCACAGTTATGATTGATTTTTTTGTTGTCGGTAATAGTATTCCAGGTATTCATATTTTAATTTCGAAAGATTTATTGTGAGCGATTTAAACGGGATTCATTGTTTAATAGTTTCGTTTACTCACTCTTGCGCTTGCTGATTAAGGGTTTAAAAGACCCGTCAAGCGCAAAAGAGATTCATTGGGTAGGTGTTAACCTTTATTTTTTTATGCTGAGCAACTCCACTTCGAATGCTAAGGCTGCGTAGGGTGGCACGCCCACAGTTCCTTTTTTACCATAGGCCAATTCAGCAGGAATATATATCACTAGGCTTGAGCCTGTAGGTACTTGCAATAAAGCTTGTGAAAACCCGGGAACCAGCGCTTTTAATTTAAAAGTATCTGGCTTATTGCGTTTGTAACTGCTGTCAAATTCAGTGCCGTCTAGCAGCGAACCCTTATAATTTATCGTCACAGAATCATTGGCTTTTGGTATTTTACCATCGCCTTTTTTAAGGAATATAAATTGCACTCCCGAATCCAGTGAAACAACGTCGGGTTTAATAATATTATTGGCGAGAAACATTTTTTCTTCATGAATATAATAGCGATAGCGATTTTCAGCCCAATCATTATCTGCTTGTTGAATTTTTTCTTTTATCATCTTAACAATCGCTTTTTCTTCTGCCGCTGACATTTTCGGGGCGCTTTTTGTTTGTGTGTCTTTTAATCCAATCATCATGCTGGCGGGTAGTACGGGAATACCATTTTTGCCAAAACCTTTAGCAATTGCTTGTGCAACGACATAGCTCAGACGTTCCTCTGTGCTGCGTAAACCACTAGGTGGCTCAGGAATAGTCTCGTCTGTTGACTGGGCATGGCTAGTTGCGGGGGCAGTGCTCACTATGGGGGAGGTGCTTTTACTCAGCGCTTCAAATAGATCGTCATAACTCGCTGCAGGCACGCGTTCGGCAATGCCATCGCGAACATCAAAGGCGCCCAGTAAAAAGGGTTTTTCAAGCAGTTGAATATTCATCTCGGCCATTTTTTTGCAGGTGTTTTTGCTACTGATGTAGTTTGCGTGGGCTTCCAGCGTATCCAAATTAGCGCCCTTGTTGGGGATTTCCGGGGTGCTGCTGCAGGCTGTTATTAAAGTGAATAGCAAGAAGCTTCCAATCGTCAACAATGTGCGCATAATTCAAACTCTTGAAAAATTGGTCAATAAATAATGGATAAAATTTAGAGGCACATCATAAAGCAAATGATGCAAATTCCTACTGAAACACTATAATGCTCGCCAGTTTTATCTGTACTATCTGGCCTGGCGTTGGCGCAAAATGCCATCACCCGTCGTCTCTCAACCCCATACTACCCGTAAATGGAGTCTCATCGTGAAATCACCTGTTAGAGTTACTGTCACCGGCGCCGCTGGTCAAATCAGTTATTCCTTATTATTCCGTATTGCTGCTGGCGATATGCTGGGCAAAGATCAGCCCGTTATTCTGCAATTGCTGGAAATTACACCCGCCCTTAAAGCCCTGCAAGGTGCAGCAATGGAATTGGACGATTGTGCCTTTCCGTTATTGGCCGGTATTGTAACGACTGATGATCCGGCAGTTGCCTTTAAAGATGCTGATTACGCTTTGCTTGTTGGTGCCCGTCCACGTGGACCCGGTATGGAACGCAAAGATTTGCTGGCTGCAAACGCTGCGATTTTCTCGGTGCAAGGTCAGGCAATCGATGCTCATGCTTCACGCAATATTAAAGTATTGGTAGTGGGCAACCCTGCTAACACTAACGCGTTAATCGCTCAGCGTAACGCACCAAGCATTAATCCACGTCAGTTCACCGCCATGACGCGTTTGGATCACAACCGTGGTTTATCACAATTGGCTGCTAAAACAGCTACCAGTATTAACGACATTACCAAATTAACGATTTGGGGCAACCATTCTTCAACTCAATATCCAGATTTGCACGAAGCCCAGGTTAAGGGTAAATCAGCCATGGGTTTAATTGATCAAGCCTGGTACGCGGCAGATTATATTCCTACTGTGCAACAACGCGGCGCTGCCATTATTGCTGCACGTGGTGCTTCTTCTGCTGCTTCTGCGGCAAACGCGGCAATTAATCACGTACGCGATTGGGCGCTGGGTACTCCAGCAAATGATTGGGTTAGCATGGGTGTTTACAGTGATGGTAGTTACGGCATTGATAAAGGTCTGATTTATTCCTTCCCGGTGACCTGTAAAAATGGCGATTGGGAAATTGTACAAGGTCTAGCAATCAATGAATTTTCTCGTGGCAAAATGCAAGCTACTGAAAAAGAATTGCAAGAAGAGCGCGATGCGGTGAAAGAGCTGTTGCCTGCGTAAGTATCGCTAGTGATTCAAAAATAAAAAAACCGCTTTTTAAAGCGGTTTTTTTATTTAAAAAATTACGATTACATTTAAACGCTTTTCGCTGCTTCAAATTTCATCCAGGCTGATTGACTTTCCCCCGCTGCTAAATTCCATTTCTCATTTAACACCGCGCCGCGCTCAACACAAATATAACCTTGTTCATTGCCAGCACCTATATCAGCAATAGTGGCGGCATTTGCACCTGGATTCCACACAATGACACTGGGGCAGTTGTGATGCGTGATGCTAATATTCGGTGAACCTGAAATGGTTAAACTGTTATCAATATTATAAAAAACGCGATCAACTTCGCTGGGGAAATTAACATCTTCTGCTTGAAATTTATCTGCATAATTTTGCAAATTATCCAGATACATTTTTCCCGCTAAGCCTTTTACGCGTACATCGCTTAATGAACGAACAGGGTGATAGTTGTGCAACGCCCAGCTGCAATCAAACGAATTCGCGCCGGTGTTGGTGACCTTGAGTTCAAGCTTTGCACTATTGCCTAATGTCATTTTTAATTCGCTAGTGAAATTAAATTCGAATAAAGCGTTTGCTGTACTAACAAAAGAAAATATGAGTTCTGCCGCACCATCCGCTAATAAGGTAGCGCCTTGCAATTGCCAGGTTTCGTTGCGAGCAAAACCATGTTTTTGCTTTTTGGGGTCTTGGGCGTTAACGCCAAACCATGGCAGGCAGACAGGTATTCCTCCACGCAATGCGACCCCCTGCGTAAAGTTGCAATTGGGGCTAAGCCATAATAATGGCTGGCCAGTAATTGTTGAAAATTCCAACAGCTGCGCACCTTGTAGTGCAATAACGGCATTGCATAAAGTCGTTTGCACATGGATTAAAGGTAACCCCGAGCCTTTGCTATTGGGGTATTTGTCTTTGCTAGATGTCAGCTGTAAAAAGTCATTGTCTTGAATGACTTGCAAGGTCTTTTCGGCTATAGCTGCGGTTGGTGTATTGGTAGACATTTTTTTATCCCCTCACTTATTCTTGGTGACCCAATGGTAACGAAATTCCCCAGTGCAATCATCTTTTAGCGGTCCTAATCCTTTGATATATTCAGATATTTTTTGGAATTGAGCCACTAAAACAGTATGATGCACCCCTTTTTGTCATTTGTTTAAATCAGGTGTTCTAGTGAGTAAAGTGCAATACGTAATTGGCCAGCGTTGGATCAGTGAAGCAGAAGCTGAATTGGGTTTAGGTATAGTGTTAGATGTGGTTAGCCGCCGCTTGACACTGAGTTTTCCGGCAGCAGGTGAGCGCCGTACTTATGCCATCGATAATGCTCCTGTGAGCCGGGTGATGTATGAAGTCGGCGAAAAAGTGCGCCATCAGGATGGGACCAACGTAAAAATTACGCGCGTATTGGAGCAGCATGGTTGCCTGTTGTATTTTGGTATTACGGAAGATCAGGTCGAATTAACTATTCCAGAATTTGAGTTGGATAGCTTTGTCCAATTTAGCACCCCGCGCGATCGCTTATTTGCTGGTCAAATCGATAAGCACACGCATTTTACCTTGCGCTATCAAACCCTCCATTATTTAAATTTGCATCGTCAGTCGCCCATTTTTGGCTTGGCGGGACCGCGTGTGCAATTGTTGCCGCATCAATTGTATATCGCCAATGAAGTTGCACAGCGCCACGAGCCGCGTGTGTTATTGGCCGATGAAGTGGGTTTGGGTAAAACCATCGAAGCTGGATTAATTTTGCATCAGCAATTAATGAGTGGCCGCGTAAAGCGCGCATTAATTGTGGTACCGACGAGCTTGCAACATCAATGGTTGGTAGAGATGTTGCGCCGTTTTAATTTGGCATTTACATTACTCGATGAAGTTCGTTGTCAGGCACTGATGGGTTTGGATAGTTTTGAGGAGTCCATAGATTATGTGGATGATTTTAATGATGACACTCAGGTCGCAGAAGCGGAAAGTGATAACCCCTTTGAAACGGCACAATTAATTTTATGTTCGCTTGACTTTATTACTGATAATCCACAGCGCTATGCACAGGCGCTCGCCGCCGAATGGGATTTATTATTAGTGGATGAAGCACACCATTTACAGTGGAGCGAAAAATCTGTCAGCACTGCTTATCAATGCATTGAAGGTTTGGCAAAAGTAGCAAAAGGTTTATTGCTGTTAACCGCTACGCCAGAGCAGTTAGGTTTGGAAAGTCATTTCGCACGCTTACGCTTGCTTGATCCGGATCGCTATTACGATTTGACAAAATTTATTGTTGAACAACAATCCTATGCACCGCTAAATGAATTAGTACAATCATTGCTGTCAGTTCATTCCAATGCAACGGGCACTATTCCTGCTGATTTCCGTAAACAATTAGCCGCTTATTTGCCACCCGAAACGCTGGAAGAATTATCGCACTTAGCCATCAGCGAAAATCTTGGTCAAGCGGTTGATAAAGCGATTACCTATTTATTGGATAGGCATGGTACCGGTCGTGTATTGTTTCGCAATACGCGCAATTCAGTGCCCGGATTTCCTGAGCGGAAATTGCATAAGCATCCGCTCACTATTTCTGCAGAACAATTAATACAACTAAGTGAATTACCCTTGGCGCAACAAATGTGCGCCGAATATTATTGGCAGCAAGAGCATAATGATTGGTGGCTGCAGGATCCGCGTGTGCTGTGGCTGTGCGAATGGTTAAAACAAAATCGTCGCAAGAAAGTCCTGGTTATTTGTGCCAGCGCAAATACAGCGCAATCTTTAGAGGATTATTTACGCTTGCGTAAAGGTTTATTTGCCTCGGTATTCCACGAGGGATTAAGTTTAGTGGAGCGCGATCGTTCAGCGGCGTATTTCGCGGATATGGAAGAAGGCGCTCAGGTTTTAATTTGTTCTGAAATTGGTAGTGAAGGTCGCAACTTTCAATTTTCACAAGATGTTATTTTATTTGATTTGCCATTGAATCCTGATTTGCTCGAGCAGCGCATTGGTCGTTTGGATCGCATCGGCCAAACGGCAACGGTAAATGTTCATACGCCATTTTATGCGGGCAGCACGCAAGAAAAACTCGTTGACTGGTATCATCAGGGTTTAAATGGTTTTGAAAAAACTTGCGCTATTGGCCAAACTGTTTATGCGAAATTCTGTGAGCCCTTGCTGAAATCTTTGCTAGGTAATGACGCTGCAGCATTTGCAGTATTATTACGAGAAACAAAAAGCTATGCTGCTGATATTGTCATGCAATTGCAGCAAGGTCGCGATCGTTTATTGGAACTGAATTCATGCAAGCCCGCTAAAGCTGCTGAATTAGTTAATTTGTTGGCAGAAAAAGACAATGATGAAAACTTGCAAGGCTACATGGATTCTGTGTTTGATGCCTTCGGTATTGATTCGGAGCGCCACAGCGAACACAGTTTGGTTTTGCACCCCAGTGAACACATGCGCATTGAACAATTTCCGGGGTTACCTGAGGCTGGCTTAACAATTACGTATCAACGTCAGCAGGCGCTATCTCGTGAGGATTTGCAATATATTACCTGGGAGCATCCATTAGTTCGCGGTGCTCAAGAATTAATTGCGCTTACGGAGTTTGGCAACACTGCATTCTGCACGTTGAAGTTGCCACCTTTACAAGCGGGAAATTTAATGTTGGAAGCATTGTTTGTATTGCATTGTCCGGCGCCCGCTGCATTACAATTATTCCGCTTTATTCCGCAATCTATGTTGCGCGTGCTGATGGATACCAATGGCAAAGATTTGAGCGCGTTGCTGAGCATTGAAAAAATGAGCAAGTTATTGCAAAAAGTTCCGCGCAATAATGCACAGAGTTTGGTTCGCCATGCGCGCCCCGCATTAAATGATATGTTGCACAATGCAGAAGCAAAAGCTTTTCCTCAACAATCCGCACTTATCGCCGCAGCACAACAACGGGTAGCCGATGAAATTAATGCTGAGCTTGCGCGTATGAATGCCTTGGCAAAAGTAAACCCGAATGTTCGCCAATCGGAAATTGATTATTTGCAACAGCGTTTGGCAATCAGCCAACAATACTTATCGCAAGCAAAATTAAAATTGGATTCATTGCGTGTGATTATGACGATTTGATGGAAATTGTGATCCTCGCCTAGCGGGATGATGATTCCAAGACAAATTAATATTTTTTTGAGACTGACTATGTATATTTTTTCTGCCAATGGCAAAGCCAAAAAACCGCGTGACGATATTAAAGAAGGGCAGGTGATGCCTTTTATTGTTTATATTAATTTCATTGATTTATTTGGTGCAGAACAGCTGTGCAAGGTGTATTTAATGCGCGCCGGGTTTACTGAAATTGAAATAGAAAAACGTAAATTGGTGCCGAGTAATTTAACCAGTGATCCGCGTGTCATTATGGCGGATAAGGCGATGGCCGAAGCCATTAAGTCCGGTTATATGATTCAGATGTTTGATGAGTGATCCAGATTTTTACCAACAAGATTGTTGGTAAAAATCTGGAAGTGAAGAAATGTTAGTTAGTGATGAGCTTGAAACTAGCGGAAATCTGACAATCTGAGGTCTGCGCAGGCGCGATGTATTTGTTTCCACTCAACGTACCACCGCAACCATTCACGGAATGTACTTCATAGTTTGGTTGAGGATATATGGTAAACGTAAACGGTTTGTTTTTCGGCATCATATGTACCTTTTTGAACCACGAACTAAAAGAGCCGCCATTATCTAACTGATATTCGTAGTTAAGGTACCCATCAGCACTAGAAGTGACCTTAACTTCTATTCCTCTTTCAAGTTTGTATAAAGTACCGGTAGAGCAATCTGCAAAAATATCATACTCACAGACATCAATAGTTTGTGCTGTCGATGAAATCATTTCTAAAATTTTATGAGTAGCCGCAAAATATAATTTATTTGATGCTATTTTGGTAAATGATCTCTCTGTCCAGTATTCATCTTTTGATAAGTATAAATTGTTCTGAGTAAAATTCCATGCGCGGCCGGTTTCAATTTCCTGAAATAAAGGGTGAGACCAAGATGGCCAATATGTGTTTCCGGTAAAAGAAGAGTCCTTACTTACAATTTCAATGCCACAAAATATTGGTACAAATTCTGATTGCTCAACACCTCCACAATATTGAATATAATGTCGTCCATCATAAATTGCCAGAACATCGCGGATCATACGCCAGGAGCCATTAGATAAAGCTGTTTGTTTATTTGGGCCTAATGCAGACCAACTACCTTCAGATTCGGTTTCAAATCCATCCCGCCATCTGCCATTGTTATAAACATCATATGAGTCTGCCTCGGAATTCAACACGACGTCCGTCCAGCGGCCGACCCAGTCCACGTTTGCCATGTTCACTGGTTGGCGTTTTACCATAGAATTACTTGATAGCGCGGCGAACTGGTAGTCTTCCTTTTGGGTACGTTCCATTTGCGTCATGAAGAAACCACTTTCAGTGGAATACCTTAACCAAATATCAGTAGAGCCCGCATCTAAAACGAGGCGACTATTTTGAATTTTCCAATCAGTATTTCTTTCTTGTTTTGACTTTAAATCAATTTTATTAGCGGTTCCATTTGCATTAAATAGGTAACTGTGGGTACCTGTATACCATTCATATCCTGTGATGTCCTCACTTGTAACTGTATGGAACGCTGTTCTGTCCCACAGAGAGGCAAGGTATAATTTATCTGCGAAGTTGTAGACGATAACACCATTTTGATCTTTTACATCTGCACCAAGAGATACATTCACTACTTTGCGAAATTCGTTTTCTGTAATTAAAGTCAGTGACATTAACCTTAAGGTCACATCACAAAGTTGGTGCTGATTATTGATCGGCTGCGAACATTCAACCGGATTATTTGCAGAAGCTGGGTAGGGTGGTAGATAGTATACTTTTCCATATGCAATAGAGTTTTCAAAACTGATGTTTATTGTCTGATTTGCTCTGGCCCAGGTAATTGGACTATCTACAAACTTAACTCCGTCACTTTCGATCCACATTTGATTTGTAGGAACATTTGTCGTCTGTAATCGGCCGGTCCCATCTTTATTTAAATCGAGAACATAAGTAAAGTTTGTTGATTCAATTAGGTATTGACCCTCTGTAACCGTTGATGAAATATTAGTTTGCTGGTTATCACTTTTAATATTTACTGTAGCATCGCTAATTAGCGATGGGTTCGATTCTTTTAAAACTCTGAGGTAAGTTACAGTGATATTTGAGTCCATTGCAAAATCAAGTGTCGTCGCCGTGTTGCGGGGCAAATGGAAATCTGTATGGGTCATAAATACCGTTATCATTGCTGCCACTTCCATTTGGCGCTCCGCAGAAATTCCAAGTAATGCCGTTTTACGATCTGCGTCAGTTTTTATTTCTGATTTGTTTTCTTTTGCCAGTGAAAATTCTGCAGTTGTAAGGCTGCTAATGTTTACACCAAAGTATTCATTACTATCTAAAACTCCATCACTGCCCGCCAAATTTTTCAGTGCACCAACTGAAGGAAATAGCGCCGCAAGTTGAACCCACTGGTTACTGTTTACGCCAGTGGCTTTTGCAAAGAAAGGCACATTTAAATTTTCGTCATTAACTTTCAATTCCAGTTGATAGCTTTTTTGCGCATCTGCTTTAGTAGTGAACCGCTGAGTTCCAACAATAATTTCAATATCTGCACTGGCGAGTGCATCTGCCGCCACCATACCATTAATGGTTAGGCTGGTTGTTTGAATTGGATTACTACTCGTTTGCGATGACGTGTTCGCAGAAGCTGAAGTTGCGGCACTCGAATTTGATGGTGTAATTGGTTTTGATTTAGAAGAACCCCCGCCACAACCCTGTAAAATCAACGCAAAAGTTATCACTGAAAAACACAAACCTAAAAAATTTGTTCTACGCATATTCAATTACCGAAAAATGAGACGTGCTGTTTCAGCAACAACACAAGTGTATGTTAGGTATAGGAAAACTCATATTGTGTGATTGCTTTAGTTCCTTGCATTGCAGTTAGAAAATAGGAGTGCTACAAAACAACTAATTGAAGACAATGTAACTAAAAATAAAAAGGGGCGAAAATTTTGAGGAAGTGATAGCTAGATCCCAAATCCTTTTTATGGCAAAGCGGGACAAATAATAACCATTTATGTGCCACAGATCAAGACAAATTTTTGACTCACATGATAATCATCTTAGGCCGGTTTGACAGGTTATAGGCCCCTCGTCAGCGTTGCTGCGCCCTTAGGCATAAACCGTACGTTGGGACAAATGCTATCAATTGAAAAATCCGCATGCGGTTAGCATTTATGAAGCATGTGAACGGAAGAAAATATTGGTGCAGTTTTAAAAAAAGCAAAAGAATCAAAACCCAACAAATAAAAAAGGCTAGCAAGTATTGCTAACCTTTTTTAACGATAAAGTTTTTAAACTTCAGTATTAATCAAACTTTTTTGGACGAAAACTTTTTGCTTCACCTGCACTAGCGCGTGCTTTTGGTTTATCGCCAAGAGTTAATTTCCCGCGCGGTGCGTCGTCACGGCTGCGTGGTCTATCTGAAGCACCTAAAGGCTTATCAGTAAAGCTGCGTGGCTTATCTGACGCCGTGCGTGGTTTATCAGAGAAGCTGCGTGGCTTGTCAGAACCTGGTTTGTCAAAGCTACGTGGTTTATCGCTAAACGGTTTGTCACTGCGAGGCTTGTCAGAGAAACTGCGTGGCGCCCGATCAGCGGAATCACGATTGCCACCACCGGAGCTGCTACCTGCGCCACCTTGATCAACACTGATTTGCAGTGGGCGGTTGCGTACGCGTACCGTTTTCAAATGATTGATCACATCCGTTGCCAAACCTTTTGGCAAATCTACTGTTGAGAATTCATCGTGCAATTTAATATGGCCAATGTTGCTGCTGGAAATGCCGGCTTCATTCGCAATTGCGCCAACTATATCGCCAGGACGTGCTTCGTGATTGCGACCCACTTCAATGCGGTAGCGTTGCATATTTTCATCGTTGCCACTTTCGCGGCGCGGGCGATCTTCACGCGGGCGGTCGTCACGGCTTGGGCGGTCGCCACGATCTTCACGCGGACGATCATTGCGGTCACGGCTGCCGCGTTCGTCACGGCCGCCACGATCACTGCGCTCGCTTGGGCGCTCATCGCGACTACTGCGTTCACGCTCTGGTTTTACATCAGTAAATTTAACTTGTAAGGGACGCTCTTTTTGCAAAATGTAGGCTAAAGCAGAAGCAATTTCTTCTGGCGACACATCATTTTTATTGCTGAACTCAGCCAACAAATCATTAAAGAATGACATGTCTGGTTGTTCGGTTAATGCCGTTGTAATTTGTGATGTGAATTGTTCAATGCGGTGCTGGGTTACGGTGGCGCCGCTGGGTAATTCCATCAAGGTAATCGGCTTTTTGGTAGCTTTTTCGATGGTGTAGAGCAAACGCTTTTCACGTGGTGCTACGAACAGAATCGCTTTACCGCTACGGCCAGCGCGACCGGTACGACCAATGCGGTGAACGTAAGCTTCGCTATCGTAAGGAATATCATAATTCACAACGTGGCTGACACGCTCAACGTCGATACCGCGTGCAGCAACATCAGTTGCCACAACTATATCAAGCTTGCCAGTTTTCAAACGCTCAATAGTGCGTTCGCGGAGTTGTTGATTCATATCGCCGTTTAATGGCGATGCTGAATAACCGCGCGCTTCTAATTTCTCAGCAAGTTCAACTGTGGCAGTTTTTGTGCGCACGAAAATAATCATGCCGTCGAAGGGTTCAACTTCAAGAATACGCGTGAGTGCATCTAATTTATTGGTGCCACTTACCATCCAATAAACTTGTTCAATGTTTGCGTCAGTTGATTGGCTGCTAGCAATGCTAATTTCTTGTGCGTTGTTCAAATAATTATTGGCAACGTGACGAATTTCTTTCGGCATGGTGGCTGAAAAAAGTGCAGTTTGACGGGTTTTTGGAGTGTGTTCCAAAATCCATTCAACGTCGTCAATGAAACCCATGCGCAACATTTCGTCGGCTTCATCAAGCACTAAAGCTCGCAAACCATTCAAGTTTAAGCTGCCGCGACGCAAGTGATCCATCACTCGGCCTGGTGTGCCGACAACTACATGGGCACCGCGTTTTAATTGACGCAATTGCGTAGACATTTCCTGGCCGCCGTAAATCGGCAGTACGTGAAAGCCTGGGATTTCACTGGCATATTTTTGAAAAGCTTCAGCTACCTGGATAGCTAATTCGCGAGTAGGTGCGAGTACAAGAATTTGTGGGTCGGCTTGTTTCATGTCGATGCGCGACAATAGGGGCAAGGCAAATGCCGCTGTTTTACCGGTTCCTGTCTGCGCCATACCCACAATATCACCACCGGCTAATAGCACTGGGATGGCTGCGGCTTGAATGGGTGAGGGCACTTCATAACCAACATTTTGAATGGCTTTAAGTACGTGGGCAGAAAGGGCTAAGTCGGTAAAGAGAATTTGGTCAGTCATTTTTTAAAACCTATGATATAAAAATAAAAGCAAAGTTGGTCATAGCAAATTAGGTAATAACTAATTGGCAGTGAGTTGTTTGTTTTTATCTTTTTGATCGAATCATTATTGCGCCACAATAAAATTGTGGAGCCCATGTGGGCGCGATGATCGGGTCGCTATGGGTGTGAAACTTCAAAAAAGTGACACACAAATAAGAATTGCGGCAATAAAGCCTAATGCAATTTGAGGCGATTAAATCAACGAATCCCGCGTGCTTTTCTAACACTAAGAAACTTAAGCACAGTGCAATCGGCGAGTTAGTCCTAACTCTGCGATGATTGCGCACTTTTGGCAGGCTGATATGAAGAACGGTCGTGTCAGTGTTGGGCAGCCCTCAGGCATCCTGCCTGCTCAGCATAACCCCGCAACATTAATCTCACGAAATAGGAGGGGCTTTACTGAAAGTGCGCGCAGTATAAGGGGTTGGTTAAATTAAAGCCAGCAAAAATAGCATAAGAATAATAATTTATACGCCAGTGCTGTTTCAGCCAGCTAGTGGCTGGCTTTGGGTTCGGTTAGACTCGCGCTCAACTAGTAAATTGTTCGTTTTCACCTCGCCTGAAAAGTATGAAAGGTAACCGCATGTCTGAAAAGCATATTTCTACCACCGCCCTGGCGCGCTTGCTCCATAAGGAAAGCAAAGAACTATTTGTTTTACTGGCGCAGGGTGGATGGATGGTAAAGGTAGATAACCATTGGCAACTTACCGAAAAAGGTAAATTTGAAGGGGGGATTTATATCAACCATCCGAAGTATGGGGAATATATCGCCTGGCCGGAATCAGTGCAGGATCACCCCTTATTAAAGTTATTGCCGGAGGCACCTTTAAGCGCGACGCATCTTGGCGGAAAAGTGCATTTGCCTGCACGGCTAGTGAATTTATTGTTGGCTGAGTGCGGCTGGATCAAGAAGCATATACGTGGTTGGCTGCTTACACCGCGCGGAAAGTTAGTGGGTGGCGAGCAACATACCAGCGAGCAATCGGGAGTTCCGTTTGTTACCTGGCCAGAGACATTGCTGGATAATATAGTTTTCCAAGCGGCGATTGCCCAAATTACGGGTGCAGAGTTTACGCACTCGCACAAAACATTAAGCGGACATGTGTTAGATGTGCAATCCGCCTTTGTAGTGGAAAATTGGTTGCATCTTGCGGGTGTCCATCATGCTTGTCGTTATGATTTGCGCTCAGGTAATGAAAAAGTAATTGTTGATTTTTTTCTGCCGGATTTACAAATTGCCATAGATATTGCTGATACCGAAGCCAATGCTGCGGTGTTAAATATAGAATTGACCAAACAAGAATTTTATCGAAAAAACAGTTATGAATTTATTGAGTTACGCTTTGACACTGTGCAATTGCAAGATGACAGTATTGCACAGCTCGATGAATTTTTAGCAAAACAATTGCTGGGCCATGGCTTGGCAGTTTATTAACTGCAAAATCATAATTGATGAGGAGAAAACAATGACAAGTGTATTTAGTTTAATTATCGAAGGCCAAATTCCCGGTAATTTTGTCTGGAAGGATGATATTGCCGTGGCGATTTTAACAATTCAGCCTATTCGTCCGGGCCATGTATTGGTTATTCCGCGCATGGAAGTGGATCAGTGGACCGATTTGCCGGAAGATGTAATGGCTCATCTCACGGGCGTTAGTCAAAAAATTGCCCATGCATTAAAGCTCGCGTTTCCGTGCAAAAGAATAGGAATGATGATTGCCGGTTTGGAAGTGCCCCATACTCACATTCATTTAGTACCCATGGACTCCATGGAAGATTTAAGTTTCGCCTATGCAAAAAATACTGATGCGGAAACACTGAAAAAGACTGCTGAAAAAATCCGCAGTTTTTTAGCTCAGTAGATTGTTGGGCGTTGATGAGTAACCTGTAAAAATTGCGGCGCCAATCACAAATGGTTCCGATCTGGCGCAAATACAGACATGAGAATTAATTAAGATGTGCTATGAGTAGCAATGGATCTCCAACTAACTTGCTTGGAGATCCATTTTGCATAACGGATACTAAATTAAAGGATTAACAGCCGATAAATTTTTTACCGGCTAAACTGATAACTAAGGTCTTGCATAACTAGCGGTGTCTTGCTGCTGCATCCTTAATATTTTCTTTAACATTACCAGCAGCTTTTTGCGCTTTACCTTCGACTTGTTTTCCCAAGCCTTTTATTTGCTGTTCTTTGCTGCCTACGGCTTCGCCAACTTTTTGTTGTACTTTGCCAGCTGCATTTTTTACGGTACCTTCGATTTGATCTTTATTCATGATTCATTATTCCTATAGTTAATATTTTAATAACGACATGTTTAAATTGCCGAAAATTTATTTTCATCCTGTTGTCAGGAGGAATATGAATAATTTCATTTTTAGAAGCTAGGGTCTGTATGCCAGCATACGTTTAGCGGGGCCAGGGTTAAGCTCTATTGCAGTTAAAAATTTTGCGAGTATTCCTCCTGGCTTTAAAAAACTTGGAAATTTTTAAAGCGCTTCGCGCGTTTAACGGATCTGCTCCTGGCTTGGCCTTACGCCCAACCAACACTGCCAAGGTTTTGACTGCATTGCGGTAGTGTTTCCTAACCCATTGAATTTAAAGCCATAAATATTTTGGCATCACCTTTGCTAAACCCTCTGTAGAGAAACATTTTGCGTTAATTGTTTGACGTTGTTCAAAGAGGGTTAGTCGATGGCTGGCATTCACAATACTTATACAACTGCTGCTTTATCATTGGTGCCGGTCACGAAGATTGAATCTTCTCCTGCAAAAAAAGCCGCCGTTACACGAGGGTTGGTTGAAAGCCATATTGATGAGATTGTGGTTTCCGACAAAATCATTGTTGCCGATAAAATGATTGCATCCAATAGCAGTAACCAGGATTTAAAAAGCGCCTTTGAATTATTCAATCAAATGTCACAACAGTTAACTGATTCTTATTATTTACTGGAAAACCGCGTTGCGGAATTGAATCAGGAATTAACGAGTGTTGCTGATCAACGGCTGAAAGACCTGGCGGAAAAAGAAAAGATCGCCAATCGCCTGGAAAATTTACTTAACTTTCTTCCCGGTGGTGTAGTAGTACTGGATTCTTCAGGGCGTATTTCAGAAAGTAATCCGGCCGCAATTGATTTATTGGGTGAGCCATTAGCGGGACAGTTATGGCGTGATGTCATTGCTCGCAGTTTTGCGCCGCGACAAGATGATGGCCATGAAGTGTCTCTGCGCGATGGCCGTCGAATTAGTATTGCTACACGTAACCTTGGTGTTAATGGACAAATTATTTTATTGACGGATCAAACTGAAACCCGCCGCCTGCAAAGTGAATTGAGTCGCAGTGAACGATTTTCTGCACTGGGTAAAATGATGAGCGCATTAGCGCATCAAATTCGCACACCTTTATCAGCGGCTATGTTGTATGCCGGTCATCTTTGTAATAGCACTTTGGATGAAGTAAAGCGGCAACAATTTTCTGAAAAAATTTGCAACCGCTTAAATAATATCGAACGTCAGGTACAGGATATGTTGGTGTTCGCGAAAGGCGAATTGCCACTCAATGATGTTGTTACGCTGAAGGAATTACAGAGCGCGTTAGCCGAGGCTATGGAAGTGCCCTTGATGACGACTGAATCGGTGTGTTTCTGGCGCAATGAATGCGAAGAAAAAGTCATTCGCTGTAATCGCGAGGCGCTTATAGGTGCTTTATTAAACCTCGTTAACAACGCGATTCAGGCAGCAGAATGCAAAGCTAATTTGCGCATTACCTTTGCCTTAACAAACAACAAAATAATGAAAGATATTTCTGCTAAAAATTTCAATGAAAATGTGCAATTAATGATTGCCGTTTGCGATGCGGGTCCTGGCATTGCACCAGAATTATTACCCAGTCTCGGCGAATTGTTCGTCACTACCAAAGCGCAGGGCACGGGTCTCGGCTTGGCAGTGGTTAAAGCTATTGCTACAGCGCATCACGGTTATTTTAATTTGCAATCTACCTTGGGGCATGGCACTTGTGCCAGCCTCTATATGCCTTTCGCCATTCAGCAGGAGAAATAACATGGGCCTCAGCTCCCTCGCGGTACCTTCGTTCACAGCAGCGAATTTTTCATCCGACTTTTCATCGGAGAAGGATGTTGCAAATAATGCAATAAAAATTTTGGTCGTAGAAGATGATCGAAATTTACGTGAAGCCTTGGCAGATACTTTACAGTTGGTGAAATATGACGTTGTCACGGCGAAAAGTGCCGAAGAAGCGCTGCAACTATTAACGCAAGTTAAAGATGTGCGGATGATTATTTCCGACGTCAATATGGGCGCAATGAGTGGTCATGATCTACTGAATGAAGTGAAAGCCGATTATCCACACATTCCCATGATATTGATTACGGCCTACGCCACTATTAGCCAATCCGTTGATGCGATAAAAAATGGCGCAGCTGATTACCTGGTAAAACCTTTCGCACCCAAAATGTTAGTTGAAACCATTGCCCGGCATTTAGGTGTTGCGCAAATTAAAGGTGACGAGCCCATTGCCCATGCAGCCTCAAGTCGTCAACTGTTGCAACTGGCGCAACGCATAGCGCTATCTGAATCTACCGTATTAATTGTTGGTGAATCAGGAACGGGCAAAGAAGTGCTCGCACGCTATATTCACAACCATTCACCGCGCGCACAACAACCTTTTATTGCTATTAATTGCGCAGCCATTCCTGAAAATATGTTGGAAGCCATGTTATTTGGCCACGAAAAAGGTGCATACACCGGCGCACATTCCAGTGCTCCCGGAAAATTTGAGCAAGCGAATGGCGGCACCATATTGCTGGATGAAATTTCAGAAATGAATATTAGTTTGCAAGCAAAATTATTGCGTGTGTTGCAAGAGCGCGAGGTAGAACGCTTGGGTGGCCGCAAGACAATTAAATTAGATGTACGCATTATCGCCACATCAAATCGTGATATGCGCGGTGAAGTAGTGGCAGGAAAATTTCGTGAAGATTTGTACTACCGGTTAAGTGTGTTGCCACTGCAGTGGGCACCTTTGCGTGATAGGGTGGAAGATATAGTTCCGCTCGCACAAAAAATTCTGCAGCGCCATGCACAAAAACAAAACCGTCATGGCGTTACTTTAACAGCGTCTGCGCAGCAAGCCTTGTTGAGTTATTCGTGGCCGGGGAATGTGCGAGAGTTAGATAATATTATGCAGCGTGCATTGATTTTACAAACGGCAAGTTTTATTAATGCAGAAGATTTAGGTTTAAATGCGCGGGACGTTTACAGCCAAAAACCAACCTTGGTAGAAGCGGCCTTGCACTATCAATCCCAGCATGAACCTAATCAAATGTCTAACCAATACCCCTCATCGTTGGCCCGCAACTTTATCGCGAATACAAACAATGTCCAACCCGCAAGAGATTTTTCACAGGATTTGCAAGTACAGAATATTATTCACGATAAACTTTCATTACTTAGTGTGACGCCTTTTATACCTAGCCCGGCATTGGGTAATGATTTAAAACAACGGGAATATGAAATTATTATGGACACTTTGCATAAAGAAGGTGGTAGCCGTAAAAATACTGCAGAACGCTTGGGTATAAGTGCACGTACCTTACGTTACAAAATGGCGCGTTTACGTGAAGACGGTTATTCCATTACAGAGTAAGGCACTGTAAAAGTGGAAAGCCCAGTATTTGTGAACTATACCAAGAGTGCGTTCAAGATTGAATTATGCTGTGATGTAAAAATTAAGGGTTGTCCATGCTGCTATTTTTCAATCATTGGGTATATTCATGCTTCACTTTTAATCGGCTATGCAAATTATTGTCGTGGTATGTGTTGTTGGTGTGTTGTGGCGCCAATGCAGAAGTGTTGCAAGTTAGTATATCCAATCCGCAAAATCTTAATTCCTCAGACCCCCGTTATTATTTTGAGAAATTATTATTTTTGGCTTTGACAAAAACCAGCGAGACGGATGGCCCATTCGTTATCCGTCACAATTACCACGGTAACGGCACGGAGCGAGACCGCGCTATGCTAATTGCTGGCATCGGCATAGATGTTATGTGGGGAACGGTTACCAGCGAACGTAGAGATACAGTGAGAGTTGTATCGGCTAATATATTAAAAGACCTTAATAATTATCACATACTCTTGATCAATAGCCATGACCAAGCCAGCTTCGACAAAATTAATTCGTTGGATGAGCTACGAAAATTAACTGTTGGAAGTGGATTGCATTGGACTGATACCAAAATTTTAAAAGCCAATGGTTTTAATGTTATCACTACGCCAAATTATTTGGGTTTGTATAAAATGTTAGAAGCCCGTAGAGTTGATTTTATTTCCCGGGGCCTGCATGAAATTGGTTATGATTTTCTAAACTTCGCAAAAGATGGTTTGGTTATAGAAAATAATTTAATTCTTAAATACGATATGCTGGCGAAGTATAGTTTTTTTGTTAAAAAAGATAATATCAAATTAGCCTCACGAATTGAGCGAGGGTTAAAATTGGCGGAGTCTGACGGTAGTTACGATGCGCTATTTAATAGTATGTCTAGCTTTAAGCGGGGTATGGATATCTTGGCCAGCCCGCATCGCATTGTTATTGAGTTAACTAATAAAATTGATCAATAATTTTTTTGCTTCGAACAGAACGAACTGTATTTTATGTCTCAGCTGACTAGTGCACGGACCTTAAGATACAAAAAGGCCATCAGCGTGAAGAAGGTTATGCAATTAGGGAATAAATTGGCGTATCTAACTAACCGCATCTAGACTCAAAATCTGAACGGCTAGTTGCATCTTACGACTAGTCCGGCTGAGATTTAATCAGTATTCGTGGATCGAACGCAAGTTGTTAGACCACTTTAGAATTGTGACTGCATGAGCCTATTCGCTAATTTATCCTGGGGACATAAAATTTTAATTTTGCTTGCACTTTTCTGTGCAGGCATTCTGGTTGTCGGTGGTGTGGGTATTTACACCATCGAGCGGCTGACATCGAGCTTTAAAGGCAATGTCGACATAGTCAATCTTCGTATGGAGGCAGCTGCGAATGCGCGTCTTTCTTCCTTATCGATGGATCGTGCCTTATACAAGCTGATAGTGGCAAGTGAAAGTGATGAAATTCGTGTTGCGGCGATTGAGGCAATTAAAAATGCTTCGTTTTTAGAAGAGGCCTTACAGCAATTGTCCGCTACCTTGCCGGAAAATTCGCAGGTAAAAGAGTTAGTAGCGCTAGACCAGCAAATTAAACCCATGCGACTGCGCGTGCTGCAGGCTGGTAAAAGTAACGATGATGCGGCGGCCATGGCTCAAATACCCTTAATAAATCCTTCCGTACTACGCATTGAAGTATTGACCAACGCGATTTTTAACGAGCAATTAGGTTTGCTGGCGGACCTTGCCGATTTGGCTACGCGTAATGCACAGGACGGCCGGCAGCGAGAAATTGAATTAGCGATAACAATGATAGCGACAATTTTGCTGGTTGTTCTCCTATCCTTGTCTATGCGCAGTTTGTTAATTAAACCTCTGCGCCATCTGGAATCGACTATTTCGCAAATGGCGGCAGGCAAGCTCAATATGCGAATTGAGCAAACGGGTGAAGATGAAGTAGGGCGAACGTTGGCGGCCTGTGGCAGCACCTTGGCTAGCCTGAATACGATGGTTGTCGGTATTCGCGATGGCTCCAGTCAGATATGCGGCTACGCCGGTGACATTACGCAGGTCGCTAATTCAGTCAAACAAAGTGAGTCATCCCTGCAGGCCTCCATCGGTGCACTGCTTGATGGTTCTGATACTGCTTTGACCGCGACCACTCAAGTTGCCGACAGCGTTTCCGACGCTCTAGTAGGCAGTGACAAATCACTGCTTCGTATGCAAGAAAATTTAGTGATAGTTAAGCTTATGGAAACGGATTTTGAGGGTTATCGGACGCGTATAAAAGATACGCTTCGGGTATCGGAAAATTTATTGACGGCAGTGAATACAATTACTGCAGTTGCCGGTTCCATTTCAGACATTTCCCAGCAAACGAATTTATTAGCACTGAATGCCGCTATTGAAGCAGCGCGCGCGGGCGAGCAAGGTCGCGGTTTTGCTGTGGTTGCTGACGAAGTGCGTAACCTGGCCAAACGCACACAAGCGGCCACCGAAGAAATTACTAATCTCGCCGGCAATGTGGTGTCAGATGTCAATGTCACCGTTAATTCATTGCAGGCGTCAGCTGCTGATGCGGATGTTAATACCCAGCGTTTACGCGATATGGCTGGCAAGGTAGCGACATCAAGTGAGGACGCATTGCACATGCGCGATCGTATGCAGGAAATAGCCACCTGGATGAGCGCCCAGCATCGGGATATCACTGGAATCACACGACATATCACGGTATTGGTGGATGTCGGCGTTGATTGTAAATCGCAGGCAACACAGCTGAATAAAAACTCGGAAAGCTTACGCCTGGCGGCAAAAGAGCTGGAAGGGATGATGGCCCAATTTTCACTGAACACTTAACCTGCAATTTTTTCTTTTATTTTTTATTGTAATTTTTCTTTTCATTTATAGAGTGAAGGTACATATGAATATGCAGAAAATAATCCCGCTAGTAATCTTTTTTTTCACATCCCTGGGCGTGAATGCGGCGAATTTTATTGTTGAACAAAAAGATAAGGCATTTAGTAAGTCAACACTTAGTGTGAAGGTGGGGGACAAGATTGAATTTAAAAATATGGACCCTTATAACCACAATATATTTTCACTGTCTGACATTCAGTTGTTTGATCTTGGATCTTATCCCAAGGGCGAGTCAAGAACCGTGACTTTCGAAAAACCGGGCACAGTTGATATTGAATGCGCGATTCACCCGGCCATGAAATTAACCGTTGACGTGAGCCAATGATGCAACGGCTCCAGCAGACTCTATACTTCATTCTGTTTATTGGTACCGCCTCGTTGGCTTTCGCAAGCTCTAATCCTGGAGTTGATTATCCCGTTAAAGACACCCGCGAAGCCTCGGCATATCGTGGTTCCATTGCCTACCAAAATTATTGTGTGTTATGTCATGGTGTAAACGCTGAAGGCAATGGTCGGGCTGCCAAATTGTACAATCCGCCACCCTTTAATCTCCGCCGCAGCAATATGTCTGACAATTATAAAGAGCAAATTATTCGCAAAGGTGGCAAGGCTTTAGGGCGCTCCGAATTTATGCCACCCTGGGCTGAAGAACTTACTGATGAACAGGTAACAGATATAGTTAACTTCTTGCGCACTATTGCTCCGGTTGCGGCGAGTTCTGTAACAGTGACTAAAAGCTCATTCGGGAATTAATTTTTTACTGAGAAAGTATTTGTGGATTTTTTATTGAAGTTTTTGTTTAGCTTTATGGTTGTCACTGGTATCTGCAACATGGCTTATGCCGGTTATAAAATGCAACCGACTGTGGAAGATAAAAAGTGGCTGATACTTGACCTGCCGCCATTTCCCGAGGGAAACCAGCCCACGCCAGAACGAGTTGAACTGGGTAAGATGTTGTATTTTGATCCGCGCTTATCCGGTGATGGTATTACTTCCTGCGCTACTTGCCACAATCCGGGGCTCGGTTGGACTGACGGTCGCGCCAAAGGTGTTGGATTTAAAGGTAAGGAATTAGACCGCGCTTCGCCTACGCTAATTAATGCAGCCTACAGTTCTTTGCAAATGTGGGATGGACGCATAAAAAATCTTGAGGACCAGGTTACTGCGCCCATGATTTCTCCAGATGAAATGCACACGGATATGCAAGTCATGGAAAAGTGGTTGAATACCAGTAGCGAATATAAAATTTTGTTTAGCAAAGCCTATCCCGGTGAGGCAATTGATCGTGCGACTGTAGCTAAGGCAATTGCCTCTTTTGAGCGAACTATCCTTAGTACCAATTCGGCATTTGATCGCTGGCTAAAAGGAAATGCCAAGGCCATGACCGAACAACAAATAAGGGGGTTTCGCCTATTTGAAGATCCCACCAAAGGCAATTGCGCCATTTGTCATTCAGCACCCAATTTTGCAGATGACGGGTTTCATAATATTGGGCTGAAGAGCTTCGATGCGCCCAATGCAGATCCAGGGCGTTTTGCTATAAAAGCGGTGCCATCATTGAAGGGAGCCTTTAAAACCCCCACCTTGCGTGATGTAGCTATGACGGCCCCTTATTTTCATGATGGCTCAGCGACGACGCTCAAAGAAGTGATTGAGCATTACAATCGCGGCGGCGACAGCAAAAAAAATCTGTCGCCGAATATTAAATCATTGAATTTATCGGATAAAGAAATAATGGATATAGTGGCGTTTATGGCAGCGCTCACTGCGCCACAATTGCAAGTGACCTTGCCAATATTGCCGGTGTTATAAAATACTCAATTAATTAAAATCGAACTCTGAAATCGCGCGCGCTAAGCGGCGCTCTTCCGCTTTTATTTCCAATTTTCTTCTGCATTCCATATTCATTTTTATTTTGTTGTGCTTACTCCGTGCTGCAACAGCATCCACTAAATAGGCCGACATGGCGAACTCCATTACGTCGGCATCATGATGTTGTAGTGCTTGGTTCATGTTTTTTCCTCGCGGCTAATGTGTTTTTGCAATTTCAGAAAATACGCAGCTTTCGTGACAGCAAGATGAAGAAAATACGGCAGTTATATGAACCATGCGAATAAGTTTTATCGATAAAAGGAATTTTTTGGCCGTTGTTTGCCGCGCGGCAAGATTTGGCCTGCTTTGTGCTTTATCCCCAGTAATGCCGTGAGTGCGACATTTTTTTGTCGCAGACTTTTATCACAAGGCCCAGTTACATTATTTTTTTACAGGTTATTTTTACCGTTTATTTAGAGGAGCTTTGCCATGACTGATCGTGTTGATATCAATCGTTTACTCGGTGATATGCGCAGCATGAAAATGCAAACTCAAGCATTTCAACGGCCACAGGGTTTAGCTGTTGGCGATATGGCACCCAATCGAGCTTTATCAGGTTTGCAAGTTGAACCCGCCAATAAGATGCCGAGCTTTGGTGACTTAATGACAAAGGCCCTTAATAACGTCAACGATGTGCAACAGAAATCCAGCTCCATGGCAGACGCTTATGAAAAAGGTGTAGCGGGTGTGGACATTGCGGATGTAATGATTGCCTCGCAAAAAGCCTCAGTATCTTTTCAGGCAATGGTACAAGTGCGTAATAAATTGGTGGATGCTTACAAAGACGTAATGAATATGCCTATTTAAATTTTTACTCGCTAGAAATTACCTATGAATCAGATGAGTGTTTTGAAAAAATATTACCACTAAATAAAAGGTTTAATCATTATGGCTACTGCAGCGAGCACTGGAAATTTTCCCGCCACTGGTAAATTCCGCAGCGGTGATTTAGCTGAAGGCTTTACCAGTATGAATTTGTTTCGTCAGGTCGGGTTAATGGTTGCTTTAGCGGCGAGTGTCGCCATTGGCTTTGCTGTAGTGCTCTGGACCCAGGGTGAAGATTATCGGCCGTTATTGGGACGCATGGATAATCTAGATGCAAGTAGCGTTACGCAAGTGTTGGAGCAAAATAGAATTAAATTCAAATTGGATAACAACACCGGGGCAGTGCTGGTCGCCGCTGAAGATATCCATATAGCGCGTTTGAAATTAGCGGAAGTTGGTTTGCCTGGCAGCTCAACGCCAGGTTTTGAGTTGATGGATAAGGAACAACCTTTAGGTACCAGTCAATTTGTCGAAGGCACCCGTTACCAACGCAGTATTGAGGGAGAATTAGCGCGTACGATTACCAGCATTAATACTATTCGCAGTGCCCGCGTGCATTTAGCCATTCCCAAACAAACAGTATTTGTGCGCGATATTTCCAAGCCAACCGCATCGGTTTTTGTAGAAGTTTTTGCCGGCAGAATGGTAGAGCCTGCGCAAGTAAAAGCCATTATGAATTTGGTAGCTTCCAGTGTGACAAATTTGAAAATTGCCGATGTGACTGTAGTGGATCAACACGGCAATTTGTTATCCACGGGTGAAGATAGTCAGGAGTTATTGCTCGCTGGTAAACAACATGAATATGCACACGCCGTCGAAGAATCGCTGATAAAACGCATTGGTGGAATTTTAGCGCCGGTGGTTGGGAATGGTAAGTTTCGCGCAGAGGTCAGTGCCGATATTGATTTCACCGCGATTGAACAAGCAGCCGAAACGTTTAATCCGGATTTACCTGCTATGCGCAGTGAACAAACCCTTACCGAAACACGTAGTGGTAATGATGCCGCCGCTGGAATCCCCGGCGCATTGACCAATCAACCGCCCGCTGCGGCGCAGGTTCCAGAGCAAGCGACCGCTGCAACTGGCCAGGCACCAGTGGTTAAACCAGCGGGTAATAATCGCGAACAGGCTACGCGTAACTTTGAATTGGATCGCACGGTGAGTTACACCAAGCATCAACAAGGCACGCTGAAACGCATCACAGTCGCGGTGGTCGTAGACGACAAAATGATGAAAGATGCTGAAGGATTGGAGACTCGCCAACCATGGACCCCTGCTGAACTCGAACGCTTGACTATACTGGTAAGAGACGCGGTGGGTTACTCAGCTGTGCGTGGTGATAGTGTTAACTTGCTAAACGCGCCCTTTATGAATGTGGGTGCCAATGCCGCGCTGGAAGCTGAGATGCCAACAGCACCCTGGTGGGAAAAATGGCTATTGCCGCACGTCAAATCAATTGCCGGAGTGGTCATTATTTTGGCGTTGATATTTGGTTTACTGCGCCCCGTTTTTAAAGGCATAGCCCGCTCGGGTGGCGGCATTGCTGAACAGGAAGATGCGCGGCAATTGGCAGCCTTGGAGGCCGCCGGTTTGGGAAATATGAGCGGTGATGATACGGTTACTTTAAGTGGAGGTAGTTCGCTGATGTTAAGTGGACCAGAACAAGCATATGAACAACAGCTCGATTCTATTAAAGGCTTGATCGCCGATGATCCGGGCCGGGTTGCACAGGTGGTGAAAAAATGGGTCAATCAAGAAGAATAACCGCGAGAAAAATAGCAATCAGAAAAATAGCAACGAGAAGATTACTGATGATACAAAGGAGTATGCCGCCCGGCACTATGACGCAAAGTACCCTAACTTACGGCACCATGATGCCTGGCAAAAACGGGTATGCAGATGAGTAATCCTCCCGATAAGTCCGATAGAGCTAAAACGAAATTGCGTTCTATAGATCAGGCCGCCATTTTATTGATGTCGCTCGGTGAGCGAGATGCTGCAGAAATTCTTAAACATTTGGGGCCCAAAGAAGTACAGCGCATTGGCAGCGCCATGACGCAGCTTAGTAACGTGCAACAGGCAGACGTGCAAAATGTGATAGGTAATTTTTTAGATGAAGTTCGCACACTCACAGGTTTAGGTGTTGGCGCTGATGGGTATATTCGCAAAATGCTGGTTACCGCGCTGGGTGAAGACAAGGCGAATGGTTTGATCGATCGCATTTTATTGGGTGGGAATACCACTGGGTTGGACACATTAAAGTGGATGGACCCGCGTTCAGTGGCTGATATTATTCGCAATGAGCATCCCCAAATTCAGGCCATAGTTATTGCTTATCTAGATGCGGATCAAGCAGCTGAAATTCTCGCCTTTTTTACCGAGAAAGTTCGCATTGATATCATGATGCGGGTAGCTTCATTGGATACTGTACAGCCAAGTGCGTTGCAAGAGTTAAACGATATTCTTGAAAAACAATTTTCCGGCAATGCCAGCTCACAAACCAAAGCTATGGGCGGTTACAAAGTCGCGGCGGAAATCATGAACAATCTCGATGGATCTATCGAAGCTGATTTGATGGATTCCATTAAAGAGCTTGACGAAGATATGGGCAATCAAATTCAAGATCTGATGTTTGTCTTTGATAATCTCAAAGATGTAGAAGATCGCGGTATTCAAGCCTTGTTGCGTGAGGTTTCATCCGAGGTATTAATTGTTGCGCTTAAAGGTGCAGATGAAGAACTACAGGAAAAAATATTTCAAAACATGTCCAAGCGCGCAGCCGAATTATTGCGCGACGATTTGGAAACCAAGCCGCCTATGCGCTTATCCGATGTAGAAGCGGCACAAAAAGAAATTCTTACCATTGCCCGGCGTATGGCCGACTCTGGCGAGATTTCGTTGGGCGGCAGTGGCGAAGCGATGGTTTAAGGCGAAGCAATGGTTTAATTTTTGTCAGGCGTATCCGCGTCCTGCATAAGACTGGAATGGTAAACAGATGACAGCAAAAATACCCGGACGTATACCTGCAGAAGAAGTGGGGGATATTCGCAGCTGGATTATTCCACCCGTAACCGATACTGGCCGGATACTTTCCAGCGCAGAAAAAGAAGCGCGCGAGCACCGCGATAAATTACTCCGCCAGGGTAAAGAAACCATAGAAAATGTTGATATGCCCCTACCGGCCGGCAAGCCTGGTATGAGCGCGAAACACATGCAGGAAATTTACGATTCAATTGAAAAAGATGGCTTTAAACAAGGCCAGCAAGAGGGATTTCAGCAAGGCAAAGCTGAAGGTTATGAAGCCGGGCGGCAACAGGGACTTATTGAAATGCGCGCTCAACTAGCCATTGAACAATCACATTTACAAACTTTTATGCAGGCACTTTTGCAGCCTCTGGCAGCTCAGGATGATGATCTTGAAAATATGCTCCTTGATATTATTTGTTCGCTCACACAAAGCGTGGTGCAGCGTGAGCTACTGCTCGACTCCGGGCAAATTCTAACCCTGGTGAACACCGCCGTTGCGGCGCTCCCGGTGGGCAGTAAAAATATCCGTATTTGCGTTAATCCTGATGATTTGGTCAAGCTGCAAGCCTATGCCGAATCACAGCAGCTCGCTTGGACATTTGTTGGCGATGCTTATTTACAACCGGGCGGCTGCCGCGTTGAAACCCATGAAAGCCGTGTGGATTATTCCGTGTCCTTGCGCTTAAAAACGGTTCTCGAGCAATTTTTAACGGGGCAACTGGCCTACGGGGATGCTGAAGATAGCGAGGAGAGTGAGGATAGCGAGGAGAAAAGCGCAGATAACCGGAATAAAGGCCTTTGAGTATGCTTGATCGTCAATCCTTAAGTTCTCGTCTTAAAAATTATGCACCCCGTCGACTGGCCTATCTCGAACCTGTGGCAGAAGGGCGGATTACGCGGTCGGTGGGTTTAACGCTGGAAGCCGTAGGGCTGAACATATCGGTGGGAAATCAATGCGAGGTTATCAATAATGACGGCAAGCGCATTGAAGCAGAAGTGGTCGGTTTTTCTGGCGATAAAGTTTTTTTAATGCCTATCAAAAGAGTGGAGGGCTTGCAGCCTGGCGCTCGGGTTGTACCCGTTTCAAATCAACAAGGCATCCGCATTGGACCGCAATTATTAGGTCGCGTAATCAATGGCATTGGCCAACCGCTTGATGGCAAGGGTCCGTTAATCGGTGATGAGATCCTTGATTTTGCGCCACAAGAAATTAACCCCATGCAACGCCATCCTATTAGCGAACCACTTGATGTGGGCGTGCGTGCTATCAACGCCTTGATTACGGTGGGGCGAGGGCAACGACTTGGGTTAATGGCGGGTAGCGGTGTTGGTAAAAGTGTATTGATGGGCATGATGACAAAATTTACGACTGCTGATGTGGTGGTCGTTGGGTTAATTGGTGAACGCGGTCGGGAAGTAAAAGAATTTATTGATCATATCCTGGGTGACGCCGGTTTACGTCGCGCGGTGGTAATAGCATCGCCAGCAGATGATGCGCCCCTGATGCGTTTGCGTTCGGCACAATTAGCCAGCCGCATTGCTGAGTATTATCGCGATAAAGGTTTAAACGTATTGCTGCTGATGGATTCCCTCACCCGGTTCGCCCAGGCACAACGTGAAATTGCCCTGGCCATAGGTGAACCGCCTGCGACCAAAGGCTATCCGCCTTCCGTATTTTCCAAAATTCCGCAGCTGGTTGAGCGGGCTGGTAATGCGGCAAAGGGGCAGGGTTCGATCACGGCGTTTTACACTGTGCTAACGGAAGGCGATGATTTGCAGGATCCCATTGCCGATGCCGCCCGAGCTATTCTTGACGGACATATAGTCCTTTCGCGCAAGCTGGCAGAAGAGGGTATTTATCCTGCTATTGATGTAGAGGCTTCTATCAGCCGGGTGATGCAAAACATAGTGTCGGACGAGCATCTCAAATTAATGCAGCGGTTTAAACAATTGTTAGCGCGCTACCAACAAAACCGTGATTTGATTGCTATTGGCGCTTATGCAGCAGGTGCTGATCCTGAAACGGATATCGCCATTGAGCGCTTCCCGCATTTACGCGCATTTATTCAACAAGGTATTACCCAACCCGTATTGATGCCAGAATCTATCGCTAATTTACATGTTCTGCTCAAGCCGTCCACCACAAAAACCGGACCCTTGGCCGCACAACATAGGTAATGGCGCGATTTAGCATATTAATCTGGCGATATAAACTGTTAACATTAGGCCCCTTTTATGGTGGAATCGCGCGCTAAGCGTTTACAAGTTGTGTTAATGTTGGCCGAACGCAAGGAGCAAGAGGCTGGTCAACAATTGAGTCAACAGCGTGCGTTAGTGACGGCTGAAGAGCAGCAATTGCGCGAGCTGGATGATTATGCTAAACAATATTTGCAAACTTATTCTGCGCGAAAAGTAGACGTTCGCCCCCATGAATTAATTGCCTATAGTAGTTTTATTCAGCGTTTGGGAGAGGCTTGTAAAGAACAGCAAGTTAAAGTCGAGCGTTTAATTATAATACTTGATAAGATTCAACTCCGCTGGCGTACAGCGCATCATAAGTGTGAAGCTATTAAAGAGTTAATTCTGCGTTTAGAGCACGATGAAAGTTTATTACTCGATAAGCGCTTACAAAAAGAACTAGATGACTTGACCAACCAGCAATACGGCCGTAAAGAATTGTAAGATTAAATTTTCATCCTTTTATTTATTCACGAACTATACAAATGAGAGTTTTCGGCTACCCTTAGGTTTGTAATAATAGTTCGTATAAGCGAATCACCCAATGGTTTATGGGACCCGTTTTAAGTAAAAGACTCCGTTGACCAAACCCACATAACGAATTTTCGAATAATGTGATAATTCGAATAGTGTGATATTTAGAGGTAAAACATGGCTATCACATCAGTTGTTTCCGCAGACGGTGCACAGTTCACCATTTACATCCAGGGACGTTTTGACTTCAGTTCCCATCAAGATTTTCGTAATTGCTATGAAAAACTTACGCAAACTCCCAGCCATTATTGTGTCGATTTACAGGGTACATCTTACCTGGATAGTTCGGCCTTGGGTATGTTGCTACTGTTGCGTGACCATGCGGGCGGTGAGCGCTCCAAGATCGAAATTGTTAACTGCTCACCTGATGTAAAAAAAATATTACTGATATCAAATTTTGAACAATTGTTTACTATCCAGTAATCGGTTGAAAAATTTATTTTCATCACAACGGATAGTGAATGGAAGTGGTTGCGATGTGTAGTAGCTATAAGTTGTGTAACGATAAGTTGTATAAATAGTTGCTGCAGTAGTTGCTTTGAGATGTCGTTATGAAAGAGATAAACTGCTTAAAAATCCTCGTTGCCGATGACACTGATTCTGATCGTATGATTTTGGAAGCGATTGTCCGGAAAGAAGGACATCAAGTGTTTTCGGTAAAGAATGGTCTTGAAGCTGTCGCAGTTTTTCAGCAAGAACGCCCAGATATTGTTTTGCTTGACGCGCTTATGCCGGAGCTGGATGGTTTTGGTGCGGCGCGACAAATAAAAGAATTGGCTGGCGATGAACTAGTCCCCATCATTTTTCTAACCTCCCTGCAAGATACTGAATCACTCGTTCATTGTCTTGATGCTGGCGGCGATGATTTTTTATCAAAGCCTTACAACCGCGTAATCCTGAAAGCCAAAATCAAATCGTTTAATCGTATGCGCGGTTTGCATTCCACTATGCTGAGTCAGCGCGATCAATTAGCACAACATCATCAGCGCTTATTGCAAGAGCAAGCCATTGCCAAACAGGTATTCGATAACGTCGCGCACAGTGGTTGTTTGAATGCGAGCAATGTGCAATATTTTTTATCATCATTAGCGGTATTTAATGGCGACGTGATGGTGGCTGCTATACGCCCTAATGGCAATATGGTGGTTTTGCTGGGTGATTTTACCGGCCATGGTTTACCTGCAGCAATTGGTGCTATGCCCTTGGCATCTATTTTTTATGACATGATACACAAAGGCTTTTCAATGTCTGACGTGTTGTGTGAAATCAATAAAAAGTTAAAAGCTATTTTGCCCATTGGACTTTTTTGTTGTGCCACCATGATCGATATAAATTTTAGACGCAATCGCATTAAGGTGTGGAACGGTGGCTTGCCAGCCGGCATGATTTACCGGAAAAAAGATGCGAGTATTATCCAGATTCAATCGACGCATTTACCCTTAGGTGTGTTATCTGAACGCAGTTTTAAAGATGATGTGCAGTACTTTGATTTGGATGCAGGCGACAGGATTTTTATGTGGTCTGATGGCATTCATGAGGCGCGCAATCTTGATGGGGATATGTATGGCGAAGAAAGTTTATTAGCTATTTTTGCCAAAAATAAACAGCCGGAAAATTTGTTCGGCGAAATCCTTGGCGATGTAAAAGAATTTATCGGCGGTGGTGAACAAGACGATGATTTATCTTTTATTGAAATAAAAATGGAGGCCCCGGATCTTCTCGACAATAAAGCACAGCGCGCTTTCATTCGCCATGAGTTATGTATGGTGACTTGGAATCTGACTTTCGAGGTAAAACCGTCCAGCTTTAAAGTATTTGATCCATTGCCATTTTTATTAAACATTCTCATGGAGGTGCCAGAGCTGCGCAGCTTCAGTGGTAGCCTCTTTACGATATTAGCGGAATTGTATTCCAATGCGTTGGAGCACGGTGTGCTAGGTTTAGATGCTTCCCTGAAAAAATCGCCAGATGGTTTTGCGCAATATTACAGTTTGCGCGAGCATCTCTTAAATGAAATAACCGAAGGTTTTGTCCGCATTTATCTCACTTTTTCCGCAAATGCCGAGGGTGGAACCCTCAACTTATGTGTGGAAGATAGCGGTAAAGGATTTGATCACGCTGCCTTAAGTGGTAAAGATATTTCCACACTGGGTTACAGCGGCCGTGGGATTTCTCTGGTTGAAAAGTTGTGTAAAACAGTTCACTACTATGGCTGTGGTAATAAAGTAGATGTCATTTTTGAGTGGGTGAATGATGACTAACGACAAACATCTTGATTACGATGCACTCAATGCGTTGAAAGACGTTATGGAAGATGACTTTTTGTTATTGATTGAAACTTTTTTAGCTGACTCCAAGGGTCGAGTACTTACACTTCAGTCATTAAAAAACTCTACTGATAGTGATGCTATACGTCGTGCAGCGCATAGCTTTAAAGGTAGCTGTAGTAATCTGGGTGTTTTACATTTAGCGAGTTTATGTGGCTCCGTTGAGCATAAAGCACTTGGGGCTAATGTTGAAAATTTCGCTGAAGATTTGCGTTGTATTGAAGAAGAATTTGTTTTAGTGCAAAAAATGTTAGCTGATTATTTGCAGTAACTTTTTAAAAACTCTTTTGTATTTCTTTTCATATAAATATTTTAAATATTTTTTCGTGGTTCCGCGAAGAGCACCCCACCCCTAGCCGGGCGCCCCAGCCCTCCCCTTGTCAGGGGAGGGAGCTAGAAATTCGCACGCTCAAACTCCTCCCCTTGGCAAAAGAGTTAGAAATTCGCACACTCAAACTCCTCCCCCTGCGAAGGGGGAGGCCGGGAGGGGGTCGCTTTAAAACTTGGCACTTACCTTGCTCTTACCCTGTTAGGTCTTTCTAAATCCCTAATTATCAGCAAAAGCGGCAAATACTTGCCGTAATAGCTCAGGAGCGACGGCAATGAATGGTAATCCAGGTTTAAGTAATGTGCTGGTAACGGCGCCTAAGCAACAGTTAGCAAATAATACTGTGGGGGCTCGTATTCACCAGGATGACTCTTCCTCCCATTTCCAAAAAACACTCAATGACCTTCAGGCTGCAAAAGCAAAAAAAGCCAAAGCTGCAGATATCACAACCGCTGTTCAAGCAAAGCAAAAACTTATTAAAAACAATGCAGCTAATGCTGCCAGTAATTCTTCGCAAGCTAAGGATACTGTGCGTCAAAAAAATTTCCAGTCCACTGAAAAAGCGCATAAGCGTGTGAAGGAATTACAACACTCTGCGGGTGATTCGAAGCAAATTGCTAGGGAAGCTAAAGTTAAGATTAGCGATAAAAATAAGGTAAATAGTGAAAGCGATGCGGAAGGTAGGCAGGAGAATACCGAACATTGTATTGCAGGTATTGCTGCACCCATTGCCAATGATATAAACCTTGGATTGGATGTCCTCAATCAAACTACCTTGCCTGAGGGCGAGACCGGCGAAATTGGGAATTCAATATCAGGCAGTTTGGTTTTTTCATCGACTTTAATAGATCAAGTTCTTGCTCCGGAAGCGGAAGGTGCGTTGTTAAATCCAATCGCCGAAGGCACAACTGCAACCGCACAACTTTCAATCAATACCGCAAACACGAGTGAAAATTTTGAATCGAGTGCCAATGCTCCCTTATCGCCTTATCAAGCCAATGCCAGCGCTAAGGCACAAGCAATAGAAACCCAAACGGAATCCATAGCTTCAGTATTAAGTGCGACATTGCGGGCTAAGGGCGCACTTGATTCTACTGTTACAGCGTCACCCCAAAATTCTTTGAGCTCATCTTCTATTTTTAAGGGTGACGGTTTGTTTTTGGCTGATCAGGAAACGGTAAATGCGCCGCTGGATTCTAAAAGTTTGTTTGAAAAAATGGTGCAAACGGTCAGCGCTAACGCTATGAGTACAAATAACAATGGGCTTGAGCAAACGGGAGCTGAGACTGGCAAGCATTCGCCAGCTTCCACCGCCGCTCCTTTGGTTTCTGCGCTGGATTCCTTAAGTCGGGGGCCAGATTCGCTAGTGGCGGCGGGGCGAAGTTTTGTGGCACAAACTGCGATACCGGTCAGCGTAGGTCAACCGCAGTGGAGCCAGGCTGTGGGTGAAAAAGTGTTGTGGTTAGCTGCACAAAATATTACCGCAGCTGAAATCCGTTTGGACCCACCCGAGCTGGGACCCATGCAAGTAAAAGTGAGTGTTAATCAAGAACAAGCCAGCGTAAGTTTTACTAGTCATCATGCCGGTGTGCGCGAAGTTCTCGATCAAAATCTTAGCCGGTTACGCGACATGTTTAACGAGCAAGGTTTAAATTTAGTCAATGTCGATGTTTCGGATAAATCCTTTCATCGCCAACAAGGCGACGGTAAGGGGGCCCAATCTCATGGTGGTACAGTAGAACAAGTTGATGATGAAACACTTGTCAGTGTTTCTGCGATTGTCCAACAGCGTTTAGTAGATCACTACGCTTAATAAAAAATGTTTTGCTAGATTATTCATTCGCCTGCATTTATTGCTAGTGGGGTAATTGCTCGTGCAGGCATAAATGCGAGTTTGAAAAACAGACTCAATGTCTGTTCACTTCGGTTGAAATCTTAAGCGAGAGTTTAAATTTCTCGTGACCTGCCACCCCATAGATTTTTAGAACAAAAATATATCTCGCTGTTTGTAACAAGATGTTTGATTTTTGTACGCAAATAATTATTTCTTATTTCATTTCGCATTAAAACTCTAATAGTGGTCCCCCATTCCTAGCAAACAGTTAATCCGCTGCTACGCTTTAGTGAGCAATAGCTGGCATAGCTATTGCTGAATCCCCATTGGCAACAAAATGTGACGGAGTTTTGACATGGCCGCAGATAAGAAAGGTGCAAAACCAAGTGAAGAGGATGATGCAGCGGTAGCTGCTGCTGCCAGTGCTGCAGAAGCTAAGAAAAAGAAGAAAAAAATATTGCTGATAATTGGCTTGGCTTTTTTGCTGGTGGCTATTTCTATTGGCGCTACTGTCGGCGTTATTAAATTAATTTCCCCTAAAGAAGAAGCTGCGATTGAAGCAGCGGATGATGAAGTTGATGAGGATGAGGTTGCCAAAAGCGATGCCAAAGCAACCAAAAGTGTAGCGGCTAAAGCTAAGGTACCTACCGTTGAACCACTTTTGCCCGCTATTTATTTGGCACTTAAACCTAATTTCACGGTTAATTTCGATGTCAACGGTCGCCAGCGCTTTTTACAAGCAGAATTAACGGTTATGTATCGCGATGTCGAAGTAATAAAAATATTAGAACTACACATGCCCGCCGTGCGCAACGGCCTGGTTTTATTGTTGAGTAATCAGGCTTTTGATGATTTACAAACGATTGAAGGTAAAGAAAAGCTGCGCGCTTCCGCACTTAAAATAGTCCAGGACATATTGATTAAAGAGCAGGAAGATGCCGCAGAAAAACCTATAAAAGGCAAAAATAAATTACCCAATATAGAGCAAATTCTTTTCACCAATTTTGTTATGCAATAAAGGTAACAGCCTGTGCAAGATCTATTATCGCAAGACGAAATTGACGCGCTCCTACACGGTGTTGATGACGGTGACATCAATGTCGGGTTAGAAGAGGAGCCCGGCACAGTAAGAAACTACGATCTCACGAGCCAGGATCGAATAGTGCGCGGGCGTATGCCTACGCTGGAGATGATTAATGAGCGCTTCGCGCGCTACACACGTATTAGTATGTTCAATTTGTTGCGGCGAACTGCAGACGTTTCAGTTGGCGGCATTCAAATACAAAAATTTGGTGAGTATGTTCACACACTTTATGTACCTACCAGTTTAAACATGGTGAAGTTTCGCCCTTTGCGCGGCACAGCACTAATTATTCTGGATGCAAAGCTGGTATTTAAATTAGTAGATAATTTTTTCGGTGGTGATGGTCGCCACGCAAAAATCGAAGGTCGCGAATTTACTCCAACAGAATTACGCGTAGTGCAGATGGTGTTGAACCAGGTATTTATCGATTTAACCGAAGCATGGAAAGCCATCATGCCGATAAATTTTGAATTTGTTCATTCGGAAGTAAATCCATCTTTGGCAAATATAGTAAGCCCCAGTGAAGTGGTAGTGGTAAGTACATTTCACGTTGAGCTTGATGGTGGCGGTGGTGAATTACATATCACTATGCCTTATTCAATGATTGAACCCATTCGCGAAGTGTTGGATTCCGGTTTACAAAGCGATAGTGATGAACAGGATGAACGCTGGGTGAAAGCCTTGCGTGAAGATGTGTTAGCGGCAAAGGTAAATTTGGAGTGCGATGTTATTCGTAGTGATATTACGCTAAGAGATATAGTGGATTTAAAAGTTGGCGACGTAATACCCATAGAATTTCCAAGCTTTCACGTGCTCACCGCTAATGGTGTGCCTATGTTTAGAACCCAGTTAGGACAATCGCGCGGGAATCTTGCTTTAAAAATAAAAGAATTTATTGACCGTTCCGGCGCACAAAATATAACAGGTACTCCAGGAGTTAATCATGGCAAACGATGATATGGGTGATGATTGGGCTGCCGCTATGGCAGAGCAAGCTGATGTCGGAGACAAAGCATCAGCAAAAGCGAACCCGGTTTCATTTGAAGAATTAAACGATTCGGGTAGAGCTACGGTAAATCCGGAGTTGGATGTCATTTTGGACATTCCAGTGAGTATTTCAATGGAAGTAGGGCGAACCTCCATCACCATTCGCAACTTATTGCAGCTCAATCAAGGTTCTGTTATTGAATTGGATCGCTTGGCCGGTGAGCCTTTAGATGTGCTTGTCAACGGTACGCTCATTGCGCACGGTGAGGTTGTTGTAGTCAATGAAAAATTTGGTATTCGCATGACCGATGTCATTAGTCCTGCAGAGCGCATTAAAAAGTTGCGTTAGTTTTTCGTTAACGGATCATCAGGTACAGCTATGAAATTAAGCATTCGCCTAAGTGTTGGCTCGCATAAAAAAACATTTACCTTTGCGAGTGAAAGAATTCTGCTAGTCGTTTTTTCAGTAATCATAGCTATGTTAGTCACTATGGATAAGGTGCGCGCAGACGATAACCTCGGCGAAAAGGTTGCGGTGGAAAACATGGCAACTGTTATTTTAGATGCTCCTGCATCGCAGACCTCGCAGCAAACTCCATCGCCGATCGCTGTTGCTACGCCTGTTGATATGCGTAACAAAACGATAGTTACGTCTGAACCAAAAAAAATTAACAGCGCCTCGCAATTAGCGAGTTTGGTGGGCGGATTAATGTTAATTTTGGGTTTGATTTATGGCTTATCCTGGTTTGTAAAGCGTTTTAGCCAAGGTGGATTTATGCAAAATTCCACTATCAAAATGTTATCGGCTCTACCGCTGGGAGCGCGCGAACGAATTATGTTGGTGGATGTCGGCGGCAAGCAAATTTTATTGGGCATCACTGCGACAACTATTAATGCACTGCATGTCTTTGCGGAGCCGGTCGTTAATGCTCCTCAAAATGCAACGCCAGCAGCATCAGATTTTAGCCAAAAATTAATGGCTATCTTACAAAAAGATGTTGTACAAAACGATACGGCACAACAAAAAGACTTGGGTAATAGCACTTCTTCTAATTTAAAAAATAGCAAAAAGTAAGGGCTAATTATGCGAGCAATTAAGTTGTTGCAATCTGTGTATTCGTTTAAATACATCTTCATACCGCTGATTATATTTGTTTGTTTTTGTATGAATGTCAGCGCACAAACAACATCACTAAAACAAACCCAGCTTGTACCTGCTCCCACTTCAGTAAGTAATATAGGTGGCTCGCTGCCTGCTATCCCGGGTCTGCCGGCGTTTACTGTAAAAACAAATAAAGACGGCACTCAAGACTATACGGTGACCTTACAGATTCTCGCTATCATGACAATGCTTACTTTTTTGCCAGCATTGTTGATGATGATGACGTCCTTTACACGAATTATTATTGTCTTTTCAATTTTGCGTCAGGCCTTGGGTTTACAGCAGTCTCCTTCTAATCAAATTTTAATTGGCCTGGCCTTATTCCTTACTTTTTTTATTATGCAGCCAGTATTTGACAAGGCCAATGCAGATGCATTGCAGCCTTACATTAATCAACAGATCTCTGCAAAAGATGCTATTGCCAAGGCTGTAGCACCTTTTCATACGTTTATGTTGGCGCAAACCCGTGAGTCAGATATAGGTTTATTCGTAGGTATTGCCAAGCATAAACCCATTGCGACTCCTGAAGAAACTCCGTTTAATATTTTGATTCCGGCTTTTATTATTAGTGAACTAAAAACGGCTTTTCAAATTGGCTTTATTATTTTTATTCCATTTTTGGTGATCGATATTGTGGTATCCAGCGTGCTTATGGCAATGGGTATGATGATGCTGTCACCGCTGATTATTTCATTACCATTTAAAATAATGCTGTTTGTGTTAGTGGATGGCTGGGCAATGATTGTCGGCACGCTGGCTGCTAGTTACGGTGTTTAAATTAGTCTCATTACGGGTTACTCTCCTAACTTATTTGTAGCAGGATAAAAAAATGACTCCCGAAGTTGTGATGGATTTGTTTGCCGATGCACTTTATCTGATTGTATTGATGGTGCTGGTTATTGTGGGGCCCAGTTTGATTGTGGGGCTATTGGTCAGTATGTTTCAAGCTGCCACGCAAATTAATGAACAAACCTTAAGTTTTTTGCCGCGTTTAATTATGACAATTGCCACTATTATGATGGCGGGGCCCTGGATCATTACAAAATTTATGGATTTATTTACACGACTCTATACGAATATTCCTTACTTAATTGGCTGAAAATCTATTGAATAATACGCTATGCAAGAATTGTTAGTAGACGAAGCGCAAATAAATCAATTCATTGGGCAATATTTGTGGCCGATGATGCGCATTAGCGCTTTTTATTTCGCGATACCGATTATTGGTTCACGGGTTGTGCCAGCGCGGGCGCGTATTATTCTTGCATTATTTACCACTATGCTGGTTGTTCCTCTTCTGCCGAATGCCCCTGTTATTTCCTTTATGTCTTTGCAAGGCATGATGCTTATAATGAAAGAAGTATTGATAGGCTTATCATTAGGTTTTAGTTTACAAATTGTTATGCAAATTTTTATCCTCGTTGGGCAATTTATCGCATTAAAACTAGGTTTGGGATTTGCTGCTCAAAACGATCCATCGAGTGGAATGAGTGTAACGATTATTTCACAATTTTATTTATTGTTATCCACCTTGTTGTTTTTAGCCATTAATGGGCATCTGGTTGTTATTCAAATGATCGTGGATAGTTTTGTCAGTTTTCCGGTAGGTGGCCAAGGTTTTGGACCTGCACATTACTTACATATAGTGACTTTATTTTCGTGGATGTTTAGTTCGGGATTATTGATTTCCTTACCCTTATTAACCTCGATGATGATCGTTAATATTTCGTTTGGTGTGATGAGTCGATCCGCGCCGCAAATGAATGTATTTACCGTTGGCATGCCCATCACACTATTGTTTGGTTATCTTTTAATGTGGTATTCCTTATCGAATTTTCTGCCGCTTTTTTATCAAATTATTGATGAAGGCTTACGCGCTACGCGAATGTTGCTGGAAATAAAATAAATGTCAGACGAAGACAGCAGTCAGGAAAAGACGGAAGAGGCCAGTGGCCGAAAGATTGAAAAGGCGCGTGAAGAAGGCCAGATTCCGCGCTCACGCGATCTTACTACGTCGGTGGTTTTATTATTTGGTGCCTGTGGTTTATATTTTTACGCAGATTTTATGTTCGCCAAAATAATCGGCCTTACCCGTGCCAATTTTATTTTGAAGCGCGAAACTATTTTTGATCCCAATGCGATGATCGGCCATTTGGCGTCTGCAATTTATGATGGAATCTTAAGCATGATGCCATTTTTTGGTTTGATGTTTGTGGCTTCTATTATTGGCCCTATTGCCTTGGGCGGTTGGTTATTCAGTGTTGATGCCTTGCAACCAAAATTGAGCCGTATGGATCCGTTGGCGGGAATTAAGCGCATGTTCTCGGTGAAATCGCTAATTGAATTAGTAAAAGCGCTCGCCAAAGTGTTAGTTATTCTCGGTGCAACCATTTTATTGTTAAAGCATTATGCGCAAGATATGTATCGCTTAAGTGATGAAAGTATTAATGTCGCGATTGTTCACTCCGCCAAAATCAGTATTTTTGCTGCTATCGCATTATCTGCTACAACCTTAATCATTGCTGCTGTGGATGTACCGCTGCAATTATTTGAATATGCTAAAAAATTAAAAATGACGAAACAGGAAATAAGGGACGAGTCGAAAGATACTGACGGAAAACCGGAAGTAAAAGGTCGCATTCGTCAGTTACAGCGTGAAATGGCACAGCGCCGGATGATGGCAAAAGTACCTGAAGCCGATGTGATTATCACTAACCCAACACACTATGCCGTGGCCTTAAAATATCAGCCAGAAAGCATGGCAACACCGATTATGATTGCCAAAGGTGGCGATCATACGGCATTGAAAATTCGCGAAATAGCCAAAGCTCATAACATAGACATTATTGAATCCCCGGTGTTGGCGCGCGCTATTTTTCATACAACCGAATTAGATACGGAAATTCCTTCCGGCTTATATCTCGCCGTGGCACAAGTGCTTGCTTACGTTTTTCAATTGCGTAACTATCGCAAAGGCCGTGGGGAAAAACCCAAGTACCCACGCAACCTTAAAGTGCCGAAAGATATGTATTATGAATAGGGTGACAGGCCTGAAAGACCCATAACTATCAGGTGAAGACAAATTTTAATTTTTATAAAAAGCACGCTGCCAAGCAATAGCGGAAGGGAATTCAAATTAGCTGCAAAGACCGAAAAATATATTTCGGGATAGCTGCAAGCTCATTAAACTTTAAATTTATAAAGTTGTTCGTGTAATGAGCTTGCGACCTTGGCTAGTTCTTCCGAAGCAGTGGCAACATTTTTTGCAAGCTCCGCAGCATCCTCTGCATATTGGGAAATGTTGTGAGTGTTACCACTAATTTCACCGGCTACTGATGATTGTTCATCGGTAGCAGCGGAGATTTGTGCATTTACGTTGGACATCATAGTAATAGCACCATCAATCCGCGTTAGTGCTGTGCCTGTGGCACCGGCTTGTGCTACAGAATCCTGTGCTATCGCCTGACTATTTTTCATAGCAAGAACAGCGGAAGTTGCACTTTGCTGCAAGGTGTTGATCATCACCTGGATAACTTGTGTCGATTCTCCTGTACGGAAAGCTAGCTCGCGTACAGAGTCAGCTACCACCGCAAATCCTCTACCTTGCTCACCGGCACGCGCCGCTTCGATTGCGGCATTCAATGCTAATAAATTAATCTGTTCGGCAATACTCTTGATAACATTTACTACACCAATAATATTTGCGCTGTCTGTATTAAGTTTAGTGATTACGTCCGAGGACTTTTTTACTTCATCCGCTAAGTGACTAATAGCACCTATAGTATTATTGACAACTCTTAAACCATTACTACTTTCGGTGCGCGCATCCTGGGTTCTTTTTGCGGCTTCAAGTGCAAGCTGTGCAACACCTTGTACCGACAACGACAATTGCGTTATAGCACTGGCAACCAGAGATACTTCGCGCGTTTCCTTCTGCACCAATATCGAGTTTTTATTGGCGAGTGAATATAAAGTAGCGGCCTGGTTATTAAAAATTTCTCCCATACCTATCACTCGCGCCAACAAAGTGCGTAAGCTTTCTATAAATTCATTGATCGTCTCGCCCAACAGGCCCAATTCATCGCGATAGTCTATGGGAATTGTATGTGTTAAATCACCACCGTCTCCCGCCAGTGATTTAATAAAGCGTTGCATTTTAAAAATAGGATCGACGATTAATTTAGGAATTAGAATAACCATCACCAGCGCTACTGCCAGGCTGACACCAATAAATATTGTAACCAGATAATAACTTTTTTTAACGGTATCTTGTGACTCTTGCATTGCCTCCAGAGCACGACTTTCTATCTGGTCTTTTAAGGCATAAATAGCTGAGCGCATTTCACTAAAAGCTTGATCGCCATCTTTAAAGCTGACCTCAATGGCGGTAGTCCTGCCTTCACGAGTATTATCCTGGCGCGCGCTCACGACTGTTTTGGTAAGATTTTCCCACTTGTCGCGGGCAACTTCATAATTGTTAAACAGATTCTTGAGCGAATCATCATGCATCAAATTGTAAAATTTCATTAATTTGTCATGCGCATCAGCGAGGCTTTTTTGATGATTTACGACCGATAAAGAAAATTCAGGAGCTTCAGGGTTGAGAAATAGCATGCTGCGTTCTTCCACCAATACTTTATGAACATCGGCATCAGCTTCAAGCAATAAATTCGTAGCCGTTAGATTAACCTCTCCTAACTGCCTTACTTTGTTGTCAATAAGTTCAAATTGATACAAGACTAAAATCCCCATACTCACCATCATGCAACTAATGATAAGTATGGGGATCAGGAATTTATTACGAATTTTTAAACCATAAAACCAATCCATCAATCTTGCCTATTGTTATTTAGCTTTATCCAATTCATCCAGATTAATACCCACCGTAATAGCGCCAATTACCTTGGTTCCCTCTTTAACGGGAACAGATATCTGGATTAAATAGGCTTTGGCACTATCATCAAATTTGCTTTTGCCTATATCAATCCCACCGGCACCTGCTTTGTAGGTATTAATAAATTTAGGCTCATCTCCTTGCCAATAATCCGACGTCTTATTGGTCATGGCCACATTGGCACCGAGCTGATCCATTAAAAAACTTTCAAAGAAATAAGCCTGGGTCGCTTCAAGCTTCTCCAATTCTTTGGCGGCTGGGCTTTTCATTATAGCTTTCATGCCATCATCCAGGCCGGTCGTTGCCATCCACTCTTTATCGCGTTTTTGAATCTGTTCCAAAGTTGCATTTTTAGCGTTTTGCTCTTTAACTGCGGCAATTAATACAGGATTCTCACCCCACTTGGCGATGACTGGAATAAGCGCCGTCACTGCTGCGGGTGTATCCTCAGCAAAAGCGGAAATGGTTAAAGATAGCAAGCTGAAAGCAGCGCTAAATACTCCAATAAATTTTAATTTCATTTAATTCCCCAATGTTAATTTGCGTGCCATAGGATCGCTGGCCCTTTAAAGTAAAGGCCGACATGGATGGAGTGTCAAGAAAGTAAAAAATTAAGATGGGATCACCGGGCGGCGTTGTAAGGAAAAACCATATCATTTGCCTGAAAGAGATGTATTGGAGCTGCTAATTCGATGGCTGAGGATATTAGAAAGTTAGCAGTGCGTTGCGATATCACATCACAAAAAATTTAAATTTGAATGTTGAAGTAATAGAAAATGGAAATAATTTGAGCCGCATGATGGCTTCTCCTTCACATCGACACTCGTGCTGATGTTATGCGGATCATGTGCCGGTATTTTATTGTTATGACTTGGGGAGCCTAAAGCAGGTTTAAAGAATGTAAACACTGATTAGTGTCTTCTTTACATTTCAAAATCTTGTTGGTGAAATGGAACGTAACTTAAGCTACTTGCGTGGCATTTAAATTATTAAATTTTGCGGTCTGGGTTTTATTATCTTCATGCAGTTAAAGCTATAACAACAGTAACGCGGGTTTCGCGATTAGCGCATTAGAATTTTTTAGGATTCGTTTTGTGTGATTCGCTTCATAATGAATTCGAGATATGTCATTAATCCAGGTGATATGCTGAATTAAAAATCAACTGTTTAATGAATTGAAATATTCCTTAGTGTTTAAATTCTAATTTATTTGGTGCTGGTTATTGAGTAGGTAAATGCGTGTGAAGCACATCACATTTTTATTAATGATGTCGCCTGCAAATTGACAGCTTGTTATGAGAAATGTTTTTATCGACTGCATCCGACTAATTTTAACCAAGCGGCTCCTATAGCACTTAGATAAAATTATTTGTTCAATGAACGCAAAAATATCAGCATAATTTTTTGCTTTGATCATTTTAATGATAACTATAAATTACCAATCAGGAGCGCACTCGTGGATAAATTTGATATAGATTTTGCATTACTCCCACCCAAGCTGCAAATTCAGTTATGGCTTCTCGCTCTCGACGCTGACACTAGTAAAGTAGGTCTAACCTATCAACCGGGAATATTTCGTTATTCAACCAGTTATAATTATGGCGGAAATGTTGAAGCATCACTGAGTTGCCGTCGTTTCTCGACGACCCTGGGTGCATCACCAAAAGGTAATGTGGATTTTGGTCTGGTATACCGCGGATTTAGTTTTAGTACTTCGGCAAATTTCGTTACTAGCTCACTTGCCACTAGTTTAAATTACGGCGCCAATATACTTCCTTTTCCGCTTGAACTGTCCAACACTTTTAATGATGCCAATGTAGGCCTGCAGCGAGTTGTACGCGATCTTGGTGGAATTTCTGACAGTCCGCTTGATTGGTACAATATCCACAGTGACGATAGCAAAGCGATTGCAAAAGCGGTGCGTCTTGGGAAAGACATAGCCAGATCAAAAAAATCGGATCTCTTCGGCGCTAGCGTGCTCCTGAACTATGCTCCTGCAACGGGGCTGACCATTTACGGAGCTTTTACTATTGCCCGCTAAATACATAGCCTATTTAACATTGCCGCATTCGCAAAAGTGAAGTAAAAACTAACAAGAAATTGTTGCGGCAGAGGTGCTTGCGCGAGCAGATATTTGACGGGAATTCTGTTTGGAATAAATGCAATGGAAATGTAAAAAAGTATCCGCAGGCTGTGGTTGCTGGGTAAATCCTTGGTTTTCACGCCAGGATTTAAGGAGTGCCTAAATGGGCTCTCATTGGGTCTTACCGTTACAAACAGCTTCTGCGGATACCTGTTTTTATTATAGCGAGGTAAAAAAAAATCGCGAGGTTTATATTAGTTTTTTATTCCACATCAATTGTATTTATTAGATTAAATTTATATGAACGAATCAAAACGATTGCAATAGGGATTAAAATTTGATTGGCTACTTTCAATTAAATTCATGGACCGCTACGATTGCAAAAAACATATGCACGTTTCTGGCCGAAGAAAATGCCCGGTAGCAACCTAATGCACCTAAATGCTTCACTGCCATAGCCGCTAATTCCCAGGCAAAATACTCGTCTGCCTCAAAGGCCTTATCTTCCCCAAATACGACTAAATCTGTGATCTCTTCTAATTCTTTTATACGCAGGGATTGCTCTTTCAAGAGTGGTTTAATGGATTCATAGGCCCAAGCCCATTTCCAGGTATTAGCCCCCGGCGAATAACTACCAATGTCGATAATGTCCGCCGCTATGACCAATTTATCCTCAGCATTAAAAAATTGCAGTTTGGCCTGATCATCATTTTCGAACATCCAGCGTTTATGTTTACCAAAACCATAGGTTTTGGTCAGGAGCTCTTGCTTGGTTTTAAGCTCGTCATTGGCCGCAGTTAAAAATATTTCAAATTCATCATCATTCATGAGTTCACCGAACGGTTTATAAGGTCTAGATTTTATGGGGCGAGACTATATAGATGTTAAAGGATTTTTTCTATTGCTAATCTTCAACATTCACAAACCTTGTTCCGCTCTCCAGTAGGGGAAAATATAATATTGTTTTAATAGCTGTTTCTCCTAGCGCAGCAAAACATTCCCTATATCTAAGGAGTTGAGTTTTATAAGCGGCTGTTTCCTGCACTATAAAATCAGCTACGGATTGTCCTCTGCTAGGTTCGCTACTTTTGTAATCAATAATCCAGCGCACGCCATCTGTAATAAAAGTGCGATCGATAATATTTTCGCGCAGTTTTAAATCTGTGTGATTGCCTTGCTTGTGAGTAATGATCAATTCAGAAGCGCTTTGTTGATGAGAGTTATTGAGTAACCATTTACCTTGCTCATCATTTAAGGTGTTGTGTATCGCTTGCGATACTTTTTGAATTGCCAAGTTAATCTCTTCTGTATGCCAACCGTTTTGTTTTAAGTATACCTGCCAAAATCGTTGCTGATTGTGTAACCAGGCTTGTACATCAATGGTGCTGGCAATGCCAACTAAATTTTGTAGTGCGCGATGAATGAGCGTTCCCGTATGCCGCCCCAGTTTAGCGCTGCGAGTTTCGGCTAGGGGAATATTGTCTTCATCGCTAACTTCTTTACCGCGATAGGTTTTTAAGATTTCATTGTCAAGTAAAATGGGAGCTTGCCATTTTGGTTTAAAGCGCAGTAATTGTTGTAAGCCTGCGCGCTCAAAGTCAGCCGTATTTTTATGTTGAGATAAAGACGTAGGCGTAATAACTTTTACTTGTGCTGCAACATTTTGCCAAATGCTATTTAATAACGATTTACTCGGTGGATTTTTCCAAATACCTTTTTCCAACTGGGTGGCCTCATTTTGAGCGAGGCAGCCGAAGAGATAAAGCTTTTTAATGGCGCGGGTACAACCCACATAAAATAAACGTGTAGCCTCGTAATGCAATTGCAGTGCAGATTCTTTTTTGATGTAGGCGTAAAGCCTATCTTTTTCGCCCCCCACCGGGGCCAGTGGGCCGAGCAGTAATTGGCGTTCGCCATGGCGGTTTAAACGTTCGCGCCAGAGCATTAGTTGTTGGCCATCACTGGGTGAGAGCTTGTGTAAGCGCGGAATAATAACGTGATCAAACTCCAGGCCTTTGGATTTGTGCATGGTCATCACTTGCAATTTTGCATCGGCATTTTGCCGTGGCGTTGCGTAAAGTTTACCCACGGCGCGAGTAAATGTTTGCCAATCGCCAATGCTGCCACCTTGGTGATGTTGTTCAAGCAATGCAAAAAAATTGGGGATATCGTTGATGTCCTGCGTATCCAATAAGGTTGCCGGTCCGCCCAGGGCGAGCCAAATTCCTTCCAGCCATTGACGTAAGGGTTTGCGTTGTCTTGTTGCCAGCGCAGGTTCAATGACACTGACAAAACGGGTGAGCGCTTGTTGCGCGGCGCTGCTTAAACCAGCAATTTTTTCAAACCCTAAAACTTGTTGCCAGATAATAGGGAATTGCGTTTGTTGTGAAATCATTGAAGAATGTTTGGTGCCTGATTCAGTGAGATCTGTATTCGCGATTTTATGTAAATCTTTTAAATCTAAACCGCACCAGGGTGCGCGCAAAATACTGAGCCAGGCAATGCGGTCCGTGGGATCGAGCAGGGCGCGGGTAAGGCTCGTAAGATCGATAATTGCCATGCGTTGCGCGAGGCTGTCGATATCGGTAGCTTGCCAACTCAAACCAAGACGGCTCATCGCGGGAAAAATTTGTTGTAAATGATTGCGGCCACGTGCCAGGAGTGCGACAGAATCTGCAGGAGATTCTGTGCGTAGCTGTTTTATTAAATGCGCTATGGCTTCCGCTTCTTGCAGTTCAGCAAGATATTTACTATCGCTAGTACTTTCATCTTCATCGCTCTCTTCTTTTTCATCCGCTTTGCTGAACGGGCTTAAATACAACTCCACAGCTTCGCCTGGCAACTCTGGTTTAAATGCGTGAGAGGCGGAGTATTTCACCGCACCGCGACTGATATCATCGTCCATTGGAAACGCGTTTTGGAATTGCTCATTAACCCAATTCACCAGTCCGCTTTGCGAGCGAAAGTTAACGGTGAGGTCGAGCTTTTCCAAGGTTAAATTGCCAATGCCTTGCTGCCGTGCCTCTAAAAAAATACCTACGTTTGCGTTGCGAAAACTGTAACAACTTTGCATGCCGTCGCCGACAATAAATAAACTGCGGCCATCACCAGCTTCCCATCCGGCAGTCAGCTTCTGTAGCAGCTCTAATTGCGTGCTGGCAGTATCTTGAAACTCATCCACTAAAATGTGGCGAATGCGGTAGTCCAATTGCAGGGCAACGTCGGTGGGCGAATCTTCAAAGCCAAGTGCGGTGAGTGCCGCCTGACTTACTGCGGTAAAGTCAGTTTCTCCCAGCTGGGCAAAGACTATATCCAGCCCAGCCGCTAAACGGGGTAACAGGCGGGTGAGACAGTCCAATAGCGCCCACTGGCTATGGTCGTAGTGGCTTGGCGGCAGGTTACGCAGTTCATTAAGCATCTCAGCGGCAGCGGGATGCAATTCGACTATAGCGCCGGTCATTTCGCCAAAGCGATTTTTATAGACGGCACTGTCTTTATTGTCTTTGGCCGCTGGAAAGCCTTCGTTTTTAGTGAGACTTTTGCGGAAGGTGCCGCTACCGGTGAGCAACAGATGGGCGATGGCGAGCCATTGTTTTTGTTGGCTTAATATTGGTTGGGGTAGACCGATCATCCCGCGCAAACTGGCGATCAGCGAATCGGATGCGGACTCTTGCAAATTGCCCGCCGCCCAATCAGCGATAACGGCTAACTCGCTACCGTGAAGCAATAAAGTTTCCTCTGCGGCTTTAAGGCTATCGCTGATAATGTCTTGTAATACCGATTCCAGGTAAGCGCGTGCATCGCTACCTTTTGCTTGAAAAACCACGCCCAGCCATTGATCGCGCTTGGCAAGCAACGCCATCAACAGACTTTCCAGTGCTTGTAAATTATTGTCTAAATGTTCCAGCAAGCGCGTAAGGTCGGCACGCACCTCGGATTCCGATTCCAGCTCTTTGAGAAGTTGATGAACTGCCTGGCGATAGGCTGCTTCGGCATCGTTACCGGGTTTTGGTTGGCTACCAAACCCGCTGGCTATGGGTAACTGCCGACTGATGGCGCTGCATAAACTATCAATTGTTTGCACGCGCAAACGTTGCGGGCACTGCAGCAAGTTCCATCCGTGCACATTATCTTGAGTTAGCACCGCTTGGGCCAATTTCCAGGTGAGCAGGTCATGAGTATTGTCGGGTTTTGGTTGTTCTTTGGCTTGCCATAGGGCCTGCAGTACACGGTTTTGCATTTCACCGGCAGCTTTACGGGTGAAGGTAATCGCGAGGACTTCTTCGGGGTTGTCGCACAGGCTTAAAAGCTTAAGCAAGCGCTGGGTGAGCAAACCGGTTTTACCCGACCCTGCGGGGGCACTCACCGCGAAGGATCGGGTTGGGTCCAGGGCGGCTTGGCGAGCTAAATAGTCGAGAGGTAGATTCATAATTTATCCACCTCTTTTTGCAGGTTGTGTTGTCATTGGTATTGCAAATTGCTCATTTCCGGCAACAAAGTGCGCAAGCGCGTCGGCATCGGCCAAGCGTGTCAGAGGCGCTAAATCTGCGGCGTAATCCTGCGCATTGATATTTTTAAAATCCACTCGTGCATCGCCTGCGATAAAGTCTTCTGCCAATTGTTGAAGTTGGATTTGCCATTCTTCTAACTGTAACGGCCAGCTATCCGCGGGTCTAATTCCTGCTTGGTTCAAACTGGTATCGTGCAGTTCACCAAGGCCATCCCATTGTTGGGTTTTACGGTTAATCTGCGCAAAACTAATAGCGGCAATGTCTTCACGAGTGACGGCATAGAGTGGTAACTGTGGTTCACTTAAACGCTCGCCTTGCCAGGATTTAATGCTGGTGTTACCGGTTTTATAATCGATTAACAATTTGTCGCCATTGCTAAACTGATCGATGCGATCGATGCGTAAGCGCAGAGGTAAACCGGCAAATTCGATAGCTTGGTCCTGTTCAATAGCAATCACTGCAAAGCTTGGGCGTTCGCGTTCGCCCAGCAACCATTCGCACAATAATTGACTGAGGCGTTGCTGTTCCAGTTCGCAATAAACCTTCCCGAGTTGACGCGGATTGCGAGCCTGGGCTTTGCCAATAATGTCCCGGGTGATAGTGTTCACCAGAATTTGTAAAGAGGCGTCGTCCAGCTCCCCTAAACCGGTTGAGTTTTTCAATTCACGCCAGATATCGGCGAGGGAATCGTGTAATAAGTTACCGCGTTCTGCCGGCGAAAATCCCATCACCGGTGCATCCGGATTTTGCGCACCTAAACGCAAACGTGCAAAGGCTTCAAACGGGCAGGCGGCTTGGTACTTAAATAAACTGCTGCCGCCGCGAATGCGTTCATCCTGTCCGAGCATGGGACCATTGGCATCATGGACAACCTCAAGCCGTGCAGCCTTTTGTAATAGTTGATAATAGTTTTCCAAATCCGAATTTTTTTCATTCACAATATTTTCTAAACGTGTGAGTGGAATATCGCGAATCAAGGCGCTGGGACGCAATTCATTTTCACCGGAGTTGGAGCCATCACTCTGGGCACTACTAAAAATAACCTGCTGTGCAGATTGGCGGTAACGTTGGGTTAAGCCTTGCGCAATTTCCAATTCGCGGCTGGCGCTGGAGTGGGGCATCAGATGGTCGCGTTGAAGCTGCAGTGGCAATAGCGGATTAGGGCTAGGCACTGGCGGCCATTGATTATCGCTCAGGCCCATCACCCACAGGTGACTGAATTGCAGGCCAGCGGCTTCAAGTGCGCCGAGAATTTGAATCGGTGAATCGGGTGTTTGCGCTTGAAAGGGTGTTTTGTCGGCTAGCTCGCGCAAATAGTGGCAGGCTTGATGGTAACTAATGGGTGCGGAGTGATTGTCGATGCAGGCAAACGCATCGCGCACTTCAAACCATTGGTTGAGTTGTTGATATTCTTGCGAATCCAAACGCCGCGAGCCGGGCCAATTCATTAAACCTAACACTTGATCAAATAGGTTCAACCATTCGCGCGCCGATTTATTATCAAAGCGACGCCGCAACAAATTGCCCACGGCTTCAAAACGATGACTTAATCCAGCGGCAACTAATGCCGGATTTTTGGTTTCCAATTTGCTCGCGCAATAACGTAAATCGCTGGTATTAATGGTCATGCGTTCAAGGTTGCGCAATTGTAAAATCAATTGCGCACGCGCTAAGCCTTCGTATTTTTCATCGCCCCAGAATGGCGATTGCAATAAATTGCACAGTTGCTCCAGTGGCCAGTCGCTATCTTGCAAACGTAAAATTTCAAACAGGCTATGAATTAGCGGTGTTGTGCCGAGCGGGGTACCCGCTGAAAAGTTAAAGGGTAAGGTATAGCGCGCGGTTTCAGGTAACAGCGAATGTGGTTCAAATACTTCGGTAAAAATGCGTTCAACTTGATCGCGGCATTGACCCAGGTTGGGTACGACTATACCTATTAATGCGGAATCAGGAGCCTGTAATAGTTGCGCTTTACTCCATAAAGCTGCTGCGCGAATTTCATTTTCAGTTTTAGCAACTTGCGTGCGAATTAAATTTGTGTGGGCGGCCGTTTGATTGGACAGGCGAATTAATTGCTGGGTGGATGATTCCAATATATGTTGCATTAAGGGTGGTAAATCATCAAAGCCTTCAAGATAAATTGCATCGAGTTGCGTTAAGTCCCTTTGCTGAAAGGCTTGGGCAATTAACGCATAACTTGCTTCGCGTGTAATGCAATGTTGTAGGCTAAGTGCGCGATTAAATTCGTGCATCCAATTTGAAAATTGTGCGGCGTTGCTTGTGGTGTCAGTAAAAAAATCTGTTAAAAAATTATCGCGTAACCGCCAAAGTTCCAGATTTTTTAGCGCACTATCGGCCTGTTGCGCCAAAGGTTTTGGTTGCAATAGTCTTGCCCCTAATGGGGAGTTTTTGATCGTGGCTTCCCACAATATTTGACGCTGCAAAGGGCTGGCGATAGTTACACAAGAATAACTCACCGCATTATTTTGCAGAGCCTCCCACTGAGTTTCAAGCCATTGGCTTAGGCTTTGAATGTTGGGCTTTAACCAGGCTTGTGCCGTTTGCTGCAATGCAAATGCGCGCAGCAAATGATTTCGCAAGCGATTGTTGGGCACTAGAATTAACGCATTTTTTTCAAGTGCGCTGGTGAGTGAGTCCAGTGAGAGGTAAGTTGCGGTCATTTGGGGTGCCTAAATAAAACGAATGGTTGAGCATTGATCTTATGCTGGTGAATGCATCACTCATTTATTTCGAGTATCCAGGGATTCAAAATGCTGACTCCCGTAGCCGTAAAATCTGCCACATTTCTCGTCACAACCGTCATGCCGTGAACTAGGGCTGTTGCCGCGATTATGGCATCCCGATCTGAGCGCGGATCGGGTACATGGAGTTTTGCACAAGACTGCGTGATGGCGGTATCTACTGGAAGTATGCGATCTGAAAATGCAGGCAGTACGTGGGTGTTTAACCAAGTGCGAAGCAGCGCCCCTTGTGTTGGGTCGCGTCTCTCTAGTAAAAGTACACCGGTTTCCAATTCCAGAATGCTAATCACTGAAACATAAAGGCTTGAGGTTGAAATACCATTCGCCCAAGCCACTAGATTTTTATCTGCCTTGCCAGATTTTGCTTTTCTGAGTTCGGAAATGACGTTGGTGTCCAGTAAAAACATTAGGAAAAATCCGTTGGCTGGTAGAGTTTTTTATGGATGCGTGGCGGTTCAAAATCAATATCAGCGACTTCCGGCATTTCCAACAGTTTGACAATACTTTCTTTTTTCTCCGTGATTTTTTGATACTCGTCTATTGACAATAAAACGTGCGCTGGTTGACCGCGGTCAGTAATAAATACGGGGCCGCTCAGGGCGGCCCGCTTAGCTTTACTAATGTCTTGATTGAACTCCCGGCTTGAAATAGTCACTATGCTCATAGCTAGCCTCTTTATGTACGACTCAATATGTACGACTCAATGTATGAATGTTACTACATTTTTGCGAACAGGCAAGCAACGCCTGTCATGATTAAGTAAGTGTGTTGCATCACCGAGTCAGTTAGAAATTAGGCAAGCTTAGCTCTGTGATATTTCTTTAAACGGTATGATTTTTTTGGATTTGTGATTTTACTAGGTTCTCCCATCTTGCCAGGGCCCTGTAATGGCAAAAGTCATTCCCGGTGTTTGAATATTAATAAATAAAGTTGACCCGTCTGGCGAGAAACAAGCGCCGCAAAATTCGCCTTTATTTTGTTGTGGATTCATGGCGATATTATAAATTTTTCCTTCGGCGGTTATTCCACGCAAATAATTTACATCATCAGCGGTGGTTGAGTAACTGTCCTCACAAACGATTAAATCACCCCAAGGGGCGATGACTAAATTGTCCGGGGCTTTCAATACTGTGCGATCAGCCGTTTCGTAAAATAAATCCAGAGTGCCAGGCTGCTCTTGTTCGCGCGCAGTACCTTCATACGGACTTGGCTGATAACGCCATAACTGACCAATTTTTTGTTCACCGCCGGTGGTCGCCGAAAAAAATAGTTCGCGTCTTTTATTACTGCGAATTGCAAAGGCTAGCCCTTCACCGCGCGCAAATATTGCTGCGCCTTTGGCTCTACCCCTTTTTCTTAAGTCGCCATCAGGTGCTGTGACATTGTCGAGATCAATCCATTTGCAGCTCAGTGATTTTTTTGCGGGAATAAGTGTGGCTTTTCGTTTTGCAATATCGTCTTGCCAATTGCGAGTGTTGGCAGAAGGCAGCTCATTAATCACTAATGCTTGCAGGCGACCGCCAGCGGCAAGGACACCTTGTTGGTTAGGGAGGAAACGATAGAACAATCCACTTTCATCATCTTCGGTCATGTAAACGATGCCGGTGACCAAATCGATTGCGCAAGCCTCGTGCTTAAAGCGTCCCATTGCCGTTAATGGATTTGCTTCCACTAAGCCAATGGCATTAGACGGTACTTCAAAAATAAAGCCATGATCTTTACCAAACCCCTGGTGCAACCCATCTTGGGTTTCCTCACAGCTCAACCATGAACCCCAAGGCGTTACACCGCCGGAACAATTAACCAGGGTGCCAATTAGACTTAGAAAGGAATGCTCAACCTTGCCTGTACGCTGGTCAAACAATAAGTTAGTGGTGCCGCCATTAGCGGGCATGCGATTGTAGAAATCATAAGCCTTGGTGCCTACAAATTTGTGTGCCCATGTTGCATCACCGCCAAAGGAATCCGTTTTTATATAGGAATGTAATTCATGGTTGCGAATTAATAAACTTTGTTGTGGTTTGCCTCTCACCGGAAATGCCGCCATCCCATCCGGGTTATAAGGTGTCATTAATCCATCACTCATGGGCTCGCCACTGCGCGAAATAATCTTGTAGCTAAATCCCCGGGGTAGGTCAAGTATTCCTGCTGGATCCTTGATTAAGCTTCCGAATTTCTTGATTTCGTTAGAGTGGTTGGTGCCCTGAGCTTGGCTGGGTAAATGACGAAAAGCGCCTATGGCGAGGGCAGCCACACTCGCATTTTTTAAGAAGTATCGGCGCGATGGTTCCATGGAAATCCCGGATTATTGCAGGCTAAATAAAAAAAGGCTCTAACCCCAAGGGGCAGAGCCTTTTTGTAGACTTGTTTATTTATTAGTTCAATTAATCGTCACTAGTGACGCCTAACAAATGCAGCAGACTGGTGAATAAGTTTACTATTGATAAAAATAAGCTGCTGGTCGCCAAAATATAATTGGTTTCGCCGCCATGAATAATTTCACTGGTTTGATACAGAATCATGCCGGACATTAGCAGCACTATGCCAGCTGATAAGGCTAGGCTAACGGCGGAAAATTGATAGCCAAAAAAGGATGCGCCGATTAAAAAGACCATTACGACTAGCATCAACATCATGCCCGCGGCTAAAAATCCGCTCAAAAAATTAAAGTTTTTACGAGTCGTAAGCACATAGGCTGAAAGACCAATAAATACTGCAGCTGTACCACCCAATGCTTGCATAATAATGCTGGCACCATTTGGCATGTTGGCATAACGACTCAGTATCGGCCCCAGGCCTGCGCCTACGAGGCCAGTGAAAGCAAAGACTACGAATAGACCATTAACGGAATTTGCCGTTTTAGGTAATACAAACCAGATTAAACCCATGGCCGCGAGGCTCATGACTAAACCCAGGCCATAGCCCACGTTGGCTGCCATTGAAATCCCGGCACAGACTGAACTGAAAGCCAGGGTTAAACCCAATAGCATGTAAGTGTTGCGTAATACCTTACTGGTTGCGACTTCGTTGGTAGACTGAACCGTCTGAATACTTGAGATATTTTGCATGATGAACTCCACTGGTTATATCAACGTTTAAATCATATACATTTTTAAAGCATAATACTTGAATCATACAAAGCTTATTTAGGGATAGCCAAGCCTTTATTCAATAGCAACATATTTATCATGAAGTTTATTACTAAGATGTTGCATCAAGCCAATATTTCATTTTCACTAAGCTCCGATTCTATACTAAATGACGGTTAATTAATTCCTGCTTCAGATAAGCATAGAACACCGGCGCTGCAACTACACCGGCAAAGCCAAAGATTGATTCCATGACCAGCATGGCAATTAATAGTTCCCAGGCGCGTGCTTGAATTTGCGTACCTATAATTTGAGCATTGAGAAAATACTCTAATTTGTGCAGCACCACTAAAAATGTTAGGGATGCGAGAGCGACCGAGAATCCGAAGGGCAAGGCAACTATTACCAGAATTGAGTTGGAAATTAAGTTGCCGATAATGGGCAACATGCCGGCAACGAAAGTGATCACAATTAAACTTTTCACCATAGGCAGATGAACATCCGCCATGGGCAAAATCACCAATATATAGATAGCGGTAGCAAGTGTATTAACTGCCGAGATACGTACCTGAGCGAAAACTACTTTTTTAAATGCACGGCTTAAGGTCTTTGCGCGATCTAGCAGGGCGACGACCAGCGGGGCGGTTGATAATTTACTGGGGTTATTCAAGGAGATCATGGCACCAATGACCATGCCCAATAAAATACGTACCAATGTATGACTGGCATCGGAGCTGATGGATTTAGCCTGCTGGGCATGGTCGCGCATCCAGGTGGTCATTAATTCGCGCAGCTCTTCTGCACTGTCGGGTAGATGGGAGCAGATCCAGGTGGGACATTGCTGGCGCGAGGCGTCTAATATGTCAGCCATTCTTTTTAGTAAGGCGTGAGTGCTACCGGCTTCGCTTTGGAAAAAAGTAATCGCACCCCAAACGCTAAGCGTGAGTGCAGTAATGGTAAAGGTGGCGATTAAACTTACGGAGACCATTCGCGCACGCTCTTTACCAACTCGTACATCAAAATTCGGCGATAGTATAACCACCAGCGAATGGACTAGGAGCCCTGCTAATAAGGCAACCAATAAGCCGTGAGTTAGCACAATAAACAGAGCGGCAAAAACAAGTAAATAAGATGCGATCTCTGAATAAGTAATTCTACTATTAACAAACATAAGGATAAGTACCAATAAAAGAGTGTTAATGTTGACTAAGCGCATACTACAAGCTTTTAGCCTGGCGCTGCTCGAATTTTAGTAAGATTAGTTATCTTTAAGTAGTTTCTCCAGGCAATGGTCCGCAATACCATAAAACTCTTTAATTGCGGATATTTGCTGGATAATATCCCTATTACTGCGTGGCACTTTTCGCTTTTGGGCAAGAATCATTTTGTTTTTGCTGGTGTGTTCGAGGGAAATAAATTCAAACACTTGGGTGTCATAACCATTTGCCTCCAGCAAGAGTGCACGCAACCCATCTGTAATCATTTCTGCTTCTTGTCCAAGATGGATGCCGTGATGCAATATGGGTGCTAATAAAGAAGGGCTTTTTAATTGCGGGCGAATTTCTTTGTGGCAGCAGGGTGAGCACATAATAATCTCTGCGCCGCTACGAATGCCCATATGAATCGCATAATCGGTGGCAGTATCGCACGCGTGTAACGCAATCATGATATTAATTCCACGCGCGGAAAAATGCTTCACATCGCCTTGCTCAAATTGAATGCCGGTTAAGCATAATTTACTTGCGGTTTGATTGCATAAATCGACCAGGGGCTGACGTAACTCTACACCGGTGACTTGAGTGTTGATTCCCAGTTGTGCGCTCAAAAAATCGTGTACGGCAAAGGTTAAATAAGCTTTGCCGGAACCAAAGTCAGCGATATGAATTTCTTTGCGTTGCGCTAAATGCGTACCTTCGATGGCGGAGGATAAGATTTCAATAAATTTATTAATTTGTTTCCATTTGCGAGACATGGCAGGAATAACCCGGCCATTCGCATCGGTTATGCCCAACTCACGTAAATAGGGCCGATTCTGTTCCACGAAGCGATGTTTTTGCTTATCGTGAGCGATAGGTTGTGTTTCATTATCGATTGACGAATTTGCTTTGTGGGTAGAAGAGCTTGCGTTATTGTTCGCGAGCAGTTCATTTGCATTGGTATTTTTATTGCGATGTTTATTGAGCAATATTTTACCTTTTTTACTAAAACTCAATTGAATTTCCCATTCGTTGCTGAGCAAATGCGCGTTCTTGAAATCTTGCCCAAGCCATTGTTGCCATAAGATTACGGCTTCACTAATGGAATGGTTTTTAGTGATATGACGGGTGCGATATTCGTATAAAAACGCTAGTAGTATCTCAGCTTTTATTTGCACGGGTCGAATAGTGATGCGTTCTAATTCGGCTTCATCCCCTGCATATTTTGAAAGTACCAAGCGCTGCAAAGAGCCTTCTTTAAAAACCTGCTGTAGGTATGCCAGGAATTGTTGGAGTTCATCGTTAATTTGAACTGTTGTCATAATTTACCTTTAATAAACATTGCGTAGGATTTTATACTTCAATAATGTTTATATGATTAATTCCAAATCTTGCAAGTTGTGGGCTGAGGGCCTCGAGTGTTGCAGATTTTTTCGTAAAGATCGCCAGATGTTCCGGTAGCTGTTCAATAACAACATGGCATTCCAGCAAAGATACAACGCGACGCGCTATGGCTTCCCCTGAGTCAATCAATTTCACCTGCGGCAAAAATTGCGCGGTCAATTCGTCACGCAGTAACGGAAAGTGGGTACAGGCTAAAACGAGCGTGTCCATTTCATCAATTCGTGGATGCAGAAAAAATGGCTGGAGAATCACATTAAGTTGCTCAGCCGAAATCTCGCCGCCGCGTAACTTATGTTCTGCAAGCTCTACTAATTCACTGGAACCCACTGAAATAATTTCTGCATTGGGCGCGTGTTCGCGAATCAGGTTGTGAGTGTAAGTGCGTGCTACTGTTGCTGGCGTAGCGAGTAAACCAATAACCTGCGATTTACTATGCGCTGCTGCGGGTTTAATTGCCGGTACCACACCCACCACCGGTTGTTGAAAGCAAAGCCGAATATGGGGCAGGGTAAGCGTGCTGGCCGTATTACAGGCAATCACAATAACATCGACAGGATGGGCCGCAATGATGCTGCGGAGTACCTGGTCAACACGACTAATGAGCTCGGTCTCGCCTTTGGTTCCGTAAGGGAAAAAGGCATTATCCGAAGCATAAATTAAAGCGGCAAAAGGTAATTTTTTTTGGATCTCATGGAAAATGCTTAAACCACCTACGCCCGAATCGAAAATCAGAATGCGGGGATTAGCAGAAGTTAAAGGTGAGGCCATGGAAGCTCGATGAGAGTAATTGCGATAGAATGCTGAAACTGAATTTTAGGGGAGCTGTCACTTGCTCTCAACCTATTTATTAAGGAACTGCTGTGAATAATCCATTTATTATTGTTTTAGTGGTGTTGCTTGCCGTGAGTGTTGGCTTTATTTTCGCCAATTGGCTATTGCGGGCAAGTAACCGTAAACGGCAGGAGGATGCCTTGCTCTTGCGCGAGAATGAGTTGAAGTCAATATATATACAAGAAGTGCATCAAGCTGCGGTGCGCGAAACGGGTTTACACTATGAGCTTGTCCAAGCCAGGCAACAGCTGCAGGATGCAAAACAGGAATTAATAGAATTAAGATTTTCGCAGCAGCAACTTCAGGAACAATTTAGTAATAGCTTGCAAGAGCTTGCGGCAGCCAAAGAAAAACTGCAGCAATTGCATCAAACCCAACAACAATTATTAAGTAAAGATGCCGCGCTGGTTAAGGTTAGTGCAGAGGCAACGGAATTACACACGCGCCTGGATCAAGAGCGCAAAAATTTCGTTGAGCAGCTAGCGCTATTACAAAATGCCAAAATCGAATTGGGCAAAGAGTTTGAAAATATCGCCAATAAAATATTCGACAATAAACAGCAACAATTTTCCCAAACGAGCAAGAGCTTACTTGATACCACGCTCGATCCACTTAAATTACAGCTGAACGAATTCCGTAAAAAAGTGGAAGACGTCTATGAAAAAGAAAATGCTGATCGCAATCGCCTGTCTGGTCAAGTATTGGAATTACAAAAACAAGCACAAAAGATTGGCGAGGATGCCGTTAACCTCGCACAAGCGCTGAAAGGCAATAATAAAACCCAGGGCAACTGGGGTGAAGTCGTACTTGAGCGCTTACTGGAACAGTCAGGTTTACAAAAAGGTCGCGAGTACGATACCCAGATAAAATTTATCGGTGATGATGGGTCAAGGCGAATTCCTGATGTCATTATTCATTTGCCTGAACAAAAAGACATTATTATTGACTCCAAAGTATCGCTTAGTGATTATGAAAAGTTTTGTTCAACAGAGGATGATCAGGAGCGAAAATTATATTTAAATGCGCACGTTAATTCTCTGCGCCATCACATCAAAGGATTGAGTATTAAAGACTATGAAAAGCTTGAAGGTGTCAAAGCATTAGATTTCGTATTTATATTTATCCCTATTGAAGCGGCATTTATGCTTGCGCTACAACATGACCCGGAATTGTATCGCCTCGCTTACGATAGGCATATTATTCTTGTTAGCCCAACAACCTTGTTAGCCACGCTGCGGACGGTAGAGAACATCTGGCGCTATGAAAAGCAAAATAAAAATGCGGAGCTTATTGCCAAGCAGGCTGGTGATCTACACGATAAATTCGTTGGCTTTTTAGAATCACTCGACATGCTAGGAGTGCAACTTAATAAAGCTCAGGATGCCTACAAAAAAACCCGTGATCGCCTAAGTGATGGATCGGGAAATTTAATTAGACGAGTGAATAATTTGCGCCTGTTGGGAGCAAAAACCAAAAAACGCATTGGTCAGGAGCTAATTGAAGATGCTGATGATGTGAATACCTTGTTGTTGGATATTATTGATGAAAATGTTGAAGCCATTGATGATACTCAATCATTAGAAGGCTCAGACTAGCATCCGGGAATGGCCATGCTCGCGCAGGGAGCATGGCAGCAGTCTTATTGTTTTTTTCTCAAGGTCATGCCTATTTCCAAATGATGCGTGTAAGGAAACTGATCGAAGACCGCGACATTGGTAATGTCGTGTGTGCTTGTGATTGTTTTGAGGTTTTCTCTTAATGTCATAGGATTGCAAGAAATATACATAATGTTGTCATAGCGCTGGGTGATGGCCGTTGTGTGTGCGTCCATCCCCGAGCGCGGCGGATCGACAAAGATACTGCTGAAGTTGTAATTATCCAGATCCATATTTTCCAGCCGTCTAAAACTTCTGACTTTATCTATGGCCTGCGAAAAATCTTCACTTGATAAACGCGCTATTACCACATTGTTAATCTGATTTAGCTCCAGATTGAATAAAGCAGATTTTACCGATGGCTTTGATAATTCTGTGGCCAATACTTGATTGAAATTTTGTGAGAGTGGAATCGTGAAGTTGCCATTGCCACAATAAAGTTCAATAAGATCTCCGCCCCAACTTTTACTCTTGGCGACTGCCCAGGCCAGCATTTTTTCGCATACGCCGGCATTGGGTTGGGTGAAACCAGATTCTATTTGTTGATAGCGAAAATGTTTAGTGCCAACAGTAAGTTGCTCAATGACATGGTCTTGTTTCACCACAATTTTTTGACCTTTACTGCGGCCAATAAGAAAAATATTGAGTTTTTCTTGCACTGTGCATGCAGCTTGCTGCCATTCTTCATCCAGCTTGCGGTGATAGATTAGCGACACTAAGGCTTGCCCGCTTAACGTGGTTAAAAAATCCATCTGATAAAGTTTAGTGCGTAATATTTCGTCAGCGTTTATTTCTCGCATTAGCTCAGTCATAAGCCGGTTCATGAGCGCTGAACCGATTGGCAATTCGGTAATATCGTAAGGGCGTTTAAACTCATCATCGCCAAACATGCAATAAGTTGACACCGGGCCTTTATGCCAAATACGAAATTCGGCGCGCATGCGAAAATGTTTTTCAGCAGATTCGAATACATCTGCTTCAGGTAAATTAAAATCAGCGAAATCCTGGTTAAAAATCGCAATTTTTTCGCTTAATTGGGTTTGGTATTCTGCTGGAGTGTATTGCAATAATGTCATATTAACGCGCTGTTCAAGTGAGGGCTAAATATCAAAAGAGTATTGTTGTTCAACTAATATAGGTAAACATATTTTAAATGTTGTCCCCTTATTAAGCTGCGAGGAGACGCTAATGCTCCCCTGATGGTGTTCTGTAATAATAAAGTAAGAAACTGATAAGCCAAGCCCTGTTCCTTTGCCAACTTCTTTGGTGGTAAAAAAGGGTTCAAAGATGTGGTCTTTAACCGAGTCCTTAATGCCGGGGCCATTGTCCGAAATTTCAATAATAACTTCGTGCTTGCGTGTATTTAACGATGCCGCAATGTTTACGCTAAGCACTTCCGGCTTTTTGTAGTTATCAGAGATTAGTGCTTGGTAAGCATTGCGTAACAAATTCATTAAAACTTGTTGTAATTCAGGTGCGGAAGCATACAGCAAAGGAAAGTCGTGGCTAAATTTCGTGGTGACTTTAATGTCTTTGATTTTATCTCTATCATCAAAGTTAGATTTAATATTTAATTCAATCGATTTTTCTACCAGCTCTTTGAAATCGACCCAGTTTTTTTCGTTGTGTGTAATGCGAGAAAACTCCAGCATATTATGCACAATGGCGGCAGCCCGCTCGCCAGCTTCTTTAATGTTATCGAGAAATTGATCTACTTCGCGATCGTTTAAGTAATGGCAAATATCCTGGAAATTTACGTTAAATTTTTCTGCCGCTGTAATGTTGCTGGGTAAATTATTTGAAGTGCGACGAATAATGTTCTGTACATTGTGGAGAATAATTCCCAGCGGATTATTAATTTCGTGAGCAATACCTGCGGCTAATTCTCCCAGGGATGACATTTTTTCATTTTGTATTAGCATTTGTTCGATATTAACTTGCGATGTAACATTTTTTAGTTGTATAACCGCACCTGATTTTTGGTTGCTAACCAAGGGGTAGATACGTAAGTCGTAAAATTTATTTTCATTATTCTCGGCGGCCTGGATGCGTTGATTAATAAAAGGTTGTTCACTTTTTATAATATAAGAGAGTTGTTCGGGTGTTATGGGTAACTGTGGCAGGGCATCCAGTATGTTGGTTCCCAAAGCTTTGTCGAAGGAAAGACCGGTTTTATCAAATGCCGCCGTATTCCAATAAGTGACTTTTTCATCGGCCGAAATACCGATTAATATGTCGGGTACAGAGTTAATCATGGTTTGTAAGTGGCGTTTTGTATCTTGCAATTGCACCGCGATGATTTTGTAGTCTTCAATGGCTTTTTCTAATTCAGTATTTTTTTGATATAAATTTTGGGTGCGCTCGTGAATTTTGTATTCAAGATCTTTTTGGTGTACTTGTAATGAGCTTCTCGCCCCTTTGTTTTTTATCCGGCTACGTTGCAAGCTAATAATAATGATTGTTTGCAACAGTAATATGCAAGGGATAACAATAATCAGTGCTTCTTGTACGTTTATGGAAGCGTTACCCGCGTAACAATTGTTGGCCCACAAATAGCTCGTTAAGCACATAATGGCTTTGGGCGGTAGTGTTGATAAAGAGCTTAAATTTTTCATAGATTAATATAGGTGCTATTAGATACAGCTATTGTCGCATTGCTACGGCTTCTTCAGAAGCTCATCATAAAACAATACTTCCATAAATTAGTACTGTTACTCATTGGCGTAATAGAGTTTGTTATAAGAAAAATTTGACACGCCTTAAAAATTAGGTAGAATGCGCACCTCTCGACGAGGGCGGTTAGCTCAGTTGGTAGAGCAATGCCCTTACAAGGCATGGGTCACAAGT
>JAZKHP010000017.1:0-81230 GCA_040385335.1 Pseudomonadota bacterium
GTCACGTACGGTTCTGTGAGGGGCTGACGGGGAAGTGCCGCTGGTCTACTCGACCGTTTTGCCTTTTGATAAATTAGGCTAGCTTTTTATTTATCAAAAGGGAGAAGTGTTATGGCAAGGCCATTGCGTTTGGAATTTGCGGGTGCGCTGTATCATGTGACTTCGCGCGGCGACAGGCGCGAAGATATTTTTGAAGATGACAACGACAGGGAAACCTTTTTAGCAATTCTTGGCGATATATGTTGCGATCACAATTGGGTGTGTCACGCCTACTGCTTGATGTCCAATCATTACCATCTGTTAATCGAAACACCCGATGCGAATCTTGCAAAAGGTATGCGTCAGCTTAATGGTGTATACACGCAAAAATTTAATCGTGCGCACAATCGAGTTGGCCATGTTTTTCAAGGTCGCTATAAAGCTATCTTGGTGGATAAAAATAATTATTTGTTAGAAGTCGCGCGTTATATAGTGTTAAACCCTGTACGAGCACAAATGATACGTTCTATTCGCGACTGGCGATGGAGTAGTTACCGGGCAACGGCAGGTTTGGTTGTTGCACCGGAATGGCTGGATATTCATTGGCTGCTTGCGGCATTTGATCGCCAGAAAAGCAAAGCCATTGAAGCGTATAAATTATTTGTTGCAGATGGCAAAGGCCAACCTTCTCCATGGCAGCAATTGAAAAATCAGATTTTTTTGGGTGATGATGCTTTTGTTGAACAGCATATAAAGCTTGTTGATGGCGATAGAAACTTATCTGAAATTCCCAGTAGTCAAAAGAGAGTTTTGCCGAAGCCCTTAAATGAATATGAAAAAATATCTAATACCCGTAATGCAGCTATGTACGCTGCGTATCAAAGTGGTGGTTACAGTTTGAAAGATATTGGTGAATATTTTGGTTTGCATTACTCTCGCGTCAGCAGGATTTTAGCGGAAGAGAAAAAGGCAAAAAGCAAGACCTGACCCCGTTTCTTTTGACCCCGTTTCTTTAGACGGGTGGGAAGTTTGCCAGTGGAGCAGCGAGTGCAGCGATTTCGTATTTGGTGAGAGCTGCGGGTAAAGAGATTGCTGCGGGGGGGGTGCAAGAAGAGAGACAAAGTGGTGGTGGTGCTAGTGCTGATGCTAAAGATGTGGGACAGAAAGCTAGAGAAAAAGATATGATCAGTGCATTGAAAATGGAGCGAGATTGGTTGAGATCTCTCAGTCCAGAAGACGCGGATACGTATTTTAAATGGGGCGGTTTAACTGGGAATACGGGAGAGGCTTTAGAAATATTGGATTTTTATATTAAAAGACAGTTATTAGTTCTGACTACAAGCGGTATACAGAATGTAATCAATGATTATCCTAGCGATACTGCAGGAGGAGCGTTTGCTGAAATGGCCAAAACTGTAGATGGCAAAATGGGTAAAGCTGGGTCTGTTCTGAGCGCTGGGCTTTCAGTAAAAAGCGTGGACGAAATGTCTAAGCTTGTCAGGCTGTTCGGAAATGATAAGGTTCAGTATGAGGCTACTTATGTTTGTGGTTCATCTTGTAAACTGAATATCATTATCAAAGAGTAGAGAATATGAAAAACTCAGTATTTATTATCTTCAGTGTCTTTTTAGGTCTGTCGAATTGTTCTTTTGCTGAAAAGGTAGAGCTAATGGGATGTGAATGGCAGGTGCCGGACCGTTTCGTAAAGCGAGGAGCGGGCTCTGTGAATTCGTGGGTATCTCGTTCGGGAGAAAGGGCCTTTTTTCATTTCAAAGATGATTTTTTTAACAATGATTATATTGAAATTGCAGTTTCTCCGACTGATTTACGGCAAAAAGTTTCTTTTTCAAAAATTGATAATGGCTATGAAATAGTTGTATATATTGAATATCTCGTGAGCAATGAAAAATTTATTTTTCCGTCGTGGATCGTGCTGAAAAACCAAAAAGATAAAGGAGTATTCTATTTAAATGGTTTGAAAGAGGATGAAGTTATTGAATTTATTGGATCCTGTATGCCGAGCGTCAACATAAAAAATCTGAAGCATTAAGGTGAATATTAAGGGGTCAGGGTGAGGCTCCCCCGGTTCGACGGACAGTTTTAGTGAGAGGCATTTTGCCTCTCTAGTCTATTGCTCACGCGGAATCTCTTCCGGTTGCAAATCGCGGCGTTTATGAATAACGGCAAGCACGTCAATCTGTGTGGTTTTGATTTGGTACAAAACGCGGTAGGAATAAAGCGATGTTTCTCGCACTGTCTCGTCATTCAATTCTGCAACCATTTTTCCTTTGTGTGGCAGTTCAGGTAAGTGACTTGCTAACCAGTGCCGCAGAAACATGTTTGGCATAGTGTGCAGAATCTTGCGCTATGTAATCATGGATAGGCGAAGTTGAGTCTTCGCATGATCTGTCCACTTCACCATGTTTGAATATCTTTCAACAATTGTTCAGCAGAAGTGGCTTTACCTTGTTCCGCATCTTGTTGGCCACGACGAATATTTTCCAGCATATACAGCCGATACATAATCTCTTCAATGTCTGCATTGTCTGGCATACGTTGCAGTGTTTCCAAGGCATCTTGTTTGAGTGTGTGTGCGAGCATGGTCAATTCCTCTGTTGCTATCGGGCGGCATGACAATATTTTAAAAGTTAATTTGTTTTTGATCACATAAGAACCTAATAGACCAAGCCGTTACCGGCTTGGTATTTATCTCAACACACCCGCTTAAAATCTACGAAGAAGGTTGAATTGGTTTGAGTACCAGGCAACCATCACTCACCTCGACACTAATGCTCGTGCCAATAGGAAAGCCTGCTTTTTTAAGCCAAAAGCCTTTGAGCAGTACATAAGGAACAGGAGGTGGTGCTCTATAAGTGCTGGGACTACTGCTTAATACATAATCGTAAAAGCCCATACGGACTTTCAGTTTGCGGGTGGGAAAAGATTTTTCTTGGGCCGAGCGAGGCTCTGGGGCTATAGTAGGTTTAGCCATGATTGATACTCCGTTTATCGGTTGTGGTTAGCTGCCTCTGGGTGTGTCAGCACTCAGGGGTGGCGTTTTTTTAAGTTTAGAATTTACAGTTAGCAATACCTCCGGTTGAGTGAAAACTGCACGCTTATAAAACACTAAATGGCTGGATGAATCAACAGATTTTTTAATTGTTTGAGGGGCTTTGTTTGCTGCTCTAATTGCATTGGATTTTAAGATGGACTAAGCTTAGTCCATCTTAATTTGCCAGTGTAACCTCTTTATGCAAACACTTAACATCCATGACGCAAAAACCCATTTTTCAAAGTTGATTGAGGCAGTTTCTCAAGGTGAGCGAGTGATCATTGCGCGAGCGGGTAAGCCTGTCGCCGCTCTCGTTTCAATTGATGTTCAACCGCAAGTACGTAAGCCGGGAGCTTTAAAAGGAAAAATGCGCATAGCAGAAGATTTTGACATGCCCTTGCCTGAAGATATTTCGGCTGCTTTTGAGGGGAATTAATGCGTATTTTATTGGACACTCATATTTACCTTTGGTGGTTACAGGATCACCCAAAGTTATCCGCAGTTGCACGAGAAAAAATAATCTCAACAACCGAAGTTTATGTCAGCAGCGCGTCTATTTGGGAGGCAGCAATTAAAATTGCTATCGGAAAATTAGAGGCAGATATTGATGAGTTGGTTAGTAATATTGAGTTAAGCGGATTTATCGAGTTACCTGTATCTGCAAAACATGCTACGCAGATAATTCGCTTGCCGGATATACATCGTGATCCTTTTGATCGTATGTTGGTCGCGCAGGCAATGAGTGAACCATTGCGTTTATTAACGGCAGATATGCAGATTGCTAAATATTCTGAATTGGTGGATGTAGTCTAGATAGATATTGATTTGTCTCGGTATTCACCTGTCCAAAGCCTCGTCAGTGATTTCCCCTGCTGGTTGCGCCTATAACTATTGCAGAAAACGGATGCGGTTTTTTTTTACGCTTTTAATTTGATCAGATTATGACGACTTTTTAATTATTTTCAGGACCTGACGTTGCCAGATCCTGTTATTTGTGTGAAGAAGATTTCTCAAGAGAGACTAATTATTCAAAAAGTGAAACGTAGCCGTATATCCCGTACGCCAATCTTTACCATCAGCAGATGTCCATACATCATTTTTGTACACCGGCATTGAAAAGAATTGAGACCCTCCAATAAGAATCAGATTGCCACCATAACTGACGATTTGTGCAGAACTGCGCACAGCAAATGCGGCGTTATCGGTTTCCTGAGTCCACTGTGTACCATCAGGTGATGACCAGACATCGCTTTGAATCAGATTTTGGGTTCCGCCACCTATCGCCCAGAGTTTATTGTTATGCAGCAGTATTTGGTGTCCAGACTGCGTTAAAAACTCTAGATTTGCTGTTTGTTTTACCCAGGTAATACCATCTGATGATTTCCACGCATCACTTTGCGGGCCACCGATAGGGAAATTGCTGTTAGGTGGGTAGCTCTCATCATTGCCGCCAAATAACCACATTTGATTGTTAAAGCTCACCAGGTTATGGCCGACACGAGGAGTAAAAGCTGCGTTTGCGGTTTTTTGCAACCAGATCATACCGTCGCTACTTGCCCAAACATCATTGAGTCTTTCAGCATTCATACCAAAGCCTCCGACAATCCATATTTGGTTGTTGTAAACGATAGCTTTGTGATAATTACGCCCGGCGAAAGCTGCGTTGATATTTGCGGGTAGCCAATTAATACCATCGGAAGAAGACCATACGTCATTGATTCGACCAGCATCTCCTGCACCACTGATTAACCATAATTTATTGTTAAACTTAACAACTTGATGCGAGCTACGTGCAGGAAATGCTGCGTGTTGAATTTCCAATTTCCACACTATGCCATCGCTGGATGACCATACATCATTTTTATTTTCTCCATCGTAGCCGCCGATTAACCATAATTTATTATTAAAAGAAATAGCCTGGTGTTCGGCACGGGCGGTAAACGCACCGTTTGTCGATTGCTCGTTCCATTCAGTGCCATCATTAGATGCCCAAATTTTACTGACATCTGTTTCACTGTCGATCATCCATAATTGATTTTTAAATACTACAGCCTGGTGCCCACCTTCAATTTTGAAGCTGGCATCAGTGGTCAGTGGTGTCCAGGAAATACCATCGATTGATGTCCATGTATCGTTATCTATATACCAGCTGCCATCTGCAAAACTGGTTCCGCCAATTAAATACAGTGAATTGTTGAAGGTGAGCACTTGGTGCCCGTAGCGTTTCGAAAACTCAGCGTTGGCTTTTTCTTGCGTCCAGGTTTTGCCATTTGTGGATGACCATATATCGTTTGCAATTCCACCATCAGTGAAGCCACCTATCACCCAAAATTTATTTTTAAAATAAATGGCTTGATGAACTTCGCGTGCAGAAAAATTAGCTGAGGCTGTTTGTTGCGTCCAATGAATCGCATCGGTTGATGACCATACATCATTTTTTTGAGCATTCGTTGCAATGCCACCTATCAATAATAAGCTGGTGCCATTGAACGCGATAGCGTGACTTTTGCGTGCAGAAAAGGCAGCATTAGCCGACTCTAATGTCCAGTTAATACCATCTAAAGACGACCAAATATCATTCTTGGTCTGATCGTCGTAGCCACCTATCAACCACAATTTATTATTGAAGCTAAATACTTTATGGCCAGTACGTGCTGAAAATGCCGCATGGGTAGTTTGCTGTGTCCAGACCAACCCATCAGTGGATGACCAAATATCATTAAAATTATTATTGTTACGATCATTGCCGCCAATCAGCCATAACTTATCATTAAAATGGACCAATTGATGATTGAGTCGTGCTGAAAATAATTTATTAACCGAGAGTTCGGCTTTTTTATTGCCGTGTACTAATGCGTAATATCCAGTGTGCATACTGGTGGATGCCGTATCAGTAATAGTGGTGCCGGTTAATATATCGAATTGCCCAAACATGCAGCTTAAATAATTCTCGATATTACAATTCAGTTGTCTGCTGCGATAGAAGCTTAAGCCATTGGCTTGGGCCGGAAAATTTACCAAGGTGTTATTGTTGCCAATCCACGCTGTCATAACTACATCATCAGCCGAAGCTGCGTTTAGTGGGTAGCTAGTGGCAGCCGCGAGATAGGTTGAATCAGCGCTAATGCTGGCACTGATGACCACGCTACCTGCCGTATTAACGGTGACTTTTCCTGTACTGTCAACGCTGGCAATTGCCGAATTATTTGAGGCGTAGGCGATAACTCCAGTACCCTGGCCAACAGCAGGGTTGATAAACTCGTCGTTAATAAATAGGGATTGTGTGCCGGTTTTAGTAAAGGCGAAACTTTGTTGTATTAAGCCTTTGCTTGAATTACTGCCCGAGGATGAAGAAATGCTGTTCAATGAGCTACTTGAAAGGGAGCCACTTGAAGAAAGTGAAGAGCTACTCCATAAGGAACTGCTTGGCAGGACACTACTAGACGATGAGCTGCTTGAAAGCGGCTGAGAACTTGGACTACTGCTTTTACTGGAACTGATCACTGGCAGGGGTTGCTTGCTCCCGCCGCTGCCCCCACCTCCGCCGCAAGCGGTCACTAAACCGAAAGTTGTAATTAGCAAAAGTCGTGTGATGAATTCCATTCGATTCTCCAGGGAATATAAATCTATATGTTGATTTAAGCGGCATTTTTTGTCACGCGGCAGGATAGCATCACTTGTGGAAAAGTTACACAAAATCAGTTGGTTTCGGATAAGACCGCTGTTGCGTTTTAGCTATTGCTGCAAATAATATTTTTGAATTATTGGAAGGTCGAAAAGGTTACGGATATTTGTTGCAATACTGTTTTAATATACAGTATTCTTGGCTGGTCTCTTTGTATGGCAAACAACCATGAGCAATATCCTGCAAAAACTCCGCATTCTATCCGACGCTGCCAAGTACGATGCCTCTTGTTCATCCAGTGGCAGCAAGCGGGCCAATACCACCAAAGGCCTTGGTAATTCCGATGGCATGGGTATTTGCCATAGCTACACGGAGGATGGGCGTTGTGTTTCTTTGCTTAAAATCCTGTTTACCAATCACTGTATTTTCGATTGTGCTTACTGTGTGAGCCGGCGCAGTAATGATGTCAAACGCGCTGCGTTTACCGTGGAAGATGTTATTGATCTGACCATTAATTTTTATCGCCGCAATTATATTGAAGGCTTATTCCTCAGTTCGGGTATTTTTAAAAGTGCTGATTACACCATGGAGCGGTTGGTTCGTGTCGCGCGCACCTTGCGCACTCAACACAATTTCAATGGTTATATTCATGTAAAAGCTATTCCCGGCGCGAGCCCGGAATTGTTGCATGAGGCCGGTTTGTACGCAGATAGACTTAGCGTCAATATTGAAATTCCTTCCGAGGCCAGTTTGCAAAAAGTTGCGCCGGAGAAAAATTATAAGGACATTATTACGCCGATGAATTATTTGCGGAGTGAAAAGGAAAAGTATGTCGATGAGAAACCGCATATTAAAAACACACCGCTGTTTTTGCCAGCCGGTCAAAGTACCCAGTTAATTGTGGGAGCATCGCCGGAGAATGATCGACAAATTTTAACATTGGCTGACGGTCTCTATCAAAAGCAAAAGTTGAAACGGGTTTACTATTCAGGATACGTGCCGATTGCGACCGATAATCGTGTGCCCGATTTGTCTGCTCCACCACTGGTGCGCGAAAACCGTATCTACCAAGCGGATTGGTTGCTACGTTTTTATGGTTTTTCTGTCGATGAAATCCTCGATGAAAAGCAACCTGATCTGGATCTCGAAATAGATCCAAAATTAGGTTATGCGTTGCGTCATCCAGAAAAGTTTCCAGTTGACATTAACCGCGCGGATTACGAAATGGTATTGCGTGTTCCCGGTATTGGCGTTAAATCGGCGAAAAAAATTATCAGCTCGCGGCGACATCAGCAGTTGCATATCGATCATCTACAGAAAATAGGTGTTGTATTGAAACGTGCCCGTTATTTTATTAGTTGTCCCGGGTTGGCGATCAAGCCGGGAAGTTTTCACGCCGAAAATGTGCGCCAGGCTATTATTGCCAGTGACAGAAAACCAGCCACTGCGCAACTTGGTTTATTCGGATAGGTTTTTTCGGGGAGCGCTATGATTTTTATTTACGATGGTAGTTATGAAGGATTGCTCAGTTGCATTTTTACTATTTTCAAAAGACGCACTGTTCCGACCGCTATTACGATAGAAGTGAATTATCAATTTAATCTGCTGGATGCTGCTGAATCTATTGCTACCAATGAAGAGTGGGCGACGCGAGTTATTAAAGGGATTGATGAGCGTACTCACGCACGCGCATCAGCTCTTGTCTATAAATTGTTTTTATCTGAGCTACCATCGTGTGAAATGCTTTTGTATGAAGTTATTCAGGCGATCATCACAAAGGGCGATAAATCCATACTGGAGAATTTTGCCAATCCTTATATTTTGCAAGCCGCGCAGATTGAAAAAATGATGCATCGTGAAGTGCATCGGATGCATGCATTTGTGCGCTTCCAGAAAAGCAGGGAGGGTTTATTTTATGCGGCAGTGGATCCTGATTTTAATGTGTTACCGTTGATTGGCGATCATTTTGAGCGACGTTATGCCGACCAATCATGGTTGATTTTTGATGCGCGCCGTCATTACGGTTTGCATTATGATCAGAAGAGAATGTCCTTTGTGGGTATTGATGACCCGGTGTTCACAATGAGTGCGCAATTGTTTCAGGAAGATGCACGGCAGGGTGATGTGCTTCGGGATGAGCGGGAGAGAGAATATCAATTGTTGTGGAAAAATTATTTTCAGGCGGTCAATATTGGTGAACGGAATAATGTCAAATTGCATTTGCGCCATATGCCGCGGCGTTACTGGAAATATTTGACGGAGAAGGGTTTTGGTTAGGGTGTGTAATTAACTAATGATTTTCAGCGGGTGTGTTTTGCTTTGGGGCAATTAATTAATTTCATTTACTCTTAGTGACGTCGCGGATGTAAATGGGTTGAAGTAACCCCACCCCAGCCCTCCCCTTGTCAGGGGAGGGGGTTTGAGATTCGCGAGATTCGGGGGCAACATTAGTTGCTGAGGGTAAATTATTTTCAGGCAGTTAATATTGGTATGGTTGTTGGTATTGTAAAAATTTCAGATGAATGTTTATGAATAGTTATATTGCAATGTTTGGGTGAAGATTAACTCATCGACAGTGCAGTATGATTTTTTTTTGCGTGTGGTGATTGCTATTTATCGTCTGCCATCACGCAACAGTTTCGGCTTAATTCTTTGGCTTTAAACAGGGCGTTATCGACACGTTTAAACGTGTTGGAAAAATCTTCATCTTTATGTTGCGCACCAATTCCGAAACTCGCAGTCACGTATAAAGGTTGCTCTGGTTCGAACATGGTTGCGCTTATTGCAACGCGAATACGTTCTGCAAGGTCTCCGGCAAATTCTTTTCCGGTATTTGGCATTATCACCAAAAATTCTTCTCCGCCCCAACGTCCGAGAAAGTCCACACTTCTGATAGCGTCCTGGATAATCGCTGAAATTTTTTGCAAAACACGATCACCGGCGTCGTGTCCGCGGCGATCATTAACACGTTTGAAATGATCAATATCAATAATAATCAACGCAAAATTGGGGGTGGATTTAAAGCGGTCGTGACTTGCGGCCATCAAGGTGGACACCACTTTATCTATACCAAACCGATTATAGGTTTGGGTTAGCGCATCTACCGTAGACAAGCGGCGGAATTTATCGGTTTCAGTTTTCAGTTGTTCATTACTGATAGCAAGTTCTTCAATCATTTTACTATCGGCGCGAGTTTTCCGATGCAGTTGTATAAGGCGATAAGTGGCGAAGCCAAAAATACCTAGCATCCAGCAACCCAGAATAAATAGGTACCAGTTTTCCGGGCTAACCCATTCCCCCACAAATTCCAATTTTGTGACAGAAACATCATGCTTACCGGGGGTCAGATTGTCGGCAAAATCAATTGTCAAGGCCAGCGTATTGGTCATTTCGGTTTGCGCTTGCACGACAGGAATATTGTATTGGCTAATCCACCAATCGGAGACTGAAAATGCCGTGAGCGGCAAGCGCAAGGGCTTGGTTAGTTCCTTGGTATGAATCAGTGCGGCATTGAATTTATTACTGTTAGCGTCATTAGCACGAGAGTAAGCAGGGTTATAGTTGCGCACGGCAATACGTAACTTGTTGGCGTCGCCAACATAATTAACCTGTAATTCCAAATACCTATATTTTGCTAAATTCATACCTGTCGTTGCGGAACGTGATAAATCAGCAACCAGCGAGCAGCTAAAATAGTTGCCGGTAAAAGCGGGCGGAACATTACAGCGAAAGTTGCTGTGGGTGTCGTCCAGCCATTCGCTTGTCACACTCCCGTCGGGCAATTTCGCCGAGTCAAGATAAATGCGTGCATCCTTGGAGGGAATGATCGCATAACGTTTTTCGGGAAAATAGTGAACCGCTACAACCGCCAACAAGGTTGCGAGAATTGCAGCAATTAACAATGTACTAGAATGCTTGTCAGTCATGGAGCCGGCTCTTGGCTTATAGTTGGCTTAAGTATTGACTATGCGTGGGGAATTACCAGCGCCAGAGGTTTAAAGGCAGATGAATCTGCACAGGTGAGAGTCATTGGTTTTTTTGAAACGGGGAAGGCCGTTGGAGTTGTCGTAGAGAGAGTGACTGCAATTTCTTATTTTTAGTAAGCCAGGCTGTTATCGGCTTGGCAATTTGGCTCAATATTTCTGGTTTAAATTTACGGAGAATTTTGAATTGTTTTGATGTAAATCTCGGGAAAATGAGGGGGTTGCTTTATAACAGATCTACCCCACCCCAGCCCTCCCCTTGGCAGGGGAGGGAGCTAGAAATTCGCACGGTCCAAGCTCCTCCTGTAAGGGGAGGGAGTTAGAAATTCGCACGATTCAGCTCCTCCCCCTGCCGAGGGGGAGGTCGGGAGGGGGTCGCTTTTTAAGAGCCAGAATAAAATTAATTTACATATTATTTCAATTTTATTCTGGTCGTAAAATGAATGACCGCAATAAAAACTAACCACGGTAAAAAATATATGTCAGCCTAAAAACGGCTCCTGCGTGAATAAATAATATATCCAACAATCAATACAACTTGCGATAAACTCCGACTTCGTCAGTAAATAATTCGGCAGTGAATTAGCGCGGCACACTAAAATTTCTATTTCATTTATTCATTACTTGCTAAGCTTCCTTTCGCGCTATAGCTATGGGATTATCTGCTCCCTAACAGCGCCATAAATCTACTGACGAGGATGCCTGTGCATGTCCAATCATTTCTATCACTTGCTTTCCTCCTGGCTGCCGCTGAAAGATGAGGCAAGTTGGGTGTTGGGCGCAGTGATTAGTACCCGGGGTTCTGTCTATCGCAAAACGGGAGCACTGATGTTGCTCAGCGATGCGGGTCACCAGTTGGGCTTGTTGAGTGGCGGTTGTCTTGAGTCAGATTTGCTTTTACAAGCGCGTAAAGTGGTGGCGTTGAGTAAGTCACGTAAGATAATTTATGACGCAACTGACGATAGTAATATTGCCTGGCGTCTTGGTATAGGCTGTGGTGGTGCCGCTGAAATGTTGTTGCATCCGTGCAATAAGGATAATGATTTCCTGCATTTACCCGCGATTTTTTCTCGCTTGCAACAGCAGCAGGCGTGCCACCTTCACCTAAACCTCGACATTGCGCGCGCGAGTTTTACACCTTGCCATCGTGTCTTCGCGCAGCGTCAACACGGCAGCCTCCAGTCCACAAACAATGAGCAAATTCTTTCTACGTTAATCAACCCATTACCGCATTTATTAGTCTTGGGAAATGGTGTGGATTTGATCCCTCTGTGCCAATTAGCCTTGGTGCTCGGTTGGCGCGTCACGCTTGCGGATCAGCGTTTGAATGCGAGCAAACGCGCAAATTTTCCAGCGGGAATTGCTACGCTGAATTGCTCGGCAGCGGAATTGGACACGGTATTTCTGCAACAAGTTGATGGTGTTGTTATTGCTCATCACAATTTGCACTTAGATGCTGCAGCCGTTTCAGCTTTGCAAGAGCGCGAGATGATGAATCCCTACATAGGTTTACTCGGCCCGGCACAACGCAAAGCGGAAGTGCTTGCCTGCGCAGGCATCAATGAAACGCAACTGCGTTATCCGGTGGCTGGGCCTATGGGCTTGGCGCTGGGTGGCGATTTACCTGAAAGCATCGCCTTATCCGTATTGGCGGAATGCCACGCAAAAATATTTGGCAGCAGTGCCTTGCCTTTGGCCGCGCTCTTATCAAGTTCGTCAGTAAATTTCACGGATGCATCGGACACTATGACTGCCCACTTAACAGCAGTAGCCGAGCGATGACTTTTAACCCCTTATCACTCGATTGCCTGATTCTTGCCGCTGGTAATTCCAGTCGTTTTGGCAGTTGCAAATTGCTCGCGGACTTTCGGGGTCAGCCATTAATTACCGCTACCATTTCTGCCGCTCGGGCACTCGAACCAGCGCAGATTCTTGTAGTGGCCGGTGCTTTTTTCGAGCAATTGTTTCGGGCGCAAACTTTATTTAATACCGGCACTCCCATGCTTGACCTGCTAGAGTTTCCCGATTGGCAATCGGGTATGGGTTGTTCGCTGGCATTTGGGATTAAGCAACTTTCTGCTGACAATGCGGTATTGATTTTATTGGCCGACCAACCTTTGATTAGCTCACAGGATTTACACAATTTGTATCGCGCCTGGAGTGCAAACCCCGAGCAAATTGTTTGTGCAAGTTTTGCCAATACACTTGGTGTGCCGGCAATTTTTCCGGCGCAATTTAAAACGCAATTGCGTGCTTGCACAGGCGATCAAGGCGCGAAAAGATTATTGATGAACAATGAACAACAACTTGTGCCAGTGCCTATGGCTTCCGCCGAATTTGATGTGGATACTCGCACTGATCTTGATGATTTACTTTTAAGAAGTGCTGTTTAACTGCTTGCCGGCAGATTGAATTGAGCTGGTGAAAAATTGATTTATTAACTGATTGATTATTTTTTAAAGGAATCCTGCCCATGATTTCGCTCAAAATTAATGGTAAAACCCAGCAACTTAATATAGATCCAGACACGCCTTTACTTTGGGTGTTGCGCGATGAATTGAAAATGACCGGTACCAAACTCGGTTGTGGCATGGCGGTCTGTGGTGCTTGTACTGTGCATATGAATGGTAACCCGGTGCGCTCGTGCAGCCTGCCGGTGTCCTCCGTGGGAGAAGCGCATATTCAAACTATTGAAGGTATTCAGTCACCGGCGTTTCAGGCGGTGCAACAAGCCTGGCGCAAACTTGACGTGGTGCAATGCGGTTATTGCCAGTCAGGACAAATAATGTCGGCCACCGCGCTACTGCAAAGCAATAGCAAACCGACCGATGCGCAAATTGATACGGCCATGGTGGGTAACCTTTGTCGCTGTGCCACCTACCAACGCATCCGCAGCGCGATTCATCAAGCTGCCGAAAATATGGAGAAGAAAGCCTAATGAATTTCTTAAATAAACTTTCTCCGCAATCGTTAGAAGGCGGTGCACAAACGCCACCCAGTGGCGAAATGTCCAGCGTTTCGCGGCGCACTTTTTTACAAGCAGTAGGGGTCGGCGGCGGCTTGCTAATTTGCAGTGGTTTTGTTAGTACGACGGCTTCTGCCGCCGATCAATCTGCGACAGCGAATAGTCCTGCCTCATTCAACGCGTTTTTAAAAATCTCACCGGATAGTAAAGTCACCATTGTCATAAAACATTTGGATATGGGACAGGGCGTCAGCACTGGTTTGACTTCTCTAGTGGCTGAGGAATTGGACGCGAGCTGGGAACAAATTCATTGGGAGTTTGCGCCCGCCGATGCCAAGCTTTATAACAATTTATCCTGGGGCGCCACCCAGGGCACTGGTGGGTCATCATCCATTGCCAACTCCTGGATGCAAATGCGTCAGGCCGGTGCTGCTGCGCGAGCAATGTTAGTGGCCGCAGCAGCAGCAGAATGGAAAGTACCTGCGGAAGAAATTCGTGTGCTCAATGGAATTATTTCCCACGGCAAGCTCACTAGCAATTTCGGTGGGTTCGTGGCTAAGGCATCGCGCTTGTCTGTACCACAGCAACCGACCTTAAAAGATCCGAAGCAATTTCAACTTATTGGTAAACCTCTGCCACGCAAAGACAGTGCAGAAAAAACCAACGGTCAGGCCATCTATACACAAGATATTCAATTGCCCGGCATGCTCACTGCGTTAGTCGCTTATCCGCCACAAGTGTATGGAAAAATAAAAAAAGTAGATGCAACTAAAGCTAAAGCATCACCGGGTGTTATCGCTGTAGTGGAAATTCCGCGCGGTGTTGCAGTAGTTGCAGAAAATTTTTGGGCGGCACAGAAGGCGCGCAAGTTATTACAGATCGAATGGGATTTATCAGCCTGCGAAATGCGTAGCAGTGACGAACTGTTTAAAGCTTGTCATGACCTTGCCAGCAAGACCGGTCATGTTGTAAAAAACACTGGCGATGCACCGGCAACTCTCGCTACAGCAGAAACAATTATTGCAGCGAAAATGGAATTGCCTTATCTCGCTCATGCTCCCATTGAGCCGCTAAATTGTGTTGTTAAAGTTGAAAAAAATAAATGCGAACTCTGGTATGCATCGCAAATGCAAACGGTAGATCAACAGCAAGTTGCTGACACTCTTGGCATTAAACCTGAGCAAGTTAACATCAATACAGTCTATGCCGGCGGCAGTTTTGGTCGTCGTGCGTGTCCAGGCGATTATGTGGTGGATGCTGCGCATATCGCCAAGCAGGTGCCAGGGCGCGCCGTGAAAATGGTATGGACCCGTGAAGATGAAATTCTCAATGGCCGTTATCGACCTATGGCGGTTCATCACTTACGCGGTGCTGTATCAGCGGATGGAAAACTGATTGCCTGGCAACATCATGCTGTAGCGCAACCTATTTTGCGCGGCACACCTTTTGAGAAATTTATTCAGGGACCGGTGGATAGTACCGTCGCGGAGGGGATTAGTGATATGCATTACGCTATTCCACATTTACAGGTACAGGCAAGCGAAATTGCCATTAAGGTTCCGACATTATGGTGGCGGTCTGTCGGTCACTCGGGCAACGCATTTATTATCGAAACATTTATTGATCAGCTTGCTAAAGCGGCAAAAAAAGATCCCGTTATTTTTCGCCGTGAGCTGCTTGTTAAAGAAGCGCGCGCGTTGGGGGTGTTGAATCTCGTCGCTGAAAAAAGTGGTTGGGAAAAGCCACTGCCAAAAGGATTGTCGCGCGGTGTTGCCGTGCATAAATCCTTCGGTACCTGGGTTGCTCAGGTAGCAGAGGTGCGTGTGAAGGATGATGGTAGTTACCGGGTCGAGCGGGTTTTTTGTGCCGTGGACTGCGGTGTGGCAATAAATCCCGACGTCATTCGCGCACAAATGCAAGGCGGTATTGGCATGGGTTTGAGCGCCGCATTGGGCGAAACCATCACGTTAAAAAAAGGTGTGGTGGAACAAACCAATTATCACACTTATCCGCTGCTGCGAATTGACAGCATGCCAACAGTGGAGGTGCATATTGTCCCCTCTGCCGAAATGCCTTCCGGTGTCGGCGAACCTGGCCTTCCTCCTATCGCTGGGGCGGTGGCTAACGCCTTATTTGCGGCAACGGGAAAACCCGTAACGCGTTTACCTTTAATGGCGAAAGTCTCAATGGCAAAAGTATAAGAAATTTACAGGTTTAAAATATCCGAGCTGAAAAATTTTAAATTAGAAAAATATGAAGGCATACAAATAATGGGGTCAAGCAGGTTTACGTTGACTCCATTATTTTTTAGGCGCAACCAAATCAATAACAACCCGCGAAGGATTTGCCAATTGCTCCATTCCCCAACGATATTGCGGAACACTATTAAATAAGCTATCAAAACTACCATCCGCTAAAGCTATTGTTAAACCTTGCTCAATGCGTTCTGCCAAGAGGTTGTTTTTTTTATTTACAAAAAAATAAAACTCATTCGGGTAGTGAAGAATGAGATGTTCTTCTACCGCCAGGTTTAGTGTCGGAAATAGATTGGCCTCGGCTTGAATCTGGTACAGGCCACGGGAGAAATAGTCAAAACGTTTGGCTGCAAGCATTTTGAAAAACGAAGGATAGTGTACGGAAAAAACCATTGGCAAGTGATTTGCTTTCATAATCGCAGCGTCCCGCCATTGTGGATTCATTCCGCCTTTTAATTTTTGTAAATCTTCCAACCTATTGATGCGCGAGAAAATAGCTTGGTCCTGTTTGCGAATTAGCAGTAGGCGATAGTTAGTTAAATCTTTTAGCAGCGAGATTTTTATGGGTTGTATCAGGGTTTCGTGTTCTGCCGAGGTGCTGGACCAAATTACGTCGAGTTTCCCTTCCACCAGCGCGTTGATACGACGCTTGTCATTAAACCAGATACTGTGCTCTTGTAGTCGGCATTCGCCATGAGTTGATTCGGTTTTTTGCAGGGCCAGGTGTAACAGGTTTAAAAAATAATCATTAAATTTGTCACCGTTTGTAGGCGTGCTGGTGGGTATTGTAATCGTTGTGATAGATGTTGTTACGCCTTGCACGTTAAGACAAAAAACTATGCCGGTAAAAAGAAAAATCTTTTGCCATATGTGCCGATAGGTGAGCCGCATGGATTGAAAAGTGACCTGAATCGGCTGATAAGCAATTAGTCCAGACATGTAATCCTCATTCCTCTTATGCTGGGCTTGCACAGGTACCTTGCATGAACCCGTACATTCATTCTGCGGCCTTACCGGGAGGCTGGTTGACCTATAATATTTTTCATATGGGCCTAAATGGTAAAGTCCTGCAGCGAAGTATAGCCTAAGAAAAATGAGTTCAGCATAAGCACTTCAATCCATGGAGTGACCTTGTCAGGGCGCCATAAAAAAAGCCCCGCTGATATTGGCGGGGCTAAGGAGTTTGGATGATGCTTGGGTTTTTTAAATTTCAACGCTCTGCTTTGAATGTGTTGTTTAGTATGTTGAAAGCATCTAGATTTTCAAAAACCTCTCCATGTAAAGCAAACTACCGGTACGCCAAAACCGTAAATACAGTAATCCACCGATCATACTGATGCAGACAATTACGGCGTACACGGTCATCACATAACTGAACGGGGCCACATTATTCCAGTGGCGTGCAATGCCGAGGTAACAGGCAAATAGCCAGGATACGAGGGAAATAACCGCAGTGACTAGCACAAATAATTGCCCGGACTTAGGTGAGCCCAAAAGGCCTTTAGGTGACGAGACAAGAGGAAAGCTGTAGGAGTGTAACAGCAGACCGTTGAGAGTCAGAATACTCACTACCGTAAACTTGGCCCAGAGTTTTTGATTCATTAAGTATGCCGGGTTATTCATTTGCCCGAGAATGACAAGTGCTAATCCCGTAACCCATAACAAAATTAGGAATGTGACAATCCGGTTTGCATCGCGATGGAGATCATTGATTGCTTTTTGATCCATGGCGCGGCCACGCCATTTCATGAGTGCGGCGTCCTGGAAAAAAATAACGGCAATCGCAACGCAGGCTGCAATTAAGTGAGAATAAACAAGAAAAGTTTTAAACATAAGAAATACTCCTATTTTTTTATCGTTATGGTCAATGCGCTACATCTGATTATTTTTAACCTATCCTTACATCGGCCCCGTCGTCATGTCGGAGGCCGTGTCGGGCGTTCCTTTGACGGCTTCCTTAAATGCACGACTCACTTGAAGCAGGCTCCACTTAAGTCATGGGTTTTTCCGGTAAGCCTAGGTGGATATTAGCGCCTCACGCGCCAAACATTTTTGATTTAAAACAATAAAATCGAAATTTAAGAGAATCGAGAGTCATGCGTCTTGTGCTACAGCTAAAAACCGGGACCCCAATCAACAATTTTAGTCCTGACGATTTGCGGAAACCGGAGGTGCTCAAACGCCTAACGCAAGTTCCCGGTAACTTTAGGTTTATTGATTCGGATGAACGGTGAATAATAGTCAACTGCACTTTAAGTGCTGGCTTGTTAGCGACTTGTCTAGTGAGTTGTTATCAGCGCTTTGGGATGGTTAACATTAATTAACTAATATCAACAAAATTAATAGCTTGGCAAAAACAGTGAGCGTTTATGCTACACGCGTTTTTTGTCATCCATTTTTTATTGCTAAACATTTAGGTCCATCATGAAAACTATAATCTTAGCCTTCGCCCTAATGGCTGCGGCTTGTGCACAGGCTAAAAATTCACCGGCTACCCCTACTGAATCCCTCGTCATTAACGATAAAAATTATTTTGCAATGCAGGGTTTGAATGTCACTGTCTTTAGTGACATATATCCCGATGGCCACCAAACCGGGGTCACTATTATCCAGCATGGCAGTCGCGTAGCGGCTAATGGTGATTTGCGTTTGGAAGTGTCGCCAGGGCAGTGGTCACCCGTTCCTGCAGGCGGAGCAAATGTGGTAGATAAAGCGCAGCGTCGGATTACGCAAACCATGGCTTATCCAGACCCGGCTAAAGATAAAAAGGGCTTTAATCCCATCAATTATCCTGATTTAAAATTTTCCTACCAAGTCAGTGTGACAGCGCTGGAAAACAATCGATTCAAAATCAGCGTTGATTTAGATAAGGCCTTACCAGCAGAGTGGGTTGGCAAAATTGGTTTTAATTTGGAATTGTTTCCCGGTGAATTATTTGGAAAAGCTTTTTTAATGGATCAACGATCCGGGATTTTTCCGCGTCAGCCCAATGGGCCGATTGAGAAGGTGGGCGACGAATTTCTGGCGACGCCTTTAGCTGTGGGTAATAAATTGGTTGTTGCTCCCGATCAGGATAAGCAGCGCATTGTTATTGAAAATGTCACGCAAGATAGTGCTAACAATAAATTGGAATTGTGGGATGGCCGCACCAATCACAACAATGGTTGGTACATAGTGCGTACGAGTATTCCCGCTAATGCCACCAGCAATGCCATTGAATGGATAGTCACGCCTAATGTGGTAAAAGGCTGGCAATATGAGCCAGTGTTGCAAATATCACAAATCGGTTATTCCACCAGTCAACCTAAAAAATTAGTTATTGAGCAGGATGCAAAAGATGTAAAAGCAGATGAGGTGCATGTTTACCAACTTACCGAAACCGGTAGGCAATTAATCCGCAAAGGCAAACCGCAAGCCTGGGGGAATTTTTTGCGCTATCACTATCTCACTTATGATTTTTCCGATATTAAAACGCCGGGCAGTTATCTTATTAGCTACCGCGATAAAACCTCATCCTCTTTTAAAATCAGCGATGATGTTTTTGATCGCCATGTATGGCAACCAACGCTGGAATATTTTTTGCCGATGCAAATGTGTCACATGCGTGTGAATGAAAAATATCGTGTGTGGCACGGTGTGGATCATCTCGACGATGCCATTATGGCGCCGGTAAATCTCAATCACTACGACGGTTACGTTTCCGGTCCATCGACCTTAACCAAATACAAACCGGGTGATCGTGTACCGCATTTAGATGCTGGCAATTGGCACGATGCGGGCGATTTGGATATGCGGATTGAATCGACCATGGGTACTGTGTGGTTGTTGGCAGAAATGGTGGAAGAATTTGGTTTACATTACGATGCCACCAGTATTGATCAAAAAAATAAAGTGGTAGAAATTCATCAGCCTGATGGTAAAAACGACGCATTGCAGCAAATTGAACATGGCCTCTTAAGCGTATTGGGAGGCTACAAGGCGATGGGACGTTTGTTTCGCGGCATTATTGATACGGATTTACGTCAGTATGTGATTCTTGGCGATCCTTCATTACAAACAGATAATTTGCCCTATGATCCAAAGTTAGCAAAAGGTGAAATGAAAAATGGAAAAACCGGCACTAATGATGACCGCTGGGTATTTACGGAAGATAATCCTAACCGCGAAATTTATGCGGTGGCCGGGCTTGCGTCGGCAGCGCGCGCACTAAAAACTTATAATCCGCAAATGTCACAAGATGCTTTGGCAGCGGCGGTGGATATTTATCAAAAGAGTTTTTCGCGTGCAACCAAAATAGACGAGAAAACCTCTGCCATTGCGGAATTGTTTTTGACAACTAAAGATAAAAAATATCTTGCCGACTTGCTGCCCTTAAAAGCGCAGATTTTAGAAAAAATTGAAGAGGCCGGTTGGCCGTTAGGCCGCGTGATGGCGCATATTGACGATAAAGAATTTGTTTCTCAAGTTAACGCGGCAGTGCAACAACATCAAATAAAAGTACGGGAGCGCGCGGCCACAGAATCCCCTTATGGCGTGCCGTACAAACCTAATATTTGGGGTGCCGGTTGGTCAGTTCAGGAGTTCGGTGTAAAGCAATATTTCTTTCACAAAAGTTGGCCACAGTTTACCACCACCGATGCTTACTTCAGTGCATTAAATTTTGTCCTGGGTGTTCACCCGGGTTCTAACACGCAATCGTTCGCTTCGGGTGTTGGTGCAAATTCTGCGACAGTTGCTTACGGTACCAACCGTGCTGATTGGTCCTACATTCCAGGAGGCGTGATTTCTGGAACTGCATTGATTCGGCCAGATCTACCGGAATTAAAAATATGGCCATTCTTCTGGCAGCAAACTGAATATGTAATGGGTGGTGGTGAAACTAATTATATGTTTCTGGTGCTGGCGGTCCAGGCAGCCAATAAGATACAGACAAATAATGCCGAGGTAGCTAAAAATCCAGAGCCAGCGAATAAAGTGCTTTGAGTTAAATGTCACTTTTAATAAACATGACTAATGGGTTTCTCATAAGGTATTTACTATGTCAATTGGCAAGCCGTCGTGGGCAATGACGCGTCGTAAATTTATTAATACCAGTGTATTAGGTGGTGCAGCAATGATAGGTAGCAATAGTGTTTTGGCTGGAACTTCAGCAGCTTCCGTAATGCCAGAAAAATTTCATTTTGAGTTATCACTGGCGCAATGGTCCTTGCACAAAGCACTTTTTGCCAAAGAGATTTCTGCATTGGATTTCCCGGTGGTTGCGCGTAAGACTTACGATGTAAGTGCAGTGGAATATGTTAATCAATTCTTTTTGGATAAAGCGAAAGATAAAATCTTTTTAACGGAATTAAAAAAACGCTGTGATGATAATGGTGTAGTCAGTTCATTGATTATGATTGATAAAGAGCCGGAGCTTGCATCACCAGTTGCGAAAGAGCGTGCCGCTGGTGTTGAAGGTCATAAAAAATGGATCGAAGCGGCAGCCTTCTTAAGTTGTACCGCCATTCGCGTTAATCTTCACGGCAAGGGTACGCTGGAACAATGGACAAAGGGCGCAGTGGAATCTTTGCGTAAACTATCGGCTATAGGCAAGCCAATGGGTATTAAGGTATTGGTGGAAAATCATGGCGGCTATTCGTCGAACGGAAAGTATTTGGCTGAGGTTATGCATTTAGCGAAAGATTCCAATATTGGCACCATGCCGGATTTTGGAAACTTTTGTGTTCGCCGTGAAGTAGCGGGCGATTTATGGAAATCTCCCTGTGTTGAGCAATATGATATTTATCAGGGTGTGGCCGAGTTAATGCCTTATGCCGGCGCCTTTAGCGCAAAAAGTTTTAATTTTGATGCACAAGGTAATGAGTCGGGAATCGATTTTCGGAAAATGTTCAAGCTGATGCGTGCGTCTAAATATCGCGGATATGTTGGCATCGAATACGAAGGTGAAACCATGACTGAAGATGCAGGTATTCGTGCAACTAAAAAGTTAATTGAAAAAGTGCGCGACGAACTTAGTATTGGTTGACGAGCCCGGCATCGGTTAAAAGTTGCACACAGAAGCTGCGCTAAGGAATGGCGTGGCTTTTCCTTCGTCGCTTTAGGTAAGGGATCGTCGAAGAATAAGCGGTTAAAATGGACTACTGAATAATCAACTGCAGAACAAATAGATTTTGCGAAAAATGGATAATTAAAAAGGGATTGAATGGCGCTTCACGCTTTAAATGTGAACTAAGTCACTATTAAAAAGTCCAGCCTATATAACGTTATATTGACTATCCCTAAGCGACACAACAATTCTTCGTTAGATGGAAGCAATTTAATCCAAAGCTATAAACCCTGCTATATTAAATGTCAGTTACGGCCTAAATTTACCCGTTGCACTAGCTTATAAATACAATGCTCTCCCTTCTGCTGTTTAGCTACTTGAGAGTATAAGCTTAACGCTTATCCAAAGCCCTGGTGCTTCCTGAGTTCTTATAATAATTATTCGCGCCTGGAATAGGCCACCATGCTGACCAAAACGCGACGCTGACCAAAATGGTATAGACATAAATGCAAATTGAGTTACCGGGATACAAAATTAAAAGCACCCTTGGCAAAGGGGGCATGGCAACTGTTTATCTCGCAGTACAAGAAAGCTTTGAGCGCGATGTGGCGCTTAAGGTAATGTCCCCAGATTTATTAGCTGATGCGAGTTTTGGTGAGCGTTTCTTGCGTGAGGCGAAAATTGTTAGCCGTTTGGTTCATCCCAACATTGTCAGTGTTTATGATGTTGGCATCCACAATGGGTATTATTTTTTATCCATGGAATATATTCCGGGGAAAGACTTAACCCAAAAGCGTTTGGATTTGAGTTTGCTCGATCGTTTGCGAGTCATTAAAGAAATTGCCCGGGCATTGGATTTTGCGGGTAAAAAGGGTTATGTCCATCGCGATGTAAAACCTGAAAATATCATGCTGCACGATGAAGATGGCCGTGCCGTATTAATGGATTTTGGCATCGCAAAGCCTTCGGATACCGCCTCTGGCATGACGCAAGTAGGTACCGCAATAGGTACACCGCATTATATGAGTCCCGAACAAGCCAAAGGCCTGGCCGTGGATACGCGGGCCGATCTTTACAGTTTGGGAGTCGTGTTATTTTTAATGGTGACGGGTCGCGTACCCTATGACGGGGAATCAGCGGTGGTTGTTGGCATTATGCATATCAGTGAAGACATTCCCTGCTTGCCACCCTATTTAGAAGTCTTTCAGTCCATCATCGATAAAGCAATGGCCAAAAATCCCGAGCGACGTTATCAAACCGGCGCTGAATTTATTGCCGCACTGGATGCTATCCCGGTGCTTGCATTAACGGCAATCATTAACGCTAGCGGAGCTGAGTCAACAGCTGAGGGCCTGGCAGGTTCGGCACTACCCAGGCCCTCAAAAAGTCATGAACGAAAAGCTAAAGGTGCTACTACAAGTGAATTTGTTCCCCAGAATACCCTGGTGGCACGTTCCGAAGATCGCATTGTGCGGCACGCTCCTCAAGTGCCCCAAAAAACGAGCAAAAGCGGTGCCTGGCTAGTAGTTGTGTTACTGCTTGCGATGGGGGCAATCGGTTATTCCTTTCAGAAAGATATAAAGCAGGTCCTTCATAATTATTCTGCTAGTAATAGTGAGCCAGCATCTATTGATTCTTCCGCTCCTATCTCTATGGTGCAGCCTGAGACTCCATTAAAGTCTGAATTGGCAGCTGAGCCAGAGCAATTAACATCTGCCGCAGAAAGTACAGCCAATACGCAATCGAATTCTCCTCAACCATCAGTGACGCAAACATTTATTGAGCAAACAAAAAACTTGCGTGAATCAGTCAATCAGGATTGGCAGTTGGCGCCCGAACTTGCCACTATTTTTCATAAAAGTCTTAGCAGTAAAAATGATAGCGAGCGGCAACTGGCACAAGCAGGACTGGATGAGTTGCAATATTTTTATGCTAACTTAATTCGCAGTGCGCAGCAGGAGAAAGCTATGGACAGAGCGCAAGAATATGCGAATTCTGCCCTGGTGGTATTTGCCAAAGATGAAAAAATAGCAGCTTTACAAGATGCCTTAACAACTCTGCACCTGGTCAATACGGCTAAAGAAGAATCACAGAAAATTGCAGTGCAAGCGCAGGAGCAAGAACAACAGCAACAACAGCAACAAAAACAAAAAGAGTTGGAGCAATTAAAACAAAAGCAGCAAAAACAAAAAAATCTTGAACAAGACTTATTGAATATAGCAAGAGCCCAGCAAGCAGCAGGAAAATTTATTGTTCCCGTTGATGACAATGCCTTAAAAACCTACCGTGAACTATTAGCACAAAATGCACAACACCCTGCTGCGCGTGAAGGTGTTAATGCGGTAGAAAATGCTATTGTAAAACAAATTAACCAGTTGCTAAGTGAAGAAAAATTTAACGATGCTTCGGCACAATTAGTGAGTGCACGTGAAAGTTTTCCGCAAAGTAAAACGCTGCTTGGATTATCAATTGACCTTGAGCGGGCGATCTCTGACAAGCAGCCCGCGGTATCGCGCTTATTGGTAACGAGTAATGAAGTTGATCAGTTGACCCAACAAGAACCCTCCATAGCCGCAGAGCGAATTATTTACATAGGGTTTGAATACCGTAATTTTAAAGGTGACGCTTCGGTGTTACAGGCTATTCTCTACGATGGTTCGCGCAGTTTGGAAATCGCTCAAGTACCGGTGATTATTAATGGCGCGAGTGGCTCTAAATTTTTTCGCATTGAGCAGCCAGTGGCAGGTTTCGCTGACGGTGGATACCACATTGATTTATTGTTTAAGCAAGAACCATTAATTTCCACTAAATTTAGTGTTAAAAAATAGTTCAAAAAAATACTTTTTTAAAAAATACCAGTGCAGTAATTTTCTACCTGAATTTTCAACTCACTTTAGGAGAGCTTCCATGAAATTAGTTAATAGTACAATGTTGTTCGCTATTGTTGCGCTAAGTGCCTGTCAAACTTCACCAGACGTGCAAAAAATGAATCAACTTAACGCTGATCTGATAGAAGCTAAAAGCGATATAGCGCAGCTGCAAGCACAGGAAGCAGAATTGCGAAAAGATCTTGCCGAAAAATCTCGCGTAAACACTGTATTAGGTGCTGAAAAAACCTCTCGCGTTCAGGAATCGTCTGAATTGCGGGGGCAGGTGCGTACTTTTGTACAAAAACAAATTGATGCTTACAAAGATTTTCTCGTGAAAGGCGGTTTACTTGATTATGTCGGCGGCGAATTGGTAGCAAGAGCCAAGACAAATGAAAAACCAATCTGTGTTGTTGATTTAGCCAATGTGATTCCTAAGGCGGGCACCTTAACCGGGGTGGGAGCACATTTTGTTAGACCAGGAAAGTTTAGTGTTAAAGTGTTGCGTAAAGTTGAAAGAAGTTTGGTTGTCATATGGGATAGCAAACCGTTGCTAGCAACGCAAACCGGTGCCGTCCGCGTTAATTTTCCGGTCAGCGTTGGTGTAGAGCAAGGCGATTTAATTGGTTACTACTTAGCGGAAGGCGTGCAAGTGAGCTTTGATGAAGGTACGGGCATTACCCGTTTTCAATCGGAGGACTTAAAGTTGGGTGAAGTCATCAATACTTCATCCATGGATGGAGAAAAAAATCATCGTGCCTATTCGCTAGGTGTGTATGGATTGTTAAACTGACCGTAGTTTTTCCCACATTAATTATTAATTAAGAATTTGATAGCCATTAGGTGCAATTGAATTTATTTTTTTGCTGAGTGGCCACTATCCCCATGAAAGATTTGCCTGAATATCCGCTCAGTGTTTTGCACGCTGAATTTTTAGCTGCTATTGCTTGCGGTAATTTATTGTTAGAAGCTGAACCGGGTGCGGGAAAATCTACGCTCGCACCCTTGTGGGTGTTGGCGCAAACCCCCGCGCCTAAAATGGTCTGGCTAATTCAACCGCGGGTATTAGCTGTGCAGGCGTTAGCGCAACGTCTCGCGGAGTTAACCGGCGATGCGCTTGGGCAAACCGTTGGTTATCAAGTGCCTTACGATAATTGCAGTAGCGAAAAAACCCGGTTGTTATTAATGACGCCGGGAATTTTACTGCAACATTTATTACAAAACCCCACGCTGGATAATGTCGCTTGCGTGATGTTGGATGAAATTCATGAACGGTCCGTTAATCAGGATACTGCATGGGCATGGTTGCAAGAGGTGCAAATTCTGCGTGACGATTTACAACTGGTATTGATGAGCGCAACACCAGACCCTGCCTTGCAGCAAAAAATTTCCCAGCGTTTGTTTACACCTGGAAAATGTTTTCCCGTTACAACATTATTTTTGCCAGCGAAAACTAATTCGCCTTACCCTGAAAAACTGGAAGAGCATTTATTGCGTTGCTTAACTACGCATCCTGCTTGGCAAAAATCCACCACCCTGGTTTTTTTGCCCAGTTGGTACGATATTGAAAAATGTACGCAAGCCATTCAGCAGCGTTATCCAGAGCAGGCTATTTATCGTTTACATAGCCGGGTTCCTGCGGCTGAGCAAAAGCGTGCGCTTGATCCCGCGCAAGGTCCGCGAATTATTCTTGCTACTAACATTGCCGAAACGTCACTTACGATTGCGGATGTGACTCTGGTTATTGATTCTGGTTTAGTGCGCAGGGCTGATTACGAACAGCGTACCGGTTTAACGCGTTTACGTACGTCGCGTATTAGCCAAGCCAGTGCCGATCAGCGCCGCGGTAGAGCGGGTCGCGTGCAAGCGGGACATTGCATTCGTCTATGGTCTCAGGACCAGCCTCTCGCGGCAGCTAATTTGCCAGAAATTCGCGCGACTGATTATTTGCCTTTGGCGTTGCGGCTTGCACACTGGGGTAGTCCGGTAGAAAGTTTGTCCTGGCTAGAGGCTCCGAATTCTCTGGCACTACATTTTGCCCAACAGCAATTGCAGAAAATGGATTTGTTAGATGCACAATTAAAAATCACTGCAGCTGGTGAGCAAGTCAGCACGCTGGGCACACATCCGCGCGTTGCGGCTTTGCTCCTTTCCCATCAACAAAAAATTTCAGAAGCCACTTTACTTTTAGCGCTGGCGCTACATTTTGATCTTGGCAGTGAAGATGATTTTGATTCTCTGTTGGAAAATGCCGCGCAAGAATTAAAACGAAATCGCCAATGGCAACAGCAGCAAAAGCGCTGGTTAGGAAATGTAAATCTACACATTGATAAAAACGAAAATATTAATGTCTTAGCCATTGCTCGGGCTTTCAGTGATCGTATTGGCTTTAAGCAACATTCAGGACGATATCGATTAAATTCAGATATTAGTGTGGTTGCCCAAGAAAAATTAAATTCTACCTGGGCGGTTTTCCCCATCATCAATCCAAAACCAAAAGGCCATGCAGGTATAGGTGTTGCGTTGGAATTGTCGCAACAACAGCAGCGTTCACTCAGCCAGGCACAAACGCAGCTTATACATAAAAATAGCGGTTGGTGCACGCAAACTGTGTGGCGTATGGGCGGAGTGGTGATTGATGAACAAATAATTTCAGTAGTACCTGAAAAAATAGCCGCTGAATTATTGCTGCATATTCGCGGGCTCATCGCAGAGAAAGGCTTTGCTTATTTATCATGGAGTGACAATGCATTACGCTTGCTTCAGCGCGCACGCTTTCTTGCATTTTATAACGAGGATGCTGGCAATAATAATAGGCCGCAAGACCTGGTGGATTTCCCTGACTTAAGCGAGACGGCATTAGTTGCTTCGTTAGACAAATGGTTGCAACCATTTTTAACTTCGCAGACCCGACTTGATCAATTGCCGTGGCATAACGCTTTGGAGTTTCATTTAGGTTATGACAACTGTCAAAAGATAACGCAATTATTGCCAGAAAAAATTCTGTTGCCCAGTGGGCGAAATATTACAGTAGAATTTTCAGCGGAAGGTGTGCCCCAGGTATCCGCTAAGTTGCAAGAATTTTTTGGTTGTGAAAAATTAGAGCTAGCCAATGGTAAGCTGCCTTTAAAAATACATCTGCTAGCGCCCAATGGTAGCCCTTTAGCAATCACCGCAAATTTGCAAACTTTTTGGCAGCAGGGTTATCCTGATGTACGTAAAGATGCGCGTGGAAAATATCCGCGCCATCCGTGGCCAGAAAATCCGCTAGAGCATGAAGCAACCGCGTTAACGAAGCGAAAATTAGCGCAGCAAAAGCCGCAATAATAGGTTGGATATTGTTGCAGGGCACAATAATCATGTGGACTAATGTAGGGGCGCCGCTTGCTGCGCCCCTACGAATTTATTCATCCACAATCATTTCAAACCCGCCAAATATCATGCGCTTGCCATCAAATGGCATAGATGATTGGTTAGGTTGCATGCTGGGGTCGGCCATAGATTTTTCCATGCCTTGATTGCGAGCTTCGCGACTTGGCCAAATTATCCAGGAAAATACCACTGTTTCGTTGGGCTCGCATTTAACCGCCATGGGAAAAGAAGTCAGTTTACCTTCAGGTACATCATCTCCCCAGCATTCAACTACTTTAATGGCGCCATTTTTTTTGAATACAGCCGCTGCATCTAACGCTACTTTTGTATAAGCATCTTTGTTTTCTGTAGGAACTGCAAGAACAAAACCGTCAACGTAAGACATAATATTTCTCCTCAGTATTAGAATGTTTTTTTATACCATAGATTTTTCTTGAGTTGTGTGCGTTGTGTAACTAAAGAATTTATTTTTATGTTGCGGTGCGTTGTCTCAAAAGTGATTAACAGCTTAGGTAAGTAGATATGAAATTCAATAGAATGAAGTACGTTGAAAAATTTCCAATTTATGAAAATTAATGGGACGCATGGATTTATGTAGAGGGCTCCTCTGAAAAGCAACTCCAACCATAATTCCTTCCACCTAAAGGTGCTGCAACTTTCTCCAGCTTTTGTTGAAAGGCTGTTATGCCTTCATAAGTGGGTGCGATATTGAGGGTTATTATAACGCTCCAAGGTAAACTGGAAACTTTTCCAATTTTTTTTGCGCGAACATCGAAATCAAGATGATAAAAATAACTGCCAAATTCTTGTACCGAGTTACTGTCAGGAAATACAACAGAGAATTCAATGTCTCTGGGTATCGATAAGTCGTCTCCTTTATCATGCATGCCACGAAGCATATTCCCATCTTTATCATTTGGAAAAATAAGCACGTCCATTATTTACCTCGTAAATTTAAAGTTGACTGATGGTAGCAGCCGTCACTATTTTTTTCATGCTGAGCATTAGTGCAAGCGCCGAGAAAAAATAGCAAAGTAGCATTTAATTCCAGCGTTTCTTCAATAAGCACGGCTATATTTTTCGGAATATCAAATATCATTTTATCAAAATACCAACCAGAAATATAAGCAACACAGCCAAGGAGCGTTAGTACAACCATCGGCGATGTTACTATTTCTCTCGCATTTTTCCATGCGGTATAAATTTTTTTTCTAACAACTGCCAGATAAACAAAAAAAAGGATCAGCGCCGTACCTCGTATCAGTATCTCAATCACCTTCCATATCGATGAAGTGCCTATTCTATGTATATCAAATTCACGCAATAGTATTGCGAAGCAAAATAACATTAAGCCGCAGCGTGCGTATTTGGTCATATTGTCCGTAGCATTTTTATACTGATAGCCATAAAGTAGGCAAGCTAACACTAGAAAAATGTTTTGCCAGGATTCAAGCGCAGCATTTTCCCGAGTGATATTCGAATTAAAACTCCACATTAGATAAATAAATGCTGTTGTCGATAGAATTACGGCACCGATAAAAAGTGGTTTGCGTAATAATATATTGAAGTTAATTTTCATGATAAAAATATGTTCCAGATTGATTTTGATATAGCCAGAATCCAAACAAGCAGGTTAAATTCCGAGTCTTCCGTTATGGCGGCACTAAAATCATGTAGCTAATCTTTTGGAGATGTATTGTAACAACTTTGTTGTATCCTTCATTCATTGATAATTATTAAATGACAACTGTCATGTGTACTTAACCTAAGGCTTGATATGAATTGTGCAGAGATGGAGCTTTAGGAAGAGCTAGCCAAGTTATAATCTGTCAGCAATCGCTATCAATCCTATCTGGAGCTAGTCACGGTGCAAAGAATCGCTTTTTTTTAAAACTGCATTGCTACTTCTATATAATTAACCCTTTTGACCAGGAGCTCCTGGTTATGCCAGCGTTAAGAAACCCCACCTTTCACTGGAACGACCTCTAATACCTGGTCCTTTTATCGCTGGATGTCGAAGGTTAGATACCTATGACGTTAGTGCTGATTTTGCTAGAAGTGGGTTAGAATAGTCATACTTGAGTATGCCGCTAGGTTTTGTGTTTAAGCGTTTTCTCGTTTGTATTTTTTTCTTAACTGGTTAGAGGTCAATTTATGGACGTTTTAGATAATATCAAGCAACAAATATCTGAGAATAAAGTCATTTTATTCATGAAAGGCTCGCCTAATGCACCGCAATGCGGTTTTTCAGCGCGCACCGTGCAAGCACTGATGGCTTGCGGGCATCGCTTTGCCTATGTTGATATCCTTAGTAATCCTGATATTCGTGCAGAATTACCAAAGTATGCCAATTGGCCAACATTCCCTCAGCTTTGGGTGAACGGTGAATTGATTGGTGGTTGTGACATAGTGACCGAAATGCATACCAAAGGCGAACTGAAGCCTCTGATTGATGCTGCAGTAGTGGTTGCAGGTTAGAATTTGTGGCAATAAAAAAAGCCAGTTATGCTGGCTTTTTTTATTTTTAAGCAAGAATACCGGCTTGATATCTTATGGTGTTACCAGGGTTAAATAGCGCGGCTTACCTTAACGGCTCTTTAGCGAAGCACCATGAGTATGCCGATGGCCAATAACCCAAGGCCGCAGAATACACATAAACCAATCCCAATTATGCGTTTTTGTCGGAGCTGCTTGTTGTCGTCGTGCTGTAGTTCATGCGCGCGCCAGGCAAGATCGCGAGATTTCTTGAGTTTAGATTTAAGTGTTTCTAACGCTGCTATATCTTGCATTAACTGCGTGTTATCACCGCCATTCTGTTTTGATTGTCGTCGCAACTGGATGAGTTGTTGATCAAGTTGTAAGAGCTTGGCGTCAATGTTAGCCGACAGTTGATGAATATTCATGCAAGATTCGCCGCGAAAACGATGTGGTTGAAAGTGTAGTTTATCTTAATAGATGCTTTAAACTTTTTTTAAAATTATTACATGACATACTCACTTTAATCTGTAAATGCAGGACTCTTGGTGGATAAGCATAGCCCTCCCGAATTTCATTCTTCCTTTTATAGATTGCGCTATTGGCCAACATGGTTGGGGTTAGGTTTTTTTTATTTGTTGGGCCGTTTACCTATGGCCATTTCTTTAAGCTTTGGTCGAATATTGGGCGATTTGTTTTTTTATTTTGCAAGTTCCCGGCGCCGGATTGCCGAAATTAATATTGCCTTATGTTTTCCGCAACTTTCTCAGGTTGAGCAAAACACCCTGGTGCATAAAATAATGCATTCAACGGGTAAGAGTATTATAGAAACATCTGTAGCGCTTTGGGGGCCTCCCCGGCAATTAAAGACACGCAATACCATAAGTGGTTTGGAGCATATAGAGGCCGCGCAAGCGCAGGGTTTAGGTGTGTTATTAGTAGGTTGCCATTTCACTACGCTGGATGCGGCCGGACGAATTTTAGCGTTTCATGTTAAATACGATATGCTCTATCGCAAAGATCCTAATCCTTTGCTGGCATATAAGTTAGTGAAAGCGCGAGAAAGTTTTACTGGCAATGCAATTGTGCGAAGTAATACCCGTCAATTGATTAAAAATTTGCGTCAGGGTCATGTGATTTGGTATGCACCCGATCAAGACTACGGCATAAAACACAGTGTATTTGCGCCGTTTTTCGGGGTGCAAGCTGCCACAGTCACGGGCACAGCGCGAATTGCCGAACTTGGTAAAGCGGTAGTAATACCTTTTGCACATTATCGCGATGAGCACAATTGTTATCACTTGGTGATTGAGCCTGCACTGCAAAATTTTCCTACGGGCGATGATGAGGCGGATGCTACGCGAATTAATGGGATTTTGGAAAAAGCAATCACTAAACAGCCAGATCAATATTTATGGGTGCATCGCCGCTTTAAAACTCGGCCGTTAGGGGAGCCAGGTTTGTACCCCAAAAAAAAACGTCACCAATAGTGTCTGTTTTGCTGTAATTATGTTGGTATGAGTGTAAGTTTTTTTGGGCGACGCTTAATTTCTTTACATATAATGAGATAAGAGACTTACGAGAAGGTGCCCACTATTTACGTGTACCTGGAGGAGAAATGAATGCTAAGAATGTTTAAAGTTCAAGGTACTACTTTACGTGAAGATACGGTTTTGCGTGGCGAAGTCAGTGATGAAGTGCGTGATGATGCAATTTCAAATAATGAAAACAATACGGGTGAATCGCTTAGGCTGGCGATGTCCAATGCGGTGTGGATTGATGCACATGAAGCTAGCGATGAGGAGCGCGAAGCATTAAATACTTTTTTACGGGCAGAATTACCTGAATCGGATGATGTAGAAGAAATTGAATTCTCCGCGCGTTATTTTCAGGATGACGAAGGCGTGCATGTTCACTCCCTATTTTTATCACCGGGTGAAGCGGGCCGCCATAATACCGTTACTGTTGCTTTTCTCTTGCAAGATAAACGTTTAATTACTGTGCGCGAAGGCGATTTAGCCGACTTCCGTTTATTGCGGATGCGCGCGCGTCGCGGCCAGGTGCATGTTACTTCGCCGCAAGGTTTGTTAATTACCATGTTCGAGCAAAAAGTAGAAAATCTTGCAGATGCCTTGGAGGATATCCATCGCACGCTGGAGGAAGTCAGTCATTTGGTGCTCGAAGATGAGGACTCAGAATTAGAAGATGCAATTGATAAGTTAGCCAAGTTGGAAGATAGTAACGGGAAGATCCGTTTGTGCTTGATGGACACCCAGCGCTCCATTTCCTTTTTACAGCGCTATATTCGTGACAATAATGAATTGCAAGAAACTGCACGAGAAATTAAACGTGATGTGGATACATTGATGTCGCACACGGCGTTCCTCTTCGACAAAATTAACTTTTTAATGGATTCCACCCAGGGCTTTATTAATATCGAGCAAAACCAAATTATAAAAACCTTTTCAGTTGCATCGGTTATTTTTCTCCCTCCGACAATGGTAGCGAGTTTTTGGGGAATGAATTTCGATGATATGTCACTGTTGAAATCCGTGGGGCATGGTTGGGTCGTTGGCTTGTTATTGATGCTACTTTCCGCCGCAATACCTTATTGGTACTTTAAAAGTAAGGATTTGCTGTAAATAGTGAAACCTGTTGGTTATGGACTGGTTTTAAGCTGCGTTGATCTGTTTGAGTTATTTTAGGTTAAGTTTTGATTTGCCTGTATAGCGATGATACTTTCATGTTGGGATAAGGATCATATGGCGATAGAAAAACCCAGAGGTTTTAGTTTTGTAAGACGAGTATATCCTGCAAGAATGCTCGGCTTGGCTTTAGCCTGCCTTATCATTACAACTGTTCTACTACCATTGCATACATCGCCTTTATTGTGGGTGGTGCTTATCTATAACTGTTTTGTATGGCCCCATCTTGCGTATTTTATTGCTTCAAGTAGCAACAATCCCATTCGCTTTGAGCGGCTGCATTTGCTGGGTGATGCGGCCATGGGAGGTTTTTGGGTTGTTGCTATGGGGTTTAATCCACTGAGCAGTAGCATTATTGTCATGATGTTGTGGATGAATCTTATCGGGGCAGGTGGCGTTAAGCTGTTTGGGCAAGGCGTTTTAACCACCTTCGCCGGGGTAGCGTTTGGATTGTGGATGCTGGGCTTTCGGTGGTACCCGGCAACCAACGATACCTTGGTCTATGCGTCAATTCCTATGCTGATGCTTTACCCGATATTCATAGGTTCAATTACTTATAATCTCTCAATGTTGTTGCATAAACAAAAGGAGTTATTGAAGCATTTAAGCCGAACAGATAGTTTGACCGGGATTTTAAATCGCGGTTATTGGGAAGCACGAGCAAGAGAAGAGATTGTTCGCGCGCGGCGAAACCATAGTTCTTTGAGCCTGATAATGATCGACATAGATCATTTTAAGCGGATTAACGACACTTACGGCCACATAATGGGCGATTATGTTTTAAAGCGCTTGGCGGAATATTTGCAAATGAACCTGCGGGAAACAGAATTATTGGGCCGTTATGGCGGTGAGGAGTTCGCGATTATTCTACCGGATGCCGATCACAACAGGGCCTGGCAAATGGGCGAACGTTTACGTGAATTTATCGAACAAGCAGTATTTCAAGACCCCAACGACCCACATCATACTAAATTGCACTGTACTATCAGCTTGGGCGTGGCGGCATTTAGTGACGGCGACGGAGACTTTTCTTCCTGGGTCAGAGCAGCGGATTTGGCGCTTTACCAAGCCAAAGGCACAGGGCGTAATAGATGCATCAGTTATGTTAGAGATAATCCCCAGCAGATTCTTGAGAGTTCTTAAGGGTAAAAATCTTTACTCTTCGACCCATTCCCAACGCAATGGCTGACCAAAATCGTCTAGCACAACTTTCTTTTTCGGGCGCGGTTTGTAGTGTTTTGCAGCAGCCTGCGGTTTGCGCCGCGCTTCGATAGCCGCAACAACTTCAGGTAAAGGAGTGCGGTCTTCCTGACCTTGACCGTCAAAGATACTGACTAAAGAACCCTGAGCAAACGGGCGGCCACTCAAGCCGCGCGGAACTTCATTGACAAGACCGCCCTGATTCAAAAAATCATGAACTTGCTGGTCCATCTCGCTGTGTAACTCACGTCTGGTTTTAGTTGGTTTCATAGCAATGTAACTAGGTTTAAGAGTGATAGGAAATCCTGAAAGCGAGGGCTTAAAAAATAAGCACCCATCTGGCAGCATACCAGCTGCTAGCTGTGCACTGCAAATAGCAACTGTGTGGAGCCCAGATAAGGGCGTCACCTCTAATGGCTGGTATTTTATCTATCTCGCATCTGCAGCAGGCTTTGGGTAAACTGCTGCTTTTTTCGAAGCTATGTAGAATTAACAGCTGATCGCACTAGCGCAGCTGTCTTTATGATTACTGCAATGTATCGTTACTGCGCTGTAACGTTTAATGTTGGAAATTTTATTATCCTTGTGCTTTAAAGGCCCCCATGACTCAACCCAGCTTAAAAATTACTGAAATTTTTTACTCGTTGCAAGGTGAGTCCAACACTGTGGGTTTGCCAACGGTATTTATCCGTCTGACAGGTTGCCCTTTGCGCTGCGGCTATTGCGACTCTGAATATGCTTTTTATGGTGGCGAGCGCCTGGGTCTAGATGAAATTCTTGCCAAGGTCGCCAGTTATCGACCGCGTTATATTTGTGTTACGGGTGGAGAACCTTTAGCCCAGCGCGAATGCTTGCTTTTGCTAACTATGTTGTGTGATCTTGGTTATAAAGTATCGCTGGAGACCAGCGGTGCTTTACCCGTAGATAAGGTGGATGTGCGGGTTGTGAAAGTAATGGATTTAAAAACACCAGGTTCAGATGAGGTAGGGCGCAATCGTTGGGAAAATATTCCTTTTTTAACCGCACAAGATCAAATTAAATTTGTGATTTGTAGTCGTGAAGATTACGAGTGGGCCCGCTTTAAAGTGGACGAACATCAACTGGTTACGAAAGTTGCTGAAATATTGTTTTCACCCAGTTTTGGACAGATTGCGCCGCTTACTTTGGCGGAATGGATTTTGGCAGATAACCTGCCAGTGCGCTTTCAGTTGCAGCTGCACAAATTATTATGGAATGATGTTGCCGGACACTAAGTAAATTTTTTAACGATTAATTTTTGGATTTGTATGTTGTCAAAAAAAGCTGTTGTATTGATTTCAGGTGGATTGGATTCAACCACTGCCTTAGCCATGGCGCGCAGTGAAGGTTATGAGTGTTACACCATTAGTTTTGATTATGGGCAGCGTCACAGGGTTGAACTTTTAGCGGCTGAGCGCACAGCAAAAGCAATGGGTGCAGTGGAACACAAAGTTATTCATCTGGATTTACGCACTATTGGTGGCTCTGCACTCACCGATACTTCTATTGCTGTACCTGAACATGAAACAGCAGGTATTCCAGTAACCTATGTGCCCGCACGCAATACCGTATTTTTATCCATTGCTTTAGGTTGGGCGGAAGTGCTTGGGGCTAATGATATTTTTATTGGCGTAAATGCAGTGGATTTTTCTGGTTACCCCGACTGCCGTCCAGATTATATTGCTGCTTATGAAGTTATGGCGAACCTTGCGACACGAGTTGGAGCTGAAGGTGGCAAATTAAAAATTCGCACACCTTTGATTGATTTGTCAAAAGCACAAATTATTCAAAAAGGTTTGGCGTTGGGCGTAGATTACGGATTAACAGTGTCCTGTTATCAAGCTAATGATAAAGGCGAAGCCTGTGGTAAATGTGATAGTTGTCGTTTGCGACGCGCAGGTTTTTTGCAAGCGGGCATTAATGATCCGACTCATTATTTCAATTAATAGTGATTGCGTAAAATGTGCTTTTCAAATTCTTCAATAGGCAATGGATGGCCGAAATAATACCCCTGAAACATGGGGCAACCATTTTGTTCCAAAAATATTTTTTGGGTTTCGGTTTCAACCCCTTCGGCGATAACATTTAGGTTCATGTTTTGTGCCATAGCAATAATGGTGCGCACAATAATAGCGTCATTGGGGTCGCTGGCAATATCGCGTACAAAGGTCTGATCAATTTTTAATTGATAAAGCGGCAAACGTTTTAAGTAAGACAAGGAGGAATAGCCAATACCAAAATCATCCATTGAAAAATCTATACCAAAATCTTGCAATAATTGCATTTTTTTGATGCTTTGATCGACGTTTTTTAACAGCGAACTTTCTGTTAATTCAAATTTTAAAAGGCGTGGATTAATATTGTTGTTATTGACTATGCTAAACACTTCTGCAACAAAATTCTCTTGATTAAATTGAATAGGGCTGACATTGACTGCAATAGTTAAATGCGCGAATGCTGGTTGTGTACGCCAATGATTTAATTGTTTGCAAGCTTGTACAATGACTTGCTTGCCGATGCCTATAATTAATCCGGTTTGCTCTGCTACCGGAATAAAATCCAGTGGTGAAATCATCCCTTTTGTTGCATGTCGCCAGCGTAATAATAGTTCAGCACCAACGGCTTTCCCCTGATGATTAATTTGTACCTGGTAATAAGGTATTAATTCATTTTTTGATTCTTGTGCGCTGCGTAAATCAGATTCAATAGAAGTGCGCAGTTCTAATAGCGCTTGCATGTGAGGATCAAAAAATCGAATGGTGTTGCGCCCGCCATCTTTAGCTTGATACATAGCGACATCGGCATGGCGCAACAAATCATCAATGGAAGTATTGTGGTTATTAAATAAATTAACGCCAATACTCACGGTGCAATGAAAGATAGTTGTTTGTAATGGGTAGGGCAGGTTAAGCAAGTTATGCAACTCTTCAGCGCGTTTTTTTGCTTCCATTGCGGCTGCTTCAGGGTCGCTATCGAGGTTGTCAAAGACTACCACGAACTCGTCTCCGCCGAGGCGCGCAGCAAGGTCTGTCGCACGAATAATACTGTTAATGCGATCTGCCACTTGAATCAGTAAAAGATCTCCAGTGTGATGGCCACGCGTATCATTTAGCAGTTTAAAATGATCGAGATCGATAAATAATAAAGCACCATACTGGCCAGTGCGCTCGCTTTGCGCCGTAATCAATTTAAGGCGATTTAACAACATGCGGCGATTAGGCAATTGCGTAAGCGGATCAAAAAAAGCAAGATTAAAAATTTTGTCCTGGTCTAACGCGCGGCGTAATTCTCCTGAGGTTCGTTCAGCAAAAATTAACATGAGTGAACGCACTTGAGCTGAAATTGGCAAAAGTTTTTCGCTCATGACAATTAAAATTCCAATGGGTTTTCCTTCAGCATTTTTAATGACAACGCCAAAATAGCTTTCAATTCCTAATGTTACTAACATTTCATCGAGTGGAAAAAGCTTGGCTGCCGCAGCGGGTATGAAGCAAATATCATCACGAATTGTTTCAGCGCAGGGCGTATCTTTTAGCGAGTAATGGGTAGGCAACTGTGGTTCACCATTTTTCAAATAAGTATGAACGTAAACCTGGTCAGGTTTTTCGTGGTTAATGATACTGATGAGGGCATGCTCGGCACCTATGGCTTCTGCCAGTGCTTTTAATATGACGTTAAAAAAATCGGGCGAAGCAGCAGAATCGGCTGCTGCAGCAGAAAGAGCAAGATCGAGTCGTTTGCGATCAGTAATGTCTTGAAAGGTGCCCTGTATAATGCCGGCATCGTTGTCAATAAAATTTCCCTGTGCTTGTACCCAAAAGCTGCTGTCTGCTATTTCCAGACGAAACTCAATTGACAGTGGTTTTTTTTCTGAAATTATTTCACTGAGAGCGGCTAATAATAAGGGTTGGTCATCACGGTGAATGAAGCCCTTGGTAAAATCAAATAAATCACCCTCAAGTAGCTGTGAAGGTAGTTGAAACAAATTAATCATGGAGTTACTAAAAGCGTAGGTATTGTTTCCTATGTCCCAACTCCAATGTGCAACTCGCGCCATCAGTTGTGCGTTTTCAATATGTATTTTTTGTTTTTCTTGCTCATCATAGGAATGACTTAATTTGGTTGATGTGGTTACGATTTCCGCATAGGCAGCAGTAATTATCAGACTCAAAAATGTCATGCTAGCAGTGTAAATCCATATGAGTGAGTAGTTGATGCGAATGTCTGCAAAAGCAAAGGGCCCCAAATGATGAACCGTAGACCAGATAGCGATAAAACTAAATCCCAGTGTGCTGATAGCGCCGCCAAATAATCCAAAATGTAATGCAGCCCAGGCAACGCAAACAAAACTTAAAAATATGATAGGTAAATGACTTCCGCTAAAATTATTCAATGGGAAGCAAACCAAGGCGATCACAAAGCTAATGGCAAGCGCCCAAAAGATGCTGGTTGTTTGATTGGATAATTTATGAAGATTATTGTGTGTAGCATTGATTAACAGCGGTGCAGCTAAAAAAATTCCCAGTGAATCCCCCATCCACCAGGGCAAAAAAATATTGTAGCTGGCTGTTTCAAAAGGAATTCCATTAACCCACATTAATGTTGTGCCACCGATGCTGGCAGGAATTATCATTCCTATGCTTACTGCACTAAAAAAAGTAAAGGCGGTGAAATTTTGTAGATTCTGTAGTTGGCAATTGAAGCGGCGCAATAACAAAATTGTGACTAGCGGCCCAAGCGTGTTGCCACAGGCAATGATGAGATTAATTAGAGGTGATGCGCCAGTCACAATGTTGACTAAAAATGCACCCAAAAATATACCTGGCCAAACTTTCGTTGACCAGCGATAAAGTGCAGTTACTGCTATACCAGTTGGCAGCCAAAACAAAGTCACTTTGGCAGACTCGAACGGAACTTGTAGACCCAGCCAGCCAGTGAAAAAATAGGCTAGGGTTATAATCAATATTCGGTTCAGGTATTGCACGTTGGGTTTCGTAAATTCTTTTTTGCGCAAAGCGAAGTACATGCTTAAATCTCAGTTGTTTAAGCGCATGCCTTAATGGATGCAGGTTAAATTTATTGCAATCAGCGAGGATAAAAGCCGCATAGGTTACAAAAGATTGGATAAAGCTTGCTATAGAGTAGGCTAATTATCGGGGTTAAGTCACAGTTAGCAGCATTTATTTTTGCCGGGTTGCCATTAAATATTCATTTAAGGTTGATGAATTTTTTTGCCCGAGTCATTGTTTTTTTCTTTGGTGAATGTGTTAGCTGGGGCTTTTTTGATCAGCTCTTATTCTTTGCTATTCAGCATATACCGTAAATTATGCAAAAATTACTTGTCTTTTCAGAGTAAAACATTATGATACGCGCCTCTTAATTAGGTCATAGAGCATTTTAGTATTTAGCTCTTTGGCTGGGTAGTTGTTAGGCATTTGGGTCGTTAGCTCAGTCGGTAGAGCAGTTGGCTTTTAACCAATTGGTCGCAGGTTCGAATCCCGCACGACCCACCATATTCAGTATTACCTTAGTATCATTATCAATGTTGCAGAACATTTTTAATGCACCCGGTTTTGGGTCGTTAGCTCAGTCGGTAGAGCAGTTGGCTTTTAACCAATTGGTCGCAGGTTCGAATCCCGCACGACCCACCATCATCCAGAGGACGCCAATCGGTGTCCTCTTTTTGTTTGTGGATCACGGGTACATTGGTTTAAAGTCAATGTCTCGCTAGGTTCTTTCTTGCCAGGTTCTTTAACGGAGGTGCTGTTATGTCAGAGTTTCTTAATCTCGCGGTGCGCGAAGATTCATCCGCTGAGGATTTAGTTAAGCAGCATTTGGCCCGTCCCTGGAGCGCCCCGCAATATACTCCTGCGCAAGAAGAAGAATACAAAGCGCGCATAACCGATCAGCTTAAAAAGCACAATGCGGTATTGGTTGCTCATTATTACACTGACCCTTTGATTCAAGCGCTAGCCGAAGCCACTGGTGGATGTGTGGCAGATTCATTGGAAATGGCGCGTTTCGGTAAGCACCACAAGGCTGACACTCTGGTCGTGGCTGGCGTAAAGTTTATGGGCGAGACAGCTAAAATCTTAACGCCCGAGAAACGCGTATTGATGCCTACGCTAGAAGCTACTTGCTCTTTGGATTTAGGTTGCCCCATTGAAGAATTTTCGGCGTTTTGTGATCAGCATCCTGACCGCACAGTCGTGGTTTATGCCAATACCTCCGCTGCGGTCAAGGCTCGCGCAGATTGGGTGGTGACATCCAGTATTGCACTGGATGTCGTTGATCATCTCGACCGGCAAGGCAAAAAAATTCTTTGGGCACCGGATAAGCATTTGGGTGGCTATGTGCAACAAAAAACCGGTGCTGATGTGCTGCTTTGGGACGGAGCTTGTATTGTCCACGAAGAGTTTAAAGCGAAAGGCGTTGAGGATTTAAAAACGCTTTACCCCAATGCTGCAGTTTTAGTTCATCCAGAGTCACCCAAAGCGGTGGTTGCTTTGGCGGATGTGGTTGGTTCTACTACGCAGTTAATTAGAGCTGCGCAAAACTTGCCCAATCAAGAGTTTATAGTGGCTACGGATCAGGGTATTTTTTACAAAATGCAGCAATTGAATCCCACCAAGATATTCCATATTGCACCTACCGCAGGCAGTGGTGCGACATGCCGTTCCTGCGCAAATTGTCCCTGGATGGCGATGAATGTCCTGGATAATCTGGCGAATGTTTTTTCGCGTAACGATAACGAAATTCATGTTGATATGGAGTTGGCCAAGCGTGCCATGATCCCGTTACAGCGGATGCTGGATTTTAAAGCCTGAAAAATTTATAAAACGTAAAATGTAAAAATAGAAGAATAAATTTTATAAATCATGGTTGCAGGTGTTTTGCTTGTCTAGCGGCGTCTCACTCAGTACCATTGCGGCTTTGATGGAAGTTTCGGCTTATTATCGTTTTTTTATCCTTATCATCCCCCTTATACGGAGCCCCTCGAATGATCCAAGGTAGTATGGTTGCCTTAGTAACACCCATGAACGCGGATACCTCTCTCGATTGGGCGAGCTTGCATAAGTTGGTTGACTGGCATTTGGAACAGGGTACTCACGCTATTGTTGTGGTAGGTACTACGGGTGAATCGGCTACCTTAACGGTGGTTGAGCATCTTCAGGTTGTGAAAAAAGTTGTCGATCAAGTTAATGGTCGCATTCCGGTTATTGCAGGCACTGGCGCAAACTCGACGGCAGAAGCTGTGGAGCTCACTCAGGCTGCTAAAGACGCCGGCGTTGATGCCTGTTTATTGGTGACGCCTTACTACAACAAGCCTACTCAGGAAGGTTTGTTTCTGCACCATCAACATATCGCCCGCGCTGTCACCATTCCACAAATACTCTACAACGTCCCTGGTCGTACGGGTGTGGACATGAAAACTGAAACTGCACTGCGTTTGGCGGGCGTGGCCAATATTATCGGTATCAAAGAAGCTACCGGTGATTTGCTGCGTGCGAAAGCGCTTATTGAACAAGCTCCCTCCAGTTTTGCAATTATTTCAGGTGATGATGCAACGGCCGTAGAATTAATTTTAATGGGTGGCAAAGGCGATATTTCCGTTACGGCTAATGTTGTCCCCAGCCAAATTGCCCGCATGTGTGAATTGGCATTGGATGGCTACGCGGAAGCGGCCCGTGCTATTAACGCGCATTTATTGCCGTTGCATGATGCGATGTTCGTAGAGTCTAATCCTATTCCGGTGAAATGGGCGGTTGCGCAATTGGGTTTAATACAGCCCGGGATTCGTTTACCGCTAACATCTCTTTCTATGCAATATCATGCCCAAGTTAAGGCTGCTATGGCGATGGCCAATGAAAGCTGATGTGGTTGATTAAACGGGCAGCAAAAAATTTCTCCAGTAATTTATGCTTCAGTCATTGTCAGGCTGCGTCGAACTTCCTGACCATGGCTGAGTCTAGAAGCAACCTGGCACATTTTAAAAAATATTTATCATGCATTGCCATTGTTTGTTTTATCTTGCTAAAGGTTTGATAGAAGCAGCTAGGCTCAAGTATAAAAAATAGTCGGTCCTATTCTTAGAGAATTTTCATGAATTTAACAAAACTGCTTTTAAATACCGGCCGGCGTTATGGTTGTCTGGCCTGTGTGAGTTTTACTTTATCGGGCTGCGGTATATTTTTTGGTGAAGAAGGTGTTTTTCGCAGTCGGGAATATGATTATCTTAAATCCGATAATGTTGCGCCGCTGGTGTTACCCGAGGGAGCTAACAAAGAAGCATTGGGTGAGCTATATCCCATTCCAGAAATCAGTGCGGCAGACTTTGGTTACGATGCGAATGCCACCGAATATGATGTCCCGCGGCCAATGCCGCTATCGGCGAACATGTTGCAAGATAATGTAAAAATCCAGCGGGTAGGCGAGAATGCATGGATATTGGTGAACTCCGCACCTGGCGAGCTCTGGCCGCGCGTGCGTAACTTTTTAAATGCTAACGATTTGAAGGTAGCTAAAGCTGATCTAAAACAGGGGATTATTGAAACTGATTGGCTGCAATTTAAAACAGATTTAAATAGTCAGGATAAATACCGGCTACAAATCGATCAAGGTGTTCAGCCGGAAACCAGTGAGATCCATATTACCCACGTGAATGTGGCAAGTACCGTGAAGCCTGCGGTAGATCCTGAATGGCCCGCAAAATCCATGAATCCCGAGCGTGAAAAATGGTTGTTGGACGAGCTATCAGCGACCTTGGCCAGTGATCAAACCGAGGGCGGCACCTCAATGTTGGCACAGGGTATAGGCGGTGTAGCTTTAGCGAAGGCTAACCTGGGTATGTTCAAAAATGAATCCATCATGACATTAAAGTTGGATAGAACACGCGCTATGGCCACGGTGGCCTACGCTGCCAAGCATGATGGTTTCCAGCTTTATGAATCTGATGCAAGTCAGGGTTTGTTTTACGTTTATTATGAAAATGCTAAAGATGCTAAACCCGGTTGGTTCAGGCGCTTTTTCCATATAGGTTTGCATCCCAAACCAGAAACTTCACCCTACTCATTGGCAGAAATCAGTGCAAATATGCTACAAGTTGAGGCTTTCGAAAACGCAGGTTATTCAATCCGCGATGATGAAGAAAAGCTGGAAGATGCCCCGGGTTATTTAATTGTTGTCACCGGTCAGGAAGGCAATTACATGATTCGCGTTCGCGATCCTTACGGCAAGCGTTTGAAAGCTCGAGAGGCTAGAGAATTATTAACTGTATTGCGTAAGAATTTGATCTAGGTGGCGACGCATTTGCGCTTTGCTTCACTTGGCAGTGGCAGTCGCGGCAACTCTACGTTAGTCGAGTGGGGCGAAGGCGCGCTGCTGATTGATTGCGGTTTTAGCGTGAAAGAAACTGAGTTACGTTTGTTGCGCCTGGGTAAGGCGGCTAGCGAATTAATTGCTATTTTGGTTACCCATGAGCACTCCGATCATATTAAGGGCGTCGCGGCTTTGGCACGTCGCTACAAGATCCCTGTTTACATAACCCCCGGTACCTATCACAGTCGAGATATGGGTGAATTGCCGGTGTTAAATCTCATCCACGCATATACTCCCTTCGTGCTCAACGGATTAAAAGTTATCCCTGTGGCAGTACCACATGATGCTCGGGAGCCAGCGCAATTTGTGTTCGAGTATGCCGGGTTGCGCTTGGGAATCCTCACGGATTTGGGTAGTATCACCCCTCATGTCGAAGCTAGTTATCAGGCATGTGATGCGCTGGTGCTGGAGGCCAATCATGATCCGTTTATGCTTGCGTCCGGTAGTTATCCACCTTCGTTAAAGCAGCGTGTAGGAGGGCAGTGGGGACATTTAAGTAATCAGCAGGCTGCGGGTTTTTTGCAGCGCTTGAATACACAACAGTTGCAGCATCTGGTAGTGGCACATATTAGCCAAAAAAATAATTCATTGGCTTTGGCGCGGGCAGCCTTAGCGCCAGTAACCCGGGATGTCAAACAGGTGACTTATGCTTGCCAGGAGCAAGGTTTTGATTGGCTAGCAGTGCTGTAATAGGGTTTAATTTGCAGCTCTATGAAGTTTTTTTTCAAAAGTCGACTAGTATTAATTTCAATATAAGTGAGTAATAAGATGGAAAAGCGTGAAGAACTCTACGCCGGAAAAGCGAAATCTATTTATAAAACAGATGATCCTGATCGTTTGATTATGTTATTCCGCAACGATACCTCTGCCTTTGACGGCAAGCGAATCGAACAGCTCGAACGAAAAGGTATGGTTAATAACAAGTTTAACGCCTTTATCATGGCCAAGTTACAAGCGGCAGGCATTCCTACGCACTTTGAAAAGTTGCTCTCTGACACTGAAGTGTTAGTCAAAAAAATGGACATGATTCCCGTTGAGTGTGTAATCCGCAATTTGGCTGCGGGCTCTCTAGTGCGTCGTTTGGGTGTGCAAGAAGGGCTGGAATTATCGCCACCCACGTTTGAATTGTTTTTAAAGAATGATGCATTGGGTGATCCAATGATCAATGAATCCCACGTTGAAACCTTTGCTTGGGCAAAGCCCGAACATTTGGCGCGGATGAAAGAATTGACCTACAAAATCAATGTCATCCTTAAAGAATTATTTGCTAGCGGTAATATGTTATTGGTGGACTTCAAAGTGGAGTTCGGTTTACACAAAGGCGAAGTTATTTTGGGTGATGAATTTTCTCCTGATGGTTGTCGGTTGTGGGACAAAGATACCCGTGAAAAATTAGATAAAGACCGTTTCCGTCAAAATCTGGGTAATGTCATTGAGTCCTATGAAATAGTGGGCAATCGCTTGGGGCTGACGTTTTAATCGCAAGCGACGGTTAAATTTTTCGTCGCTTGTTACGAAACAAATTTGGAACAAAAAAACACCTCGCTGCTTGCAGCGAGGTGTTTAATTTTTACCAGGCGAGAGCCTGCTATCATTCTAAATGCACGTAATACACGTAATAAAAATCAAATAACATTACCAGTATGGCCAATTACCAGTGTGGAGAGTGTCATGATAGAAAGACGTCGGTTTGATCGCACTACAACTTCAGTTCGGGTAGAAATGAGTAACCCTAGTTTTGGCACCATTATTGGGTTTGCAAAAGATGTTTCAGATGGCGGCGCTTTGGTGCAGATTGAAAATCAACCTGGCTTGCCGATTGGTACAGAAGTTTCAGTGTTGTTTAAAAAATCTATTGGCCCGATCAATCTTGAGCCGGTAAAAATGAAAGTAATGCACCAGTTCAAAAATACTATCGGCCTTATGTTTGTTAGATAATAATTATTAACTGAATGCAAGTTCGCGTAGGTGTTTCCAGCTTTTATAGTCTTACCTTGCATTGTTCTGGCAGTATAATTACTAAATCTTCTTTATTAAAATTATTACTTAGCTGTTTAATATCACCGCAGGCAAGATTTTTATTTTCTGATAGATCTACTTCTTTCAAATGTAATAAGTGCAAAAGTGGTTCAGCACTGGTTAAGTTATTTTTACGCAGAATCAGTACTTTCAGTTGCGCTAAATTAGCAAGCTGAGGTACGGTAACTAAAGCATTTTCACTTAAATTTAATTGTTCAAGAGCAGAGAATTTTTCCAGGCCGGCAAGGCTGGTAATGCCGGCGTGGCTGCAATTAAGTTCTTTCAGATCTTCTGCTTTGGTGATTTTTTTATCATTAATGGTTTGCTCCACACAATTGCGTAAGCTTTCATTGCTGATTGAAAATGCGGTAAATAAAGTCGGTGGTGTATAAACGAGATTATCATTAACACTAATAGAATAGTTTTTGCAGGCAACTAAATTCGCGATGATGAACAGAGCACAAAATTTACTGAGAGATTTGCTGTGCATACAGAGTTTGCCTATAGTAATGCTTCACATGAAGTGTGCCTATTCTCTCAGGCTCATCAAAGAAAACCAACTCGTTTATTAAATGTCTTGAAGTATTGATTTATTTAATAGATTTTCCCTGTCGTTTTAAAAAGAGGTTTTTATGAATAAGTTAATTATATTGCTTTGTGTTATTTGCTTTGTAGGTTGTGAAAGTGTTGATCCATACACCGGTGAGAAAAAGACCAGCAACACTGGTAAAGGTGCCGGCATTGGTGCAGTTGCCGGTGCGGTCCTGGGCGCTGCTGCATCAAGCAAAAAAGATCGTACGCGCGGTGCTTTAACCGGAGCGGTCGTGGGTGGTGCGATTGGTGGTGGTGTCGGTAAATATATGGACAATCAGGAAACAAAAATGCGCCAACGTTTGCAAGGTACCGGTGTACAAGTGCAACGCGATGGCAATAATTTAAATCTCATCATGCCTGGCAATATCACTTTTGCGACTAATCGTGCTGAAATTCGCGCGGATTTTTATGATGTGTTGGGCTCGGTAGTATTAGTGCTTAAGGAATTCGATAAAACTCATGTGATGGTGAGTGGCCACACTGACTCAACGGGTTCTGACAGCATTAATCAACAGCTTAGCGAAGATCGTGCGAATAGTGTTCGTATGTATTTGGTCAATCAAAAAATTGGCTCCAGCCGTGTGCAGGCGAATGGCTATGGCTCACGCAGTCCGATTGCTTCAAATAACACTGAAGAAGGCCGTCAGCAGAACCGTCGAGTTGAAATACAATTAACACCAGTAGAGTAACTTTTTAGGAATTAGGTTTTAATAGAGCAGTAAAGTAATTTACTTAAATGCAAGGCGAAGTTAAACATCTTCGCCTTGCATTGCTCCCCGAAAATGTTGATAATGCGCGCCTCTTGCGTAGGTGCTAATCTTCGCAAGCCTCTATGGTGATCTAATCGGTCCCCTCGCAATAGCAACCTGTGAACCCCGCCAGGCCCGGAAGGGAGCAACGGTAGCAGTAAGTTATGTGCCGGGGTGTGGCTGATTAGGTTGCCTCCAATCGATTCTGCTTTCCGTTTTATTATCCTGGCCTTTGGCTTATCTCTAAATTGTCTGACTTGTCCGTAATTGTTTTAGTCTCCTTGTCATCAAACCATTTTGCTCGTGTCTATTTTGTGTTGTCCTCGCTATAATCACGCTCAAATTTTTATGAATTCATTGGTAAATAACGGCATGAGTTATCAAGTTCTTGCGCGCAAATGGCGCCCACGCATTTTTCGTGAAATGGTTGGGCAAGAGCATGTATTGCAGGCGCTTATCAATGCGCTTGATCACAACCGTTTGCATCATGCTTATTTGTTTACGGGTACTCGTGGTGTAGGAAAAACCACTATTGCGCGAATTCTTGCCAAGTGCCTTAATTGCGAAACCGGGGTTAGTTCGGAACCTTGTGGCCAGTGTTCTGCCTGTCGTGAAATTGCCGAAGGCCGATTTGTAGATTTAATCGAGGTGGATGCCGCTTCCCGTACCAAGGTGGAAGATACCCGTGATTTATTGGAAAATGTTCAATACCTGCCAACCCGTGGTCGCTACAAAGTTTATCTTATCGATGAAGTCCATATGCTTTCCAATAGCAGCTTTAATGCGCTGTTAAAAACGCTGGAAGAGCCACCGCCTCACGTTAAATTTTTGCTCGCAACGACCGATCCGCAAAAATTACCCATGACGATTTTATCGCGGTGCTTGCAATTCAATCTTAAAAACATGAATCCCGAGCGCATCGTCGGACATCTCAAATATGTGCTCGGGCAAGAAGTTATTCCTTTTGAGGAAAATGCGCTTTGGCAATTAGGTCGCGCCGCAGATGGCAGTATGCGCGATGCATTAAGTCTTACCGATCAAGCAATTTCTTATGGCTCCGGGAAAATAACGGAAGTCGAAGTTGCCACCATGCTGGGCACTTTGGATCAAGCGGCAGTATCGGAAATTGTTAGGGCTTTAGCCTCTTTAAATGGTAAAGCCGTGTTGGGTGCCGTACAAAAAATGTCTGAGCACGCTCCAGATTACAGTAATGCTTTAGCAGAAATGTTGTCGATGTTGCACCGTGTTGCCATTGCCCAAGCGCTGCCAGAAGCAGTAGATAATAGTCACGGGGATAAAGAACAGATTATGCAACTTGCGCAGCAGCTTCCTGCGGAAGATGTACAACTTTTTTATCAAACCGCATTGTTAGGTCGTCGCGATTTACCGCTCGCCCCCGATCCTCGTTCGGGTTTCGAAATGGTATTGTTGCGCATGCTCGCCTTCAAACCACAAGGTGTGATGGATGTACCTACACAACCTTTACCGCAATCGCCAGCAAAAATTATTGCACCACAAGCAGTTACGCCGACTGTAAATTCCGAGTCATTGAAACAAGTTACGCAGCCTGCTTTTGATCAGCCTAATGTAGATCAAACAGTGCAGCCTATTCCGTCAAGCCAACCTATTCAATCAATTCAGCCTATTCAATCAATGCAACATGCTCAAACTGAAATTGTTTCCGCACCTGAACCATCATTAAAGAAAATAGCTGAAACATTGCCGTTCGATGCGCCTTACGATAATGCACCTGATAATTTGGGTGAAGATTTTATTAATAGTGATTTGAATAATCGTTCAGATGATGACAGCGATGATTACGCAGCGGCCCCCGCTTATTTTGATGTGAGTGAAAAAACGGTTATTGATTTGACCGTTACGCCAGTTATTTTGAATGAGGAAGTTCCAGCAAAAAAGTTTGAAGCGGCCGGCTTAAATTTAGTCGAAGCCGCGGCACAGATTATGGATGCGAGTAGCATTGTGAGTACATCAGAGCTTAACCATAGTCCTGAACCCATAGCGCTATCACAGCTGACGTTAACCCAGTCAGCAATAACAAAAATAGCCTACGAGCAAGCGGCCCCACAGGATTGGCCAAGGGTTTATGTTGGTTTAGGCGTGAGCGGAATTTTGCAAAGTACCATTGCAAATTGTCAGTGGGTAGAACGTCACGATAATGAATTTAGTTTTATCCTGGATGAAAATAATAGTACGCTTTACGATCCGAGCCACCAAAAACGATTGGAAGATCTGCTCGGCAGTTATTTTAATAAAGCCATACAGGTAAAAATCCAGCCAGGAAAAGTTACCGTAGAAACGCCAGCGATGATTGCCATGCGCCACAAGCAAGAACGTCAGGCCAATGCGGTTATTGCAATAAAAACTGATCCTATAGTGCAACAACTTATTGCCCAGTTTGGTGCAACTTTGCGTGAAGATACTATTCAACCTATTTAAAAAATCCTTGAGAAATAAATACTAATGTTCAGCCCCCTTATCGACGAACTCATGTCTTCCTTGCGCTGTTTGCCGGGTGTTGGCCCTAAATCTGCGCAGCGTATGGCGTTATATTTATTGGAGCGTGATCGTGAAGGTGCAGAGCGTTTAGCTCAAGGTTTATTAAAGGCGATTGAGCGCGTTGGGCGTTGCCAGCGCTGCCGTACACTGACTGAACAAACACTTTGTGGCATTTGCACTAACACACGCCGCGAAAATTCTTTGTTGTGCGTCGTTGAAACTCCCGCTGATGTATTAGCGATAGAACAGTCAGGAACTTATCAAGGAAAGTATTTTGTATTGCTCGGCCATCTATCACCTATTGATGGTATAGGCCCTGAAGATATAGGCATAGATCAGCTGATTAATTTATTACATCAGGAACCTATTACAGAAGTTATTCTTGCGACCAATCCTACCGTTGAAGGTGAGGCAACCGCATTTTATATCAGTGAGCGGGCTAAGCATTTAAGTGTAACTGTATCTCGTATTGCACATGGCGTACCGCTGGGTGGTGAGCTAGAGTTTATCGATGGCGGCACACTATCGCATGCCTTTGCCAGCCGAAGAGCTTTCTAAAGTTTCAATCCCTATTTATTTTTCGCCTCTTTGATATTAATAAATTTATGCAAATTTCTACCGACCCGATTTGGATTACGCAAAATAATGAATTATTGGAATTATGCCAGCGATTAAGCCAGCAAGCCGCCATCGCCATAGATACGGAGTTTATGCGCAGCGATACTTTTTATCCTATCGCGGGCTTAATTCAAATTGGTGACGGCACCCAGTGTTACTTAATTGATCCACTGACTATCACTGACTTTTCACCCTTAAATGAATTATTTCAAAATGAAACCGTCACCAAAGTATTGCATTCATGCTCAGAAGATATTGAAGTATTTTCTTGTTTGCTTGGCGTAGTGCCATCGCCCATTTTTGATACGCAAATTGCGGCTGCATTTGCGGGCTATGGATTTTCCCTCGGTTACGCGCCGCTAGTGAAAGCAGTGCTGAACACTGAAATTCCCAAAGAAGAAACACGTTCAGATTGGTTACAACGTCCGTTGAGTGCTTCGCAGATTAAATACGCTGCCCTGGACGTAGCGCATATGCTAATTATTTATGGCATGTTGCTGCAAAATTTGAAAACGAGCGATCGCTTGGGTTGGGTAAAAGATGATTGCGCTGATGTGGTTGCTAACGCGCGTAAGCCTGATAGTTTTAACGAGGCCTATCATAAAGTCGGCTTCGCATGGAAATTGCGTGCGCAAGAATTAGCCATACTACGTGATTTATGCATCTGGCGTGAAATGGAAGCACGCAGCCGCGATATTCCCCGGAATCGTTTAATTAAAGAACCCGCACTCTGGGAGATGGCTCGCAAGCAACCGCAAGATATTGTGCAGCTGCAACGGATTGATGATATTCCTTCGCGCACCTTGAAAAATGATGCGCAAACCTTACTCAATATTATTCATGCTAGTGCTCAGACTGATACTGATTCCTGGCCTGCGCGATTGGTACAGCCATTGGCTTTGTCTGAAGGGCCCTTATTAAAAGCATTGAAGCAGTGCGTGCGCGATGCCGCTGAAACATTAAATCTTCCCGCCGAAATTTTAATTCGTAAAAAAGAATATGAAGCGCTGGTACGTTCGGGTTTAAAGGGTGGAACTTATACCTTGCCTTTGCGATTACAAGGTTGGCGTTATGGTGTTATCGGCGAAAAACTGTTAGCTGCGGCACACATGTTTGCGCCTGCAACTAGTGATGATTAAAACAATTACACGATTAAAACCATTACAGATGATTAAAATATCTGTTGAATTTATCTATAAGAATTCATTATGAAAATTATTTGTCAGATATATCGCAGTCCAAAAGAAGAAGGTATGTACCTTTACGTTAAGAAAGAAGAGGGCCTGACGCGCGTCCCGGATGAATTGTTAAGCCTGTTTGGCAAGCCACAGCCTGCTATGGTGTTATTGCTGACGCCAGAAAAAAAATTAGCGCGAGTGAATGTAGAAAAAGTAGCGGAAAGTTTGGAATCACAAGGTTTTTATTTGCAGATGCCTCCGCGCGTTGAAGAGGATGCAGAGATGGCAAAAATGCGTGCGTACAATTCCAAGCTTGCTAAGCTTTAAGCAAATTGATGGCATCGAGATTGATAGACTATTTTTCAATATTAGGTTGAACTGGAATGCCCGTACAAGTATTTTGGCGTGCTAAAACCTTAGCACAAATGACTTCGGCAGAGTTTGAATCGCTGTGTGATGGCTGTGGGAAATGTTGCCTGTATAAATTAGAAAACGAAGATAACGGCGATGTTTTTTACACAAAAGTCGCGTGTCGTTTTCTCGATCATGACACCTGCAAATGTCAAACTTACAGTGATCGTCAGCAGCAAGTTCCTGATTGTGTTGTGCTGCAACCAGACACGGTAAAAGATACTTATTGGTTACCTGAAACCTGCGCCTATCGTTTGATTGATGAAGGCATCCCGTTGTTTGATTGGCATCCACTGGTGTCCGGCGATCCTGATTCGGTTCATAAAGCGGGTATGTCAGTAGCAGGTCAAGTCGTGCACGAAAGTAAAGTCGATCTGGACGATTTGGAAGATTACATTATTCGTTGGGTTTAATATGTTCATTGGCTATAAAATGGACCTCTTAGGCAAGCAAAAACTCATTCAGTATAAAGAGAGAAAAGTTTTATGACGCAGATTCAATATGCATGGATGATTTATGCAGCCGGTAGTTTAGGTTGTTGCGTGGCCACTTGGTGGATGCTTTTGTGGGCGTGGCGATTTGTACGCTATTCGCTAGTCGTCACCGTTATGGTCCTTTTGCTGACTCCTTTTGCTATTGATCAGGATACTATGGCATTGGCCCCAGCTGTTTTTACCTTGGTGTTTGATGGTATGTCGCAGGGTAGTGAAGCAATCAAACCGCTGCTAAAACTGATGGTGGGTATTTGGCTGATCGCCATTGTTTTAGTAGGAGTATTTGTGGCGTTGACCCGAAATTTGGTAAAACATGCGATCACTCACGATACTTACGAAGATTACGATAACCAATATTCCTCGACACAAAGTCGTAGAATTAAACGCGACCGACCTTCTGCAGAATCCGCCAGCTTGGCGCAAACCTATCATTCAGACCTGGATGGATTAAGCTCTCAGGAACGCCGCGCGCGCGCCGATTTAATGTCTGGTGAAGTGCCATTGCGCGCAATTCGGGATTAATTTTTTTGCTATAACATTCAGTTCACTGGTAAGGGAATTACTCTGGCGAATCGGTATGAAAGTGCTATAAATAAGGGTGAGGAAAGTGAGACTTACTTAGGCAAGTCTGCAAAACTTAACATATCTCCCCCTTAACTTTTGCCATCAGTGAACCTTATTATGACTATTCGTTTATGGATTGCCGTCACGCTGTTGGTGCTCACCAATATAACTTCTCATGTTAGCGCTGAGGATATTGAACAAGCTGCGCAACCGGTGACGAGTGGTAGCCACCCAGCTGATTCGTTGGAACAACATCAGGCCCAAGATACCATCAACGCTGACATCAATAAGACACAAATGAATGCTGAACTGGATAGCAAACCACTGCAAAATTTGCCCTCTGATGTGCGTGTGTTGGTTGATATTTCTGGCAGTATGAAAAAAACCGATCCACAAAATTTACGTAAACCTGCGCTTGATTTAATTGTACGTTTATTGCCTGATAAAAGTCGGGCAGGTATCTGGACTTTTGGTCAATCTGTTAATCTGTTGATGCCCCATCGTTTAGTTGATGGTGATTGGCGAAAACAAGCAGCACTAAAAGCAAATGAAATTAATTCCATTGCGTTTTTTACGAATATTGGGAAAGCCCTGGAAGAAGTTACTCATGATCAAAAAAATCTTGGCAAGGATTTCAAAACCCATATCATTCTCTTGACGGATGGTGTGGTCGATATCAGCAAAGAAGCGGTAGAGAATGCCAAAGAGCGTCAGCGTATCCTTGCTGAAATGTTACCTGATTTAAAAAGCGCGGGTTATATCATTCACACCATTGCGCTCTCCGCTGATGCTGATGCTGATTTATTAAAAAAAATATCCGTTGCCACGGATGGGGTCTTTGTTACCGCACATTCGGCGGACGAACTAACCAGCACGTTTTTAAAGATATTTGATCAAGCCGTACCAGCCGAACGTATTCCATTGGAGAATAATGGCTTTTTAGTGGATGTCAGTGTGAAAGAATTTACGGCGCTTATTTTCCGTAAACCCGGTGTAGAAAAAACAATTATTGTAGCGCCCAATGGTAAAGAGTATGCAGCCACGAATCCTCAGGCGGGGATCAACTGGTATCGAACTGACAAATATGATTTGATTACGGCGGATACTCCTGAACCTGGTGAGTGGAAAATTAAAACAGAAATAACTCCGCAAAGCCGCATCACTGTTGTCAGCAATTTGCAGCTGATGATGCAACCTTTAAAAAATAATATTCACAGTAACGATAGGCTAGCACTGCATTATTCTTTTCAGGAGAATAACAAGGCGGTAACAAATATTGATTTCCTAAGTTTATTGCAGACTAATGTCATAGTGGTGAAAGATGGCGCAAAAGAAAATACAATGCTTTCCCTCGACATGCCTGAACCACCTGCCGACGGAATTTATCATCAATATCTTGTTTCATTTGCAGAAACAGGTGACTACGAAGTTCATATTTATGTCGATGGAAAAACATTTAAACGCGAATACAAACATAGCTTAAGTGTTAGGGACTCACTGTTAACGCTTGATGCAAGTGATACAACCGCAGAAGATGGACGAGTTACCTACCTTTTTAAAATTGCGACAGAGACAAAATTAGTTAATCTAGCCAAAACAAAAATGACAGTTGCTGTTAAGAGTTCAAAAAATAATAATAGCAACCAGGAATTGAATTTAATTGATAATAATCATTGGCAGTTTTCTTTCTCGCCGGAACAAACCGCCGATTATTATCTTAGCTTTCATGCATTAGGCGAAATGCTGGATGGCGAAATGTTTGATGAAACAATCAATGCCGCACCACTAGCCTACGAAGAAAAAGCTATAGCGCCAAAACCAGCTGAGCCTGCGCCACTAAAAACAGTGGTAGCCCCCTTGGTGGAAAAAAAGCCGGAGAAGATCGCAAGCGCAGGCAATAATAAAATACTTTATATTGGCATAGCCATTGCCAATATATTAGTTGGCTTGTTTGGCTATTTGGTATATCGCATTTTTTTTAGTGGCAAAGCTAAAGATGAAATTGCTGAGATTGAAAAAACCTTAAGTATGGATGGCAAAGTGAGTGAAGCAAAAACTCCGAAATCACCAGAAAAATTAAAAATTGACTTAAACGAAGAAAAGCCAGCTAACATTCCTATCAGTGATACTTTAGGTATGGATACTTTGTTTCCGTTGGATGATATGGGTGATGAAAAAAAATAATACCGGTGAGCGAAAAAATTAATCCATGATGTTTGCTGTCAATACTTATGTTTTAAATATTGTTGCAACGCTTCACGTCCCGTTGGTGGAACGTTTTTATGCCGATAATGGGTACCGCGTTAAATGTGGCCGCCTTGATCAAGTTTATATTTTCACCCTGGATGGAAAAATTGTTGCTGCAGCACGTTTACTATTGCAGCAATCGGATACCTACTTATTGCGAAACTTATGTGTTGCTACGGATTATCGGCGGCAAGGAATAGCATCACAATTCCTTTTAGAAATTCTTCCCCAACTTATACCTAAAAACTGTTATTGCTTTATTTCAGCAACCTTACAAAGTTTTTATGAGGATATCGGTTTCGCATGTCTTGCTGTGGATGAAGTGGCTTTAGATAAATTCACTTTAGATAAAGTGCCTGCAGAAATCACCGACATGCATGTGCGGCAGCGGAAACGTAAGCGAGGCTGGATATTGATGGGGTTTATTCATAATCATAGCTAGGCTAGCCATAACCATTTTACATCATCCCTATAAATAAACTTAACTGGTTGCTCTAGAGAGCAACAAAACCCCAGCTATGCTGGGTTTTTGCTATCATGCCCTCCAAATTTGCAAGGTGCGTTTGTTGACACTGTGTGTTTAGTTGTAAGGTAAATTTGTTGATTGGGTTATTTTCAAGGTATGTGTGGCATGACAAATCAGTGGGTAGATTTTAAACAATCGATTGCCAATATAATGGTGAAAGACCAGCATATTTTGCAACGTCGTTTGAGTGAAATTGAAAAACTTGCGCGTACGCAGAAGCCTTATGAACAAGCCTTAGAGAAGTGGAAACTACAACTGTTGCGCTCACAAGCTACGGTGGCCTATCGGCAACAATTAATTCCCTCTGTTATTGAGTTTCCTAACTTACCCGTGTGCGAAAAGCGTGATGACATTGCAGCCATTATTGCTGCACATCAAGTCGTCGTGTTGGCAGGTGAGACCGGATCGGGTAAAACAACACAGATCCCTAAAATTTGTTTAACACTCAATCGCGGCGTTAAAGGTTTAATTGGCCACACTCAACCACGTCGCATTGCGGCGCACACTGTGGCGAACCGCATTGCCGAAGAGCTGCACACCACGCTGGGCGAAAAGGTAGGATATCAAGTTCGCTTTATCGACCAGTCAAATGAAAATACGCTGATTAAGGTAATGACTGACGGTATTCTGCTTGCGGAAATTCAGAACGATCCTTATCTTAATAAATATGACACCTTAATTATTGATGAAGCGCATGAGCGCAGCTTGAATATTGATTTTTTGCTCGGCTATTTAAAACAACTGTTGCCACGTCGTCCCGATTTAAAATTAATTATTACTTCTGCCACTATCGATCTTGAACGCTTTTCAAATCATTTTAATAACGCGCCCATTATTGAAGTGTCTGGCAGGACCTATCCTGTTGCTGTTTGGTATCGACCACTGCTGGAAAATGTTGACGAAGAAAGTGAGATTGAGCCTGATCAGTATTCGGCAATTGTCGATGCGGTGCATGAAATTGAATTGCATGAGAGAGCCAATAAAGGAACTCGCGGCGGCGATATTTTAATTTTTTTAAGTGGCGAGCGCGAAATTCGCGAAGCCGCAGATGCGTTGCGGAAAGCGCAATTTGCCCATATGGACGTTGTACCTTTTTATGCCCGCCTAAGTTTGGCAGAACAACAAAAAGTATTTGCACCTCATACTGGCAGGCGTGTGGTGCTCGCGACTAACGTGGCAGAGACGTCGATTACTGTACCTGGAATACGCTATGTTATTGATCCAGGTTTTGCGCGCATTAGCCGTTATTCATATCGCACAAAAATCCAACGCTTACCTATTGAGCCTATTTCGCAAGCGAGCGCAAATCAGCGTAAGGGGCGTTGTGGCCGTGTTGCTGAAGGCATTTGCATACGTTTATTCAGCGAAGAAGATTTTAATAACCGCCCGGCATTTACCGATGCAGAAATTTTACGCACTAATCTCGCTGCGGTTATTTTACAGATGCTACAAATGCGCATGGGCGATATCCATAAATTTCCTTTTATTGACAGTCCAGATCATCGTTTGATCAGCGATGGTTTTAAATTGCTGGAAGAATTGCAAGCTGTTAACAGTAAAAACCAACTCACACCACTAGGTGTTCAGCTAAGTAAATTGCCCCTCGATCCGCGCTTGTCGCGCATGGTCTTGGCGGCACACGATCAAGCCAGCCTGCGTGAATTATTAATTATTGTTAGCGCGCTTTCGGTACAGGATCCACGCGAACGCCCGATTGAAAAACAACAGGCTGCTGATTTATCGCATCGGCGTTTTTGGGCAGAAAATTCTGATTTTATCGGTTTTGTAAATCTTTGGGATTATGTCGAAACGCAGCGCCAGGCACTCAACCAAAATCAATTACGTAAACTCTGTAAAAAAGAATTTATTTCTTATCTGCGATTGCGCGAGTGGCGTGATGTGCACCATCAGTTGTGCGTTGCCGTAAAAGAGCTGGGCTTTAAAACCAATCAAGAACCTGCTTCTCATGATGCTATTCATAAAGCGCTATTGTGCGGCTTATTGGGTAATTTAGGTTTTAATCACGAAGAGCGAGAATATCTCGGTGCACGTAATCGCAAATTTTCTATTTTTCCCGGTTCCTCTTTAATTAAAAAAACACCCAAGTGGATTATGGCAGCAGAGCTGCTGGAAACTTCCAAATTGTTTGCTCACACAGTTGCCAAAATTGAACCTGAGTGGGTGCTGGCCGCAGCTGATCATTTAGTGAAAAGGCAATACATCGAACCGCATTATAGTAGCCACAGTGGACAGGTGATGGCTTATGAAAAGGTGAGTCTTTATGGTTTGGTCATTATTGAAAAACAAACAATTAGTTACAGCCATATCGATCCGACTTTGTGCCGTGAAATTTTTATTCGTGCAGCGTTTGTAGAAGGACTTTATGCACAGCATCCCAAGCGAAAAAATTTACAGCATAAGCAAGCAAAAGATTTTTTTAGTCATCAGGAAAATCTTTTAAAGGAGCTGGAAGAGCTTGAAGCTAAAGCACGTCGTCGCGATATTGTGGCGGACGAACAGGTTATATTTGATTTTTATAATGAGCGTATTCCCGAAAGTATTGTTAATTTTGCTGGCTTTGAAAGTTGGCGCAAAAAAGCCGAACAACCGGATCCGCAGCTGTTATTTATTACGCGCGAAATTCTTATGCGTCACGGTGCGGATGATATTACTCACGCCCAATTTCCTAATGAGTTGGAATGGCGGGGCATGGTGTTTCCACTTTCCTATCATTTTGAACCTAATCATGCTGATGACGGGGTGAGCCTGCATGTTCCGGTGAGTGCACTACATCAAATTCCCGAGCAGCGTTTGGAGTGGTTGGTGCCGGGAATGCTACGGGATAAATGCATCAACCTTGTAAAAGGTTTGCCTAAAAATTTACGCAAGCATTTTGTTCCGGTGCCTGATGTAGTGGACAAAGCCTTAAGTGGTATGGCTCCAGATAATAAATCTTTGACTGAGGTGTTGGCTTTACAGTTGAAACGGCAAACAGGCATTGATGTACCTAAGGAGGTATGGCTGGGTATTAACGTCGACAATTTTTATATTTTCAATATCAAAGTTGTGGATGAAAAAGGCAAGCTACTTGCGAGTGATCGGGATCTTACCAAGCTGCGCGAAAAATACCGCGAGCGCGTACAACAGGATATCCAATCAGCCGCTATTGATATTGAAAAAGAAAATATTGTGACCTGGGATTTTGGTGATCTTTCGCCGAGTATCCAGTTGCAACGCAGTGGGATGAGTATTCGCGCTTATCCTACCTTGGTGGATAAAAATACTTCAGTGGCTTTGCAGGTTCTGGACAATCCGCAGCAAGCTCAGCATTTTACTCAGCGTGGCATTGCGCGATTAATGTTTTTACAATTGACACAGACGGTTAAATATTTACAAAAAGAATTGTTAAAAGGTCAGGATGTTGTTTTAACACTGGCCGGTATAGGTACTCGCGCCCAAGTGGTAGATGATTTGATTTTGGCGGCCATTAAGCAGTTGGCACTTTCTGATCAAACCCAGTTGCCACGCTCAGCATTAGCGTTTGAAGAGCGTTTGGTAGTGGTGCGGGATCAATTAATCGAACGGGCGTTGGATATATCCAATAATCTTCTCAGTAGTTTAAAATTATTGGTAGAGGTTAAGAAACAAATTAAACAACAAAAAAATGCGTTAGCGCTGGCCTTTACCTTAAACGATATTAATCAACAGTTGCAGCAATTATTTTTTGTAGGTTTGATGTATAAAACACCTGAAGTATGGTTGCGTCAGTATCCGCGCTATCTGCGAGCGATACAATTTCGCTTGGAAAAAGCGGCACTCAATCCGCAAAAAGATAAACTTGCTTTGGCTGAAATTCAGCCGTACCAGAAAAAATTTGATGAGTATTTACAAAAGGAAGGTGAGTTTGTCGCAGCGCAAAATACAGCGCTACAAGACTATCGATGGTGGATTGAAGAATTGCGTGTGTCGCTTTTTGCTCAAGCAGTGAAAACCTTAATGCCTATTTCGCCAAAGCGCCTGGATAAACAATGGGAGTTAGTGCAGCAATAAAATACTTAAGTATTATGATTAAGAAACTTTAAGTGACTTTATTAATCCATTCTCTAGCCATTGTTGTAAATACTGCACAGCTTTGACTGGTACTTGCTCTTCGGGAAACCATTCGCACAAACCACCGCAAATATCCGAAAAATTTTGGTTGTTCGAGAATGCCTCCAGGCACCAGGCTTCCGGTTTGTCCAAAGGTCGGTAAAGAACTTGTAGCTCAGAGCGCCAAATTACCCAGGTTTGATTTTCAACAAAAAACTCTGTAGCTATCTGTGTTGCATCTTTTATTAATCCGCTCCACACAGCTGTTGCATTGCTAAAGTGATTAACAATTTGTAGTGATGGTTGAAATTCCAATTGCAAATCTAACCATTGGGTATTTTGCAAATTGCGCAGATTATCCAATGTGGCTGGTGTTGAATCTTCAGCATCAAAGGCCATGATCTGAGCCCATTCAAATTCGGCCAATTCAGCGATGTGAATGTGCTGCTGCCAGGTTGAGTGAGTGCGTAAAAATAGCGGTAATTTTTCGCCAAGCCAGCGTAGTGATGCATGCTGCGATGGATGCTTGGCAATATATTCTGTTATGAGTTGCGCAAAATTATCAGTGCCTAGGCTAAGCTCTAATGCAGGAAAATCATTACGCAACGCATCAATTAAACGCAGGCGATAAGCGTCGTAGTAGATACCCAAACGCTGCTGCCGCGTAAAAGCGGCAGTTTCAAGTGTCAGCGTATCAACATTACCTTGCTGGTTTAGTAAGTATTGCTGCAGTGTGCTTTGCAGTTCTGCAAGCGATAGATCACTCATTGTCATCTCTGAATTAACAGTTTTTCATTAGGTAGTGGTCGACAGAAATTTTTCCTGCACCCGCAATCGCAAGCCATAAAAATAATGATAAATAAGCCATTTCTTCAAAGCCAAAAAATGTATCTATTGAATGGGTTTCTGGCCAGAGCGCGGTATAAATTGCCACTATCATTATTACGCCCAGGATTCCGGCGGAGATCCGCGTAAGTAAACCCAGCATCAATAATATGCCGCATATGAATTCAGCACCGGCCACAAAAGGAGTGAGAATCTGCGGCAACGGAATTCCCCAGGAAATAAAATTACCGGTGGCTATTTCCAAATTATTCAGTTTACCCAAACCGCTAGTAATAAACACCTGACCAACAATTATGCGCGCTACTAAAGGCGCTAACCATGTTAAATGAGTCGATACTTGCTCGGGCCAACGGAGGGCCACTGTTACAAAAGCGTTGCAGATATTTTTCATAATAAATACTCGCTAGTTGATAAAATTAAAGGCGGTTCCTTAACATTTTATGGCAAGTGTTTGTGCCGAAATATGACGAGCTTTTTGTAATTCGAGCAGCAGAGTTTCCAGTTCCGGGATATCATCATCCCGTTCAATCATCGTACTAATATGGCCAAACTTTGCTACTGCATTGGCATAGAGCGACCAAACCGCATCGACAATTTCATGGTCGTGCGTATCTATACTATAGTCACCTTTATTTAAATGGCCAGCAAGATGGATTTGTTGGATGCGCTCTGCGGGCATTGCATCCAAATATGTAAGGGGATCAAAGTTATGATTGTGTGCACTAACATGAATATTGTTTATGTCGAGAAGGATTAAGCAGTCAGCTTTGTTAGCAAGTTCGCGCATAAATTCCCACTCAGAAATAGTTGAGTGCTGGTAACTTAAGTAACTGGATACATTTTCCAACAAAATTCGTTGACCAAGAAAGTCCTGTACCTGGGTTACTCGAGTGATTAGATGTTGTAAAGCTTCTGCTGTATAAGGTAGGGGTAATAAATCGTGTAAATTTATGCCTTGCGTTCCAGTCCAGCATAAGTGATCAGAAATCCATTTGGGTTCTAGTCGTTGTGCCAGGACTTTTAGCTCACGTAAATAGTTCAGGTTCAGAGGGTCAACACCACCGATAGATAACGACACTCCGTGCATCACCACCGGGTAATGCTCACGAATTTTATCCAAATAATAAAGTGGCTTACCGCCGGGTACCATGTAATTTTCAGTAAGAATTTCCAACCAATCTACGGCAATATGTCCATTAATAAGATCATTGTAGTGTTCACTGCGCAGGCCAAGACCAAACCCCAGGTGTGGCTGCAAGATTTTACTGACTGACATAACTATTCCAGGGTTGAGCATAATAAAAAGGCTGTGAGAGTAAGTAAGCCCCTCACAGCCTTTGTTGCACTAATCGAAGGTAAAACTACTTTTGTTCTTGAAGACCCTTTGCTTTACATTCTTTTGCGGTGGTTTCGATCACGCCTTTGCCTTTACAGCCATTCATGCCTTTGCAAGAATTAGTGGCAGTTTGGCAGGCTGAATGGCCCTTGCAGGCATTGGCGCCAACACATTTAACCGTTCCTTCCGCCGGTGCTGACGTTTTCTCGTCAGCAAAGGTTGCCCCTGCAGAAAACAGCGTGGCAGCAGCGAGTACTAAAGCTTGGGTAGTTTTATTATTCATTCTAAATATCTCCGTTCATTGTATGAGTAGGTTGAGAATTGAGGCTAGTGCAGCTGTAAGCTTCAATTGCTCATAGTAGATGCAAAGAAGTTAAATTTGTTACAGCCGTAATAAAAAAGAATAAACCAAAAATTAACCGCTTTAAGTAAGAGTTGTCGCTTAAGTCATCATAATGCCAGCTATTATCAGGTGCTTCTTCTTTCTGTCATATAACTGAAACATTAGCATCACATAATGCGCACCAGAACGCAGCAAGCGTCATGTTTACTAACATGTTTTTCTAATAAATTACACTTAGGGGACTCCTCATGAAAAAAGCGTTATTACCATTAGCCATTGCTTCACTGTTACCAACTGCAGCATTTGCCGATGTTGTTGTCTATGGCAGAGCGAACGTGACTGTTCAAGCTGTTGAAAAGTCGGATACAAATTACACTGAAGTTGCCAGCAATGCTTCGCGCATTGGTGTGAAAGGCAGTGAAGTCATTAATGACGACTTGAAGGTTATTTATCAATTTGAATATCAAACCAGAGTAGATGATGGTTCAGCTAGTCAAACTTGTGAAGCAAAGTCTACAACAACAGCTCCAGCTACAACGACAACTACTTGTAAAGTATCTGGCCAGACTTTCACACAACGTAATATCTATGTTGGCTTGCAGGGTACTGGTGGTACTGTAATGGCGGGTATGTTTGATACTCCACTAAAAGCAGCGCAAGAAAAAGTTGATTTATTTAATGATTTGGTCGGCGACCTTACTGAAGTATTAGAGGGTGAAATCCGCGCTAAGAATATCGTGCAATATTCTTCACCAGCTTTTGCAAACATTACCTTGAATGCTGCTTATATTGCTTCTGAGCATGATGTAGAAAATGCCGTTGATGGTTTTTCCGGGTCAATTGCCTATAGCACTAAACCTTTCTATTTTGCTGTAGGTGCTGATCGCAACGTAAAATTAGCTTCTGATCAAAAGGTTTCTGCGGTTGATGTTGATCTGGCGCGCGCGGTTGCCCGTGTTACTTTTGGCCCAGTTGTCTTGGGTGCAATGTATGAAGTTTATGATAATGGTGTAGCTGACGAGGAAGATGGCTTTTTGGTTTCTGCTCAATTTAATATCACTGATGCATGGGCTTTGAAAGCACAAACTGCACAATCTGATATGAAAATGTTGGGTGGCGAATCTACCAGTATTGGTGTTGATTACAAAATGTCTAAAGCAGCTAAATTGTTTGGTTTCTACACTATGATTGAAGATGAAGTTACTCGTGATGACAATTATTTAGCTGTCGGAGTTGAACTTAATTTTTAATTAATTTTGTTTGTGTTTTATCTAAGGGTGCTTCGGCACCCTTTTGACGTTTGAGGCTATCAATGTTAGGAATAAAAAAACATTTATTTTTCGTTGTTATCTTATGCAGTTCTGCGTCAGTTTTAGCTGCTGACTTGGATAATGACTGTGAATCCGCTGTGGATACGGCTGATAAATTAGGTTCTCCTATAAGTAAAGAATGTGATTATTCGAATACCGGCTTAAATGGTGTTTTGCACCGCGCCGTTGCTAATAAGGAAAAAGCAGTTGTTGATAAAAACTCTAAAGATAAAGTAAATGCAGAGGTAAACAACAAAAGTCTCCAAACAACTACGGATATTGCGCCCATAAATAGTGCAATAAATAATGCCGTAAAGCCTTTATTGCGGGTGTTAAGCGCTGAATTTGCGACAGTCCAGCAACTAGTGTCTGCTCGCTATGATCTTATACATAGAGCATCTCAGGATTGTTCTAGCGGGTTTGTGCTCGAAAAAGAAAGCTATCTTCCAGCGGAAAATAAATTATTGAAGCTTCAGCTCACCTATAGTTGCTTTTAATGTGGAGATTAGAGGCAGTTCGGATAACACTTGTTGCTAAGGCAGCGATTGGGTAAAGTGCACAATTGCATCACTCTGTGCCACTTAATCTAATAGACATGCGCTACCCGCGCATTAGTGAGAAAAATGACTATTTTGCTGCGTAAATTTATGTGCTCTTTTTTATTTTTTTTCTTGGCGTTGAATGCTACCGCACAAACCGCGACGGAAATTCCTGACGGTAATTCGACCGCGATACTTCCATCTTCTGAGGCCCCTCCGTCTTCTGAGCCTCCAGCCCCCACAGCAGCGCCTTCCACAACGAGTGCTGATCCGTGGCAACGCTATAACCGCTCTATGTTTAATTTTAATTTAAAGGTGGATAGGTATTTTCTTAAGCCTATAGCAAAAGCTTATGTGAAGCTCACCCCAGGCTTTTTTCGCCAGGGAGTTACGAATGTTTTTTCCAATATTCTCGAAGTCCCCAGTGCTGTTAACGGTGTATTCCAAGGTAAGTTTTCCCACGCCGCTCACAATAGTGGCCGTTTACTCATTAATACGACTCTGGGGGTAGCGGGATTATTTGATGTTGCACAGCACATGGGGTTGCAAGGGCGGGACGGGGAAGACTTTGGTCAAACTCTAGCGATTTGGGGAGTGAAGCAAGGGCCTTATGTTGTATTACCGCTTTTGGGGTCAAGCACTTTGCGCGATAGCGTAGCTATGCCGGTGGATTGGTACACAGATCCTAAGGCCTACATTGATCATGTCCCCACCAGTAATACTGTCCGAGGGGTCTCGGTTGTTAGCATGCGTGCTGGCTATCTTCCGTTGGAAAAAAATATTACCGGTGATAAATATGTATTTCTAAGGGACGTCTATTTGCAACGCCGAAATTATCTTATTAACGATGGTGTTGTGGAAGATAGTTTTGGTTTTGAAGAGGAAGGAGGGGATTATTAACTCTGTAGTGCATTTTGCTACCTATTTATTATTTCAAAATTTCAAGAATTTCCAGCCCGATTAAAAAACCACGATCCTGATCTTCTATGCAACGCGTTACTTTGGCGCGAGCATGCAAGGTTGGGTTGTGTCCATGATTTGATGTTATTTCCACGACTAACTCAGTCTCAAGTGCAATTTTAATTTTGGTCTCTACTTGCATGCCCCCACCGCTCAAATCCCGGCATAGGCCATCTATAAGTCCATCGTCATGTGAAAGTGTAGCGTTTAAAGGAGCGCTAATCTTCATGCGGATAAAGTCGCGTTTTTCACTGAAACCCTTATCAAAATAGCTCATAGCAGTTCCTCATCATCTCAATGGGTTATCACCATAACTGATGTATGGTGGCTGAGTGTCTTACAAATCTTCAATGAGTGTAGCACAGACAAATAAAATCGAATGAGCTTGAAAGTGCTTGTTTAAAGCGCTGTTAGGCAAATATTCAGGTACAAAAAAATAAAATTCCCCAATGAATGAGCCTGCAACTATTACGCGGAATTGCTTGCGACTTAATGTTCATAAGAGTAATGTTGTGCGCCACTTAAGGTATGCATTTTTACCCACTTGAGAAGCCCTAAATGACTGGGACACGCAAACTGCTTATTATCGATGACGACGTGCTGGTTTGCCGCAGCATCGCAGCTTATCTAAAAGACAGTGGTTTTGAAGTTTTTGAAGCCGCCGATGCCGCGCAGCTGAACAGTGCACTGCAACAATTTCAACCCGAGTTGGTCATTACCGATTTACGTATGCCTGGTGCAGACGGTCTTCAGGTGCTGCAAGAAATCAAACAAGCACACGCATCTTTGCCAGTAATTATTATTTCTGGTGCGGGAAACCTCGGCGATGTAGTGCGCGCTTTAAGGTTAGGAGCGAGTGATTACCTTATTAAACCTATTCTGGATATGGAAATGCTTGTCCACGCGATTAATAAAGCGTTGGAGCGACAAGATTTGTTTATTGAGAATCAGCGTTACCGCGAACAGTTAGAAAGTGCCAACAGTGAATTGCGCGAAAGTTTACGCATTTTGGAGCGTGACCAGTTAGCCGGAAAACAAGTTCAAAAGCGGTTAATGCCTAAGCGATTGGTAACGAAAGATGATTATTTAGCTGAACACTATATTGCCCCTTCATTGTATTTAAGCGGCGATTTCATAGACTACGCGCACATTCAAAAGCGTTATCTTGCGTTTTATCTGGCCGATGTTTCTGGTCATGGCTCTTCCTCTGCATTTGTTACCATCTGGCTAAAACATTTAGTAAGCCGTATGGTGCGTGAGGAAGATCTGTTTGGTGACGAGGGGTCTTTTGCGACCGGCACTAATCTTTTACTGCAAACAGTTAATCGGGAAATTAAGGAAACACGTTTAAATCATCATCTAACTTTTTTTGTCGGTGTTATAGATACGCACACCCAAATGATGAATTATTCTGTGGCAGGGCACTTGCCCATGCCTATCTTACAAGTAGCAGGGAACAGTACTTATCTGGAAGGGATGGGTAAGCCGGTAGGAATTTTTAAGGAAGTAACCTGGCAGGTTTATAGTTTGCAATTACCGGACAAGTTTTCACTCTTATGTTTTTCCGATGGCGTGCTGGAGATTTTATCCGCTCATAGCCTTCAAGAAAAAGAAGCGCAGTTATTACAGAAAGTAGCTACTAGCAGTGGCAGTCTTGAATCTGTCTGCAATACTTTACAGATTGATGGTGAAGGCGAATCGCCAGATGATATTGCCATCCTTACCATTAGTAGAGGTAAATAGAATGCGTCCTGGGCAGATATTAGTAGCCGATCACGTAGGTGTTTATATTATTAAAATGACAGGTGATGTACGCCTTACCCTGTGTATATCCTTCGATAAATTTATTAATGCTATGCTCGCTGAGCCCAACTTTTCATCAGTGCTGTTTGATTTGTCTGAAGCTGAAGCCGTTGATAGTACAACATTGGGATTAATGGCAAAGATTTCATTATTGGCGCAGGAAAAGCGTGGCATCACGCCGTTGATTTTAGCCACTAATGCTAGTATTCAGCGTATTTTGCAAACAATGGGGTTCGCAGATATTTTCACCATTGTGGATAAGCTTGAAGTAGAGTTTGTTCCGGAAAAAAATCTCACTGCTATAGAGTGTGATGAGAATCAGGTTAAGGAAAAAGTGCTTGAAGCGCACAAAATTCTCATGGGGTTAAATGCAGAGAATCATGAAACTTTTCGCAATTTAGTGGCAATGTTGGAAAAGCCCTAATACATCAAATAAATCTTTGTTGCTATAAAAACCATCCCTGTTCTGCAAAAGAAAAACTCTTTAAAGCTTGAATCGCGACTTTACTTCGTCGCAATATCATTTGTTAGTTGCATTAATGCTTTTTAAGTCGCGCAATTTTTTTTGCGCGAATAAATTCTGAATGAGAAACGTAAATTAAATCCGCTACTTTGCGAATAAGATATTCTTCGTGTTTGTCCAAAACTTCATCAGCTAAGGCTAATTCCCACATAGAGACTAATAATTCAAATTTTTCTTTATCATCACAATGTTGATGTACCAATACTGTGAATTGATGCAATGAGATAGCTTCGGCAGATTCTTCTTTTGCTAAATCGACTAACTCATTGATTTTTTCATCGGCAAGTAAAAACTTTTGCTTAAGTAGTCGCTGTAGTGATGCAAATTCATGTTCATTGAGAATATGGTCAGCCATTGCCACTTCAATTAATAAAGCCGCTATGGCGAGCCGTTTTTGATCCTGTGAAAGTGGAGCGGAAACGCCACCTGCAGGCTGCAGGTGGCGTTCAAAGAAAGCAGAAATTTTATTGAGCATGCGACTCTCTATATTTGGCTTTAACAAAAACTATGAGTTAGTGCCAGTTTAATTTAACTGCGATTTTAGTAAATTTTCGAGATTGACCTGATCCTTCACGAAGCCGCGAATACCTTCACCTAATTTGTCGGTACTCATAGCATCCTGATTCATGGCAAAGCGGAAGCCGGCTTCAGTATCCATTAATTTAGCAATTGCATCGCCGGTATTGTCAGGCGAAAGAACGCGTTTTAATTCGCCGTGATCTTGATCCAATTCTTGTAGCAATTGTGGACTAATGGTCAAACGATCACAGCCGGCTAAAGCCTCAATTTCGCCCAAATTGCGAAAGCTTGCGCCCATAACAACAGTTTTGTAGCCGTGTTGTTTGTAGTAATTGTAAATGCGATGAACAGAAATAACGCCTGGATCTTCTTCAGCGGTATATTCTTTTTTGTCGGTGTTGGCTTTATACCAATCCAGGATTCGGCCAACAAAGGGCGATATTAAAAATACGCCGGCGTCGGCACAAGCTGCTGCTTGATTAAAACCAAATAGCAGTGTCAGGTTGCAGTTGATGCCTTCTTTTTCCAGTATCTCTGCGGCACGGATACCTTCCCAGGTGGATGCCAGTTTTATCAACACACGTGATTTGTCAGCACCACCCTTAGCATACAAGTCTATTAAATGACGCGCTTTGTTAATGCTGGCTTTTGTGTCAAAAGACAAGCGCGCATCAACTTCAGTAGAAATGCGACCCGGGACGATTTTTAAAATTTCCAAACCTATCCCCACCGCCAAGTGGTCAGCTGCGGTGCTTAGTTGTTCCGCACTATTGGCAATATTTCTAGCAGCATTTAGAGATGAGGTTACTAGCGCTTTATATTGTGGCATTTGCGCCGCTTTATAAACTAGCGACGGATTGGTGGTTGCATCCATAGGCTTGTATTGGCGGATCGCTTCGATATCGCCACTGTCAGCGACAACATCGGTAAATTGTTTCAATTGTTCAAGTTTACTGGTCACGGTAGAGTTCCTATAAATGAGTTTGATGGTGACTTTACGGTCAAAATTACATTATAGTCTTTTTGACTCTTAGCTGAAAGCTTCCTTTTGTATAAAGTCATTATCGCTGTAGATAAAGCTTTATTAAGCTATCAGTAAGCAGCTTATGTGTTCAGTTACTAAGTTAGTTCAGTTACAAATGGTACCTCATTTAGTGCTTCGGGTATCTCATTTAATGCCTTTACAGCTTGTTTTATTACTTCAGTTCCTGCGTTTGGCTTATGTGCTTGCTCAGAAATTATGCGTCTGAAGCTACGTGCTCCGGGTATGCCTTGATACAAGCCCAAAATATGGCGTGTTAAATAATTCAAACGAATACCTTTGTGAAGTTGTGCTTCGGCATAATCTATAAAACCTTCGATAACATCTTCACGGCTAACAATATTTTGCGTTACGCCAAAGATTTTTTGGTCAACTTCGGCGAGTAGGTAAGGGTTGGTATATATTTCTCGACCAAGCATGACGCCATCAACCTCTGTTAATAATGAGAGTGATTGCTCCAAGGTTTTTATGCCGCCATTAATAATGATTTCAAGTGCGGGATAGTCTTTTTTTAGCTGCACCACCTTGTCATATTGTAAGGGTGGCACTTCGCGGTTTTCTTTGGGGCTCAATCCCTTCAGCCAGGCTTTGCGAGCATGAACGATAAATGTTTTGCAGCCCGTTTCCGCAACCTTGCTGACGAAATTAACCAAGCCTGAGTAATCCTCCATATCATCTATTCCGATTCGGTGTTTAATCGTAACGGGGATTTTTACAGCGTTCTGCATCGCGGCAATGCAGTCTGCGACTAGCTTGGGCTCAGCCATCAGGCATGCACCAATCATGTTGTTTTGCACTCGATCACTGGGGCAGCCGCAGTTAAGATTAACTTCGTCGTAGCCCCAATCTTCTGCGATGCGTGCGCATTCGGCCAGGGCTTTTGCGTCGCTGCCGCCTAATTGTAATGCGAGCGGATGCTCCTGGACATTACAATCTAAAAAGCGATTACGGTCGCCATGGATAATGGCTCCTGTGGTGATCATCTCACTATAAAACATGGTCTTTTTACTAAGCAGTCGCCAAAAACTACGACAATGGGAGTCGGACCAATCCATCATTGGTGCTGCAGTAAAGCGGCGGTTGAGCGTTTCGGAGGGGTTTGGTTTAACGGCAAAAGTAGTCATGGTAGCTGTGATAGATTCTCTGCAAAACTTAAATGATTACTGACGCAATCAAATGGGGCGTTTATCATACCGCAATCTGCTCTTTCTGACTTCCCGCTAAATAAAGGAAAACGCTATGGTATTAACGCATGTAGATGAGCATGGCAAAGCCAGTATGGTTGATGTGTCTGACAAGCCCTGTACTGTGCGTGAAGCTCGAGCCTTTGCGCGCGTGTCTATGCATGCGGAAACGCTTGCGCACATTCTTGCGAATGGTTTAAAAAAAGGTGATGTTCTCGCTGTTGCGCGTATTGCCGGTATTCAAGCCGCAAAAAAATGTGCCGATTTAATACCGCTTTGTCATCCGCTCGCGTTGAGTAAGGTTAGCGTGGATTTTGTGATAAATTCCCAGGAAAACTGCATTGAAATAAACACCTTGTGCAAACTGACCGGGCAAACCGGAGTGGAAATGGAGGCGCTGACGGCGGCCAGTGTTGCGGCCCTAACTATTTACGATATGTGTAAAGCGCTGGATATGAATATGGTGATTGAACACATTTGTTTGTTAGAAAAATCAGGCGGCAAACGTGGCCACTATCAGCGTGAAGGAAATGCGAAGCATGATTAAGGTTTTATTTTTTGCACAGCTGCGTGAACAATTACAATGCAGTGAATTAATGGTTGCCGAAGCTAATGCAAAAACGATTGCCCAATTGCGCGATTTTTTAATTGCGCAGCATCCGCAATGGACGGATTTTTTGAGTAATGAAAAACTATTGATCGCCCTTAATCAAACTGTGGTAAAAATCTCGCAGACTGTGCAGCCGGGTGATGAAGTTGCTTTTTTTCCGCCGGTTACCGGAGGTTAATATGATTTCTATCCAACAAAATGATTTTAACCTGGGCGATGAATACGCTGCGTTAGTCGCTGCTGACACCGCTGCTGGCGCAGTGGTTACATTTGTCGGGCGCGTACGCGATGTAAATTTAGGCCACGAAGTTAAAGGATTGCATTTAGAGCATTATCCCGGTATGACCGAAAAAGCTTTGCAAGAGATTGTTGCGCAAGCGCAACTGCGTTGGCAGATATTGCGTTGGCGCATCATCCATCGTGTTGGTGATTTGCAGTTGGGGGACAACATTGTATTTGTTGGGGTAAGCAGCGCTCATCGTGAAGATGCTTTCCATGCAGTAGAATTTTTAATGGATTATTTGAAAACCCGCGCTCCATTTTGGAAAAAAGAACTAACAGCCAACGGCAGCGTATGGTTAGATTCGCAAGAAAAGGATCAGCGAGCTGTAAAGCGATGGGAATAAAATTGAATCAAAGTAAAGAGAGGCCAGCATCATGCTGACTTCTCTTTATTTATAGCCCCGCTTTTATTCATAGTCCTGCGTTTATTTAAAGTCCCGCTTTAAATACGCAACATTTACGGTGCTATGCATTCTAAACAAGTTGCATAAATTCCTTGTGGGTCAGTCATGTTCTGTAACGCCATTAAAGGTTGCAATAGCGGCGATAATTGTTTTTGTAACACTGCAATTTCAGCATAAGGCTTAAGCAGCGTTTTAGGAATAAAACCGCGCGCATCTTCACCCACTAATTTGCGTACCAATTCCTCTCTAGGGGAAAGTTTTTGCGTTAACACTTTTACGGAGTAATCGCTAATTTTTGCTTTAGCGGCTGCGGCCGCAATAACTTCATTTAAATTTCCCAAGTGGTCGACTAAACCTTTTTCAAAGGCTTCTGTTCCGGTCCACACCCGGCCTTGCGCCACCTCGTTAATTTCTGCGACTTCTTTTTTACGTGCATCCGCCACCAATTGTAAAAAGCGTTGATAAATGTGATCGACTCCGGTTTGAATTATGCTCGACATTTTTGGTGCAAGTGGGCGGTCTAGCCGCGGCGCGCCACCTAATTCCGTAGTGCTGATTCCATCAGTATTCAAACCAATTTTTTGTAAACTATTTTCCAAGGTAGGGAATGCACCAAACACACCTATGGATCCGGTGATGGTGGTAGGCATAGCCCAGATCTCATCACCGGCAGTTGCGATCCAGTAACCACCTGAGGCAGCAACTGTACCCATTGAAATAAATACCGGAATGCCTTGAGCGCGCACAGCCGCAATTTCATTGCGAATAATTTCTGAAGCGAAGGCGCTGCCGCCCCCGCTATCGATGCGAATAACCAAGGCTTTAATGTCTTCATCTTTTGTGACGTCGCGCAATAATTCTACGTAGCTTTCACTGCCGATAGTCCCCTCAGGTTGGCGGCCATCGACAATGGTACCTGAGGCTACTATTAAGCCAATTTTTTCAGATTTAGATAAGCTGAGCAATTTAGCTTCATTGTTGTAAGTGTGAACCCCTATGCCATTATAAAAATCGTCGTCATCATTTTTGCCAAATTTTTCAATTAATAAATCATCAATGGTTTTGCGATCTACCAATTTATCAACCAAATGTTCATTTAATGCGAGTTGTGCACTATTGCCATTGGCTGCAGCGAGCTTGGTATCCAAATTATTAATGAATTCATTTAAGCTGCCTGCCGGTAATTTACGTTGAGTTTCCACATGGTTGGTATACTGCGCCCACAATTGATTTAGCCATTGACTGTTATGTTCTCTGGATTCATCACTCATATTGTCGCGCAGGTAGGGCTCTACATAATCTTTATATTTTCCAGTGCGAAATACATGTACATTCACGCCGAGTTTTTCCAATGCTGTTTTGTAATAGGTAATGTAACGACCGAAGCCGGTTAATTGCACTTCACCCATATTATGTAAATAAATTTCATTGGCAAAACTGGCGAGATAATATTGATCCTGGCTGTAATTGTCGCTGACTGCAATAATAGATTTTTGTTTGGCTTTAAAGGCATTCAAGGCTTGCCCAATTTCTTCCATTTTAGTGATGCCACCACCGTCCAATTCGCCCAGCTCCAATACGATGCTGGCGATTCTGTTGTCATCAGCTGCACGATTGATGGCATCAACAATGTCACGCACCACTGTTTCTGTATCTTTATCTTCATCGCTCAATAACATGCTCGCGGTGTCCATGTAGCTACGTTGGTCCACTAAGATTCCAGCGGGAGCTATGCGCAGCGCAAATTTTTCCGGTAATGTTTTTTCTGTTTTACTGCTGATAGCAACGATAATAATAATTAAAAATATTAAAAAAATGATATTCATTAAGGTGTTGCGTAACCAGGTAATGAAAGCGCCTATACCGCCAAAAAAACGGCCGAAAAAGCTGCGTGGTTGTTGTTGGGGATAATTCACGGTAGTCTCCTTTTGTCATCATTGGACGGTGTATTTGCAATTTGCCAATTCAAATATGATTGTTGTTGCAACCAGCGGCTGGTCATCATTGCAGCGTTAAAAATAATTACTGTGAGTGCGACTATTGACCAGTCGCCCCAGCTGCCACGGCCAAGTGCCATGGGAACTATCCAAATAAAATAGGGCAGTATGGCAAAACAAATCCAGCTATAGCTGCGGTAATATTGTTTGATAAATCCGGGAATAAAAATAGCGAGGGGAATAATTTTGAACAGCCACAATGCAAAACCATTGCCGGGGGATTGAAAATTAAACCAGCTAATTAACAATAATAATATTACGTAGCTGCTGTGGGTTACCCAAAGGCCTGGTTTTAATTTTTTGTTGACTTGTTCAAGTGCAATATTCAGATCCGCGCGGGTTGGCATACCGCTCGATGACAAATTAGTGTTTGGTGTTAGCAATTTATCGGTTGTAGATAACTCAGTCATGATTAAGATTCCAATTGCAATGCAATTTTTGCAACTCGTTTACCGAGCGCGTGGCAAAGAGAAATTTCATCGTCAGTGAGTAGGCTGGCATTGTTGCCCGTCGCCAAATGCGATGCACCATAGGGCGTGCCCCCGGTTTTTGTTTTAGTTAATGCAGCTTCGCTATAGGGGATACCGATGATTAACATCCCGTGATGCAGTAAGGGCAACATCATAGTTAGGAGTGTACTTTCCTGTCCACCGTGTAGTGTTGATGTTGAAGTAAACACAGCTGCAGGTTTGTTGATTAAATCACCATTCACCCACGCATTACTGGTGCCATCTAAAAAATATTTTAACGGGGCTGCCATGTTACCAAAGCGGGTAGGGCTACCAAGAATTAGTCCAGCGCAATTTTTTAAATCCTCCTCAGTACAATAAACCGCTCCGGCAACCGGGACAGCAGGTTCGGTTGCTTCAGTTACAGGTGATACCGCCGGTACAGTGCGCACACGCGCCTCAACTTTTGCTCCATTGATACTTGCCAACTCAACCCCGCGAGCGATTTGGTTAGCCATAGCCAGGGTTGCGCCATTGCGGCTGTAATATAGAATTAATATGTAGGGGGTCATTAATTTGTTGCCTTAAAGAATGCTAAGTACATTTTCGGGAGGACGACCAATAATGGCTTTACTACCATTAATAGCAATAGGTCTTTCAATAAGCTTTGGATTGGACACCATTGCTTTGATAAGTGCAGTTTCACTCAGCTTTTCATTGGCGAGATTAAGTTCTTTGTAGGCATCTTCATTTTTGCGCAATAATTGCCTCGCGCTAATCTTTAATAGGGTCAGCAATTCTGTTAATACTTTGGTAGTAGGAGGGTTTTCTAAATAGAGCACGAGATTGGGTTGTAGACCTTTGGCCTGTAATAGTGCAAGTGCTTCGCGTGATTTTGAGCAACGTGGGTTGTGGTAAAGTGTCAGCATTCTTAATTGCCATCGTACAGTGACTTCGGATGGCTGCATTATAGCGGTTAAATGTTTAAAAAGAGGATGTGTTGCCAGTGAAATCGTTGTTAACAAAAATCCATCAGTATTTTTACATTACGAAGAGTTTTATAACTCTCGCAGTGGACTTATACATTAAAAAAAATTGCCAACAAAGCGCGGCGTCGCTTACCTATATGACGCTCTTCGCCATAGTGCCGATGATGACGGTAACCTATTCCATGTTTTCAATTATTCCCGCGTTCCAGGCGTTGGGCGACCAGTTTCAAGCGATGATATTTGCTAATATTTTGCCTAGTAATGAAGACATCGTTGTTCAATATCTACAAGACTTTTCGCAACAGGCACGGCAGTTAACGGTTTTTGGTGTGTTATTTTTAATGGCATCTGCTTACTTTATGCTCAAAAATATTGAGGAGCATTTTAATGCTATTTGGACTGTGCCCCAGGGCCGGCACGGGGTTTCCAATTTTTTACTCTACTGGGCTATTTTGAGTTTAGGGCCTTTATTATTAGGGTTGGCGCTGTTGATGAATACCTACTTGCTGTCCTTACATATTTTTGTAGGCAACTACGATAGCTACGATATAGTTGCGCAATTATTCAAGTGGTTGCCATGGCTATTCACCAGCGCGGCTTTTACTCTGTTGTTTCTTGCGGTTCCCAACTGCAAAGTCTATGTCGGTCATGCTGTGCTTGGTGGTGTGCTTACCATGCTGGCTTTTCAATTGTGCAAATTAAGTTTTAGTTGGATAGTGTCGCATTCCTCCCTTAAATTTATTTACGGTGCTTTTGCCGTGGTGCCCTTATTTTTATTGTGGATCAATTTGAGTTGGATGATCGTCTTGGGCGGAGCAGTTTTCGTACGCACTATTAGCCTTTATCAAATTGGTTTAAAAAATCGCGGGTACCCGGATTTTTTTGGTTGCTTATTAGTGCTTTGGCAATTTCATCAGGCTTCTTATAAAGGCGATCATGTAAGCAATAAGCAATTGTTGCACCTGGGTTTATCTTCAGAGCAATGGCAGCGGCTGCGTGAAATATTGCTTAACCATCATGTCATCAGCATCAGTCAGCGAAATGAGCTAGTCCTCAGTCGCGATCTGGCGCATCTCACGCTTTGGGATATCAAACAATTTTTAGGCGCCCCACGTCGCTTGCCTGACGATCTTTCCTATCTCAGAAACTTGCCTTGGCTGCCTTACGCTCAACACTATTTAGGTGGACTGGATACCGTTGAAAATGAGTCATTAAGCATGACAGTGGAGGCTTTTTTCACTGCGACACAGAGTGATATTGAAAGCGATAAAAATATTTCCGCGTAATGAGAAATGCCTGTCTATACTCAGGTTATTCTTTTAATTACAGGCTTTTAAGTTCTCCTATGGCCATACCCCTACTTATTTGTGATGACTCGAACATGGCGCGTAAGCAGGTTGCGCGCGCACTACCTGAAGGGCTGGATGTCGAGATAACTTTTGCCACCAATGGGTTAGAGGGTATTCAAGCAATTCGGGAAGGTAAGGGCGAAATGGTGTTTTTGGATCTCACCATGCCGGAAATGGACGGTTATCAAGTCCTTGAAGCGGTAAGATCAGAGGGATTAGACACCATGATTATTGTTATCTCTGGTGATATTCAACCTGATGCCTATGTTCGTGTTACCAAACTTGGTGCGATTGAGTTTATTCAAAAACCTGTTAACCCTGAAAAACTTCAGGAAGTGTTGCGTAAGTTTGGGCTGATTTAGTTCGCACACTATGATTCTGTCTCACATCAAATATGGATCGCTGTAGGTCCGCTCAAAAACTATTTCTATTTCCATCTCTTCATTTCCGCGTTAGATTGCCCGTCTTATTAAAAAGATGGTAATGCATGTATGCAACTCTCCCGTTTTGGCGAAAAACTTAGTGGCAAGGCTGGCATAGTGACCTTAATGGATGACTTGGGCGATGCTTTGCGTACTAACCCTAATATGATTTTCATGGGTGGTGGCAACCCGGCGCGGATTCCTGTCATGGAAGAGGCATTTACTGAAGCGCTGGCACAAACTTTAGATGACCCGCAACAGGCGCAGCAGCTTTTAGGGATTTACCAACCGCCGCAGGGCGATGTCGATGTCTTGGATGCGTTTGCCGATTTACTCAGCAATGAATATGGTTGGCCACTTACACGAGAAAATATTGCGTTAGCTAACGGCAGCCAATCAGCATTTTTTATTTTGTTTAATATGTTTGCCGGTGAGTTTGCAAATGGCTGCAAAAAACAAATTCAATTTCCACTCGCTCCCGAATATTTAGGTTACAGCGATTTAGGTTTGAGCGATGATTTCTTTATCGCTACGCGCCCTACCATTGAAATTCTCGCCGATGGATTTTTTAAGTATCATGTCGATTTTAACCAGTTAAAAATTACCGAATCTACAGGCGCAATCTGTGTGTCGCGACCTACCAATCCTACGGGCAATGTGATTAGTGACGAAGAGCTGCAACACCTCGATGCTTTGGCGCAGCAACACCATGTACCCTTAATTGTCGATGGTGCATACGGCACGCCTTTCCCCAATATTTTATTTGCCGATATAACACCACACTGGAACGGTAATACGATTTTAGTGTTGAGTTTATCGAAACTGGGTTTGCCGGGTGCACGCACTGGTATTGTGATTGCAAACCCGGAAGTCATCAATGCTTTTGCAAAAGCAAATACTATTTTAAATTTAGCGTGCGGAAATTTTGGCCCCGCATTGGCAAGAAATTTATTGCAAGACGGGAAAATATTAACGCTCAGTCGCGATGTGGTTGCGCCTTTCTATCGTGATCGGATGCAGCAAGCGGTAGCGCTTTTTAAATATCATTTGGGCGACTTGTCGTATTACATTCACAAACCTGAAGGCGCCATTTTTTTATGGTTATGGTTTAAAGAATTACCCATTAGCAGTGAAGAGCTTTATCAGCGCTTGAAGGCACGCGGTGTACTGGTAATCTCTGGACATCATTTTTTCCCGGGTTTAACAGATGATTGGCAACATAGCCACGAATGTATTCGCGTGACCTATTGTCAGGATGTGGAAACGGTGGAAAAGGGAGCTGTGATTATTGCGGAGGAAGTCAGAAACGTGTTTGGGAAAATATATCTGTAGGTTGGCGCTGAGCCTGCGAAGCCCAACACTTTGGCGTTGCAGTGTGGCATATTGTTTGGCCGAGATGTTGGGCTTCGCAGGCTCAGCCAAGCGTGGCCCGGCACAACCTACATATTTATTTCCCTTTTTCCTGCAACTGAGTTGTCCAGGCAGTGACACGGTTGCGACCATGCTCTTTGGAATAATATAAAGCTTCATCTGCCTGATGAATTAATTCTTTAGGTGATGTTGCGCCCAGGCGAATGGAGGTCACACCAAAGCTGCAAGTAACTTTTACATTGCCAGTAATTTTCGCGGCAATTTTTTCGCGACAACGTTCAGCAATAGTTTGCGCAATTTCCAATGATGCCCCAGGAAGAATCACACAAAATTCTTCCCCACCCATACGCGCAACTAAGTCCTGATCACGTACTATTTCCCGCAGGGTGTTGGCGGTCATTTTAATCACTTCATCACCGAGGCCGTGGCCGTAAGTGTCATTGACTCGTTTGAAATGATCTATATCGGCCATGATGCAGCAAAATTCATTATCACTTTTACGATTGCCACCCTCAAATTTTCCTTCCAGCTGTTCGTGCAAGGCGCGACGATTTAAACAATTGGTCAGTGGATCGCTCGTTGCCAGGAGTAATAATTCTTTATTTTTTGCTTTCAACTGGATCTGTGAATCAGCCAATTTTTTAATTGTTTTTTCCAATAGTAAGCGTTTTTCTTCCAGCTCTGAAATATCATCAAATACGGCAATGGTGCCTTGGCTTGAGCCTTTAGGGTCGAGGATAGGTACTGCATTGACACGAAATATTTTTTGCACGTTATTAGGGGTATCGAGTGTCAAGCGCACGCCAGCTTGTTTGGTTCCGGTATTGAGCGCTAGCAGCCAGGGGTATTGTGTATCTTTATGATCGTCAAGTTGCCAGCCAAGACTACTGGCTTTTCTTCCCAGTAAACTTTGCTCGGAGCGTTTTAATTTTTCTAATAGCGAAAGGTTCACTAATACTATTTGCTCGCGCTTATCTAAAATTAAAACACCTTCAGATAAAATATTCAGTGCATTGCGCACTCGCGCTGGCACCACCGCGCTGGGATCTAAATGGCGTAACACGCGCTTAATGTATAACCAAAAACCGATAAACCCGCTTAGGGCTACAAATATTATTAATACAAAAAAAGTTGGTATGTTGAATAGTGGATGATTCTCGCCACTTAAAGGGGCAAAGCTCAATTCGAAGTCGGCACGTTTTTCTCCATTCATAAATAATGGAAAGCGCATATGGGTAGGTGTAGATGTTTTGGGGTCGGCGCCTTTCCAGTTTTCGCTGTGCGCAGCGGTTTGTGCCAAAGTAGTCCCTTCGTTGCGACGCACGGCTGCTGATTTTATTTCAGGATTACGGATAAGTGCTGAATCTAACAGTTCGCGTAATAAAGTTTCATCGCCGCGCTGAATAGAAAGTGCAACTTGTGATGCAAGTGTTTCGGCTGTGCGTTTACGTATTTCAAATTGTTGTTTTTCTGCACCCGGTGAAAGGCCTAAGGCTTGCGCCAATAAAAGGATGGAAATAATTAAAATGACTAAGCCTATGCTCAGGCGTACCGCCGGTGATATGCGCATCATTGTGTTTTATTTCCTGGCGATTTTGCGTTGACACGATCAAATAAATAGCCCACTTCATGGGCATTTATATCTTCTTTTTTCTTGTCTTTACGTTGTTCCTCCAATTCTTTTTTGCGTTTTTCAACTTCTTCCAAAATGGGCAGTGGGTCTATGCCGCGCCACAATGGCAACATCGAAAACAATGTTAATAGTAATGAACTCGCTCTAAGCGACCAGATTAAAATACCGGTAGTCACTGAAAGAGTGATACCTGAAATCATAGCTTGATGCTGTTGCTGTTCTTCTATGACGTTATCCATGTCCTGGCGTACACGCTTGAGTGATTTTGCAAACTCTTCCGCATCAATGACGCTAAAGCCGCTAGCAGGAGATATTAAATTCGCGGCCAACTCTTTTGCGTTTAAAGCTATATTTGTTTTTGCTGCAAGATTTTGTTGTTGCAAAATACGATCGTAGCGATTGCGATCAGACGTGTCATTGGGATTCGTTAATTCGGTATCGGTTGGTAAGATTGCCGCGGCAGATTCTGAGCTCCGCAATAACGAATAATCCCCCAGGCCATTGGTGACTGGTGTGCGTGCCGGGTTTTGGTCATTACTTTCGTTATCATTTTGAGGAATTACATTTGCAGTGCCGCTGCCATTGCTTAAGGGTGGAGTGGTTGTATCTGTGTTGAGTTCATCGGGGTTAGGAGTAATTCCACCACTGTTGTTATTGGGTGTAGTTGGTGTTGGTGCAATATCGAGACTTGCCGTCACTGCGATGGTCACTGTGCCATCGCTAATACTGTAGCTAAAACTGACTCCGCTGCTGTCGTTGGTAGCAGGGGTGAAATTCCAGGTACCGTTGCCGTTGTCCACCAAATTCCCGTTGCCGTTGGCGAGGGTTAAACCCGTAGCGGTTAGGATGTCACCATCGAGATCACTGACGTTAGCGAGTAACTGTGCTTGAGTGATTAGTTGAACACTAGAGTTTTCGTTTATCGGATTGAGAGTAAAAGTGTTGCCTGTGGGAGCATCATTGACGGACGTGATATCCAGAGTTGCCGTTGCGGTGATAGTCGCGGTGCCATCGCCAATGGTGTAGCTAAAACTGACGCCGGTGCTGTCGTTGGCGGTCGGCGTAAAATTCCAGGTGCCGTTGCCGTTGTCCACCAAATTGCCGGTACCGCTGGCCAGCGTTAAACCGGTAGCAGTAAGCGTATCACCATCAAGATCGCTGGCGTTAGCCAGCAACTGCGCTTGAGTAATCAGCCTTACTCCCGAATCCTCAGCGATAGCGCTCAGCGTAACGGCCGAGTTGGTAGGGGTATCGTTAAACTGTGTAATGTCCATAGTCGCGGTCGCCGCGATAGTTGTCGTGCCGTCACCAATGGTGTAACTAAAACTGACGCCGGTGCTGTCGTTGGCCGTGGGCGTAAAATTCCAGGTACCGTTGCCGTTGTCCACCAGAT
>JAZKHP010000018.1:0-47650 GCA_040385335.1 Pseudomonadota bacterium
GCACTCATAGCTCAGCTGGATAGAGTACTCGGCTACGAACCGAGCGGTCGGTGGTTCGAATCCACCTGAGTGCACCATATAGAATAAGGGTTCTGCTGTTATGGCGGAACCCTTTTTTATTTCTGGTGTAAGCTCGTTGTCTAAAAAAATCATCGCTTATCGTTCACCTCCTGCATTTTTTATGTAAATCTTCTGCGATTTTTCGCTCAAATTTCCACCTGAATTTAATTCCTGGTCTGTAATGCCAAGCGCTTTTATGTCGTGGAATATGAATGGCTCTGAAAATACATTATGGCTATGAGGCGCGTTATTTTTTAAAAGATAACGCGCTTTGATCATTGCTCTTAATCAAGAGTATCCAATGCTTGAAACCGGGCAATGTGCTGGTCAAGCTGCAAATTCTTATCCTCGCACAATGCGTAGTACTCATCCGCTAAAAATCGGCCAATACCTGCAAGCGCAGCAATGTGAGTTGAAGCTTGTTGTTGGGCTGTATCCTGAATTGCTTTAAACAAGGTAGCAATATGGTTTAAATTTTCTGTGGCAAGGTTGGTTGCGTCGAAGGCGGTTAAGGCAAGTTTTAGTGTATCGGAGGACGGGGTTGGAAAAGTTGGTTGAATCATGATGAGGATATCCTTCTTTGAGGTGTTTATCCTGTCATCCTCAATGCGACAGACGTGTAGCGAGGTTGGCATACCAGCAAGAAGGAAACTGGCGCACCCGAAGGTGCCCCCACTGCACGCCTGCCATAACAGACACTCGAGTGTGTTTGACGGACAAAAAAATACCGCTAGGTTGCAGTTTGTCCGCCTTCTTGTTCGAGATGCCAATCCCGGCAGGTGCAGTTACACCTGCGGGAACAAGTATGGCGAGGGGAGGGAAAGCTGGCAAGTAATTTGTAAACGCAGTTCAGTGTTAAGCGTGCTGCAAATGACCATCTTGATCATGGTGTAAAGAGCACTGATATTAAAGTCTTAGGTTATTTTGTCTTGCGCACCTTATTCCGCTCAGATGATACCCCACATTTTTATATGCTAAGGCTAGCAAACAGTTAAAGCTGGGCTATTATCAAAATATATATTTTTCATTGAGTGAGGCGGAATCGTGAATTTACAAGATCTAATCAATAATGCGCAAAAGCTGCCCAACATTCCCAAAGTGGTTCAGGAGCTTATTGAAAGTTTTGGTGATGAGAGTGTCAGTAATGATGCTATTGCAAAAAAAATTAGTTCTGATCAGGTGTTAACGATTAAAGTTTTACGGGCAGCAAATTCCGCTCACTATGGTGGCAATCGAAAAATAGGTTCGGTCAATGATGCGGTTTTTTTGTTAGGTTTTAATGCGGTGCGTACACTTGTACTGGCGTCGGGTTTGACGGGAGCGTTTAAAGCACCAGAAGGGTTTGATTTGCCAAAATTTTGGCATGATAGTTTTGCTGTTGCCGCGACTTGTAAATGGATTGCGCGTTTTTCGCGTGATGATTCAGAAACTGCTTTTACTTGTGGAATGATTCACAATATTGGTGAGTTGCTTATCAACATATTATTGCCCAATGAATGCGCCGAGATTAAAAAGGTAGTTAATAAAGGTGAAAATGAAGCTGATATACAAAAAAATGTATTAGGTTTTAATTTTCCTGAAGCTGGTGCGGAGTTGGCAAACCGTTGGAAATTCCCTGATGCCATAGTAAAAGGCATTCGTTATCAATTAGATCCTGTTGCCGAAGAAACATTTCCACGCTTAGCCGGTGTAATTAGCGTTGCATTTTATATTAATGCAATGAATGAGCAAAATGCAGATAGCGCAACAATTTTAGCTAAGTTTCCCAGCGAGATAGCGACTAAGCTAGGCATTAACATAGTTAAATTAATGGATAAAATTGAGGAAACTAAAGAGCTGGGTTCTGCAATAGATGAGTTGTTGATGTAGTTAATTTTTTTCGTAAAAAATAATCTGTAAAAACCCGCAATAGCGGGTTTTTTATTTTGCATCACAATCCTGTAACGCTCTTGAAAATGCTTGTTCGATTTCTTGCGGCGCACTTTTGCGTTTAATATCGTCAAAAAATAATGCTGCTTGCGGATATTGGCGACTTAAATACATGAGCCATTGTTTAACGCGATTGCCGCAATTTCTTTCATGATAAAGCGGCGCCGTGGTTTGATAATAGATAAATAAGGTGTTGCAAATGTCTGACCATGTTAGCGGCTGATAATCTTCACCGTTAATGTGCGCTTTTATTTGTCTTGCCAAATCTGGACATGCAAGTAGACCTCTACCTAGCATAACGTCATCACATTGCGATTCCTCGCGGCAGCGCAGGTAATCATCTACCGTCCAGATTTCGCCATTAGCAATTACCGGGATTTTTAATTGGGCTTTAATATCGGCGATGTAATGCCAATACGCCGGTGGTTTATAGCCATCCGCTTTAGAGCGAGCATGAACCGTGAGTTCGTTAGCTCCAGCTGATTCTGCAGCATTAGCGTTATCTAAATAACTACTGCGATCCTCATAACCCAGGCGAATTTTTGCTGAGACGGGAATTTCTTTGGGCACGGCATCGCGCACAGCCTTAATAATGGCGTAAACCCGTTCAGGTTGACGCAAAAGGCAGGCACCACCTTCATGTGAGTTTACCGTTTTTGCGGGGCAGCCAAAGTTAAGATCTATGGATTTAGCGCCGTAGCCTACTAATTCCGCCGCATTCATTGCCATGGGTTCAGGTTTACTGCCTAGCAACTGAACTTTGACCAGTGTACCGTTAGGCGTTTGGCAGTTTGTTTCTAGTTCTTGCGCATATTTGTAAAATACACGGTAGGGGAGCTTTTGATCGGTTACGCGAATAAACTCAGTAACGCAACCATCAAGTCCACCTATTCGCGTTAAGATATCGCGTACATGGTGTTCAACAACTCCCTCCATTGGGGCTAACATTATTCTCATAAACTAGCTTAAGGCTCATAAAAGGTTATTGTGGTGTACGGGCTCGGCAGTTTACGCAAGCTCTGTATAGATTGCAGGTGGTTTTGATTGATTAAGATGTATAACCTGCGTAGATTGCGCCGCTTTTCGCCTATTTGTATGTTATTGAGGATTTACTATGACATCTATCCATTTTCACGATCTTATTGCCGATCCTCAGTTGCGCAAAGCCATAGAGTCCCAAGGCTATGAACAGCCAACACCGGTACAGTTAAAAGCGATTCCGCAAATTTTAGCAGGTAAGAGTTTGTTGGTGAGCTCGAAAACGGGCAGTGGTAAAACTGCAGCCTTCCTGTTGCCCAGTTTACAAAAAATTCTTGGTGTTCCCCCGGTAAACCCCATTAGCACTCGTATTTTAATATTAACGCCCACGCGTGAGCTGGCTCGCCAGATTGTAAAAAATGCTGAGCAATTATTACGTTTTACCTCGGTAAAGGTCGCGATGATTTGTGGTGGTGAAGAACTTAAGTATCAAAAAGCCGTATTACGCAAAAATCCTGAGGTTGTAGTTGCCACTCCAGGGCGGATGGCTGAGCATATTGCCCATAAGTCTACCGACTTTTCCGGGTTGGAGTTTTTCGTGCTGGACGAGGCTGACCGCATGCTGGAAATGGGTTTAAATGAAGATGTATTAAAGATCGCAGAAACCTGCTGTGCCGAACGGCAGACGTTATTGTTTTCGGCAACCATGGAACAAAAAGGATTGCGTCATCTTATTAAAGAGGTGATGTTGGGTGATGCGGAACAGATTAATGTCGAAGAAGCCGCTAATGCTATTACGCAAAAGATGGTGTTGGCGGACGATGTTAAGCACAAGGAAAAACTATTGATTGCACTTTTAGTCAAAACTTCTTTTGAAAAAGTAATGGTATTTACTAATACCAAAATTAAAGCTGCGCAGTTGGATGGGATGTTGCGTTATAACAAATACCGAGTTAGTGCGTTGCACGGTGATATTGGTCAGGACCAACGCAAGATTGCACTCGATTTGTTTCGCCAGGGTAAAACGCAAATTTTAGTAGCAACTGATGTGGCAGCGCGAGGGTTGGATATTGCGGGAGTCGATTTAATTGTTAACTTTGATATGGCTCATTCCGGTGATGAATATGTTCATCGTATTGGTCGTACGGGGCGAGCAGACAGTGAAGGTACTGCAATTTCATTTGTATCAGCTAACGATTGGAATCTCACCAAAAGTATTGAGCGCTATTTGAATGTGGAGTTTGAGCAAATTTCGTTTCCGGGTGTAGCCGCTAAATATCAAGGACCGCACAAAATTAAATCTTCTGGCAAAGCTGCAGGAACTAAAAAGAAACCGGATGCTGGGGATAAAAAGTCTAGTGAAAAAGAACCAAAAATTAAAGTGCGGGATAGAGACAAAAAAAATGTCGGTAAGCGGCGTGCTGCAACTGGCCCGGTAGCGTCGCCTGCGATTGATTTTGGGGATGGTTTTTCAACATTTAAACAGAAGCCGCAATAGCGGCTTTTTTTATAAATAAAGAATGCATAAAAACATTGACCCTATTCCAATTTAGGCCTAGTATTTCTGTAAGGTAGTAGAAAAACGTGACAGTCATTCGATATTATGGTTGTGAACGTAACGTTTTTTTAGTTGTCTATTCCTTCGGGTGCGTTTTTATTAGCGTACCAGTGATTGTCAGTGCGGTGTTAATGTTTACTTACTAATGAGAGGTGATATACGGAAAATAAGAAACTGAACTATTAATTGTTTAATAGTGAACCATGAAAGTTGCGTAACAGTGTTCTATTTACAAATAGATAACAGCGTAAGCGGCAGTAAAAAGCCATTTATTATTGTTAACTTTGAACCTTAACGGCGGTGACCATTTATGGCAAGAAGAACTCAGGCAAGACGCAGTAACTCGCACAATAGTTTTTCCGATGAAAACAGTTTCAAAAATTCGCATCACAAATCATCGCGAAAGCATCCGCGACTAGACAGTAATATAGTCGACTTAAAATCCCGATCACAACAGATCGAAACAGCCTACTCTCCACCTCGCTCTGCCAAACCCCTCAGTGCAAAAAATAAATCCCAACAAGATTACATCAATGCAATTAATAGCCATGCGTTAACTTTTGGTATTGGTCCTGCCGGTACCGGTAAAAGTTATTGTGCGGGCGCTTTAGCTGCAGAGGCGCTGGAATCGGGCAGAATCGAGCGGATTATTCTTACGCGACCCGCGGTTGAGTCCGGAGAAAACCTGGGTTTTCTACCAGGCGATCTCGATACTAAATTCTCGGTATATATCGATGCGTTTCGCGATATATTAAACGAGCGTTTGGGTGCTGGAACAGTTGATTATTGTTTGCGGCACGGTCGTATTGTTGCTGCGCCATTAGCTTTCATGCGCGGCAAAACATTCAATAGTAAAACCTTTGTTATTCTCGATGAGGCACAAAATACCAGTGTTGCCCAGATGAAAATGTTTCTTACTCGAATTGGTGAGGATTGTAAGGTCGTCATCAATGGTGATGTTAACCAGAGTGATATTCGGGGCCCCAATGGTTTAGCTGATGCTGTTGCGCGCTTGGCTGATTTACCTAACGTGTATATGCATGAGTTTGAGCGTAAAGATATAGTGCGTTCCGGTTTAGTGCGCGATATTATCGATCGCTACGAAGTGCCTGAATAAATAAAAACCGGAAGCTTTGCGAATTTAATAAATCACAAGGCTTCCGGTTTTTTGCTATAAATATAGCTTCTTCTTATTTTTCCTTGCTAATTTTTGTTGAGGTCGGCATCCTCTACTTCCCAATCTCACCTCAATAATTATATTAATGATATTTCTTGTTTGTCCTCTATGCGCCCAACCTTTATCGCTGACTATGCACGGTCTCGGCTGCAGTAATGGTCATCAATTTGATCGGGCTAAAGAAGGTTATTTTAATTTATTACCTGTGCAGTATAAAAATTCTCGTGAGCCCGGTGATGCGAAACAACAATTAAATGCTCGTCATGCTTTTTTGAAGGTGGGTTTTTTTTCACCACTGGCATGCGCTTTAAAGCAATTAATTCCAATGGATACCAAATCTTTGTTGGATATAGGTTGTGGCGAAGGCTATTTTACGAGATTAATGAGTGAGCAATCTGAGGCAAAAGTTTACGGTATTGATATTGCAAAAGTGGGTATCCGTTTAGCTGCTAAACAGTTTACAAGCCATAACAATAATACAAATCAGATTACCTATGTGGTTGCCTCCAGTTATGCCTTACCTATTGCCACCGGCAGTATGGATATTATCACTAGAATTTATGCACCGAGTAAAGATGAAGAGTTGCAACGGGTGATATCTCCGCAAGGTAAACTTATCATTGTTACACCTGGTGAAAATCATTTGGTGTCCTTACGCAAACAACTTTATAAAGATTTAAGGCCTCATCCAAAACCTCAGGCGCCTGTCGGATTCATAGAGTTTTCCCAGCAACAATTAAGTTTCAGTCTTGATATGCCGCCGGGTGAATATACCAATGCCTTATTGCAAATGACGCCTTTTGCGTGGCAAATAAAAGCGGAAAAGCTTGCTCGGCTAATGGCGGATGGTTTGCAAGATAGCGCCGATTTCCAGTTAAGTGTTTACCAGCTTGATAATTAAAAAGTCAATGCTGTAGTTGTTATAAAAATAATTGTTAATATACTGATGAAAGAGACTTAACATTTAAAAATAATAAATCAGGATGGTCTTTCATTGTGTGGCAGGAGACTGATATGCGTGGAAATTTATAGTGGTGTTTGCTTTCAGTCAAATGAAGCATGCTGTTACTAATTTTGTTCGTAGCTCTTTTTATTCATAGTCCTGTAGTAATCATTATGTTAAAAATTGGTTTATTGTATCTCTTGGCTTGCTGGCGTAACATGCGCACGTATTCGTGATAATGTCCAGTAACCAGTTTGCAAAATAAATAACACACTGGATTATCGGCTTTTAGCTTTCTATTCTAATGACTATAAATAATGTAGGAAATATCAGATGACGAGTTTAGAAATGAGAACTAATGTTTGCGCTTCAATTGCGCTGACATTGATAGGATGCTTAAGTTTACATATCCCCTTTTCTGCAGCGGACTCTGCATTATCAACAACTAATCAATCCAGTAATTTAGCAGCGCGCAATGTTCACGACGCTGTTGTTCAAGCTATTGAAACCAACCCCGATGTTCAAGCGAGCTGGCATGCTTTTAAGGCGGCTACTTATCAAGTTAGTGAGGCTCGTGCAGGCTATTTGCCTTCAATAGATCTCGCTGCTTCCGGTGGTGGGGCTTCGCGCGATTTCGATGGTCGTGACCAGTACACAACCACTCAGGGGCAAGTGTCGCTCACCGAAATGTTGTTCGATGGGTTTAGAACATCCGGTCAAGTCAATCATTTTAAGGGCGGGCGTTTAGTACGCTATTACGAATTATTGGATACTGTGGAAACCACTGCATTTGAAGCAGTGCGAGCCTTCGAAGATGTCGCTCGTGAGCGTGCACTAGTCGCTTTAGCGCGTGAAAACTATTCCAAGCATCAAGACGTATTTTCGCAAATTGATAAGCGTGTTGTGTCCGGTGTCGGTCGTAAGGTTGATCTTGAGCAAGTTGCAGGTCGCTTGGCTCTTGCGGAAACTAACTTGTTGACGGAAGCTTCAAACCTACATGACGTCACTGCGCGATATTTACGTATAGTGGGTAATTTACCTGCTGCAGATTTATTGCCAACGCAATTAGCTGAAACCAGGTTGCCGCAGACGATTCGCGAAACTTTACAAATGGCCTATCAGGGTAATCCCGGTTTCCATGCTGCCATCAAAAATATTGCTGCCGCGCAAGCCAATGTTACCGTCGAGCGCTCAGGTTATTACCCGAAAGCAGAATTGCGCGCGCGCCAAAACATAAGTCGTAATAGTAATGGCTTCGACGAGCGATTTGATCCGAATCGCTATGGTAATGAAAGTGCAGTTGAATTGGGGCTTACGTTTAATTTATACAAAGGTGGGGCGAATCGTGCCGCAATACGTCGCTCTCTTGAAGAGGTTAACCAGGCAAAAGATTTGCGTGATAAAGCTTGTGCAGATTTACGTCAGTCAACCCAAATTGCGTTCAATGATTCATGGCGAATAAAAGAACAGCTTGCGTCAACTAATCAGCACCGTCTTTCAAGCGATAAAGTGCGTATAGCCTATGCTGAGCAATTCAGCATAGGTCAGCGTTCGCTATTGGATTTGCTGGATGCAGAAAACGAATATTTTCAAGCGAGTCGAGCTTATGTTGCTGTCCAAAGTGATTTAAATATTGCTCATGCCCGCACATTAGCCAGCATGGGAAGTTTATTACCTGCGTTAAAAATCACGCGCGATACATTGACGCCGATAAAAGATGCCGATGTCAAAGACACCATGAAAGTCGATCCTGGCAGCGCTTGCCCAATTGAAGTTGCTGAAGGTATGGGCCGCAAAGATTTAATTTCCGATGTGGTGAGCCTAAGTGCGGATGCATTATTTGATGTGAACAGTTCAGTGCTTAGCGCAACTGCTACGCAAAAGTTAGATGAATTGTTGAAACAAATAAAAGCCACTCCTAATGTCGTAGAACTTAAAATTGAAGGTCACAGTGATAATACGGGCACTGATAAAATTAACATTCCACTTTCCAAAGCACGCGCTGATAAAGTACGTGAGTTTTTAGTGCTGAATGGCTTGGAAAATATGAGCATTCATACGCAGGGTTATGGATCCGCACGTCCTCTGGGTGACAATGCTGTCGAAGCTGGACGCAAGGCTAATCGTCGCGTTGAAGTGACGGTTACGCATCACCGCTAAAATTGTTTTCTTAAAAAGCACGGCGCTTGCTAAAAGTGCTGTGCTTTTTTTTGTGTCTGAAATTCTATCCGTGCGCTTGTTGAAATTGCGAAACCTGCATTAGCCAACTATATTTATTGCACCGTTATATGGGTTTTTGGTTGGTAGTACTGGCAATAGCGAAATTTTCCTTTAGACATATCGAATAAAAACACGTTTCTGATTGGAGTATTTGATGGTATTGCGGCACCCAAACAATGAAGATTCTCAACCGGCTGCAACTATTGAAAAGCAGGGCTCATTGTTAAGTTGTTTGTTAATTGTTGCTCAGGCTCACGGAGTTAAAGTCAGCGCTGAAAGTTTACTGGCGGGCTTGCCCCTGCATCAACATCAATTATCGCCATCATTATTTTCACGTGCCGCAAAACGTGCGGGCTTTACCAGTAAAATTGTTATCCGCGATTTGTTACTGTTAAATGATGCGCTTTTTCCTGCTATTTTATTGTTAGAAAATAATAATGCCTGTGTGTTGGTGGCCCTTAACAAGAATACTCAATCGGCAACTGTCGTATTTCCTGAATTAAATGATACTGCAGTAAACATTCCCTTAAGTAATTTGGCCGAACGCTATTCCGGTCGTGTTATTTATGCGCGCCCGGAACAACATTTTGATGCGCGTGCTACCAGTATTATTAAAGAGCCTAAAGGTCACTGGTTTTGGAGTGTTATTGCCGAGCACCGTCCGTTGTATCGCGATGTATTATTGACAGCATTTATTATTAATATTTTTGCCCTGGCTTCGCCATTATTTGTGATGAATGTCTATGACCGGGTAGTACCTAACCATGCTACGGATACATTATGGGTATTGGCACTCGGGGTTGTGTTAATGATAACGGCCGATTTTGGTTTGCGAATGATGCGTGCCTGGTTTGTTGATTTGGCGGCGAGCCGTACTGACATTACTTTATCGGCCACCATCATGGAGCGCGTGCTAGGGTTAAAATTATCCGAGCGACCTATGTCGGTGGGCGCATTTGCAGCAAGCTTGCAATCGTTTGAATCCATCCGCAGTTTTATTGGTTCCGCAACAGTGTTGGCATTTGTTGATTTGCCCTTTGTTTTGTTATTTACCTTGGTCATTTTATTAATTTCATGGCCCCTGGTATTTCCTATTTTGATCGGCATTATTTTAATTTTTATTTATGCTGCAGCTGTGCAGCACAAAATGCACAATCTTTCAGAAAGCAGTATGGAAGCAAGCGCGCAACGCAATGCTATTTTAGTAGAAAGTTTGCAGGGTCTTGAGACGTTAAAAACCTTAGGTGCAGAAGGGCGCATGCAATCATTGTGGGAAAAAGCAACCCTGGTATTGTCGCGCACCTCGGTAAAAATGCGCATGCTGTCCGGCTCTGTCAGTGCCGGAACCTCATGGATCCAGCAGGTCGTTTCCGTTGTTATTATTATTGTGGGTGTTTATCAAATTATTGAGGGTCATTTAACCCAGGGCGGATTAATTGCATCTTACATGTTGGCGGCACGGGTCATGGGGCCGATTAGTCAAACTGCTGCACTCTTAATGCAATATCACCACGCAGCTACTGCATTGGCTAATTTAGACATTATTATGAATAAGCCCGTTGAGCGACCATTGGATACCCATTGGATTAGCCACAAGCGTTTGCAGGGTGGCATTGAATTTAAACAAGTCGGTTTCAAATACCCCAATGATCAACGCGAAGTATTGCGTAATGTTTCGTTTAAAATTAATCCGGGAGAACACGTTGCTATTTTAGGTCGCAATGGTTCTGGTAAAACGACAATCGAAAAAATGATCGCTGGTTTATATGAGCCTGCGGGAGGAACTGTATTAATTGATGGCATTGATATACGGCAGTTAGACCCTGCTGAATTGCGGCGCAATATTGGTTATGTATCACAAGATGTGAATTTATTTTTTGGCAACTTGCGCGAAAATATTGTTATGAGCGCGCCCCATGTCAGTGACGAAGTTTTATTAGAAACGGTGCGTTTAAGTGGGCTTACCGATTTTGTTAATCAACATCCTGCAGGTTTAGCTATGCCGGTGGGTGAGCACGGGCAGTTATTATCCGGCGGGCAGCGGCAAAGTGTAACCATTGCGCGTGCGCTATTAAATGATCCATCGATTTTATTATTCGATGAGCCAACCGGCTCTATGGATCATTCCACCGAAGAAGAATTCAAACGCAATATTGCTCAGTTTGCACAAGGTAAAACGCTGTTGGTTATTACTCATCGCACGTCGCTGTTAGAGTTAGTAAATCGCATTATTGTTGTTGATGCCGGAAAAATTGTTGCTGACGGCCCCAAAGAGCAAGTGGTAGAAGCCTTACGCCAGGGGCGTATTGGGAGAGCGACCTAATGAAAGAATCGCGCTCACAACATTATTTTTCCAACCTTGGAAAGTGGTTAGAAAAAATCGGTATTCCTGCCAGTGCGTTTATCGACAAAATATATCAACGTTGGTTGGCACCCATCAATGAACAAACCCATGATTGGCTAGATGATGCTGATTGGGCGCAGGTTCAACAAGAGCCTTTGCGTGCTCGCGCATTGGTATATGGTATTACGCTTGTTTTATGCGTTTTATTGTTGTGGGCGGCATTTGCGAAAGTGGATGAAGTGGCGCGTGGTGAAGGGCGAGTTATTCCCTCGCAACAATTGCAAGTTATTCAGTCTTATGATGGCGGCGTTGTTGAAGAAATTCTGGTGCGCGAAGGGCAGGTGGTCAGTAAAGGTGATTTATTATTAAGAATAGATTCCACCCGTTCTGTTTCTACTTTTCGTGAAAACCGCGCTGAGTTTTTATCACTGCAAGCGCGCTCTGTGCGCCTGCTTGCATTAACGACGCAAGCCCCTTTTTTATTATCAGATGCGTTATTGCAAGCAGCTCCTGAGATAGCTGAACATGAGCGTGCGCTTTATGAATCCAATCGCAAAGAATTAGCAGAACAATTAAATATTTCTGCCAGCCAGCTGGAGCAACGCGAATTGGAATTACGTGAAGTGCAAGCCAAGCTTGTTCAGGTGACGCGCGCACTTGAATTGGCAAATCAGGAATTGGCGGTAACAAAACCTTTACTTACCAGTGGCGCTGTATCTGAAGTTGAAATTCTACGTTTGGAAGGAACCGTATCCAATGCGCAAGGTGAGCGTCAGCAAACCCTGGCGCAAGAGCAGCGCTTACAATCGGCTGTTGAAGAAGCAAAAGGTAAGTTACGCGAAGTTGAATTAATGGAAAGTAATAAGTGGCGGGCGGAGTTATCGGAAACCCTGGCTAAATTATCGAGCTTAACGGAAACCAGTACGGGTTTAGCGGACAAAATAAAATTCGCGGAGATACGCGCGCCGGTACATGGAACAGTGCAGCGGTTGTATACCAATACGGTCGGTGGCGTGGTGCAGCCTGGGCATGAAGTTGTTGAAATGATTCCGTTAGACGATGATTTACTTATTGAAGCTAAAGTAGCTCCTAAGGATATTGCTTTTTTACATCCGGGACAAAAAGCGATTGTAAAATTTACTGCGTACGATTTTGCGGTGTACGGTGGTTTAACCGGTACGCTTGAACACATTAGTGCAGACACCATGAAAGACGAAAAAGAAAATGTATTTTATTTGGTGCGTGTAAAAACCGATCGCTCAGGTTTTGATGCATCTTTGCCAATTATGCCGGGCATGACGACCCAGGTGGATATCTTGACGGGGAAGAAAACTGTTCTATCGTATTTATTGAAACCAGTATTGCGGGCGAAACAAAATGCCCTTACCGAGCGATGATGCAGCATATTTTTTTAACTCAAGCAAAAGTTGTATCGCCACGTTGGCGGCAAGCGTTTCCGCTCGCAAAAATTATAGAAAACGCTGACGATTTGCCGTTGAGTTTTAATGGCGTAATGCTTTGGGTGCTGTTGGATCATGCACAATTAAGAAACAATATTGCGCTGTGGATCGCTGCCGGCGCACGTGTTGTAGGGCTTACAAAAATAGAAAGTTCAGATCAGGCAAAGCTCACCATGGAGTCTGGTGCGAGTGGTTATTTACATTATCTGGCGGCTGAGCCGGTGTTACTTCAGGTTAGCCAGGTGGTGCAGCTGGGCGGTTTGTGGTTGGGTGCAGATCTATTGCGTCAGTTAGTGTTTGCCACCGCAAATACTTTTAATACCACGCAAACGGCCACTTTGTTACACCCACTAACCCTGCGTGAAAAATCCGTTGCTGAGGCTGTAGCAGCGGGCAAAACGAATAAAGAAGTTGCTCGCGATCTAGAGATTACCGAGCGAACTGTGAAAGCACATTTGAGTGCAGTATTTGAAAAGTTGGATGTGCGCGATCGCTTACACTTAGTGTTGGTGATGTCGGGGAAGTAGTGAGTGAGGGATTTTTTAAATTGCGTATTCCACCATGGGTGACAATCACTTTGCCCCGCTTGTATTGTCCTTCAGTCCAATAGCTATCTTTCACCATCTCTATACACTCCCTTTATATTCAAAATTCCCTTTTCATTTTCCATCATCCTAATCGGAGCTTTTATGGCCACCACTATAGCCACTGTTGCATCACTTGAAGGTCAAGCCTGGGCGAAATCTGCTAATGGCAGCTTACGTGCTTTGAAGGTGGGCGATAAAGTAGCTCCCGATGAAACCATTATTACCGCAGCGGGCGCTCACATTGAACTCGACTTTGGTGATGGGCATCCGGTGACCATTGCCGGTGGTCAGGAAGTGTTGATGGGCCGCGATTTGTGGACCGATCTGGCAACTGATAAACAAGACTCCGCAGTGCAAGATGCTTCCGTTCAGGAAGCCTTGACGGTATTAAACAGCGGCGGTGATTTAACGACTGAGCTGGAGGAAACTGCTGCAGGCGTGATGGGTGGTAGTGGCGGTGACGGGCATAGCTTCGTGCAATTGACTCGTATCATTGAAAGCACCTCTTTTGAAGCATTTACTTCTGGTGCTACCAGTGCTGCTGATAATATTGTTTTAGTCAGCAATGAACTCACTACAAATCGCGCCCCTCTACTTGCGGCACAAAGTTTTAGTACCGACGAAGACGAGGCTTTCAATGGTCAAATACTGGCAAGGGACATTGAAGACGATGCTTTGAGTTACAGCGTTATTACGCAGCCAACCCATGGTACTTTTACTGTAGACGCCATCACCGGCGCCTTCGTATATACGCCGGGGGAAAATTATAATGGCGTAGATACTGTGGGCATTAGCGCAACAGATGTCTACGGCAATGTCACCACCAGTACCCTTTCGTTTACCATCAATTCCGTCAATGATGCGCCTGTTTCCGCTGATCAAGCATTTTCCATAGCGGAAGATTCTGCACTCGTCGGCCAAATCCTGGCGACCGATATTGAAGGTGATGCGCTCAGTTATAGCCTTGCACAGGGTCCAGCTAATGGCCTGGTCGAAGTGAACCCAAGCACGGGCGAGTTTGTGTATACCCCCAATGCGAACTTTAATGGCAGCGATACTTTTTCTGTCACTGTAGCGGATGGCCTTGGCGGTGTGACTACCCATACTATGACAGTGGATGTAACCGCCGTTAATGATGTACCCGTAGCAGCCGGCCAATCATTAACGACGGCAGAAGCTATGCCCATCGCGGGTAGCCTTGTGGCTAATGACGTAGATGGGGATTCTCTCGCGTACAGTCTCACCGGTGTAGCGACTCACGGCGTGGTCACTCTTAACCCTGTGACGGGAGGCTTTGTTTATACACCCGATGCAGGTTACAACGGCAACGATAGTTTTATCGTCACTATTGATGACGGTAAAGGCGGCGTTGCCACCAGTGCAATTTCAGTTGACGTAACTCCAGTTGATTACGCGCCCGTTATCAGTACTGGTAGTGGCAGCGTTATTGAAGATATTCAGCCCTTGGCCACCGGCACGCTAACGGCTACCGATATCGATAACCCCGCTTTAGCTTTTGTTGCTACAACCAGAGTGGGTGGCAACGGTAGTTTAGTGTTATCAGCGGATGGTAACTGGACTTACACTCTGGACTCGCGTGCTAATCCATTGGCGGCCGGAGAACAAAGCTCGGAAATATTTGTGGTCAAATTAAACGATGGTTCTCTCACGCAAATTGCCATTGATGTTGTGGGAATTAATGATACCCCTGTCGCTAGTAATCAAACCCTTATAGTTACGGAAGATATTCCCCTTGCCGACAAAGTTATCGCCGCGGATATAGACGGTGATGTTCTGAGCTATAGCTTGACCACTAACACAACGTTTGGAACAGTTGTGGTGGATGCAACAACGGGTAATTTTGTTTATACCCCCGCCGCCAACTTTAACGGTACCGATAGCTTCGTGGTTACAGTGACAGACAGTAATGGCAGCACTACCACCAGCACTATTACGCTCAATGTGGAGCCGGTAAACAATGCTCCGGTTGCGGTCGATAACAGTCTAGTGGCCAGCGAAGATACACCGGTGATTTATACCGCTGCGCAACTCTTGGGTAACGATACGGATATCGACCTGGATACCTTAAGTATTGCCAGTGTAACTAGCGGTGCAAACGGCACTGCGGTATTGAATCCAGACGGCACAGTGACTTTTACTCCAAACGTTAATTTCAACGGGGCTGCTGATTTCACTTACACCGCTACTGATGGCCGTGCAATTTCCAATGCTGCGACTGTCAGCGTGACTGTGGCTCCGGTCAATGATGCACCGGTTGCGGTGAGCAACAGTTTGGTAGCCAGCGAAGATATGCCGGTGATTTATACCGCCGCGCAACTGTTGGGCAACGATACTGATGTCGACTTGGATACCCTGAGCATTGCCAGCGTGACTAGTGGCGCAAACGGCACCGCGGTGTTGAATCCAGACGGCACAGTGACTTTTAACCCGAACGCTAATTTCAATGGTGCGGCAGATTTCACTTATACCGTCACTGATGGCAGCTTGGTTTCGAATGTTGCGACGGTCAGCGTGACGGTAGCTCCAATAAACGATGCACCGGTTGCAGTGAATAATAGTTTGTTGACGAACGAAGATACGCCGGTGATTTACACCGCAGCGCAACTCTTGGGTAATGATATGGATATTGAGCTGGATACTCTGAGCATTGCCAGTGTCACCAGCGGTGCAAACGGCACAGCGGTGTTGAATCCAGACGGCACAGTGACTTTTACCCCGAACGCTAATTTCAACGGTGCGGCAGATTTCACTTATACCGTCACGGACGGCCATTTGGTTTCCAACGCGGCGACGGTTAGTGTGACGGTAGGGCCAGTGAACGATGCGCCGGTTGCGGCCAATAATAGCTTGTTGGCGAGCGAAGATACGCCGGTGATTTACACCGCCGCGCAACTCTTGAGTAATGATACGGATATCGATCTGGATACCTTAAGTATTGTCAGCGTGACTAGTGGTGCAAACGGCACAGCGGTGTTGAATCCTGACGGCACAGTGACATTTACTCCGAATGTGAACTTCAACGGTGCGGCTGATTTTACTTACAGGGCTACTGATGGCAATTTGATTTCCAATGCCGCGACCGTCAGCGTGACGGTTGCACCGCTCAATGATGCACCTGTTGCGGTGAATAACAGATTGTTGGCCAGCGAAGATACGCCGGTGATTTATACCGCCGCGCAACTGGTGGGCAACGATACCGATATTGACCTGGATACCTTGAGCATTGCCAGTGTGACCAGCGGTACAAACGGAGCTGCGGTCTTGAATCCAGACGGCACAGTGACTTTTACCCCGAACACTCATTTCAACGGTGCGGCAGATTTCACTTATACCGTCACGGATGGCAATTTAATTTCCAATGTGGCGACAGTCAGCGTGACGGTTGCACCGCTCAACGATGCGCCGGTTGCAGTAAGTGACAGCCTGTTGGTCAACGAGGACACGCCAGTGATTTACACCGCGGCACAACTCTTGGGCAACGATTCGGATATAGATCTGGATACCTTGAGCATCGCCAGTGTGACCAGCGGAGCAAATGGTACAGCGGTCTTGAATCCTGATGGCACAGTCACCTTTACTCCAAATGCCAATTTCAACGGTGTGGCCGATTTTACCTACATCGCTACCGATGGCAGTTTGGTTTCCAGCGCGGCGACGGTTAGCGTGACTGTGGCCCCGATCAATGATGCACCGGTTGCGGTGAACAACAGTTTGTTGGCCAGCGAAGATACGCCGGTGATTTATACCGCCGCGCAACTGTTGGGCAACGATACGGATATTGATCTGGATACCCTGAGCATCGCCAGTGTCACCAGCGGTGCAAACGGCACAGCGGTCTTGAATGTTGATGGTACAGTCACTTTTACTCCAATTGCTAATTTCAACGGTGCAGCAGATTTCACTTATACCGTCACGGATGGCAATTTGGTTTCCAATCTGGCGGTGGTTAGCGTGACAGTAGGGCCAGTGAACGATGCACCAGTAGCAGTCAATAACAGCCTGTCGGCCAGTGAAGATACGCCGGTGATTTACACCGCTGCGCAACTGGTGGGCAATGATACGGATATCGATCTGGATACCCTGAGCATTGCCAGTGTGACCAGCGGTGCAAACGGAACTGCGGTGTTGAATCCTGACGGCACAGTGACATTTACTCCGAATGTGAACTTCAACGGTGTGGCTGATTTCACTTACACGGCTACTGATGGCAATTTGATTTCCAATGCTGCGACTGTCAGCGTGACAGTTGCTCCGGCTAACGATGCGCCAATTGCGGTGAATAACAATTTGTCGGCCAGTGAAGACATTCAGGTGATTTACACTGCAGCGCAATTATTGGGTAACGATACTGATATTGACCTGGATACCCTGAGCATTGCCAGTGTGACCAGCGGTGCAAACGGCATAGCGGTCTTGAATCTTGATGGCACCGTAACGTTTACCGCAAATGCTAACTTCAACGGCGCGGCTGATTTTACTTATAGGGTCACCGATGGCAGTTTGGTTTCCAATGCGGCGACGGTTAACGTTGCTGTGGCCGCGGTTAATGACGCGCCGGTTGCAGTGAACAATAACCTGTCGACTAACGAAGATACACCAATGATTTTTACCGCCGCGCAACTCTTGGGCAACGATACTGATATTGAGCTGGATGCCCTAAGCCTCGCCAGCGTGACCAGCGGTGCAAACGGCACAGCGGTATTGAATGCTAATGGCGACGTAGTTTTTACACCCAATGCCAATTTCAGTGGTGCGGCAGATTTTACTTACATTGCAACTGATGGCGCATTGGTTTCTAACTCAGCTACCGTGAATGTGATGGTTAATCCTGTTGCAGACATTCCAGTCTTAAATATATCCGTTGAAGAAAATTCGGGAGTTATTTCCATCCCTATGACAGTACCTCCGTCAGTCGGTTTAACCAGTGAGCATTTTGTGGGAATTCCTACCGTAGCTTCCGCTAATGCGCACAACCTAGCCACTGTTGAAGCAGCTGTGGAAGCTGCGACAGCAACTTCAACGTCGACGATTACTGATGTTGCATACCCCAGCATTAGTGCTGATGATGCTTACCATATTCAAGGTTATATTTTTCTAGAGGCGGGGCACACCTATCAATTAGCAGGTTCGCGCGACGATACCTTATTGGTAAAAATAGGTGGAACCACGGTTTATAGTGTGGGTTTTAACACCTGGGGCGATTTGCATAATGGCCTTGATGAAAACGGCGCATTTCCCATAGCGCCTACTCCATTACCCGTTGTCAAAAGCGGTTATTACTCCTTTGAAGTTATTATTTATAACGGTGATCATGGCGGCAATCTTAATTTGGATTTGTCTGTAGATGGTCAGCCAGCACTTGATATCAATACCACCAACTTTAATCTTTACACTGATATTGCTACGGTGAATTCTGCCGGTGCTTTAGTGAGTAATGGCGATGGTGGTTTTCATCCCTTATTAAATATTGAAACTCAATACAATTATTTTTCGTTAAATGTTTCTGCGGCACTTGCGGATACAGATGGCTCTGAATCGTTAACCGTAAATGCCAGCGGTATTCCGATAGGGACTACTTTAACGGACGGTGCAAATATGTTTGTTGCTGCGGCCGGTTTAACGTCTACTGATGTGACTGACTGGAATTTAGCAGGCTTAACCGTTATTCCCGCTACGGGTCAAACCACCAGTTTTGATCTGACTTTTACGGCGACGGCAACCGACGGAGCGAGCAGTTCTGCAATCACAAAATTCGAAATGCTGGACCCTGCTGATAATGAGGCTACCAACAATGTCGGTACTGTAGGAATTGATAATTTAATTGGCGTATCAGGCGCCGATGCAATGTTTGGTTTAAATGGTGACGACACGATTAACGGCAATGGGGGTGGTGATTTATTCGTAGGTGGTGCTGGCAACGACAACATGACCAGCAGTGGTGTTGGTGCCGATACATTTAAATGGGATTTCGGTGATCAAGGTACTGTGATCACGCCAGCCAATGACGTGCTGATAAACTTCGATATGTTTCAGGGCGATTCACTTAATCTTTCTGATCTTTTGCAAAATGAAACCGCAGCGAATCTTACCCAGTATTTGCATTTTGAGATTTCCGGTGCGGATACCACCGTCTCTGTGAGTAGTGCAGGTGCGTTTGACGGTACTAATTACGCAATCGCTACTGATCAAACTATTGTGTTAAGCAATTTAAATTTAACCGGTACGGACACCGCTATCATTGATCAATTAAAAAACAACGGCAATCTAATTACGGACTAAAATAATATGGAAGCGGCGTTTACCGCTTCTTCCATAGGCTTATTTTAGTTAAGTAGGTAGAAACCATGTATGCGAAGCGCAATGCTGACGGGCAGCTTGTAGAAGTGAGTGAAAAGGTTGATGGCGACATCAATGAATTTATGGCTAATGATGCGGCCGAACTACAGGAGTTTTTAACCACCACTAAAAATAAGCAGCAACTTACACTTGAGCGTTCTGATCAAGCCATGGCTCGAGTGCTGGAGGACGTTATTAGTTTGTTAGTGGAGCAAGGTGTTATTCGTTTTACTGATTTGCCCAACGCAGCACAGGATAAGTTGTTGTCGCGTCGCGAACTGCGTGGCCAACGCCAGGGAATGGATTTGCTGGATGATGGTGATGATTTAGATATTTAACAAACTCATCTTAAATCCAGGGACCGGTGACGGCATCAACGCTTAACTTAATCGTTTTTTCTTTTTCTGCTTCAGTACTGACACCTTCTGCAATCATTAGCATGCCGAGAGAGTGGCCAATTTTACACAGAGCTTGTAAGAAAATTTGGTTATCGGCATTGATATCAAGATCGTGAATTAATGCGCGATCGATTTTTAAATAATGAAAACCACTATCTTGTAGTTCGCGAATTTTAGTAAATTCTATTCCTGCATGTTTCAAACCTACATGACAACCTGCATTGCGTAAGGAACTGGTAAAGCTGCGCAATTCTGCCATATGCCGTAACGCACAGGGTTCTGGAAAGTCTATCCACAAATGATGAGTTTTAGTTAATGAGTCTGTGATAAGTTTTAATGCTTGTTCGCGAAAAGCTGCGTTGCATAAGGCTTCAGCGGAAATATTAATAGCAATACAACTATCAGCAATTTTTAATTTATCCAGGGCAGCTTTAATCACCGCTAAATCAATGGAAGGAATAATGCCCAGCCGCGCAGCCCAAGGCATAAAATAACCAGCAGGTTGCCATTCTTCATCAAGAAGCAAACGCACGGGTGCTTCATAATGAATGATTTCGCCTTGCGCATTTTTTACAGGGAACTCAGCTAACTGTAATTGGTTTTGCTGTAATGCACTATTAATGACTTCCCGCCATTCATTTAAATTGCGATGGGCGAGCGGGTAATCATCGTTGAGACTGATAAGCGCACGATTGCCTTTTAATTCCGCTTGAGCCAAAGCACCATCCAGTTTATGTAACAGCTCTTTGCGTTTTGCTCCACCCATAAAAGTACAAACAGCGATGGGTAATTGCAGCATCAATAAATTCTGTAGTTCCAGTTGCGCATTTAATTGTTTGGAAAATTCAACACCTATAGTTTCTGCGGAAGGGTTAGTGCAGATGACTGCAATAAAATCGCTGCCGTTTAAACGGCCTGCATAACTGCCGGGATAACGCTCAACGAATTGATGCAATACTGCGGCGATTTGCAACAAAGCCTGATCAGTAGCAGCGCGGCCTATTTGGTTATTGAGTTCTGCCAGGTTAGCAACACGCGCTATAGCAATAACACCACTGCTACCGCTGTCTTCGCGTTTTAAAAAACTGTCGAACAAATTTAAAAAATGGCGGCGATTGGGTAATTCTGTTAGTTCATCTAAATGCGATTCCCTGCGTAATAATTCTAATTGTCGGGTTTCTTTTTCCAGCATAATTTTTACGCTGTGTGAGAGCAAATTCATTGCTCGAACCAGGCGTTGAAATTCCTTCGTTTTAGGTTCGTCCGAGGTGATAAAGCGTCGCTCGCTAATGGCTTCCGTTTGTTTAATAACAACTTCGAGTGGGTCAGAAATAAATTTTAAAAATACTGAGCCTAAAGCGCCACTTAATAACGCGGCAATAAAAAACCATCCCATGAGTTGTGTGGTGCTATTCCATAATGCTTGCGCTGCATAGTGAGACTGACTTTTTACCGTTAATGTACCGTATTGTTGCCAGTCATCCTGAACTTGTGCAACACCTGGGGCGGCCCCTAGATTGACCAGCTTGGTAAACCAGCCTGGGGCTTCAAGCGGTGTCGTATTATTTTTTTCGCTGTCGTAGCGACGCTCAATTAATATTTTATTGTGTGGATCGGTCAATACAATATATTCGTAATGGCCGGTATCAAATTGGGCGCTAATCAATAACTGAAGTGTGACCGGGTCTTTTTCCATTTGCGAGAAGGAAAGTGCAAGCGAGCTGGCGTTGTCCACATTTTTCAGGTGAAGCTGTTCTTCTAAATATTGTTTGGCCGAAAGCAGGCTAATCCCGAAGCTTCCCCCCATCGCCAGTAAAAGCATGACGATAATGCCAATCCACAATTGTTTAATTAACGACATAAACCTATCACCTTTCAAATCCTGTGTTGTTTTATAACCCGTATAGTTAAATCTGTTGCTAAAAGCCTTCCTGTTTCATGCGCATTAATACATCGCGCCAGCGCGATAAACGTGCAGTGGGGTCCACCTGCGGTTGAGCTTGTCCGCCAACCCAGAGGCCATCACTATTAAAGCTGAATACCGGTAGTAAATCGCTGCGTTTATCCGCCGCTTCAATAGTTGTTATTAAGCTATCTAAAATCAGCGGCACTGCGTTCGCTTGTGGATAGTATCCCAAGACCATGTGCGCCTGAAAAACATGGCTTGACGGCCCACCCATTTGTGCTTTGACATAAATCAGACGCAGGCGAGAAGTGGGAACTCCCAGTTTTAACAAAGTCATGTATTTGGCAATAGTGAAATCTTCGCAATCACCTGCACCGCTTCCCAAGGTTTCTAGCGGAGTGGCCCAGTAATCGCTTTTCTTCCAATGTACCTTGTCATCTTTGAAACGAATATGTTTATTAAAAAAATTATTGACTGATTTTACCTGATCAATTTCAACTTGAAGTTGATTGTCCTCAAGTAATTTGCTCCAGGCGTAAAATTTTTTGCCGCCTTCACTACCATAATGTTCCTGCATTATGCGTTCCATCATATCCATATTGAGGCTTATAGAAGCAAAAAGATGGATGCATGCCAAGCTGGCAAGAAAAAGCCACCATTGTAGTACTTTAGCCCGCAATAAGGCGTGTTTCAATGGCAGTTTCCGCCATTAATGCATAAGTAACTAATGCTGAAGTGCATGGGATCTTAAGAACAGTCAAGGGAGATACATGCAGTATAGATGCGGGTTGATAAGATGTAGTTAATGTGCGGTAGAAAATAACAGAATTGTGGTTTGGTTAGTATGCGGAGGCTAGGGTTGATTACAATTTTTTACATATTCCCGGTAAAGCCAATGTTTAAGCAATGGACAATATTAAAAATAAAGCTGCACATTGTTAAGTAATTGAATATAGCTTTTCATATATTTGCTGCCATGGTAGGTAACACATATTGTCGTTTAATTTATTATTTGGTGACTCTTTATAAATGTTTTTGCCTACTTATTTACTGCGTAAATGTGAATGTGCGCGTATTGTTTTTGTAAAAAATATTTTTAAAAAAAATATTCAAAATAATTATTAAAAATAATTATTCATGTTAGGGTGTATTGAATACGCTTAGCGCGATGCTTTCCATAATTTCTCCATTTCAAAAAACATAAATGATGCTGTCCATGCAATAAGTACTAATCCAGTTAAAGCTTCTAAACCGCTCAGAAAACGTAAGTTGCCCAGTGGTTGGACATCGCCAAATCCAAGCGATGTATAACTCGTAAACGAAAAGTATGCGCAATCGAGTAAGCTGTTATTAAAATTACCCGTTAATGCACCAAATTTTGGGGTTTGAATCATAAAAAAATAACCGAAAGCAAATAGCCAAATTTCTATGACGTGGGCAATGAGTGCACCAAACACACCAAACAAAATACTAAGACGGTTTTTGATGGGCAGTTTGGGAATCATAATGCTGAGTAAATTAAGCGCCTCAAAATGTATCAGCACTGCACAGGCAACTAAAAAACTATTAATAAGAATGGTTAGTAGCACAGCGTTGCTCCCCTGATTGACACGCGCTTAGCAAGCGAGCTGGTACTGGCAAGCGAACTTTTCACAATAAGTTGTTGGAGAATAATATGTTTAAATATTCCAGTGAATCAATTCAATCTTATCGGGAGTGGCATTAATTGCCCAGGCTTGATCGTGCCAATCTCCCAGCACAATTCTTTCGGCGTGTTGCCCGCCAATTGTTAGTAAGTGTCGTGCGGGGCGATGGGTATGTCCGTGGATTAAGCGTGGTATGGAAGCTTCTTGCATAACTCGCTCAACTTCTTCTGGCGTGACATCGAGAATATCTTCTGCTTTTAAGCTATTCATGGCCTGGCTTTTTGCACGCAACTGGGTAGCAATTACGCGGCGGGCGGCGAGGGGTTGTGCAAGAATATGTTGTTGCCATTGTGCCGAGCGAACTTGCTGGCGGTATTTAATGTAATCCTTATCGGCAATGCAGAGATTGTCGCCGTGCAGTAAAAGGGTAGGGCAGCCATATAAATCAATGATGGTGCCCTCGGCGATTAAACTAGCACCAGCGTCTGCCGCAAATTTTTCACCGAGTAAAAAATCGCGGTTGCCATGCATCAAAAATATCTGTGTGCCTTGCTGATTTAGTTGTTTTAGTTCAGCGGCAACTTCTGCATTCAAATGAGCATCATCATCATCGCCAATCCAGGTGTCAAAAAAATCACCCAGGATATACAGCGTTTCCAAATCAGGGGTTTGCTCATGCAGAAATTGAAAAAACGCCCGGGTAATGTGCGGGCGTGATTCATGTAAGTGCAGGTCAGAGATAAATAAGGTGTACATGCCGGTTAAGCAACAGTCACGTTTTGAATGATGATGGCTTCTTTAGGGACATCCCCATGATGACCTTTGTTACCGGTTTTTACCGTTCTGATTTTATTCACTACATCCATGCCGTCGATTACCTTGCCAAAAACACAATAGCCCCATTGGTCTTTCGTTTTTGCAGTGTGATTTAAAGACGTATTATCGCGAACATTGATAAAGAATTGACCAGTAGCGCTGTGTGGATCACCGGTGCGGGCCATGGCAAGAGCGCCTTCCACATTTTTTAAACCGTTGTCGGCTTCATTTTGGATTTGGCCGCGTGTTTTTTTCTGTTCCATATCTTCCGTAAATCCGCCACCTTGAATCATAAAGTCCGGAATCACTCGGTGGAAAATAGTGCCGTTATAAAAGCCTTCTTCTGCATATTGTTTAAAGTTAGCGGCAGTGTTGGGAGCTTTGTCGAAATCCAGCTCTATAACAATGTCGCCATAGTTAGTGTGTAGGGTAATCATGGTAAAACTCCGGTGATCAAAAAGCGGGTATGATACGCGCTCACTGAGGGTGAAGGAACTTAGTATCTATTAAATATTTTTATAGCGGGTAATTTATGCAACGCGGAAGATTTCTCACCATTGAAGGCACTGAAGGTGTTGGGAAAAGCACTAACCTCACTTATGTACATAACTGGCTGAGTCAACGCGGTATAGAAGTGGTAGTAAGCCGTGAACCTGGTGGTACTCCGTTTGCGGAAGAAATCCGTGCGTTACTCCTGGCCAGGCGTGATGAAGCGGTGGATGAAACGGCAGAGCTGTTGCTGATATTCGCTGCGCGCGCACAGCATTTACAGCAGGTTATCAAGCCAGCCCTGGCTCGTGGTGCCTGGGTTTTATGCGATCGTTTTACCGATGCTACCTATGCCTACCAAGGCGGTGGGCGCGGTTTAAGCTTGGCGACTATCGCGCAACTTGAGGTACTGGTGCAGGGAGAATTGCGTCCGGATTTAACCTTAATTTTAGATATAGACGTTGAGCTTGGCTTGGCGCGCGCACGTGAGCGCGGTGAGTTGGATCGCTTCGAAAGTGAAACTATCGCGTTCTTTGAGCGGGTTCGCAGTGCCTATGGTGCAAGAGTACAGACCGCTCCAGGTCATTATGCAGTGATTAATGCAGGGCAAGCATTGGTTGATGTACAGGCTGAATTGGATAAAGTTCTGCAACAATTTTGGGGAAGCCGGTAGACCTTCTGGTTGTCTAGATTGCATAAGTTTGATTACTAGGGAATATCCACTAAAGTAAATATAAACCAAACTTATCGCAGCAAAACTTCTGGCAGGTGATTATATGAAGATCAATAAAGCATCCGGTTTTACCCTTATCGAACTGATTGCCGTTATAGTTATTTTGGGTATTCTGGCAGCAACCGCAATTCCCAAATTTGTCGACTTAACCAACGATGCCCGCAAAGCAAAATTGGAAGGCGCCGTTGGCTCAATCTTGTCCAGTTCAGCAATGATTCACGGGAAATTTCTAATCGATTCGACCGCGCTAACTACCACTGTTGAGGGTGGGTTAGTGGTAACTTTCGCTAATGGCTATGCCAATGCTGCTTCCATGGCTGCAGTGTCAGGGTTAACTGCTCCTACTTATGTTCTGACGACCACGGCGACCTCGCTTACCGTGAGCCCATCCGGTGCTACAACTCCTGCTAACTGTGCGGTTGTGTACACGCAACCGGCAGCTATGGGCAATGCACCGACCATCACGGTCACTACAATCGGTTGTTAGAAATAGCCGTTAAAAATAACCCATAAAAAAGCACAAGATCCTAAAATCTTATGCTTTTTTATGAGGTTCGCGCCCGAGCTATTTCAGTTAAAACTCCGCTTTACACTCCACTGAAATTGCGCTCCCCGTTATGGGATGAGTAAGCTGAATGTGTTGTGCGTGCAAAAGCAAACGCGGTGCTTGTGCCTGAATTTCTGGTGAAGAATAAAGTTGATCACCAATAATGGGATGACCCAGGCTCAGCATATGAACACGTAATTGATGGGTGCGCCCGCTAACAGGCTCAAGCAAAACACGAGTGCAATGCTTAACTGGATCGCGCTCTAAAACGCTATAACGAGTATGTGCAGGTTTGCCGCTTTCAAAACAGACTTTCTGCAAGGGACGGTTTGGCCAATCACAAATTAAAGGCAACTGAACTTCACCTTCGTCCAGCGCCACCAACCCCGTTACTACGGCCACATAACGTTTATGAATGCCGCGGGTTTCGAATTGCTTCGTCAGTAAACGCAGGCACATATAATTTAGCGGAAACATCACTATGCCGGAGGTGCCTTGATCCAAACGATGCACCACCCGCGCGTTGGGATTAAAGGTAAGCGCACGGTTGATCATGCAATCCTGTTTTGCTGGTCCTTTGCCGGGTACAGTCAATAACCCCGCAGGTTTATTGACGATCAATAAATCATCGTCAAGATAAAGAATATCCAATGCTGAAGCTGGCGGGGCGTACTCAAACTCAGTCATGAAAATCCAAGGCTTATAAAATGGGTGGCGATTATCGCAAATCTGCACTGTGCTTGGTAAGCAGTATTAGGTAAATCGATAAATTAGATTTTTATTTCTGGTGAATCATTCATTCGCCAATGATTTTTATTCTGCTGGAAATTTTAAATCAGGGTTTCAATATCAGCTTTTAAAGCTAAAGTAATGTTGAGTAAGTTATCCGCGATCTTTCCCACTTTATGCGCAAGCAAATCTATAATGCCGCCTTTCGCTCTGGCTGGAGAACCAAGTGCCTTCTGAAGTAAATCAACACCTAGCCAATCAAAACCCGGTAAATCACAGCATTCTTAGTCAACGACAATTTATCTGGACAATGTTGTTAGTCGCAGTACCCGTTGCCGCACAAATATTGTTGCAATCTTTTTTAGGCATGGCCGATGTCATTATGGTCGCCCCACTGGGTGAAACGGCAATTGCTGCCGTTGGCCTTGCAGCCAAAATTCACTTTTTACTCCTGGTGCTGATGAGCGGTTTTGCCACGGGCGGCAGCATTCTAATTGCGCAATACAGCGGCGCAAAAGATTTTGCCAGTTGTCAGCGAATGCTTGCAGTGACTTTAGTGGTAGGCGCTTTTATTGTCATACCCCTGATGTTGTTATGTGGTTTTGCGGCGCCTGTGTGGGTGCCCTGGATTACACCCAACAGCGAAGTTGCGAAATTGACGGCACAATTTTTAGTTATCACTGCGCCCGTTATTTTACTCACGCAAGTGATTGTGATTTATGAAGCGGGATTGCGAGCCTTAGGCCAAACCAGCATGTCATTGATTGCAGGCATCATTGCAGCAGTAGTCAATGTGGTACTCAATTATGGCTTGATCATGGGCAATTGGGGGTTGCCAGCTTTAGGGATCGCAGGCGCAGCCTGGGGAACTTTAATTGCACGAGTGGTGCAATTGTTGGTGATTATGGCGTGGGTCTACGGAACCAAACACGGCTTCGCATTAACGATAAAACAATTGCGTTTGGGCCTGGAGTCCGAACACATCAAACGCTATCTCGCATTTGCCTTACCGCTGGTTGCTAACTATGGTATTTGGGCGCTGGGCAATGCGACCTATCATGTGGTGACGGGTTACGCGGGTACAGATGCTTTGGCAATCATGGGCATGGTCGTGCCCATCGAGAGTACTTTCTTCGCACTGTTTGTGGGTTTGGCCAGTGCTTCAGCCGTATTAATTGGCCGCGCATTGGGTGCTGATAACAAAAGCGAAGCTGTGCGCTTACAAAAATTTTTCGTGCATTTAACTTTATTCATAGTATTGGGCCTTTCGGTCTGCCTATGGTTTGCCCGTCCGTGGATATTAAAAATCTTTACACCGCTGACGATTGAAACCACCCATTTATTAATGCAAACCCTCGCGGTCTTTTGTGTATTAGTTTGGTTAAAAGTTTTTAATCTAGTCCGTATTATTGGCGTACTGCGTGCGGGCGGCGACAATAAATTTTGTTTGGTGACGGATACTGTAGTGATGTGGGGTTTAGGCCTACCCATTTACGCCATGGCCGTATTTTGGGGTGGGTTTCATTTCAGTATTATTTATGCGTTTATGTTTTTAGAAGATGGCCTTAAATTTATTCCAGTGATGTTGCGCGTTAAACGAAAAAAATGGATGAACAATTTAACAGTAGCGCATTAGCGGTTAAAAAGCTGGCAGCCCCAGTCGAACCGCTTCACAAACAACTCCCGATGACATGCATTATCAGTAAATGTGTGTTTAGCACAAGATAATTTTTTCCGTCATGCAAACAAAAATAAAGCTGCTATATTTCAAAGGGAGTTTTTTGTAGTGATATATATTTATGCGCCAAAGGATTTATTATGACTGATGAAAAAAAGAAAAATACTGAAACTTTGTTGCTGGAAGAGAAGCGGCTGCTGTCGCTTATTAAAAATTTAAGGGATAACGTCGATACTTATCAAGGAGTTAGCTTTGCGGATGATCTGCTGGAAGCAGAAACAAGGCTTCTACTACTTCGTCGTGTGTTGGCAGTTCAGCAGCATGGTGCTTTTAAATAAGCTGGTTAGAAAGAATTATTGTTAACCAGTTCACCTAAAAGTTGTTTGCTTAAAAATAATTTTTTATAAATAACCCGCTAATAAATAGCCCGCTATAAATTGTCTTATTTTTGGCTTTTCTTTTTCCAATCTGCAATAATTTTTTAATACGCCGTTATATTGACTTTCATCCAATGACTTTCATTAGAAAAAATTGAATGTAATGAGAATCTTGGTGCGCACAAAAAAAACCACTTAAATATTGCGCAATCTACAGCTATAAAATGGGGTAGTGGCAGTATCTATGATCTTATGAGATACCGCCTTTATAGCCTTGAAATAGACCCTTATGCCAATCAGGACATAAATTCCTACGGAATTATTTGAGCATTTTCTCAGAAGCAGAAGCCTGGTGACCCTTATTAGAGTTTCACTGATAATACTTGACCCACCTTGCTGTGTATGCGATCTTTCGCCGAGAAAATAATTGATAAGGAACACTTCATGCCTCGTAAAATAAACAATCCCCATGGCTACCTTGTTAAACCCCTTGCCTCTTTGTTAATCGCTTCACTGATAACCATTGGCGGCGCTGCGAAAGTGACAGCGGCTGATATTAGTAAAACCTCGCTGACGATCTACAACAATAATCTGGCATTAGTTGAAGAAATTAGACCGTTAGAGCTAGTGGCTGGCCGCAATCGACTGGAATTTAAAAATGTATCGGCAAGTATTCGCCCCGAAACCGTAGCGCTCTCCGCTCAAGGTATTGACATTATTGAGCAAAATTTTGATTTCGATTTGCTAACACCACAAAAATTAATGGAAAAAGCGGTTGGGCAGCAAATCCAGCTTGTTCGGATTAATCCTGCCAACGGAGCACAGATTATCGAATCGGCTACCGTCTTATCCGTTAACGAAGGCGTGGTGCTGAAGGTAGGCAACCATATCGAAGTGCTGCGTGAAGACAACATTCCGACACGGGTATTATTCGATAAAATTCCTGACAATTTACGAGCACACCCAACCTTATCAGTCACGGTCAATGCGGATAGCCCGGGGCATAGAGATGCACGTTTGAGCTATCTATCAACAGGTCTTTCCTGGAAGGCGGACTATGTTGCCGTGTTTGATGAAAGGCTCGGCAAATTAAATATGCAGGGTTGGATCACACTGACTAATAATTCCGGGACCATCTTTGCTGATGCGAGTACGCAATTGATTGCCGGAAAAATCAATATTATTGGTGAAAGTGATTACGAATCCCGCGGGCGGCAACAACGCAGTGCGCGCGTGTCTGGTAATGAAGCTGGCGTTCGCCCAGCTTTGGCTGATTACTACGTGTACCCGCTCAAAGAAAAAACCACCGTTGCTGACAAACAAACAAAACAAGTGGCGTTTTTAGAAGCTCAAGGGGTGTCAGCAAAAAAAGGTTACTTGTACTTCGCTAATTGGTTTTCCAGTATGGACGAGGCACAACATGCTGATGTAAGTGTGCAGTTTAAAAATTCGCAAAGTTCTGGCCTGGGAACGCAATTACCCGCAGGTGTTATGCGAGTTTATGTAAGAGATACCCAAGGTAATCCAAAATTTGTGGGAGAGAGTCGTATCGAGCATACGCCACAAGGCTCGGAAGTTTCAGTAAAAACCGGAGAGGCGTTTGATGTAACTATTCAGCCAACGCTGATATCTCAAGAGAAGGTCAATAACACCCGCTCGCGTTACAACATGGAGTATTTAATACGCAATGCAAAATCTGAAGCAGTCACTGTTGACCTACGCCAAACCGGTTTGTGGCGCGATGGTGAAGTGATTAAAGAGAGTATAAAAAGTATGCGTGTAGATGCTTACACTTTAGGTTGGGCTGTGCCAGTAGCGGCCAATGGTGAAACCAAATTAACCTTCACTGTAGAAACAGGCTGGTAATGTTGCGCGTTTTATTTTTTCTGACATTAAGTTGCGTTCCTCTTGCTAGCTGGGCAGCAGAGATTATTTCGGCTGCACCAGATCAAAGCGCGCTAACCATTTATCGCGCGACTGAAGCGGGCAGTTTTGATCTCTCCGATCCTGAAGCCACTGCGGAAGGTCTTGCACTGGTTACAGAAACACGAGAAATTAATCTACCTGCTGGAGATTCCACGATTACATTTGTCGGTGTTGCGCAAACTATAGTTCCGCAAAGTGCCCGCATCGAATCACTGCAAGGCGATATTAGCGAAATCAATTTTGATTATCGCTTGATAAGCCCCGGCGATATTATTGCTGACTCCATCGGCCAAAAAGTTAAAGTGATTCGCACGCAAACCAAAACCGGGAAAATCACTGAAGTAGATGCGATCTTGGTATCCGGTCCTGATGGAATCCTGCTGAATATCAATGGCCATCTGGAAGCGCTGGATTGTAGCGGCGAGAACGAAAAAATTATTTTCGCTCAGATTCCTGAAAACCTCAAAGAAAAGCCGCAATTATCCGTGCAAGTGAAGGCCGCAAGTGCAGGCATACGTAAAATAAAACTCAGTTATCTCGCTACCGGGTTTGATTGGGTAACGCATTACGTTGCCCGCATAAATCCAGATAATAAAACGCTCAATTTAACGGCGTGGTTAACCTTGGTTAATCAACAAACCACATCTTTTTTACACGCTCCTGTTGAATTAGTGGCGGGCAATATTTCGCGCGATGAAGATACAGAAGCCGTTGAAACCGTAACTGCCAGTAAAACAAAAGCCTGCTGGTATAACCGCTCAGCGATTGCAATAAATATTCTTCAACACTTCGTGCCACCACCCAGCTTTGATTTTGTACCCGAGGGTGCACTTGAAGAAATTGTTTTAACAGGGATGAGGCAGAGTATTGCCGAAGCGAGTGAGTTAGGAGAGTACAAGCTTTACAAGTTGCCCACCGCCACTGATTTAAATGCTCACCAAATTAAACAAGTAAGAATGCTTGAAGAAAAGAATATTTCCTTTGAAAGACTCTATGAGCTCGAGTTTAATGAAGAAGATTTTGCTGAGAATTATGATAAAGAGTCAGCAGATGACTCGGCTGTAAGCCATGTAGTATCCGCAACTACAATTATTCGCTTGGAGAATAAAAAATCAAATGGCTTAGGGAAGGCGTTACCCTCCGGTGATTTTACAGTGTTTGAAAAACCATTAGAAAAAGAACCAACTATATTCATCGGCGAGGATAGCATCAAGGATACGCCGGTGGCCACACCTTTTGATATCGCTTTGGGCGTTGCTGAGGACATAGATATTCAACCGAATGTAATGCGGGAATATTCAAAAAAACGAGGTGATGACAAACTGGAATTGGCAGATATTCAGTTCATCGTTACCAATCACAAAGCAGAACCTATAGCATTTGAATTAAAACCCGCCATTCACTTATACGAAGGAACACGAATCCTAAAAGAATCAAAAAAGCACTTTATGAAAGATGGCGTACCCGTTTGGCGGCTGCAAATCCCTGCAGGCAAACAATCTATCCTTCGTTACACAATTGAAAAAATTGATTAGTGTTTGAATAAAATAACTGGCTTTTTTTACATGACATCAATAGGAAAAATGTGTGAAAAACTCTGTACAAAATTGGCATATCCCACTGAGTCAAGGTCACCTGGATTTTAAAGCAACAAGAGATGAGCTTGCCGGCATGGCCTTGGCGCAAGAAGACGTCCCGCTAATTATTCAGCTAGTGGAAAATCCCCGTTTTGATTTGCCCGGCATAGATATCTTTAACGGTGCTACATCTCTCGATACCCACGATCATATCCATATTTTGCTCGGGCGCGGGTTACTCCCTGCGGATGAAGCGTTCGTTATTGGTTTTACAATGGGAAGCACTAACAGAGTCACAACAACAGAAGAAAAAATTTACAGTTTTTTTGCCAAGTATCTTTATCCCAAACACTACAGATTTGATGATGAAACATTAGAAGTATTTCGTGACGCAGTGCGTTTAGGCTATGTTAGCGATTGCACACGGCTGGATCAGGTGGACTACACAGCTTTATATGGGCTGACTATCGAAGAAGCGCGCGCAAAAATTGGTATAGAAACAGATTTACTCCAAGCCTATTACCGCATAGAAAAGAAACGTTATCCTGAAAATTTTGCGGCCAGACGCTTGTAGTGTCCAATTTAAAAAATTATCTCTTCACTCAATTCTCTCGCTTGCAAGTTGGTGCCGGGGCACTCTCGCTCCCCAGCTCCAGCTTGGGAGTGCATAAATATTTTGCTATGGAAAAAAATAATGAAACTATCTACCGTGATGATGTTATGCGTAGCTTCGTTAGCATCACTCAGCACTAAAGCGGACATAAGCCCATTTGACTTTGCAGAGAACAATGTAGAGTCATCACCGACGGAAGCTAAAACACTTCATTTGGGTAAGAATGAAACTCTTGTCGATTTTGATGTTTCACCTATCAGGCCACAGGCCGCAATTGTGATTAAAACCACAGAGGGTAAACAAAAGTTGATTTTTTGGCTCATGGGTACAAAGGATGGTACTTTAGAAAATAGCGCACTTGAAATACCCGGTGATGTAAATATCAATGCGATAACCTGGCATCCACTTGGTAAGTCAATTTTCTTGTTGGCCACAAAGAATAACCAACAAGAAATACTGATTAATTCAATCCAATCCTGGGCACCTAAAAGCATTTACCGCTCAACTGCACAATTAAGAAGACTGGTTGTTGGGCCGCGTCCATTTGAAATAGGTTACGATGAAAAAACTAAATCCACCCTGACAAATTATCGAATTTTCTTCGCTGTCAAAAATGAAAATGGACATTACGCTACACATACGATTACCGAAACAGGCGCGCGCGAATATGCTGTTCTGGATTCAAAATCAGGCGCTTTTCCAATAGGCGATGGGGATGAAAGTGAGCAACCCAATGTATTGATTGCCAGCTCGGCGCTTCCCGTTGGGTTTCATCCTGCCGGGCACTTTTTTATTTGGGAAGATGAAAAAAATTGTTTTCAAAAAGCCGAATACGGCACCAACAATTGGGATAGATCTGCAAAGATTGCGGAGGGCGATCCCATATGTAAGGGTAGCTTAACCTACACACCGAACGGCATTGGTCTGCTGCACTGGCAAAAGGGAGTAGATGGTGTAACCCTGCGATATGATCGTGGTTCTAAAGTTGTTCAGTTGGCAAAAACGATTCGCTTTATATCCACACCATCCTCGGTCGCTGATGGAAAAGGTATTGTCGGCGTCACAAAAGAAGAGGGCGGCTTTGCCATTCACTATGTCCCGGTAGATGTGCCCTTGTCCGATGTGGTTAACGCATGGATGTTTTTAGAATCACCTAAAGATCGCGAACTATTTTTAGCCAATACAGGTTTGTTTCGCGAGCTTCCCAGTAATCAACTTTACGAACTTTATGATTCTGAATCCTATCATTGCGGCGGTTATGATCAATCTACACCGTCACGTCCATATTTAGTCACCACTGATATTTTTTGGGAATTGTACGCAAGTGCGTTTGAAGGCATTTTTATTCTGTCAGAAAAGCAAGCAGCGGTACCCAATTTCTGGAAGTTTGTGCAGAGCGCCAGCGACAGCTTGAAAGCTAAGCCGGAATCAAAAATCACCAAAGTGTTTGCCGCATTGATCGCTGTTAAAGATGGAATAACGACAAACTCCGAAGCAGCAAAAATTCTTGCATCTTCAGGCATTTCTAATTCATCCATTACTAATGATAAGTTTGATTTTGGAGATTTAAAACCAAGAAGCCATTATGTAACTGATGTTGAGCTGCAAAATTACTTTCGCGCGTCAAAATATTTAATGAGTATTCAATTTGATAACGTAGATATTGAGCAACTAAAAAAATTGCCCAGTGATGTTATTCAAAACGCACTTGCATGGATTGATATCTATACCCCTTTTATTGCTCCCTCCAAGCGGCCACTTGTCTGGAAAAGCCATACAACAATGCCCAAGTACATTCTTCACCCGGATAAAAATACGCAATTATTTCCTTTGTCATGGGGTATGGATAATGAAATTCTTTTTAGTACGGTCTACCACGATTCCCTTCCAAAAGCAGAGCAAATTGCGGGGCCAAATGGCTTGCGTTTATTGCCTTCCGGGCTGGATATCGCCTCGGTATTGGGCAGTAAATTTGCTGAAACAATACTGACTGAAACGGGGGAGTTCCAAAAATATCCGCCGCTAAAAATTCAAATCGATAATTTAAAAATACGCTATTCGGAATCAAAAAATGTAAATAACACAAGCCTTTATCAACAGTGGATTTCAGGTCTTTCAACTCAGTGGGCAGAGAGCATTACAGCTCCGGGCGGAGTGATACAAAAAAACTTTTGGCTGAGAAAACGCTTACAAACAGGTTTGGCGTCATGGGCAACATTGCGACATGCAACTCTATTAGTGAACGAGCGGTCGGTAGCTGAATGTGGCGAGTCAGGATTTGAGCAAATAGTGTTACGCCCGCCGCGTGGGTATGTAGAGCCAGATCCTGCAACTTTCGACGTGATATCCGGGCTTTTTGATGCGACTATCCAAATGGTAAAAACTCATGGTACTCAATGGACTGGCAGCACACTCACTGAAAATGGCGATGCCCCAGATTTGCAAAACGGTGTAATTCGCCGCTTGACTGAATCCCGCGATAAGATTCGTGAATTTCGTGATATGGCGAAGAAAGAGCTTGATGGCCAACCACTGACTAATCAAGAGTATGAAAAAATTCTTTACGTTGGCCGCGCCGCAGAACATAATTTTTTAATTTTTAAAAGTTTAGCGCAAAAAGAATTTGCGCTATCAACACCTGATCCAATTCCGAAAGTAGCTGATGTAGCAGGGGCTTCAGGCCAATATTTATTGGCAGGTGTCGGTAACCCATTAGAGTGGGATCAAATTGTGCCATTTTTCGGGCGCAAACAAATTGTGAAAGGTTCAAGTTATTCCTACTATGAAACTGTTGCAAATGAAGTGATGGATGATGGTGAATGGCGTGCGAAATTAGCGACTCATTCGCGTCCAAAATGGATAGCAGATTTTGTGAGTAAAAATAGTCTTTCATGTCCAGCAAAAGCACCGTGATGCAGATGTCAGGTATTTTTAAAACTATAAATTATTTTGCATGGTTAAGTGTCTGCTGTTTGCCCCTGTGTGCTCTTGCCCAAGAGGCTCCTACAAGATTACTGATGATGGGCGATATTCTTCTTTCCCGCGAAGTGCAGCGTGAGATAACACTTAAACATTTGCAATCGCCTTGGGTAAATATGCAAAGTTTTTTTACCGGCGCAGATTGGGTGATGGGAAATTTTGAGGGCAGTGTCGGCAACCATAGCAATTGCCCTGATACTGAAAAATCCCTTTGTTTTCCAGTTACACCAGCATCACTTATTTATCCTAAAAATGCGGGGTTCACCGCAATGAGTATCGAGAACAATCACAGCACTGACCTAGGCCCGGAAAGTCGCAAACAAACGCGAAGCGCATTGCTTGATGCTGGAATTGCTGTCATTGATTATGGACACTCTCCCGGTTTTTTCAAAAACAAAGGTCGAATTATTTCCTTTGTGTCGCTGAGTAATATTTCTGGAAGGCACGGCAAAAAAACGGATATTCCCTCGCACGAACTCCGGCAAAAAATTCGTTTAGCCAAATCGTTATCTGACTGGGTAATTGTAAATGTGCACTGGGGCACTGAGCTGACTGACTGGCCCCAACCAAAACAAAAATCAATGGCATCCTGGTTAATTAATGAGGGAGCGGATCTTATCATTGGCCATCATCCACACGTTGTTCAACCACCAGAATGTATTCAAGGTAAGCCTGTCTTTTTCTCGCTGGGGAATCATGTTTTTGATCAAAAGTATCCAGAAACAAAACGTGGAATGATTGCTGAATGCATTGCGGATTCGAATCAGCTTTCATGTAAGGGTATCTATACCGAAACCCCATCCAACTCGGCATTTCCAGCAATTCGAGACATTGAAAATAAAGATGCGATAACGATCGAAAGTTGCAAAGTGCAAAAATCTTCGGCAATCGTTATTAATGATTACAGAATACGCCCCAGGCTTGCAGAGAATCAGTTTGTTGATGGAGAAATTGTATTAGAGGGAAAAAAGCAAGGAGTGCGAAATTGGAATACACCAGCGAAGCAATTGTTAACAATTCAAAAAGGACATTTGACTCGCGAGCAAGGTAAGGATTTTCTTTTTACATTAGAAACGCATCTGTCCAGTATTGATAAAGAAATCGGGCCCAGACCTTATGTTTACGAAGTTACACCTAAAGGCTTAGTGGCTAAGTGGCGTGGTTCTGCTTTAGCATGGCCGCTTGTGGATGGAAAGCTCATCCATACCCCCAAAAGCGGTGATATTGATTATTTGTGCGCGCTTCATCGTAAAGATTCATTTGTAACCTTAAATCCAACGGTTAAAGAAACGCGAACTGCAGTATATCAATGGAACGGTTTCGGTTTTTCCGGTGTGGAAGATCCAGCTCTCAGTGCTGAATGTGAAAATGCTTTTAAGTTAGAGCTAAATAATTAAAATATAAATTCCATATCCAAAGTCCGAATTGTAGTTCGAGTGCAATACATAAAAATATAAATAAATTTATCAGGTAATAAAAATGAATAAGATCCTTGTAATAATTTTATGCTGTAGCCTCGTACCTTCATTTGCAGCAGCAGATGATACTGCAATAGTTCAATCAGCGCGAAAGCAAGTAGGCGTTACCCTTTCTTACGATCGCGCCTATTCAAAATTAGCCTATCCTAACGGCGATATCCCCCTTGAACGTGGCGTATGCACCGACGTAATCATCAGAGCCTTGCGCGATGCAAAAAATATGGATTTACAAAAATTGGTTCACGAGGATATGAAAAAATCATTTTCGGCTTATCCTAAAGATTGGCAATTAAAAAGCACCGATAGAAATATCGATCACAGACGAGTGCCCAATTTAAAAGTTTATTTCAAACGCAACCAAGAATCTTTAGCGGTAACAAACAAGCCGAGCGATTACCGGTCAGGGGATATTGTGACCAGCATGGTTTCAGGCAACCTGCCGCATATAATGATTGTCAGTGACAAGCTTACTGCAAAGGGAGTGCCGCTGGTGATTCATAATATTGGCAGTGGCGCTCGTGAAGAAGATTCTTTATTCGAGTATCCGCTGACAGGGCATTATCGTTTGAAGCAGCTTTAATGCATCATTAATTTTTATTGATAAGGTGGCCACATGCCTACGATCAAAGTGAAGGAAGTAAAACAAAAAAATACCAACTGGTGCTGGGCAGCTTGTTGCGAAATGTTTTCTACCTACTACGACGGGAAACAGACGCAAGACGAATTTGTGAATGAATTTAATAAAAAGTTTAAGCATGGGCTAAATGCGAAGGCAAGTTATAGCGAAACTAACTGGCTTTTGGCAAATTCACCAAAGAAACTGCAAGCTACAGCAACCATGAAAAGTATTACGTGGGCAGAAGTAAACGCTTATATTTTAAAAAATAAACTGATTATCGCTTCAAGAAAAAATCATGCAATTTTAATCGTTGGTACAGACACCAATGCGATTAATGGAGATATGTTGTTGGTTCGCGACCCTAATCCAAGTACGGCCACCGGGCCGCTTAAGTTGAACTATGCAGAATTCAAAAAGGACTGGGTTGCTTCAGTTATTAAGGCGTGAAGAAAGCCAATGAATTACCTGCAAGCGGGTGACTATCCGATTGTTTAATTATTTGTGTTCCACAGGTGTTGGTAAAAGTAATGGCTATTTTTTCGCGATCTATCCATTGTCCTAAACGCGGGCATAAATCCTATTGTTTATGCCCGCGCAATTCACTCCAGTAAATTTGAGTAACCTTAATTTAATAACCTACGCTATCTGCATATTTAATAATGCCACTACCGTAATTGCCACCCCAGCTGTAACCCGTGCGACGCTCTAGCGACATTTTCGTTATGTCGTAGAATTTACTGCCGTCGCGGTCGCTGAAAAATCCGCGGTTGGTATTCAAATCGTAAAAGCGATACCACATTTTGCTACCCGCTTGCGGGACTATAGGGTTGGTGGCAGCCTGTGAAGAATCATAGGTGTAATTGGCAAGATAAGTATTGGGGCTGCGATACCAGGTCAGTGCAGCTTTAACGGCAGTCGCGACCTGTGTTGTTTGTGGCTGGGTCATCAGGAAAGCGATGATCTCTGCAGACTCATTACCGCTGATGGATTCCAGTTCATAAGCGCGTGCGGGTTTTGGTTTGTAATCATCTTTACCGTGTTGCGCGCACCACGCAGTGAGGATTCCATTTTGTTTCCATTGGGCTTTGAGAATGTAATCCACGCCTTTGGTAATGGCAGCTTTTGCACGGTTGCGCTGATCGTCAGAAAAAACATCGGTATCGAAAGGTGCGGTTTTTTGTGTAGCGTGATAGAGCACCGTTAATACGCGGGTCATGGCATTATCGTTAAAGGTCACGTGGTCGGCATAACCACCTTTAAGTGGAAAGTATTGCGGCCAGCCACCGGTGGAATATTGTGCACTTAACGTAAACTCCAGCGCCTTGCGCGCTGAATCGCGATACTTGGTATTTTTGTTATCGCGATACACGTTGGCGAGGTAAACCATTTCCGTCGTGGTCGCACCATTGTCAAAAGTACCTGAGTCACTGCCGCCACTGCCGCGGGTGTCATAGGTTTGGTTTTTGGGCCAGCCGCCATTGGTGTATTGGTAGGATAAAACGATATCGGCTTTATCCTGGCCCCATTTGCTTTTCATGCTGTTAAAGCGCGAGTGAACCGGGTTGCCCGTTTGCGACAGTATTGATGTAGCGGTGGATGAGGTGCTTGAAGTTGCCGCCGAGGAAGGCGTGCGCGAAGCAGAGCTGCTGCTCACTGTAGTACCGCAACTACCAGCGCCGGTTTGCGCGCCCTCAATTGTTATTGAATCTATATTCGCAAGACCATCAGCCGTTGTTGCTGCGAGTTTCAAGGTATTGTTACCCTGCACCAAATCAATGTCGATGCTGGCGGTTTGCCAGCTTGTCCAGGCTCCCGTCGCCGGCAAGTTCACGGTGTAACTGCCGTTACTACCGCCATTAATCAACAGCGAACCATTGCGGTTAGCAGTGCCGCCGTTGGCAAAGCGGAAGGTTAAGGTGTAGCGGCTGCTAGTGGGCGCACTCACTGCCCATTCAATGGCCGCACCCTGGGCGTTATTCGTGTTGGTATAGCCTTCGCCGGTATAACCTGTGTTGGTAATTTCAGTCGCTATGCCACCAACACGACAAAAACCGGCTTGTTCTTCCTGAATGGTAAATGTGGATACTGAGGGCGTACTTGAACTCGCAGGCACACTGTTGGCAGAGCTTCTTACACTGGCAGCAATGCTGCTAACTGCCCTGGAGCTGAGAGCAAGGGAGCTGGGAGCAACGGAGCTGCGAGCCAGGGAGCTAGGAGCAAGGGAGCTTCGAGCAAGTGAGCTGGCCGGGGTACTGGCTTTGCTGCTGCCAAGCGAAGATGCAACAGTCCCACACAAACTGCCATTTACTTTGGGGGCTCCTGCGTTGCCGTTTGCCTGAAAACCAAAACTGGCACTGGCTTTGGGGGCAAGCGTTGCGTTCCAGCTGGATGGAGTAGCCGTGTAAGGATTGGCACCGCTCAAGGTCACGTTCCAGGCGCTAGTAACACTTGCACCGGATTCCAGCCAGGATACCGACCAGTTAGTCACTGTTTGAGTGGTATCGTTGGTTACCTTGATTTCGCCGGTAAAACCTGAGCCCCAATTATTGGTGACAGTGTAAGTACAAGCGGCATGGACGGAAGGTGCCATTGCCAAAGTGACGGCGCTCGCGCCAAGCAATGTTTTGATGGACCTGGTGAAAAAGTTTTCTACATTTTTCATGATTCCCCCGAAATAATTATTAATAGGTTATGGGTAGATTTTTATCCGCTGCGTTTTTTAACAACCCGATTATGTTTTTTGTAGCAGGCCTCCTGACCCGATGCAAAAAGCAATGGGCAAGATAAACGACCAAATACCAGATCCCGGAAGATCACAGCGGTAAGAAAGAGAGTTGATCGAATTGTTACTGATACAGCTGGCAACACTGCTGTGGCGCTGAAGCTCTGATATATGCGCCATTTTTTTGCCGATTTACAATTTCTTATTAGTAGCCTTGGGCTTTTATAGGTTATCTATAGCGCCATAAAGTCTACCTATAAGTTATTAAGAATAAAAGTATGTTTACTAATAAAATTAGTTATAAGCCCGTAGGGTTCTCAATCATTAGGATTACAGGATCAAAAAAATGCGTTATCAGGACTACTCTACCGTTACTCTACTAAGCACAGAATTATTAGAGGAGTTACTTTCCACTGGGGATTCACAGGAGCGTGTGTGGGCCGCCTGGGAGATAGCGATGAGATTGGGAAAAGAATCATTACCTAAAATATTTCCGCAAGATAATAAATTTCCTGATCCCGGGGTGCGGCTACATATGGTTGTAATTCTTGCTGGATTGGGAAATTATTCTGTACTTTCGACATTGGCTTTTAATGACCCAGACGATGCCGTGCGAGGAGCAAGCGCTCAGTATTTAATTAGAACTGCTAATCCAAATGATGTGGATAGGCATGATTTGATTGTAAAGCTGCTTAAAGAAGATGAATCGCCTGTAGTAAAGGAAAGCATCTTAAGGCATTGGAAAAGCATGCAACAAACGCTTCCAATTAAGTTGCTGTTAGAAAACGCCGAAAATAAATCAGAGGGCATTAGAGCTGCGGCAATCGAGTTAATCACTACAACATTTGTTTCTGATGAGCTTGAGAAAGACGATATTATTGCTTGTTTAGCCGTTCAAAATACGCGGGAGTCAGTCAGCTTATTAAGTAACTGGCTAGAAAAATTCGACTTGCAAGATCTCATATTATTGTCAGCGGAAAAATCTGACCAATCATCATGCTTACTCATTTTAGATTTCTTTGTTGAAAAAAAGTCGACAGTTACCTGGAGTTTATTAAGCAGTTTGGCGAAAAGAAATAAACCAGAAATTAATATCCGCCTACTCAGTATTTTAAAAAGTGAATTTGATCTACATTTAATGGCATGGCTGGCATTAGGAATTGCACTATCGATAAACTTACCCAGAATAAAATTATCTTGGGATAACCTTGAGCTGTGTGCAGTATCAGATTTTTATTATGTGGGTCTTGACCATTTCCTTTTCTTGATCAAAGAAATGGAACCTGCGCGGCTAGAGAAAAATGTTTTCGATAATTTTAAAATAATCCTGGCCAATTTCGAAGAGTCTAGAACGGATGCGGATGAATACGATGATGAAGATTGGGAGCATGAAGAATCAAACTATGAGGATTGTGTGCAGGTAATTGATTCGAATATTTATCATATTAAAAGGTGGCTTGGTGCAGAGATGTCATAGTCGGTTGCATTGCAGTTGCGATTTTTAGGGTGGGTGTGATTAGGAAACTAGGGTGTTAGTGAAAAAATTGAATGATTAATAGCCATATTCGCGGATGCCGGGAAATAGAAGTGCGAAAGGCGTAATATTCCGTAATGTCTACTGGCGTACATACTATTTATAGTCTTTACTTCAGCCATTACAAATAAAAATTTATGCAGCAGCACCTGTTTTTTCTATCAGGTTACATACCAATCATTTGGTTCATCAAAATAACGGATTACTATGTTATTAATAAAGCTTCAGCGGGAATTTTATAGCGAACTGGTGGTTAGAAAAGCATTGTACTGGTGCTCTTCAGAATCGGGATGGACTTTGCAGTTGCAGGATGATCATTGGCTAATTTGCGTCAAAACTCCCACTTGTTCTTTTGAAGAAATATTGCACAAGCATTTAAACGATTTTTTACTACGTGAAAAATTAGATAAGAAAACTCGGTCATTGCGAGAAGAAATTATCAAAGCCTCCCTTCAAGCGGTGGTGCTCAATGTCAGAGAAAATTGAATTATTGCCTTTTAACTTCCGTCACATTGTATCGTTGGATAAATGGCTGATTACCAATCAGACAGGGGCTTTTACATTTCTTTCCTCACAAGATGATATCGAAGCAGTTCTCGATGATAACTTTGCAAAAGTTGATGAGGAAAGCACTAATCAATTAATCGCTAAAAATTTTATAACTCCCATATCTGAAAAATATATTCGGACTCGTATAATAGCCTCCCAAATGGCCACGCGGCTTGCTAAATCCTTGAGTAAACCGTCTTTGTTTATGATTGTTCCCACATTACGGTGTGATCATGATTGCCAATATTGCCAAGTCAGCAGAGTTCCTAAAGATCGGAAAGGTTATGATCTCGATTTGGAGCATATTGATAAGATACTCAACGTCATTATGCAAGTGGGAGAGAAATCTATAAAAATTGAATTTCAGGGAGGAGAACCATTACTAGCATTTAATTTTATCCAACTATTTTATTCGCGCGCGCTTGATGTGTTGTCAGGTGTAGAAGTGTCATATGTGATATGTACAGCTTCTGGTCCACTTGATGCAACTATTATTGAATGGGCGCGCGATAAAAAAATAGATTTTTCAATTTCTCTTGATGGTCCAGAGAGTGTTCATATTCATAATAGACCTTCAAAATATTTTAATACGTTTAATGCAACTGTTAACTCTATAAAAAATATTAGGCAGTTTCTCGGTAGTCATCGTGTGAATTGTTTAACTACCATCTCAAAGCATTCTCTCTCCTTTCCGCTAGAGATCGTTGATAGTTATTACGATCTCGAATTTCCAAGCATTTTTTTGCGTCCATTGAGCCCCTTTGGTTTCGCCGCAGCTACGCAACATCGAATCGGTTATAGTGCTACAGAGTACATGAATTTTTATGAGGCAAGCTTGCGTCACATTATTGAGCTTAACCAACATCGTACTTTTATCGAAGAAACAGCATTAATTCATTTGCGAAGGATTTTTCAACCTCACAACTCCCAGTACATTGATCTACAAAGCCCGGCTGGTTATGTGTTTGGGGCACTGGTTTTTAACTATGATGGAAAAATTTTTGGGTCGGATGAAGCAAGGATGCTTTGGCAATCAACTAAAGCAGATGAATTAGTTTTAGGAACGCTTGATGATGATTTGAAAAGCTTAGTAAACGGTGAGGCTACGGAGCGATTGTTAACATCATCTTTTATATGGGCTTCACCTGGTTGTGATGATTGCGCATATCAGCCCTATTGTGGGTCTGATCCATTACACCATCTGGCAACACAAGGTGACGCAATAGGTGATAAATCAGTTTCTTTTTTTTGCCATTACCAAATGGCAATGTTCGACTTACTATTTACCTTATGGGAAACGGATATGAATGCTAGAAAGGTATTTAAAACATGGCTAACCCTTTAAGAACGAGTAATCTGAAGTTTACGGGCTCCTTATCGGATGGGTTGTACATCGTCGGCAATTCAAACGTTCGTAATCGATCGATCCCCCATCTACCTACCATAGGTGCCAGCACACTTGTCCCCGGAATTTTCAATGTTACTGTAAATAATGAGAGTGATCCCCTCACAATATATTGTCCGGATTTATTTGATAACTTCAGCGACGGAGATATTATTTGGATTGATTCTCGTCACCAGCTCATGCGTAGCATTTTAACTATGCATGCCAACTCCAATACGTTACTGGTCACAGAGCAATGCGACAATCGCTGTTCCTTTTGCTCTCAGCCGCCTAACGATCTTCCTGATGCTGAGCTTTACCACAAAGCAACATTGTCGCTTTTAAATTATGAAACCAAAAACTATGTAGGAATATCAGGAGGGGAGCCAACATTAAATCGTAATGCATTTCTTTCCATGCTTAGAGTATTAAAAACTTCTGATAATAAAACACCTTTGCACATATTGACGAACGGTCGAAGTTTTTCTGATATCAATTTCGTTGAAAATTTACATCAATACATTAAAGACAGGGATATTGTTTGGGGCATTCCATTATATGGGCATACCAGTACTATTCATGACTCGTTAGTAGGCGCTAAAGGTGCATTTGTAGAAACAGTTTCAGGTTTAGTGAATTTAGGGGCAATCGGTCAGGTTGTCGAGTTAAGAATTATTCCTGTCCAACAAAATCTTAAATATTTAAGCCACATAGTTGAATTCATTACAGATTCACTTTCTTTTGTTTCCGTTATTTCTGTTATGAATTTAGAACCTAAAGGCTGGGCTCGTAATAATTTTGATGTGCTTACCACTAGTGTAAAAGAGCAATCGTTTTGGTTATCTAAAATGATTGAAATTGCGGAGTTAAAAGGGATTTCAATTCGCTTATTTAATTACCCATTATGTTTACTCCCAGAGAATATTCGTGCATATGCCGATCAATCTATTTCAGATTGGAAAAATTATTTTCCAGCTATATGTGATGGGTGTGATTTGAAACAAAACTGTTGTGGTTTTTTTACCTCCGCAACTGGAAACTTCATTGAAGCGGTGGAGCCTATTGTATGGATCGATTAAAAAATATAAAGAAACTTGCAGCACTGATATCGGCATCGTTGGCAAGTAATTTTAATCACGCGGATGAAAATGTTGTAGATTATTTTGATAGCGATGCGAGTAAGCAATCGATAAAAGCAGATGTATTGAACCCAACTGTACCATTGCTATTAGCGGCACATCGTAGCCACAGCTCGCATAGATCACATAGTTCGCATCGGTCATCTGCTGGTGGTGGGTACCGAGCATCGTATCCCGACACGACACCAACAAAAAATACTTTGTCCAATGATGCTGGGCAATCAACAACTTCAAATGTGAAAAAATATCCAAATACCGGCTATAACCCATCACCCGCAGGAAATGCAACTGCGACACGAGATTATTTAAAAAACACTATTCAACACATACAACTAGCACTTACTTATGCAGGTTATTATGAAGGTGCTGTTGATGGTGTTATGGGGGCGGCAACAAGAACGGCAATTATCTCTTATAGAAAAGCTAAAGGATTAAAGGAAAGTGAATATATTGATGCAGCACTATTGAATTCGCTGGGTATCAAATATTCTCAATGATTTTAATTACATATTAATTTTACTCTGAGTCCAATTACCGATTTTACCTGCTATTTAAAAATGATCATATCTTCCATCACAAAGCTACGGCGAGCCCAGCTGGCTTTGATAGCGTAGACTTCGAGTGCTATCACACTTAGCTCGACTCAAACAGGAGATCAAATGAATATCTATTTTTCAGACTATTTTGGGGTGCCCAAAGAAGAGCTTGATAAATACGGAGCTTTCAATATCTCCTTGATCAATGATCTTCCCGTATTTATTGATCCATTTTTGCTTTTTAGCAGTGATAAGGCGGATTACCAAGTTCTCCATCAGGAAATAATTAAATATATTACTTTCCTAAGGGAAATGTCGGATAAGGGAGCAATATCTAGCGGATTAATCAAACATTGGTTTCTTTTTCCTGAGGTAAAGCAGAACTGGTTAGGCTATAGCAAGGTTGGTAATGGGGGCTCTGGTTTAGGGCAGAATTTTGCCAATGCATTGAATGATAACTTGAGCACGATCTTTAATAATTTTGGTGCCGAGCAAATTACCCAAAGCAGTCATCTGGAAAAGCTATGCTTAATCAAAGATGGCGTTGGGAAGGACTCTATAAGTGACTTCACCACAAATTTAATAAAAGGATATCTGTGCGAATATACTCAAGACTTTGCCAAAAATTACTTAACCAAAGCAAGATATAAAGAAGTCATCGTTAAACATGCAGGATTCGATTACCAAACACGACGTTGGGTTTCCAAACGATATGCATTGCCATACATTGATGGCGATTTCGTTCTTCTTACACCTAAAGATATATTAACTAAAGACGAGGCGTGGATTAATAAGCATGACATAATCGGAGATTTTGACGAGATAGCAGCGTCCGTACCAAATATTGAACTGCGTGCTCAAATAAATGATTACCTTCTTCGACAAATTCCCGAACGTGCAAATCAACGCGAAATCAATCAGGCCATATCACTCACACTTTTAAAATATCCAATACTTATTGATCACTACATACGATACAAAGAAGATCATGGCGATGATGCCGTTGCATTGAGTGAAGAAAAAATAAAAGAAACGGAAGCAGTCTTTATCCGCCAAGTTACAAATTTAGTTGAAATCCTTAAAACGCAAAATATATTCTATTCCCACAAAGGTGACACATTTGAGGAATCATATAAAAGAGTTATATTTCTAAAGCAGGTAATTGAAAGCAACGATGGATACCGTCTATTTTATGTTAAGGGTGAACCCATAAAACGTGAGTCTGACTTGCAGTTAATATTTCGTTTAACATGGTACGCAGCGGAAGAGGACGTTAACACAGAAGTAAATAATGGCAGAGGACCTGTAGATTACAAAATATCCCGAGGATCAAAAGACAGTACGTTGGTTGAATTTAAATTAGCTAGTAATAGCAAGCTTAAACAAAATCTTGCTAAACAAGTAGAAGTGTATAAAGAGGCCAATCGAACTAACAAATCAATAAAAGTAATACTTTACTTTACAGACTCTGAGCTTGAAAGAACATTAAGCGTATTGAAAGATTTAGAGTTAGGCCAAAATAAAGAGCTTATCTTGATCGACGCCAGGGCCACTAATAAGCCGTCTGGATCTAACGCAAAGTAAATTTATTTTAACTAGTGCACTCTGGGGTCAGGTCTTGGTGTGCCGAGAGAAAATATAATTGCGCGTAGCAAAATTATA
>JAZKHP010000019.1:0-14582 GCA_040385335.1 Pseudomonadota bacterium
TTTGAAGCCCAGGTGACGAAGACGCCCGATGCGATTGCGCTGGTGTTTGAGGAGCAGGTCCTGACGTATGCACAACTGAACCTCAAGGCGAATCAATTAGCGCATCGATTGGTAGCCGAAGGCGTTAAACCAGACACGTTAGTCGGACTGTGCGTGGAGCGCAGTGTTGAGATGGTGGTCGGGATATTGGGTATCCTCAAAGCCGGTGGCGCCTACGTCCCGATTGATCCCGCTTACCCCTTCGATCGCATCGCTTATATGTTGGCGGACTCCAACGTATCCATCCTGCTGACCCAGCAAGCTTTACTGGCGACCTTGCCGCTGGGTAACCAACAGATTCTTTGTCTGGATGAGGCGCTGATCTACGAAAATCAGTCAGGCGAAAACTTCGATCCGGCCGTGCTGGGATTAATGCCGTCCCATCTGGCCTACGTGATTTATACCTCGGGTACCACCGGCAAACCCAAAGGGGTAATGAGCCAACACCGCGGTCTGTGCAACCTGGCGGGAGCTCAGGTTAAACGTTTTGCAGTGAGTGTCGACAGCCGAATACTGCAATTTGCGTCCTTTAGCTTTGATGCCAGTGTTTGGGAATGCTTCATAAGTTTGTGCTCGGGCGCATCGCTGTGTCTTGCTTCGCAAGCAGATCTTATGCCCGGCGAACCACTATTGAATACTCTGGAACGGCAGCAAATCAGCCACGTTCTCCTACCTCCTTCTGCATTGCAAGTCATGCTCTTGAACACCAGATTAGCGAAGTTAACAACCTTAGTGGTAGGCGGTGAAGCCTGTCCGCTGGAGCTGGCTCAGCAATGGAGCCGAGGCAGACATTTTATTAATGCTTACGGTCCCTCGGAGGCCACAGTCTGTGCCAGCACCTGTGATTTCGACTCGAACAAACCACTGACGTTGGGGCAGCCGTTGCCCAATGTTCGGCTGTATATTCTGGATATTCACGGAACCCCTGTTCCTATGGGCGTTGCCGGTGAATTGCACATTGGTGGAGAAGGGCTGGCCCGCGGCTATCTCAATCGCCCTGAGCTTACCGCCGAGAAGTTTATCGCCGATCCGTTTAGGCAGGATGCAAAAGCTCGCCTATATAAAACCGGGGACTTGGGCAGTTGGAACGGCGACGGCACCATCAATTATTTAGGTCGCAACGACAACCAAGTGAAGATCCGCGGTTTTCGAATTGAATTGGGTGAGGTCCAGTCGCAACTGCAGCGTCATGAGAGTCTTAAGGATGCCTTGGTGCTGGCGCATTCAGATGAATCCGGCAATAAGCGGTTGGTAGCTTATGTTATTCCGGCAAATACGCTCGCAGAAGGCGAGGACTTTGATTTAATGCCCTTGCGGCAAGCCTTAAAGACAAAGCTGCCGGAATATATGGTGCCCAGCGAAATACTGGTTCTCGATGTATTTCCACTCACCCTCAATGGCAAAATCGACCGCAATGCCTTACCCAGTCCGGACGGGAGTGGTCTGGCCCGTCAAACTTACGAACCCCCACAGGGGGAGTTGGAAGATTGCATAGCGCAGATCTGGCAAGACCTGCTTAGGATTGAGCGAGTAGGCCGCCATGACAACTTTTTTGCCTTGGGTGGTCATTCGTTATTGGCCGTACAAGTAGTCTCGCGGATGCAACTGATGCTTAGGGAAAAGTTTGGCCTGCGTTATGAAATTTCACAGTTAACTTTGCTAGCACTTTTTCAAAACCCAACACTTTATAACATTTCGCAAATGATCGCGGAAGCGGGAAAAAATACCAGAGAGAATCCGCTTAAACTGAACAATGCTACAAGTAAAACACCTTTGTTCCTCATTCATGATGGAACGGGATTTTTGCTGTCCTACATGAAATTTGTTGACCTGTTTGATTCCAGTATTCCGCTCTACGGAATGGAACTTAACGATCATATAAATCTTGTTAGCGATGCCAGCTCAATTCAAACCATTGCGGCAAGATATATTAAGGACATCAAAAATATTCAAGCAACAGGTCCATATCGTTTAGCGGGTTATTCTGCTGGCGGTAATATTGCGTACGAAATGGCCCACCAATTGTTGCAAGAAGGCGATGCGGTAGAGTTTGTTGGTTTAATCGATGCTATCGCACGCAAAGCGCATAAAGGTTCCGAAGCGGAATTATTGGAACAATTTAAAACTACTTTGCTGGCCGCGTATCGAGATGTAAAAACGGATACCTATTGGGAAACAATATTCAGCGAGTTAGACATTACTTTTAAAACTCCGCTAATAAGTGATGAGAAAAAATCTGAATACCTTTATCGCTTTGGTTCAGCTAATCCAGCCACGGAATATACAGATTCAGAATTGGAATACTTATTGGAATCCATGAACAAGGCTCACGCGCTTGTTGCCATGTTTATGTTTCATGAAGATAAAACTTCGCTTCCGATTCCAGTACACCTATTCACATCGACGCTTGCTGAAGAATTAATAAAATGCGATGAAACACTTGGTAATGTTGATCAATCAACCCTTGTCGGCTGGACGAAATTATTGTCAGAAAAACTAATCGCTTGTGAGATAGGTGGGGACCATCTGACAATCATGGAATCACCGCATGTTTATAAATTAGCAATCCATATCGCTAACATACTCAATGATCAAGATAAAAATAAGATGTAATCAATGAAAAAACATACACCACTCATTTCATTAAGAGCGAGCAGGTTCAATTCAACTGGAACGATATTTTGTTTACCTGGCGCCGGCGATGGCATAACGAGTTTTGTTAACTTGACGGGAGCAATGACTAATGGCTTGGCTGTGTACGGTTTGCAACCCAGAGGTCTGGTGGATAATCAGGAGCCTTATCCTTCAATTGAAGCCATGGTCAATGAATATATAGACGCAATTCTTAGCAAAATCAACGGTGGTCCTTACTACATTATGGGACATTCGTTTGGTGGTTATGTCGCGCTGAGTATCGCCAAGACTTTGCAAGAATCTGGGTGTGACATTGCACCGGTAATCCTATTAGATGTCTCTCCACCGGAGAATCCACATCCTCATAAAAACCGAATTGAAAACTTACTGTGTTTGGTCGCCACAATGGAATTAGCCAGCAAAAAGAATTTCAATTTGACGTTCGACACCCTGGCTTTGTTGGATGTTGAAGCGCAATTACAAACCCTGCACTCCAGGATGGTTGCTAATGGCCTTCTGCCTGGCAACAGCAATCCTGAAACCATTCGCGGCATGGTAGGTCTTTATATCGCGAATAGCCACATGGAATATTGGCCATCAGATAAATATGAGGGCGCTGCACTCTATGTTAATGCGGTGGATGCAAAGGAAAATAAGCAAGAGCGTTATAGAAGCCTGGAGCGCTGGCGAAATTTTATTCCAAGAATAAAGTACGCAGAATCACCGGGAAATCACGTTACTATGCTCAACAATAACAACGCCCAAGTGCTTATTAAGTTAATCGAGCGCGAATGGAACTTAACGTAATCAGACGTAAAGAAAATATTCGATCGCAAACCAAAAAAAATCGTAAATAAAATAGAGGACACACTATGAATACTGATGACTACGATGTAATTGTAATAGGGGGTGGACCCGGCGGCAGTACCGCAGCAACCTTCGTGGCAAAAGCGGGTTATCGTGTCCTGCTGCTGGAAAAAGAATATTTTCCGCGTTATCAAATCGGAGAATCCCTACTGCCTGCAACCATTCAGGGGATATGCAGCTTGCTAGGCGTTAAAGAAGAAATAGAATCCGCCGGATTCACACCCAAACGAGGTGGGACTTTTGTCTGGGGGAAAAATCGGGAGCCCTGGAGTTTCCGTTTTGAAAAAGCTACCAATGGCGTAATACCTAAAGCGGGAGCTTTGCAAGTTGAACGCTCCCGCTTCGATGATATCTTGCTAAAAAACTCCAGAAAAAATGGAGTTGAAGTAAAAGAAGGTGTGCTGGTTAAAGAAATTATTGAGGAGAATTCGCGCTACGCCGGCGTGAAATATAAAGACAACTCAGGGGAAACGATTACAGCTACCAGTCGCTACATAGTGGACGCTTCAGGTGCTAAAACCAATTTTCATCGCTGCGTTGGCGAGCGTGTCTATTCCAAATTTTTTAATAACGTTGCCATATTTGGTTATTTCAAAGGAGGCAAGCGCTTGCCCGCTCCTCATGAAGGAGACACCTTCAGTGCCGCTTTTGAACAAGGCTGGATCTGGCATATTCCTCTTACAGAAGAACTCACCAGTATTGGCGTCGTTGTGGACAAGGAAACAGCCAAACAAATTGATGATATTGATTGCGCTTATGAAGGCTTTATTAACGCATGCCCAGCCATAAAAGAGCTACTGGAGCCAGCGCAGCGTATGACCGATGAGACTTATGGAAAATTGCGAGTTCTTAAAGACTTTTCTTACAATAACACCCGGTTTTTTCACAAAGATATGATCTTAATCGGTGATGCGGCCTGTTTTATAGATCCCGTCTTTTCCAGTGGCGTACATCTTTCCACCTATGCGGGCCTGTTGGCTGCCAGATCTATCAACACTGCGTTAAAAGGCACTATTGATAAGGAAAGATGCTTCATTGAATTTGAATTGCGATACCGTAAAGAATTTGGCAATTTTTATAATTTTTTAATGGCCTTTTACGATGTTGGCCAAGGCCAGGAAGATTATTTCTGGGCAGCAAGAAAAATCCTTAATACTGAAGAAAAAAGCAATGAAGCTTTTGCGCGTTTAATTACTGGATTTTCAACTGAAGGTATTGGCAAAGCTGCAAGCACCGAGGAATACTTTACTCTGAGAGAAGGTTTTGGTGCGGTATTTAAAGAACACATAATCAATGAAGCGAAATCAGGAATTAGCGCTCAGACTCCAAACCAAAAAACAGTACATTCAACGGGTATCGATATGGATCAGTTTATGAAAGGGTTCACTCAGGAAATAGTGGATCTGCAACTACAGGCCAAGCTTCAACAGTTGGGTTTGAGTTCTGATTTGCTTCCTGCAAGCAGCGCTGCAATAACCGTGAGCGGTGACTTTTTACATTGGGAGAATAGGGGAGTAACTAATAAATCAAAAGACAAAAAAAACGGCAGGGAGTTAGCTTAGAAATTATTGGGAAAAATTAGAATTCCTCATACAAGTAAGCAGGAAAAAATATGTCAGTATCATTTTCTAATGAGAACGAACTACCACTCATCTGCACCGCAACATTTCCAGGGTTGAATCTAAGCCATTGGGCTGGCGAAAATAGCGATTTAATCGAGAAACAACTGGAAAAATATGGGGCCATTCTGTTTCGCGATTTTAATGTTGTAAACGCTGATGATTTTGCAGATGTGATTGAAAAGCTTTATAAGAAAATTTTGCCATATTTAGAGCGATCTTCGCCGCGGAATCACCTTTCCAGAAATATTTTTACATCGACAGAGCTCACCAAAGATGCCGATATTTTTTTGCATAATGAACAATCATACAATATCGAATTCCCCATGCGGACACTTTTCTATTGCCATAAACCTCCTGCTGAAAAGGGTAGAACACCCATTGCTGACACAAGAAAAATATTCCAGCGTCTGCCTACGGAATTGCGTGAAAATTTTATAAAGAAAAAATATAGATACACAAGAAATTTAGGAAGCGGCATAGGTCTTAATTGGCAAACTGCTTATCAAACTGACCACAAACAAGTTGTTGCACACTATTGCAGAGACCATGATATTCAGTTTGAATGGATTTCTGACAAGGTACTGCGAACTCACCAGATTCGCGATGTCGTTGCAAAACATCCAGCAACACAGGAGCTTTGCTGGTTTAATCATCTCACTTTTTTTAATATGCTAACCCTGCCGCAAGAAACGCAAACACTATTGCGAAACGTTTTCAAAGATGCGGAGCTCCCTAATAACACCTATTACGGAGATGGCTCGAAAATACCCGATGGTATTATTGAAGAACTTAAAAGGGCCTATCTTGCAGAAGAACGATCTTTCGCATGGCAAAAATCGGACGTCCTCCTGCTCGACAACATGCTTACTGCTCATGGCCGACAGTCTTTCACTGGAGACAGGGAAATTTACGCGGGTTTTGCCGAAATGCACAATTGGAATCAAGTTAAAATAAATGAGTAATTTAAATAAAGGTCCTGTTTAGATTGCGGTTATATTAATATTCCCAGGTCAACTCCATGTATTTTTTGGTGGAAAATAATATGAATGTGGATTGTGAAAAATTAGAGTCCAGGATTACCGAGGATTTGAACTCCATGGTTATATTGGAGGCCAGTAAAAGGGGTAGCAATACTGATGTTATTATCGACGCTCTGCGGCAAGATCAGGTTGTATTGGTTCAAGGATTGATTGCCCATGAAGCCGACAATTTAATACACGACGTCGCTCATCAACTCGATTTAATTGAGTCATTAACACTTCAGTCTGCTTTTGCGTCCAGCCTTGGTCACCGCGAAAATATTGGAAAATATTTTATGAGCGTGAACAAGCGCGATGATTATCAGTTTATTGCACCTCACTCTGAAGGAGGAAGTTTCACTAACATGCAGTTAGCATCTTTCTATTGCTACGAAAACAGCAGCGACGGTGGCGAAACCATTCTTATGAATGTCGATCAGGATTGCAAGATCTGGAGCTTATTAAGGGAAAAGGTAAAACGCGGAAAATCCAAACGCGATCTGACTCCAACAGAAATTCAAAAAATAAGGCTTATGGCACGGCTGAATATGCCGGAAGACATCTTGCGCGGCGATGACGAGATATTAAACAAAACTGAAGTTGATCCAAACTTTACGGTGTATGAAGTGCTGGCAAAACCAGTCAAAACCTACTCAAAAATATTGGGCAAGCATTTGTATGTGTATTGGGACAACATAGAATCGAATGATTATGATTCGGCAGAAGAATTTTACAGATTGTTGAAACAAAGCAACTTAATCAAATTGCCGGAAAATGGCTTGAAAATTGACTTGCTAGATGATTCTGCGAACCGAAGAGTGAGACGATTTGGTAGCAAGTATGCACAAATTTTTAAACGTAAAATTACCCGAAAACTGCTTCCGGGAGAATTAATAATAATAAACAATATGACCTGGTGTCACTCCGTGAATAATTGGACTCCGGGATCGGGAATAAGAAAGGTAGCGGCAGCATTTGCTTAGGAGAACGTTTGATTAAAGTATAAGCCGTCAAATAAACGCTAATCGGGTAAAAACCATCGCACCAAATAATAATTATAACTTCGCATAATGTATATTATGTTAAATTGACAAGCAGGGCAATTCCAAAAATACAGCTGCTGATTCTCCAGTCAACATCTATTTACTTTTTAAATAAAAGTCGGAAAACCCCCCTATCTGCCGGTGCGCCACAACATCACGCAGCTCGTCATGCATTCTTGCTTTCCCAAATAAATACACACATAGCAACGAATTCAATCCATAAAATCCCATCATTGAAATGAGGAAAAAATTCCAGAAACTAGTAGTTTCATTTATTAACAAGATAATGCTATAAGAAAAGCAACCCACACCGAGTAACAAAAATCCATAGCGCTCCTTAATAACTCTTATGAACGAGATTTCACTTTCAGACGATTTTCCTGTGGGAGTCCAGCCCTGCTTAACCCCTGCAAGATAACAAAGCAACCCAATACACCTCACCCAATTCACAAACGTACTTAAAATAAAAAAGGCTGCATAACATTTACAAAATTTCTTGAATGCTTTCATCTCACCCAAAGATAGCTTATAAAAAGCACACAAAGCTTGAATCACTTCAGGTAATAAGCTCATGACTACCATCCACATTAATAATGTAGAATTTAATAAAAGCCCAAGCACCACATACAATGGAACCAAACCATAATTTATCGAATAACCCACATTTTGTATCCATCCTAATAGCTCAAGCTTAGTGAACATTGTCAGATTCTTTAATTGTGTAAAATGTTTTGCATACACCTGATAAGTGCCGACTGTCCATCGCAACCACATAGCTTCCGTTTCGCGCATGGATTCCGGAACCCACTCACCAGACTCCAACCAAGCACCCACACCATAATGGCCGTGAAATCGAGCACGAAATGACATGGACAGATCTTCTGTAACGACCACTTCGTTGCGGTGATATTCCAGACAGTTCCCCAAAGCGCGGACAACATCTGCCCGCCAAATAGCATTATGGCCATAAAATAAACTATGACTTGCATGTGTCAAAAACACCATTTCCAATCTTAGAAAATAATTTCGTACACTTTGGGCAAATGCTAATGGTGACTTTCCATTAGCATTTGTGGGTAGTGTATAGAGTTGCACAAACCCTATCTTCTCATCCCACTTAAACATGGGAGCTATGCGCAGTAAAGTATCGGGGAGAACAGTAGAATCAACATCCAAATAAAGTAACAGTTCTGCAGTCACCGCATCCATTGCAAGATCTAAATTACGTGGTTTAAACCCTTCCGTGCCATCTCTATGAATAAAAACAACTCTCACCCCATCTATTTTTTTGGAACCATTATCAGCAAAAGATTCTACATATTCTTTCCATAAATTATATTGAGGAAAAGAAATATCACTATTATCCACAACTATTATTTCTTTTTTATTCGCAGGAAAAGATAAAGCCAATGCAGAATCAAAAGTCATCTGCGCCACTAAAAACGGTTCGTTACGCGACGCAATAACAATAGCAGTAGACATTAATGATGATTCGCATCTGCTGGCAGATGGAACCAAAGGCGCAGGAGAAAAAAACAATATCTTAATATTTACGGCTATCGCGGAATAGAAATTAAATACAAATGGCAAAAAAATAATTGAATAGTATCCAAAAAAAGATCCGCCATCACCGACATATATAATCAAAAACATTGTAGCCAGGGAAAAAGCAATTTCGAGCATACTGGATTTCTTTATGAGAAAAGAGTATCGGTTTGCAATATCGCAGCATTCGTTAGGATCAATATAAATTCCATTATTCAGAAGAATGTATTCAGATATTGCCGAACAATCAGTGCCCCGCCACGATTTCCTATTTCTAATTGCTTTGTTAATTAAAAACAATTTGTAAGACTCATCAACAATAGGAGACTCTTGCTGGGAAGCGATCATCTTATTTGGTTCTAATAACTCATTTTCCGCAGGTAACATAAGCATACCTTTTAATTTTAAAAATATAATCTAAAAAGTCTATTGACGTTCCTTTGCACAACTATAGATACAAGAATTCCGCAAGCCAATTTTATGCCAGAAGAGATATGCAGCAACTGCATGTATCATAATTTTATCAGTAAAAAAAGTCGAAGCCGGAAGATAATTTTTTTACATTCAGGAAGAAACAGGTCTTTCTGTCAACCCACCTTCTTTGTCAGTCTCCTTATGGAATTGAATACATTCAGACATAGCCGCGAGCTTATCAAGTAGATTCCGGGTCAATAAATCCATATTGGTTTTACAGTAAAGATTTTCACTGTAGCGCCAAGTAATACTTAGCTTTCCGTTAACCACTCCAGCATTACAGGTAAATTTTTCGTTATTTATATTTACTGGGGAAATCCAGTGGCCAACATAAGCTCCCTTATCTAACAAGGTACTAAACGGAGCCTCACTTTGACCGGTAGAGTATTCAGTCACACCTTGAAAATTAAAAAACACTTCTGTTTTTATCAAAGACTCCAAGTCTTGCTTCAATACTTTGTTGTTGTGGTAGCACTGCAATAATTCAAGGCCGAAACCCTTATTAGGTATTTTTTCAATCTGTTCGTTAATGTTTTTTAGAGCATCTATAGTCTTAGCGCCTTTGCTCGCTTGCAATAAAAGTGTGCGCTGAACACAGAACCACCCTATTGTACGCGATGCATCCAAGCCCAAATCAAATCCTCTGCCAGCATCAAGCACTCTTATTGGAATCCACTCACTCTGCGCGTAATCTGCAAGTGTTTCAACCAGAGCCACTATTAAAATATTTACAAATGGCACTCCTATTAAAGCGCCCAGATTTAATAGCGCCGAGGTGTGATCTATTGATAGTGATAAGTGAATATCTCTATTTGAACCAACATTATTTTCATGGATTTTTGATGAATAGTCGACAGGAAGATCAATCGCTTGGTCCCATGGCAAATTAAACCAATATTCAATTTCCTTTTCTAATGCGGTTGAGTTTGCCTCTTGTATTAAACGATTTACCCATTCAAATGTTGATGTTGTTTTATTAGGGAAACTGAAAGGTTTACCTACGATCATATTGCTGTAACAGTCTATCCAATCTTCAAAGAAAATATTTGCCGAATATCCATCAACCAAAAGATGATGGATATTCACTCGACCAACATAACCTTTCTGCGAACCCAAATAAAACACTTTTACTTTAATTAAAGGCGCATCCAATAAATTCATCTCGCCTTGATTTAAAAATAGAAAGCGGTCAATTTTTTCTACCTTGTCTTCATCAGGAATATTTGAATAGTCTATATAATCAATTGATAGATTAAGCTTACTTGGCTCTATTAATATTTGTCTCCAGCCATCGGAAGTTTTAATGAATTTTGCGCGCAATGCATCGTGATGCGTTACAACACGCAGTAAAGATTCTTCCAAAAGCAGTTTATCAAGATATTCAAAGTCAAAGTATCGAACCGCATTCCCCCAATTCGGTTGATCTAAGGTTGTATTTAAGAAAAGTTGTTGTGCTGTGGACAAGGGCACTTCGCCAACCACTAATGCTTGACTGATGGGTAGTTTATTTTTGTCATCCGATATCTTTACCAAAGCTTCAACAGTGGGATATTTCATGACATCAACTACTGAATAACCTAAACCAGCTTTATTTGCCGTACCCACAAATCGCACCGCTCTTAACGAGTCCCCACCCAATTCGAAGAAATCATCAGTAATCCCTACGCGCTTAATACCTAGTAATCCTTGCCAGATTTCGCACAATGTTTTTTCAGTTTGATTGCGGGGCGCTACGTAAGCCGTCAGCTGAGTCGACATGTCAGGCTCAGGTAATGCTTTGCGATCTACTTTGCCATTGGGTGTTAAGGGTAAATGTGCTAGCAATACGAAGGTGGAAGGCACCATGTAAGCAGGTAAAGTTTTAACCAGAAAATTGCGAAAATTTTCAAGAAGCGAATCTCGCGCGGCAATGGTAATGCCCCTCTCATCAGCCAACGCAACCGCACCAGTGGCGACATAGGCAACCAAGCGTTTATCACCATTAACTGACTCCTTAGCAAGCACGGCAACATCTTCAACATGCTCATGCAGGCTTAGCGCACTTTCTATCTCACCGAGTTCAATTCTAAAACCACGAATTTTAACCTGATGATCAATGCGACCCATAAATTCCAAATTACCATTGGCTAACCAACGCACCAAATCGCCGGTTTTATACAAACGCTCGCTGCTTCCTGGCTGACTGTTATCGTAGAATGGATTGGAAATAAATTTTTCTGCTGTTAAATCATGGCAATTTAAATAACCGCGCGCAAGACCGACACCGCCAATGTAAAGCTCACCCGCACATTCAATTGGCACACAAAGATTATCTGGCGAAAGAACTAAGCAGATTACATTTGTTATTGGTTTACCAATGGAATTTTTTTGATTAATTACCATTTCCTGACAGGTGCTAGTGACTGTATTTTCTGTAGGGCCATATACGTTAAAGAACTTTGTTTCCCTACTTAAGCTAGACAGTAGTTGTGAATCACAGAGATCGCCACCCGATATCAATACTTTTAAGTGATCTGTTGCACGCACATCTTGAGCTTTTAAGATAGCTGCAGCCATTACTGCATGAGTTATTGATTCTGTTTCTATAGTGTTAAATAAATCATTAGTGGGAGATTCTAAATAAAGACTTGCGCCTGCACCCAAGGTGTCCCACAAGTAACCATTACCTGCATCAAACCCTATAGATAAAGGATTTAAAAATTTACTAGCAGGTGTTAACCCAAACAATTTTTGGTCAGACACAACCAGGTTGACCAATGAGCGATGCTCAATCAATACGCCCTTTGGATTTCCCGTAGTGCCAGAAGTGTAAATTACATAAGCGAGATGACGTGAGCTTAAACCTAACACTTGAGCATTCAGGTTACTTGATGGTTGTGCCTGTAACTCTTGCTTAATGACATTGCTATCCAAACACACTGCTTGTTCATCGGTGACAGGTGTAGTATCACGCAAATGATTTTGCGTGAGCACTGTAACGAGCTTCGCATCGTCCAACATGAATTTTAATCGCGTTTCTGGATACTCAGGATCTATCGGTACATAAGCGCCACCCGCTTTCAGGATGGCAAGCATACCAATCACCATATCCAGCGAGCGGTTTACACAAATTCCCACTAAGGTATCTGGTGTCACTTGTTTCTTGTTAATTAAATAATGTGCTAGCTGATTGGCTTTTAGATTGAGCTCACCGTAGGTTATTTTTTGGTTTTCGAAAACAACAGCAGTTGCATTCGGGTTGCTTTCTACGTGTGCTTCAAACAATTCATGGATGCATTTATCTTTTGGGTAAATTTCTTGTGTATTGTTCCACCCCGTTAGCAGTTGTTGTAGCTCCACTTGCGGCAATACAGATATTTTATTGATCGCTTGGTGCGGTGATGATTGCAAAGCGCAGACTAATTCTGCAATTGCTGTTTGCATGTAACCAACAATGCGTTCTACATTGATAGTATTCTTAACTTGCATATTTAAAGCAAAATCACCACCAAAATCATCAACCGATAAACCAAACGGATAATTAGCGCGTTCTTGTCCTGCAATATATTTAAAAATAGAACTTTCTTCGACGTTACTTTGATCAGTTTCCATTTTTACTGAGTGACGATAATTCAACAACGCAGTAAACAAAGGTGCCCCTCCCTGTACTCCACTGCATCTTTGCGCAAGTGCTAATGAAGCTTGCTCGAAAGGTAATAGATCAAGCAAGGAGTTTTGCACTTCTTTCACAACAGCCAGCACACTCTTATCGTTTAATTTCACTCTTAACGGCAAGGTATTAATCACTACCCCAAGCATATGTTCTGCACCAAGGGTTCCTTGAAGACGACCGGATAACACAGTGCCAAAAACCACATCATTGCGGCTGCTGCAAGCACCAACAACCATTGCCCAGGCTGTGTGGAATATTGCAGCTGGACTGATTGTAAGATCTTTTGCAAGACGACGAAGCGCACTTGAAGTTGCTGCAGGCACAGCTGCTTTTGCATCCAGGATGTGACTACCGTCTCCATTAATATCTAATAGATTAAACGGTGCCGTAGACTCTTCCACATCGCTCAACATCTGCGTAAAGAATGCTTCCGCATCGTGGTGTAAAGCTTGATGTTGCGCGTGAGCTACGAATTCACGGTAAGGTATTGACGCTGGCAATTTATCTGCCTGCCCCATTTGATAAGATATAATTTCTTTTTCAATAATACCGAAACCAACATGATCAGATGTTATATGGTGATATTGAAGGAAAACGAAATATTGCCCTGTCAAAGAATCTTCAGCAACTTCTAACTTAATTAAGTTGGGTTGAGTTAAGTCCATCCATTGATGTTCAGGTGCGCAACGTGCACGCATTTTTTCTTCTATGCTATTTATCGAATCCAGTTCCAACCAGGTCACAGATAAGGTTACTTTACGACAAACCACTTGTACTGGTACAGATAATCGATCCCACAAGATGGCTGTGCGTAATACATCGTGGCGATTAACAACGAACTGTAAAGCGTTTATAAATTCGGTAACGGCTTGATGACTTTTAATTTTAAACAAACAAGGAAGCACATAGGGGTCACTTTGTTCGCCCGTAATGTGATGAAACAAAATACCTTCTTGTAGCGGAGCTAATGGATAAATATCCTGCACATTCGCAGCGCCACCAGGAATTTTCTCCACTATGGAGGAAAGTTCTTCCGCACTTAAATTTACGAGTGGAAGCATATCTGGCGTGATCAACTCACAACCTTCAGGAATCAGATTCGCCGGTGCTTTAAACAGAGGAAGTGTACTTTTAGAATCAGCATCCAACGCCCGGGCCAACTCACCTAAGCTGGGAGTTGTAAAGAGTTGGCGTGCAGGCATGGATAGACCATGTTGTTGAAGTCGAGAAATAATTTGCACAATTAAAAGTGAATGCCCACCTAATTGAAAGAAATTATCCGTAATTCCTACCTGTGCAATACCTAGAGCTGTTTGCCAAATCTCACATAAGATTTTTTCTGTTTTAGTGCGCGGTGCAACGTAAGTATTTTGTTGTAGTGAAATATCCGGCTCTGGTAAGGCTTTGCGATCTACTTTGCCATTCGGCGTTAACGGCAGTTTTTCCAATAACACAAACGCGGATGGCACCATATAATCCGGCAGGATTTCGCTCAGATGATGACGTAGACTTTCAATCCATTCATGACTTGCCGTGATAGCAACTGCGCTTTCATCTTGCCAATCAATTGCATCTGTCACTACATAAGCGACGAGTCTTTTATCACCTGTTGCCGAGGCTTTGGCTAGCACTATCGCATCTTTGACAGCCGCATGTGTCATCAGGGTATTTTCAATCTCACCCAGCT
>JAZKHP010000020.1:0-5088 GCA_040385335.1 Pseudomonadota bacterium
ATATTGTGATAGAAACAAATAACATTTTTTTTATTGGTTTGATGGGTGCGGGCAAAACCACCATTGGCAAAATTTTGGCCAAACATTTAAACAAACAGTTTTATGACACCGATGTAGAAATCGAAAAACGTACTGGCGTTAAAATACCTGTTATTTTTGATTTGGAAGGTGAAAGCGGATTCCGCAAGCGCGAAACTGCCGTGATTCAAGATCTTGCCACCCAACAAAACATTGTGATGGCAACCGGTGGCGGCGCAGTGATCGCGGCAGAAAATCGTGAATTGCTTAAAGCCAACGGTCATGTTATTTACCTGCGCGCCAATGTGACCGAACTCTGGCACAGGACGCGCAACGACAAACACAGGCCGCTGTTACAAAATGTAGATATTCGCGCCAAGCTTGAACAACTATATGCGGAGCGCAACCCTTTATATACTGAAGTTGCCACTCATATTATCGATACGGGCAATCAACCTGTAGGTAGCATCATTGCCAAAATACAATCCGATCTCAATTTAAAATTTCAGTCTTAAATTTTAACAATATATTATTACTCCATCATGCAAACTTTACATGTAGCACTCGATAACCGCTCTTATCCCATTCATATCGGTTCCAATTTGCTAGCGCAGGCAGACTTGATCCTGCCGCACCTTAAACGTAAAAATGTCGCCATTGTCACTAATACTACGGTTGCACCTTTGTATCTGGAAAAGCTTGCCAGCACCCTACGCCAAGCAGGTGTTGCCGTTATTGAAATTATTTTGCCCGATGGCGAAGCTTATAAAAACACCGAAACACTCAATCAAATTTACGATGCCCTGCTTAAAAATCGCTGTGAGCGCAGCACTACACTTATCGCACTAGGTGGCGGGGTCATTGGCGATTTAACCGGCTACGCTGCGGCAACATATCTGCGCGGCGTGCCGTTTATCCAAATTCCAACCACACTGCTGTCACAAGTGGATTCTAGCGTTGGCGGCAAAACCGGTATCAACCATCCGCTTGGTAAAAATATGATCGGTGCGTTTTATCAGCCCAAACTGGTATTAGCGGATATTGACACATTACAAACTTTACCAGCGCGCGAATTATCGGCAGGGCTGGCGGAAGTGATTAAATACGGCTTGATTCGCGATGCGGATTTTTTCGATTGGCTAGAGGTGAATATTGCCAAATTGATGGCTTTAGACGAAGCCGCCATTAGCTATGCCATTTACCGATCCTGCCAAAACAAGGCTGAAGTCGTTGCACTAGATGAGCATGAGACGGGGGAACGCGCCCTGCTTAACCTGGGCCACACCTTTGGCCATGCCATTGAAAACGCCATGGGCTACGGTGTTTGGCTGCATGGCGAGGCAGTGGCGGCTGGTACCATATTGGCAGCAGATTTATCGCTACGCATGAATTGGTTAAATAATGATGAATTTAAACGAATCCATGATCTACTTACTGCATCCAAATTACCTCTACAAGCACCCAATTTAGGTGTCGCAAAGTATCTGGACTTAATGGCGAATGACAAAAAAGTGGCCGATGGCAAAATAAGGCTGGTATTACAGCAAGGCATTGGTAAAGCCGTGATTACCAGTGATTACGATGCAAACAAACTCAATGAAACACTGTCGCTTACATAATCCATGAATTCACTTGCCGTTTACGCCGCCAATCCTGAAGCCACGTTTGGCAGGCGCCATGAAGAACCCGCATCGCCTTTACGCAATGCTTTTCAGCGCGACCGCGACCGTATCATTCATTCCACCGCTTTTCGCCGCTTGGAGTATAAAACCCAGGTATTTGTAAACCATGAGGGCGACCTGTTCCGCACCCGCTTAACGCATAGCCTGGAAGTCGCACAAATTGCACGAGGCATTGCGCGTACACTCAATTTACACGAAGACCTGACTGAAGCCATTGCACTGGCACATGATTTGGGCCACACCCCGTTTGGTCACGCCGGCCAAGATGCACTTAACGATTGCATGCGTGATTACGGCGGCTTTGAGCATAACTTGCAATCGTTACGCGTAGTCGATAAATTAGAACAACGTTATGCTGAGTTTGATGGCTTGAATTTAACATTTGAGCTGCGCGAGGGCATACTAAAACATTGCTCACTTAAAAATGCCAGACAATTGGGCGATGTAGGCCAGCGCTTTATTGATAAAACCAATCCCAGTTTAGAAGCCCAATTAACCAACTTTGCCGATGAAATTGCCTACAACAATCACGATATTGATGATGGCTTGCGCTCTGGCTTAATCAGCATCGAGCAACTGCAAGAAGTGGCATTATTTAATTCTCAGCTAGAAATCGTTAATCATAAACATCCCAAACTTGAACCTAGGCGGCTGATACATGAAACGGTGCGCCGCATGATTAATATTTTGGTGGTCGACTTATGTGAAACAAGCGCCGCAAATATTAAACAAGTAGCGCCACAATCCATACAAGATATTCGTCATGCTCCCTACCTGATTGGTTTTAGCAGTGAAATCTCGCAACAGAACCTGGCTTTAAAACAATTTTTACGCACTAATTTATATCATCACTACAAAGTCAATCGTATGAGTGCAAAAGCCATGCGCATTATTCGTGAACTATTTGAAGTATTTTTCAGCGACACCAGCCTGATGCCACCAGAGCATCAACAGCACGCTAAAGCCGACAAAGCGCGAGCCGTTGCCGATTATATTGCTGGCATGACCGATCGATTTGCCATCCGTGAACACCGTCGCCTGTTTGCGGTAGAAGAGTCTTTGTAACAAGTAAAGCAAGCAATTCTGCGCTCTGCAAGGTCATAACTGTTGCGCCAATACAACATTTTGGCGCAACTCACTTAAAAAACCACAAATCACTTGCTGTTAAAACGGCATCTTTGGCATACTAGGTGAACCTTCTTAGTAAATGAATGTTAAGTTTGTTTTATTGGGGGAGTTCGCGAACTTTCTTGTTTTTAGCGTTAAATTAATGTTGTTAAATATAACAAGCATTAATTTCAAACCATAAAAATGAGGGTAATTAAGTTACAAACTTTAAGTATAAATTTTTGGAGATTCATATGAAAACAAAATTAAGTTTAGCAGTAGCATCAGCTTTATTAGCTGCAGCTTCAAGCGCAAACGCTGGTATCATGATTCCAGCTGGCGATTGGACATTGGACATCGGTGGCGTTGTAAACGCATACTACACACATACATCATTTAGTGGTGATACTGGTGCTGGTGCAGCTCCATTAGGTTTGGGAGATGGCAATCAAGACTCTACAAATAACATCACTACAGGCTTGTTACCTAACTACCTATCAGTTTCTGGTAAAACACGTCAAAACGACTTAGATGTTGGTTTCACAATCTCAATCAACCCAGGTGCTTCAACAACTGGTTCTGGCCGTCAAGGTTCACAACAAGAAAACCGTCAAGCATTCTTAACATTTGGCGACAAATCTTGGGGTTCTATCAAGCTAGGTAAAGATTTAGGTATTTACGCTTCTGACGCTATCTTAAACGACATGACATTATTAGGTGTTGGTTCAGGTGCTGGTTCATTAGCTGGCAACACAACAACTCTAGGTCGTATCGGTACTGGTTTTATGTATGCTGACTGGAAATCACAAGTTGCTTACTCTTCACCAAACTTCAATGGTTTAAGCTTCACTGTTGGTTTAACACAAGGTTGGAATGCAGTTAATACTTTAGGTACTTCAGCATCTAGCAACCGTCGTAGTGGTTCACAATCAGCTTACGAAGGTAAAGCAAGCTACGAGTGGGCTGGCGATTTCGGTGGTAAAGTTTGGGTTTCTGGTATTTCACAAAAAGTTGAAGGCTTATCAGCAGGTGGTGATGACCGTGCAACAGCATTTGATATCGGTACAACTGTAAACTTAGCTGGTTTTGGTTTAACAGGTTACTACGGTGAAGGCGAAGGTATCGGTCAAACTCTTCAATTATTTGATGGTTTTGATGCTGCTGGTAAATCACGTGATTCAGATCAATGGTATCTACAAGCTACTTACGCCCTTCCAGGTGTAGGTACTAAATTAGGTGTTTCATACGGTGAGTCTACATTAGATGGCAATTCAATCGATTCATTTAATGAAATTGAAGATTCAATGTGGACTGTTGGTGCTTACCATCCAATCACAAAACACTTGAACTTGGTTGCTGAGTACTCACAATCAGAGCGTGAAGTGGACAGTGCTGAAGCTAAAGCTAAAACAATTTCACTAGGCGCTATCTTATTCTTCTAGTTTAATGCAGGCTTAGCCTGTTTAAGTTAGTGAATAAAATAAAAACGGCAACTTAGGTTGCCGTTTTTTATTGGTTACGACTATTAAATTTTCGAACTCTTTTGCTATGCAATAGTGATATATTCATTTCACCGTTTAGAGTTGACGCATAGTGCTTTTCTATCATATTGACAGATGTCCTAGCGTTTTTTGCTAACGTTAGTAAATCTACACCTTCACCATATAAAAGCCTAAACGTAATAGCAGTATGTCTTAAACAATAAAGAGTTCTATTTTGACCTTTTGATCCATATTTAAGATTTGATGTGTTTAGGACCCACATCAATAGAAAACCCATATGCCTAAGGGCATGATCTCTGTTTTTACTAATTTCAGGTAAGAAAACAAAATCATTGGGCTTTCCATATCCTAGAGCTTTAGCATCTTTTAAAATTCTTTTATATATTCCAACACAAGCTGTCATGGTTACAATTGGTTGATCATGCTTTTTTGTTTCAGATAAAGATAATCTTAAATATCGATAATTTGATTCTATAACTTCTACGTGTTTATGCTGTAAAAACTTCAGATCACTGGGCCTAATAAAACTATTAACCATAAAACCAATTAATCTTGTCATATCTTTTGGCATATAAACTTCGTTTTTCATACCTTCATTTATATTAATCAACCTTGGGCGGTGTTGCATCATGTAAGGCTGATCACGTAAACGCCAAGCTGTTTTAAGAAGGTTTCTATATTCAACAATTGTAAAAGGCCCTCGCGACTGCCTTGGTGTCTTTACTTTTGGGAATAACGGTAAACGCGTGATCAGATTGGTAATGAGTGCGTAATTTAAA
>JAZKHP010000021.1:0-141549 GCA_040385335.1 Pseudomonadota bacterium
GATTAACTTATTGCCGTGGCGTGAAGCCTATCGCAAAGAGAAAAAAGAACAGTTTTTAGCAGTATTAGGTGGCTTTTTGGTGCTGTCTTTGCTGCTGTCGTATTTATGGGTGGTGAGCGTTGAGTCAGCTATAGAAAATCAAAATGCCAGAAATCATATTCTGGATACGGAAATTGCAATACTGGAAAAACAAGTAAAAGAAATTAGTGAGTTAAAGAAAAAGCGTGATGATTTATTAACACGCATAAAAATTATTACTGATCTTGAAGGAACCCGGCCGCTTATAGTGCGTTATTTTGATGATTTTGCTCGCGCTATTCCTGATGGTCTTTTTATAACGCTATTTTCTCGTCAAGGGGATGTTGTAAGCGTAGAAGGTATAGCTGAGTCCTATAATCGTGTAGCGAGTTTGATGCGTAATTTAGAAGACTCTGATTGGTTTGCTTCTGCCAACCTAACTTCTGTTACGGCGGCACCAAAGGAAGGAGAGCAGGCCAATGCGTTTAAAATGACTGTCCATACTTCCGTTCCTGGAGAGGTAGGGCAAGCGGCTCAAGATGCAGATGCAGCTAAAAAAGCAACGGTCACGTCTACATCTGAAAAAAAAGCAGGAGGCAAATAAATGGCTCTTAACGATACCTTGGAACAACTTAAAAGTTTCGATGTTAATAATATCGATTTTGAAAAAATTGGCGTTTGGCCATTACCGGGAAAAATATTTGTTATTGCTGTTTTGGTCACAGTGGTATTTGTACTTACATACTATGTAAAAATAAGTGATCTCAATCAAGGCTTGGCTAGCGTGCAGGCTAAAGAGGTAACTTTAAAAGAGACCTTTAAAGCTAAAAGTTTTGAAGCTGCGAACCTTGAAGCCTACCGGGCGCAAATGGAAGAAATGAATATTACTTTTACTTCGTTACTGTCACGGTTGCCATCGAAAACCGAAGTTCCCGGATTGTTAGAAGATATAAGTGCGCGGGGCACGGAAAGTGGTTTAACCATTAATGGCGTTACTATTGAGCAAGAAAAAGTAGCTGAATATTATATTGAAGTACCGATAAAAATTAATGTCGATGGCGGTTATCACGATCTGGGTGGGTTTGTGAGTGGCGTTGCAGGTATGCCGCGAATTGTAACTTTACATGATTTTACCGTGGCGAAAAAGAAAGACTCCAATGTATTAAATATGCAGATCTCTGCTAAAACCTATCGCTATAAAACACCGGAGCAGGAATGATGAAACGAATCCTGTTGTTCGCTGAAATAATATTGTTTGCCTTGGTAATGTCCGGTTGTAGTTCATCCTCGGAACAAAAAGATTTGACGGCTTTTATGGACGAAACTAAACGGCGTCCGCAGGGGCAAATTGAACCGCTACCTGCATTTAAGCCATACCAGCCATTTGCATATGCGGCTATGACGTTACGCAGCCCCTTCGATCAGCCTACCCCGGTCGATAGTATTTCGAAAGGCGGCCGAACCGTTGAGCCAGATATGAATCGGGAGCATGAGTATCTCGAGTCTTTCAATATCGCCAGCTTAAAAATGGTTGGGACTTTTGCCAAAAATGGTCGCCTTTGGTCTTTGATTGATGACGGACAAGGTAAGGTAACGCCCGTCACTGTAGGTAATTATATGGGTAAAAATTACGGAAAAATTATTTCTACAGAAAAGGCTCAGCTCGAATTAATGGAAATTGTTGCGGATGGTTCTAGTGGTTGGGTCGAACGTCCCAGAATTATTAAATTAGAAGAAAAGGAGTAAGCAGTAATGCGTATTCTGTTCTCATTGGGGTTATGTATGCGAAATAAAATTTTATTAATGCTTTGCTGTGTGTCATCCCTAGCATTAGGTAGCACATTAAACGATATCAAATTTGCAGAGCTGCCCGGAGAACGGTTTGAAGTTCGCATGGCATTTAGTGATGTTCCGCCGGAACCCAAAGGGTACACCATCGAAAAGCCAGCACGTATTGTGCTCGACTTTCCCGATGTTGTTAGTTCTCTTAAAGAGCGTCGTTTCCCGTTGTCGTTTGAAAATGGCCAAAGCGCGATGGTGCTTACAACTGACGGACGCACTCGCGTTATTGTAAATCTCGATAAGTTAACTGCCTATTCGTCACGAAGGGAAGGAAATACTTTTGTGGTTGAAGTTGGTGCTAATCAAGGTGGCGATGCCATTAATAAAGTTGCCGCCTCCAAAAATATCGACATTCCTAATAGTCGTGCGACTGAAAAAGCAGGTGTTGTTAGTGCTGCGAGTGGCCAAGCATCTATTACCAATATTGATTTTCGTCGAGGCCAAACGGGTGAGGGCAGGATAGTGGTTACCTTGTCGGACTCGCACGTAATTGCTGATTTAGTCGGAACCGGTACAGGTGTGAAGCTTTCATTTAAAAACGTAGCTTTACCCACAGATTTGCGTCGACGTTTGGATGTCGTTGACTTTGCAACACCGGTAACTTTGGTTAATGCCGCCCAAGACGGAAGTAATTCGGTTTTAAGTATAGCTGCAAACGGTGAATTTGATTACATGGCATACCAAACTGACAATGAATATGTCGTCAGCATTAAACCGCTCACGGAAGATGAAAAACGTGAAAAGAAAAAAGATTTCCAATTTAGTGGCGATAAGCTTTCATTCAATTTCCAGGATATTGAGGTAAGGGCGGTACTGCAAATTATTGCTGACTTTACCAATCTAAATCTTGTTGCAAGTGACACTGTAACCGGTCGTATAACCTTACGTTTGGAAAATGTTCCTTGGGATCAAGCTTTAGCCTTAGTATTAAAAACTAAAGGTTTGGATAAGCGTCAGGACGGCAATGTGTTAATGATTGCTCCTGCGGCTGAAATCGCTGAGCGGGAGCGGCAGGAGTTGTCCACGAAGAAACAATTGGAGGAGCTAGCGCCCTTGCGCACAGAGTATTTGCGAGTTCGTTATGCTAACGCCAAAGAAATGTTTGAATTATTTAAAGGTGATGCCGAAGGCGGAAGTGGAAGCGCAGGCGAAGGCGGTAGTAAATCAACGGGGAGCGTACTTTCTGCTCGTGGGCAGGCGATTGTAGATGAGCGAACCAACTCTATTATTGTTACTGATACGGCTGAGCGAATTGAAGCATTTAAAAAATTAGTTGAGCAAATTGACATACCGGTTCGCCAAGTGATGATCGAAGCACGTATTGTTATTGCGAATACGGATTTCCGTCGCGAGCTGGGAATACAATGGGGCGGTGTTGCTTATGGCCTTTCGGGTAATTCTCTAAGAGAGTTTTCAGGTACCGCTAAGGGTCTGAGTAGTGATCCTGGTACTCCTTTTGAGTTCTTGACTGGCAATGGTACAACGGACATGACACAAGATAATATTGTGCACTTAGCTGTTGATAATCCTGCTGGTAGTTTAGCTTTCGGCATATTGACCGATAATGCTTTTTTAGATATGGAATTGTCTGCGCTAGAAAATGCCGGTTATGCTGAAGTGGTTGCACAACCTAAGGTTATTACAAGCGATAAGCAAAAAGCGGTTATCAAATCAGGAAAAGAAATAGCATATCAAGAAGCATCAGCCAGTGGCGCTACGACCACTAGTTTTCGCGAAGCCGTTCTTAAATTGGAGGTGACACCACAAATTACCCCCGATAATCACGTCATTATGGATTTGTTAATATTCAAAGATGCGGTGGCTGAAATTACCTTAACCGGCGTTCCGACGATCGATATTACTCGCTTGGAAACTAAAGTTTTAGTTAACAATGGTGAGACGGTTGTGTTGGGTGGTGTGTTTGGTTTGGATACCCTGAAGAGTGATATTAAAGTTCCTCTCCTGGGTGATATTCCTTATCTTGGTCGTTTATTCAAGCATTCAATTGATAAGCAAACCAAGACCGAATTATTGATATTTGTAACACCAAAAATTATTGCTGATAAATTAGTGAATTAATGCAGAAACGTAATATATATCTTGTAGGCCCCATGGGGGCCGGCAAGTCTACTATCGGCCGCGTTCTCGCGGCCGAGCTTCGTCTGAGTTTCCGCGATAGTGATCGAGTGATTGAGGAGAGAACAGGGGCTGACATTCCCTGGATATTTGACATGGAGGGCGAAGAAGGTTTTCGCGAGCGTGAATCTGCTGTGTTAACAGAATTAGCACAAGAGCAAGATGTGGTTATAGCAACAGGCGGCGGCATCATTCTGCGTTCACATAATCGTCAAATTATGAAATCTTCTGGCTATGTATGTTATTTGACGGCCTCTATTGAACAGTTAGTTGAGCGTACTGCCCGGGATAAAAAGCGTCCTTTATTACAAGTGGAAAATCCAAGACAAAAAATTATAGATTTATTGGCATTGCGTGATCCTCTCTATAGAGAAGCGGCAGATTTTATTATCAATACTGATCGTCGCTCCCCCAAGTTAGTAGCCCAGGAAATTTCCTCACTTATCATGTCTGCATGATATCCGTTTGTTTTTGATCCCAGCCAATATGCCATATTTGGTATGATAAAATACGTGTCACGTTTTCCTGTAGAGTAATATTATGCATAAATTAACAGTTGCGCTCGGCGAGCGTAGTTATCCTATTTTTATCGGCACAAATCTTCTTGCGCGGAACGAATTATATAAGCCATATATAAGCGCTCAGCAAATTTGTGTGGTTACGAATGAAACTGTTGCCCCTCTTTATTTAGACGCACTAAAAAAATCTTTAGCTGCATTTCAAGTTGATGTGGTGGTTTTGCCCGATGGTGAAGCGCATAAAACGCTGCAAACGTTGAATGAGATTTTTACGGGTTTATTGGCTGCACGACATAATCGCACAACAACGCTGATTGCGCTGGGTGGTGGAGTTGTGGGTGATATGACTGGTTTTGCGGCCGCCTGTTATCAGCGTGGGGTAGATTTTATCCAAATACCTACTACCTTGCTCTCAATGGTTGACTCTTCGGTGGGCGGTAAAACGGGCGTTAATCATTCCATGGGTAAAAATATGATTGGCGCTTTCTATCAGCCGCGCGCTGTTATTGCCGACATTGCATTGTTAAAAACCTTGCCGTTAAGAGAGTTATCTGCAGGCTTAGCCGAAGTTATTAAATATGGATTAATTTGTGATTATGACTTGTTTGCTTGGCTTGAAAAAAACATTGAGTTGTTAATAGCTGGTGATGAAACTGCTCTTGCGTACGCAGTTTTGCGCTCCTGCGAAAATAAAGCATATGTTGTTACTCAAGATGAGCGTGAGGGCGGCATACGCGCAATATTAAATTTTGGGCATACTTTTGGTCATGCAATTGAGACAGCGCAAGGATATGGCAACTGGTTGCACGGCGAAGCGGTCGCAGCGGGAATGGCTATGGCTGCTGATTTATCGCTGCGCATGGGAAATATTCAAGAGATTGATTTTAAACGTATTGTCAATTTGTTAGAGAAAGCCAAGTTGCCGGTCAAGGCCCCTGTCGATATGATGCCTGAACATTTTATGCAGCTGATGGGCATTGATAAAAAAGTGTTGGATGGTCGATTGCGCTTGGTTCTGTTAGAAGAAATGGGTAAAGCAATAGTGACTAGTAACCTGGATAGCAATCTTCTTGCACAAACATTTGCTGCTTGCCGCGCATAGAAACATTGAGTTTTTGCTGAGGAAATAATGCCATGAGAACTGAACCTTCATTTTCCGCCGACCCGGAAAATTTTAATGATGTGTCGAGCAGTGAATCAAATATTAATTTTTCAGGCGAACATCATGCTGAGACGCAGCTGTTGTCCGATTATCGTCAGCGTTATGGTTTATCTGTGGACCCATTTGCCGATGATCCGCATTTCCCTTTATATACGGGTGCGCTGCGGCGACAGATTCTTGATCAGCTACTTCACCTCAGTCAATTTAGCAATAACTTATTGGTTGTTCTCGGCGATTACGGCGTAGGTAAAACTCGCATGGCGCAGGCGCTAATTGATGCCCTTGATGATGCTGATGATATTTGTTTTTTAGAGGGACAAATAACTAGCACTTTTGATTCGTTATTTAAAAATGTGATTGAACAGTTTGAATTATCGGATGTTGATGAGTTTAAGGAGTTCACTCGTCGCCAATCAGAAAATGACGGCCTTGCAATATTGATTGTTGATAATGCGCATCATATTACCGATATTGTGTTAGCGGAGTTGATCGGTTTGCTTCAATATGGCGCCGAGTCGCGTATTCATTTAGTGTTATTTGCAGAGCCGCATCTTTTGCCGCGGCTTGAGCAGTTAGATGTTCCTGATGTGGTCCTGAGTGATTTTCAACTTGAAAAACTTTCTTTAACAGAATCCGTCGACTATTTAAATTTTCGTATGGAAATGGCTGATTATCTTGGTCCTGAAATTTTTACTGAATCAGCCGTGGAGGCTTGGTGGAGGCATTCTCGTGGCGAGTTGTTGCGATTACATGAATACGCTCAAGATAAGCTTCTGGCGTCGGTGACCGCATCGCAAAACTTGGTAAATAATAAAAAATCCCCAACAGCATTTTATATAGTCATTGCTTCGGCTGTAGGTGCTGTTCTATTAATGAGTTATTTCTACTGGGGCAAAAGTGGGTCCACTCAGTTACCGGGAGAGACTGGGGTTCATACTGCTTTAAGCATACAGTCGCCTGGTGTAGTGCCTGCAAGCCCTCAGCAAGAACCTGTTTTGTTACATGAAGGTGATAATGCTGTTCAATCTCTGTACGCTGATTCATCGGCGAAAGCGATAGGCAGCGAGGCAGTTTCTTCTGTAAGTCCAGTAAGTAGTATTGCTAGTCAAAACTTATCAATACCGCTCGAAGAGAAAGCATCAAAGATACCTATTGTGAAGCAAGATGTTGTGCCTTTGGTGCAAGTTAATGCCGCACAACAGGATACTTCGGTCCTAACTAAATCAGCAGGAGCAGTCACAACTAAAGAAATAAAAAAATTAGAAGCGCCGCAAGTTGCCGCAAAAAATTTTACAAAAACAGTTAAGTCGCAGCCTGAAAAAATAAAAAGTACTACGAGCGGTTACAGCGAACAAGAAAAAAACATTTTATCCTGGAAAGAATCGGAATTCACATTACAAGTGATGGGGTTGAGTTCAGAAAAAGCAGCTCAGAATTATATCGTTGAACAATCTAACAAAAAGGACTTGTTGATTTTTAAAAGTTTACGTCAAGGTAAAGACTGGTTTGTAGTTATTACTGGACGCTATCCTTCTTCTGCCAGTGCGCGCCAAGCAGCTGGATTACTTCCTAACTCACAGAGAAAAGCTGCGCCTTGGCCCAGAGATTTAAAAACGATACAAAAGGAAATTAGAGGGCGTTAATCAGTTGCTTGTGCAAATGACACTATAAAAATGCCAGCGATAAGCTGGCATTTTTATAGTAATAATTAATTCATAAATGATGTTACTTTTGTGCCTGACCCGGTTTTGACAGTTATCTTGATAGTCGTTCCTGGCGGGGAATAAACACTCCTCCAGCTGTATTCATTGCCAATGATAAGAGATTGAGGTGGGACTGTATCCACATTTACTGTGGTTCCGTTTGGCAAGGCATTCCCATTGCAATCAGCAATGGCAAAGTTGTTGTCGGGTAACGGAGGTAAGAAGAAGAAATCTTCAATTATTTCCTCAACTAAGGGCTCGTCGCACGACATGACTATCATGTGTTGCTTACGGATGGTTATTGGTGTGCGCGAACATAAGTTATTGTTCTCGTCTGCTGGTTGACAAAATGCGCCATTATATAAGCCGTTGTGCGGGGTGTAGTTGTCAATACCTGCGTCGTTGACAGTGTCGGTTATGAAATTAATGAAGGGTTCGCCAGTTTTATAAGTCCCTGACTCATCAGAATCGAGATACGCTTCTGCCAAGTCGTCGCAGGCGCCGGTTATAACTTCAAAAGATGATAACGGTACGCTGGGATCACACTCGCCAGTTTCTGAAGTGGCGAATATATCAAAGGCAGGATCGAAAATGCCATTACTGTTTTGATCTTTAAAGCTTTCATTGCCTATGGCAGTTGCGCGTATTGTAGAGCGGCCGGCACGCTCTGCTTCACATTGGTGCAGTAGTGCTTTGTCAGCAATAGGCCTCCTATTGTCGTCCACGCACAAGATTCTCTCTATAGACTCGTCATCGCTACTTCTTGGTGGTTTGGGGTCCTGGCTTGTCCAGTCTACCGTGCACGCACCATTTTTGGTGGTACAGCTGGCATCAATAGATCCGCCTTCAGTGGTAAAGGATACTGCTGTACCATCGGAGGCTGGGTTATTGTAGGCATCTGCCAGTTGTACAACTAGTTTCGATTTGATGCCATTTTCACCCCATCCCGGTGCGTTAAAGGTCTCTAATCCAAGTGACATACTTTTTTGATCGGGAAGGCCGGTCGCTACTACTAGCAAATTAGATTGAGTCGATATAGCGGGGTTGTCTGAGACTGTTGCCGTGACTTTAATGCTTGTTGAAACCGTTCCCGATATAACGCTTGTAGATATATAGCCTTCTGAGTTACTTACCGCTGAATTTTGGGATAGCTGTATATTTCCCACGGCAGAGGTTAATGCAAAGTCCACAGCGATACCTTCTATAGGCTCTCCGGTTTGCCCTAAAGTACGAAAGCGAACTAAGGATGATTCAATTCCGCCAGTACCTTTGAGATTAATTATTTCTGGGATGGCACCCGAAAACTCCATAGATTGGAGGGTATCTTGTCCAATCGCACTACTTGCATAATTGGCGCTTGCATTGGTGCTGATCGAGTTACCAGCGCTAGAGGTACCATTAATGGCATTTTGTAGGGCTGAGCCATTTTCACTGCTCCCGCCCCCGCAAGCAGCAAGCATACAGCTAATAAATGCCGCGCTAATAATTTTTAAAATCGTTTTTGTGTGCATGATTGCTTCCTGATTTGCCTAGAGTTGTCCCCCTAAAGTGTTCCATAGGGTGGCTTGCTGGGGTGATGATGTAGCTTTTATGCCGGCGCGTAGCACAACTGCAAAAGCCTTAACTTATTCCAACACTAAACTTAGCCTATATTGCACCAATGATAAAGCCTTGTTATTAGAAAAATAGTGCCACATGTCGGATAACTATATCAAATACCCATTCTTTAGCATTTTTAAAGGCTTAGCGAGTATTGTTATTATCATTTCTAGATAATGGGATAGGTTTCTGTTCGCTTTGGTTGTTTTCTGCGCGCCTTTGTGAGATATAGCACTGATGAAGCTTAGGTCGGTTTACTTGCCAATAATAGTTCAAGCAGGTAACATCCTGCGCCCATTTGCCATCAGCCCCTAGACCTCAGGGGCTTTTTTGTCTGGGTAGGTATTTGGTGTGGTTTTTGTATAGTCAAATACCATGCGTATCTAAAACGTTCTTATTTTTCCTGAATTGATTGTTAAGAAGCCGACTTAATGTGTTGGCAGATTAGTTGAGAAGACAGCTTATGACCACTGGCCTTTACCGGATAGACGAGTTTAAAGATAACTGTGGTTTTGGTTTGATTGCCCATTTAAAGGGTAAAACCAGCCACCGCCTACTTAAAACCGCCATCGAAGCGCTAACTTGTATGACACACCGTGGTGGTATTGCTGCCGATGGTAAGACGGGTGATGGCTGTGGTTTGCTGCTGCAGAAGCCGGATAGCTTTTTGCGTCAAGTTGCCAAAGAGGCTTGCGGCGTAGACTTAACATCAATTTATGGTGTGGGTTCGGTAATGCTAAGTCGGGAGCCTGAGCTCGCTGAACGTGCACGAATTGTATTGGGTGAGGAATTGGTTGCGCAGGGATTGATGGTTGCAGGTTGGCGTGAAGTGCCAGTAGATCCAAGTTGTCTTGGGCCGATTGCAATGCGTTCCTTACCCCTATTCAGTCATTTATTTGTTAACACGGATAACCTGCCATTGGCTCAAGTCAATGCCAGGTTATTTATGGCGCGGCGCAAAGCTGAATTACGTTTAGTCAGTGATAAGGCGTTTTATATCGCGAGTTTAAGTACGGGTGTGCTTTCTTATAAAGGCCTAATGATGCCTGTGGATTTGCCACAATTTTTTGCGGATTTGGCTGATCCTCGCCTGGAAACCGCTATTTGTGTTTTCCATCAGCGCTTTTCCACAAATACCACACCGCAGTGGTCTTTGGCCCAGCCTTTTAGGTTGTTGGCACACAACGGCGAAATCAATACTGTGGTGGGTAATCGCAATTGGTCGGTGGCACGTACGCCGAAATTCATCACCCCCTTGCTACCAGATTTGCAAAGCGTAACACCGTTGGTTAATCGCACCGGTTCTGACTCATCTAGCCTCGATAACATGCTTGAAGTACTGCTGCTTGGCGGTATGGATTTACATCGGGCCATTCGTATGCTGGTTCCGCCTGCGTGGCAGAATGTTGAAAGCATGGATCCGGATCTACGCGCTTTTTATGAATACAATTCCATGCATATTGAGCCTTGGGATGGTCCGGCCGGGTTGGTTATTACTGATGGTCGTTATGCGGTATGCACGCTCGATCGTAACGGTTTGCGCCCATCGCGTTGGGTTATCACTAAAGACGACATTATTACTGTGGCATCAGAGGTGGGCGTTTATGCCTATAAGCCAGAGGATGTCGTGGCTAAGGGGCGGCTTGGTCCAGGCCAGATTATGTCCATTGATACGCTAACCGGCGAATTACATCAAACTCAGGATATCGATAATCAACTCAAATCGAGTCAGCCCTACAAGCAATGGCTAAAAGATCGTGCTTTACGAGTTGAGTCGACATTAAGTGTTGATGTTAAGGAAAATGGACTTGTTGGCGCTGAATTAAAAGCCTACATGAAAATGTTCCAGGTTTCATTTGAAGAGCGCGACCAATTGCTGCGCCCCTTGGCCGAAGGTGCTCAAGAGGCAGTTGGCTCTATGGGGGATGATACGCCAATGGCAGTATTGTCGCGCCAACAGCGCTCGCTTTATGACTATTTCCGCCAACAATTCGCGCAAGTTACCAATCCGCCAATTGACCCCTTACGCGAAGCGATTGTTATGTCGCTAGAGACTTGTTTAGGACGTGAATTGCCGGTTTATGATGAAACTGAGGCTCATGCAGATAGGGTCATTCTGAGTTCGCCCATTCTCTCACCAGCCAAGTTTCGTGGTTTGATGAGCATGAATCGTCCAGGTTATGAGGTAGCGCATTTTGCGTTACATTACGATCCTGCAGTCATTAATTTAAAACAGGCGCTTACCAGCTTGTGTACGGATGTTGCTGCGCAAGTTAGCGCTGGCAAGGTGCTAATTGCATTAAGTGACAATGGTTTGAAGAAGGGAATGTTACCAATTCAAGCGCTTTTGGCAGTTGGTGCGGTGCATCAACATTTGACCAATGTTGGCTTGCGTTGTGATGCGAATATTATCGTTGAAACTGGCAGTGCTCGCGATCCACATCAAATTGCGGCCCTAATTGCTTACGGCGCAACTGCGGTATATCCGTTTCTCAGTTACTACGTGCTGAATGATTTGGTAGAGACGGGTGAGTTGTTGACTAATATCGACCAAGCCTACAAGAATTATCGTAAAGGCATAGATAAGGGTTTACTCAAGATCTTGTCAAAAATGGGTATATCTACGGTGCCTTCGTACCGTGGTGCGCAACTATTTGAAGCCATTGGTTTGGCGGAAGAAGTTACTGATATGTGCTTCGATAGTACGCCGTCGCGAATTAGCGGTGCGCGTTTTGAAGAGCTGGAAGCCGATCAAAAAATTATTGCTGAAAGCGCCTGGGTTGAACGCAAGCCTATTGCACAAGGTGGCTTGTACAAATACGTGCATAACTCTGAATATCATGCGTTTAACCCGGACGTAGTACAAACCCTACAAAAGGCCGTGCAGAGTGGTAACTATGCGCTTTGGCGCAACTACGCTGATTTAGTTAATAAGCGTCCTGTATCAATGTTGCGTGATTTATTGGCGTTGAATGAAGACAAGTGTCGTCCTGTACCTTTGTCAGAAGTTGAGCCCATCGAAAGTATTTTCAAGCGCTTTGATTCTGCGGGCATGTCCCTGGGTGCCCTATCTCCAGAAGCTCATGAATCTTTAGCTGAGGCGATGAACCGTTTGGGTGGCCGCTCTAATTCGGGAGAGGGTGGCGAAGACCCCGCGCGTTACGGCACTATTAAAAATTCCAAAATTAAACAAGTGGCTTCCGGTCGGTTTGGGGTGACACCTGCCTATTTGGTCAATGCCGAAGTATTGCAAATTAAAATTGCCCAAGGTGCTAAACCGGGCGAAGGCGGTCAATTGCCTGGCGGTAAGGTCAACGATTTGATTGCACGCTTACGCTATTCAGTACCTGGAGTCACTCTGATTTCTCCTCCGCCACATCATGATATTTACTCGATTGAAGATTTGGCGCAGCTGATTTATGACTTGAAGCAAGTCAATCCCGCTGCGTTAGTTTCGGTAAAGCTGGTCTCGCGTCCTGGCGTTGGCACTATCGCAGCGGGTGTGGCTAAAGCTTATGCCGATTTAATTACGATTTCCGGTTATGACGGTGGTACCGCTGCCAGTCCATTAAGTTCCATCAAATACGCCGGTTCACCATGGGAGCTGGGGTTGTCAGAAACCCATCAAACTCTGCGTGCTAATGACTTGCGCGACAAGGTGCGTGTGCAAACTGACGGAGGTTTGAAAACCGGGCTGGATGTGGTGAAAGCGGCAATGCTCGGAGCGGAGAGCTTTGGCTTTGGTACAGGTCCAATGGTGGCCCTAGGCTGTAAGTATTTGCGCATCTGCCACCTCAATAACTGTGCGACAGGTGTCGCCACTCAGCAAGATAAGCTCCGTAAAGAACACTATGTTGGCACGGTTGAGATGGCGATAAATTTCTTTAAATTCGTTGCTGAAGAAACACGTGAGTGGATGGCGCGTTTAGGTGTGCGTTCGCTCGGTGAATTAGTTGGTCGTGTGGATTTATTGAAGCTTATCGAGGGTGAAACGGCTAAACAACAGCAGCTGGATTTAAGCCCCATTATCTATACAGATGATTATTTGGCGAGCAAACCGCAGTTGTGTGGTGTGGATAAAAATCACCCCTTCGATAAAGGTGAAACGGCGGAAGCAATTATGCGCGTGCTTTTACCCGCAATTGAAGCCAAGGCGGGTGGCGATTTTGAATTCATCATCACTAACTGCGATCGTTCGATTGGCGCACGCATCAGTGGTGAGATTGCCAAACGTTATGGCAACCAAGGCATGGCAGATAAACCCATCACCTTGAAACTAAGCGGTATTGGTGGCCAGAGTTTCGGAGTGTGGAATGCGGGTGGTTTAAATATGTATCTGGAAGGCGATGCCAACGATTATGTCGGTAAAGGCATGGCTGGTGGTAAGTTGGTATTAAGGCCACCGCGCAATTCAGAGTTTAAATCTAACGTCACCAGTATTATGGGTAATACCTGTTTGTACGGTGCGACTGGCGGTAAATTATTTGCTGCTGGTATTGCCGGTGAGCGTTGTGGTGTGCGCAATTCAGGCGCGCATGTTGTGGTTGAAGGTGCAGGTGATCATTGCTGCGAATATATGACGGGTGGTGTGGTAACTGTGCTTGGGCAGGTTGGACTTAACTTTGGTGCGGGTATGACCGGTGGCTTCGCTTACGTTCTGGATGAAGCGGGCGACTTTGTTGATCGTTACAATCATGAGTTAGTCGATATTCATCGTGTTAATTCCGAGCCATTGGAGGCGCATCGCAACCATCTACGCAGCGTTATTTTCGAATTTACGCAAGAAACTGAAAGTGAGTGGGGTCAGCATTTACTCGATAATTTTGATGATTACATCGGTAAATTCTGGTTAATAAAACCCAAGGCGGCTAGTTTAGGTGGTCTATTGGTGAGTTTTAAACAGCGCGGTGAGTAACCCCTGCTGTAATAGAACCTAAATGCGTAACAAGTACAAATAGTACTAAAGAGTACAGAGGGGCATAAATATGGCCGCACGTTTAAATAATGTATTTCAGTTTCAGGATGTGGGTCGCCATGACCCCGCCAAGAAAGACATGCAAACCCGCAGACACAAGTTTGTGGAAATCTATAAGCCGTACACCAAGGAAGAAGTGGAGGGGCAGTCGCATCGCTGTTTGGAGTGCGGCAATCCTTATTGTGAATGGAAATGCCCAGTTCATAACTTCATTCCTAACTGGTTAAAGCTGATTGCCGAGGGCAATATTTTTGAAGCGGCTGAGTTAAGCCATCAAACCAACTCTTTGCCTGAAGTCTGTGGTCGTGTTTGTCCCCAAGATCGTTTGTGTGAAGGTGCCTGTACCCTGAATGATGGTTTTGGTGCTGTCACTATCGGCAATGCGGAAAAATATATTACCGACACCGCCTTCGCTATGGGCTGGAAACCAGACATGTCCAAAGTGGTTTGGACTAACAAAAAGGTTGCCATCATTGGTGCTGGCCCAGCGGGAATAGGCTGTGCTGACGTACTGGTGCGCGCTGGTGTTAAGCCTGTTGTGTTCGATAAGTATCCAGAAATTGGCGGCTTGCTAACTTTTGGTATTCCCGAGTTCAAGCTTGAAAAATCAGTGATGACTCGTCGCCGCCAAATTTTTACGGAGATGGGCATTGAGTTCCGTTTGAATACTGAAATCGGTAAAGATGTTTCTATGGCCGAGCTACTGCGCGACTACGACGCAGTATTTATGGGTATGGGTACTTACACCTATATGAAAGGCGATTTTCCAGGTGAAAGCTTGCCAGGTGTTTACGATGCTCTGCCATTCTTGGTCGCTAACGTTAATCGCAATCTCGGTTATGAAAAGAGCCCTGAAGATTTCATTAGCGTTAAAGGAAAAAAAGTTGTGGTACTTGGTGGTGGCGATACGGCTATGGATTGCAACCGTACTGCGATTCGTCAAAGCGCTACCAGCGTGACTTGTGCTTATCGTCGCGACGAAGAAAATATGCCCGGTTCCAGGCGCGAAGTCGCTAATGCTCGCGAAGAAGGCGTTGAGTTTTTATATAACCGTCAGCCGGTAGCCATTGTTGGCAATGGCAAGGTTGAAGGCGTGAAAGTTGTTACCACAAAAATGGGCGCGCTTGATGAAAAAGGCCGCAGTCGCCCGGAAGTTGTGCCTGGCAGCGAAGAAATTCTGCCAGCCGATCTAGTGCTAATTGCTTTTGGCTTTCGGCCCAATCCACAAGCGTGGTTTGCTGAGAACGCAGTGAATACTAACGATTGGGGTGGTGTAATTGCTCCTGAACAGCAGCAGTTTAAATTCCAAACTACCAATCCCAAGGTATTTGCGGGCGGCGATATGGTGCGTGGCTCTGACCTGGTAGTTACTGCTATTTGGGAAGGTCGTGAAGCGGCTGAGGGTATTTTAGATTATTTGCAGGTTTAGTTTTTTTACATTTTTTACACGGAGATGGAATATGAAAGTTAAAAATATATTGATAGGGTTTGTCTGTGTTTTTGCGGGCAATACTTATGCTGGAGTAACGGAAGGTAAGCCGAGTGTGATATTTGTTCATGCCTTCAATGATGCTGTTGTTTTTGCAATGCAATCAACTAACCCTAGCTTTGCGAGTTGCGCTACGTCTCTTCGGTATGCCATATCGACTTCTACTCAGCAGGGGAGAAATGTTTTATCTGCAATTTTAGCTGCTAAAGCTGCGGGCCAAACAATTCAGGTAGTCGGTAAAAATACATGTACTGCCAATGGAGATGCTGAAGATATAAATTACATAGCAGTATTTTAACGGGCATAGACGTATTTGGCCGTATTATTGACAACCTTGGCCCAGTTAGCCCCGCTTTTGCGGGGCTAATACTATTCGGCTAAATAATATTGAGCTGTGTTCTTGAGGAATTTGAAATGATTGAATTGAAAAATGACCGTTTTTTGCGTGCATTGCTTAAGCAGCCTGTCGATGTAACTCCAGTATGGATGATGCGTCAAGCCGGTCGCTACTTGCCTGAATACCGTGCCAGCCGCGAACGTGCCGGTGATTTTATGGGCTTATGCACCAATCCTGAAATGGCTTGTGAAGTAACCCTGCAGCCACTGGAACGCTACCCGCTTGATGCTGCGATTCTTTTTTCTGACATTCTTACTATTCCCGATGCTATGGGATTGGGCCTATATTTTGAAACTGGCGAAGGCCCCAAATTTCGCAAGCCTGTGCGTACTGAAGCAGATGTTGATGCGCTTTCCATTATTAAGCCGGAACAGGATTTGCCATACGTCGTTAATGCGGTAAAAACCATTCATCGTGAGCTTAATGGTCGTGTACCTCTAATCGGTTTTTCAGGCAGCCCCTGGACCCTTGCGACCTACATGATTGAGGGCGGCTCTAGTCGCGATTTCCGGCGAGCTAAAGAGATGGCCTACAATCAGCCGGAAGTTATGCATAAGCTGCTGGATGTATTGGCCGAATCTGTCATTGTCTATCTCAATGCGCAAATTACGGCCGGTGCACAAGCAGTACAAATTTTTGATACTTGGGGTGGGGCGCTCTCACATGGTGCTTATCAAGAATTTTCGCTCAAGTACATGCAAAAAATTGTTAGTGGTTTGATTCGTGAACATCGAGGCCGCCAGGTGCCGGTGATTCTTTTTACCAAAGGTGGTGGGCAATGGCTGGAGTTATTGGCTAATACTGGCGCTACCGCCCTGGGCTTGGACTGGACGACCGACATAGGCCAAGCACGTGCACGAGTTGGCAAACAAGTTGCACTGCAAGGTAATATGGATCCCACTATTTTGTATGCTAAACCTGAGCGTATCCGTACCGAAGTTGCTGCCATACTGGCATCTTATGGCAAAGGATCGGGCCATATATTTAACTTGGGTCATGGCATAACACCAGAAGTCGATCCAGCTCATGCAGGCGCTTTTATTAATGCGGTGCATGATTTGTCTTCTGGCTATCATTCGTAGTTATCCTGAAGACTAGGCTAATGGGATGTGCGACGGCCACTCAGGTACTGGAAAGACCCTCTTAAGGCCTTTCCCTGAGTGGCTACTGGTTTGTTGGTGCATTATTCTCTACACTCTCCACAACGTCTGTATTTATTTAGATCAATTTATATAAAGATTAACCGGGTGAGGCAAAGTAGTGGCGGTCAAGCAAGTAAAGATTGATGTGAATGAATTGAGCCTTGGCATGTACGTGTCTGGCCTCGATCGTCCTTGGTCACAAACTCCGTTTCCTTTGCAAGGGTTTTATCTGCGCGATTTGCAAGAAGTTAATCAGCTTAAAATATTGTGCAAATATGTTTACATAGATGTTGAAAAAGGTCGCGGTCCCATTGCCTCCAGCCTGAAAAAGCTCGACAAGCCAGGCTCTCGCGTAAAAGGGGCGGGGCGCGAGCATGAAAATACTGCAATTAACGAGCCCTTGGCACCGCTGAAAATTCAGCGCAACTTTTATCGAGAAGTTGCGCCGCTGCAAAAAGAAGTCAAAAAAGCTAAACAATTACATCAAAAAGTGTATAGCGCTGTAGTGGAAATTATTGAAATACTCGAAACCCAGCAACTTGATAATCTTTCTTTGGGTGAGACTCGTAAAGTTGCGAGTGAAATGGTTGATAGCGTCTTGCGTAATCCTGACGCTTTTACTTGGCTCTCCAGAGTGCAAGAAAAAGATGAATACACTTATAGCCATGCTGTGCGCTCTTCGGTGTGGGCCATTTTATTTGGCCGACATATTGGTCTTCCCAAGCGCGATCTGGATGTGCTTGCCATGGCGGTGCTGCTTAAGGATGTCGGCAAAGTGATGTTGGATGCTGCGTTAATAGCGAATAGCAATCGTAGCCCTGAAGAAGAACAGTTGTACGAAACATTTGTTGAGCTGGGTGCTGATATATTACGTAAAACACCTGGTGTTGAGCCACGCATGATTAGTATTGTAAAAACCCATTGCGAGCGTCTGAATGGCAGCGGATTTCCAGCGCATTTGGCAGGCGATAAAATTCCGCTGTTGGGCAAAATAGCAGGCATAGTCACTTATTACGATTTCGTTACTAATCCCCGTGGGTCGCGTCACCCTATTGCACCATCGAAAGCGGTGGCAAAGCTCTATGAACTGCGTAATATTCAATTTCAGGAAGAGCTGGTCGTAGAGTTTATTCGCGCTATTGGTTTATACCCTACCGGCACTTTAGTTGAGTTAAGTACGGGTGAAGTGGGTGTTGTCGTAGAGCAAAACTTTGAGCGTCGATTAAAACCTAAAGTGATGATTGTCCTGGATACCTTCAAAGAACAATTGCGTGATTATGTTTTGATGGATTTATCGGAAGATGATAAACGTAAACAAGCGTTGCTCGATTCCGGTAAAAAAACACGTTACGAAATTGAAAAAATTGAAATTGCCCGCGATTTAGAGCCGGGTAGTTATGATGTCGATATTGCCAGTATTCGCGACCAGTATTTGTTGCGCACGGAAAAAACTGGATTGATGGCACTGTTAAGTAAATTAAAAGGCTAGTAGGCCTTATTCTATTCGAAACCGCCATTGGCTTTGCTAATGGCGGTTTTTTTTAATCGTAAACAAACCTTTACCCGTTTACAGTTGTTGTGCATTGGAATAATTAATTTTTAAGTAGTCAGAGTTAAAAAAAGCTTACTAATATTAAAAAATTCGAAGGTTGAGCATGAGTTCTAATAACTAATAAAGAATATCTGTTGCGCAATGAGATTGTCTTATGATGAATAAAAATATTTTCTGGCAAAGTAAAAGTTTATTTTTACTGCTATTTCTGGCGATTTATTCCGTTGCTGGTCCATTAGAGTCGCCAACCAAAAAGTCTAATGTTTTTGATGGTATAAAAGGCTTTCAGGGTGAGCTTAATATTGAATCGCCACAGGCTATCTATCTGTGGAAGAGTAGCCCGTCAATTGTCCTGAGTGCGGAATCTTCAGGTTTTGCATTTCGGCAATTCGAAGCGAACTTTATCTTTTCGGTCGAATTAAAAGCGCAGCCACAAACAGGCCGCCGTATCCAATTTGGAGTGGAAGTCAATAATGTTACTGGCGAGACCTTAACTGCAAAAACAAAGATTGATATGCAGGGAAATATTGTTGTTGAATTTAATCAGGGGCAGCAGAGACAAACAATTGCGCTTGCTGCCGTAAAAAATCCTAATGTGTTTCAGATAGAGCGCAAGGACAATGAATTAATTTTTTCCGTAGCCAGGTTCGGCAATCCATGGCAAACCATCGCGCGTTATTCCATCACACCCAAACAAGTTTTGGCGGTTGGCGTGTACCGCCAATTTCTCCCAGCGGATGCTTCGGTATTAGAGCTTCGCAATTTGCGCTGGGTTATTCCCGCCTGGGCCGGGTTTGTTCCTTACTATGATTACTTGGGAAGTCGGCTGGAACTGTTGGATGTAGACACCGGCATGCGCGAAATTATTTATGAAACTTCGGCTGGCATTGAAGCGCCTAATTGGATGATGGATGGCGACAATATTATTTATAACTCTTCTGGCCGAATATACAAATTACATTTACCCACCAAAAAAGTAGCGTTTATTGATACGGGTTTTGGTCTTAAAAATAATAATGATCATATTATTTCCTTTAACGGAAAATGGTTAGGTATTAGCCATCATGCTAAGAAGTATGGTGGGGCATCAATTATTTATAAATTGCCAATCAGTGGTGGCGAAGCCTTGCAGTTGACTTTTAAAGCGCCTTCTTATTTACATGGTTGGTCACCTGATGGCCAACATATTCTCTATACCGGGAAGCGCGAGGGTCGATTTAGTATTTATCGCACAACAACGGATGGTGCTGGAGAAGAGACTCAGCTTACAACCACTAATGGCTTAGATGATGGTCCGGAATATTCACCTGATGGTAAAACCATTTATTTTAATTCCAGCCGTAGCGGAGTTATGCAGCTTTGGCGTATGGACGCAGATGGAAAAAATCCCAGGCAAATCACCCATGATCAATTTAATAATTGGTTTCCACACATATCACCAGATGGCAAAACCATAATATTTTTATCTTATCTGCCTGATGTCGGTGCTAAATTACACCCCTACTATCGCCAGGTTTATTTGCGCACCATGCCCATCGCGGGCGGTGAGCCGAAAGTAGTTGCCTATCTCTATGGTGGGCAAGGTACAATTAATGTGCCTTCGTGGTCACCGGATGGCAAACGCGTGGCATTTGTCAGTAATAGCGTAACTTTAAGTGAAAAGCCGTAATTTTTACTGAGTTATTTTTTTAGTTTTGTTAAGGGTAATTAATAATGTTTGAATGGTTAGCAAGTCCAGAGGCTTGGGTAGCGTTGGCAACCTTAACCGCGTTAGAAATTGTGTTAGGTATAGATAACATCATTTTCATTTCAATTTTGGTTGGACGGTTGCCTGAAAAGCAACGAAAATTTGCGCGGAATGTCGGTTTAGGTTTGGCAATGATTACTCGCTTAGGGCTGCTTTTTTCGCTAGCTTGGGTAATGGGTTTAGTCGATCCTCTCTTTACTATTTTCAATCACCCTATATCGGGCCGCGATATTATTTTAATTCTGGGTGGCCTATTCCTAATCGCCAAAGCGACTCATGAAATTCATGATAGTTTGGAAGGTGCGGTAGCCGGAGGACCTAATATCGCTGTTAAAGGTCTGGGGTTTGTATTAATTCAGATTGCTGTGCTTGATATTGTTTTTTCCCTGGATTCTGTCATTACCGCTGTAGGTCTGGTTAGCCAAGTACCTATTATGGCATTGGCAATTATTATTGCCGTAGGTGTGATGCTGTTTGCGGCTAAGTCGATCGGTGATTTTGTGGATGAGCATCCAACCATTAAAATGCTTGCCCTTTCGTTTTTGGTGATCGTCGGCTTTACCTTATTGGTTGAAGGTTTCGATGTGCATGTACCCAAAGGCTACATTTATTTTGCGATGATTTTTTCATTGGGTGTTGAGATGATCAACATCAGATTGCGCAAAACCCTGGATAAGCCGGTTGAGTTGCGTAAAGACTACAACGAAGACGAAATGCCCAGCGACAAATAAATAATGCTTTAAACCAAAAAAAGCCTCATTGCGAGGCTTTTTTTTTGGTTTAAACATTAGCGCTTTTGCGCAAATTTTACACCGATACGTGTGGTGCTAGTGTGAACGAATTGTGGTTCCCATTCGACTTTGTCTTTTGCAAACAAAACAATTGCAGTAGAGCCTAATTTAAAGCGCCCCAGCTCAGCACCTTTTTCGAGTGTAATATTTTGGAAGGGATAAAGTGATGTTTGAATTTCGCGGTCAATAATCGGTGCTACATGGCCATCCCACACAGTTTCAATTCCCGCAACTATCATCGCGCCTACCAACACTACGGCCATAGGGCCTATATCTGTATCAAAAATGCATACTGCGCGTTCGTTACGTGAAAATAATCGCGGCACATTATTCGCGGTAACGGTGTTAACAGAAAATAAATCACCGGGAACCATAATCATGCTGCGCAATTTTCCACCGTAGGGCATATGGACCCGGTGATAATCTGCGGGCGCTAAATATATGGTTGCAAAATCCCCGTCGCTGAATTCCTGCGCCAGGGCTTGGTCGCCTCCCAGTAATTCTTGTGTTGTATAGTCTTGACCTTTTGCCTGAAAAATTCGCCCATTTAAAATTTTCCCAAGCTGGCTAATGGCACCGTCTGCCGGGCAAACGATGGCATATGGCTCGCGACTCAGCGGGCGCAGTCCTGGTTTTAGGGCGCGCGTAAAAAAATCGTTAAAGCACTTATAAGCCTGCGGGTTTTCTTCGGCTGCTAAGGACATGTCCACTTTGTAACGCTTAATAAACCAACTAATAAACAGATTCTTTAACCATTTAACTTCACTATTCGCTATTCGTCCGACAAAGCGGGACAGCTCATGCTGTGGTACCAAATGTTGAAGTTTAATAAATAATTTTTCATTCATGGATTTACCTAAATACGCGTAAGCGCTATAGCGACATTTGTAAGCTGTGCATGGTATCAAAAAGCGGCAAATCTCGCAGCCTAAGTCGCAGCCTTAAATACGGCGGGTCTGGCAATAATTGATACGGTTTTGCTGCTTTGCGTTATGGTGGGAATGTTACATGGATAAAGGAGAGTTTTATGTTTCGAAGAGCCGTCAATAATGCTGCACATTCTCTGATGCACACCAGGCAAGACTACTTTAGAATAGTGCTCCATTGAATTAAGCGCAGCCAAGCGTATGCGTTTTAGCCGAAGATCTATTTGCCCCAGATTTATTTAGGATGATATTTGTGAAAGATAAAAATGAGCTATTGTCGCAGTTACATATTAATCGAGAGGCAAGACCATTAAAGCACGGGTGGATGCTGTGGGTGATTGGCGGCAGTGCTGTCTTATTGATTATTCTCGCGGTCAGTTGGGCGGTGCATGAACCTGCACCGCTGGTGGTAAAAATTCAAATGGCGCGAATGGCTACGGTGGATTCTTCTTCGGCTAGCGTGCTTGATGCTACCGGTTATGTAGTGGCGCGTCGTTCTGCCACTGTGTCATCCAAGGTTACGGGGAAAGTGGTTGAAGTTTTCATTGAAGAAGGTATGTCAGTCGAAAAAAATCAAGTATTGGCCCGGCTCGATGACTCTAATACCAAGAGAGCATTGGATATTGTTCAGGCAGAAGTAAAAGCTGCTAAAGCACAGGTTGCCGAGGCGCGCGCGCGGCTGGTTGAGGCGAAATTAAATTTTGAACGAAACTCTTTAATGGTAGAAAAAAAATTAGTTAGCCAGGCCGCTTTCGATTTTATACAGGCCAACTACGAATCGCTGAAAGCCCAGCTCAATAATCGTTTAGAAATCGTTGAAGTAAATGAAAGAATACTCGCACAACAAAAACAATTTGTAGATGATTTAACGATTCGCGCACCCTTTTCTGGAGTGGTTGTCAGCAAAGATTCACAACCGGGTGAAATGATTTCTCCCATTTCTGCTGGCGGTGGATTTACTCGCACGGGTATTTGTACCTTGGTCGACATGTCTTCGTTAGAAATTGAAGTGGACGTGAATGAATCCTATATTCAGCGTGTTCATGCGGGACAACTAGCAGAGGCAGTATTGGAAGCTTATCCGGAGTGGAAAATTCCGGCAAAAGTAGCGGCAATTATTCCCACCGCGGATCGGCAAAAAGCCACCGTAAAAGTACGTATTTCTTTCCAGGATTTAGATCCACGTATTTTACCGGACATGGGCGTGAAGGTAGCATTTTTGAATCCCGCGCCGCCGGAAAAGCATAAACCTAAAGCGCCTTTAGGTATTCGCGTCCCAACATCGGCAGTGCGCTCCGAAGACGAACATAAGTATATATTTGTGGTAAAAGACGGTGTGGTGCAACAACGTAAAGTTAAACTCAATGCCAGTTACGGTAGCGATGCTTATATTTCCGAGGGTTTAAATGCGGGCGAGGATTTTGTAGTAGAAGCTTCTGCACAATTAAAAAATGGTACCAAAGTAATACAGGAATAAAGATTCAGAAATAAAAATAGCAATCGAAAAAAATTATCGGCTGTTCGTTGTGTAGCAGTAGGGTGCACAGTTGCTTTCTTACCTCTCAAAGGAGAATTTATGTCTGACGCAAGGCAAGACCCCATAGCGGACAACGAAGTCCTCGTAGAATTAAAAAGTATTGGTAAAACCTATAAAAAAGGCAAAGAAGTGGTGCCGGTCTTAGCCAATTTAAATTTAACAATTAAGCGTGGCGATTTTCTTGCGCTTATGGGCCCTTCGGGTTCTGGAAAAACTACCTTGTTAAATCTTCTGGGTGGTCTTGATAGTCCAACCTCAGGCGAATTAATTATAAATGGTGAATATCTTGATAAGTTTTCTGGTTCGCAATTAACGGAATGGCGTGCGCGTAACGTTGGCTTTATCTTTCAATTTTATAATTTGATGCCGGTATTAACGGCGGAAAAAAATGTTGAACTGCCATTACTATTAACCAACTTAACCAGTAAAGAACGAAAGCTACACGTTGCGGCAGCATTAGAGCTGGTAGGGCTTGCTGATCGCGCCAAGCATTATCCAAAGGAATTGTCCGGCGGCCAGGAGCAGCGTGTCGCCATTGCGCGGGCTTTGGTAAGTGACCCTAATCTATTGTTGTGCGATGAACCTACGGGGGATCTGGATCGTACTACCGCTGATGAAATATTAGCGCTTATGCAAGAATTAAATCGCGAGCAACAAAAAACCATTGTGATGGTTACGCACGATCCTCGCGCAGCAGATCATGCCAAAAAAATTATTCACTTGGATAAAGGCACTTTAGTTAACGATATTGCTGCTGGTGGCCACCATAAAAAATCAGGAACTGGAGGGGCATAGTTATGTACTACCTCTTCTTTATTGTCAAAAATCTTGGGCGAAAAAAAACACGAACTATATTAACAATTTTATCCATTTTGGTCGCATTTTTACTGTTCGGATTGTTGCGCTGCTTAAGTGTGGCATTCGATGCGGGTGCTGAAATTGCTGGCGAAGATCGACTGATCACCATTAATAAAGTTACCCTGATTCAGCCATTACCTTATAGTTATTTAAGCAAGGTGAGAGCGCTTGAAGGTGTTGAAAATGTCACCATGGCCAATTGGTTTGGTGGCTATTATCAAGAGAAAAAAAATGAGTTTCCGCAGTTCCCGGTTGATGGCGATACCTACTTTGATATTTATAAAGAAATGTATACCTTGCCCGCAGAGCAAATGGCTGCGTGGAAAAGTGATCGCGTCGGTGTGGTTATCGGCCGCGCATTAGCGCAAAAATTCAATTGGAAAGTCGGTGACCGAATTCCGCTGGTAGGGATGTTCGCGCAAAAGAATGGCGGTACCACCTGGGAATTTGTCATCAAGGGAATTTACGACGCTAAAGAAAAGCGAGCGGACACTGGCATGATGTTTATGCATTACGATTATTTTGATAAGTCGCGTCAATTTGGCGAGGGCACTTTAGGCTGGCTTATTATTAAAGTAAAAAATCCCGCCCAGGCAGATCAAGTTGCGTCTGCAATAGATGCGTTGTTTGTCAACTCGTTTAGCGAAACCAAAACCAGCAGCGAAAAGGATTTTGCCAAATCTTTTGCCAAGCAATTCGCCGATATTGGTTTGATTACTACCTTAATTCTCAGTGCTGTTTTTTTTACCATGTTACTGGTTGCCGGCAATACTATGGCGCAATCCTTTCGCGAGCGAATTCCGGAAGTGGCTATTTTAAAAACCCTGGGCTTTAGCGATGCAATGGTTATGTTCCTGGTGTTAGCGGAAGCCTTCGTCGTGGTTCTTTGTGGCGGTGCTGCCGGGCTCGCTGTTGCGGCTAAAGTAATTGCGATACTTTCTGATAAATTTGCCGCAAATTTACCCGGCTTACACTTTTCAATGGCAATTCTGTTGGATGGCCTGATGGCAATGTTATTGCTTGGGTTGCTCACCGGAATTATTCCGGCAATTCAAGGTTTACGCTTAAGTATTGTTGCTGCGTTGCGGAGAAGGTAGTCATGAATTTTAATAGCATTACGCAAATTTTTATTATTACCTGGATGAATTTGCGCAATATTCCACAACGCCTGGGGACTTCTGCCGTGGCAGTTTTTGGTGTTGCTTGCGTGGTGGGTGTATTTACTGGTGTGCTTTCGATGGCCGCAGGATTCGAGCGAACCATGCGCAATGCGGGTTCGCCGGATACTGCGATTGTGTTGCGGGCGGGCGCTACGTCGGAAATGAGCAGTGGCCTCGACTACGAAACCACACAGCAAGTGGCAAACCTGCCTGGAGTGGCAAAGGATGAAGTCGGTACTATAAGTTCTGCTGAATTATTTGTGGTGGTGGATATTGCAAAACGCGCAACCAACAGCTCAGCAAATGTTCCTTTGCGCGGTGTGCAACCTGAGGCGTTCAAAGTGCGTCACACCTTTAAAATTATTGAAGGGCGAAATTTTGAACCGGGCAAAAATGAATTGATTGTAGGGCGTGGAGCGCAGAAGCAATTTGCAAACCTCGATGTGGGCGCAAAAATTAAGTTGGGTCAAACGGAATGGAATGTAGTAGGTTTATTTGAATCAGGTGGTGGTGTCGCGGAATCGGAACTCTGGTGTGATGCAAAAATTTTGCAAGCAGCCTATCGCCGTGGTAATAGTTTTCAAACTATTCGTTTACAGCTCACCAGTCCTGCTGCGCTTAAAGAATTAAAATCCGCCATAGCCGCTGATCCAAAATTTAATCTCGATGTTCAATTAGAATCTGAATACCTTGCCGCGCAATCAGAACCCTTAAGTAAATTTATAAAAATTGTCGGTTATCCGCTAGCGATACTCATGGCAATTGGTGCAATTTTTGGTGCAATAAATACCATGTACACATCGGTTTCTAGTCGCACGCGCGAAATCGCAACCCTGCGTGCAATTGGTTTTGGTGCCTTGCCCGTTGCTATATCAACGTTGGTAGAATCTTTAGTGCTGTCATTTTTGGGCGGCATCATTGGTTCGATTGTTGTGTATCTAGTCTTTAATGGTTATACCGTATCAACGTTAAATTTTGCCAGCTTTAGCCAGGTAGTATTTGATTTTGCAGTGACTCCACAGCTATTAATTCAGGGGGTTATTTTTGCGGCAGTGATTGGTTTTATTGGGGGGATTTTCCCTGCATTTCGCGCAGCTTATTTGCCTGTTGCTGCAGCGTTAAGGGAGGTGTGACGCCTGTTTACCATGGAGGGTTCCAAGTGTTCAGCATCGCTGGGAGAAGATATTTAGTCGCTCATTTTCAAGATAAATGTAATAGCGCGGGGCAGTCCTATGCCAATGTCAGCATCATGAAAGCTAGCACCTATGAAAGATACTAAACCTACTTCATTTGACATTGCATACCGCGCGGGAGTGTCCCAGTCTACAGTGTCACGCGCATTGCGTGACAGCCCTTTAGTGAATGCAGAAACCCGTTTAAAAGTTCAGGCAATTGCCAAGGAATGCAATTACAAAGTCGATAAGAATGCGCGTAATTTGCGTTCACAAAAAACCAAAACGATTGCCTTGTTATTATGTGAAGACCATGGCACTGGCGATTCTTTAATTAATCCCTTCTTTTTATCGATGCTGGCAAGCATCACTCGCGCAACTGCTAGCCGTGGCTATGATTTATTAATTTCATTTCAACAATTTTCTGAAGATTGGCACGCGGATTATGAAGATGCAAATCGCGCTGATGGGATTATTTTTCTCGGCTATGGCGATTACGAAAGCTTTGTTAAGAAATTAATTTATCTCACCACAGTCGGCGCACATTTTATAACCTGGGGCCCAGTGTTGGAGGGGCAACCTGGAGTATCCATCGGTTGCGAAAACTTCAATAGCTCCTATTTGGCGACCCGGCATTTAATTTCTTTAGGGCGTAAAAATATTGTTTTTGTTGGTGATGTTTCTGAACATAGCCCAGAGTTTCAATTGCGTTACAAAGGTTATTTAAAAGCCCTTGCGGGCGCTCATATTCCCGTTGATGCTCGCTTGCAAATTAATGCTGAAACAGCTGAAGAAGAAGGCTACAACGCAATTTTGGTTCTACAGCAAAAAGGTATTATTTTTGATGCAATTTTTGGTGCAAGTGACTTAATTGCCATTGGTGCAATGAAGGCGTTGGAAGAGGCCGGATTAAAAGTCCCAAAAGATGTAGCGGTTATGGGTTTTGATGATATTGCAATGGCATCTTACACTCATCCACCCTTAACAACGGTGCAGCAAGATACGCGTTTAGCCGGTGAGTTATTAGTTGAGACTTTATTAAAACTTGTGAATGGTGAGCCAGCAGCATCAATGTTGTTGCCGGCAAAATTAATCGTGCGTGGTTCTTGTGGAAAAACTTTTTAATCAATTAGCGATAGCAAGTTCGGGTTTGTACTAGATATTAATGGTGCGGGGTTTAAAGAATCTTACCCTTATGTGAATTTTTTCGTGAAAAAATGTAGTTACATTTTTTCACTGTACACTTTGTGAAAACTAGATTTTTACCTTGATTCTTCCAATAATCGCTTGCTGTTTATCTTAGGTAAACCCAAGCTACTCTGGATTTTTACATGCCGTCATCCACCGTTCCTCCCACAGTAAATGCCAGAGCTGATGATTTGACGCTGACTTCACCTATGCTACTACCTGCATCGGGCGAGCAATTGCTGTTGTGCCTCACCATTGTCTGGCACCCCGATTTATCACGTATTGGCGATCAAGCGATAATGGTACAGACAACCATTGACTTGTCCCGCCTACAGCCTGTTTTTAGTAGCCCGGAAAAAAATGGTACTGGTTTAGATTACGCAGGAATTTCCCGTGAGGCCATACGCATCGCACGCGATAAAGAAGGTGTTTTACTTGCTGTGCCTACAAGCCGCATGGTGGTTGAGTCAAATGGTCAAGAAATACAAGGCCAACAATATTTAAGTCACGAACAAATTACTGCGGGAGTGATATTGGGTTTGGGGCGTGCCGTATTGATTTGTTTACATTGGCTGAGCGTCTTGCCAAAACGCAATGCGGTTGTCGGATTGATTGGTGTCGGCAGCGCCGCTATGCGAACGCGAGACCTCATTCACCAAGTGGCGAAAACAGAAACAGCTGTGCTTTTGTTAGGTGAAACTGGCACGGGTAAAGAAGTCGCTGCACGCGCCATTCATTCATTGAGCAAGCGTGCGGACCGTCCATTGGTCAGTGTCAACATGGCAGCGTTAAATGAAAGTTTGGCAGCGGCAGATTTGTTTGGTGCGGGCAAAGGCGCTTATACCGGTGCAACCGAAAAACGCAGTGGTTTTTTTCAAGATGCTCAGGATGCTACGCTTTTTTTAGACGAGGTGGGAAATGCCCCTGTGGCAATTCAACCCATGTTGTTGCGTGTATTGGAGACGGGGGATTATCGCCCGCTGGGCGCGAGCCGCGATTTACAGTCGAATGCCCGCATTATTGCCGCAACCGATCAGGATCTTTACGACGGTGGTTTTAACCCCGCTCTCTTACGTCGCCTTGAAAGTTTTGTAATTCATTTGCCGCCATTGCGTCATCGCCGTGAAGATATTGGTTTGTTGATTGTTCATATTATGCGTTCGGCAGCATTTGCCGATTTTGCACAATGTAATTTGCCTTATCGATTAGTGAGTGAGTTTGCGACCTACGACTGGCCAGGTAATATTCGTCAATTGCGTCATTTATTGAAACGCGTCTTGCTCGGCATAGCGGCTGGAGAAATTCCTGCGTTTGCTTCATTGGTTGACGATGCTCCACCGCAACGAATTACGCAAAGCGCAGAGTCAAACAACAAGACTTCAGAAAGAGCTCCACGTAAAAAGCTCAGCGCATTAAGTGAAGACGATGTAGTAACGGCTATGGAAAATAATGATTGGTATATTCAACAAGCAGCGCAAGAGTTAGGGATTTCGCGTCCATCTATGTACAAACTTTTGGAATCTAATTCACATATTCGTCATATTGAAGAGATTCCAAAAAAAGAAATACAAGAGGCATGGCAAGTCAGTAAAAAAAATATAGAAACTTGTGCCTCTGTGTTAAAAACCCCGGCTGACGCGTTAAAGCGTCATCTGCGTGAGCTGGGGGTTGAAGCTTGATGCAAGAAATACTTATCTTTAAAGCCTGCTTAAAAACTTAAACAGGTTTTTCAAAGTAACCGCGTTAAATGCTAATTGAATTAGCAATTAACTCTGGATTAAGAAAGGGATAATCCCAAATTCCCCAATCATCACCAGCTTTAACTTTTTGCGATTTAGCTAAGGTCGTTAATTCGGTTTGAAAATTTTTAATACAAGTTTGCCAAGGCTGATTTTTATCACCCAAATCACCATACTCGGTTAGAAATGATTGTGTCGAATAATCTCCTAGTTTGTCGTATTGAAATAGCGATAATCTTGCAATCACTTCTGCCTGATCGCCAATTTGACTGCGAGTTGGCGTAAATGCTTTATTGGGGGCCTGCTGAATGCAAAATGGCAGAGTGTTGCCGTCGGCAAGGAAATCATATTGGCTGTAGTTGACCGCAGAATGCTGGGGCCCGCAAGTCCAGATGATATTGGTGCATGCGGTAACCAAATCTTCGAATGATGCATTCTCGCTCATCAAAGCCGCAGCCTTATAATCTTCCCGAAGTACCTTTCGCCAATTTTTTAACGCTACATCATTGTTAAGTTGCATGCCATCTGCTGCATACCATAATCGTAGATAGGAATTTACAAAGGAATGAATTACTTTGTAAAGTTTCAAACCGTAATCTTTATAAGGCCAAAACGGCAGATTAGTATTGTTGAGTAAACCGCGACGCTCAAGATCGGATTCGATACCACCATGTACATTTAACTCCCACGATTTAAATGCATCAATCGCAATCGCCGAAAGGCTGTCAGCGCTGGCCATAAAAGTTTTATCAATAGGGCCACCTTCATTGATCAGCTTCTTAAATGCTTCGTTATTGGTTGCAACCATAAACTTGAAGTGGGGACGAAGCAGGCGTCCGACTGGATGCCAAGGTGGCAGCTGTCGATAAGTTGCCAAAGCAAAACGTTCCATAACGAGATGGGTGCGCCCTAAATGAGTTGCTAATTCATGATAATTTGCGGCGGCCGAAAGAAATACGCGTTTTGCAGTGTTCCATGAGCAAAAATTATGATTTTTTCCTGCCAGCAACGTGATTTCTTGATCGTCATGTCCAGGTGGAATCAGTGTGATTGCTACGGGCTCAAGTTTGTATCCATTGTTACTATTTTTATTCGAGCGAAAAACAGCATGAGGCCAAGAGGCAAAGCGCCCACTGCTTTTTACGTTAGAATATCGACTAAAATCGACATGAAAAATTTTCCCGTTGTTTAAATCGCGGGTAAATCCTTCAATCTCATTTGATTGTTTTAGTATATCTAGCAGTGATTGAGGAAATATAATTTTGGGGGATGCGAGCTCAAGCGTTGTTGGGTCAGGCCCGCGCAATAAAAAATTTGTAAACCATTCATCATCCTCAAAAAGTTTTGGTGTTGCACCTTTGGGGGTTGGCAAGGTTTTAAAAAAATTTGAGCTTAGATGCCCCACATCTGCTTCCCAGGTCGCTGTGTCAAAAAGAAACTCTGCGAATTTTTTATTAGCATTTCTAAGAACATCGTAGCGTTCGGTAATGCCGCCTTCCTCTCTATCGTCAATCGGATCTATGGCCACCGGTATTACATTTTTAAAAAATGTGTGACTGTAGTGACTTTGCTTTTGCTGAGATTTCCACACCTTGTACCTGGATATATCTAAATCACCATTAGTGGCCAGTTCTCCTTCACCAGGGGCGCTGGTAATAAAAATAGTCATGCCATTCCAGTTGCCACCAATTTCTTGCTTGGGAACAGTTAATTGAAACGCACTCATTTTTCCAGTTGAATCACTAGTGGAAACTTTGCCATTGTTCGTGTCGTTTATTGCGTTCTGACCATCTAATGTAAAAGTCATTTTCTGATCGTCAGCAAGACTTAAGGTTACTGTGAATGGGCACGACCTGCGATTGTTGTGCCTTTCTAAATGAAAATTAGCACTTGACGATGTTGGTTGAATGGATCATTTGATAACCTCAGTTGGTGAAACAGAAAATGCTTCCCAATCGTCCTCAGATCCTGCTTTAGCATAAATATTGTTGATAGTAAGTGGTGTGCAGTTTACCAGTTTAACTAAAAATCCTGTGCTCATGGTGTGCCTCTTTTAAAAGTAAATTGATGCGTTAATAATTTCGTAACAAAAGAATACTGTTTAACTCAAACCGTGCAGTAAAATTAGCCACGTCAGCTTGAGTCGTCATTCGTGCCGCTTGCAGTCTTGATTAAAACAGTATTCTTTAATTGTTGTTTTTTAGAAAATTATTTAGTCCATACATCTTTGGTAATGAAAATAGTCATGCCATTCCAGGGATAATTGCTATTGTTGGGGATTTGATCCGCCGGAACGATTAATTCAAATATGCCCATTTTTCCCGTTGAATCATTGCTGGGAATTCTGCCGTTGTGAGTGGCATTTATGGCATTTTCACCATCCAACGTAAAAGTAATTTTCTCATTGTCGGAAAGACTTAAGATCACTGTGAATGGGCACGACCTGCGAAAGTTGTGTCGTTCTAAATGAAAATTAACACTTGACGATGCGGGCTGAATTGATCCTTTAATAATGTCGGGTGACGCAGAAGCATCTTCCCAATCCCCTTCTGATCCTGCTTTAGCAGAAATATCTGTGATAGTAAGCGCTGTGCAGTTTATAAATTTAACTAAAAATCCTGTGCTCATGGTGTGCCTCTTTTAACAGTAAGTTGATGGGTTTGCGCAGGTATGGTTACGCTGCGTTTTTCTGAATTTTATTTGCTGGCTATTTCAAGTTGCATTACAAATATTTAATTCAGATAATTTGTATATTGCAACGCACGTGCCAATAAAAAAATCGCAGATTCATCAAGGATTTTGCGAAAATTAAGCTGAATTCGTGTAATTTTTTACACGATAGAAAATCATTTACAGGGTATTTACACGCGTAAATGAAAGCTGGCTTGCTCAAGGAATTGTTGTGATTTCGGATGGATAGTTTTTGCTTCTCATTATCCGATGAAGATTTTTTCAAACGAAAAAAAGCCCCGCACAAGGCGAGGCTATTTGATATTTATTTCATTATTACCTTGCCGATGATCTGGTAAAAGTATGGTGCTAGCTAATACTACCTTTTTCCTATTCTCATCTCAGGGTCGATTGTGTAGTTATGATTGTTTACGGTACAGCAAAAATCAAAGCTCCATCTCGCATTGTCATGAATTTTGTTAATTTGAATTTTATTATTTGCTGTGATTCTATAAATCCCGCTGGCCTTATCGGCTGGTTGTGATATCCCGTCAGCGGGTTTCCATCCGTTATTTGTATGTACCGAAAACGGGAGCCTGCGTTCATTTGGTTTGGTTATTCCATGGCGGAAAAATTGTAAATACACATCTGTAACATTATGGATGTAATCATTGTCGTCGTGACCATCCCAATAGAATTCTAATATGTCCTCGTTTTCAAAAAGCCATTGGAATATCTCTGGTTCCCCCAGTGTGGGGCCTTCTTTATCGGTTCTATGGGGCGGCGCTGGTGAAATAGAGAATGCATTGTGTAGTGGAAAAAATGTCAATTTGTAGGTGTTGCACATCATAAGTATCTCTGTGATTTATTTACGTCCAAGTTCCAGGGTGGCTTGAATGCTTTTAATATCTGTTCGTGTTTCATCCTCTTTACGGCATGTTTCGTCATATACTCCACGTGACCGACCTTGTGATCGTCCCTTTGCGTTTATTTCGCTGTAAAGCTCCCATCCACCCTTTTGAACAATAGCGGTTCTAATAGTGTTTTGCCAATTGCCAATTTCCCCAGTGCTTTTATGGTAATTAATTTTCTCCAATTTACTGATAACATTCTGTGTCTGTATAGTGTTGGCCATTACCACTAATGCATCTCCCTTATAGTCAGCTGTAAATAAAATAATTTTATGCGTGTAAGTATTTGACATAATAGTTCTCTGTTAAATTAAATTTAAATCCATTCCTAAATATCATGATCGTTCCTGCGATCATTACATCTGTTTGTTGTTAGTGTCTGTTACGGCGCATAATCAACAGAGCAAGCACCGTGCCATAAAAAATGCAGTAAAAGGTATTTAAGTGGCGAATGCATTTACTTAAGATACTCCTCCTTGCGAAGCGGTGATTCAGTTTTTACTTTTTTAGTTCGCTAGTCTAACGGTTCCTGCTTCGCGAGGATGACAACTTCTATATACAGTCAATAGTCAGTAAAAGAATTGAAGACATGCATTAAGTAGGTGCCGTTCATCTAAGTGGCAAAAATAATTTTATTGTGTCAATTGTTTATTAGCTCTTGTGTAAACAATGAAATTTACACGGTCTGCCTGTGTAGTTAACGCAGGGTATATTGCAGGTCTCGCCTTAGCGGTTCCAAATCGGGTTCGGCTTCAATCCTGCTGAGCGGATAACCTAAACTGTAGGCGATGGTTATTTGTTGCAGCGCCAAGATCCGCTCACCTATTAATTCATAGGCTAGGCCGCTGCGAAAGTGTAAGTCGGGGAAATTGGATTTTTCATGCAGTACCGATTCTAGCAATGTCTTACAGTGTTTTTTATCACCTAGCCTCGCGCTATACAATGCCATGCGTGAAGCGAGTTTTAAATCGTATGGGTGACGTTGTAAAATGGGTGCTAGTAGTTGGCGGGCTTTGGCATAATATTTTTGAGCTTCTTGTTTGCGGCCAGGTATCCACAGTAATGTGTCGGCAAGATTGGCCCAATCTAAATAGTCGTTAGCATTACCAAGTCCGGGTGATAATGCCGCTTCAAAGGCAATAACCGCATCGACATACTCTCCTCTAAAAAAATAAATATTGCCAAGGTTTGTGTATAGCCACGCGCTGGGCCGTATCTGCAGGCCTTGTTGAAGTATGTGTAAGGCCTCTTCAGTTTTACCTTGGTATTGCAAAATTGCACTCAAGTTTACATAGGCATAAACAGAGTCAGGTTGAATGTTAATGCTTTGCCGAAATGCCAGTTCGGCTTCATCATACTTACCTTGTTCAGCATGAATAGCGCCAATTTCATCAGAAAATGTACGGTTTTGTGGAAATTTTTGCAGGCCATTTTTTGCCAATGTTAAGGCTTCGTCGCGGCGCCCTAGCTTCTCAAAAATGTCGATTTTCGCATACCATGCAAAAACATTCAGCGGATCTAATTTGATCGCTCGTTCAATATTTTCCAGTGCCTTGAGCGAATTGCCCTGTTCAAGTAGTGCCCTGCTCATAGCAATATCGCTAAGCGCCAAATGTGGATTGAGTTTAACGGCTTGTTGTGCACTGGCAATGGATTTTTGCAGCCAAAGTTCGTCTTGTGTATCCCATTCATAGCGCAAACTATAAGCGATGGATAACCCCGCAATTGCCGCCGCATTTTCGGAATTACGTTCTGCTAAATTAGAAAAATGTTGGATAGCTTCATCCAAACTTCCCGGCCTATCCCACTGCTCAAGTGCTGCCATTCCTTTCTTCATTGCTTGAGATTCTGAAAATGGCGTAACTATTTTCTCAACATTATTCACGTAAGAGTGTGCAAGCCAGCCAACGAATATTATACAAGCCAGAGCGCTGGTAGTGCTGACAGTGGTGCGCTTGATTTTTATGTTTTTCCAAAAAACGATCGGTGAAATGGTGTCTATCGGTGAATTTATTGTTGTTGAATCGAATGCATTTATTGTTATAGCCGTTTTGTTTTCCAATGCATCCAAGGCTAGCAAGACATCGTTCATACTGGTAAGACGTTGCGCTGGTAACTTCGCCGTCATATTACAGATGAGTTGCGACAGTGCTGTGGGAATGTCGGCAGTGTAGTTCCATAAATTCGATGAAGAATGCATTTGCGCTGCAGCAAGTGCGAAGCCGCTGAGCTCTGCAAAGGGACGCGTGCCTGTCACCAGCTCGTACAAAATCACTCCGAGCGCATAGATATCTGCCTGGGGTGCAAGGGTTGCCCCGAGCAGCCGCTCCGGTGCCATATAGGCGATGGTGCCTTGGGTGTCTTGTTGTAGTACAGACAGGGTGGTTTGTGTGTCCACCTTGCGGGCCAAACCAAAATCGAGGATGCGAGCTGTACCAGAAGGCTCGACCATTATATTCGACGGCTTTAAATCACCATGGGTTAAACCTGCTGCATGTGCTTGCTGCATTGCTTCAGCAATTTGTCGCAAAATATTAATTGCTTGTGCCGCATCCGGTTTCGCAAAGGCTAATAATTTTTTTAGCGTTTGCCCTTCTACCAGCTCCATCACTATGGATTGGCTGTCGTCGTCATCTTCGAGCGCATGAATTTTAACGAAAGCAGAATGTTGAAGGGATGCTGCCATGCGCGCTTCGCGTAGCAAATCGTCGTTTGAAGGGCCAATATTTTTAAGGCGCTTGATAGCAACACGGCGTAGCAGTTTAGTGTCCCAGGCCGCAAATACCTGACCAAAGCCGCCTTCTCCCAGAGATGCCTGAATTTGATAATGTTTGATAGTAGTCATACTGGCAGGCATAAATCACTCGCTTACAGGAATAGGGTAAAGTTAGGGAGTGGGGTGCTGGGCGGCAAAGTATTGCCTGTGATTCTAACGATATTTTTGTGGTGAGTATATCGTGCTTGCTGGTGGTGTTTAGCCTGGAAACACTTATGTTCGCTGCGAGAGAAAATAAATGATGAATAATAGGCTACATATCAGCGCAGAAATGGTGAGCTTAATGTTATTGTTCGCAAAGTTATCGTGCCTGGTTCTCGTGGTAAAAACGATTAATCAATCCGCAATATTTTGTGGAGAGTTACTACATTAAAGCTATAGATGCAACGAGGGATATGAACATGAAGAAAATTTGTATTGTCGGTATATCAGGCGAGCTGGGGCAGTGCATGGCTAAGCTTGCGTTGGAAAAAGGCTACGAAGTCGTTGGTGTTTGCCGTGAACGCAGTGTGCGGAAGCTTGACGCGTTGAAAGACCGCATCACTGTGATACCTGGAGCAACAAATGATCGCGAGATTATTAAAAAAGCAGTTGAGGGATGCGACGGAGTACTTGTTGTTTTGGTTCCCTGGGGCGTTAATAAATATTCATCGGGCACTGCTCAAGCTGTACTCGACTACGCGCAGGCTGGAGCGCGTCTTATTTTTTCCTGTGGCTGGCATATCTCGCGAGATGGTCAGGATGTTTACTCGCCAGGTTTCAAACTTACTATTAAGGTTATGTCCTGGTTTGCCAAGCTGGTTCGCATGGTAGACCTCGACGATCAGGTTGAAGCGTGCCGCCGCATCTTCGCCAGTGACACGCGTTGGACTGTGGTACGCGGTAGCGACCTTGAGGAAGGTGAGAGTCAGGGCCTGCCTGTTTGGAGCAAGCATGTAGGTGATCCCATTTTGGCGAGTAATATTACCCGCCGTGTAGACTTTGCTTTATTTATGTTGGCTGCGCTCGAAAACGACGATCTTATTCATGAGGCTCCCGCTATAGTTGGTTGCAAAACACCTTCAGCGCTACTGAATACTGCTATTCAAAAGTAATGATTTGAGATTCTTTGGTGGTGGCCTTGCACAAGTTTTTTGTAACTATTACTTTGCAACTCTTTTGCAGCTATAGGGCTACCGCGTCTTCCGCATCATTCACAAAATAAACCGCAACTGCGCCCAATGTCATTGAAGCTCCCCCCAATACCATCATGCCAATGGCTTGATTGGCGAAGACATATTTTAAAATTTGACCGGCCACCAAGCCTGCAACTATTTGGGGTGCGGCTATGGTGAAATTAAATATGCCCATATAGACACCGGTTTTATTAGCCGGAAGTGAACTGGAAAGTATGGCGTAAGGCATGGCAAGAATGGCGGCCCACGCGATACCAATACCAATCATAGGTAAGAGTAAGTTCAATGCGCCTTGTGGAATGTCTATTTGCGTAATCAATAAATTCACGTGAATAACATTCGCATTTTGAAATAGTATAAAACTCATATAGCCAATGCCACCGACAAGCAGTGACAGTGCGTAAGTTAATTTACGCCCAAGGTAATTTGCGATGCGTGTTAAAACAATTGCAAACAACGCGGCAAATAACGAGTAGGCAGCGAACATAATTCCCACCCAATCACCTGCCGCACCTTTAGCGGCTGCTATTTCAGGTGGAATACTGTTGAGCTCATTTAAGTAAACCGGATCAAACCACTTTGCTTCTACGCCCCAAATATATTGGGTAATGGCGGTGGTGGAGTAAACCCACATAATGAATAAAGCAAACCATGAAAAAAATTGCACTAACGCAAGCTGGCGCATGGTTTTAGGCATCTTGATAAATAGTTGCCAAAAAATACCAAGGCGCTTGCCTGGAGAAGGCTGCGCAATTGTTTCCACTGAGGTTATGTTTTTGTAGTGATTGTATTCTGCAGGCGAATATTCTTTGGTGCGAAAACAAGTCCACAATACTGTTCCAAGCAGAACACTGGCGCCGATATAAAAAGCCCATGTTACCGTCTCTGCGACATGGCCTTTATCTGCGGTATTATCCAGGCCAATGACATTGGTTAGCAAAAATGGAAGAAGGGAACCTATGACTGCCCCGATATTGATTAACAGTGCCTGGATCGAGTAACCGAGTGTGCGCTGTTGACTCGGGACCATATCGGATACCAGTGCGCGAAATGGCTGCATAGTGACGTTGAAGGCACCGTCCATAAGCGCCAACATAATTCCGCCAAATAGAATAGGCGAAACAAAGGCTACAAATATAGCTGCATTGGGTATGAGTAACATTCCTAATGCTGCGGCCAGTGCTCCACCCAGAATAAAAGGCGTGCGCCGACCAAAATAATTCCATGTTTTATCGGATGCTGCACCGACAATAGGTTGTACTAGCAGACCCATGACGGGAGCTGCAAGCCAAAACAATGACAGGGAATGTAAGTCAGCACCCAGGTCGGAAAGCACGCGGCTCACGTTTGCGTTCTGCAGAGCAAAGCCAAATTGCACACCCAGAAAACCGAAACTGAGATTCCAAACCTGCCAGAACGGAAGGGTAGGTTGCTTCATTTTACAATTACCTTTATCGATGTTATTGGTGGGGAAAATGTAAATTAAAAATGATAAAAATATTCATCGTGTTCTTTTGATTTATTTTCTAATTGTTTTTGCATCTTTAATTAGTTTAATCCTGGTTCACTCGATTTTTTAGTTTACTTGATTTTGTTATAGCGCAAAGCCGCGCTAGTGTTTGTATCCCACACTTTTTTATCGCTGTAGCTGCGTAACAGTTTTATATACTCTGCGTGTGACCAAGCGAGTGGTGTGGCCGAGTTAGTGCCCTGGCCAATGCTGTAGTGATAAGTGTCGTTATTACCGACGCCGTCCCATACCTGCTCAGGAATCATATGGCCGTCGTTAGCAAATAATTCCATACCTTTTACATAATTATTGCGTAAATTTTCAAAATCTTTTTGCGCAATTTTGCCATTGATAGTGGTCTTGGTTAATTCCCGAGCCAATTCATAGTGGCCGCGTTCACCGGTGAAAATGGGCCACACCCGGCCGCGACTTTCTGCCAGCGTTTCGCCCATCGCATTGTAGCCACGACCAGCGATAGTATCTTCACCATAACCATCTCTGCCATAGCGACGCCATCCGGGAAAAGTGCCTGAGGTATGCGGAAAGGTAAATTCATATTTAACACGAAGCTCATCGGCTATAAGCGTGTTATCTAATTCGGGCAAGCTTTCAGTTATATAATAATCTTCTGCGGAGCGTAGGCCATAGCGAACTAATTCTAAAAATCCGGCATCAATTATTTCACTTTCATTAATAAGACCTTGGGCGTTGCGATCTTGAAGTTGCCCCTGATCGTTAGGATTATTATTAGCGGTAATGCGTAAAAAATATTTTCCATTGTCGGGCGATAATTTTCCCTGGGTAGTAAACGTATTTTTTTCTACATCAGAAGAATATTGATCCGCTGTTGCTAAATATCGCAACGCACTTTTGTCATCATTAGCAAGTCGTGCTATGTCAGCTGCGGCAACGAGTCCGGTGATAACGGCAGCCGTAGTGGAAGGTGAAAAACCGGATTGTTCTTCCCAGCGTTCCTGTTGTGTGAGCGGTGGAATAATGATGCTGTGATTGGTGGCGATATTAACGCTGCCTCCGTCACACAGAAAATCGGCTGCCGGTTTTAATAAGGTTGAATACCATTTTGTAATCTCTGCATCGCTGAAAACCCCTTCCTTCCACAATCGCCAGCCAAGCATTATGGGCATAGCTGTTTGATCTAATTGCACGGCCACCCACTCTGGTGTTCCGTCCACTTCTGTTTTTTGTAAAAACCAACCCGGAGCACCTGAGTAACCTGGCGTATTTGCATTTGCTTGAATAGTTCGCAAATATTCAAAAGCAATTTTCGGTGTTATTTTGTCGCCCATGGCTAGCATTGCCATGGTGACTTGATAAAAATCCCGTGGCCAGACTGCCTTATAACCTGTTTGTGAAGTGTCGGCATTTGCGGTATCACCCCAGGGATTTGAGAGCGAGGCAATGACTGCCCCGGCATGAGTTTTATCTTCTTGTGCTTTCAAAACCATGGCACTGGTAAATAATAATTTCCCACCATCAGTGGCTATTGCCGATAATTTGTCCAGCTCTGGTAATGACGTTAAGTAATCTTCCCAGCCTATGTTATTGCCGCTGCCATTAAAATGCGTAAGCACATTGGCATAGCCGGTGGCGGCTGTTTGCGTAGCCGCGTTGATGCTTTCAATTTTAGACTTGCCAAACCCAAATACAAATTGCCATTCGCCGACTTGATTGTGGTTGAGCGATGGTAGTTGTAAGGTAAATGCGACGTTGCCTGGTAGGTTGCCGGTTGTTGTGTAGTGCTCGGTGAGTTTTCCATTTTTTATTAAGTCTTGTCGCCCATCCGAAACGCCTTCAAATCCAACCGTACTGCTAATAATGTTGGCGTCAGTGTTTAACGCAAAATGTACATTGTCATCGGCCGCCAACCAAACATTTTTATCAAGCCAGGAGCGCTCGCGCCAGGCAATATCCCCAGGGCCCGTATTGGCTATATTGGGATTAACATATAAATAGGGCGTAATATTATTGGCAAATGCACGAAAATAAATTTTCATTAGCATGCTGTTGGTATCTGGATCGGTAAAAATATGTTTTTCAATTTCATAACGGTTGTGCTTGTCGCGATTTATTATTTTATAAGCTAGCGACAAGGGACGGCCTTTGGCATCCTTATGCAGGTACTCTATGTGAGAGATGGCATCGATTTTTTCCTGATGTAAAAAATCCTCGCCTTTAATATAAAACTGTACTTCTTGTAGTTGTGCTTCATGAATTAGGCCAAACATTGTTTCAGTAACAATGCCTTGCGCTAAAGAAAACCAAACCTTGGATATTTTTCCGGTGTGACCTTTATCTTGATATTGACCATCTGTGTATTGTTCGTAAGCGGTCCCTATACCATTTTTCCCTGCGTAAGACCAATGCGCTTTTGCACCGGGATGCCCTGGCGCAGTGACGCGCGAAGAAGCTTGAATGTAATAAAAAATAGCGGCTATAGAAATAAATATAAATGCCGCAACAAATTTACCCATTCGAAATTCGGTTGTGATTCGCAAATGAACGCCCTTCGTTAATGATTATCTGGTCTAGGCTAATCTTTGTTAATGATAGGTGCAATTCGTTACATACGTATTCATTCAAAAGTATTCCTGCATACGTATGCAATTGCTTGGCATATTTTAATGGCTCAGGTAAGTTAGGTTCATGTCTGTTTTGGTAGCAAGGGTCTCATTATGCAACAAGCTCCCTGGTGGCGCGGCGCAGTGATCTATCAGATTTATCCGCGCAGCTTGATGGACACTAACAACGATGGCATTGGCGATTTGCCGGGCATAATAAGCAAGTTGGATTACATCACCAGTCTGCATGTGGATGCGATTTGGATATCACCTTTTTTTAAATCACCTATGAAAGATTTTGGTTACGATATCAGTGATTATCGCGCAGTTGATTCCATCTTCGGTTCCTTATCAGATTTTGATGCGCTTATTGAACAAGCGCACAGGCGTGGCATCAAAATAATTATTGATCAAGTATTGAGTCATACGTCGGATCAACATCAATGGTTTGCACAAAGTCGCGCAGCAAAAAATAATGAAAAATCCGACTGGTATGTGTGGGCAGATGCAAATGATGATGGTACACCGCCGAATAACTGGCTCTCAATTTTTGGTGGTTCGGCGTGGGAGTGGGAGCCGCGTCGCTGTCAATATTACTTACATAATTTTTTAAAATCACAGCCTGATTTAAATTATCACTGTGAAGCCGTACGCGAACAAATTTTACAGGAAGTGGAGTTTTGGCTGGAACGCGGTGTGGATGGTCTGCGCTTAGATGCAATTAATTTCTGCTTTCACGATAAAGAGTTGCGAAATAATCCTTCCAAACCAGTAGAAGAGCGGAAAGGCCGTGGTTTTAGCGAAGATAATCCCTACGCATATCAGCGCCATATTTACGATAATACGCGCCCGGAAAATTTAGTTTTTTTAACATCCTTGCGCAGGTTGATGGATCGCTTTCCAGGTTCGGTAACCTTAGGCGAAATTTCCTCCGAAGATTCATTGACAACTATGGCGGAATACACTGCTGGTGATTCGCGTTTGCATATGGCTTACAGTTTTGAATTATTAGTGGAAAATTTATCGGCGTCTTATATTCGCGAAACAATTGAGATTCTGCAAAAATCTTTCGGCGAAGGTTGGCCTTGCTGGTCAATTGGCAATCATGATGTGGTGCGTGTTATGTCGCGTTGGGGCGGAAAAAATAAACCACCTGAGCTGGCGAAAATGCTGAATAAACTTTTATTATCTTTGCGCGGCAGTGTGTGTACTTATCAAGGTGAAGAACTGGGTTTAACTGAAGCCGTTATTGCGCAGAGTCAGTTGCAGGATCCCTATGGCATTACTTTTTGGCCACAGTTTAAAGGGCGTGATGGTTGCCGCACTCCCATGCCATGGAATTCTAAAGAAAAAAATGCTGGTTTTTCTTCAGCTGCGACCTGGCTGCCGGTTGCGCCCGAACATTTGCCACTGGCAGTGGATATACAGGAGGCGGACGCAAATTCGGTGTTAAATTCTTATCGTCAATTTATGTTATGGCGAAAAAATCAACCAGCATTGTTGTGGGGCGACATTGAATTTCTACCCGCACCCAATGATGCTTTAATGTTTAAACGCAGTCATGGCCAGCAAGATATTATTGCAGCCTTTAATTTTTCTGAGAAAACATTAGAAATAGAATTTAAGGTAGCCAATCTGGTTAAGCTATTCGTTGATGGTGATGAGCCTATCCCGACAAGAAAAGTTCAGCTCCCAGGATACGGCGCTACCTTTGCAGTTTTTTCGAAGAAATAACTAAATAGTTTTTTATAAGTTGTGGTGTTAGTCAGCGGCAAGCGAGTAGTTCATAGCTGGCGGTTTAACGTTTAAATTTTTTAAAAGCGGCAGGCACCTCAATAAGTCTTGCTGGTACATTAAAAGTTAGTTTTCCACGGAGAGAGTCAATCATGAAAAAAAACAACCTTAATCAATTTCTCGCATTTGTATCCACTATGTCCCTTGTGGCCGGTTCACAAATAATTTATGCACAACAAGCGGATAATATTAAAAATACTGCCATTAACAATGAATCCCGGTTGCCAGAAGATGTTGAGGAAGTTGTGGTTTCCGGTTTTCGCCAAAGCGTGGTCAATGCGATTGCAGTAAAACGCAATGCCGATACGGTTATTGAAGCAATTTCTTCGGACGATATTAGTGGTTTGCCCGATGTTTCTATTGCTGATTCTCTCGCTCGGTTGCCGGGTGTTACTACGGTACGCACTGGCGGCCAGGCCAGTGAATTAAATATTCGCGGAATGAGTGGCGACTTTGTATTTGCAACGCTGAATGGTCGCGAGCAAGTCAGTACAAGTACTGGCCCTATTGCCGGTAGAAAAATTGAATTTGATGTATATCCTTCAGAATTAATTTCTCAAGCAGCAGTATACAAATCGCCTAAGGCTTCGTTGATAGAAGGTGGTGTTGCCGGATCAATTGAATTGACTACGGTTAATCCGCTGCGCAATACCCAAGCACACAGCTTTACGCTTGGTGTGCGTGGGAGTTCCAATAGTCGAACATCAGAAGTGGATGATGCAACGGAATTTGGTAGCCGTTTAAATGCTTCCTATCAAGGCAAGTTTGCCGATGACACTTTAGGTATTGCGTTGGGCTATGCGCGCTTGAACGCGCCGAGTGTTGCGAATCAATATATTGGTTTGAATTACAGCCAACATTATCGCGATGCTGATAGTAATCCTGCAACCGGCTTCAATGAGATCGGGCAGGAGTACCTGAGTGAAGGTATGGAAATGCAACAGCGCGGCGGTGAGGAGCAGCGCGATAGTTTTTTAGCCGCGGTGGTATGGGCGCCTAGTGATAATTTTATTGTGAAGGCCGATGTATTTAATACCAAAGCGGATTCCGAAGCCTTCGCTCGTGGCTTTCGCGTTAAAAATTTGTATTCCGGCATGGGCAATACGATTAGCAATCCGGTCATTGTGAAAAATAATATGATCGGTGGCACAGTGATTGGTAATGGCACTGGCGACTTCGCGGTGTTTACTGTGAACGATAATGACTCTCGTGAAGCCGAAGTTTTATCGGGCGGCATAAATGCAGAATGGAAATTGGATAAGTTAACTATAACGGCTGATGTGGCTTACTCAGAATCCGATGGCGATTTTCAAAATGGCGGCACGCGCGCAATTTTGTATAACGATACCAGCGTTACAAATCCTGTGCGCTCTGCAGAAACGATTAGTTACCGCAATAATGGTTTAGGTGTTGCTGATTTTACTTCGAACCAAACTTACACTAATTTAAATCGCATGGCGATTACCGAAGTGGGGCAGTGGCCGTTTATCACACACAATGAAATTACGTCTGAAAAAATTGATTTTAAATATGAAATCGATAATGTATTTGTGACTTCAGTCGAAGCCGGCATTCGCAATTCTTCGCGGGAATATACTGGCAAACGTGGGCAGGATGGTTATGGCGCAGAGTTTGGTAACGCGCTCAATCAACCGCCCATTCAATTAACTGCCGACATGACCAAAGTTTTAAGCTTTAAAGGCGAGCTAAGTAAGATGCCGAATTTTTTGGCGATTGATTTTGCTGATGTTGTAGCCGCTGTTGGCGCAGCGCGCGGAACACCCTGGAATCCTGTGGCAAATTGGGCAAATAACTGGACCATGATTCAAAGCGGCACTGTCAGTGAAGATGTGCTGGCCGGTTATGTTATGGCGAATTTTGCTACGGAAATGGGCGCGACTCCTATCACCGGAAATATTGGGTTACGTGTTGTTAATTCAGATCAATCCAGCGATGGCTATTTGCAAATTGGTGGAAGCGCTGGTATACCGATTTCCGATGAGCGCGGTGTCATTAGTAACGATTATGTGAGTAACAAGATTGGCCAAAAATATACAGATTATTTGCCATCGCTAAATGTAAATTTTAAAATTTCTGAGCAAGACAATGTGCGCTTCGCCGCTGCGAAAGTGATGTCACGCCCACCCATTAGCCAATTAAAATCTGGCGCTGGTTCATGGATTAATGGTAGCGATCAATTTAATGCCTGGGGTAGCACCAGTCCGCTGCTGGATCCGTTTTATGCGCAGCAATATGATTTATCTTATGAGCATTATTTTGCCGATACCGAAGGCACCATTACAGTAGCCTTGTTCCGCAAAGATATTGAATCATTTATTGAATTAGATACTTTATACAATGTTGATTTTGTTGCGCTGGGTTTTAATGTTCCGGCTACCAATCCAATTACGGGTAACGCATTGCGGCCAGGTGGTGAATATCAAACGGCAATCAACAATACTAAAGGTGGGTACATTCAAGGTATTGAATTAGGGTTTACACAAACCTTTGATTTTTTGCCGGGAATCTGGTCGGGTCTTGGCCTGAGTAGTAGTTACACTTACAGCGAAAGTGATGTCGAACGAATGAGCGAATTAGGCGGAGAAGCTCAGGATATAGGTATGCCTGGATTGTCTCCCAGCACCTTAAGTGCAACTTTATTTTATAGTCGCGCAGGTTTCGAAACACGTTTAAATTATCGCTATAGGGAGGCCTTTGTGGCTAATCAAGTCGCAGTAGAAACCCAGGAAGTATTTTATGCGGATGAATCTGTTATCGACTATCAGGCATCCTATAAATTGGAAAATGGTGTTGAATTTATATTCCAGGTTAACAACTTAACTGATGAACCGTCAAAAACCTATTTTGGTACGGAGGATCAGACCGGTTCAATTCAATATTTTGGCCGTCAATATTTTGTCGGTTTAAATTATAACTATTAATCTGATGCTTTTTTGCCCTATTTATCTCCGCATCACCCATTTAATTTGCAGCTATTGAATGGGTGATTTTATTTTCCTCCAATTATTAAAATAGCGGTCGACACAGGTGAAGTAAAATTAGATACCGATATTTTTATTGTTTAGGTAGGAATTTAGTTTTTTTGCAGCACTTATTGGCAAAGGTATATATTGGCACAGGTATGTAAATTTTTGTGTAGCTTGTTGTTTCATGTAGTTCCTCATAATATTATCTTGAGTCGAAGCTGGTATCTCCTTGTCGTAAGTTTTTTATTTTATATTGATCTGTATCCTTAATCATATTCCTCGTATTTTGGCGCAGTTATTTGCGCCTTTTTTTCGCCTGTAAAATAGGATATTTAATTCATAATACAAATTGATATTGCTTAATTTTTTGATCTTGTAGTAGTTGTGCTTCAAAGGGAATTTTTTTGCGGTGCTTGCGCGACTGCGTTCGCCTTGTCAGGCGCAGCATTATTAGCCTGAGTCGGCATCCAGGGTCTTAACGGTGCGTTCCAGCTTTTGTCTCAAGGATTGATTACTTATGTTCCCTTAAATGCAGTACTTCCCCAGATTCAGGTTAGGTTTAGTACAGCTGTTCTTGTGTTAATAAACTTATATTGCACGTTCCCAAATATCTCCCCAAGGCTTACTTAAAGGCTTTATAGGTGGTCACGGTTAGATCAAACTAGCCCGCTCGTTGACTTAAGGGTTTCGATTACTATACAAAGGCTGGCAAATGTTGGATTACGCCGGGTCTTGGTGCTTACTTAGACTCAATAATCATTAGAAATTTGAAGAAGTGCCTTATGCTTATAGGCTAACCCCGATCGCTGACACTAACCAAATAATCAGCTAATAAGTGGCGATGTACTCATTGAGCTAACACCTATATTCATTAGCTCATAAATAAGATCGAGTTGGTTCAGCTACTTGGTTTAGGTTAGTATCCTATTCTTGTGCCACATCGTAAGATCATGCTTTTTTGCAACTGGCTCCGCTATACAAGTGAGTGCAAAAAAGTAAAAGTAAAATACGGCTCTAGTGGGTAGAGAGTTAAACATGCGTAGTGATAAATTTATGAAAAACATATTCGCTTTCCTCGGTGTCCTTGCCTTTAGTATCCAAGCTTACGCCGATAACCCACCGCCCTTTAAAAATATCGATGGCAGTACGAAATGGCAGCATGTTGCGAATTTTTCTGCATCGGTATTGATTTTAACCCTGTTGGTTGTCGCCATCTTTTTAATTTTCGCCAACCGCCGGGCAGCCCGTTCGAACCGGGAATTGACCGAAATTAAAGCAACGCTTGAAGATCGCGTCGCCAGGCGCACCGCCTCGCTACAAGAAACTGCCGCACAGCTACAAAGCCGCGAGGCCTATATCACCAGTATTGTTGACTCTATGCCGCTGATGCTGATTGGCCTTAATCAGAACATGGAAGTTATTCAATGGAATCATTATGCAGAAGTGATTACCGGTCGCCCAATTGCAACGGTGTTGGGGAAAAAATTATGGGATGCTTATCCCTCCATCACGCTGACGCCGCAGCAAGTGGCAAGTGTGTTGGCCAGCAAAGAAACCATCACGATTAAACACAGTCAGCGCGACCAATATTATTTTGATTTTACCTTGTATGCCTTGACGGATTATCCGGCCTATTTTCCGTCAACTCAGCAGTCGTCTGACGACCAACCCGCCAACCACAAAAGCGAAGCGGGCATTGTTATTCTGGTGGACGATATTACCAAGCAAATGAAAGCCGAAAGTAAGTTAGCGGAGCGCGATAAAATATCCGCGATGGGAGAGCTGACTTCGGCAATGGCTTATGACATAAATTTGCCGTTGCAAACCTTAATTTCTACCTTGCTTAATGCGCAACAGCAATTGGGTGCTGGTGACCTGAATAATATTAGAGGCGAATTTTTACAGGCATTAAAAACGGCACAGCTCAGTGGTCAGCAAGCCTTTGCGATTATTCAAAATCTAAATGAATTGGCTGGTAGTTATCATGACCAAAAACAATTGGCGGATATAGCGAAAATTATGGATGAGAGTATAGACTTAGCGGGCGATCTATTTGCTGACTTATCGGGTTTAACCTTTAATAATATTAATATTAGTCGGGAATACAGCCCGGATTTACCTAAAGTTTCTTGCTTTGCACCTGAATTAAAACAAGTGTTTGTCAGGTTACTTCGCAATGCCTTTCACACGTTAAACGCAGCCATTAAACATAACCCTATAACGCCCGCTATTCATATCGAAATTGGTGAGTTTTATGATTCGGTGTGGATCAAAGTGCAGCACAATGGCACAGGTTTAACTGCAGAAGCGCAGCAAGATATTTTCCAACCTTTTTTTGCTATGAATTCCAATGTGCCTGCCTGTCCAGTTGAGCAACGTTTATCCTATTCCTATTACATGATTAACGATCATCACCAGGGTCAAATGGCAGTAACATCGGATGTGGAGCAAGGCACAACTTTCCATATTCAATTGCCTATAGCCTAATGTCATGGCTATTTTTTTTGCGGAACGCAATGATATTTTTATTGTGATTGCAGCCAAAAGTTAAGGGCAACTGCAGAAAATAGCGTCCAGGAAACGGCAAGGAGTATCCAGGGTAAGCGTGCAGATTGTGGTGTGTGAATGACAGCTGTGGGATGATTATTTATTTCCTGTGTTGCGTTGGCTGCTAATTGTTTTACTTTTTTTACCCGCTTGTCCAGGTCGCGTGATTTTTCACTTTGTTGTCGTAAAAACTGCTCCATTCCGCGTTGAATGCCACTGGCAATAGCCTTGGTTTCGGCTCTAGCTTGTCCGTCTACTTTAATGCTGTTAGCTATTTTTAATGCTTCCGCGCGAATATCGCGAACGTCTTTCTTATTCTTGGGTTTTAACGGGGTTTGACTCATGGTTCGGATTTCCTCTTGGCTATGGCGATTCGAGGAAATCTTACCAGATTAGAATCTGCGAATGGGCAGGCCAAACCTATAAGTTTTAAATTGGCTCTATTCGGCTATTTGTTGTGGTTTGTGTTGCTCCAGATCCAGCGCAAATAATTTATTCACAAAATCACTAAAGCGTTTACCGATTTCACTGCTCGCTTCATCAGTGCCAATTAAGCTCATGCTCACATTCCCTAACAATTTTTGCGGTTCACTAAAGATTGACACAGTATCAAGTGCGTCCAACAAGTCTTTAATAAAGTTACCCAGCGGCAATAGTTGTTCCGCTAAAAGAGGCGAGTGGCTTTGTTGATCACTGGTCTCCTTAGGCGCAAATTCCCCATAGGCTTGCGTGGCCTGTTGGATTTCTACTTGCGATAAATGTAAGGCGTAACCTGCAATTTGGGTTTCATCGTAGCCTAGCGCTAAGGCTTGATTAAAGGCCTCGTCCAAATTGCCGGAGAAAAACTGTTCGGCAAGTGTATCGACTCTTCCTAATAGCTCATTAATCGCTTTGATTTCGTCTACATTTAAATTGCCTGCTACTGACCATGACGAAGTCTGGCTGGAGCTCGCGCTGGCGTTGTAGACGCTATTGCCATTGCCCGCTTTACCCTGTTCAACGCTTAAGCCCTCGCTAGAGTTCGCACTGATAGTCACTTTGTCACCTTCAGCAGTCGTCAATTCAAAACTAAATTCGCTGGCGCGCGCATATTCATAGCTGGCGTAGGCTTGATTGAGTTTGGTGGTGCCGGGCAAAACATCTGGCACCTGTAATTTTGCTGGAGGCTTAGGTGTCGATTTTAGTGTGGCAACATCTGCAGGTTTTTCGGTGGCGGTAATAAATTTGGAACGCAAATCATCAATACCCTGCAGCACCAATTCGTAGGTCTGGCCAATATCGGCTTCGATTTCCGGAGAAAGCATGCTTAAGGCTTTTAATTGCTCACTGGCTTCACCAAAACCCTTTTTAAACCCTGCTAAACCCGCCTCTAATCGCGACTGTAACTGTTCATGGGTTGCGCCATCGGCAAGGTCCATTTGTAAGCGTCGCTCGATAAAGCCAAGAATGTTATTGGCCACCTTGGTTGCCGTAAGCGGTTCAAAGGTGTCATAGGTGTTGGTAGCAGTTTGACTGGCGCTAGACTGCCCCCGCGAGCTGATTTTTTCATAGGCCATGGTCAAGAGGCGATTAACCAAATGTAAGGCCGTTTGACGTTTATCTTCGGCAGTCTCATGTCCCTCGATTTTTGCCGCTGATGTGCTAGCGTCCTGCGGGCGCGAGTGGGGAGTGTTATGGGGAAGACCACTGGCCAAAGGGGCTACAGCAGTTGGGTTGAGAGATGAAATATTCATGTGCGACACCTGTGATAGCAGCGGATATGCTCTGCGTAATGGCTAACTCTATAAGGGACTCGGGTTTTAAAGAGAGTTAGGCTTTAATAGCATATCGGCTGCCCGCCACAAATCTACAAGATCCATTTGTGCTGTTTATGCGTGATGTTATAACCAACTCTGCTTTGCAATTTTTTGTTTAATCTCTGTCAACCGTTTCTCGGGTGTTGCGTTATAGGTGGTAAGGATATAAATCCTCAATTAACCATCATCACTTAGTCAGCTCACGTGGAGAACTTTATGAAAATAATCAAGATTGTTATGGTGTTAGCAATATCGTCGTTTAGCCTACACACTTTTGCGCAAAGCGTAGAATCGCAAATTTCTCGTAATGCCAATCAGCAGGAGCGCATTCAAAGTGGCCTTGGGTCGGGCGCCCTCAATGTTCATGAAGCCGCAAAACTTGAAAAAGCAGAAGCGAACATAGAGCATATGCAAGCGAAAGCGCTTCAGGATGGGAGCCTAAGTACGCGGGAAGCCAACCGCATTAAATCAGCGCAAAACAAGACCAGCGCTGCAATTTATCAACAAAAGCATGATGCACAAACGGGTAATCCCGATTCTGTTTCAGCCATGCGTATGCAAGAGAATGTGCAGCAGAATATTAATCAACAGCATCGTATTGAAAAGGGTTTGAGTTCGGGTCAATTAAACAATCATGAAGTAGCCAAGCTTGAACGCGGTCAGGCTCAGGCAAGCCGTCGCGAAGCTCGCGCGGGTGCTGATGGACATATAAGTGCTCACGAGCAAAACCAGGTTCAACACAAGCAAGATAAACAAAGCCGTAAAATTCATAGGCAAAAGCATGATCGCCAAACTAGATCTTAATTCGCCTCGCTAGTCTGCAGAACCAGGCTCGCACATGCAAAGTGTGTGCGAGCCTTCTCACAGTTCGTACACTTCTGGTCCTATTATTTTCTTCATGTAAATGTCTCTATAGCGACATTTTCCTTCTCGCTGCCGCAGAAAATTAAAAGAAATCTTTTCGATGCGAAGTCAGGCGAAGGGGATTTCTCCTTTGCTAATTTTTGCTTAGTGGCTTTTAAAGCGCTGCAATAGTCGCTATAGTCAACACATACTAAAGTCATCATGACGAATTTAGCGCGTGTATGATGTCATATTTGTGAAATAAATTTTTAATCATTTACAGTAATCTTTAATTAGGATGGATCTATATATGGAATATATGCTTGCACTATTCAATATTTTTTTTAGCCCCATAACATTTTTATTGTTTTTTATTATTGCCACGCCGCTTAATCACATTGCCTTTACCGCAGGGTCAGAAACAAATGTGATGAAATTGGTCCCCCGGGCATATTTTGTTTTTGGTGCTGCATTAGCTATCATCGCTCTGCTTTTGGTGGCGGGCTATAATATTGCCGCGCCGCAAAAAATTCTTCTTATTGATATTCTCCAGCCCACAAACTATTGGGTATCGATAATTTCCTGGATTATTACTGCTTGCACTTTACACATATACATCAAGGGAATGGAAGGCAACGTTATGGGGTTTATTTTTTTTCCGATGTTGTTTATATCTTCATTAGCTCTTATTGTCATCAACGCTCCCGCACTAGTAACAGGCTTTAATATGGGCGGAAAACCATTGCCGCTCAATCCCTGGATTGCTTTTTTTATTCACGGTTGCAACCCGCTGTTGATTTTACTTTTTAATGCGAACGAGACCAGCGACGCGAATGAAACAGCGAGTAAGAAAGCGGTGGGTGGTGGCGCAAAATATATTTCAATTTTAATTTTTTATGCTTTTATTATTCCGCTGCACTGGTTAGTGTTTACCTTTTTTGGCAAAACCTTAGATATTTCTGATTTTTTTGGTGTAGGGCAAAGTCTGGCTTATTTTCTACCCTTTATTGGCGGGGCTTTACTGCATATGTATTATGATTTTTTGATTAAGGAAAAGCTTTCCGATAGCCCGCTTAAAATAGGCGTGGGTATTTCTTTATCTATCATCACGACAATTTGTATTGCGCTTCAATGTATTAATTACGTCCAATATTGGCAGCGAGTGTGGTAGCGGGCAAATGGAAATCAAGTAAGGCCGAGCCATAGTCGAGCAGCTTGCCATCGCGATATAATGAATTTTTCCACTACAACCATAACAATTAATGATGCACCTATTACTGGCAATAATACTGCTGCCATTAAGATAATAGCAACGAAACCAAAACCTATTTTTGCATCTGGCATGGCTGGCGGTGCGCCGAGAATACGTGCGCCCTTTGGTGCACGCTTGCGCCACATAATAAAACCCGCAACACTCATCAATACCAAGCCAGTCGCGGTTAACAACCCGAGCAATTGATTAAACCAACCAAATAATTGGCCTTCATGGGCAGCTACACCAATACCCGTTATGCGATCGAGTAGATGCCGCTGCGCAAACGTTTCCTGGCTCACCACTTCCCCCGTGTTTGCATCAAGCATTGCCTCTGCGCGCTGCGGGCGATTTTGCGCATTGGATTTCACTGACCAGTAACTAGAGTTTGGCGATGGCGGTGCAATTAAAACCGGGTAAGCGAATTGCAGTTTCTGTGCGTTTTCTACCACTGTATTGAGCAATATTTTTGGCGAGTGCATTGCGTGATCTTCGTGATTGTTTCCAGTGTGGTGCTGATGTTGTCCGCTAATACTCCAATCTTGTGCGGCGTGCATTGTCCCCGTTAGTTGGCGGACTTCTTTAAATGCACTGCCCCATACCAATGCCCAGGGTAAGCCACTAATTAATAAAAATAATACGAAAAAAGAAATCCAGATGCCGGTTACTGCATGCAGGTCGCGCCAGAACGCGCGGCCTTTGCTGGCAAAGCGCGGATAAATGACACCGGCCAAGCCGCGCGCATTGCGTGGCCACCACAAATAGAGCCCGGTAAGCACTAAAACAATCGCCCAACAAGCTGCAAGCTCAACCAGCACCGCGCCGGTTTTGCCGAGTAATAATTCGCCATGAAGCTTATGCACTATGTGTAAAAAACGTTTATCTTCATCCACAACATTTAACACGGCAAGCGTTTGCGGGTGAATATAAACGCGAATCTTTTTGCCTGATTCACGCAACAAAATATTAACTGCGTCATTTTTTTCGCGTGGCAATTCGTAGGCGGAAAAAGTTGCGTTGGGCACTGCCACCATAGCTGCAGCCACTTGCAGTTCGGGTGTTGCAAGTGTGCCGGTAATTATTAACTGACGGAATGGTGCATCCTGAATAGCTTCAATTTGCGGTTTAAATAAATAGAGGGCGCCAGTTATTGCCAGCACCATAATAAAAGGAATGGTAAAAACACCCGCATAAAAATGCCAGCGCCATAGCATGCGATAAACTTGCTTTGCTTTTTTTGTGCTGGACGAACTGAGTGCCTGGTTCACTGTTTCCATTTAAGCTCCAGCAAGTAAGTTCGTTGCGGAAAAGGATGGTATGCCCAGGCTTTATCATTATTGATATTGTCCACACCGACACTTATTTCAGTGTTTTTATTCGCTTGCCAGGATAAGCGTATATCACTAATGAGTTGTTCGGAGGCATAGCCGTAGGTATCACCACTTTGCGTATTTTCAAGATCATTATAGGGGCGCGAGCTATAGCGCAGGCCGCCTGAAATTTGCCAATCTTGTGCAAATGAATAACGCGCTTGGGAATTAATTCGCCAGTAGGGAATGCGCGGGAACTGGCTACCTTCTGATTTAGGCCTTAGCGTATTTTTTAAAATTGTATCGTCGATGTAAGCGATATTGAAATCTATCGCTAAACCTGTCAGTAACCAATCATAAGTTTCTACAATCAACTCCGCTCCGGTTTGACGCACGCGGTCGATGTTCACAAACGAGGTGAGTTTTATACCAGCCGGGTTAGGGTGCTCAAAGGAAAAAATAAAATCGTTCACATCCTGATAAAAAATACTGCCAGTCACGCGTGCTTTTTCAAATTCATGACGCAGAATAAAATTCGCATCTTTTGATGTTTCTGGCTTTAAGTTGGGATCAAAACTATTGCTATCAAATACGCCGCTGGAGTCAAACTTTCCTTGAAATAATTCGCCGACGGTGGGGAAACGTGTTGCAGTAGCAAGGCTTAATTGCGCTAACCACCTTTGGGCAAATAGCCATTGTGATGAAAGCGAAAAATTTGTATCCGTTTCCTGGCGTGCGGCATAAGTGTTGGCAGCTGTTGCTTGATTGATGCTGCCATCGAAAGCCTTCCATTGGTCGATACGTACACCGCCGGTTACACTCACATCTTGATCCAGGTGGATTTCATTCTCGACAAAAATTCCAGCCAGACTAGATTTTCCCTGTGTTTCAATTGAGTATATTCGCTGTGTGGTATTTCGCCATTGCGACGTGTTGTAGGTGATGCTATCTGTCTCGTAGCGATTGGCGGTTACGCCGAACGTGACTTCATTCTTGCCGAATTGTTGCGTGGCTTTGGTATCCAGGGTCCACCATCCAGAGGGATCAACTGTGGTGAATGTACCCTCGCCATTGGTTATCCCATGGGTGTAACCTTTCGATGTAAATGTCTCTGCTTTTGCCAGCCAAAAATGTGAAAGGTTTGCTGAAACATCCCAGTTGGCCAGGGAACCTTTTGCGCTTAAGCCAGCAAGAATTTCAGTGCGTTCTGTGAGTGATAAATTGATTGCCGCAGTGTCCCAAAATTCCCCATTAATTTTTACGGTGCCAGAGTAAACCGGGTTGCCATTGTTATCGCGTAAGTAACTGGTTGGGCTGGTGGTGTCTGCTTCTGTCGTCCAGTAAACCAGTAAGCCTTGCAGGCTCCAGTTGTCAAAAGTTAAGTCGCCGTGCAGGCGCAGTTGATCTTGTGAATTATCATCAGGTGATGCTGCGGCAAAAATAGGTGTTTGCGGAACCAGCGCGGCATCATCCACTGCACCAGTTACTTCAATGCCGGTTGTTTTCGTCGAAGGGGTTAGCTGGCTCCACATCTGTGGTTGACCTTTGTTTTCAAAATGGCGATAACTGCCGCGCATTGAAAAAGGACCATCGTCTTGTGTTAATGCAAAGCCACCTTCAAAGGTATAGCCATTGTAAGTTTCATCGGTGCGGTATTGTTGGTAGGGCTGGGAAAAGCCTTGCAGAGTTATAAAAGCTTCATTTTCCTGGGGCGCGCGCGTAGTAATTGAAACAATTCCGCCCATAGAATTTCCCTGATAGCGCGACGAATAAGGACCGTAAACAATATCAAATTGTTCTACTTCGCCAGGGCCAACCACACCCCACTTGGGAGGAAAACTAAAAGAGTTGCCAAGATAGTTCGATATCACAAAACCATCTACTAGCACCAGGGTGCGTGCCGATTGCGTGGAGTGAGTGCCACGAAATCCGGGCACGCCATTGGCATCGCCAATATAGCGTTTGCGCACAAAAAAATTGGGCGCATATTTCATTAGATCTTCGACATTAATGGCATTGGTGGAAGCAAATTGCTCTTGTCCGAGAGATACCGCTAAGCCCCGGGGTTCAATGGTAATCGGAGCGTCTTTTTGGCCAACAACCAGCATTTCCTCTATGCTTGTATTGCTGGCTAATTGCATATCAATTTGTTCTGCCCACAGCGGGCTCAGGTAAAATTGTGATGATAAAAGCACGCTACCGGTGACGAGCTTTTTCCAATAACTATAATCCACAGCCTAAAAACCTTTGTAAAGTTACAATCAATATCTGAAGCAGGCCTCAACTTTACAGAAGTTCACCGGATTTTAGGATGCGGCATATTGTCGCACTGCCCGGAGAAGCATTCAGGTTTGTTGTAAAATGAGCGGAATAGGAGCGAAAACTGCTAACCGATTTGTGAAATGAACAGGTAAGAAAACGCTATGACTATTTTAATGGTGGATGACGACGAAGTTTTTTGCCAGGTAATGCAACGCGCACTGGTGCGTCGGGGCTATGAGGTAGAAGTTTGTTTGAATATTGCCAGCGCTGAACGCGCCCTACAACAACGACATTTTACAAAAGCGATTGTGGATTTAAAAATAGCCCAGGAATCTGGTTTGGTTTTACTGAAAAGTTTAAAAGCAATTAATCCTGCTATTGAAATTATTATGCTGACCGGTTACTCCAGTGTTTCCACTGCTGTTGAGGCTATTAAACTAGGGGCGTTAAATTATTTTTGTAAGCCGATTGATGTGGATGAAATATTAAATGCGTTTACTTCTAAAGATATTGCGATAGAGAATCTTGCAGCGATTTCAACCCCAAGCCTGGACAGGGTTGAATGGGAACATATTCAAAAAATTTTGCAAGATCATCAAGGCAATGTTTCTGCCGCAGCGCGAACACTTGGCATGCATAGGCGCACACTACAGCGTAAGTTACAAAAGCGTCCAGTTAGCCAATAAATAACTGTGGGCGCCCCGGCAATCGCACTTATGTTATTCCATATCCGGATTTTTTTCGTCGTTATAATATGTACATCAAACAATATCTTGTGTTTGTGCCGCGTTAGTCATGGGCAAGATTATTTCTGTAATGGTACCATTAGGAATGTTAGATGTTTGCATCACGCTGCCGCCGTATTTTTTAATCGTAGCATGAGATAGCAACATGCCCAACCCCAGGCCAAATGGTTTGGTGGTTATAGGTTCCTTTCCTAGCGATCTTAACAAGGTTGTATCAATGCCATCGCCTTCATCAATAATCCGCCAGTGCACCATATTTTTAGCCGTTGAAATTTCCAAAGTAATTTTCTGTGGGCTTGCATCTGCGGCATTATTTAATAAATTGATAATGGCGTAGTCAAGGCGCGAATCACAGTTGATGGGCAATTGTGAAAAGTCGCCAACAAAGTTCGTTGTAAAATGAATCGCAGGGCGCATGAGTTGCCAGCGATCAATAATGGAGAGGCAATATTTTTTCAGGTTTTGTTGTTGATAGTGACCTTGGTTTTCTGCCGATGAATCCTGAACCATTTGTTTTAAGGTATTTGCGCAATGAGTCACTTGTTGCGAAAGCAGATTTAAATCGCCGAGTAATTGCGGATTATGTTGGTGCTCGCTGCGCAACTCAGAGAGCAATACTGTCATAGTCGAAAGCGGTGTATTGATTTCGTGTGCAGCCCCTGCCGCAAGAGTGGCAACCGCGATAACTTGTTCGTTGCGTAACTCATCCTCGCGCAGTTGGTTCAGAATATTTTCTTGATAGCGCAAGCTTCTGGCCATCTTTACCACGAAATAAGTAATGAGAATTGCACTAACAAAAAAATTAAACCACATTCCCAAAATGTGCCAATTTGGCCGCGGACTTTCATGCATATGATCGACAGAAAATAGGGGGAGAGAAACATAAAAGAACAGCAGGAGTGAATAAGCTGCAACGCATAAAGTAGTGATGAGCCAGGTAAAACGCCAGGGTAGGGTTGCAGCAGAGATGCACACGGGAACGAGCAAATAGGAGACGAAAGGATTGGTTGCGCCGCCGCTAAAATAAAACAACAGGTTTAAACAGATCACATCTATGGCTAATTGGATAAAAAATTCAACCGCAGTGACTGCCGGTGTACGACGCAAACGTAAAATTGTAAACACATGAATGACGGTAAATAGACTGAGAACTACTAACACTGCTGGATAAGGAAGTTGGAGATTATCTACCCAGAAACTTGCAAAAAAGACACACCAGAAAAAGCATAAAAGTAAGCTGCGAATAATCGTCAGTTGCCGTAAATGTTGCGTTGGGGCATTTACGGCAAAATTATTAGGTGGGCGCTTCATCATATTGGGTCGCTATGAAGAAAGGTAATCGTCAGAATGAAGAGAAGGGCACATTACTCGCGCATGTTGTCGTGTGCGAGTAATGCGTATTGTTAAAGTTTTTTATCTTCCAATGCTTCTTTTCTTTCTTTATCAATTTTGATTTTTAGTTGGCTTATAGCCTCGTCAAATTCACTTAAGCTGTGGTTGTGACTTTTGCGTACCGCGGGCGGGAGAATATCATGCATATAGAGTTCGTCGGTATATTGGTTAGTGTGCTGATGATTGCGCATTAACATCATGCCCGAACTGAATAGCGCAAGCCCTGCGCAAATCATTTTTAGGCGATGGTGTTTGCGTGGTGTAATTTGGCGTAAGTGGAAGTAAACCATCACTGCGATAATGATAATTTCTACGTGACTGCCGTAACGTGTAAAAATTTCCCATGAAAAGCCATAGGCTAGATATAGCGTTAGATAGCCCCAGAGATAAAGTACGGCGAGACTCGCACTGAGCGTAAACAAATGGCGATTGAAGTGTGTGCTGCCGCCGAATACTCGATTGGCGAGTGCCCAAACACCTGCCCATATCACCGAGAAGCCAAGCCACACACAAAGATTCATAACATAAGTTGTGCTCTTACGGTTATCGACGTCCCCTAACCAAGTGGTGCTCATGGCTAACAAACTAATGATCAGCAGGGAAGCTATTGCCAGTGGCCAACCTTCCCAGCGGCGGTCAATGGCATGGGTATTTTCGGGAGCAACAATATAATCCTGCGTGCGTATGCGTATTTGCGTTTGCCCCAAACGGTAAAGTGCGTCGTTATCAACGGAAAAAAATGTTAAGCGTTTATTCTTAACAAAAATACCATTGTGGCTATCGAGATCGCGCATCATTAATACGCCAGCTTCGTTTGCTTCAATGGAAGCGTGTTCCGCTGCGGTGTGGGGGTCATCGAGAATAATATCGTTGTGATAAGCTCGGCCAATGCGAATTGGCAGCGACGAAAATTTGTAACGTGTTTGTACATCGCCGTGATGATTAATGATTTCAACAAAATAGGTGTTACTCATTTGGCGCTCTCCTTGTCAAAGCTCGCTAAGAACTGGGTAACAAATTTTTGCCCGTTCGCGTAGGACACGCCGTTCAATTCCAGACTGCTTTGTAAATTCATCAAGGGCTCATCGCTGGTGGCGGTGATCAATTTGAAATTATAAAGATCATCGAATTTTTGATAGGCTTCCACACAGAGAACTGCGCGTGCAGTGTAATTTCGGTTGTTAACAAATTGTTCTGCGCAGTGCGGCGTAGTGAGCGTTTTATCTTTGGTGTTGCCGCGTATTTCGTTGCTAAAAAATTTTCCCATCAGCATCGCAAAGCGCAACGGATTCAGCTTGGTGCTACTGATAAATTGGTGATGAATAGCGATATAGCCGGTTTGTAAATCATCTGATACAAAAATCGCGGACTCCATAGCACAATTAATTTGGTCAGTGCTGTAGGTTTTGTCGGCCTTTGCATCGGAGCTTCCCCAGCATCTCACTTGTTCGGACTCACGTACCGGCACTGAATATGGGCCAAGGATTTTAATGCTCAATGGTTTTTCCAATAATTTTTCTATCATTAAACTTTGATGTGCTAATAATTGTTGGCCAATAACCGGTTTAAAATTGATGACTGGTTGAGCACTACCAAGTGGTGTTGTTTGCGCAGGTATGTTTGCTTCGGAAGCCGGTATTGGATTCGCGGGCAGAATCGTATCTGGCGGCTGGGTTGGATCAATGGGCGGGGTCAAATTCGTTGGTTGTGCTCCTTCATTAGGCGGTGTTACCGGAAGCGTTGCATTAGCCATATTGATAACGCTGGCAAGTAAAGATTGTGCATAACGTGCCGGGACTAAAAAGCTCACTAATTCGCCATCGCGACGGTGGGCAACATTAACTCCCGCTACTTCACCGTTAACGTTTACATTGGGACCGCCACTCATGCCTGAATTAACGGGGCCAGTAAACATGATCTGATCGCTAAAGCCGCGATGGGTTAAGCCGTTGTATGTGCCTTCTGAAATGGTAAAGCCCAAATCGAGGGGATTGCCGAGCGAGTACAAATGTTCGCCCTGGGTTAAGGGGGTAGGGGTTTCCGGTAGATTGAAAAAGCCTGTACCTTGACGATTGATACGTACTACCGCTAAATCGTGCTGGACATCCACGGCTAATAATTCCAGCGCACCGCTTTTACCTTGGGTATCTTTGTATTCGCCGAAATAAGTTTCTGGCTCCAGGGCAAGTTGCGACACCACATGAAAGTTGGTGATCACTAAATTGCTAGTGCCGATTAAAAATCCTGAACCGACAGTTGATTGGCTGCGGCCGTTCTTAAGGAGTACGCGCAGTTGCAATAAATCATTTTGTGCTAGCGCATAAAGTTTTTGTGCCGTGGAGGAGGCTATTGGCGTGACGGGCGCTGTAACAGGGGCGGGTGCTACAATAGGTGCTGGGACAGCGGGTGGTATGGATTCTATCGGGGAAGGCATAAGCTCAGCCAGCGCCAAATGACTTAAACAAATACCTAAAATTGGAAAGCACAAAAATACCGGGAGCCGTAGCAAATACATAACAGTTCTTGATTTCATAAATGGCCTTCTGTTGAGGTGTTCCGTCGCAATAGCGGGTGAAAAAACTGCCGGATAGTATGCCGGTAGCTGGCGTTCAAATCCACACGGTATGTTAGATAAAATATTTGAAGATCACTGCATCCAAAAGCCTTGGCAACCACGTCTATCTTCATAATGACGGTAAAACGTTTTGTCTGCACTTTTTATTCATGTGGCTACACTCGTTATTCACTTGCTATCCACTCGCATTAATGGGGTTATTTATAATGAAACTCAAGAACTTTATCAGTTCACGTCTGCGTCAAGCTGCTATAGCGAGTGTTCTTGTTGCTGTGTTTGCGCTAATTCCTGCATCGGCTGTGGAATTAACCGGTACACCTACAGCAGTCGGCGCCCCAACCACACTGATAGGCGATAGCAGTAAAGTCCAGCCGTCAGAAAATGCTAAGACTCCTGGTCATGTTACTAGTGCCGAGCAGATGAGCCTGGAGGAAGAGAATGATAAGCCGCTAACCACTGACGAGGAGTTTATAGAAGATGCGTCAGTTGAAAACAAACCATCTGAAGAAAGTATAGAGCTGGTGAAGGAACCTAACCGCCATCTCGAAGCTATGTCCCATCCACACTCAACCATGGGTAGTACTATGGACCTTGCTGAAATTTTAATTCCCATCACTGCCATCAGCTTCAGTATTGGCGGGGCGATTTTATTGATCATTGTTCTGGCGCGGCTGCACTATCGCGATAAAGAGCGTCGCGCGCAAAATAATAACGCCAATATTGATCGTCTACTTGCGGCGGGGCGTGATATTCCCATAGAGCTGTTGCGCGGTGACGAACCCTATGCAGACAACGAACCTTCGCTATTAAGAGACAATGTCAATTTGCATAAAGGTTTGCGGAATGTTTGCCTGGGAGTAGGTTTGTTTGCCTTTCTTTCCATTCTGTGCGGAATAGAAATCGGCGCCGTTGGTTTTATTTTAATTGGTTTGGGTATTTCACAATTGCTAGTGTGGAAATTATCGGGCGTAAAAACTGTAACCAAGGGACAGGATTAACAACCATGTCGGTTTCCGATCAGGAATTGATCGCGCGAATAGTAGCGACCAAAGACCAGCATGCGTTTGCGCAGCTGGTGCTTCGCTATCAATCGCCGTTGCGGAACTGGGCGCGGCGTCTATGTGATGGCGATATTCATTTGGCGGATGATCTAGCGCAAGAAACCTTTATGAAAGCCTATGGGGCAATAACGGCATTTCGTGCTGAAGCCAAATTTTCAACCTGGCTTTATCGCATAGCGTTTAATATTGCCGCCAATCGTTGGCGCACTAAAAAGATCGCCTGGTGTGCGCTAGATGATAATGAAGATATAGCAGCAGAAATATGTGAACTGAAACAATTTGATGCAAAAAAAGATGTGAATGCCGCTATGCAACAGCTCAGCGCGGCACAACAAATGGCGATACGATTATGTTACGAGGATGGTTTTTCTCACGAAGAAGCCGCAAGTATTATGAGCGTACCGCTAGGCACGCTTAAAACTCATGTGGCGCGCGGCAAACAGAAGTTACAAATGCTCTTGGCAGCCTGGAGTGAGGTGGCGTGATGAAAATGCAGATGAATGACAAAAAAAATGAACCGGATGATTTTGATAATTTTTTACGCGCGCAATTACAGAATTCTTATGAATATTTACCGGATGACAACTTTACTGCGAATGTGATGGCTAAGTTGCCCGTACAAAAAAAATTAGGGCGTTGGCAAGAACGCTTAATTATTGTTATCCCTTGCACGTTAATTGCCTTGCTGGTGTTGAGTCAGTTTTCAGTCATTGCTTTAATTATCAAAAGTTGGGTGTGGTTATCCTTAATTGATGTTGCTGGCTGGCTGCAATTATCCTTAGTTATATTTGGTGCAGGATTATTCGGCGTAGCTGGATGGTTTGCTGCAGAGCGCCATTTGTTATAAGGTTTAGGGCAGTTGGCTGCATTAACATTATATTTTTATCAATAAAATTCGCGTAGAAAATTAATAACAATAATTAAAATAAATTTATCCGAAGTCAATTTTTTAATAGATGTGCATGCATAAATTTTCTTTAAAAGCCAAGATTAATGTCTAGTGATCATAAGCATTATGTCATTTAAATTAAGGTTAATCCTTAATTTCGAAAGGATGCATTAGTAAATTTAAGCGACGCATAGCATTTGCTAATAGCTTTTTGAATGGCTTTTAAAAAAATCATAGCGTATTCTTTGTAAGCCTCTGGCGGATAAAATAAAGCAGGAATTTTTTATTTCTGGGGCGGAATATCTTTTGATATAAGTTTCATCGCGTGATACTGGATGATCCCGCGTTATATTGCGGGTTCATTGTTTTCTATGGGGCATGAATTTTTATTCTGAGAGTTTTTTCAATCTATTTAAGGAGAATTAAGATGTTTAAATCAATTTTATTCACTTCACTGTTGTTGTTCGTTAGTAGTAAAACCTTTGCCGCATTTATTTATGCAGATGATTTTGCCGTGGGCCAGAACGTAAGTCATCTGACCAGCAACGCAACGCTTAGTTGGCTGGAAGGCACTGGCAAAAGATCGGAGTCCACAATATTTGCTCCTGGCACTTTTTACCATAAACATTTCGGTGGCTTAACAACCGCGGCCACCGCAACTACCTTTCCTGGGTTGCATAGCGAATTGATGGGCAGCCCAAACCCTCAGCAATACACTGCGCTGGAAATAGATTTTGGAGCCGCCGTCCGCTCTTTTGGTTTTAAAGTTGAAAACCATTCGGGTGACATCTTTAGTGTGTATACGTTTGACACACAAGGTAATTTTGTGGAAATGATCTCCACATATCTTGCGCGCACGGAAATAGTATTTCCTGACGGCGCTGTAGGTTACTGGCCTATATGGGATGGCAGTACTATGTTGAATTTTGATTATGATGTGGGCATGATTAAAATGGGTTCAACTGATTCGGCGGCTTATATATATGCTCTCGATGTCGAAGTGCCAGAGCCTTCGCCAATACTCTTGTTAGCCGCAGGGCTTTTGTTTATTTTTGCGGCGCGCAAAAATATTTTAATGGGCGTCAGCCATTAGATTAATTTTATTTAAAAAGTTTTTACTTAAAGCTTTGCAGAAATAAAAAGGCCTCAGGTGTAGGAGCCTGAAGCCTTTTTCACCATCACTTTTTCTTCAAAGCTTGTTGCAATAACGCACCCATGCTGCCTATAGTTGCGGGAGCAGGATTATTTTTCTGGGCAGTGCGTTGTTGATTTTGCGATTGTGGTCGGCTACCACCTTTATTATTGCTTGAAGAGCCACCTTCCACCTTTTCACCAGGCGTATCGTCCAAACGTAATGATAAAGCAATACGTTTCCTCGCCACATCCACTTCCATAACTTTTGCTTTTACGATGTCACCCGCTTTTACTGCTTCACGCGGATCTTTAATAAATGTGTGTGACAAAGCTGAGATATGTACCAATCCATCTTGATGCACACCTATGTCGACAAAAGCTCCGAAGTTAGTCACATTGGTAACCGTGCCTTCTAAAATCATACCGGGAATTAAATCGGTAATGGTATCTACGCCTTCTTGAAAGGTTGCGGTTTTAAATTCAGGGCGTGGGTCGCGGCCAGGCTTATCTAATTCTTTAATGATATCGGTCACTGTGGGTAAACCAAATTTTTCATTGGTGTAATCGACAGCTTTTAATCCGCGTAAAAATGCGGTGTCGCCAATCAGTCCTTTAATTTCGCGCGCATTCTTTTCCGCTATTTCTTTTACTACCGAATAAGATTCAGGGTGCACACCAGAAGAATCCAGCGGGTTTTCTCCACCGGCAACACGCAAAAATCCCGCAGCTTGTTCAAACGTTTTCTCGCCAAAGCGCGGTACTTTTTTGAGTGCGGCACGGGATGCAAACACACCATTTTGATTGCGGAATTCCACAATATTATTGGCGATAGTGGTATTTAAGCCCGATACCCGCGCGAGCAAAGCGGCAGAGGCAGTATTAACTTCTACGCCCACGGCATTTACGCAGTCTTCAACCACGGCGTCTAACGAGCGTGCTAATTGTGATTGCGAAACATCGTGTTGATATTGGCCAACGCCAATGGATTTTGGATCAATTTTTACTAACTCGGCAAGTGGGTCTTGCAGGCGGCGCGCAATAGAAATTGCACCGCGAATGGTTACATCTAAATCCGGGAATTCTTTTGCAGCAAACTCAGAGGCAGAATAAACCGATGCCCCCGCTTCACTTACAATTACGGTACTGGCAGTAATTTCAGGGTGAGCTTTCAAAACATCTTTAGCAAATTTTTCAGTTTCGCGCGAAGCTGTGCCGTTACCTATGGCAATTAGACCGACATTATGTTTTTTGCAGAGCGCGACTAATACTAACTGCGATTCGGCAATTTTACTAAAAGGCGGTGTGGGGTAAATGACACAATGGTCGAGTACTTTTCCGGTTGCATCTACCACCGCTACCTTAACGCCGCTGCGCATTCCAGGGTCAAGGCCGACAGTGGCTTTTTGGCCGGCAGGTGCGGCAAGTAATAAATCTTTTAAGTTGGATGCGAATACTTTTATCGCACCGTCTTCCGCTTTTTCACGCAGTTCGCTCAATAGATCTGTTTCTAAATGCGTTAATAATTTTACTCGCCAGGTCCAACGTACGACTTCTGTTAACCAGGTATCCGCCGCGCGACTTTGGTCTTTTATTTGCCAGTGATCCGCGATCATGGTTTCGCAGGGGTGACCTTTCTGTGCAATGCCCGGTGTTGCATCTTCATCGCCGACTTTCAGAGCTATGGTTAGAATGCCTTCATTGCGGCCGCGGAAAATAGCGAGTGCTCTATGTGACGGCATGCTTTTAAGCGGCTCATCGTGTTCAAAATAATCGCGGAATTTTTGTACTTCTTGTGAGGTGTCAGTATCTTTGCCGTTAGATACGCGGGCACTGAGGGTTGCCTCCTGGTGTAAAAAGCTGCGCAGGCGTCCTAGTAACTCAGCGTCTTCACTGAATTTTTCCATGAGAATATATTTAGCGCCGTCGAGCGCTGCTTTAGCATCATCAATTTTGTGTTCCGGGTTAAGGTATTTAATCGCCTCAATTTCCGGATTAAGTGTGGGGTCGGCATATAAGCCTTCCGCTAAGGGTTCGAGTCCAGCTTCGCGGGCAATTTGGCCTTTGGTGCGGCGTTTGGGTTTGAAGGGCAGGTACAAATCTTCCAGACGGTTTTTAGTGTCGGCTTGTAAAATGTCTCGCTCCAGCTCGGGCGTAAGTTTTTCCTGTTCGATAATAGATTTTAATATCGCCGTACGGCGTTCCTCCAATTCGCGCAAGTAGCGCAGGCGCTCCTCTAAAAGCCGCATTTGCGTATCGTCCAACCCACCAGTTACCTCTTTGCGGTAACGCGAAATGAAGGGGACTGTGGCACCTTCATCCAATAGCCCAACAGCGGCGCTTACTTGCTGTTCAGATACGGCTAGTTCATCAGCAATACGTTTGGAAATGCTTGGAAAATGGGTCATAAGCTGGCTCGTGCGAGGAATGTGGCATTGAATAAAGGGCGATAGATAGGTCGCGAAAGTAGGCCATTATCCTCAAATACACCTTGACGAACAGTCTTGTTTTTTTTAAAGGTTTGTGCATTTTTTGGTTTTCGCAACTTTTTTTCGGCGGCACTGCATCCGCTTGGGGATTTGCTGTGTCAAATCCAATAATGCTCAGATAGCTCTGGCAATGGTTATAACTCTAATCCATTTAATGTACCAATACTGGCTCATTGTGAGGCTTGTTATGAAATCAACTTTTTATATCTTTGCGACAGCTTTAATGTTGGTTGCTACTGTAGATGCGAAGGACGCAAATGCTAAGGCTATAGTTGCGCAAAGTTATCCGGTTAGTTCCGTGCTGGAGGTCAATGCTGGTGGTGGTATTGAAGTAGACATTATTCAAGGGGACAGCGAAAGCTTGCGGGTGGAAACCACTCCGGAAACAATGAAGCGTGTCAAAGTTGACTTAACTGGCCACAAGCTCACGCTCGGGTTGAAAAATGACAGCTTTGACTTTTTCAACTGGTTTAGCTACAGCAGTGATCATGTAAAATTTATTTTGCACATTAAACGGCTGAGCCTGCTGGATTTTTCTGGCGCTGTGCAAGCGAATGTGAGTAATTTTCGCGGTGAAACACTGGTGCTAAAAAGCTCCGGTGCTGCGCAAATGTATTTTTCTGATTTGCGGGTAAACGATTTGGATATCGAATCTTCCGGTGCGGCAAATACTGAAATTCAAACATTAAATAGTCAAAAAATAAACGTTGAGTTGTCGGGTGCGTCTAATGTTCATTTAAGGAAATCCGGTACCGCTGGCCAATTTACTGTTGAAGCCAGTGGTGCAAGTAATTTTCATGGCAAATCCTTGACGGTCGTAGAAGCCGATGCCCGCGCCAGTGGCGCATCGAACATTGAAGTTCGTGCAATGGAAACACTTAAAGCAAATGCCAGTGGTGCGTCTACTATTGACTACTATGGCTCAGCAAAAGTGAGTTCTGATGCAAGTGGTGCGAGTCATATCAATGGGCATGAGTAGCAATAAGCTGTTCAACCTTCGCAAGTTATAAGACTTATTAGAAGGAAAAATTTAGGCTACCGCAGAAGACGATTTGTACCAGCTCTCCTGAACTCCTTTGACATTTGCGCGATAGATAAAAAGATTTCCTGCTTGTGGCTGCGCGTCGAGCGCAGCTTCGGTTAGGCCAATGCGCGCACTGGTGACGAATATCAGGTTCATTTTTGCTCCACCAATAGCCACACAGGTGGGCTGACTTACGGGAGTATTTAATACGGCATCAATAACCCCGTCCGGTGAGTAACGCACCACACAACTGCCGCCCCATTGTGCATTCCATAGAAAGTCTTCTGAGTCTATGCAGCTGCCATCAGGGTCGGTACCGGGTTTGGTATGAATAAACACGCGACCGTTGCTTAAGGTGCCTGCCTGAGAATCAAAGTCATAAATATCAATGTGTTGTCTGGGTGAATCAGCATGATAAAGTTTTGATGAATTCAAGTTCCAGCACAGGCTATTAGAAATGGTGAGGCCGTTAAGTTGTTGCGAGACCTGCTGTTCTGTATTTAAGCAAAATAAACTTGCTGATTGATCTGGTGTATGTTTGGTTTCCATAATGGAACCTGCCCAAAACCTTCCCAGGCGATCCACCCGGCCATCGTTTAAGCGGTTTCCGGTTAAGTGCGCTTCAGGTCTTGCAATCCATTCAATCGCACCTGTTTCTTTTTCAAACCAGGCAAACCCCGTGGCCAAGGCAAGCAGCAGACGCGGGTCATTTTCAGCAAAAGCAAAGCATCCCACTGGCTCGGGAGTTTGCCAATGCTCAAGTCTTTTTGTTGCAGGATGGTAGCGATAAATAAGGTTAGATTTAATATCGGTCCACCAGACAGATTGTTCCTGGTGATTCCATTGCACGCCTTCACCCAAAATATTTGCACAAGGGATTTCATCAATAAGTTCGAAATTCAGCATAAAGAATCTATTCGTTTGAGTTGATCTAGAGGGTGGGTGACCCGAGCCTGGGTCCCGGGCACCTATCATACACAGAGAAATCCGGTCGCTCTTATTATTTAGATGCATGATCCAGTTGCAATTAGTTGTTTTGGTGTTATAGTTATGTATAACAGCGGTTCGGTGATATATGGCTAATTTAAGGGGTTGCAAAATGGAAGCGGTCATTATGAATATGTCAGATGTTGAGTTGATTCAGCGGTTTTTAAATGACAGCAATGAGAAAGCTTTTGCTGAAGTTGTGAATCGTTATGAACGCGTTTTAAAAAAATACGCAACGCGTTTATGTAATGGCGATTGGCAGTTAGCTGAGGATGTCGTGCAAGAAACATTTTTGCGTGCATTTATTTCTCTGGCGACCTTTCGCGAAGAGTCGAAGCTTTCTACCTGGTTACACAGCATTGCATTTAATTGTGCTATGGCCCTTTTTCGGAAAAACAAAATGCAAGTGTGTTGTTTAGATGAAATGCTGGAGTTAGTGGATGTTAGGCAAGATATTGAAAAAGTTGATGCCTCCTACGATTTGGAGCATGCAATAAATTCCATTGCTGCACCGCAACAAAATGTTTTCTATATCTGCGTTGTAGATGGCTATTCCCATGAACAGGCTGCCGCTATCACAGGAATACCACTGGGTACTGTAAAAACCAATGTTCGTCGCACCAAACATAAATTGAAAGAATATTTACGTGCTTGGGGTGAGGCAGCTTGATGACGCGATCGCCGGTAAATATCATTCAACAAAAGAAGGTTCTATGAATACACTCTGGAACGAAGATCAGCCTATCTATCGGCAACTGCGCGAGCGCATAGTGGGCTTGATGCTAATGGGAACATTTAGAGAAGGTGATGCGCTGCCCTCAGTGCGGCAGGTCGCCAGTGATTATCAAATTAATCATTTAACTGTGAGCAAAGCTTATCAGGAGCTAGTGGATATGCAATTAATAGAAGCGCGGCGCGGTATGGGGATGTACGTAATGGCTGGAGCGCAAGAAAAGTTGCACGCTATTGAAAAGGAAAAATTCTTAACCACGGAGCTGCCTGCTTTACTTGCGCGTATTAAAAATTTAGGGCTTAGCGTAGAAGAACTCTGCACCGCCATTAAAAACACCCAGGAGGGACTATAAATGGAAGCCATCATTCACGCGCAAGGAATTCGTAAATCCTACGGTAAAAAAATTGCACTCAATAATATCAATTTGACTATTCCTGCCGGCCGCATTGTCGGCTTAATCGGTCCTAATGGTGCAGGAAAAACTACCTTGTTAAAAGGCATTCTCGGTTTGGCGCAAGTTGAAGGCGACTTGCATGTACTTGGTTTGAATCCTTTTTCTGATCGCGTAAAACTATTGGAAGATGTTTCTTTTATTGCGGACACCGCCATTTTACCGCGTTGGATAAAAGTCAGTGAAGCCGTGGATTATGTGGCGGGCGTTCACCCAAAGTTCAGTCGCGAAAAAGCCATGGGTTTTCTCGCCAAAACAAATATTACGCTTAATAATAAAGTCGCAGATTTATCCAAGGGCATGGTCACACAATTACATCTTGCGCTTATTATGGCGATTGACAGCAAATTATTAGTGCTTGATGAGCCTACTCTAGGATTAGATATTATTTACCGCAAGCAATTTTATGAGGCTCTGTTAAATGACTATTACGATGCGCAAAAAACAATTGTCATTACCACTCATCAGGTGGAAGAAATAGAAGGCATATTGACAGATTTAATATTTATCAATAACGGAGAGATATTGTTGGAGACCTCCATGGAAGATATCGCCAGAAGTTTTTTTGAGTTGCAAGTAGATGCGGCTAATAAAGAAGCTGCACTGGCGTTAAAGCCTATTCACATTCGCTCGGTATTGGGTGGCTACAATATGGTTTTTGAGAATAGTGATATTGACCTATTAAGCGCACTGGGCAAAGTCACGACACCAAGTGTGGCCGATTTATTTGTTGCAAAAATGCAACCAGCAACCAGTATTAAAGGGTGATAAAAATGAATACTAAAAAAATTATTACTCAATTCAAAAGAGAGCTATGGGAAAACAAAAGCGGCTTTATTTATACCCCGCTTATAATAACGGGATTGTACTTGCTCATTGCTATTGGCTTTTTTATCTATTTCGGTGTAACCAATAATGTCAGCATGGCCCATGAACAGACCATGAGTTCCCAATGCAACGGTGATTTTTTTTGCTACCGCAATAATAGCGATGAAATTGACAGTGCTGCAGAACAGAAGCCTGTTAGTCTGGTCGCCAATATATTAAAGGACCCGACGGCGTTTAATGGCATGGTGCTGCAAGCTATGTATGCTAATTGCGCGTTGCTTACAGTAATATTTTCCTTTGTATTGTCGACTTACGTTTTGCGTTGCTTATTTGAGGACAGAAAAAATAGAGAAATTTTATTTTGGCGCTCTATGCCAGTCAGCGAAACAACCAATGTACTGGTAAAAGTGGCCATTATATTGTTGGCGGCACCGCTAGCGTTATTGTTAATAAATGAACTGGTGACATTTATATTTGTTGTTATAGGTGTGGTTATTTTTTCTCTAAATGGTGCTTCGGTGACTTATTTAATGGCTTCTATTGTTAACGGAAATGCCTTGTTTATTCCACTGCAAATTTTTTATGAGAACATTTTTGGTCTATTTATGCTGATGCCTGTTATCGGGTATTTATTGTTCGCATCCGCTTTTGCAAAAAAGTCCCCGTTTTTAACGAGCGTGTTAATTCCTATTGTTTTGATTGTTATGGATGTAATGCTAAATAAAGTGTTAGGAATAAACCTGGGCATTATCGATGTGCTTGGATTATATGCAGGTGCTATTGCTCAGGTTAAGTCGGCGTATTTGCTCCAAAGTAGTCTCCTTCTTGATAGTTCTATATTGCTGCCTTTTATTGTCAGTGTACTCATTGGAGCTCTATTAGTGAGCGGCGCTATTTGGCTGCGCAATAACCGTTATGAAATTTAACTTTGATTATTTTCTGGTGGAGTAAGCGATGAACGAAGCACGTCAGTTTCGCGATTTAAAAAAATCAGCAACCGATAAGAAAATTGCCGGTGTCTGTGGTGGCTTTGGCGAATATACGCCCTTGCCATCCTGGATGTGGCGAGTTATTTTTGTCCTATCCATATTTTGCGGTTTTGGTATTCTTGTTTATATTGTCCTTTGGCTATGCATGCCGTCCGCTGAGACCCTAAAACCTGAAGAGCGAGTGATAAATCACCATTCGCAGGATTAATAGTTTCAGCGCATGCAAGCATATGTCAAGAAAATTGTATTTGGGGTGGCTTGTGGGTAATTTGGCTGACAGTGGCGAGCTTGGTTGTTTGTAGGTTGTTGTGTAAGTAGCCGTTATGCGCTATTTAAATAATGTGATGGGTTGTTAATATCCAAGCTCGCTTTCATTAAGGATCATCCGAATAAAATTTCCATTGCATGCAGTATTTAATATTTATTGCATGTCTGATGGGGACACTATAAATTCAACGCTACATTTTAATAGTGAACACCCTTCCAAGACCCAAAGGAAAGTTTGATGAAAATGAATAAATTTCTTGCGTTAATCGCGATAGCATTATCAGGCTTATTCATATCCTCTTGTCAGGATCATATTGCCAGGCCCGCAATGGCTGTTGTTAATCCAGCACCCACAGTGACTGGCGCTGTTATACAAAAAAGTCCCAATGATGACCGTACCTATGGCGCAGTTACGTTGCCAAACCAATTGCAAGTTGTGCTCGTATCTGACCCCAGCCTGGAAAACGCAGCGGCTTCTTTGGCTGTAGGTGTGGGCAGCGCGCAGGACCCGGATTCACAGCCCGGCCTGGCACATTATTTGGAGCACATGCTTTTTTTGGGTACGCAAAAATACCCAATTCCTGATAGTTTTTTTGAGTTTGTTCAAGCCAATGCCGGGATGAGTAATGCGTTTACCGCATTTGATAAAACGAATTATCATTTTCAGGTTAACGCCGGGAAGTTTGACGAAGCACTGGATCGTTTTAGCGATTATTTTAAGGCTCCGACACTCGACCCGCTTTATGCAGACAAAGAACGCAATGCCGTGAACAGCGAGTGGTCAATGAATCGCAGTCAGGATAACTGGATTCTGCATATTTTAGACGGGGTAACCGCTAATAGCAGCAACCCGCAGGCTCGTTTCAACATAGGTAATTTAGAAACCCTGGCAGACAAAAAGGATTCAGTCTTACAGGACGAAGTGAAAGCTTTTTATAATCGTTATTACTCTGCCAATAATATGCGCTTGACATTAGTGGGAAGCCAATCGATTGCGGAATTAACGACGCTGGCAGAAAAATATTTTTCACCGATTCGCAATAAAAATATCATGCCTCCGAAAGTTAGCGTGCCGGGTTTAACACCTGCTGAAATGGGAAAAAATATTTATTATCAATCGCTGAAAGATATTAAAAAATTATATGTGGATTTCCCAATAAAAAATAATAAAGATCAATGGCGAGTTAAGCCCAATGAATTTGTTAATAATTTAATTACCTCGGAGGAGGAAGGCACCTTGTGTGAGCAATTACGGACACAAGGTTTTGCCAATAGTGTTACTGCTTATGTGAATCCTGATGAATACGGTGCTGATGGATATTTGCGTATTGAGGCCGATTTGACGGGTGTTGGTTTAAAAAATCCTGATCGCGTTATTGCCTCGGTATTTGCTTATGTAGATTTGATTAAGAAGCAAGGGGCTAATGAGCTATACTTTCGCGAACTTAAGGCGATGAAAGCAAAAGATTTTGAAAGTGTTTCGAAGCCAGACCCATTAAAGCAGGCTATTGGTTTAACAATGGACCAATTTGATTTGCCAATAGAAAATTTGTTAAATGCTGATTTTGTCTATGAAGTTTTTAATGTTGAAGCAATTAATAAAGTGCTCGAGCAATTACGGCCTGCTAACGCGAGAATCTGGTACATCAGCAATGACCAGGTGGCCGACAAAACCATTCCTTATTTTGAAGGAAAATATGCAATTCGTGATATCACTGCTGAAGAACAACTACGCTGGTCAGCCTTAGCGAGTAAATTGACGTTTAATTTGCCACCCCAAAATACACTTTTTACCGATAAGCCGGCGGATATTGTTGAAAATAAATATTTAAAGCCGAAGCAAGTGATAAGTCAAAAAGGAGTTGAAGCATTTTTGGCCCATCCGGAATTTTATCGCGAAGATAAAGGCGTATTAACGGTAGAGCTCAATGTTAATTTTGCAAAAAAATCTGCTAAAAATGTTGTGCTATCGAATGTGTTAAGTGACATCTTTAAAAATAAAAACATGACCATTACTGATCGTGCCGAACGTGCGTCCCTAGGTATAGCCATTGCGCCAAGTGCAAGCAATTCCCAGGCATTCACGATTACGGGTTATACCACTAAGCATGAAGAACTGCTGAGTCAGTTGCTAGATGGCTTTGTCGATTTGAAAGTCACTGAGAAAGATTTTGTCGAGGCCTTGGATAGGTTTAAGCAGGCAAAAGAAAACAGTAGAAAATTGCCTCCCTTCAAGCAAGCGTTTGGTCACACCATGCGCTTGCTGGGTGATGCACTCTGGACGGAAGAGGAGTTACTCGTTGCTGCGAAAAAAGTAAGCCTGCGCGATCTGTTTGAATATCATCGCGCCGTAAAAGCGGATGTATTTATTCGACTATTTGCGTTTGGCAATTACGATGAGGCAAAAGTACAGCATATAGCCAATACAGCCTATAAAAAATTGCCGGGTAAACGCTTACCCGAGCAGCGAACTATCGCAAAATTCATTACACCAAAACTCACTAAAAATATCATGTTTAAAGATTCCGTGGAGCAAACTGACAGTGCCTTGGTAGATGTTTATTTGGGTGATAAGAGATCGGACAATGAAAAAGCGGCGCTGGTGGTATTGAATTCGATTTATCAAAATATATTTTTCAGTCAGTTACGAACCAATGAGCAATTAGGTTATGTGGTAGGCAGCTCCGCAATTCCAGTTGATGATTATCCGGGCTTTGTGATGTACGTTCAAAGCACTAACACCGATTTGGTCGGTATAAAAACACGTATGGATAAATTCCGCACTGAATTTATGGGGCAGTTAAAATCCATAGATCCTGCGCAAATCGAGCAATTTAAAAGAGCTGAAGTGGCGAGTGTGTTGCAAAAGCCCACGGACTTTTATGCTGAAGCCAAACGTTACCCTGCCGACTTTTGGGCGGCGCATTATAATTTCGATGCGCGCTGGCGCTATCTGGCAGCGCTGGAAAAGGTAGATAGGGAGAGCTTGATTGCACTCTACCAAAAAATGTTGCTGGATAAGAAAAGTATGAATATGTTGATACAACTCAGGGGTACAGTTCATGCGGATAAGCCATTTGTAGCCGTTGCACCTTAATGCATCTGCGGTTAGGGAATGAGAGCAAAATGTCAGTGATTAAAGTGATTTAATGGCTGCCTGCTTTATTCCCAAGTCTATCAAGCGTAAAATAAGCTTCAATAAAAGCGTTCTTTAACCAGAACGCTTTTTTCGTTTTTACAGCAAGTGGGATGATACTAACTATGACCAATGAAGATGAAAAATTGTTTTGGGATCTGGCGGATGCTTTTATCCAAAAGGCCAACGACTCTTGCGAAGATGCTGATCCTGGCATCGTCAGCGCGGCCTTACTAAACGCTGCTGCTCGCTTTAATGCATTTGTAGTGGCGACATCATCGATTGATCGCAAAGAGTATCAGGATGAGATAGAAAGTTCAGAGAAATATTTAACCAATCGTTATCGTGAAATTTTGCGCGAAAATCTTGAAGACTATCGCGAAAATTATAAGGTGTATGTTCGTCCTGATGAGCCAGATGCAGAACACTAAGCCACACCATAAAAAAGTTGTTGTTATCGGTGGTGGTCCTGCCGGGTTAATGGCTGCAGAAGTTATCGCGCAAGCAGGCTACGATGTCAGCATTTATGATGCTATGCCCTCGCTCGGGAGAAAATTTTTGTTGGCCGGAGTAGGGGGTATGAATATCACTCACTCTGAACTGCACGAAAAATTGCTAGGGCGTTATGCACAAGCTTCATCGCATTTAAAGCCTTGCCTTGATGCTTTTTGTGCAAATAAATTATGTGAATGGATTCATGGATTAGGTATAGAAACTTTTATTGGTTCTTCGGGGCGAATATTTCCTTCCGATATGAAAGCAGCACCCTTGTTGCGTGCATGGTTGCATCGATTGCGTGAATTGCGGGTAAAGATTTATCCGCGGCATCGCTGGCTGGGCTGGGTAGATTCTGCTTCTGCGTTAGACACTGCGCAATATGCTATTGCGAATAGTGCCTTGCGATTTAATGGTGTTGTAGATGGCAAAGAAATCGCGATAAATGTTTATGCGAATGCTGTTGTTTTAGCGCTTGGCGGTGCCAGTTGGCAGCGCTTAGGTTCCGATGGCACCTGGGTAAATTTACTGCGCAATAAAGATATTAAGGTTGCGGATTTGTTGCCAAGTAATTGTGGGTTTGAGGTTCAATGGAGTGAACTATTGCAAAGTCAGTTTTCTGGTCAACCTCTACTCACGGTAAATTTAAGTGTTACTACTTTAGCGAATGAGTTGCGGTCTATACGCGGCGAGGCCGTCATCACCAAGACGGGTATAGAAGGTACTAGTATTTATGCGCTTTCAGCCAGCATTCGCGAATTAATTCTTGCTCGCAATGAGGCCAACTTGCACATTGATTTATTACCTGATACCGACATCGATAAAATTATTGCACAATTAAATAAGCCACGCGGTAAAAACTCCATGACAAATTTTTTGCGTAAGCAATTAAATTTATCGCCAGTTAAACTTGCACTTTTACGTGAATTAACGCCAGCTTCCATTTGGCAAGATACACTTGCGCTAGCTCAAGCGATTAAATCCCTACGATTAACACTCAACGGATTTCGTCCAATAGATGAAGCGATTAGTACGGCAGGTGGTGTTAAATTTAATGAATTAAGCTCGCATCTAATGTTAAATAATTTGCCAGGGATTTTTTGTGCGGGCGAAATGCTGGATTGGGAGGCGCCAACCGGTGGCTATTTATTAACAGCCTGCTTTGCTACGGGACGTGCCGCAGGTTTAGGTGTGGTCGAATACCTGAAAGATGAAATGTTAGTTTTGTAACTGTGTTCCCTTCATGAAAAACTTATCTCTATGAAAAAACTACTCATTATTGGCTATGTGTGGCCTGAGCCGAAATCTTCTGCGGCAGGTAGCCGTATGCTGGAGTTAATAGAATTATTTTTCGCCAATACTTATCAAATTATATTTGCGTCTGCAGCTGCATTATCAGAACATCGTGCCGATTTATTAAGTTTAGGTGTGCAAGAAAAATCAATTGAACTTAACAGCCCCAGCTTTAACGATTTTTTGGCAGAGCTTAAACCGAGTGTGGTGTTATATGATCGGTTTTTTACGGAAGAACAATTTGGCTGGCGTGTTGAGCAAGTGTGTCCCTATGCATTACGGCTGTTGGATACAGAAGATTTACATAGCCTACGCTATGCTCGCCAGCAATTATTGAAGCAAGCACAAAAGCAAATGGCGAATGAGGCTGAGCGTCAGAGTGTAAATCCGGTATTAGCGACGCAGGTGGAGCTCTACGCACAAATGGCTGAAGATGATATGGCACAGCGCGAAATTGCGGCTATTTATCGCTGTGATTTAACCTTGATGATTTCACAGATCGAAATCGATTTCCTCGGTGCGTTTTTTTCTGTGCCTGAACAGTTATTACATTATTGCCCGTTTTTAACTATCACCATTCCCGACCAAATTGCATTCCCCTTATTTTCTGAACGGCAACATTTTATTTCCATCGGAAATTTTCGCCATGAGCCGAATTGGGATGCGGTGCTGTATTTAAAACATGCCATTTGGCCCTTAATTCGTGAACAGCTTCCCCAGGTTGAACTGCATATTTATGGCTCTTATCCTCCCCCCAAGGCCACACAGTTGCATAATACGAAACAAGGCTTTTTAGTAAAAGGCTGGACCGAAGATGCCTTATTAGCTATGCAGCATGCGCGAGTATGTTTGGCGCCTTTGCGTTTCGGTGCAGGTATAAAAGGCAAATTAATGGATGCAATGCGAACTGCCACTCCAAGTGTAACTACCGACATTGGTGCAGAGGCTATGAATGGTGGTTTTCCGTGGGGCGGAGCCGTTGAAAACTCAGCAATTGATATTGCAGCTGCAGCAGTGAACATTTACAGGGACGAAAACATTTGGAAAAAAATGCAACATCAGGGGATAGATATTTTAACCAAGCATTTTGCGCAAAAAAACTACGCAAATTCGCTGTTAGAGAGAATGGATAGTTTAAAAAATAATCTTGATTACGAACGGCAGAAAAATTTTACTGGCGCTATGTTGCGGCATCATCTTCATAAAAGCACTCAGTATATGTCGCAGTGGATTGAAGCTAAGAATAAATAATTTTCTGTGCTTAAGAGTATTTATGTAAGGTGCTGCTTTTTTTACGCCATCTATAAAGCAACTAGTCTTCAGTGTTGCTAGTAGTGGTTAAGTTAAATATGCGACGTGATGAGTTGTGCATTTCGTCAAACCCCTTTTTAAAACCGGGTATGCTAAAGAAAAGTTGGTCGAAGCTGCCATCCTTTATTGCTAGCAATAAACCACGTTCAATTCTATCGGCGAGCGCCTTGTTATTTTTGTTTACGAAAAAATAAATGGGCGCATGATAGTGAAGCATAATTGATGACTCAATACTAAAATTTTTATCCGCATGGATTTGTTGTTCATTCCAAATTTCATAAAGTCCCCGTGGGAAATAATCGAAGCGTTTAGCGGCAAGCATGGTAAAAAGTAATTCATAGTGGGCGGCAGTGACTACCGGCAGACCATTACTTTCCAGAATTGGAGTATCTGGCCAGTTAATGCTTGATCCTGCGCTAAGTTTGCTGAGTTCCTGAAATGTAGTGACTGAACTAAAAATATGCTGGTCTTCTTTTCTAATTAAAAAAATACGATAGCTGTTTAAGCCGCGCAGGAGTGATACCTTTATCGGCAGTAGCTCTTGTTCGCGTCTTTTGTCATTCATGGTCCAAATAATATCTATCGCACCGTCTTCCCGTGCTAGCTCTGCTAAAAAACGTTTGTGGGAAAGGTTTTTACTGTGTTGCTCAATAATAAAGGGACCATCGGTTGCGACATTTTTTTCCAATGCAAGCCTTAGCAACTGTAAGTAATAAACTTCGTGAGTCTTGGCAGATCTTTCAAATGGCGGGGTAACTATATGCAGTTGTGTTGTGGGCAACCCATCTGTAGGTAGTCTATGTGTGGGCGGTCTATCGGTCGCGAAACTATCTGCAGGGATTGTAATAGGTTGAATCCTTTCTGCGGTAATAGATTCTGATCTTATCTCCAGGCTATCTTTAGCTTTTGCGTCCTGCATGCCAAACCACAACCACAACAGGGCAAATGCAAACAAAAGGATTTTTTTCCGGCGAGCATCATTCATAAAAAGTCATCTAGAGAGGACCTGCGGTACAAGTCCGCCCCAGCATCGATTTCCTGTTATTTTTGCGGCAATAATTCTAGTTAAGCATAATTCTGTATTGTTGGTATATGGAGTTTTAGATTATTAGTCTTCTAACGGTGGGTAATTGTCATCAGATCCAGTAGAATGCGCGCTTTTTAAACTGATTAGGTAATCCTGTGATTTCTACTGCTAATATCACCATGCAATTTGGCGCCAAGCCACTGTTCGAAAACGTCTCAGTAAAGTTTAACAACGGTAATCGTTATGGGTTGATCGGTGCCAATGGGTGTGGCAAATCCACCTTTATGAAGATTCTGGGCGGCGATTTGGAGCAATCCGCAGGTCAAGTGATGCTTGAGCCTAATGTGCGCTTGGGAAAGCTGAAGCAAGATCAGTTTGCCTACGAGAATTTTACCGTGCTGGACACGGTGATCATGGGGCATACCGAACTCTGGAGTGTTAAAGAAGAGCGTGACCGGATTTATAACTTGCCCGATATGAGCGAGGCGGATGGCATGGCCGTGGCAGAGCTGGAAGTCCATTTTGCGGAAATGGACGGTTATACCGCTGAGTCCCGCGCGGGTGAGTTGCTGTTGGGACTGGATATTCCCATAGAGCAGCATAACGGGTTAATGAGTGCAATTGCTCCAGGCTTTAAACTGCGTGTATTACTCGCTCAAGCGCTCTTTTCAGACCCTGAAGTTTTATTGCTCGACGAACCTACTAACAACCTCGACATCAATACCATCCGCTGGCTTGAAGGCGTGCTCACTGCGCGTAGCAGCACTATTATTATCATTTCGCATGATCGCCATTTTCTAAACAGTGTATGTACGCACATGGCAGATTTGGATTATTGTGAGTTACGCGTTTACCCTGGCAATTATGATGATTACATGATGGCGTCGACCCAGGTCCGTGAAAAGCTATTGTCTGAAAATGCAAAAAAGAAGGCACAAATCACCGAGCTGCAAAGTTTCGTTAGCCGTTTTTCTGCTAACGCATCCAAAGCTAAACAGGCAACGTCACGGGCGAAGCAAATCGATAAAATTCAATTGGATGATGTTAAACCCTCTAGCCGAGTTAGCCCTTATATTCGCTTTAATCAAAACAAAAAATTGCATCGCCAGGCAGTCACCCTGGAAGGTGTAACTAAGGGTTATGACCGCACTCTATTTAGCACTTTTAATATGCAAGTCGATGCTGGCGAACGTATTGCAATTATCGGCCCCAATGGTGCCGGTAAAACCACCTTGTTGCGTTGTTTGTATGGCGATGTAACTCCCGATGCCGGCACCATTAAATGGGCAGAGCAAGCAGAGATAGGATATTTCGGCCAGGATCACGCTGATGATTTTGCCGATGACAGTAATTTGTTCGACTGGATGAAGCAGTGGACTAAAGGTGATGAGCAACTGGTTCGCGGTGCACTTGGACGCATGTTGTTTTCCAACGACGAAGTAAAAAAATCCGTAAAAGTTATTTCCGGCGGTGAGCAAGGCCGCATGTTGTTTGGTAAATTAAGTTTGATTAATCCTAACGTATTATTAATGGATGAACCAACGAATCACCTGGATATGGAATCTATAGAGGCGCTTAACCTGGCGCTTGAAAATTACCCGGGCACGTTAATTTTTGTGAGCCATGATCGTGAGTTTGTATCATCACTTGCCACGCGTATTATTGATATGCAGCCAAATGGTTTGGTAGATTTCAGTGGCAGTTATGAAGACTATTTACATTCGCAGGGAATCGAGGCTTAACTATAAGGTTTTCAGGTTGAGCGTTGTTGTTACGCTCAACCTGAAAATGTCAGGTATTCGTTTTGGACATTAGCTCCTTTAGCGTTGCGTGTAAAAAATTTTTATTAATGGGTTTAAGTTGAATACTTGAGTTACCTATTTTTTCATTCGCTTGAAGCTCTTTGTCGGTAATATTTGCCGTTAAAAAAAGTATTGGAAGTTTCTGTAACCTGCTATCGCCGCGAATTTTTTCTGCCACTTCAAAACCATTCATCTTCGGCATATTTACGTCCAAAACGATGATGGCGATGTCGGTATTTTGTTCTAATGCATCCAAAGCCATAGCGCCGTCATAAGCGGTAATAACAGCATAGCCACCGAGTTTCATTAGCTGCTGTAGGATCATGCAATTAACAGGATCGTCGTCAGCGATCAACGCTTGAATGAGTTCCGTCTCTTCTGTGTTAGCTTCTATTGCAGTGTTATCAGGTGAGGCTGCAGTAACAACCTTGCTTGCGGTAAATGACGTTTGCTCTGCTATTTCTTCGCTCTCATCTTCTTGTAAGCTTTCGATATTAACTTGAGAAAGTTGCACTCTGGTTTCTGCATAGGGAAAGGATAAAACAAAGCGCGACCCCATTCCTATGGCTGAGGTAACGCGGATATCGCCGTGGTGGCGTTCAATAAGATGACGGGTTACAGTCAGGCCAAGACCTGTCCCACCCGCGCGGCGATTGGCCGACGACTCCAGTTGGCTAAATGGATTAAATAAACGCGCCAGATCGACTTCATCCATGCCAATCCCGCTGTCCTGTACTATTAAAATAAAATGATCATCAAGTATTTCGCTGCTAATAATGACTTGGCCGTTATCGGAATATTTTATGGCATTGCTTACCAAATTAATTAAAATTTGTTCCATGCGATTGGCGTCTGCATATAAGAACTTAGCCGAGCTGCTGATATTGTTAATTAATTCCAAGTTTTTATTTTTTTTCAAGATAGCGGTGATTTCAAAAATTTGTTTCACCATGCGATTAATATCGACAAGGCTTTTATACAGCTCAATGTGTTGGTCTGCCATTTTTGAATAATCTAAAATATCATTGATCAAGCTACTCAAGCGTTTTCCACTGGAGATAATCAATTGAATTTTTTCACGCTGGCTTTTTGATGCTCCGCTACTTTCGCGTGCTAAAGCTTCTGCCATACCAACCATGCCGTGAATAGGGGTACGCAACTCATGGGATGTGTTGGCTAGAAAAGCATCTTTAATTTCGCTTAATTTCAGTAATTCATTATTCAGTTCCTTGTTTTTTTCATGCTCTATTTTTTCAATTTTATACCTATAAAAAAATGTTATCACAAACGCTGCGAGTAGCGCGTAGAGTGCATAAGCCCAGAGTGTTCGCCATAGGGGGGGGAGGATGTGAATATTTACGCTTGCTGTTTTCTCGCTCCATAAACCTTCAGCGTTAGTCGCCTTAACACGAAAAACGTAATCCCCTGGTGGTATGTTAGTAAAGGTTGCACTGTGACTGGAACCTATTTCATTCCAGTTCTTATCAAACCCTTCCAGTAAGTATGCATAGCGATTCCAATTGGGCAAATGATAACTTAATGCCGCAAAATCAAATGCAAACATGTTGTCTTGATGTTGCAGTTCTATCGTCTGAGTTTGTGAGATATCGTCTTTTAGAATTTTGTTATCGTGATCAGCATGGATGGCTTTATTGGAGACTTTTAATCGTGTGATATAAATGGGGAAATCATGTTGCTTATAATCCAGGGTTTCGGGTTTGAATAGGCTAAAACCTTCTGTTCCGCCGCTATAAAAAAAACCATCGCGAGATAGCATATTAGCACCACGATTAATTGTTGTTGCTAATATGCCTTGGCTCTGATTAAACTTTTTAATCGCAAATGTCTCGCCATCAATAAGCGCTAAACCTAACAGCGTCCCGGCCCAAATGTTACCCATCGCATCTTCTGTCAATGCAGTAACATGCGCGCTGGGTAAGCCTTGCTTTACTGTTAACTGCATAAATTCTTCCGTAACCGGGTCGCGAACGAATACACCTTCGTCTATTGTAGATACCCAGAGCCGCTGCTTTTTATCTAACAATAATGCCCACAGGCGTTGTGATGGAATAGTTTTGCGGTTACCTTTTTGTCCGCTGTAATGTTTGACCTCCCCAGTTTTTGGTTGGTAATAATCCAAACCGTCCGCACCGGACAACCAGTAATTTTGTGATTGGTCTTGCAGCATGTCGTAAAAATGTGTACTGGAAACACTTCTGGCAGGATCATCGGTTGGCATGAGGGCGGTAAATTGTTCGGTGCTAAAATCAAAATAATTCATACCTCCATTTTGTGTCGCTATCCACAACCCTTTATCGCCATCTAAAATAAAATTCCAAATAATGTTTGTATTTAATTTGCCTTTTTCTCGAGAAGCTAAAAAGTGTTTACTTTCTTGCGTGGCAAAATTTACTCGATAAATGCCATGGTTCCAGGTCCCGATCCAATAATAACCGGAAGCGTCTTTGGTGATTGCGGTTATGGGTTGTATTGGCAATGAAAAGGTAGAATTATTATCTGAAAGGTTTGTAATTTGTTGCGTTTTCGGGTTGAAACGATTTAACCCTTTTTCTGTCCCCACTAACACAGTGCCATCATCCTCCTCAAAAAAACTTAGGATTCCGTTGTCGTTGAGTTGATTGCTAGAATATTTGAACGACTTACGATAATTTTGTACTGCTTTATTTTTATGATGATAAAAATGAATACCTGAGGGGTAAGTGGTCACCCATAAATTTTTTTGGCGATCTTCAAAAACTGTTATAGCTTTGTCACTACTGAGGCTGTAAGGATTAGAATCTTCGTAGTATTGGTATTCAAATTTTCCCGTGTCGCGGTTGTACTGAGCTAAGCCGCCCTTGTCACCGTTATCTATACCAAACCACAGGTTATCGTGACTGTCGCGGAGAATATTCCAAACCGTAGCTGTACCTATTCCTGTTTTATCGTCGACAAAATGTTCGCGCGCTCCAGTTTCTATATTATATCGCTCAACACCTTGTCCGAAATAACCGATCCAGAGTTGTCCATCGACATCTTCAACGATGCTTTGGGCGTTACGAGCTTCAGCAACGCCGCTAACATTCATGGAGTTTATATGGCCGAATTGCGCTTGTTTAATATCAAACTTTACTACACCCAAATTGCGAGTCCCTAACCAAACTCTATGTTTACTATCAACAAGAATGGTTTGAATCTCGGTGTCGGATGAGTCAAAGCTCGCCTGCGCGGGTAAGGGATAATAAATTGCTGATGAGCGATTAGCATTTAAAATGAATAAACCACCTTTGCCACCGATCAACAGATTGTGATTGGCATCTTCAGCGAGTGCCGTGAAGTTTGGATGTATTGGTTCATTGTTATCGGCTAGCGGGAGGCTATATATTTCAAAGTAATTTTTTTGGGCATTGTAACGACAAAGTACCATATCAGTCGCTACCCAGAGATCATTTCGTGAATCGAGAAAAATGTCGTTATTATATTGTGCACAGTAACCGTGAGTATCGCCGGGGCTATCGCCATAATATTGGAATCCGGTACCCTCATAGCGTGCCAATCTTTCGTGACTTGCAACCCAAATAAATCCGCGACTATCCTCCGCCATATTTTCTACGGCACCTAAGGGTACCTCGTTATGATTAATAGTGGCGATGCGTTCAAATGGCATCATCAGAGCGAAGGTGGGTATAGGTAGGAGGGCGAGCAACAGTACGCAGTAGGTTATCGCGGGCTTGGTAATTCTTTTTTGCATATTGCTAAAATAAACTGTAAAAATTTTTCTTATACTCGATTGTGAATTACTTGCTATTGTTAAATAAGAAAGCTGCAATTTATATGGATGTGTGAATCCTGGATGGAGGTTATGCACCCTCGCTGCAGCAGTCAATTTCGTCAGTAGAAGTATAGGTGCACTCTCTAAAAACGTATTTTTTTCGTCAAAAAACTCTGCCAGGTCAGCTAGTTTATCTCCTGGTGTTTAAAATCGGCCATATTCTTTTGCTCTGTTGAACAAGAAGCCAGCTTCCCCCAATTGATTTGCATCAACATTTCAGCGATTCCTTTTTTTAGCCCGGATTTATGCTTGAAATGAGCCTTCCTGCCCCAACGTCTGTGTCAGCCGTTAATACTTACATAGAGGTTACAATGCGTATCGATCGTTTAACCAATCAATTGCAACTTGCGTTGTCGGATGCCCAGTCCCTCGCCTTGGGGCGCGACCATAGTCAGCTTGAATCAATTCATTTGCTTATGGCGTTACTTGAGCAAAAAGGTGCCGCCAGTGTACGTTTATTATTAACCAAGGCGGGATTTGATGTTGCCGGGCTGCGGGTTGCGGTGGAGCAACACTTGGAAAATCTACCACGTATAAAAAATCCCACAGGCGAAATTGGAATGGCGCAAGAGCTGGCGCGTCTATTAAATTTAGCGGATAGGCGCGCACAAAAAATTGGCGATAAATTTGTCTCCAGCGATTTGGTTTTACTTACGGCGGTGAGCGACACTGAAAATACCGTGGGCGAGTTATTGAAAAAGTTTGGTAATGTGCAGCGCCTGGAGCAAGCTATTACCAAAGTGCGTGATGGTGAAACCGTTGATGACGCCGATGCCGAAGGCAATCGTCAGGCATTGGAAAAATATACGATAGATTTAACTGCGCGGGCTGAGGCCGGTAAGCTTGACCCGGTGATAGGTCGCGACGATGAAATTCGCCGGACTATTCAAGTCTTGCAACGCCGCACTAAAAATAATCCGGTCCTCATTGGTGAGCCAGGTGTAGGTAAAACCGCCATAGTTGAAGGTTTGGCACAACGTATTATTAATGGTGAAGTGCCTGAAGGTCTAAAAAACAAACGCTTGTTATCGCTGGATTTAGGCGCTTTACTCGCCGGTGCAAAATTTCGTGGTGATTTTGAAGAGCGCTTGAAAGCAGTCATCAACGAATTGGGCAAACAAGAAGGCCGCATCATTTTATTTATCGACGAAATCCACACTATGGTGGGCGCCGGCAAAGCCGAGGGTGCGCTGGATGCAGGCAATATGCTCAAGCCCGCATTGGCACGCGGTGACTTGCATTGTGTCGGCGCTACTACTCTGGATGAATATCGAAAATATATTGAAAAAGATGCAGCGCTGGAACGGCGTTTTCAAAAAGTGCAAGTCGATGAACCTAATGAGTCAGACACCATTGCAATTTTACGTGGCCTGAAAGAACGTTACGAAGTTCATCACGGAGTCGATATCACTGACTCCGCCATTATTGCTGCCGCAAAATTATCCCAGCGCTATATTACTGACCGCCAATTGCCAGACAAGGCAATCGATTTGATTGACGAAGCTGCCAGTCGCATTCGGATGGAAATAGATTCCAAGCCCGAAGAAATGGATCGCCTTGAACGGCGTTTAATTCAATTGAAGATTGAACGTGAAGCAGTGAAAAAAGATGAAGACGAAGCAAGTAAAAAGCGTCTCGCTAAAATTAATTTGGATATCGAAAAATTCGAGCGTGAATATGGCGATCTCGAAGAAATTTGGCGCACCGAAAAAGCCGCATTACAAGGCTCACAGGAAATTAAAAGCCAGTTAGAGCAGGCGCGCCTAGAATTGGAAGAGAAGCGCCGTAAGGGCGATTTGGCGCGGATGTCGGAATTGCAATATGGAATTATTCCGCAGTTAGAAAAACAGTTGGATATGGCTGGCCAGGCCGAAATGATGGATATGAAACTGCTGCGCAATAAAGTCACTGAAGAAGAAATCGCTGAAGTGGTTTCCAAGTGGACCGGTATTCCGGTGTCAAAAATGCTGGAAGGCGAACGTGATAAATTATTGCGTATGGAAGATGCATTGCATAAGCGCGTCATCGGCCAGCACGAAGCCGTGGTTGCAGTTGCCAATGCCGTGCGTCGTTCACGTGCAGGTTTATCTGATCCGCATCGTCCGAATGGTTCTTTTTTGTTTTTAGGCCCAACGGGTGTGGGTAAAACAGAATTATGTAAATCGCTCGCTGAATTTCTCTTTGATTCTGCAGACGCTATGGTGCGCATCGATATGTCGGAGTTTATGGAGAAGCATTCGGTCGCTCGTTTAATTGGTGCCCCACCAGGATATGTTGGGTATGAAGAGGGTGGATATTTAACGGAAGCCGTACGCCGTAAACCCTATGCCGTGTTATTGCTGGATGAAATTGAAAAAGCGCATCCCGACGTATTCAATATTTTATTGCAAGTGTTAGATGATGGGCGTCTAACAGATGGCCATGGTCGCACCGTGGATTTTCGCAATACAGTCATAGTAATGACATCTAATTTAGGTTCTGATCGCATTCAGGAATTAGCGGAAGATAAATCTTTTGACACCGTCAGTTTTGATAATTTTGTTTCAGGCGACATGAATAATTCGCTCAATAATGAGAATCGCTACAACGCTATGAAAGAGGCAGTCATGGAGGTCGTCAGCGGGCATTTCCGTCCTGAATTCCTCAATCGTATTGATGAAGTCGTGGTGTTTCACCCACTTGCACGCGAACAAATTCGTGGCATTGCTGATATCCAATTGGACTTATTACGCAAGCGTTTGGCTGAGCGCGATTTAAGTTTGGATTTAAGTGAAGCAGCGATGAATAAATTATCGATCGCTGGGTTTGATCCGGTGTATGGCGCAAGGCCATTGAAGCGTGCTATTCAGCAACAAATAGAAAATCCGCTAGCGCAAGATATTCTTTCAGGTAAATTTTTACCGGGAACGATTATTTATGGTGAAGTCCTGGGCGATAAATTGGTTTTTGCTGCGAAAAAATTACAGTAAAAACTAAAATTAATATTGTAACTATTTCAGGTTTTTAGCTTTCCAGATAGGGCAGTGGTAAATAAAAAAGGCCGTCATACTAGACGGCCTTTTTGTGTCGATTAAATATTTAATTAGTTACAGCTCTCTTCAATCGCTTTATTTGCCTCGCCGATTTTTTGTTTTTGTTCGTCCGGCGTTAAATAACGAAATTCGCCATTTTCTTCTTTCACTTTAATGCGAGCAAAGGTTTTCAAAGTGTCCAGATTTTTGCGAGCATTGGCACAGCGCTCGGGATCTTTTAATGAGGCCTTGGCAGCAGCAGAGGAATTGGTATTGGCTGTAGAGGCGGACGCAGTGGGAGTTACCGGGTCGCTATGTCCTGTTTTCGGTATGATCACTTCATTTTTAACATTCGCAGCCGGATGCTGGCTGTAATGAGTCACTCCTTTAGCATCCGTCCATTTATAAAGTTTATCTGCCATTGCTTGATTGAATGCCAGAGCAAAGCAGAAGCTGATTACAAAAGGAATGGTGGATTTCATAGTAAGAACTCGTAGATACAAAGTGTTTAGTGAGCAGGTGATGAGAGAACTATAGCGCTAATAAGCCCTTAGCGAAACCTGGGTGTTATAAAGTGAGTGGTTATTCTCATTGCTTCCTCAGACGCCTTGTTGTTTAAGTTTTGGCCATTAAGGGGTTTGTGTTCAAGAGTCTAGCCTCCTTTAGTAAAATAATTTGACCGCTACAATAATGAGTGTGTTATGAATTCTCCATTTCAATATCATCGCTCCTTTTGTTATTTCCTATTTTGAAATTATTAGTAGGTTACACCTAAGTGGAATTGGCGTTAGACAAGTTTTACTACTAGACTGGATTCTGTAACTTAGCGCCACTTTTGGCTTCGAGCGAATTGGTGCGATCACCTCCCATTTCAGGGGGGCTATTAATGTTGTTTTATCATTATCGAAGAAGGCCGGAAAGTCGCAGATATATGAAGCTCATTGTTTAATTGCCTACATTTTGTGCATTCGTTTAATGCTGTAGATAATTTTGGTGGTTTATATGCGATTTAACGTTTCTTTACAAATTGTCGCGTTGACCCTCATGACGATGCAGCTATAGCATTGACGAGCTTTTTGCGGAGGAAACTTTGCAGCTGGCGGGTTAGCACGCAACTCATGCTACTTTTGGCAAATATTCGATAATAATTAAAATTAATTCACGCAACGGGGTTAGCTATGGTTTTTCCAAGAAATAATCAGAATGAAACACACACACGCATAAAATTTAAAAAATCAATGCTGGCAATGTGCATTATGGCTGTAGGTGCGCCTTCATTTGCACAGGCTCCAGCGGCGGCGCCCAGTGAAAATATTGAAGAGATTGTAATTACTGGTCAGCGTGCAAATCTTCAAAGTGCACAAGAAATCAAAAAGAACGCAAGTACCTTCGTAGACTCCATTTCATCGGAAGACATAGGATCTTTACCTGATCGTAGCGTGCTTGAGGCTATGTCTCGCATCCCTGGTGTATCTATCGAGCGTTTTGCTGCTGCAAACGACCCGGATCACTTTGGCGTTGAGGGTTCAGGTGCCGTTATCCGCGGTATGAGTGCTACTCGTTCAGAGTTTAATGGTCGTGATTCGTTTACGGCAAATTCTGGTCGTGGCTTAAGTTTCCAGGATGTACCACCAGAATTGATGGCTGGTGTGGATGTTTACAAAAATCAATCTGCTGACATGATTGAGGGCGGTATTGGTGGTACGGTGAGTTTGCGTACTCGTAAGCCTTTTGATTCGCCAGAAAGGCTCATAGCATTTAACTTGGACTATTCATACGGCGATTTGGCAGAAGCCTGGACGCCAACTGTTTCAGGTTTATTTAGTGATCGCTGGGAAACGTCGGCAGGTGAATTTGGGGTGTTGGTTAATGCTTCAAGTTCAAAATTAGAAGGTTCTTCAAACGGCTTGCAGAGCGATGCTTATGTTCAATATCTTGATGATTACACTGCTTTTCCTCGAAGATTAGACACCTCAAACACTGCGGCCGCCAACCACGCTGGTCCAAATGATATCAAGGGTGCAGAACGATTTGCAGAAGCTGGCCAAGGTGTCTGGTTGCCAGGCGGTTCCAATGCTTCAATGAAAAATGACGAGCGTGATCGTAAAGGTTTCGCTGCTGCCCTTCAGTGGGAAGACACTGATAAGACTTTCTTAAGCACAACGCAATTTATGCGTTCTGATGCACGTTTGAGCTGGACAGAAAATACCATTGGTTACCAATCAGGTTATGACAGACGTCGTAGCATACCGCTTCCTGGTACAGAGTATACCTTTGATGATAAGGGCTTGTTCCAATCAGGTACTATTACAAATGATGCCGGTTTTGGGTCAAACGGTTGGCGTTCTCGTGATAACGAAAGTACTGATGGTATTCGTATTCCAACCTATGCGGATTGGGCTAATCCCAATTTGCGTGTTTTCGGTAGCCAATATCAAACAGCAACTCGTGTTAAAGACACTCATACTATAATTGACGATTTTGCTACTAACTTTAAATGGACTCCTAGTGATACCTGGGAGTTCAGCGTTGACTTGCAATATATTAAAGCAAAAACTGATGACGATGACGCCGGCGCCATGTTGGCGATGAATGCTATTCAAGCCTATGACACTCGTGGTGACCTTCCAGAACTGGAATTCATTGAGCCTTGGCACGGTGTTCGTGACAACAACATGAAGATTGATTGCGGCCTTAAGGGCGGGGAAGTTTGCGCGGATTCTCAAGGTCAAGGCTTATTTGGTGCCGCAGGTGCTGGCGTAAAAGTAGGCGACAACAATTTGCCAGGTTTCTCTGACGATCCTGCAGGTGATAGCAATTACTTCCAGGACAAAAATTCCTATAACTGGCAGTCTGCAATCGACCACTACGAGCGCTCGGAGGGCGATTCAAAAGCTGCTCGATTTGACGTTGCATACAATATGGATGGTTTATTCACTCAGGTGAAAGCGGGCATTCGCTACGCTGTCCGCGAACAAACTGTGCGCTCGACGACTTACAACTGGGGTGCGTTGTTTCCAGTATTCGCAACATCTCCAAAAGGTTTAGGTTGGGTAGATACACCTACCGTTGGTGATTTGAATGGTGAGTGGGAATATGTCGACTGGAGTAATTTCCAACGCGGCGAATCCATGACTGTACCTGGTGATGGTTTTTTACATCCGAAGGTATCTTTGCTGAAAGATGTCATCAACGGTCGTGAACTACCTGCAGCGTCTGAATACCTCGACAATCCATGGGAGAAAATGGAGAACCGAGTCGGTACTGGCGGTAGTTTATTCCTTCCCTCTGAAGTTTATATTACAGAAGAAAAGAATAAAGCTGCCTATGTTCGTTTTGATTTTGAAACGGATATTGCCGAGCATACAGTGAAAGGTAACATTGGTTTACGTTACGTAGAGCTCGATCGTGAGGCACAAGGCGCTACTCAATATCCAAATCTTGTTTCTACAACTCCACCACCAGCTGATGCACCTCCGGTAACTGATATTGCGGCTTCTGATGCATATGAGCAGGCTAGAAGAGCCGAAATTGAGGCAATATACGATGCTATGCCTGGAAAGGGGCCTTATACCCCGATTACTGATCCTAATTACACTCCTACATCGGTAGAGCGCGCTAGGGCTACAGCACGAGAAAAGGCGGTTAATGAGGGCTTCAAGAACGGCACCACACAAGTTGTTGGTTTGAATTCTGTTATGACTTATAGAAATACTGCATTTAATTTCTTAAATGAAACTGATGCAGGCTTTGGTAATAATGTCGCTGCGTTGCAAGACGAATCTAATACCTATGATGCCTTACTGCCAAGTTTTAACCTGGCTATTAATGTTACTGATGAATTGATAGCACGTTTCGCTGCATCTAAAGCAATAGCGCAGCCTGATATGGAAGACGTGCGATACACCACGAACTTAAGGGTGTTGAATAATGAAGTGATGAAGACAACCCGAATTACCCCAAACCCGCAGCCGTTTTTACAGCCCAGAACTGCAACAATTGCTGCTGAAGTACCAGGTTGGGCGGGTGACGCAGGTAATCCAAGTCTCGATCCGATGGAATCAACACAAGTTGACGCATCGTTGGAATGGTATTTTGCTCAAGCAGGTTCTGTAACATTCACTTTGTTTCAGAAAGATCTTTCCAAGTTCTTCATTAACGGAAGTTTTGAGCGCACCTACACTAACCCAGTTAGCAACGTGACACAGACGGCGGAGGTAACGGGAACCATCAATAATGGCGAAGGTAAGTTAAAAGGCTTTGAATTTGCTTATCAACAGTTCTATGACTTCTTGCCTGCTCCATTTGATGGTCTAGGTTTGCAAGCCAACTTTAGCTATATTGATTCTGAATCGGTACCTAATACTGGTAGTTTAGCGCAGGACGATAGCGGCTCAACCGATACGGGCGCTCGTGTAGACCTCGCTGGTTTGCCTCTAAAAGGCCAATCCAAGCGCACCTACAATATCGGGCTTATGTATGAGAAAAATGATTGGTCTGCGCGCCTTGCTTACAACTGGCGTTCACGCTATTTGTTGACAACTCGCGATGTGATCAGCCGCTTCCCATTATGGAACGATGATTATGGTACGGTTGATGCGTCCTTGACATATAAAATCAACGACAACTTCAGCACTGGTATTCAGTTCACTAACCTGACTAACGCTACCACCAAAACCATCATGATTCTTGATGGCCAGGATTTGGAAGCGGGCCGTTCATGGTTCGTAAATGACCGTCGTGTATCTCTGCAGTTAAAAGGCAGTTTTTAATTCTTAGTTGCTTTGTTTAACGATTAACGCGCTACGTAAGTGGCGCGTTTTTTTTTGTGGTCAGATAATTAATTTCATTACAGTTAACTTTAGTTTCATATATGCTTAAAAAATAAAATGTAGAGCTAAGTAGAATTTATGCAGCAAAGTAACATGAACAGTAATGTAAAAAAAATAACTATTGTGGGTGGCGGGACTGCAGGATGGATGGCTGCTGCGGCATTCGTACGCTTTTTTCCTAAAGAGAATTACACCGTTCAACTAATTGAGTCAGATGCAATAGGTACAGTGGGTGTCGGTGAGGCCACCGTTCCTCATTTACGTTATTTTAATAACATGCTAGGCATCGACGAAAATGAATTTATTGCCGCAACTCAAGCTACTTATAAATTAGGTATTCAATTTGAAAATTGGGGAGAGATTGGGGAATCTTATATCCATCCTTTTGGAAGTCACGGTTATGCCATTAACCAAATTGCGTTTCATCATTATTGGATTAAATTGTGGAATGAGAAAAAAGTCGTTCCATTTGATCAGTTTTCGATGGCAGTCGCTGCAGCTCAACAGGGCAAATTTGCTTATCCGTCAGATGATATCAACTCTCCTCTATCGACCTACACCTATGCTTTCCATATTAACGCGAGTTCCTACGCGCAATACCTGCGTCAGTATGCGGAGTCGCGTGGGCTGCAGCGCATTGAAGGTAAAATTAATTCAGTGGTCGTGAATGATAGTGGAAATATTAATCATGTCACTCTTGAGTCTGGCGCAACCATTGACGGTGATTTATTTATAGATTGTTCCGGGTTTAGAGCTTTATTGATTGAAGATACATTAAAAACGGGCTATGAGAATTGGAGTCAGTGGTTATTGTGTGACAGCGCTGTTGCCATGCCCAGCGAATCACAACCACAGATTCCTCTGTATACCAGAGCTATAGCACGCGAATTTGGTTGGCAGTGGCAAATTCCATTGCAACATCGAACAGGTAATGGGTATGTATACTCCAGTCAGTTTATTACTGATGAGGTTGCCTATGAGACTTTGCAGCAAAATCTTGATGGCAATCCTACCGGCAATCCGAATTTTCTAAAATTTACACCTGGGCGACGCTTACAAAGCTGGAATAAAAATTGTGTAGCTATGGGCCTAGCTAGCGGATTTTTGGAGCCATTGGAGTCAACGAGTATTTATTTGATCCAGGTTGCGATTTTAAAATTGCTTGAGTTTTTTCCTACAGAGACTGATTCCACGATTAGGCGCAACGAATTTAACCGTCAAATTAAAAGTGAGTATGAAAAAATAAGAGATTTTATTATCTTGCATTACCATCTTAATCGGCGGACAGATTCAGAGTTGTGGAAATACTCTGCGCAAATGATCTTGCCTGATAGTTTATTACGAAAGAAAAATTTGTTTTATGAATCCAGCCATGTTGAAACTTATCAACATGGATTATTTATGGAGCCTAGTTGGCTTGCTGTATATTTAGGTCAAGCCAAACCCCCTATACATTATGATAAGCGGGCTGACTCGTCTGATTCTAAACTTTCAATGCATCTAAACAAAATAGTATCGGAACTTAATAACATCACAGCCCATATGCCACCAGCAAGTCTCGCTATGTATAAGCTACAAAAATCGTCATCATATTCTGTGGCAAGTATGAGTTTGTATGGTAGGAATTTATGAGCATTCCTATTAGGCATATATTGGTTGCTGGGGGCGGAATTATTGGCTGGTGGGCTGCTGTCTTTTTAAAAAAGGCTATGCCTGATATTAATGTCAGTATTTTGAATAGTCCTGTCGATGACAGTTACGCGGTCACTACCGAGCCAATGTTTGCTGAGTATTTGCGTCTTATCGGAATAACAGAACAGCAATTGATTAAATATGCTGATGGTAATTTCTGTTTTGCTCAGGCGTACTTTAATTGGCCTGCTGAGCGTAATCAATATTTTCACACGGCAGACAAATTGAATTTTAACTGCGACGCAGTAGAATTTAATCAGTGGCTATTAAAGCTCAAGCAAGCGGGGCATTCGCTTCATTTGGATGATTATTCATTATCGGCTGTCGCTGCTAGGTCAGGCAGGGCTCCGATTTTATCATCAAATAAAACATTACCAAGCTTAAGCTTTGACGCTCGTTATTTTAATAAAATACTACAATCCTATGCGCTGGAGCTCGGTGTGACGGTAATAGATGATGAGATTAAAGACACCGCTGTTGATGCAGAAGGTGAGATTGATTTTATTGTAAGCTCAAAAAATGGCACCTTTAAAAGTGATTTTTATATTGATGCTACCGGGCAGGGCGACTTAATTGGCAAGGCTATGGGAGTGCACTATGAAAGCTGGGCAGTTTGTCTTCCTTTCCATAAAAAGAAAACATTGGTAGTGCCACCGCAAGATGGGCGTTTAATTCCATTTACCTCTGTACACTTGTCGGAACAGGGTTGGGTAAAAAGTACACCGCTTAAAAATATAGTCATATGTGAGTATACCTACACTGACTCCATTGCTACGGAAAATAAAAAAGATCCAATAAATGATTTTTTTTCAACAGCTACAGCTACTCATTTTCAACCGGGTATGCGCAAAAAAAGCTGGCATAAAAACTGTTTGGCGTTAGGTTCAGCAGCTGCGATTCTAGATGGCTTTAGTCATTCTTCTTTTTATTTGGCGGCGTCATCCTTAAAACGATTTATAAATTATTGGCCTCACCACCCACAATATGATGCAATTGAAAATGAATTTAACCGTTTAATGCGTATGGATTATGAAGCTGTGAGGGATTTGCATGCAGTACACTATGCTGCAATTAAAATGCAGGTTAAATTACCTCATTCTTTTTGGTCCCAAGTTGAACTGCCTGAATCATTGCAATATAGGCTAAATCTTTTTATGGACTGTGGGCGTGCTTTGCCTGATGAAAATAACCTATTAGACCCAACGCAGTGGCTACATTTATTGATAGGTTTGGGTTGTTGGCCACGGGGTTATGATTGCATTGCTAATCATCATGGTAATGATATTTATTGGCAATATTCACAGCAGATAATGAAGAATGTTCAAGGCGTAGCAAAAACATTGCCTGATTACAATTCTTATATGAAAACATTTGTTGAACACTAAAAATTACGGGAAAATATCTTCCTGGAAATATCTATGATTCAAAACCCTATAAAAAAAATAGTTATCGTTGGCGGTGGAACTGCTGGTTGGATGACTGCTGCAGCTTGTGCTAAAAAATATCCTGCCACAACTATGTCTATTACACTTATCGAGAGTGAATCTATTGGCACTATTGGCGTAGGCGAATCAACAATTCCACATATCAGGCACTTTAATCAGTTCTTAGGTATTGATGAGAGTGTATTTGTCGCTGAAACCAAAGCCACATTTAAAATGGGCATTGCATTTAAAGACTGGGGAAGTCTTGGCAGTGAATATATTCATCCATTCGGACCGCTCGGTCATGATATAAACGGCGTAGAGTTTCATCATTACTGGCTGCGCTCGCGTCTCAGTGGAAGCCCTTATCCTATTGATAATTATTCGCTCGCCGCTGTAGCGGCAAGAGCTGGTAAATTTCAGCATCCTTGTGATGATCAATCATCGTTGTTATCCACCTATAGTTATGCGTTCCACTTTGATGCTTCGTTATACGCTAAATATTTGCGGAATTATTCTGAAAAAAGACAAGTATGTAGAAAGGAAGGCATAGTTTCCGAAACAATTTTAAATCCGCAAACAGGTTTTATTGAATCGATTCGGTTGAATTCTGGTGAGATAATTAATGGCGATTTGTTTATTGATTGCACCGGTTTTCGTGGCATTCTAATTGAAGATGTTTTGCATTCCGGCTTTGATGATTGGAGCCATTGGTTAGCCTGCGACAAAGCTGTTGCAGTGCCTTGCGAGCGAAATAGTGAACAGTTAAATCCTTACACCCTATCTATTGCGCACAAAGCAGGGTGGCAATGGCGTATCCCTTTGCAGCATCGGACCGGCAACGGTCATGTTTACGCCAGTGATTATATGAGTGATGATGAGGCCACTTCATTGTTACTTAATAATCTTAATGGCGCGCCCCTGGCGGAGCCCAGGATTCTAAAGTTTAAAGCTGGGCAACGAAAAAAAAACTGGTTAAAAAATTGTGTGGCCATCGGCTTATCAGGTGGATTTCTTGAGCCATTGGAATCAACCAGCATTTATTTAATTCAAGTCGGCATACAAAAGCTACTGGAGTTTTTTCCTGACTTGCATTTTTTTGAAGAAAACATAAAAGAGTTTAATGATCAATTGGATGCAGAATATGTTCGCATCCGCGATTTTATTATTATGCACTATAAGCAATCCTCCAGAGATGACTCTGAGTTTTGGATGAGATGCAAGAATATGATTGTGCCGGAGGCTTTAGCAAATCGGCAAAAAATATTCGCAGCCTGCGGCCATGTGGATCATCAACAATATGGCGTATATGCGGCAGTTTGTATTGGGCAGGGACTTATACCAAAGTCTTACGATTTCAAAATAAATGCATTGCCAATGGATGCTATTGAAAAATACATGGAAAAAATACGCCTTGAAATAGAATTGGCAACGCAGTCAATGACTAATGCAGAAATGTATATCAAGAAAATTATTGGTAATGGTGGTAGTGCTTGAATCCAAAAAAAATAATCATCGTAGGTGGAGGTATAGAAGGGTGGACGGTTGCGTCCCTTTTGGGCCGGCACTTGCCGCCAACAGTAGCGGAAGTTTTTGTTATAGAACATCCTGTGCCCAATGTTATTATTGCTGAGTCTGCGGGCTCTAGTATCAATAGCTTTCATCAGCTTCTTGGCATTAAGGAGAAGACATTATTAGCTGCATCCAATACAACTTATCGCATGGGGATTCGCTATGACGGTTGGTCTTCGTCTTCGCAGCGGTATGTGCTTTCCGAAGGGCGTTATGGGGATACTTTTCGCGGAATAGATTTTCATCAACTTTATGCAAAAAGTTTGCAACTGGGGGTAAGAAATTCGTTTGATGAATATTCGATTAATTCTGTTTCGGTCAAGCTCAATCGATGCGCCAGCCCGGTGTCGAATCAGCAGTCTATTTATTCTTGTCTAGTGCATGGACTTAATTTACAAGCTGATTCTTATGCGAAAGTTTTAAAAGAAAATGCAATAGATGCTAGCGTTACAACCATTAAGGGGGCTGTTAACAGAGTCGGCCTGGATTCTGAAACGGGTCATATTTCAGTTGTTCACTTGGATAATGGAGAAGCTATTGCTGCAGATTTTTTTATTGATTGTAGCGGCAAGGAAGGTGTGTTAATCGCCGGAGGGCTTAGCGTTTCCTTAATTAGCCAGGATTGCGTATTTAACCGCGTAGCCGTCGGTAGCAGTACGTCAGAAGAGATAGGAAGCCCGGCAGCAAATTTAAGTATGCACAACGATGGATTTTTAAAACAAGTTTTATTAAAAGATAAAAGTATCTGTAGCTATAATTTTTCCAGTCTTAATTTGAATGATGAGGGGGCGAAGCAGTATCTGAATAAGCTGGGTATTATTGATATTAGCTTTCAGGATAAGCATTGTGAAAGAAGGTCCAGCTTCTGGCATAAAAACTGTGTAGCGATTGGTTCGGCAGCAGCTAGTCACTACGATATTTATTATTCACCATTACAATCTGTTAGAAACTCTGCGGTTCGCCTATTGGATTTATTGATGGGGTTTGATGACTTTGAGTCAGTTAGTTCGGAGTATAATCGGCAATCGTTTGTAGAGTATGATGGCATTGAAGAGTTAAATCAGTTGCATCTATATTTCGCAAGATCGCAGTCAGCTATTTTGCGTGAGTATTTTGAATCACATTACTTAACCGAATATGCATTGCATAGACTGAACCTGTTTTCGTTAACCGGAAAACTCACCTATTCCAATGAAGATATTCTTACGAAGTCTGAGTGGATAGCCTTTTTTATGGGGAATAACGTCTTCCCCGAAACCTATAATAACGATGTTGATTTTGTAGAGAACAGCAACCTTCTTAAGTTTATTGAAAAAATCAGAGTGGAAATATATAAAGCCGCAGAAAAAGTGCCCCGGCATGTGGACTTTATTGCCAATGTTTTGAATGGTTAATCAGGTAAAAAAAAATGACTGAAGATAAATGTATAAAAAATGTTGTTATTGTTGGTGGCGGGACTTCCGGGTGGATGGTTGCTGCAGCCATGGCAAAGATAATAAAGAATAATTATTGCAATATTCGGTTAATTGAATCGGAAGAGATTGGTACAGTGGGGGTTGGTGAAGCCACCATTCCAATAATTCAATTTTTTAATAAATTATTGGATTTAGATGAAGATGAATTTGTGCGCAAGACACAAGGTACCTTTAAGCTGGGTATACAGTTTGTCAACTGGAAAAAAATTGGCCATAGATATATTCATGCTTTTGGCGATGTTGGTAAAGATATTGACTCTATACAGTTTTATCATTATTGGTTAAAGATGTCGCAATTAGGCCAAGCAGAAGAGTTAGAGCAATACTCTATAAGCGGCGTAGCCTCTGATAAAGCAAAGTTTATGCGTCCTTTTGATGCAGGTAATTCACCGCTATCCAACATCACTTATGCCTTTCATTTTGATGCAGGATTATATGCAAAATTTTTGCGTGAGTATTCAGAGGAGCGCGGAATTATCAGAACAGAAGGCAAAGTTGTTAATACCCAATTAAATATTAATAATGGTTTTATTGACGCGGTTGTTCTCGAAAGTGGTGAGCGAATTGAAGGCGATTTATTTATTGACTGCTCGGGCTTTAGAGGGTTACTTATTGAGCAAGCACTGCACACTGGATATGAAGACTGGACGCATTGGTTACCATGTGATCGAGCCTTGGCGGTGCCTTGTGAGAGTGCGAGTGTTCTCACGCCTTATACCAGGTCAACTGCTCACAGCGCTGGCTGGCAGTGGAGAATCCCATTGCAAAATCGTATCGGCAATGGTCACGTGTTTTGTAGCAAGTATATGAGCGATGATGAAGCTGCATCTATTCTTTTGAAAAACCTGGATGGCGCCCCTCTGGCCGAGCCGCGGTTGCTAAAATTTACCACAGGTAAGCGTAAACAATTCTGGAATAAGAATTGTGTTGCGATCGGTCTAGCAAGTGGTTTTATGGAGCCTCTGGAATCAACAAGCATTCACTTAGTACAATCAAGCATTGCGCGACTATTAAACTTTTTTCCGAATAAAAATTTTGATCAAGAGGATATTGATGAGTTTAATCGTCAGTCACATTTCGAAGTGGATAAAATTCGGGATTTTCTTATTTTGCATTATAAAGTTACAGAGCGTGATGACTCGGAATTTTGGCGCTATTGTAAAAGTATGTCCATTCCCGATGCGCTTACGCAAAAAATAGAACAGTTTAAGAAAAACGGGAGAATTTTCCGAAATAGTAACGAAATGTTTAGTGAGTTAAGTTGGCTTGAGGTAATGCATGGTCAAGGTCTTCGGCCCCGTGCTTATCATCCGTTGGTTGATATTATGCCTAAAGATGAAATTGCAAAGCGCTTAATGGGAGTTAAGAGTGTAATAGATAAGTCAGTAGACTATATGCCATCACACGCTCAATTCATTGCCGAACATTGCGCAGCCAAAAAAATGTAAGTCATTTTTCTGCACAGCTTGCATCACCCTCTTGAAGTTTTTCTAAATGAATACTGGTGATGGACAGTTTCATTTTCCCTTCGGTGGAAATGGTTATTGGGCCATTGATTTTTTTCAGATCGAGGCCTGCTTTGGTTAAGCAGTTGAGGGGGATGGGTAATGACTGCCATTTATCTTTTTCAAGTTTTTTGAGCGGTTTACCCATACTGACCAAGCCTTCGCATGGGTAGGTGCAGCCCATGCCAATACTGACTTCTTTGTTAGGGCTTATTTCTACTTTCATATCGATTACGAGTGCAGCAGTGTTTTCAGCTGTGCTCAAATCTATATCCGCACCATAAATTGCAAACGTGCCTTTTTCGTCGCTACGTGAAGCCCAGGTTATTGTTATCGCATCGTTTTTGGTTTTGAAATCGCTGGGCTCAACAGCCACTTTGCCGGAGGCAGATTTACCCTTGCGGTCGATAACAGGGGTTGACCAATTTGCGGGGTCGCCCAGACTCAAGGACCATCCATCAACAATTTTACCCTCATGAATATAATAAAACTTAGAGTTTAGCTTTGGCTTATCTGCAGTCTGTGCTGATATTGTATTAACGCAAAGTAGAAGGGTTCCAAGCATTAAGGCTTTGAAGGACAGAAAAGATAACATGATATTTCACCTTGTTGTAATTGAGCTTTTATTGTAGTTTATCCGCCAATAAAATCATCGCCCAACCTCATAAAATTTCCATTTTATGAGGTGTGAGCTTAGCGATTCGCAGATTGCTCAGGTAGGTGTTACCTAATTACACTTCACTTAACTTATTTTGTGAACATCTCCGCCAGTCTCTATAAGATATAGTTATTATGCATCCTGATTTTGTCTGGTTACTTGCAATAAATAAAATGTTTTATATGCATTAATAATTTTATATCTCAAACGAAAAACCACTTTCACTTAATTTTTTGTAAATCTCCGGATCAAAGTGATAGAGGTTTGCAGCGCGGTGCGGTACGCCTTGTTGTTTTTCATCGCAAGATGTTAATAAATTCATTTTCATTATTTTGCGACGAAAGTTGGGCTTGTCTAGCTTTGTATTAAGAATTGCTTCGTAAAGCGCTTGTAGTTGTAATAGGGTAAATTTCTCTGGTAGTAAATTAAACCCTATAGGTTGATGCCGGATCTGATGACGCAAAAACTTAAGCCCGTAGGCAATAATGTCAGCGTGATCGTACACCAGGGCAGGTAATTCGTTAGCGTTAAACCAGCTTACATCGGCAGCAGTTTGGCCGGCGACTAACAAGTAGTTTTCAGCACTGACTAACGCATAATAGGCAACAGTCACAACCCGATCGTTGGGAAATCGATTTACTCGCCCAAACGTTTTAAGTTGCTCGAGATAGAGTTGCTTAACACCTGTTAAATCTTCTAGCAGGCGATAAGCTGCATCACGCAAATTTTCATCGTAACGAATCCACCCGCCGGGTAATGCCCATTTTCCTTCGTGCATTGGATCGGTTTGGCGGACAAGTAAAATCTTCAATTGGTTTTGATCAAGACCAAAGATCAGGTTGTCGATAGATAGCGCTTTTATTAAATCTTGTGATAAGTCGAGACGTTTTTCTTGAAGGTAAGTCGTTGGGATGTTGGTGGACACAATCAAAATCCTGAGTTGTTTTAAAAAGGTGCGCCATTGTCTGGAGTTGAATAAAAAGTGAAGCTGTGAAATTAGCGCCCCATCATTTTACGTGCTAGATGTTTTGACAACTTGGCCTATAGTGAATAGCAGACTTTGCATTGTAGCGCTGACCTCTAGGTGTCTACAATGATCGCTTTACTTTCTAAATAATAATGTTAATGTTAACGTTAACTTTTCAGAAAGGCAACACCATATCTACTAAATCCGGCTTGTTTTTAAAAAACCGCGATGTAAATCTAATTTGAGCTTTTTGTAGCGAGGCGATTGGAGGCATTGTTAAATAAGGATTTCAAGATAATGTGAAGAAACGGCAGTAAATTTACATTGCCTTTACAAGAAAGCGTCTTGTAGTCAAGTGGACAATAAGATATGATGATAATTCCAGATAATTTTTTTCTGCGTGTTAGTTGATTTTTGATCGCAATAAACAGTTGAGGCTTGTTATGTTATTTTTGGGTATAGATGTTGGCAGTTCGTCCGTCAAACTCACGGTGCTTGATGGTGATTCAGGTAAATGTCTGGCTGCTATTTCCTATCCAGAAACTGAGCTGGCTATTGAAAGTCCATTAGCCGGTTTTGCAGAGCAAGATCCTGAGGTATGGTGGGATTGCATTAAACAGGGTGCTGCCAAGTTATTTTCGTCTGGCAAGTTTGATTCCAAGCGTATTGAAGCTATCGGCATTTCTTATCAAATGCATGGTTTGGTATTAGTAGATGATGCCCAGCAAGTGCTGCGACCCGCTATTATTTGGTGTGATAGTAGAGCGGTGTCGTTAGGAGATGCTGCTTTAACTGAATTAGGGCACGAATATTGTTTCAAGCATTTATTAAACTCGCCAGGCAATTTTACTGCTGCTAAATTGCGCTGGGTGCAAAAAAATCAACCAGAGATTTTTAGTCGTATTCACAAAATGATGTTGCCTGGCGACTATATTGCGATGAAATTAAGCGGCGAAATTACAACTACCGCTGCAGGTTTATCCGAGGGTATTTTGTGGGATTTTAAAGAGCAACACGTTGCTACCAGGCTTTTGGATCATTGGGAAATTGATTCTTCGCTAATACCTAGGATCGTTCCTGGTTTTGGTGTGCAAGGTAGTGTGAGCCAAAAAGTTGCGGCTGAGTTAGGTTTGCGTGCAGGAGTAAAGATTTGTTACCGTGCTGGTGATCAACCTAATAACGCATTTAGTTTAAATGTATTGTCCCCCGGAGAAGTTGCAGCTACAGCGGGCACTTCAGGGGTTATTTACGGTGTAACAGATAAGCCAGCCGCTGATGTGGATTCTCGTGTAAATACATTTTTACATGTTACCAGTACACCTGAAAAAAATCGTAACGGTGTGCTCCTTTGTGTTAATGGTTGTGGGCGCCTGTATTCCTGGTTGCGCCAAACATTGAGCGCAACAGGCGCAACACCGACTTATCCCTTATTAAATAGTTTTGCAGAAAATATTCCGATCGGTAGCGAAGGTTTAATATTTCATCCTTTTGGCAATGGTACTGAGCGAATTTTTAAAAATAAAAATCTTGGTGCAGGGTTGCGCAATCTGGATTTTAATCGACACAACCTTGGTCATATAGTACGGTCAGCGCAGGAAGGTATTGTGTTTTCGCTCAACCAGGGTTTCGATGTTTTGAAGTCGATGGGGGGGAGTTGTGATGTTGTGCGTGCAGGTAAAAGTAATATGTTTTTAAGTGATGTATTTACTCAAGCTTTTGCAAATACTACGCAAGCGGTTGTTGAATTATTTGCAACTGATGGTGCCGAAGGTGCTGCGCGAGGGGCGGCCTTGGGATACGGCTTTTATACATCACCCGCCGAGGCATTTGCTGGCTTGACGCGTTTAGGTGTGGTTGAGCCGCGGCAAGAATTATATGCGCAATATGCCGATGCCTATCAAGCATGGGTAGCGCTATTGCCAACTGAGCTCGATATCTAGCATAGAAAAAATGAATCTAATAAAAATAAGTAACTGAAGAAGGCCTGAAAATTGGATTTTATTCGACGCTAAAAGCGCCGCAATATTTAAAATTAATGTTAACAATTACGAGGTAAGTAATATGAGTATCCTACTTGGCAACAAAGAATATTTCCCGGGCATTAAAAAAATTGCCTTTGAAGGCGCGGATTCAGATAATCCCTTAGCCTTTAAATATTATGACGAAAACCGCGTGGTAGCGGGCAAGTCGATGAAAGAGCATTTCAAGTTTGCAGTGTGTTATTGGCATAGCTTTTGTGGCGCGGGGCATGATCCGTTTGGACCTGGTACTAAAGTTTTCCCTTGGTCGGCCACAACCGATGTTGATAAGCGCGCGCGTGAAAAGATGGATGCAGCATTTGAATTTATTACAAAAGTCGGTGCCCCCTATTATTGCTTTCACGATATAGATTTGGTTGATGAAGGCGGTAGTCGTGCAGAAACTAAAAAGCGCTTACAGACAATTGTTGAATATGCTAAAGAAAAACAACAGGCATCCGGTGTGAAGTTACTCTGGGGCACAGCGAATCTTTTTTCTAACCCGCGTTATATGAATGGCGCTTCTACTAATCCAGATTTCTCTGTAGTGGCATATGCTGGTGCGCAATTGAAAGATGCGTTAGACGCAACTATCGCATTGGATGGTGAAAACTATGTGTTCTGGGGCGGTCGTGAAGGTTACATGAGTTTGTTAAACACTGATATGAAGCGTGAGCAAGAAAATATGGCGCGCTTTTTGACGATGGCGCGGGACTATGCGCGCGGCCAAGGTTTCAAAGGTACATTTTTCATCGAGCCGAAACCAATGGAGCCGTCTAAACATCAATACGATTTTGATGCGGCAACCGTTATTGGTTTCTTAAGAGCACATGGTTTAGAAAAAGATTTTAAACTAAATCTTGAAACAAATCATGCAACACTTGCCGGGCACACTATGTGTCACGATATGCAGGTTGCCGCCAACGCTGGCATGCTGGGCAGTTTGGATGCAAACCGCGGCGATTACCAAAATGCATGGGATACCGACCAATTCCCTTACAACATTAACGAAACCGTTGAAATGATGTTGGTGTTGTTGCGCAGCGGTGGGTTGCAAGGCGGCGGTGTAAATTTTGATGCTAAAGCGCGCCGTAACTCACCTGATTTTGTTGACTTATTTTATGGTCACATTGGCGGTATGGATGTGTTTGCAAGAGCCTTATTGATTGCCGATGATTTAATTAGAAAATCACCCTTGGAGTCTATGCGTAGTGATCGTTATGCTTCATTCAATGCTGGCAATGGAGCGCTTTATGAGCAGGGTAAGTTAACCCTCGAGCAATTAGCTGCGTTGGGCAATGTGAATGGTGAAGTTCAGTTAAATAGTGGCCGACAAGAATTGTACGAAAATATCATCAATCGCTACATTCGCTAGTTGCTACAATATTTAACTATCCCAACCTCACATTTGCGAGGTTGGGATAGTTAAACTAAGCTAAATGGAGTTGCTGCAGGCAAGTAATAGAAAAAATTATACCTCGATACACCCTCCAGTCTATAAGCATGTAACTATTTTATCCCTTGCATTTGCACAGATCAAAGTACAGAAATTGTATTGAATAAATTTAATAATTTTTATTCTTCAAGGCGCAATTTATGAATAATGGAAAAATAATAAAATTAGCGAAATTTCTATTTGGATTAGCCACAGCAAGTTTAACTGCATCAGTAAATGCCGAAACAATTGTTTATAAAGATGTCAAGCAGCCTCTTGATGTGCGCGTCAATGATTTGCTTGCACGCATGACGCTTGAAGAAAAAGTTATGCAATTGCAAAGCATTTGGGAAAAGCGCCAACTTCTTGAAACTGATACTGCAGCATTTACTAGCGTGCATGCCCAAGAAATTTTGGGCGGAGGTGTTGGTCAGATAGCGCGACCATCAGAAAATAAATTACCAATAACTCCTAATAAAACACCTTTGCAAACTGCAAAATTTACCAATGCAATTCAAAAATGGGTGCTGGAAAATACGCGCTTGGGTATCCCCGTATTATTTCACGAAGAAGCATTACATGGTCATGCCGGACGCTACGCCACTAGCTTTCCTCAGGCCATTGGCTTGGCTAGCACATGGGACCCGGAGTTATTAACAGAAATTTATTCTACAGTAGCAAAGGAAGTTCGTGTGCGCGGTGCACATCAAGTCTTGGCCCCCATTCTTGATGTCGCACGAGACCCGCGCTGGGGTCGTATTGAAGAGACCATGGGTGAAGACCCCTATTTAATTGCTAGCTTGGGTATTGCTAGCGTGAAAGGTTTTCAAGGTAACAACAGCGTTACTAAAAATTATGTTATGACGACGCTAAAACATATGGCTGGACATGGCGAGCCAGTAGGCGGCTTAAATACGGCGCCTGCGCCAATTGGTGAACACACTTTGCGGGAAATATTTTTATTCCCATTTGAAGCCGTGGTAAAACTTACCCGGCCACGTAGTGTAATGGCATCTTACAATGAAATTGACGGTGTTCCATCGCACGCAAACGGCAAAATGATAAATGGAATTTTGCGTACGGAATGGGGCTTCGATGGTTTGCTGGTAAGTGACTACTATGCGATTAGCGAATTCATTGCACGTCATCATATTGCTGACAATAAAAAAGATGCTGCTTTAATTGCATTTAATGCCGGGGTGGATCTAGAGACACCTGATGGTGACTCTTATAAAAATCTTACACAGCTAGTGAAAGACGGGGCCATTACAGTAACGCAGCTGGATGTCGCTGTCGCTCGTGTACTGCAGGAAAAATTCAGATTGGGTTTGTTTGAAAACCCTTACGTTTCAACCGAAGGTGTTGACGCATTTGTGGGTAATGCAAAACATCGTGCACTCGCGCTGCGTGCGGCTGAAGAAGCTATAGTGTTGTTAAAAAATGAAGGAAATTTATTGCCGCTTGATGCCAAAAAAATTAAATCTATTGCGGTAATTGGTCCCCACGTGCATGAAACATTATTGGGTGGTTATAGTGATGTGCCAAAACAAACGGTCAGTATTTTACAAGGTATTAAAGAGTATCTTGGCGCAAAAGTACAAGTGAATTATGCACAAGGCACTTTAATAACAATTGATAATTGGGTGCCTGCGGTGGATTCAATTTCAGCTAATACGCGCTCAAAAGAACGCTGGAATACCGATAAAATTGTATTGGCAACACCGGAGGATACCAAGGGGATGATCGAAGCCGCAGTTGCTGCTGCAGAAAAAAGTGATGTGGCCTTGGTTGTTGTTGGCGATAACGAAGCGACCTCGCGCGAAGCCTGGGCGGACGCTCATTTGGGCGATAGAACAGATTTAAATTTGCTTGGCCAGCAGCAAGAGTTGGTGGATGCTGTATTAGCAACGGGTAAGCCAACCATTGTTCTGTTAAATAATGGTCGCCCACTAGCAATTACCAAAATTGCAAAAACAGTTCCTGCGATTCTGGAAGCTTGGTATTTGGGGCAAGAAACCGGTAGCGCAGTGGCGCGGGTAATTTTTGGTGATGTAAACCCTGGCGGAAAATTGCCGGTCAGCATCGCTCGTTCTGTCGGTCAACTGCCCGTGTATTACAACCATAAGCCTTCGGCAAAGCGCGGTTATGCATTTGCAGAAACCAGCGCGCTTTATCCATTTGGTTTCGGTTTAAGTTATACGCAATTTGCTTACTCAGATTTTAGCATCGATAAAGTGTCGGCGCAGGCAGGGGATGTGATTGATGTAAGCATAAAAATCACTAATACCGGTGATCGTGCCGGTGATGAGATTGTGCAGCTATACACCCACGATCTTGTTGCCAGTATGACGCGCCCTGTAAAAGAGTTGAAAGGATTTAAACGTTTACATTTGCAAGCCAAAGAATCCCGTGTAATTACTTTTAGCTTGTCCATTAATCAATTAGGCTTCTATAGCAGTGATTTAAAGTATGTGGTGGAGCCTGGTGTAATTGATGTAATGATTGGCAGCTCTTCTGCAGATATTCACGCTCAGGGTAGTTTTTCTATTGCAGGCGCAATCGCCGATGTAGGCCAACAAAAAGTGTTTTTGAGTAAGGTGAAGCTTGGGCAAAAATAAATACCGGGGGCATTATTCAGATTATCCATTAATGATAATAGCCTTAAACCTTAAGGTGATCCGCGGCGTTTAAGGTGTTAACTTTGGGTTGCAAGCCTCATTAATGGTGTTTGCTAAAGGATTGTGATAGTTTTAGTTGCGCTATTCAATCGCGCATTTGTGTCATACACCTCTTCAGAACCTAGGGATCATATTGTGAAATTATTTCTTATACGCGCCGCGCTGCTATTTTCTCAACCACGCAATTTGCTTTCGGCCTATCGGTCGTTCCTACTATTTTTAATTGCTATAGCGGTGAGTGGTTGCGGTGGGGGTGGAGGGGGTTCGTCTGACATAGGACCAGCACGGATCACGAATACATCTTGGCAAGCCGGTGTTTTTAAAGACTCTAACAACTTCGACAATAAATGCGCCGTACCGCGAACCGGCATAGATAAAAGAACCAATGCCGCTTTTCCAGATGTTAAAGGTACTGTATTGGATGAAAATAATTTTTTGCGTTCCTGGAGTAATGAGACTTACCTCTGGTATAACGAAATTGTAGATGTGAATCCTGCTAGTGATTCGGTGCCTACTGTTTACTTTCAAAAATTAAAAACAAATGCCAAAACTGCATCAGGAAAATATAAAGATAATTTTCATTTTGATTATCCAACAGAGGTTTGGGATGGTTTAATAAATGAAGGTATCGATACCGGGTATGGCGTTGAGTGGGCCTGGATACAAGATTCACCTCCGCGCAATGTAATAGTTGCTTACACCGAGGGCGGCTCTCCTGCTGCAAATGGAAACTTATTGCGTGGTGCAAAAATAATATCAATTGATGGTGTTGATTTTATCTATGGTAATGCTGACCCATTGAACGCAGGCTTATTTCCAAGTAAAAATGGTGAAACACATATATTTGAAATGCAAGATTATGGCTCAAATACCACACACTTCGTAACACTGGTTTCTGCTGAGGTTACTAAGACGCCAGTACAAAACGTAAAAATAATTGATACACCCATCGGTAAGGTAGGTTATTTTCTATTTAACGACCATCTTAGGACTGCTGAACAAGGCTTAGTGAATGCCGTCACGCAACTGCAAGGTGTAGATGATTTAGTGCTGGATGTTCGTTATAACGGCGGCGGCTATTTATTCATCGCCAGTCAGCTTGCTTATATGATTGCCGGCGATAGCGCCACCGCAAACAAAACTTTTGAAAAAACCCTATATAACGATAAAACTCCACCTGGGGATCCTTGGGGCTTTTTAAATACTACATTGGAAAATATTAAGCTGCCTGCATTAAATTTAGGGCGAGTATTCGTTATTACCTCTGCCGATACTTGCTCTGCTAGTGAAGCGGTTATAAATGGTTTGCGCGGCATCGATGTCGAGGTTATCCAAATTGGTGGTAAAACCTGCGGTAAACCTTACGGCTTTAATGCTCGTGATAATTGCAGCACTACCTACTTTACTATTCAATTTAAAGGTGTGAATAATAAAAGTTTTGGCGAGTATCCTGATGGCTTTATGCCAGGTGCTGTTGACAACGGTCTGGATGTTGTAAAAGGGTGTATGCGTGGCGATGACTACACGCACTCGTTAGGTGATGCGGCGGAATTAAATTTAGCGACAGCGTTAAATTATCGTGAAACGGGATCTTGTAACTTGCCGGCGTCTAGTGTCGCTGAAGAAAGTTTTAAAAGGCAAAAACTTTCTGCTGAAGATTACTCTGATGTTAATGCAACTATTAACAAAGCTCCCGGACTTACCAACCGGATTATTAAGTAGTAATCTAAAATACATTTAAACGTTATTTTTATCTGGAAGCCTCGCTAATGCAGTGAGGCTTTTTTATTGAATTTAATAAATGCTTATGATGCGGTGAACAATAATGCATGCTGAAAACTTTATACTAAGAGATTACTTCGCTCGTATTGACTATCAAGATGTGCCTTCCGTAAATATTAAAACGCTGGCAGCGTTAATGCGTTGTCAATTGTTTTCTGTTGCTTTCGAAAACCTGGATGTTCAGGCCGGTAAAATTGTTTCCATGGTTCCAGAAGACATTGTTGAAAAAATTATAACCAGAAAACGCGGTGGCTATTGCTATGAAGTTAATGGGTTGTTTGCAATGGCTCTGGCGGCGCTCGGTTTTGAATATACTTTAATTGGTGCGCGCCCAATGTTTTATCCCGTTCGGCGCCCTAAAACTCACATGGTGCTTGTCGTAAAAGCAGAAAATCAATTGTGGTTATGTGATTTGGGTTTCGGTAGTTTTGGTATCCGGGCGCCATTGGCATTGGAAAAGCTGAACGTGGCGATTCGGCAAGATGATGATTTTTTCAAACTAATAAAAACCGAGGCAGGTGAGTTTATCATGCAAGCTTTGGTGGATGGCCAATGGACGAATCAATATGGTTTTGATTTGTATCCCCACGAATGGATAGATTTTTACCCTGCGAACTTTTTAAATTCAAAACATCCAGATGCCATTTTTGTGCAGAAGCTATTAATAGTAAAGCATAACCCCAAGGGGCGAAAAATTTTATTGGGAAATCGTTTAAAGATAATGGAAAATGGTATCGTGGAATTTAAAGATTTGTCAGATGAGGAGGTCCATAAAATATTGCAGGCTGAGTTCGGGTTATGTGTCGAGCAAGTTAGCAGTTAAAAATATTAGTTGTTATTTCCCCTGCTGCATTGAAATGATGATTACAAATGAAAAACTCTTTTAACGAAAGAGCTTTTCTGCGTATAAAAATATGGTGGTAAGGCATGAAAAATTTTATCGAGGTGGATCCGTTCAAGTCCGAATTGGTCGCTGCACGCAAGCGTGCAAAGTTACTTTGTCAGCAACTTAATGCCCTTCGCGCCGATCAACACAAGGCGCGTAAGCCTATCTATCAAGCCCTATTTGGTAAGGTTTCGACAGCTTATATAGAACCAAATTTTTTTTGCGATTACGGCAGCAATATTTTTTTGGGCGAAGATTTTTATGCAAACCATAATTGCGTCATTTTGGATGCAGGTGAAGTGCATATTGGCGATAGGGTGCTGTTGGCCCCCAATGTGCAAATTTATGCTACAACTCATCCTCAGGATCCGTCTGAGCGTGCTACGGGTAAAGAATTTTGTGCCCCCATTATTATTGGAAATGATTGTTGGATTGGCGGTGGTGCCATTATTTTAGCGGGCGTTGTCATTGGCAACGGCTCGATAATTGGTGCTGGCAGCGTCGTCACTAAGAATATTCCCGCAGGTGTTGTGGCTGCAGGGAATCCGTGTCGGATAATTAAAAGTGTCAATAAAAGCAGTTAAAATTTACTGATACTTTACGATTTTTTAACTGAATTATTTCAAATAGAGTTGTGCTAACAGTAAGCTGAAAGCGGGCGCCTGCTCTGGTGCAGTTGGAAGTATGACGCCTTCTTCTTGTAAAACCCTTATGAGTTTTACTGGCACCACTTGCTTGTCACCAACAATTTCTACATGTCCCGCATTCACTACCAGGCGATTGATTCGTGGATCAGTTTCAACTTTCTCGTTGCGTTGTTCTGCCAGGGAGAATACTTCGTCGTCTTCCAGGCAGCGCCCATTCTCTTCGCGCCGACAAGTATTGCGCTCGTCAGTATCAATCTTAAGGTAATTAGTAACCTGCGAAGCCAATGTGCCAGGAGCGCGAATGAAGCGCGAAGAATAAGTGATATCTGTCCATTTTGCCCCAGTTGCGACATAACAACTTAATGGCAGTAACCCTAAGGTCAAAGGGTATAGCCAGGTTATGCCGCAAGTGTGGGCCGACTCAATGCCTGCAAACGGGCCAGAAATAGTTACCAATCGCACATTAACCGGTTGATTAGGGGAGATGCCGAGTAGCGATTCGGTCACTGATTTGCGGGCAATTAATGCCCCCTGGCTATGACCAATGACGGTAATCAATGGCACCTGGGATTGTTCGGCTAGTTGTTTGACTGCATATTGCAACTCCTTGGCGCTGTCAGCAAGCTTGTCGCGATAATTGTAGGTAAAGCAAGCTGATTGTTGACCATGAAACGCGAGTACCTGGGCCAACGCACGGAATTGGCCAGATGAGCCATAACAGCCGTGTACTAGGACATTGATGGGTTGCGAAGCATCAAAGCTTAAGTTGCGATCTGGACTGTCGGTGCAGGGGCCGAGGCCGGGAATATTAACCGTTACAGTGGGTGCTGGTAAGCGACCAGGTTCAAGATTAGTAATGTTGATTGGATCACGCGAAGCGCAGCTGCTCAGAACACTAAAAATTGTTATGAAAATCGCGATACGGTTCATATCTCCTCCCGAGTAAAATTAATCATTTCAGTCTGCAATGCAATATTCATTTTGCAGGTAATGTCGAAAAATGTGGATCTACAGATTGATAACTTATTAACATTTCATAATGCCACTTGCACACGTCATAAAGAGAGTCTTCCGAGTTAAATCCAATATATTCGAACAGTGCACGATTATTGCTCGATGCAACATTAGATGATTTTTTTGATAGGTAATCCATATTCATTTTCCATACCTCAATTGAAAATGCCATAGGGTTTTCAATTGAACAACGAATGAAAGGATCTACATACGGAAATACATAGGGTGCGCAAAAGGATTTGTTACAAGTCAAGCGAATTGTCAAGCCTGTAGATACTTCGCTGATAAAGAAATCACTGGCATCCAGTATTTCACACTTGTTGTTATTGATAAATGCTTTAGCGCCAAGAATGCGATAACCTCTATTTTGTAAAAAATCACGCACGAAATGAATGGTTCCTCCTGTGTGTATATCGCTATCGAATAGTGTGTATTCGCCTTTAGGGATTTGGGTGCATTGGTCGTCCAGTGAAATGTTTCCTGCGCGGGTTTTGTACTCCAATCCACCAATTCCAAAGATGTCAAATTCGCGTGAAATATGTAAATTAAACTGCGCGTGCGTATTGGCGTCCAGGCTGATAATAGATTTAATATTTTCTTCAACAAAAGTGCGTTTCTGTTGCCTGATATTCGCTTCGTTAATTGAAGCGAAATATGGTGCCAGTATTTCTGTAAGTTTTTTTTCCAGCGGATGGTTGTTAGTGCGTAAATGCAGATCTTTTTGTAGTAGGTTAACGGGGTTGGAGTTACTCCTAATCGCAGATGATGATGCATTATTGTCACCAGCAATAAATAGAATTCGTTCATTGCTTAATGACTTATAGCGGGTAAATTCACTTTCATAACCTGGCCTGTTTACAACGACACAATGGCCGTGAATTTCAAAGCTGGCCGCAAAACGGGCGTTGTCAGATCCACAAATATAAAATACCGGTATGTTTTGTCGCAAGTGCAGTGCAAGATAGGCTTTTAAGCGAGTTATGACATCGGTAAAGTTTATTGCAACCTGGTTAAAAACTCCTTCCCAAGGATCGATACTCAGCCACGGAATATCTGCAATCGCTTTCTGAATGTATAAGATTCTATGGGTTATAGGAATAAATGATTCCTTACACTTTCCGCTAACATATTCATCATGCCCCGGTGAGAGATAACCACCCAAAACATTCCACCCCTGATTCTCCAATGTATGTTTTGCTTTATCCATAATCTCAATGTGCCCGTCATGAATTGGACAGAAGGAGCCTGTTGTTAGTAATACACAGTCTTTTTGCGATTCTCTCTGGGGATTATTAAACCCTAATGGTGTGCATAGAACATTTAATGTGTCATCCAAATTTATGAGCTGAGCATGGGTGTCAAAGAAAAAACCAATTTCTTGAATATAGGCTAGTCCGTAGCGTTCAAATAAGTCAGCATAAAAAGCATCTCGTGTTATTTTCCAGTCAAGTTCTATAGTCATTTGGTGATACTTTCTTAAATAGCATTGGCTTCAAAAATAATATCGGTACGGATAATTATTCTCGGTTCCTTATCTGCATGAGTTTGCACATCATGGCAGATCTTGTGATCAAAAATTAAAGCGTTGCCGGCAATTGCGCGCGCCTGACAAATAACTTCGTCAGCTCTTGCTTCCCTGAACCAATCGTCATGATTGCGACTCCAAATAGGTAAATTTTGTTGATCGTCGGAAATCATTCGCGTCTCACCACCTATCCGCGAAGATGTTAAATAAATGACCACCGATTGCAGTGTTCGCAGTGAATCATCACTATAAATAAAAGCGTTATCGTAGTGGGGTAAATGTTTTCCTTCGCACTCATACTTCATAAAACGAAAAATAGGAGAGCACATGACGGGTTGCCATTGCCTGCGTTCTTTATCACCTTGCCACCAATCTGTAGCGGACTTTTCATCCATCTTGCGTTCGCTTACATAAGGCTTAATTTTTTCCCAAATCTGTTTGGCGAGTTCAACCGACCAAAGCGTAGCTCTTGTTGAGCCGACAACTTCATTATCCATGATAGGTTTGCCCTGAACACCCACGGGGAAAAATTGCGGTGCCCTCGCGAATAATGCGATAAGTTGCTCGCATTCATGAATGGAAAATAAATGCTCAACAATAGTCATAAGAGGACTAATGTGTGACGCCGCATGTTTGGCCTTGTCTAATTTTGGCACTTCGCGTGGCTCCCACCCGCCTGGCAATTGCGACATAATCGGTTTGCTTGTGAGTATGAGTGAATTCATCAACTGTTCTCAGTGAAGTACTTTTTAATGTGAAGCGCCTATTTAATTCCAGCCTTGAGGAGTAATTCGCTGCTGTACATCAATAAAATGAGCGGGATTTCCTACCTGATATTTATGTGCATTTTTTTTGTGACATGCTTCAATAGCTGCCGCATAGAGTTTAAATAAGTGGCGATCCTGTTCTTTTAAGCTTTCATCAATACTAATATTAAAGTCTTTCATTAGTTGATACATTTCCACAAACCAATAGGGCGCACCTATCATTTCTTCATCTACCCTTCCATCCCATACATCTCCAGCGGGAATTGCGGCAATTATTTCTTCGGGAACATCTAATTTTTTTGCAATTTGTATTATTTCTGATTTGTGCGCATCGGCAATCGGTTGCAGGTCTACCATTGCATCGGAAGCCTTGCCAAAAAAACCAATGTAAGCACCTTCGTCACGATTAGTGGTACCAACGACAATCGATTTAAATCCTTGTTGCTGAAGCAAGGCTGCATGAAAATATAAATTGGGAGTGCGGACAATGCTAGCTAGCTGGCCTAACGACCATGAATTTGGCAAAAAATCTTTGGTGAGCGTTGCGCAGTACTGGTCCAGTGTTGATGATAAATCATGAACATAGTAAGTAGAGGTAGCGGATAGCTCTACAACTTTTAATCCTCGTTCTGTTGCTATGGTTTGATTAGTGGTTCCGTTGCTGTAAATTGGCATCAACAAGCCCAGAATTTTTTTTAAGGGTGAGTTGGGTTCCTTTGCAGCAGCCAATAACAGCTTATAGGTAACTGCCGAATCAATACCGCCAGAAATTCCAATCACGCAACTATCCAGGTTATGCTGCGAAAAAAATAAATTTATTTTCTGAATTTTTTCTGCGATGTATTTATCGACTTCAAAGTTACGTTTTAGCTTGGTTAACAGAATTATTGCTTTCATTATTTGGCCTTAACATCAGGGCTGCGTTTACTTACTGTAACCTCTGAGAGCTAAAGACTTTGCCTCGTGCAGAGCTGTATCTATTGGGCCAGATTAGCAGATAAAAATAAATAGCGTCAATTTGCCAATAAGTTTTATGGATGTATAGTGTCATTTAGCCACCATCTGTGCAAGAATATGATTAATTCTTAGTCGTAGCTGAAGGTAGGTTGGTGCTGATGGGGCATGTATTGATGTAAGTAGTCAGCACTGATCCTGCGTGCGGTCTGGTATCCAAGAGCCGTAACCACTTTAGCTAAAATCTGTCACACCATTATTGCCCTTGATTTATAGAAAACGGTTGATAACCTTCGTGGGTTAGTCTTCAATCTCCGCGACTTTGGCGCTCGCGGCGCAAGTTCTGAAGCGACCACTGCTATTGGCGGTGTAGCTCACCTGATAAATTTTATGGGACTGATAACTTTTCTGCTATTGTTGTCGCGCGGTGTCAAGACACGGTGGAGGTGGTTGGATTTTCAATTCCGGCCACATTCGTTACGGTATTTAAAATGGATGAGTTGTTGACAGAATATACTTTTGCAGAAGTGCGCAACCAGGCAGCTGTAGGATAGTTTAACTAGGATCTTTAATTGAAATTGCCTTTCAGTGCAATCATCTTTGCAAGGAGTTATCAGCAGGTGAAAGAACGAAAATTAGCATTTGAAATAAGCGATGGCCGTATCCATACGCGCTCATTGGAAGTTCATATAGTTGATCATTGTAATTTAAGGTGCGCAGAGTGCTGTTCGCTTTCGCCATTGCTTCCCGAGCGCTATGTAAAGCCGGAAGATATGCAGAAAGACTTGGCGCTTGCTACAGCAGTCTTAGCTCCAGATTATATAAAGCTGGTGGGTGGTGAGCCCTTGCTGCACCCGGATATTCTTGAATGCTTACGCGTAGCCAAGCCTATGGCGAAGACATTATCGGTGACCACTAACGCCATCTTGCTTGAACGCATGAGCGACGAATTTTGGCAATTGGTGGATGCTTTAACGATATCGATCTATCCTTCCCTTAAGCTCGATAAGGTGATGCAACATGTTTATCGTAAAGCTGAGGCGTTCAATGTAATACTCAATATTAAAAAGCAAGATACCTTTGTCAAAATGACGCACTGGGATGCAGTTACAGATGAACAGGAAACAAAAGCAATATTTTCCAGCTGTTGGTTAAGGGAGCGTTGTCATATTGTTGATCGGGGACGCTTTTATTTATGTACTCGACCACCACACTTCCACACATTTTATGATGGCAAAAAAGCCTTTCTTCAGGACGGAGTGGAGCTACACAATAAGCCTTCGTTATTACATGAAATTTATCAATACTTAACTCGCACCAAACCACTCGATAGTTGCTCTCGCTGTACCGGGGGTACTGGTGAAGAGCAGCCTCATATAATGATGACTAAAAATGAAATCATTCAAAGGTTGGAGCTGAAATAAATGCAACTGATTGCGAGGGGTGATCCATTTTCTGTATTCCCCTATTACTATATTTCGGGTAGTGTTGGCCACGGAAGTACCATTTCTTCCATTGTGACTGCCCATGGTTGCGAGCAACTCGATGCTCTGGGGATAAAGCAATATTTAAATAAAAATCCCGATGATATAAGAACCTGTTTTCAGGAAATAAAAAAACTCCCCCCTAATTGTGATCTGCTGTTGGAAAACGGTGAATTAACCCTTAGATCACAAGAGCCAATAATATCTGACAATGACAATCTTTTTGCGTTACTCGTTCAAGCATTGCGCAGAGATACAGCTAAATACTCGCGTTGTGCTCTTGCGCTGAGCGGGGGAATTGATTCCGCAATGATTCTCGCTTTAATTAAAGAAGCCGCAATAAATAATGTTGAAATCTATACGCTTGCCACGGGTATACAAGAGTATTGTGAGCTGGAAGTGACGAAACGAACTGCACGCTATTATGGTGTTAAGCTCAACGTAGTTCAGGCAAGCCAAGCAGATTTTGTTAATGCCTTACCCGATGCAATAAGCAGTTGTGAAACGCCACTGTATAATCTGCATCCTGTTTCAAAATTATTGCTGGCGCGCGCCATGAAAAATAATGGAGTCGATTGTATTATTACTGGCGATGCCGCAGATCAAGCATTCAGTGGCTCGGTTGCCAATAATTATTTGCCTATTGTGGGATCAATCATGCGCGGTGAAGGAATGGGTTTTGCATCCCCATTTTTTGATAAGCAGGTTGTTGCTTTTGGTTTATCGGTGATGGATTCTGATAAGTCTGCGCTGCGAAAATTGGGTCTATCACTGCTGCCCGAGTTTTTACAGCACCAAAAAAAACAACCGCGTCTCGCGCCTGCGATGAATGTTAATAATTACTGGAATCAAAAATGTATTGATCAAATTGCAAAGCAATTAAACCTGCAGCCAGATCTGCATAACGATGCATTAAAAATGCTTTGGACCACACTGGGAATGTTGGTGCACACTATCTGCGAAAAAAAATCATGTGCGGCATAGCTGGTATTGTCAACTATCGTGCACTGGATGTAGATCTTGAGCCAAGAGCCAGGATCATGTGCGATAAGCTTTACCATAGAGGTCCGGACGAACAAAATATTATTGCTTTCCCGAACATTATTATGGTTCATACGCGCCTTGCGTTGCTTGATTTAGCGCGTGGACAACAGCCATATGTCTCCACAGATCAGCGCTATGTTATTAGCTACAATGGTGAAGTATATAATTACAGAGAGCTTCGCGCGCAATTAGAAAAATATTGGTTATTTAATACTGATTCAGATACTGAAGTGATACTCGCTGCTTACGTATATTGGGGTGAGTCTTGCTTAAATTATTTTAATGGTATGTTTGCATTTTTTATTTGGGACTCATTTAAAAATGAAGGTTTTGCTGCAAGGGATTTGTTAGGAATAAAGCCGTTTGTTTACCAATATAAATCTGGAGAATTTATATTTGCCTCTGAAGCAAAAGCTATAGTGGCGATACAGCCTGCTTCCCCCATGGTGAATCACAGTGCGATTATCGAATATATAGCAGCGCCTTATTTTTCTGGCGTAGAGACTTCCTTATTCGAAGGGCTTGAATATTTGCAGGCGGGGCATAGCTTAAAAATATCGAAGCAAGGTATCTATTCAAAACAATGGGGCGATTATGAGTTGTCTGCTTCATTAACTGAGAATAAAAGCACCACCGAAGAAATGTCCGAATTGCTGCTTAACGCAGTACAGCAAGCTATGATTTCTGATGCTCCGGTTGGGGCATATTTGAGTGGGGGATTTGACTCAACGTTAATTACGGCAATTGCCAATAAACATGCGGAAAAAAAGCTTGGCGTTTTTACTATTAAATTTACCGATCAAGATAAGTTCGATTACAATAACTCACTCATTGTTACTTCAGACGATACTCCCTACGCAATTCGCGCTGCAAAACAAATCGGCGTTAAGCAGCGCATTATCTGCGTGAATAGATCGGAGGTCATGGATACCATTAAGAAAATTTCTTGTACTAATGATGCACTACCCGTTTGGGAGCAAGAAATTGCCCAGCATCATTTGGCTCGTATTGCTGCACTGGATTACAAAGCTATTTTAACTGGTGATGCTGCGGATGAAACTCACTACGGCTATCCATTTTTATTGGATGCGCAGGTAACTGCATCTCCTGCAGCTATTTTGCAGCGCTTTTCTGTACCGCCATTGAAGCCGGAATTGAAAAATAATTTATTAGCTTTTTTTGATGATAAATATAAAACCCTAACCAAGGCAGCAGGGCATAGTTGGACAACGCCCTTGGATAGACATTTGGCAACGACTTATCTTATTGTTAAGCGCTGGCTACCGCGCTTACTGCATAACGGCGATGTGCATGCTATGCAACATTCGCTTGAAGCCCGCGTTCCCTTTGCGGATATTCATCTTCTCAATATGGCAAAGAAAGTTCATCCTGCCAGCGGCTATTGCAATGGTACCGAGAAATGGCTGCTGCGCCAAAGTGCCAGGGGTTTACTTCCTGAAAGTTCGCGACTAAGAAAAAAATCCGCTCTACCAAAAGATCAGGGAACAGGAAAATTATACAAAGAAGCTGCAATAGCTTTGTTTAACTCGCATAAGGTTTTTCTTGAGAGTTTTTTTGACATGAAGCAAATGCAGGCGTTGTGTCGCTCCGATACTCTATTGAGTGAACAGCAACGTGCATTATTATTTCGTACAATATCTTTGTGTCATTGGTGTGATTACTATGGGGTTAATATTCGTTGAAGAAAATTTTATTTATTGTTATTCCAGAAAATGGACATATAAACCCTTACATAGGCGTTGCTAAACATCTGCAAGAAAAAGGTTTTAATGTTGGGTTTTACTCGATGCACGATATATCTACACAATTGCTTGCTGCAGATCTCAATTGCTTTGTTGGAGAATTCATTGCCCCGCCACAGTATAGTAAAAATCATGGCAAACAATTTGCCGCAAACGTTAAGGATGCGCAATGGTTGAGATCCTGGATAAAGGAGCTATTGATTGATGGTGCAGAAGGTGGAATTGCAAACATTAAAAAAGTGTTAGACAGTTTTAACCCTGATCTTGTCATTACCGATCCAATGATTTATTCGGCTGCAATAGCAGCAACGCTTAAGAAAGTAAAATGGGTAGCCATTTCAAATTCGCTTAATCCTGTTATCCATGCCGAGATAAAAAGTGAGTTGTTAAATACGGTGCAGTGGCTTGATCCCTTTCGCAAAAAATTATTTCAGGATTATGGAATGGATATTCAGTGCAGCGGCTGCGATATGCTTTCTCCGTATTTAAATATTGCCTTTGTTACAGAGGAGCTTGTTGGTTGCGGCCACACAAAAGTTAATCTCGTTGGTCCCTCAATACCGCAAGGTCGACGCGGTGATGAACAACCATTTGACTGGAAGCCGCTGGCAACTGAAGTGCCTATTATCTATATGTCCTTTGGTAGCCAAATTTACTATCAACCTGAAATGTTCAAAATAGTATTTGCAGCAGTTCGCAATCAGCCCATTCAGCTCATTGCCGTTGTCAATGAGCTTATGCTTTCTGATGAGCTGGGCAGCATACCTGTGAATGTTATTCTTACCCATTACGCACCACAGTTGCAGTTACTACCTAAAGCGTCCGTGATGATTACTCACGGCGGTGCCAACTCTGTTATGGAAGCCATTTATTATGGTATTCCCATGTTGATTAGTCCTATTTGCAATGATCAATTTCATCAAGGCTTTTTCATCGAGCGCAATAATATTGGCGTGCAGCTTGATTTAAATAATGCAACAGTCGAACAATGCCGGAATGTTTTAAATAGACTTTTGCGCAGTGCGGTAATTCACAATAATATGGCTCGCATTTCTCAATCTTACCAAAAAGATGGAGCATTAAATGCGGCAAATATTATCGCGGATTTTATTGCCAGGGATGAGCAGCATTGATTCCTTTAGTGATTACTGCAAAAAATGAAGAAAAGGGTATTGCGCAATGCCTTTACTCAATTTTAAGTTCGGTTGCGCTTATTGAGAATTCACATAATATATATTTCGATGTGATAGCCGTGCTTGATGATTGCACCGATAACACCGAATCCATAGTGCGAACATTTTCGCGAATTAAAATATTAAAATCCTCTGGTGGAATTGTAACTGCACAGCGAAAATTTTACGAAGCAACCAATGCGGATTTTATTATTTTTTCTGATGCTGATATTTATGTAGAAGCACAAGCTCTGTTAGCAATTGCAGAGGTAATGCTAAAAAATGCCGACCTTCGTATTGCGTATCCTTTAAAGCATCCCTTAAAAACATTAAAAAATAGTATTCTTGCTAAAGCGTTGTACGTATATAACAAGCACAACGGCTTTCAAACAAAGCGGCATTACTTTAACGGCAGGCTGTTTGCCATTAGGAATTGGTTTATTCCTTCTGTTGACGAACTTCGAGAATCGATACAAAAGTTGCCGGTATGCAAATTTTATTGCTATGAAGAGGGAATTAGAACCGATGATATTTTTCTATCGCGATTTATTTTAAACACTTTTGGTAGAGATTCTATTAAGGAAGTATCTTCGGGAGCCATATATTATCGTCCGCCTGAAACATACCCTGGTATGTATCGTACCTATAGGCGCATGCGAATGGAGATAGAGCGATTAAATAATTTGTTGCCAGAAACCGTTCCTGCGCATCAGCAAAGCGGCATCAGACAGTACGATTGCCAAGCTATAAAAAATGCAAACTTTATGGATGTATTTTATTGGTATATATTTCGCTGTGCTTTGCAAATATGCAAGGTGCATTATGTTATTGAACGGTTTTGGTTTCAGAATTTTGCAACGAGGAGATGCCCCGCGTGGGAAACAGTAGAAGAAAGCAAGTTGCCAATACACATAGAGTTGTAATTCCGGAAATTACGCCACTCGAAATATGGGACTCTATAACGCCGCAAGGTATTTTATGGGATTCAATGTATAAGCAGGATTTTCCTGAAACCCTTAAAAATGTTATTCAACAAATTCACGCTGGCTTGGCGGTGACGGCATCGAAACTGGAAATCAATCCCATTTCAAGGGCTTTCGATGCATTGTATGTTGCGGGTGGCGGCGCTCTCGATCCTCGCATTATTAATGCCCTTAAGCAGTTATCTGTTCCAATAATCGTTGCTCCGGATCCTGTTTTTTCTGGGGTTCCTGGCGGGAATAAAATTCTTGCCAATCATGGGCTGGAAGGGATTGTGATTGATCTTGGACAAACTCAAATTAAAATAGCTAACGCTGGCGAATTGCATACTTTTAAAAGGGATTTTGCTGCAATCCCCATTCGCAGTGAAACAGAAAGCGAGCAAGATGCTGTCCAGCTCCAATCATTTGTACGCTATGTTAGTAGCAGTATTGCGGAGACTATAAAAAATACAGTAAAGCCAAAAGGAATAGTGTTGGCGTTACCTTGTGATATAGATAATGACGGAGTTCTGGGTGGAAGTTCATACGCAGGCATGAAAGGGAATGCGGATTTGGTTGACTCAATTATCCATCATGCAAATTTAGAAGATGTACAGGTGTTGCTGCTGAATGATGCCGAGCTTACTGCTGCCAGTGCTCTTCACGATAAAAATGTTATTAAGTTTAATAAAATTCTTGTTATCACGCTTGGCTTTGCGGTTGGTGCAACAATATTGGAGCCAAAATGCAATTAACGAAACTCTATATTTCACCTCACTTTGACGATGTAGTTTTTTCCTGCGCGGGTAAAATTATTGCTGATGTTAAAAATGGTTTTAGGGTTGTTGTAGTAACCGTCTTTACAAAAAGTAATACGCAAGATTTGGCAATCTATGAAGCACGAAACGCAGAAAATGACGAGGCACTTTTAATTCTGGGTGCTGAGGGGATTAATTTAGATTTTTTAGACGCACCCTACCGCCATCCATTTTATAATTCATTTCGCACGCTGCTACTTGAAAGGCATCCTTTAGATGATGTGGAGTATGTTTCGAGCATTGGAGTTGCTTTGAATGATTTATGCAATGTTATATCGCCGATGGAAGTTTATGCTCCTTTAGCTGTTGGGAGTCATATTGATCATCGCCTTTGTTTTGAAGCTACAGTTAATCATCTATCTTATCCAATCACTTTCTATGAAGATCGCCCCTATTCCTTTGCCGCTTTTGCGGTTGAAAGCAGATTAAAATCCTTGGGTGTGAGATTAGCTACAGGCCAAGAGTTATGGGAAGTTATGACACCGGAAAATATAACTAGACATCTATCAAGCCTTAGCCAATTGGTGTTTGTTGATAAATACTTGCCACCTGGAGAAACAAGAAATGAGTGCTTCGATTTAATAGCTAAAAATCTATCGGTTTTACCGAGTTTACGGTATCAAGGAGTAAAAAATATTTTCACTTACTCAATGGCTGAAGCAGAAACTATTAGTCAGGCCGTAAATGCTTACCAATCACAACTTGCGGATTTTTGCGGAAGCTCACAGCAATTTCTATTGCAGACAGAAAATTATTCTAGTCAGATAGCGGGTAGTTCGCAGTACTCGGAACGATTTTGGAGTTTTAAGAAACTAAATTAATTTTTTATGATGCATATCTAATAATAATCAAAAACTCTAGCAAGTAGGTGTAACGCACATTGGGCGCTTACACCCGTGTAGTTGACTGCGGTGATAAGAGAATATTTTAAATATTCTATATCGTGATGGCGACAGGGCTTTCAGAAGATTCTCGGGTAATGCTGGGAATGATGCGGCAAAATCTAACTGCGGCAAGGGGGTATTCTAACGACACGATGTAGCTTACAATCAGTCGGAAACAATGTACCAGTGGCGGTACGCATAGCTATTTCAAAAGCTTCATGCGTTATCGTTTTCAAAAATTTGAACTTCATTTGCAGTTGATTAAAAGAGCCTTTTTTATATGGATATACCATTTCTTGATCATGACCTCTACTCCGAACACTACAACGAATTACAAAGCCTATATCAGCAGGACTTGTTTCGTGATTTATGGGATAAGGCAACGCGCTGGTGGGGGCATGATCCTTGGCCCACGGCGACGCTGGAGTTATTGCGCGCACGCACGCTGAGTAACTTGGGTAATGATCGCCCGTCTGATGCATTGCTCTGGCGACTCTGGCGTAAACATCCGCAGCTACCTGGGCTTGCCCCGCTGGTGGCTGGGCTCTACCGCCGTCGCAGTCCCTTGGTTGCCTTGCGTATGCTGCCAGTTATTAAATCGCGCGCTCAACCCAATGCTAAAGATCAAGCCTCTTTGCAGCGAGAAAAAGCAGAAATACTCATGCGCTTTCGTGATTTTGCTGCTGCAGAAGAGTGCTTGTCTGACTTGGAGGCATGTGGTGGCGATTGGCATTGGGTGTCACTAGCTGGAGTTAAGTATGCGCAAGACGATTACCCGCAAGCGTTAATTATCCTCAACAAAACCCTCGAGCGTAATCCGCGCTATCGTCCCGCGCTCTTGTTTAAAGCCAATATTTTGCAGTTACAACAGGATTTGACTCAGGCTATTGCTGTACTTGCTGATTTCTGGCTCATTAGTCAGTCATTTTGGACCGGGCAATTGTTGTGCGGTTTTTATATCGAGAATCAGCAATATGCACTTGCCTATCAATGCCTGGAACGGTTAAAAACCTTGCCTGCTGTTTCCAGCAGGGATTCGGAGCGTTATTTACGTGCACTGCAAGCAGATCTGTTGTGCGCCGAGCAGCGTTACGACGAAGCGCTTAACTATATCGAGCAAAAAAGTTTTTTTGGCAAGTCGATTGTCGATTCTATTAAGCGATCAGTGAGTAGTAAAACGCGCAAGGTGCTTGATGTACCTTTCGTGCGTCAGGCTAATATGACCTGTGCCCCTGCGAGTATCACTGCAGTTGCTGCTTATTGGAAAGTAAATGTCACTCAGGCCGATGTGATTGAAGCTATTTGTTATGGTGGCACCCAAGCGGTAGATGAGCGCCGTTGGTTGGAAGAAAACGGTTGGTACGCACAGGAGTTCCAACTGAATTGCGCTACCGCTAAAAGCCTTATCGATTTGGATGTGCCAGTTTTGCTGGCCACTGTCGAGCCGGGTAGCGCCCATTTACAGGTATTAGTGGGTTACGATGAGGCCCTGGGCACCTACTTATTGCGTGACCCTTATTATCGCCGCTTGCAGGAAATGCTGATCGAATCCAGCCATGAATATTATGCTGCCTCCGGGCCGCGGGCTATGGTCATGGCGCCACTTAGTTATAGCGACAAAATCAAGTCATTAAATCTTCCTTCCGCCGCACTTTATGATTGCCTTTATCAATTAAATCGCGCCCTGAATGTTAATCAGCGCGAACAGGCTGTTGCTCAATTGCAGCAGGCCTGCCATTTGGATTCGCATCATCGTTTAACGATTACCTGTGAGCGTGCGCTGGCATTTTACGATGGCGACGAAACACGAATCCTGGCAGCTACTGAAAAGTTGCTAGCGCTTTTCCCCAAGGATGTGAACTTGCAATTGAGCAAAGCCAGCAGCCTTTATGCGCTAGGTTCTAGTAAACAAATGCTGGATTATTTACAGCCTATAGTAGAGCAAACTAATAGTCATTTTTTGGTGAAAAGCCGGCTTGCCGATCATTTGCGTCGTGATCACCGCCAACTGGTGCGCATTGAATCGCTTTACAAAAATTTGTTGAGGGCCAATCCGACTTACACCGAAAATCTCTATGCCTATGCTGGTGTTTTGTGGGACAAAGGTAATTACGCAGAAAGTTATCAACTGTATCGCTTTGCTGCGTGTCTTGAAGATACTAACGAGCGTTATACCGAAAGTTTTTTCAAGGCTGCTCGGTATCATAATGATACGGAAAAAGGTTTAAATTTTCTGCGCGATAGATTTAAGCGTTTTGGCAATAAGTCCTCTGGTCCTGCGATATCGTTGTTTAATGCCTTGGACAGTCTGGAATTAATCAACGAAGGGCTTGCGATACTCGATCAAGCCATAGCCTTGCGCCCGGATGATGGTTGGATAAAGGTGTTTGCTGCGCGCAAATTGCTTAGCCAACAACAGACTAATCGGGCTTTGCAATTGGCGGAGCTTGCTAAGCCGTTGGTTAGCGAAGTCCGTTACAACGAATTGGCAGCTGAAATTTTTGAATGCCAGTTAAATCCCGTTGCCGCTATTCAATGCTTTGAAAAAATTCTTCAACTGGAACCGCTGAATACCAAAGTTAACCGCAGCATGATGCGCGTGTTAATTGAGTCTGGCGAGCGCGTCAACGCTGATGTATTTATAGCGCAACAACTCGCTCGTTTTCCCGATAACTCTATGCTGCTTGAGCTTTATATTGATTGGCTCGATAAAGGAGATTATCAGGCTCGGGCCAGTGCTTATCAGCAATTTATTCAGTACCACCCCATGGATGCATGGGGCTTTCGCGGGTTAGCTGAGGCATTGTGCGATCTGGATTTATACGATGCTGCTCTTAAAGCCGCAGAGGAAGCAATTGCGGTGGCCAATAACAGTAGTGCCAGCCATTGTCAGCATGGCAAAGTGTTGCTGGCCAAACAGCAACGCGAGGCTGCTCGTCAAAGTTTTCGCAAAGCCATTGAGTTGTCTTGCGATTACACTTATGCCTATCCATTGTTGATGCAATGTGGTTTCAATCACACAGCCCAACAGGAAGATTTACGTTTTATTTATGAACAACTAATGGCTCAGGTGAGTTATGGCGATGGCCTGCTCGAATACCAAAAAGTGGCCTGGCAACTTTTGTCTGCTGCAGAAATAGTTCGGTTTCTCGAGCATGCATTAGAGGTGCGGCCAGACCTGTGGCACTCCTGGGTCGCGCTTACTCTGGCTTATCGCACTCACGGGGACAACTTGAGAGCCCTACAGATTATTGAGCAGGCAGCGCAACGCTTCCCCTTGCTGCCGAGAATGTTTCTGGAACTGGCCGAAAGCCATACCTTGTTAAATCAATTGGATTCTGCAGAGCAGTATTATCGTCATGCGTTGCAACTATCGCCTGGCTGGACTACACCAGCAAATAATCTCTGCGATTTATTAGAACGGCAGGGACGTTATGAAGAGGCTATAGACATTCAGAAAGCCAGTATTGCACGCAGCCCCCTGTCTTCTACGCCTTATGGTTATCTCGCCGATTTGTTAATACGTGAGCAGCGCATTGATGAGGCAATTGCGGCATTGGAGCGCGCGCTGGAAGTAGACCCTCACTATTTATGGGGTTGGCACACTCTGTATAAATTGCAAAATGAACGCGCGAGCGGGCAACCAGTGCTTAACAAATTGATATTGGTTTGCAAGACATTTCCCAACGATGGTGCTTTGGTACTCGCACATGTCAAGTTACTTGAAGATGATGTCAAGGCGAGCACAATACTCGCCACTTTTTTAGAAAAAAATCCGCATCATATTGATGTATGCATTCAGTACGTAAGATACCAAGTAGGCCTTGGACATATTGACCATGCGCTGCAATTTACCAGTGAAGCCTATTGGAATAATAATCGCCCGCTCACTATTTTGGCGGCTGAAGCGCAAATCTATGCTGAGAAACGCGAGATGGCTCAAGCAATAAAAAGCATGGAAGAAGTGGTACACATTAATTCAAATTTTTATGATGGCTGGCGTTATTTGGCGCGCTGGTATTGCGATATAAATGCAATAGAGCAGGCTCAGTCCGCGATTGATCACTGTGTTAGGCTATATCCTAATGATCCCGGAGTGCTCTGTTATGCTGCCGAGCGGTTGCAGACGATTGACGGTGATAAGGATCGAGTTGGCAATTTATTGCAGCGTGCGTTCGAGCTTAACCCTATCAATCAGTATAACGGCTTGACCTATATTGATTATATTCTTGAGCGCGAAGAAATTGATCGTGCCGCAGAAGCATTAGCATTATTGGAGCGTCACCAAAGTAATATTTACACCCGCTACCGAGCGCTCTTGATTCATATTGCGCGGGAAGAGTCTGCCGCTGCGCTCGATATATATCGTAGTATTTTACAAGATAAAAATAACTCCGATTGGCTCGTACAAAATGCTTGGGAAAAGCTGGGTAAGGTGAAGCAAGGGACAAGTGCTGCTTCCATTGTGCGTGAACTGCGCGCGAGTGATCAGCTGCAGGGAAGTGGTGCTGGATATTCTCTTGCGGAGTTTGAATTGCAGCAACTGGGATTCAAAAAATTCGAACAAGAATTATTGAAAAAAGTATTGAAGGATGGTTTTGACAAGCGTTATTTGGAAGCCTACATCCGAAAATTAATCGACACTGAAGCACAATTGCCGTGGAAAATTATTGAAAAGTATCAATCGTTGTTGAGCGATGATTTGAAAAATTGGGGTTTGGTAGGCTATCTGCATGTAGTCCAAGGTCGCTGGGGTGAAGCCGTCAGCTGGTTTAAGCGCGGTTCACTGCTAACACAAGCCGAGGCCGGGTCGCTCTATTTTTATTCGATAGCGCTGCGTGAAACTGGTCAATGGGAGAGGGCCGCAAGTGTAATGAGCGATGCGTTTAAGCGTGAGCCGGATGCTTATCGTGAGGATATTGTTGTTTGGTATGCGCTGGACCAATTGCTTGAGTTGCGCACAGCCCCGCTGGGAGAGCTGGATTATATTCGTGCAGACCAGCTTGCTAGTCTTAGCGCCTATCCTTTTAAGCTTGTCCAGCTTCTCGCCAAAACAAAAGCAAAATCTTTTGATCAGACACATATGGAATTCGCCGGTGATTATCTGGAGTGCAAGCAGACATTCCGCAAAGTCAATTCCTTATCCTGGCGGCATGCGCGAAAATTAGCTCGACGTTTGTTTGTGAGTGGTTTACAACAGCAAGGGTTTGCGCGTTGGCGTTGGTTGTTAAAAATTGCCAGTCGAATTTAAGTATTATATTTGGCAAATATTATTTCCAGGAATAGAGCGCTTTTCCTGAGCAATGTTGGAAATTTAAAGCTTCTTAATACCTGTGTGGTGCCTGGTCGACTTTTTACTATTTATATGGTGAGGTGTAATTTCATCAGATGAATTAAATTCATTCGCCTCACTACTGCGGTGAAGCTTTGGTATGAGAGACGCACATGAAAATAAGCGATAAATATGGTGGGCCCAGCTGGACTTGAACCAGCGACCTGCCGATTATGAGTCGGATGCTCTAACCAACTGAGCTATAGGCCCTTATTAATGCAAGGAAACGTAATGCGGGGCAAAGCCGGTGAGCTTTGCGAGTTGCGCATTATAGAGACTTGTTTAGGGTGTGGCTATAGCTTGTAACTTGTTGATGCGTATAAAAAAACAAAGCCCGCGATTGCGGGCTTTGTTTTGTTGATTAATTGTTCAATTAATCTTTTGATGCATTTACTTGTTAGCTATTAATCATCAAGGAAGCTGCGCAAATGATCAGAACGTGACGGGTGACGTAATTTGCGTAATGCTTTGGCTTCAATTTGACGAATACGCTCACGAGTTACATCGAATTGTTTGCCGACTTCTTCGAGGGTGTGATCGGTGTTCATATCGATACCGAAACGCATGCGCAATACTTTAGCTTCGCGGGCGGTGAGGCCGGCGAGAACTTCGCGCGTGGCTTCCATCAAGCCTTCAGCGGTAGCTGAATCTACCGGCGAAACAATAGTGTTATCTTCAATAAAATCGCCCAAATGCGAATCTTCATCGTCACCAATAGGGGTTTCCATGGAGATAGGTTCTTTGGCGATTTTAAGGACTTTACGCACCTTGTCTTCTGGCATATCCATACGTTCACCGAGTTCTTCCGGTGTTGGCTCGCGCCCCATTTCTTGCAGCATTTGCCGCGATACACGATTGAGTTTGTTAATGGTTTCAATCATGTGCACGGGAATGCGGATGGTGCGCGCCTGGTCCGCAATCGAGCGCGTAATAGCCTGGCGAATCCACCAGGTTGCGTAAGTCGAAAATTTGTAACCGCGACGATATTCAAATTTATCCACCGCTTTCATCAAGCCAATGTTGCCTTCTTGAATTAAATCGAGGAATTGCAGGCCACGATTGGTGTATTTTTTGGCAATAGAAATCACGAGACGAAGGTTGGCCTCTACCATTTCTTTTTTAGCGCGACGCGCACGCGCTTCGCCAATTGACATGCGGCGGTTGATGTCTTTAATGCTGGTGAGGCTTAAGCCGCTATCGCCTTCAATTTGAATAAGTTGTTGCTGGCCCAGTAAAACTTCAGGCATAACGCCGCGTAATTTTTCGGCGTTTTCCGTATTGGCTTTTATTAATTCAAGCAACCATTCTTCGTTAATCTCGTTGCCTGGGAATTCTTTAATAAACGTTTTGCGTTGCATTGAAGCCCTGCGGGTACACAAGTCCATAATAATGCGTTCTTGTTTGCGGACATTTTCAAGGGTTTCGCGAGCAAGCTTGTAAATAGGTTCAAATTGACGCACGGGCAATTTAAAGTATTTAAATAATTCGCCGAGCTCAAATAATTCCTTTTCAGCTTGTTTGCTGCCATAGCCATATTTTGCTAAAGCTTTATTGGCTTTTTCGTGTTGCTTTTGCAATTCTTCGAAGCGCACTCGGGCTTCTTCCGGGTCAACACCGGAAACAACTTCATCTTCTTCTTCGCTGGGAGATTCATCATCATCATCACCAACTTTAACTTCAGCGACTACAACCACTTCCTCGATTTCTTCAAGAACAACCGGTGGAAGTGCCTCGACAGGGTTTAACCAGCCGATAACGACATCTGCAAGGCGTCGCTCTTCTTTAGCAACCAGCGCATATTCATCAATAATTTTTTGTACTGTACCTGGCCAATAGGCGAGGGCGTGCATGAGCTCGCGAATACCTTCTTCGATGCGCTTGGCAATTACAATTTCGCCTTCGCGAGTCAGTAGTTCGACTGTGCCCATTTCACGCATATACATGCGCACTGGGTCGGTGGTGCGGCCTGCCTCGGTTTCTACGGCAGCCAATGCGGCAGCAGCTTCGGCAGCAGCGATTTCGTCGGCGCCTGTGTCACCATCGGCCATTAATGTATCGGCATCGGGTGCGGTTTCATAAACCCGAATTCCCATGTCGTTAATCATCTGAATGATATCTTCGACCTGATCGGGATCGGAAATATCTTCAGGTAAATGGTCGTTTACTTCAGCATAAGTGAGATAGCCCTGCTCTTTACCGCGGGCGATTAGCTCTTTTATGCGTGAATGTTTTTGTTGAGCGTCATCAGACATTAATTGACCCTGTCAAGCGTGAGTGAGTGAAATGCAAAGCGCGGGATTATAACGTATGTGTCAGGTTTTATTCTAGGTTGGAGCTGGCTTGTGTTCGGAAGTTGCGCAAATAAATGACAGATTGAATAATTTATGGGGTTAGGGTGATGATTTGCTGTCTAGGCTGGGCGAAATTTTGACCATTGCATCGAGTATCAATTGATCTCGTTCGGTTTTACTAAGTTGAGTCAGGTCGATATTTTTAAGTTTCCTCAAGGCTTGCGAGCTTTTTTTGGTGCCTTGCTGGCGGCGTAGGGTTTCAATGCAATCACTAAACGCGGTTTGGGTGTCGTAATCTGCTTTTGCCGGTTTGTCGTTGCGCGTTAGGGTAAGGGCATTAGCGGCTTGCAGTAAATCACTACCGGCAATTTTCGCTAAGCGTTCAGTGTCATGGCTGCCGTAGATGCCACGCCAGTAACCGATTAAATGCGATAAATTGTAGTGAGGGCGTTCGTGCAATACTTTTAAAAGACGGCCAAGCATCTGTAGGTATGTGTCAGCTTCTGCGTGCTCTTCTTCAGAAAGCCAAAAGTCGTGATCCGGTTCCAGTGTTGCAAGGTTTGGGCAGCTTAGTAATAGTGCAAGCGCTTTCTGCGCGGGTGGCATGAGATAGCGGCTATTGGGAGTCGCTTGTAAATCTTGTTGATGCGGTTGGGCGCGCGTGGGGCGACTGCTGTAATACTCTTCGTAGTTTGGGGGAGGGGCTTCCTGGTCATAAAAGTCGGAAGCGCTTATATCCGCGACGAAATAATCTTTTGATTTATACGGTTGAGCATCCCTGGCTAGATCGGATGTGTTCTCATCTGCTCCAGGTTTTGGTGTTGTGGGCGACTGAATAGGAGCTTCGGCAAAAGTGACCGGTTCGCTTACCAGGTCTTGCAATATGCTACGACTAAGACCGGTACGGGTAGCGAGATTTTCGAACATCAATTCACGGAAGACGCTTTTTGGCAACTTTTCCAGCAAGGGTGCAGCGCGCTTGCTAAAAGTGGCGCGGCCCTCCATGGTGCGAATATTCAAGCCTTCAGCTACTGCGTCAAATAAAAAGTCCTCCAGTGGTACGGCCAGATCAATCATGCGTTCAAATTTTTCTGAGCCTATCTGACGTATCAGTGTGTCCGGGTCTTCCCCTTCAGGCAAAAACAAAAATTTTACGGTGCGACCGTCGGCCATGGTGGTAAGCGAGGCTTCTAAAGCGCGGTGGGCAGCATTGCGCCCGGCCTTGTCGCCATCAAAACAAAACACGACTTCATTGGTATATTTAAATGCGCGATTCAGGTGGTCTTCGCTACAGGCTGTTCCCAATGTGGCTACACCATACCGGATACCAAATTGCGCGAGGCTCACTACGTCCATATAGCCTTCAACCACCAATAAGCGCGGCAATTCACGGTACGCGAGTCGTGCCTCAAATAGCCCATAAAGCTCCTGGCCTTTATGGAAGATGGGTGTTTCGGGTGAGTTAAGGTATTTGGGTTTGTCGTCGCCGAGAACCCGACCGCCAAAGCCAATCACGCGACCACGAGTGTCGTGGATAGGAAACATAATGCGGTGGCGGAAGCGATCGTAGAGTTTTTTTTCTTCGCTGTGATGAATCAGCATTCCGCCTTCTATAAGAAGATGTTTTTCTTCATCGGTAGTGGCGAGGCTTTTCAGAAGATTGTCCCAGCCGGGTGGGGCAAAACCTACGCCGTAGTCTTTAGCCGTTTTACCGTCCAGGCCGCGGCCTTTTAAGTAACTGACCGCCATATGTTTACTGGGGTGTTGGCGCAATTGGGTTTGGTAAAAGTCGTTGGCTTTTTCCAGCAGGCTGTAAATACTTTTCTTTTCTTCTTCGCGTTTTATTTGCGCTTCGGTCTGGACCTCGCGCGGCACATCCAGCCCCACGGAGCGAGCAAGTTGCTCAATAGCTTCGGGGTAGCTGAGGCGTTCGTAGTCCATGATGAAGCCGAGCGCATTGCCGCTCGCGCCACAGCCAAAGCAATAGAAAAATTGTTTTTCCGGGCTTACGGTAAACGAAGGTGTTTTTTCATCGTGGAATGGGCAACAAGCGCTGTAATTTTTGCCGGTTTTTCTAAGCTTAACGCGGCTATCCACTACCTCGACAATGTCGAGGCGGTCGAGCATGTTATCGATAAAGCTTTGGGGGATAAGGCCGGCCATAAAAGAGTTGCCAGTGCGCAGATGAAATGGTGAGCTTAGTATCGCGCAATGAGTGGCTAGCTGCCAAGCTTGGCCTTGAGCAGTTTACTGACTTCGCCCAAATCGGCACGGCCTTGCACCTGCGGTTTGATCAGCGCCATGGCTTTACCCATATCGCGCATTTCGGTTACACCGGCCTGGGTAATTGCTTCGGAAACAATGGTCTCTATCTCTGCTGTGCTAAGTGCGGCGGGGAGGTAAACCTGAATCTCGGTGATTTCGTAGGCTTCCTGGGCGGCAAGATCATTGCGCTCGGCGGCAGTGAACTGAGTAAAGGAGTCGCGGCGCTGCTTGATCATTTTGTCGAGCACAACCAATGCGCGCACATCGTCAACTTCAATGCGCTCATCTACTTCAATGCGTTTAAATTCAGACATGATCAGACGCAAAACCGCAACGCGCGTCTTTTCGTGAGCGCGCATAGCGGTTTTTAAGTCATCATTTATGCGGGTTTTTAGCGTACTCATGCTTCATCCTAAGTGTAAGTTGAAACACCGGCTTGTCGATTTGGCTATTGTTAGCAAATCCGGCAAGTGCAATCAGTAAACCAATAGTGCAACCAGGCAATAATTAATTCAGCCGAAGCTGGAAATCAATACAGACGAGTAAACTTTTTAGATTCGCGTTGAACCTTTTTAGCATGACGCTTAACAGCTGCTGCTGCGTCACGCTTACGAATAGTGGTTGGTTTCTCGTAGCATTCACGTGCACGCACGTCAGCTAAAATACCGGCTTTTTCACAAGCACGTTTAAAACGACGTAAAGCTACGTCAAAGGGTTCGTTTTCTTTAAGTTTTACTGAAGGCATGTTGTGACCTTTGCTCTGTTGAAATGCTGTCGATAAATGATGTCTTGAGAATGCGCACCTTGCATTGGCGGTGAAGCATCCAAGGGGTGCGGATTCTATACGTTTCTGGTTTTGCCTGCAACCTCGATAGGTCGGGGCCCTCAGTTAAATGCGCCTATATTAACTCGCAGTTGTGGGTTAAGTCACAGCTTAGCTGGTTCTCCTTAGCGACAGGCTTTATCATAGTCGCCCTATAATGTGAGCGCGACTATGCGAATTTTAGGTTTAGAAACTTCCTGCGATGAAACCGGCGTTGCAGTTTACGACAGCGAATTGGGTTTGCTTGCCCATACTATATACAGTCAGATTGAATTGCATGCTGAATATGGTGGTGTCGTGCCTGAGCTGGCTTCGCGCGACCATGTGCGCAAGATCCTCCCGTTGATCAATCAAGTTCTAGCAGAAAGCCATTCCAGTGCAAAAGATATAAATGGCATCGCCTATACCTCAGGGCCGGGTTTAATTGGGGCATTAATGGTGGGTGCATCCATGGGGCGCTCGCTTGCTTACGCCTGGGGTGTTCCAGCGATAGGTGTTCATCATATGGAAGGGCATTTATTAGCGCCCATGCTTGAGGCGAATCCACCGCCTTTTCCGTTTGTAGCTTTATTAGTATCTGGTGGGCATACGCAATTAGTAAAAGTCGCTGCCATTGGTGTTTATGAGTTACTGGGTGAATCTTTGGACGATGCGGCAGGTGAGGCATTTGATAAGGCTGCCAAAATGCTCGACCTGGATTATCCCGGTGGGCCGCAAATTGCAAAGCTTGCCGAGTCTGGTGTCGCTGGTCGATTTATTTTTCCGCGCCCGATGGTAGATCGTCCTGGATTGGATTTTAGTTTCAGTGGATTAAAAACATTTACGCTCACTACGGTTGCTGCGCATAAGCAGGAAAATGGTTTGCCCGATGATCAAACCTGTTCGGATATCGCTTGTGCTTTTCAAACTGCGGTAGTCGAAACCCTAGTGATTAAATGTAAGCGTGCGATCGAGCAGACAGGGTTAAAAACGCTGGTGATTGCTGGCGGTGTTTCTGCTAATAAAAAACTACGGGCTGATTTAGAAATTGCACTCGCCAAAATCAATGCGAAAGTATTTTACGCACGTCATGAGTTCTGCACCGATAACGGCGCCATGATTGCCTACGCAGGCTGTCAGCGTTTGTTGGCGGGGCAGCATGAGTCGCTTGCGGTAAATGTAAAAGCGCGCTGGCCGTTAAATACACTTCCACCACTTTAAAGAAAGAAATTTTATGGATATTGTTTACATTCGCGATTTGCGCATTGATACCATCATCGGCATTTATGATTGGGAGCGTCAGGTTAAACAAACGATAAGCCTTGATGTCGAAATGGCGACAGATATACGCCAGGCCGCTGCAACAGATGACATTCAATTTGCGCTTAATTACAAAGCCGTTGCCAAGCGTTTAATTGCTTATGTAGAAAATCGTAATGCGCTACTGGTGGAAACTCTCGCTGAAGAAATTACGCAATTAATTCGCGACGAATTTAAAGTGTCCTGGCTGCGCTTGCGCGTGAGTAAGCCCGGTGCAGTGCGCGGTGCGCGCGATGTTGGTTTGGTTATTGAGCGCGGCAAAAAAACTGATGAAGGGAAGTTCGAATGACAGCAATTTATTTAAGTTTGGGTAGTAATATTCATCGTCACCAATATATAACTGCAGCCCTAGATGCACTGGTGGATTTGTTTGGAGATTTAAAAATTTCTTCGGTGTACGAAAGTAAATCTGTTGGTTTTAATGGCAGCAATTTTTTTAACTTAGTCGTTGGAGCGGAAACGGAATTAATGCTTGCAGATTTATCGGAAAAACTAAAAAAAATCGAAGATGAAAATGGCCGCCAGCGTTCAGGGCCAAAATTTAGCCCGCGGACATTGGATATTGATATCCTTACCTATGGAAACTTTGTTGGTCTGGACGCTGGAGTTGCACTGCCACGTGCTGAAATTACCAAAAATGCTTTTGTGCTTTTACCTTTGGCAGAAATTGCACCAGAAATACGTCATCCGGGTTTACAGCGAACTTATGCAGAGCTTTGGGCAGCTTACGATAAGAATTCACAGTCGTTGTGGGCTATAGATTTCCTTTGGCGTGATAGAAAAATTTCTGTCGCTTAGTGTGATAGATTAGATTCAGCCCAGTTATCATTTACAATTGCCCACCTTTCGTGATCTTGCCATTCTTTTCCACCAATGCGTAAATATTTTGGCGAGAATCCTTCTTTCATAAAGCCAGATTTCAATAGCAATGCAATAGATGCATAGTTATTTGTTTGTACGTTGGCTTCAAGGCGATGCAGATTTAAGGTAGAGAAGGCTTCCTCCAATAAAAGAGTCATACCTTGAGTCATAAAGCCTTGTTGTTGATGGGGTGCAAATGCTTCATAACCGAGATAGGCTGATTGAAACCAGCCTCTGACTATTTCAGAAATATTATAGCTGCCAATTATTGCATGAGTTTTTTTATGGCAAACGAAATATCTATGGGGTTGCGATAAATATTTTTCATAATTATCAGGCGAATATGTCCAGGGTTTATGGAAATCAACACTGCGTGTAAATGCTGCAATTATTTCTTCCGCGTCGGCAATATCAGGTTTTCTTAAATAAATAGAAAATGTGCGGTCCATTAGATTTTTCTTGGTTAAGGTAAATGAAAAGTTCGCCGTACACTAAAGCCATTTCTTATAAGCAACCAGTCCCACTCCAGATGCTATGAAAATCATTGCCGCCCAAGTGTAGTAGTAACCGTAAACAGAATGCAGTTCCGGCATATTATCAAAGTTCATTCCATAGACTCCGACAATAAAAGTGAGCGGGACAAATATAGCAGTGAAGACTGTTAGCACTTTCATGGTGTTATTAAGTTGATGTGAACTGATAGATAAGTAGCCATTAATTAAGTCACCACAAATATCGTAGTACATGGTGCACAAGCTATGAAGACGTTCGCAGCGTTCATATAGGTCTTGTAATGCATGTTCAATATCGCCGTCTTCATCTATTAATATTTGGGGAATATCTTTTAGTACATTGGTTATCAGCCGTTCGTGGTAACTAAAAATTCGTTTTAATTTACGCAGGCGCGATTTGTAAGCAATGAGTTCCCGCATAGTTGCATCACTAGGACTATCTTGCATTGCATCTTCCAGCTCATTGAGATAGGGCTCGAATTCCAAAATTGCGTCCAGATAACGTCCTACTGAAAAACGCATAATGCGCGTAGCTAAAAGCCCCGGGCTAACTAATAGATTTTCTTTTTGTGCGTGCTCCCAATAATGTTCTATTCCCGTTGATTTGCGTGGATGACAACTGATTAGGCAGCGATCGCCAGCAAATATCGCAATGTTCATTTGCTCTATGGTTAAATCAGTATTAAATTCAGTAATGCCGCGATATAAAAATAATGTGTGTTGATCGAATGTCTCGGTTTTAGGTGGGTGCCTATAGCGCTGCACATCCTCAATCGCCATTTTGTGGCAATGCAAAGCTAACAGTATGGCGCGTTCGTTTGCTGGCTCTTCACCTTCGAGATCAATCCAAATACAACCGGAGTTGAATTTCTGCCAAACGTCAATTAATTCTTGTCCGCCAGTGAGCCACTTTCCGTCATTTGTTAATAACTGTGTCCGTATCATAATTTTTTCATTTAAATAATTAAATTTCTGCCACCATCAACAGTCAGTATCTGGCCGTTGATATAAGGTGCATCGTTGATTAAAAATAAAATTGTTTTAGCAATATCATCCATCTCGCCGATTCTTTGTAGCGGAATTTTTGCGAGCAGATTATTTTTGTCCAGCAAAGAAAGTTTTTCCGAATCTTCGGTTCCCATATTTTCTGGCCAGAGAATGGCTCCAGGTGCGATACCATTCACCCGCACATTAGGTGCAAGTTCTAGCGCAAGGCTTTTTGTGAGCATAACATTAGCCGCCTTCGCCATAGAATAAACGCTGTGATTTTTCAGTGGTTTGTCGGCGTAAATGTCGGTCATATTAATTATGCAACCGTGATTTTTGATAAGTTCTGAAGCAAGTGCTTGTGCGAGAAAAAATGGTGCCTTCACATTGCTGCTCATTAAATCTTCCCATTCATTGTTCGTAACTTTTCCGATAGTTGTTGGGTAAAAACTTGATGCGTTATTGATGAGCGTGTCGATTCTTGCCCAATAGGCAACTGCATGCCGAACGAGCAGCTCAATTTCTTTCGTGTTGGTTAAGTCCGCTTGAAAAGAAACCGCAGAATTTGCACGAATGCGATTAAGTGAAGCTACTAATTGCTCAGCTTCGTTTTGTGAGCGGCGGTAGTGAATAACAACATTGAAATTATTTGCGTGTAAAAAGCGTGCCACTTCAGCACCAATACGTTTTGCAGCGCCGGTAATTAATGCAACCGGGTTACCTATTACTACCGCGTTACTCATGAACATGCTCATTTTTATATTGCACTAATTTTTCTAAACGTAAACGATTTATTTCATCGCCAAATTCTTTTCCTAAAAGACCGCGGCCACTTACATCTGCTGTATTTATATTTTGACAAGCTTTTAGCGCTTGGCGAAAATATTCAGACTGCGGGTAATCACGTTCTTCGAGTCCGGTTCGGCCACGCGCATCAGCTTCACAACACAGTAAAAATTGTTCGAAACGATCGGGTCTGCGAAATGCGTCAGTCATTTGTAATGTTTTTAGAATTGTCGCTGGCTTTAGTTCTAATGCGCGGTGGCAATGGGTATGCCATTGCGCAACAATCATTGCTAATTCTTTGTATTCCTTAGGAGCTGCTATACGTTCACATAATTGTTTAACTAAAGGCAGGCTGCGTTCTTCATGGGCGATATGGCGTGGCCACTCTGCTTTGGGTGTAGTCCCTTTACCTAAGTCATGCACTAGGGTTGCAAAGCGTACGCAGCAATCATGCGTTTTCCTGGCGGCTTGTTGCAGGCTCATTAATGTGTGAATGCCGGTGTCGATTTCGGGATGATATATTTCTGTTTGAGGTACACCAAATAAAGCATCTATTTCAGGTAATAATCGCACAAGTGCGCCGCAATCACGCAAGCATTGGATAAAAATATCAGGAGATTGTTCAGCGAGCGCACGTTGCATTTCTTTCCATACGCGCTCAGAAACCAAATGATCTACTTCGCCGTTGTTAACCATTTCCTGCATAAGTTGATTGGTTTCGGCAGCGATATGAAAACCTAAATGATGGTAGCGTGCGGCAAACCGGGCAATTCGTAAAATTCGTACAGGGTCTTCTGTAAATGCATTAGACGCATGCCGTAAAATTTTATTTTTAATATCGGCCTGGCCGCCATAGGGGTCAATAATATTGCCCGCGTCATCTTCAGCGATAGCATTGATAGTGAGATCGCGCCGGACTAAATCATCTTCTAATGTGACTTCTTCTCCGCAATAAAAACTGAAGCCATTATAACCTCGACCGGTTTTGCGTTCAGTGCGTGCAAGTGCATATTCTTCTTTTGTTTGGGGGTGTAAAAATACAGGGAAATCTTTACCAACCGCTATAAAGCCTTGTTCCTGCATGATTTCAGGGGTAGCGCCAACAACGACCCAATCTCTTTCGTGAAATGGATAGCCGAGCAATTTATCGCGCACAGCGCCGCCAACAAGATAGGTTTTCATAGGATTATGTTCTGCTAATTCAGTGGCGAGTATAGGGCATTATGGATTTAAAAAAAATAATCAAGTTTCGGGTTGTTTGTTTTATAAATTTCATTTAGAGTCACTTAACTTAGATGTTAATGTAATTTACTTATTCCGAAATAATTTTTATGTCTCTATCCCAATACACTTTTGCAAAACATATGCGCGCACTGCGACCCATTTGGGCCAGTGTCTGTGCACAGTTTTGCGGAATTTGGGATTAAATGAGAAGTTTCTCTTTTTAAAAACAAAGGCCGCAGCATAAAAACTGCGGCTTTTTTGTTTGTACTAAAAAATTGCCGCGATTTTTATCTTGCGACCTTCTCTAGTTGCCGTTTAAGGCAGCTAACAACAAGGAGCAGGCGCATGGCAATTTTATTGGCTTATTTTTCTGTAGTTCTTATTTGGGCAACAACCCCATTGGCTATTCAATGGAGCAGCGATAGCCTTAGTTTTATCGCCGCAGCATCACTACGCATGTCATTTGCATTGGCGCTTGGCTTGCTGATTAATTTGTTGCTGCGCCGCAAATTATTTTCTTCTTCACACTTATGGCGAACTTACGCAGCAGGTGCCATTAGTGTGTTCCCTAATATGCCGGTGGTGTATTGGTCTGCACAATATATTCCTTCAGGTTTGATTGCTGTTATTTTTGCTATGTCGCCTTTTGTGACAGGGTTAATGACAATGGTTTTGCTTAAGCAAAACCCGTTTAGTTTGCGCCGTGTAATAGCCTTATCAGTGGCTCTGCTGGGTTTGGTAATCATTTTTTATAACCAGTTGCAGATACATACTCATGCTGTATACGGCATGCTAGGAATTCTATTTTCTTGTTTTTTATTTAGTTTCAGTAGTGTATTGGTAAAAAAAGTCGACTCGCAGGTCGATGCTTTCAATCAGATGTTAGGTTCGCTGTTATTTGCGTTGCCTGGGTTACTTTTAAGCTGGTGGCTGTTAGATGGATTTATGCCAAATCTGGTTTCCACAAAGTCATGGGCGGCGATTGGTTATTTGGCAGTTTTGGGTTCGTTGCTGGGTATTACGTTATTTTTCTATGTGCTCGCTAATATGACAGCGACCGCAGTATCAATGATTACGTTTATGACGCCCATCATCGCGTTAATACTAGGGGCGGTGTTGGCAAATGAGTCCTTGGGTTGGCAGGTCTGGTTAGGGGCAATTTTAGTCATTATGGCACTTCTCTTTTATCTCGACTTATCAATAAATGAGATGTTATTAAAGGCATTACAACGTCCTGCATGGCCTCAAGATCAGCTTCAGCAGCTTAAAAACGCGTTTAATAAATCAAAGTGATCCAAGATGGTGCTCAGGCATAGTTAAATGTGCGATATTATGCGTTATTATGGTGCTCGTCATGGTATGTTATTTAGTATGCAAGATAGTATTTGGTTTTTAACTTTTTGAAAGATAAAGGAAAAATAAAGTTGGCTTGGTATCTGCAAAGTTACCGGGTAAGTCGCTCATTGTTGATTCGGCTGCTTTAATACTAAATTTAGAAACACACTTAGAGGATTTACTCATGATGAAACAAAAATTAGTTGCTGGTGCAGCATTGTTATCTGCTATTGCTGGGTTCTCTGTTCCTGCTGTACACGCAGAAGCTGTTGTTGCTGCTTCGGTTGGTGCGTCAAATATGTATTACTGGCGTGGCTGGGATTTGGGCGGTGGTGCTGCTATTT
>JAZKHP010000021.1:141559-145010 GCA_040385335.1 Pseudomonadota bacterium
GCTAATGGTTTTATTGCTGGCCTGTGGACATCATCTGGTGATGAGCTTTTTGGTACTGAATATGATATTTATGCTGGTTATTCAGGTGCTGCAGGGGATTTCACTTATGGTGTTAGTTTAGTTTCTTATAACTACCCAACCCTCGGTGTTGATGCAATTAATCCCGGTGATTATGTAGAAATTATTCCTACGCTTGGCTATGGTCCGTTTAAAGTTACTTATTATGATGCTATTGAAGCAGATCATGCGCCTTTAGGTAATGAAGACTATAGTTATGCAACTGCAGAATTAAATTTTGAAAAGTTTGGCATTAAGTATGGTCAACATTTTGATGATGGTGACGCTAATGTGTCTCACCTGGATGTAACATACAAGTACAATTCCAAGTTAAGTTTCACCGTTGGTAAGATCATTGATGATGCTGATGATCCTGTTGCTGAAGAAACTGAACTTAACTTTATCGTGTCATTGAGTCTGCCAATCGAGTAAGTTTTTACTTTTTCAACTGGTTGTTAAAAGGCAAGCTTCGGCTTGCCTTTTGTTTTTCTGAGTAAGATTGATTAAACATTATTATCGAGGGTAAAAAAGATTCATTAATGCCGGTATACTGCACCCTTCAGCAAATGGTGTTTGATATAAGGAATCTGGTATATGTCATTGTCTTCTTCTGTATCTCGTTCTCCAGTTTTGGTTACAGGCGGCGCCGGTTTTATCGGTAGTCATGTTTGCGTTGAGTTAATCAACAGCGGATATTTGCCCGTTGTTGTCGATAATTTATGTAATAGCAGTGCTGAGTCGCTTAAGCGCGTTGCGCAAATTACCGGTGTTGCGCCGGTGTTTTATCAGGCCGATGTCAATGATAAAGATGCCTTGCGTGATGTTTTTACAGCGCATCCAATTGCCGCCGTTATGCATTTTGCGGGGCTTAAAGCTGTGGGTGAATCAAACGAAATTCCGATGAAATATTATCGTTATAACGTGGCGGGAACATTGTCGCTGACGGAGGTAATGGAAGAGTTTAAGGTGTGGAAGTTGATTTTTAGTTCATCGGCTACTGTATACGGTGATCCGGCAAGCGTACCCATTGACGAAAATTTTCCAACTTGTACCACGAATCCCTATGGCCGCAGCAAGCTAATTGTTGAAGAAATTTTGTGCGATATTGCCAAGTCGGGCAATAGCGGATGGAATATTACTTTATTACGTTACTTCAATCCCGTCGGTGCCCATGAAAGTGGTTTAATTGGTGAGGATCCAGCGGGCATTCCAAATAATTTGTTGCCCTATATTGCGCAAGTTGCCATTGGCAAATTGCCGGAGCTAAATGTCCATGGCAATGATTATGATACGGTAGATGGAACTGGAGTTCGTGACTACATTCATGTTGTAGATTTAGCACTTGGGCACGTGGCGGCGTTGCAAGGCTTGGATAAAGTGGGTGTTGGTTGCAGAGCTTACAATCTCGGCACTGGTTGCGGTTATTCTGTGTTGCAAATGATAAGTGCATTTGAACAGGCGAGTGGTCGCAAAGTGCCTTATAAAATTTCTGGTCGTCGCCCCGGTGATATAGCCAGCTGTTATGCCAATGCGCAAAAAGCAAAAACTGAATTGGGTTGGGAGGTTAAATTCGGGATAGAGCGGATGATGCAGGATGCCTGGCGCTGGCAAGAAAAAAATCCGAATGGATATAATGTGTGAAGTTGAATATTAAAAAGCCGATCATAAATGCGATCGGCTTTTTTTTGTGAAAATTATAATTTTTAAACTAAATCTTTATCAGTTGCAAAAGACAGTGCGAATGATTTTGGCCCTACATTAATAGCACCTGTCATACTCATCATGGATAACATGGTTTTAATATTGTGCTGCTTACAAAATTCGCGGAATTCAACCAGGATCCATTCGTCTTTAATTTCTTCAAGTAGACCGCCGTAGCTCATCGCAATAACATCGCTGGTTAAGCCCTGTTTAATTTGTTTACGCACGTGTTCGAATAAATTTTCCAGCGCCCCCAAAAAACCTTTGCCTGTGCCGATTTTATCAGTAGCTCCACGATGTAGTTGTACGATAGGGCGCACATTCAACATGCTTGCTAATTTAAAGTTTACCCAAGAAATATTATTGTCACCTTTACGTAAGTGACGACGATCGCGCATATAAGATAAATCATTAGGAATTAAGTAACCGTAAACTTCATCGCGCATAGTATCGATAATGCGAATAGCTTTGCTTAGAGGTACATTTTCAACGTGAATTTTTTTAACTAATTCATACACTAACAATGCATGGCCGGTGAACATTGACATGCTGTCATATAAACGAATTCTAAATGGCATACGGCCTTCGGTTTTTTCCATTTCGCGAAATTTAGGTTCATTAATTAACGCCGCTTCTGATACGCGATTATAAACTTCGCTTTTTTTGCTATTGATTGTGATCACTTGTACCAAATCATATTTTGGTAGTAAGCGCTCTTTTAAAATATGCGTCATGTCATTTACTGAAAGCGGGTCAGACTGAGCTAAACCAAATTGTGCTTTGGAATGGTTTTTATAAAAATGTAGCATGGTATTAGGGTCGCGATAATCCATGGCTTGCCCCCCGTCATAATTGATATAAATGGGCAGCACTTCAATATTATGTTGTTGGATAAATTTTGCCGGTAAATCGCAGGTTGAATCTACCGCTATGCAGGTTCTTGATGACATGATTTTTGGCTCCACAGTGAACTTCACAAGGCGATCAGCAAACTACGATGATCCGGGTTTAATAACGCATTCGTTAGCAATCCTTGGCGAGCTACTATGAATGTCATTATTTGCTTTTAGGCGAATTAACAATAGTCTGAAATACCGGAGATTGCTGTGAGGTTAGGAGTGTGATTGCTGTGTGATATATCACACATATGGCGGTGGTTTAGACGACTTTGACCTGCGATGGTTTAAGTGCCAAGCGGCAGTTGAATTTCGAAGTTGGCGCCACCAAGAGAGGATTGCTGGATTTTTAGCTCACCTCCGTAACTGCGAATTATGTCTGCTGCTACGGCTAAACCAATACCTTGGCCGGGTTGGCTGGTGTCCAGGCGGTGGCCACGCTCAAGTATATGCTCCTGTTGTTCGGGTGGAATGCCAGGACCATCGTCAGAAATTGCAATGAACAATTGTTTGCCCTCAACGCGACTGGTAAGTTGGACGCGGGATTTGCAGTATTTAAAAGCATTTTCAATAATATTGCCGAGTAGTTCCATGAGGTCTTGTTCGTCGCCCGCAAAAATGGAATTTGCAATTAGGGTACAATCCACGCCTATATGCTTGTCCGCGTAAACTTTGTTTAATGCGCTGAATAAGCGTTGCACAATAGGTTCTATAGCTGTGTGTTGATGGGAGCCTTGTTGTTGGCTGGAGACCGCGCGTTGTAGTTGGTAGCTAACCACTTGATTCATACGCGTTAC
>JAZKHP010000021.1:145020-219011 GCA_040385335.1 Pseudomonadota bacterium
CTTGTTCTGTGACTAGTTGCTGCAATTCTTCATCTTTTGACGCTTGCCCAAGCTTGGCTTGCATCACTGCGAGCGGCGTTTTTAAGCTGTGGGCAAGATCGCTCAAGCTGTTGCGATAACGTTGCCGCAATGCTTGTTCGCGGGCTAATACCTGGTTGAGATTGTTAACAATATCTTGCAATTCGTCAGGGTGTTTTCCTTGAAGATTATTTGTATTTCCGCTTTGCATAGCATTAAGCGCGCGTGCCAGTTTTTTTAACGGGCGCAAACCCCAGCGCAAAATTGCCGTTTGTGCCAGTAATAATAAAATGCCAACTGCGCCGAGCCATCGCCAAAGTTGCTGGCGATACGCAGTCTTTTGGTCGAGGAAGTCTTCACTATTGTGAACGACTACAAAGCGAAAAGGATGCTCGCGTTTCCTTGAATCCTCCCAAATAACATCATAGTGGGCGATAAAAGAATTGTCCCCATTAAGTACAATGGTGGTTTCTGCCATTTGATCGGTTTTAAATGTACGAGAAACTTTGTCGTAAGCGGGAGGAGTTTGTAGTGCGGCGGAGTTGGAATGCCAGATAAGCTCCTTTTTGTTATCGTAAATATAAGCATAAAGGCCCGAATTGATGCGTTCAAGCTCTGTATCAATAAGTGACGCAGGCATTTGCAACTTATTTTTATCGCTTTTTTTAAGTGGTTTTACGGGTAATTCGGCGGCACTGAATAACAAATAAATATGCCCACGCAAACGTGCTTTTTCGGCTTCGATTAAACTGGTTTGAAATATGCGGTCAAGGAAAAAGCCGGTTATGCCTAAAAAAGCGGGGAGGAGAAGCAGCGACGCCAGGAATAAACGTGCGGTGATGGAAGAGAATTTTTTACTAATCACCAGTTTACCTATTAACTAATTATTATCGCTAATGGCTAATTTATTGTTTTTCGACATTAAAACGATAACCCAAGCCACGGGATGTCGTAATTAAATTTAGAGTGCCGTCAGGATCTAATTTTTTGCGCAAGCGACCAACAAAAACCTCAATCACATTACTATCGCGGTCGTAATCTTGAGCATACAAATGTTCTGTTAATTCTGTTTTGGAAATGTTTTTCCCGGCATTTAACGCTAAATAAGTTAAAGTGTTGTATTCAAAACTGGTTAATTCTATTTCTTGCTCGTCGCGGTGCACGCGCCGAGCGCTAGTATCTATGACGACTGAACCATAACGCAATACCGGCGTTGCGTGGCCGTTAGCGCGGCGCAATAGTGCATGCAGGCGAGCGCGTAATTCTTCTGGATGAAAAGGTTTTGTTAAGTAATCGTCGGCACCTGCTTCCAGGCCCTCAACTTTATCTTGCCAATTACCGCGTGCGGTTAATATTAAAATAGGAAAGTTGCGGTTTTTAGCGCGGAGTTGTTTAATTAATTGTGTGCCATCGAGTAAGGGTAGTCCCAGGTCAATAATCGCTAAATCGTAATCGTACTCGCTACCTAAAAATAAGCCTTCTCTGCCATCTGCGGCACTGTCACAAACGTATTTTTCGCTTTCAATTAACAGCACTATTTGTTTGCGTAGAGCGCTTTCATCTTCCACCACTAATAATCGCATTATTGATTTCCTTTTAAAGTTAATGATAGGGAATGATTGTTAAGTTATTCGATAATCTGAAGATGATATTTGTTGTCCAGATAGCTTTATACCACTATTCAAGAATTGCACCGCTATTAGCATCTACGGTAACCGTTTTAATGCGCCCATTTTTTTGCAGTACTTTGACGCCGTAAAGAGTTTTGTTTTCCTCGGCAAATCTCCGCACGTTCATTACTTTACCATCTACATGTTGTTGTGCGCGCAAAGCCGCATCGGTAGGAGAAAGGGCAGGTTCCAGAGTATCATCTTCCTCCTCCGGGGGATTAATCATTTCCTGGGCGGGAAGCGGTTGCTGCGGGCGAGGTTCGTTGCTAAATAAATCTTTTTCGGCAAAGGTTTGGTGCGCAGCCACAAGTAGCGCTAGTGCTAATGTTGGCTGCAGAATAAGAAGGTGCTTATTGTTTTTAATAAATTTTTTAAAAGTTAATTGCGACATACAATACCTCTGCACCTTTAAAAGCGCATAATTTTCTTTATAGCGCTGCCTTACATTACCAAATAAAGATTTGCAGCAATCCTCAACAATAAGCCTTAATCTGGATAGTTTGAATAATGCAATGCTACGGAAACTCTATCGCCCGGGTGACGGTCGGTGCGAGTTTGATAGATACGACCTTCATAGCTATAGCTCACATCATAACCAATAATACGGTTTTCGTATTCGGTACGATAATGGGTATCGCAAACTTCTCTATCGCTATAGGCTACTACTCGCGAATGTTTGCTGGTGTCATTGCCAATGGCGGCACCAATTAATCCTCCAACTGCAGTAGCGCCGCCGCGACCATGTCCTATCTCGTGACCAATCGCAGCTCCGACTAATCCGCCCACAACAGTACTACCAAATGAATCACCATTCCTGCTTCTGCGGTGTTCGCTGTGCGCAACTGTCTCAACACGGCAAGACTCTTCAGGTACTTCGATGGCAACACTTTGATAAATAGGGCGCGCATTTACTACCCGGCCATAAACATCATTGCTATGACGCACTTGTTCATAATATACCGGTTGATGGTGTGAATGATGGCGATGATGATGGTGATGTTTACGGTCTGCCAAGGCCAAATCGGCAGTTAGCATGCCGACACTGAAGGTCAACACAGTGCGAATCAATACTAAAACAAATGGGTAGTCTTGCATGATGAGCTCCTCGACTTTTATCGGGATTAATAACGCAATACAGCGTCTGTAACTGCAGACTAGACTAATGAAGCTGAATTGAGGCTGAAAAATACCAGGGCTACTTATGTATGTACAGATGTAATAAATAGGCGAGCTAAGCACCAAAACTTAACTTCAATCAGGGTATAATTGCCGCCTTATTTTGTTTTGCCATTTGTTTATCGATGATAGGTTGTGAGTTATGGCTGAAGTGTTAAAAATTAAAGATTACATGACTGAGCTTGGGCGGAATGCCCGCATCGCTTCGCGGGTCATTGCCAAGGCGCCCACCGCACTTAAAAACAAAGCGTTATTGGCTATTGCGGATGCTTTAAATAATTCACGTATAACCTTGGTTGCAGAAAATCAAAAAGATTTAGCGGCAGCCAGAGCAAATGGTTTAGATGCGGCAATGATTGATCGCCTCGCAGTTAAGCCGGCCACCATTGATGGGATGATCGAAGGTCTACGTCAGGTCGCTGCCCTGTCTGACCCTTGCGGCACCATCACCGATTTGAGTTACCGTCCAAGCGGCATTCAGGTTGGCAAAATGCGAGTACCGCTTGGTGTGGTGGGAATTATTTATGAATCGCGCCCTAATGTGACAATTGATGCTGCAAGTTTATGTTTGAAATCGGGCAATGCTGCAATATTGCGTGGCGGAAGCGAAGCAATTTACTCGAATCGTGCAATTGCCGCTTGTGTGCAAGAGGGCTTAAAAGTTGCGGGTTTGCCTGCGGCTGTAGTGCAAGTAATAGAAACAACTGATCGTGCCGCTGTGGGTGAATTGATTACCATGCCGCAATTTGTGGATGTGATTGTACCGCGCGGAGGTAAAGGGTTGATTGAGCGTATTAGTCAGGATGCCAAGGTGCCTGTGATTAAGCATCTTGATGGTATCTGCCATGTATTTATCGATAGTAAAGCTAATTTAGAAAAAGCTTTTGCGATTGCGTTTAATGCTAAAACGCATCGTTACGGTGTCTGCAATGCGATGGAAACATTATTGGTTGATGAGCAAGTCGCAGCAGAAATTTTACCTCGTCTGGCTGCGGCCTTTCTTGAGAAGGGTGTTGAATTACGGGGTTGCGATAAAACCTGTTCCATTATTATTGCTTCTGTTGCCACCGAAGAGGATTGGGCAACGGAGTATTTAGCACCGATTTTGTCTATAAAGGTTGTGTCTGGTTTGACGGAAGCAATAGATCATATTGCTCGTTATAGCTCGCAGCATACCGATGCAATTGTTACAGAAGATTACACCCGTGCGCGACGTTTTATTACCGAGGTGGATTCAAGTTCGGTAATGGTTAATGCCTCTACTCGTTTTGCTGATGGGTTTGAATATGGTTTAGGTGCGGAAATAGGCATTTCAACTGACAAAATTCATGCTCGTGGGCCGGTGGGCTTGGAAGGCTTAACGTCGCAGAAGTGGGTGGTCTTTGGCGATGGGCATATTCGGCAGTAAGTAAGTCGTGTTCATTAAGGCCATGGGTATGCGCAAGAAGATTGGACTTTTTGGTGGTACTTTTGATCCGGTTCATATCGGTCATTTGCGCTTGGCATTGGAGTTAAAGCAGCTGCTTAAGTTGGATGAGATGCGTTTGATTCCATCCCATAAGCCACCGCATCGTCAAGCACCGCAAGCTACTGCTGCCCAGCGCACTGAGATGTTACGTATTGCGTTACAAGATTGTCCAGAATTGCAATTGGATGAGCGTGAGTTGTTGCGTGATAAAGCCTCCTATACTTATGACACGCTGCGTGAGTTACGTGCAGAGTTAGGTAGTGAAGTGAGTTTGGTTTTATGCATGGGCGAAGATGCTTTTGCAGGAATTAGTAGCTGGTACTCTTGGCAAGAGTTAATCCATCTTGCGCATATAGTGGTGGTTGCACGCAGCGGTTGGACTTTGCCACACAGTGGTGATGCGGCAAATTTACTGCAAGCACATCAGTCCGATGTTAAGAGTTTGAATAAAAAAGCTGCGGGTTCGATTGTACTGCAGGCACCACGATTGCTACCTATTTCTGCGACGGAGATTCGCCAGCAAACTGCCGCTGGTGAGTCTGCCCAGTTTTTAGTAACAGATGGTGTGTGGCAATATATTCGTGAACAGAATTTATATCGCTAGTGTTAAACGAAATTTTTGAAAGCTAATAAACCAATAGGTAAATGAATGTCTGATTTAAATAAAGCAATTATTACTGCCCTTGAAAACCTTAAAGGCAAAGAAATTGTCACGCTCGATGTGCACAACCTGACTGATGTAATGGATACCATGATTATTTGCAGCGCTACCTCCAATCGTCACTCACGTTCCCTGGCTGAAAATATGGTACTTGAAACTAAACAGCAAGGTTTCCGTGCTTTGGGTGTGGAAGGTTTGGATACCGGCGATTGGGTGCTGGTCGACTTTGGCGATACCGTAGTGCATGTTATGCAAAAAGAAACGCGCGATTATTATGAGTTGGAAAAACTTTGGTCAAAAGTTCCTGTTAATCGCGAGCAATCAGCTGCGGATAAAGCAGCCTATGATCCGCTCAATCGTGAATTGTAAAAACTTGAGAGTGACTAGAACCTACGCAGTAAATGAGCTGAGTTAAAATGCGCATTCGTATTATCGCAGTGGGCACTAAAATGCCTGATTGGGTAGAGCAGGGCTACGCTGAGTACGCTAAACGAATGCCGCGCGAATGCGTAGTAGAAATGGTGGAGTTGCCGCTTGCTCAGCGCACGAAAAATACTGATATTGCCAAAGCGATGGAGAAAGAAGGCGAATCAATATTGGCGGCAATTGGCAAAGGTGAACAAATCATCGCGCTTGATGTCAGAGGCAAGCCATGGAGCACTGAACAGCTCGCTGAGAATATGGCAGGTTGGAAAATGAGCGGTACGAATTATTGCTTATTAATTGGCGGCCCTGACGGTTTAGCTCCTGAATGCTTAGCGCTGGCTTCGGCTAAGTGGTCTTTATCGCCATTGACTTTGCCGCACCCATTGGTTCGTATTGTAGTGATTGAACAGCTTTATCGCGCTTGTACTATCCTGCAAAATCATCCTTATCATAAGTAAATTTCAACGATGATTTTCATTCACTTATTCCCGCTATACATTCAGTTGAGCCTTCACTTTCATGTTTGAAAATCAGCACTTCAAGGATCACCAAAAAGAGACGGAGTTATTTAAGGTGCGCTTGGGTGTGATGGTTTTTATCATGCTGATGCTATTCAGCATTCTGATTTATCGCTATTACGACTTACAAATAGTTAACTATCTAAATTATGTTACTCAGTCGGAGCATAACCGTGTTCATGTGGAGCCAATTCCTCCCACGCGCGGCCTGATCTATGACGCCAATGGAGAAATACTGGCGGACAATCGCCCCAGTTATACTCTGGCTATTATTGTCAATCAAAAAACTGATCTCGAAGCGACTTTGGAGCTTTTGAAAACCTTAGTCGATATTTCGCCTGCGGATTTAGAGAAGTTTTATAAGCTTAAGAAACAGCGAATACATCCTCTTGAAGCTATACCCTTACATTATCAGTTGACCGAGGATGAAATTGCTCGCCTGGCTGTCAATGAACATCGCTTGGAGGGAGTGCAAGTTGATGCGGAATTGGTGCGTGATTATCCTCACGGCGATCTGTTTGCACATAGCGTGGGTTACGTTAGCCGGATTAACGAAACTGAACTGGCACAATTTAGCGAAGAGCAATTGCGCCGCTATAGCGGAACTTATGCCATCGGTAAAATTGGTATCGAGAACCGCTATGAAAGTGAATTATTGGGCGAGGTTGGCAGCCAAAACGTGGAAACCAATGCGCGTGGCCGGGTGCAGCGGGTATTGGATCGCATTGATCCCAAGCAAGGTAAAAATATTACCTTGAACATTGATGCGCGCTTGCAAGAAACAGCCGCTGCAGCCTTGGCGGGACGACGTGGTGCGGTGGTGGCTATTCAAGTAAAGACCGGAGCCGTGCTTGCAGCAATTTCCAATCCCGGATTCAATCCCAATTTGTTTGTTACCGGGATAGGGTTCAATGATTACAAAAATCTCAATGAGTCTCCTGACGCACCACTTCTCAATCGTTTTTTACAAGGCCAGTATCCGCCAGGCTCAACGATCAAACCAATGATGGGTTTGGCAGGGTTGCACTATAAAATTAATGACGAAAATCGTGGCGTTTATGATCCGGGGTTTTTTAAGTTGCCGGGTAATCCTCGTCCTTATCGCGATTGGAAAAAAGGTGGCCACGGAAATCATGTTTCTATCAAGCAAGCAATTGCAGAATCCTGCGACGTTTATTTTTATGATTTAGGTTCGCGCTTGGGGATTGACCGTTTGAGCGAGTTTGGGCAGCGTTTTGGGTTGGGGATACGTACCAATATTGATATTCCCCATGAGCGCAAAGCTATCTGGCCATCGCGTGAATGGAAGTATCAGACTAAACAGTTGGCGTGGTATCCCGGTGATACGGTGAATATGTCAATTGGTCAGGGTTTTACCTTGGCGACCCCGTTGCAGTTGGCAGTGATGACCGCCACTATCGCCAACCGCGGTGTGCGCATGCGCCCTCAGTTGGTAAAGGCCATTGATAATGTACCGGTCGCCCCCGTGGTTGAAGACCGGCTTGAAGTATCTGATCATCATTGGGATATTGTGTTTGATGGTATGGCTGAAGTAATGCGTGGAGAAGGTCGCGGTACTGCGCGAACCTTGAGTAAAGGTGCGGATTACACCATGGCAGGGAAGTCGGGCTCTGCGCAAGTCATCAGCTATTTGCAAAATATTAAGTACGATGACGCGGTCCTGAATAAAATGAAAGAAAGGCTTCGTGACCATGCCTTGTTCGTTGCTTTTGCTCCGCTTGAGTCACCGGAAATTGCTATTTTTGTTATGGTTGAAAACGCTTTGCACGGCGCATCCTTCGCAGGTCCTGTAACCCGTTATGTCATGGATGCGCATCTGCGCGGCAAGTATTTAATGTTGGGTGAGCCCTTGCCTCCCATTGGCGGTGTACCCGTCGTTAAGGTCACCGAACCTGTGGCTGATGCAATACCCGAAGAGCAGGAAGATTTTAATGTTGGTCCTGATGAGACGGGTACTTACGACGCTAATGAAGAAAATATAGACGCAAGCGGAGTTGGTAATGAGCGTTAATGAGGTTGGCCATTCATGAGTAGTCATGATTTTTTGCGGCGTATGCCTAAAACCGGCATAGGTTTTAATCGCCGTGACCGGTTTGCGCAACGTTTTCATATTGATTACGTATTGTTGTTTTTACTCCTGGCTATTTCCGGTATTGGCATGGTTGTACTCTATAGCGCTAGCGGAAATAGTATGGCAACTATGCAAAAGCAGGGAACATTCTTTCTCATTGCCTACAGTGCCATGTTTATTACGGCGCAAGTGCCGGTGGATTTTATGCGGCGAGCCGCACCCTGGCTCTACGCGCTGGGTGTAGTCTTTCTTATTCTGGTATTGGTTATAGGTATAGGTGCAAAAGGAGCACAGCGTTGGTTGGGGGTGGGCAACATTCGTTTTCAGCCTTCGGAGATTATGAAGTTGGCGATGCCGCTCGCCGTTGCCGCGTTTTTAAGCCGTCAAATTTTGCCGCCACGGTTATTGCATATAGTCCTTACGCTGATGTTGATCGCCGTACCCACCGCGTTAATTATTAAACAACCTGATTTGGGTACCGCGATTTTGGTCTTGGTGTCAGGTATGGTGGTGTTGTTTTATGCCGGTCTGCAGTGGTGGTATATAGCAGCAGTAGTCGCCGCATTTGGTGCGAGCCTCTATCCGGTGTGGCACTATATGCTGCACGAATACCAGCAAAAACGTATTTTAATGTTGCTTAATCCTGAGAGTGATCCATTGGGGGCTGGCTGGAATATTATCCAATCAAAAACCGCCATAGGTTCGGGTGGTTTACATGGTAAGGGTTGGCTTGAGGGTACTCAGTCCCGTCTCGATTTTTTACCTGAAGGGCACACCGATTTTATTATTGCTGTGATGTCGGAAGAATTTGGCTTGATCGGTGTAATGTTATTGATCACGGCATACATATTAGTTATTGCGCGCAGCATCTATATTGCATTGAATGCACAAGAAACTTTTGGTCGTTTGTTGGCGGCAAGCATCGCCACCACTTTTTTTGTCTATATCTTTGTCAATATGGGAATGGTCGCAGGTATGTTACCGGTAGTGGGGGTGCCCCTGCCATTTGTGAGCCAGGGGGGAACCGCGATTGTGGTATTGATGTCCGGGTTTGGTATTTTAATGGCTATTGCCACTGAGCAAAAACGCATAATGAGTCCGCAAAAATGAGATCGAATATCAGTATCAGGAAAAAAAGTTTTATGATTTTCATTAAAAGCGCTTGTCGATTTTTAACCTTTGGTGCTTTGTTAGCCTTGGGTGGTTCTGCACCCTGCATCGCTGATTATCGACAGCATCCGGAAGCAAAAAAATTCATTGATGAAATGATACAAAAAAATGGATTTACTCGCGCCGAGCTGCAATCGTGGCTCGCCAAAGCAGAAAAAAAACAAGCCATTCTTGATGCTATTTCTCGCCCTGCAGAGCAATCAAAAACCTGGAAAGAATATCGCCCCATTTTTCTTACGTCGCTACGTATTGATAATGGGGTAGCGTTTTGGCGGAGTAATCGCGCGCAGTTGCTGCGCGCTGAAAAAGAGTATGGTGTGCCAGCTGAAGTTATTGTAGCGATTATCGGGGTAGAAACGAATTATGGTCGCAATGTTGGCAACTACAATGTCATTGATGCACTTGCAACTCTCGCGTTTGATTATCCGCCGCGCGCACCCTTTTTTCGTGGCGAGTTAGAAAATTATTTTTTGTTGATGCGCGAACAAAAACATAATCCCATTGAATTTAAAGGTTCCTATGCCGGTGCTATGGGTTATGGCCAATTTATGCCGTCGAGTTATCGCAAGTGGGCGGTTGATTTTAATCGTGATGGTTTCACCGATATTTGGAAAAACACGGAAGATGCGATTGGCAGTGTTGCCAATTATTTTAAACAACATGGGTGGCAAACCGGCGAACCGGTTATCGTGGGGGCTCATGCCACCGGCGATGCAAAGGCTGAACAACTGAATGCCATCATAGTGCCAGACGTTACTATTGATCGGTGGCGTCAGCGCGGCATGAATCCCATTGCCTGGGTACCTCCGACAACCAAGGCTATTGCGATCCAGTTTGATGGAGAGAATGGTTTGGAATATTGGTTTGGTTTACAAAATTTTTACACGATTACTCGTTACAACCGCAGTCCCATGTACGCCATGGCGGTGCATCAATTGAGTCAATCCATTAAATTAGCGATGGAGAAACAATAGTGCGGTTTGTGGCGAGGTTGATTTGTCGTTACACACTGGTTTTGCTGTTGGTTAGTTTACTGAATGCATGCTCTCATGCACCGGAAAAACCCGCGTCATCGGAGCCATCGAGCACATCGCAAAATGAGCGTTATCCCGGCAAAGCTAAGGACTGGGGGCCTAAAGATGAAATTGATATGTCGGGTGTGCCTGATGCTACGCCACGCTATGAAATGCGCACTATTGCTGGCAATAAAAACCCCTATACCATATTGGGTAAAACATATCAGTTGATGGAAGATGAGCGGAGTTACAAAGAGCGTGGCAAAGCGTCCTGGTATGGCTATAAATTCAACGGTGAGCATACGTCTAATGGCGAGCTTTACAATATGTTTAGTATGACCGCAGCGCACAAAACATTACCGATTCCATCCTATGTGCGGGTCACCAACCTGGCCAATAATAAAAGCGTGGTTGTGCGAGTTAATGATCGCGGCCCTTTCCACAGTGATCGCATAGTTGATTTAAGTTACGCTGCCGCGCAGCGCCTCGGCATTACGCAAGCGGGCACGGGCGATGTTGAAGTAGAAATTGTAGTGCCGGATGATGATCCGCGTCCGCCTTTGCGTGGGCGAAGAAATGTGGCGGCTGGTCAGGCAATTAACACGACAGCCAATGCAAGTTTTAGTAAGGAAACCGCAGGCATAACAAGTGGCGGAATGCTGCCATCCGGAACTTATTTACAAATAGCGGCTTTTTCCGCAGAAAAATCTGCACAACAATTAGTTGCGAGCATCGCTGATAAACTTTCGTACCCGGTGATAATTAGCGCACTAGCGAATTCGAATAATTTGTATCGTGTGCGTGTAGGTCCCTTCAGAGACGCGCAAATTTTGCAGAATGCGCGGGAGCAATTGCAAAAAATCAATATTTTACAGGCTCATGTTGTATATCAATAAGTTTTTATCGCTCAGCCAATGCTACAATTCGCCCCAAATTTTATTACACGGTTTCGTCTTCAAAGTGGTTTTCTATGTTCAACTCATATCCAACATTTAATGCTTATTGTCGCCTGATTAAACCCTTGTTGTTTGCAGTAACAGTTTGCAGTTTTACCGCGCAAGCGCAGCCGCCGACACCTATGCTGGGGCAGGTGGTCCCACAGCCCGAAGCCGCTATTCCAGCTGCGCCCCAATTAGCTGCAACTGGATTTATTCTGATGGATGCAACTACCGGTCAGGTGCTTGCAGAGCAGAATGCGGATCAACGTTTGCCGCCGGCCAGCTTAACCAAAATGATGTCCAGTTATTTGGTTGCGGACGAGATTGAGCGAGGCCGCATAGCACCGGGCAATTTGGTTAACATCAGCGTAAAAGCCTGGAAGATGGGTGGTTCGCGGATGTACGTCAAGGAAGGCACTCAGGTATCGGTAATAGATCTGTTGCGCGGTGTCATTATTCAATCAGGCAACGATGCAACTGTTGCGCTGGCGGAATATGTTGCTGGAAACGAAGATGCTTTCGTCGACATGATGAATAAAAAAGCAACTGCGTTAGGAATGAATGATACCCGTTTTCAAAATGCATCCGGAATGCCAGCAAAAGATCACTATAGTACGGCCCGCGATTTAGCTATTTTGGCAAGAGCCATCATCAATGATCATCCATCGCATTACAGTCTTCATGCAGAAAAAGTATTTATCTACAACAATATTCGCCAACCCAATCGCAATTTGCTGCTGTATCGCGACCCAACCGTGGATGGTTTGAAAACCGGGCATACTGAAGAGGCCGGGTTCTGTTTAGTTGCATCGTCGAAGCGTGAAAACACGCGTTTGATCACAGTGGTTATGGGTACGAAAAGCGAAGAAGCTCGCGCAACAGAAACGCAAAAGTTGCTCGCCTACGGCTTCCGTTATTTTGAAACAGTTGATCTGTATAAGGGCAATACCCAAATTACCAAAGCACGTATTTGGTCGGGAAAAGCACCTGAAGTTTCTTTGGGTTTAACCAAGGATGTTCGGCTCACTTTGCCGCGTGGCCGCACCGATGCATTGCGCGCGAATGTGCGTTTGCAAGAAAACATTAAAGCCCCCATTGTGGTTGGCCAAGCCTTGGGTAGCCTTAGCGTGGAGCTGGATGGCAAGATTATTAGTGATGAGCCATTAGTGGCGCTAACCGCGGTGGAAGAAGCTAGCTTTTTTGAGCGCGCCTGGGACAGCATTAAGCTTTTCTTTCGCAAGTTATTCAGTTAAGGCAGTAATCTAAGCGCAATTGCGATTGCGCTTTTTTCATGTGTGCTTTTCAAACTTTTATCATTAACATTTTTAATTTTTTGGGTGGGGGACAATGACTGAACAACAACCGCCTAAAATTGAATTTCCCTGTGAAAACTATCCCATCAAAGTACTGGGGGACGCTGATCAGGAAATGCACACATACGTATTGGAAATTATGGAGCGCCACGCCCCCGGATTCGACCAAACCCGCATTACTATTGCCGAGTCCAGTAAAGGTCGTTTTCAATCCTTGACAGTGTGGATTACTGCTACAAGTGAGCCACAGTTGTTCAGTATTAACGAAGATTTACGCCGCAATAAAAAAATCAAAATGGTGATGTAAGGTGCCTGTATCCATTGCTGATAATTTAGCAAGCTTACACACACTGGAAGTCACTGATCTCGGCATCCAGCCCTATGAAAAAGTTTGGGCTGCAATGACGGAATTTACCAATTCGCGCAACTCCGAAACTACTGACAAGTTATGGCTGGTACAGCATCCGGCTGTGTTTACCCAAGGGCAGGCGGGTAAAGCTGAACATTTATTGACGATCACTGATATTCCTGTTGTGCAAAGCGATCGAGGTGGGCAAGTGACTTACCACGGTCCCGGGCAATTAGTCGCTTATCCGCTGTTAGATTTGCGCCGTCTGAAAATGGGTGTGCGCGATCTTGTAACCGCGCTTGAAGAAATCATCATTGCTACCTTGGCGCATTATCATGTTGAGGCTTTCGCCAAAGCTAAAGCCCCCGGTGTTTACGTTAATGTCCAAGGTGATGACAATAAAATTTCCTCCCTGGGTTTGCGGGTGCGCAAAGGGTGCAGTTTTCACGGTTTAAGTTTGAATGTAGCCATGGATTTAGCACCTTTTCTCCTTATTAACCCTTGCGGTTATCCAGGTTTAAAAATGACGCAACTACAGGACTTACTTATCAGTCCGGTAGCCCTCGCCGATGTGCAACAGCAATTCGTTACTGAATTTGCGCAGAAATTGGCTTATAAAACCTGTAGAATACCCAGCACATTTTGATCCAGAGTTGTCCCATCAGACTTGCAGAGAATTTCCATGTCCGAACTGCCACAGATTATGAGCCTAGAACCTGTCAAACGCACCGAGCGCCACAAGCAAGGCGAAAAGCTGCGCGACGCGGATAAAGTTGAGCGTATTCCGGTTAAGGTTATTGCCAGTGATCGCGCTGAAATTCAGCGCAAGCCCGACTGGATTCGCGTGCGGATTCCCGCATCGCCTGAAGTTGATCGCATCAAAAGTATATTGCGTAAAAATAAATTATCGTCGGTCTGCGAAGAAGCGAATTGCCCCAATCTTGGTGAATGCTTTAGCGGTGGCACCGCGACTTTTATGATCATGGGCGATATTTGCACGCGGCGTTGTCCGTTCTGCGATGTTGGCCACGGCAAGCCTAATCCCTTAGATGCGAACGAGCCGCGTAAACTCGCCGAAGCTATTGCGGAAATGAAATTAAAGTATGTCGTTATTACCTCAGTAGATCGCGACGACCTGCGCGATGGTGGCGCCCAACATTTTTCCGATTGTATCCGTGATGCTCGCGCGCTTAGCCCTAAATTACAAGTCGAAGTATTAGTACCGGATTTCCGTGGCCGCATGGAAATCGCTTTAGATATTTTAGAAAAAGAAGCACCCGATGTGTTCAACCACAATATGGAAACTGTTTCGCGTTTGTATCGCGAGGCGCGCCCCGGTGCGAATTACGAGTGGTCATTGGAATTGCTCAAGCAATATAAAATACGCCGCCCGGATGTACTGACGAAATCGGGTTTAATGGTGGGTCTTGGTGAAACGAAAGAAGAAATTATTGAAGTTATGCAGCACATGCGTGCGCACAATATCGATATGTTGACGATTGGCCAATATTTGCAACCGTCAAAAGATCACTTGCCTGTCGCCCGCTATGTTCACCCTGACGAATTTGCTGAATATACAACAATAGCAGAAGAGCTAGGCTTCAAGCATGCCGCTTGTGGTCCATTAGTACGTTCAAGCTATCATGCCGACAAACAAGCTCATGGCGAAGAAGTGAAGTGGTTAGGCGAAGTTAAGAAAGCGTAATTTTTTTAATTGCACACTTTAATACAGTTCAATATTTTTAATCGACGCCACTAAAGATTTTCTTTAGTGGCGTAATTTTTTGCGGCAAACCTTTAGTGTCTAAACATAGTGTCTAAAAAATTAGAAATTAACATTACCTTGCTACAAGATGCGCCCACCCATTTTGCGCAAGTCGCGAGCTGGCATCATCAAGAGTGCGAACGCCAGGGGTTGCAGTCAACCCTGGCTACGCGCCAACAGCGCCTATTGTTGCATGTGCAGAACAATGAAATACCTAAAACACTAATTCTTACGCAAGGCAAGCACTTGATCGGTTGTGTAAGCCTGGTGAATTACACTTATCGCGTTGACAGCAGCGTCTTGATTCCCGTCAATTCTGCGCCAATGTGGCTTAGTAATTTATTTGTTGTAGAGAATAAACGCAAACAAGGTTTTGGTAATCTGTTGATTGATGCTGCAAAAAAATACGTTTCCGACTTAGGCGCAGAGGAACTGTGGCTGTCAGCTGCGGAACATACTGAATACTATCAAAAACGGAATTGGGAAATTGTGCGGCTCACACGTTTGGGAGGGCGGCAGGTGAATGTTATGAAGGTGCGTCTATAACACGAAGTTCAACCTATAACCTAAAGTCCATCTATAAAGAATTATCATAAAAATTACTTAACGATTAGCAATGTCAAATTCATCCAAAGATTGAATTAAAAATTTATTGGTGTAAAAAATACCTTGCCCATGGGCGTTCAATAAAGCGATAAGTGTTTTGCTTAAGTGATTCAGAAAATTTTATTTTCGCTTGCGCCAATTGTCCATCGCGATAGTCTTGATAGCCTGTGTAAAAGTAATACTCGGTTTTTTCGCAGCGATTGAGCGCCACTTTTTTTAGTTCTTCAGAGTTTATTTTTTTTGTCCAATAATGAAATAAATGTTGTTCCCAGTCGCTAGTAAGATCAATTTTTTTATTGACAAGCCACGGCTGCTGTTGCGTTTTTGGTTTGTTGGGCAGTTGCTGCAGAGATAACTGTTGCCAAATAATATCGCTTTTTATTAAGTCATAAAGGCTGTAGTGTTCGCGTGTTTTAATGTAGGCAGCAAAACCTGTTGCCGCTTTCTGCCAATCGCCGTCGTTCATTGCAATTTCATGGTAGCTGACATCGCTAATCGGTAATCCATTATTGAGTGCACGCTCGAGAAATTCATTGGCTTTTTTGGAATAACCCAGCATGGAATGATTTTGTGCTGAAATGCTTAAGTTGGTACTGGTCTGATTTAATGCGAGAGCGAGTTCAGATTCATAGAGACCAAGATAACCGAGGTTTTGGTCAAACAAAGTTCCTGATAATTTATAATGCTGCGGTGAGCTGGCAGGGCTCAATGGAATTGCTAATTTGTAATATTTTGTAGCATTGATAATGTCGTTGGGATGTTCATAGTTGCACTTATTGATATTGGCCCGGTTTTCGTAGGTGGAGGCTATGGCATTGTAAAGCTCTACTGAGTCGGTGATAGTTTCAGCCCCTAATTTTAAGGTGGCTAACGCGAGGGAGAAATAGCGATCATCACTATAAAAATTTGCCAGTTGAATATAGGCGTTGTCATTTTGCGGTTGCTCTTGAATAGCGCGCAGTAAAGTTTCACGAAGTGCTTGATTGTTAGTGGTTTGGTGTTGAGCCTCTTGCAGCAGCTTGCTTGCGACAAACTGTGCGAGAGACGGCGGGTTTAATTTTGCCCGGGCTTGCTCCGGTATTTGTTTAAAGTATTCTGTCGCTTTGGAAAAAGCTAAGGCATTCCGATTGTTGATTGTGTCATCGTAGTAAATTTTGTACAGGGCATTAATGACAGCTTGATTGCCGGGCATGAGCTTTAAGATTTCATTGTAATAGGTAATCGCTAAATCGTGCTCATGCATATTGTGATGAGTGTATGCACTTTGAATGTGTGCATTTGCCAATTCAAATAATGATTGCGGATCATTGTTCGTTTGCGTCACATTTTGCACTAGCTGGGCAATATTGGTTGATGGATTCGTTTTTTTTGAATCCTGCAGTAATGTAGTGAGTTTATTGGGTGCAGTGGGTTTTATCTCAGACTTTGTGGCAGCGAGATGGCTAGTGTTGTTGCAGCTAGTCAGGAGCAGCGCAATAGTTAAAATACTAATGATTACATTCATGGTTTTTTAGCGCAACCTGGTTGCAATAGTTAGATTTTAAATCCTAACTCTTCCGCTTTGGCAAAAGATTTTTCAGATTCATAGAGTAAGTTGTTATAGCCTTGCGCCAACCCTAAAACGTAATAAGCCTCGCTATTTTTGGGTTCTTTTAGTACCGCCTGGTTTGCTGCAGCCAAAGCTTTATCGTAAGCGCCGCTTTTTATTTGTAACTTTGCTAAAGCAATAAAGTCAGCGGCGGCAGCGTTCATAGCGCTTTTCGATGTGCTTTGTTCCAATGCTGCAAGTTCGCTGGCGCCTTTGTCATACTGGTAGCTAATTAACCAATCGCTACCGTCAAGTAATTGATTTATCGATGTATAAAATTGTGGATAGTCCTTTGGTGTAACCTGGAAAGGCTTTAGCACAAATGTAACATCAACAATAAATTTCCCATTATCTTCGTGACTTTTTTGTACTAATGAAAAATAAAGGTTATCGAAGTTTTGTCCTTGACCATTGAGTGCCGCTATGTGTTCCGGGCTAGGGCGAGTGAAGACAAGGCGGGCAGAAATGGTATAACCCGGGTCATTAACATAATCTTGCACGCGATCTTGGGGTTTATGCAAATCACGTAGGCTGGCGAATAAATTAGTCAGTTGGATGATGTTAAAGCCATAACTTAATTTATCTTTATTGCCATTCCAGATATTTTTAAAGGCAAGGCGACCTGTAACATTAAAGCTCTGCCACATGCTATCGGCATTGTTGCCGTTGAGCGCAATGACTTCCGCTGCGGGGTAAATATGCCCCATCATTTCGCGAAATGTTTTATCTCGCTCACGTGAAAATTGCCACATGCCGCGCAGCCGTTGCTCGAAGGACCCGCCAAATTTCATGCTGAAATTTGCTTCAATATTTTTGTCCGAAAATTTATCAAATGTTAAATCAAAGTGAGCAAAGTGTTGTTCTGGTTTTAAGGCCGGAATAGTAACAATGGTTTGCGTTGCACTGTTCACAATTAATGCTGGTTGGCCTTCCAGCCCTGCTGAGAATCCTGGGAACAATGCGATGTCTCCACTACTGTCCAGCCACATTTCCGCTAAACCTTGTTGAGCGGGAATGTGCACAATCATGTGATCAAAGCTCACACTGGTAACGCTCATGATAGGAATGCCGCGTGAGCGCGTGACGAGCAAGGCGGCGTCTGCTTTTATGCCTAATTTACGCAACATAGTCACTGCCAGCGCAGTTTGATCTTTGCAGTCGCCATAACCGTTGCTAAGCACTTCAAATGCATTGTGTGGTTCATAACCGCCGCGGCCAACATGTGCGAATACGTAGCGCACTTTTTCCTGCAGGGTGCGATATACAGCTTTGACCTTTTCATCCGGTGTAGTGGCTGTTTTTGCGAGTGAACTGATTAACGCATCCAATTTACTATCGGTGATTAAATGTGGGGTAATCAACGCGTCGGCCCAGTCTGCAATTTCCCCCCATGATTCTATGGTGCTCATGCGCAGGTGAGCAGAGCGGGTGTGATCCCGTGACATATTGTCTTGCAATACAATTTTAGGTAAATCTTTGGCTTTCCAGGTAAGAACTTGCAAGTCACCTGTTTCCTGGCGTGTGTGTTTTACGCCAAAGGCTTTAAGGTCATTGTTATAAATTGATATTTTTTTGGGCGCGGAAATATGGAGTTCGGCTGCAGCTACTCTATCTACGCGCGGACCCTGGCTGGCGGCGCGATCTTCCCACCAGTACAAACTAAAGCTGTCAAACCATTGCTGGACAATAATTTTTTTAGCGTCGGTATGACGATATTGAAATTCAATGACTGAGCCTTTGCGCACGTTAGGCAAAGAGAATAAAAGTTCTTTGCGATCCTGATAAAAATTTTCGTCAGCGGGGCTTTGAATTTGGGTGGCATCAGGTTTAATGCTATCCATTTGGCCGTCGAGTGTTCGCACATTGGCAAACTCAAGCTCTATATTTTCATAAAAACTATTGAACGAAATACTAATTTGGCTATAGTCGCGCACGGCTTCATCACTGTTGATATGGACCGCCAGATAAGTGATGGAGTGGCTTAGGTAGTTTTCATCGATAACAATTTTGGTGCTATGTAAAATGACATCCGCTTCAGCACGGGGATCGGGTTTGAATTTTTTAATTAATGTTTGTAATGGTTCAGCTATGCGTTCTACAGATTTTTCTTCTGCCATTATGTGTTGAGCTATGAGCGCGCCATAGATCACAATTAAACAAATAATTTTTTTCATGCTGTTTTTGCCATTCACTTTTAATCTGTTTTTTTTGTGTCGGTAGGTTTTTTATTGCTACATTGAATGCTGTAATGTTACTGCGCGAATCATAAGCTATGTAATGCTCTGCCATTGATTGGATTCTGCGCTGGCAAAAATTGCATCAATAATTTTCATGTTTGCCAAAGCATCGGTTAATGGGGTTGGTGTATCCTTTTGTAAAAGCACGCTTTGTGCAAAGGCATCACCCATGCTGCGATAGTGGTCACTCGGTACTATAAGAATATCTTCATGATGGTCATTGCGTTTTAGTATTAAATTCGTATTGGCATCAGCAATAGGATTGAAGGGTACGGGAATAAAAATACTGCCTTGTTCGCCATTGATTGCCACATATTGTTTGGATTCAATTTTGGTGGATGCCGTGAAAGTGGCATTGCCGTCGGCAAATTCCATAATGCCTGTTACAAAACAATCGACTTCATAACCTGCATAAGGTGTTATCTGTCCGATTACGCGCAAGGGTTCTTCGGCAAAAATGTAGCGTGCAAGTGAGATGCAATAACATCCTATATCCATCAGCGCACCGCCGCCCATGGCAATACTATTGCGAATATTATCGGCATCGCGATTATTGTAGGCAAAGTGTGAATGGATATTGCGTACTTGGCCAATGCTGTCGGCGCGCACTAATTCGCGCGCGCGTTGCCACTGCGGGTGGAAGCGATACATAAATGCTTCCATGACTTTTAAGTGTGGATACTGTGCAGCTACGTCAATAAGTTGTTGCACTTCAGCGGTATTTAAACCCAAGGGTTTTTCGCAAAGCACATGCTTGCCGGCTTGCAATGCTTTTATGGACCAGGGTACATGCAGGTCATTGGGCAAGGGATTATAAATTGCATCTATGTTCGGATCATTTAACAGCTCTTCATAGCTGCCATAAGCACGCCCAATGCCTAGTTCATCCGCGTAGGCTCGGGCATTTTCCAGGCTGCGCGAGCCAACGGCAATTACCTGATTATGAGTTGAGGTTTGTAACGCGGGTACGACCTTGCGGCCAATATTGGCAGTGCTCAACACGCCCCAGCGGATTTTGTGCATGAATAATTACTCGCGATTAAAAGAAAAGTTTCGCTTAAAAAGAAAAGTTCTCAAGGTAGGAATTTATAACAATAATTGTAAATAAATTTACGCTTGGACTTCTAGGTCCTAGGCTCGGTTATTGTCCTTGCACAGAATTAGCAATATATTCGCGCGCTTTTTTTGCATTGCGATAACAGGCATCAAAATTTTCTACGCTTTGCATTGTGCGCGCCGCAGTTAATAAGCTAAGGGCCTTGGTGTAGCTCAGGGTGCCGCCAAAGCCTTTGGCTTTGGCAATAGACAGTTCATTCCATGCCGCATCACTTTCGCTGTCGCAGCTACTGCGAAACTCTGTCTTTCCTGCGCATGAAGCCAGGGAGAATGCGATGCATAGAAGAGCCAATACACATAAGATACGTTGTAAAAACATAGAAGGATTCCTATTGGGAGGCCGGTGCGCAAGATAATTATTTTAAGAAGGCGGCAGCCTTAACCAGTGTAGGCTTATTGTGGCAATTGGTGGGTAGATTGCCAAGGTATTTATGCGGAAACTGAGTGTTGAATGCTAATGCTTTGTCACTTATCGCTGTAGTAATACGTCGTTAACAACCGCGATGGCTTGGCCAATAACCAGCTCAGGGTTAGGGCAGGTGTCCAAAGTATGCACATCCATCTCTTCGCTCGGGTTTTCAAGGCTGTTAAATTGACTGTCCAATAATAGCGGCGACATAAAGTGGCCTTGGCGATTATCAAGGCGGGTTTGAATCGTGTTTTTATCACCATTCAAAAATAAAAAGATGGTACGTAAGCCTGCTTTGCGCAGTTCGTTGCGATGTTTTTGTTTAAGGCCTGAAAAAGCCAGAGTTGTGTGTTGATTAATAGCCGCATTAGTTTCCAGGCGATGCTTTAGTGAGGCTACCCAGGGATTGCGTTGCTCATCAGTAAGAGGGATATTTTTTGCCATTAAATCTCGCGCTTCCAGGCTGTGAAAATCATCCCCATCTAAATAGATATAACCATAATGCTTTGCAAGCGCATCGGCTAGAGTGGATTTTCCGCTACCAGCTACTCCCATAACAATGATTAAACAGGTAGATGCTTCGGGGTTTGATACTGGTTTGGGTGATGGCATGCGCATGTAGAAGTCTTATCAGTTTTGATTTAAGTTAACAACAAATTTACCTGTCGCCAGAATAACATGATGACAAATGATAGCGCAATCATTTGCCTTGTGTTAATGTTTGTGAGCAGTAGAAATCATTAGGAAATAATAATTTTTTGCCACCTATGGCTCACTATTGTTGATTTACTGTTTCGGTGAAGTCGCGAGATCATAATAATGAAAATGGCTAAGAAAAGCTCGGAAAAAAAAATAACATTAATAGACGTGGCTATTGCCGCCGGTGTGAGTGCAATTACCGTATCGCGGGTTATTAACCAGCCTGAAAAAGTATCTGAAGCTTTGCGTGAGCAGGTGCAAAAGGCAATCGATACGCTCGGTTATATTCCCAACCAATACGCGAGTTCCCTGGCTTCAGCAAAATCCAGGGTTATTGGCGTTGCCATTCCTTCGTTGATGAATATTGTATTTACCGATGTACTGCGTGGCATTTATGAGGTTTTGGATGCTGCGGGTTATAAGGTATTAATGGTCGATACGCATTACTCGCCATTAGAAGAAGAAAAAATGATTCGAACCCTGCTGAGTCAGTCACCCGAAGCCATGATTATTACCGGTGGCGATCAAACCCGAGCCTGCCAGAGTATTTTGCAGCGAGCACATATACCCATTGTGCAAATGATGGAATTGTTGTCCCAGCCATTAGATATGAACGTCGGCTTTTCGCACTGGCAAGCGGGTTATGATGTTGCTATCCATTTGCTGGAGGGGGGATATACACGTATCGGATTTATCGGTGCACGTATGGATCCGCGGGCACAGCAGCGTTTGGCAGGGTTCAAGCAAGCCTTGGAGGATGCAGGTAAGTATTCGAATGATTCTGTCTGGACCACGGATAAACCTTCATCCATAGGTATGGGTGTTGAATTATTTAAAGAGCTTATGGCATCCACCAAAGGAATCGATGCCATTTTCTGTACGAATGATGACTTGGCGCTGGGTGCTTTATTCGAAAGTCAGCGAATGAAAATAAATGTACCAAGAGATTTGGCGTTGTGCGGTTTTAACGATATTGAAGCTTCGCAATATGTAAATCCTTCACTTACCAGTGTTTATGTTGGCCGTTATGACATGGGTGTGAAAGCGGCGGAAATGGTGCTAGACAGACTCAACGGCAACATGATTAACAATATTGCCGATATGGGATATGAAATAAAAAAACGTCAGTCTACCGGGCAAATATAATTTAATTTTTCGTAAAATAAAAAAGGCAATGCAATGACAACTATAAAATTACCCTGGCGTGAAAAAATTAGCTATGGTGTTGCGGATATGGGCTTCAATTTTTATTGGGCTAATATCGCTACCTTCTTAATGATTTTTTATACTGACGTATTTGGTATTTCTGCTGCGGCAGCTGCAGCTATGATGTTCAGTATTAAAATGATTAACGCATTTACGGATCCTATTATTGGCGCTGCTGCGGATAGAACCACGACTCGCTTTGGAAAATTTCGTCCCTATTTAATATGGATGGCACTTCCTCTTGCCTGTGCGGGAGTGCTTACCTATACCACGCCCGATCTCGATGAGAATGGAAAAATTTGGTGGGCCTACGGAAGCTATTTGTTGATGATGGTCTGTTATACCTGCATTAATATTCCCTATAACGCACTTTCCGGCGTGATGTCGAATGACCCGCAAGAGCGGTCAACCATTAATGGTTTACGTTTTATTTTTGCTTTTGCCGGCAGCGCATTGGTGACTGCGGCCACGCCTAATTTAGTTCGTTATCTCGGCCAGGGCAACGATCAATTAGGTTGGCAATTAACAATGGTGCTTTGGGGAATTGCCGCCACGTGTTTGTTTGCATGGACTTTCTTTAATACTCGCGAACGCATTGCACCGGCGCCAGAACAAAAAACAAATGTTATGCAAGATATTAAAGATTTGACACAAAATCGGCCGTGGGTGGTGCTGTTTTTTCTCGCACTTATTATCATGGTTACGATTACCTTGCGCTCCATGACCGCAGCCTATTATTTTAAGTATTTTGTGGAGTTACCAGATTTAATAAAATATTTTGTGCCCGCCTATATGGCTGCCGCTGCCGCTGGCGCTGCACTGACTCCGGTAATGACTAAGTTTATTGATAAAAAAATGTTAATGATGTTGTTGATGACGGCAACGGCAATTTTGTCCTGCGCATTTTTCTTTGTATCCAAAGAACAAGTTGAGCTTATGTTTGTGTTACAGATTGCTATGGGTTTAGTGCTAGGGCCAAAATCACCCTTAGCTTTTTCAATGTATGCCGATACTGCCGATTACAATGAGTGGCGTACCGGTCGCCGTGCAACTGCGATGACTTTTGCTGCGGCAACATTTTCACAAAAGCTGGGTACGGCCTTAGCGGCAGCAGTGATTGGCTCGGTGTTTACTGCGTTAGGTTATGTAGCTAATGCGGTGCAGTCATCAGAGTCGCAAAATGGCATTGTGCTATTAATGTCTTTTATTCCTGCAATATTTGCCTTGCTTGCTGTCGGTGTGATGTTTTTTTACAACCTCGACAATAAAAAATTAATTGAAATTCAATCGGATCTTGCTGCGCGAAAAGCCCTGCAATAACTATTTTTTTGGAGATTTTTTATGTTACATCCAACTCAGAGCGGAGATCGCTATGAATTGCTAAGCCCAACGGCTATGCCACGCGCGGCAGGCTTTTTGTGGAATCAAAAAATGATGTTGCAAATGACCTGTCGCGGTTATGCCGTAGCGCAATTTATGCAACCCGAACCGGCAAAATATGCTTACGCCCCTAATCTGGAAGCGAAAACTTTTATGCAGCCGGAGCAGCCTTACTACGCGCATCATCCCGGTCGGTTTTTTTATATTAAAGATGAGGTGACGGGAGAGATTTTTTCGGCACCTTATGAGCCAGTGCGCGCCACTATGGATAGTTTTGTTTTTTCCGTGGGTAAAAGTGATATCGCCTGGACTATCGAATGTTTAGGGTTGCGGATTGAGTTGACCGTAAGTTTGCCCGTAGAAGATGTTGTTGAGCTATGGTCATTATCGGTAAAAAACATTTCTGGTCGCGCGCGTAAATTAAGTTTGTATTCGTATTTTCCTATAGGTTATATGTCCTGGATGAATCAATCAGGACAATACCGTGCTGATCTCGGTGGGATAGTTGCCAGTTGTATTACGCCTTATCAAAAAGTAGCTGATCACTTTAAAAATAAATATTTTAAAGATAAAACCTATTTCCTGTGTGAAAGCGAGCCTACTTCCTGGGAAGTGAAGCAAGAAACTTTCGAGAGTGAGGGGGGCTTGCATAATCCTTCCGCATTGCAAAGGGAAGAACTACAGAAGGGCGATGCCTGTTATGAAACTCCTGCGGCAATCGTACAGTATAGAGTTGAATTAGCGGCAGATGAAACGCGCGATTATAGGTTTGTTTTCGGACCGGCATTTGATGATGCAGAAATTATTCGTGTGCGTAAAAAATATTTAAGTGCGTCAGCTTTTACTCAGAGTAAGGAAGAGTATGCGGCTTATCTTGCGCAAGGGGCGGGTTGTTTACAAATAGAAACCCCCGATAAAGAATTGAATAATTTTGTGAATAATTGGTTGCCACGCCAGATGTTTTATCATGGTGACGTTAACCGTTTAACAACGGATCCACAAACTCGAAATTATCTACAAGACAATATGGGGATGTGTTTTATCAAGCCTCAGGTAACCCGTGATGCGTTTATACATGCACTGAGCCAACAAGAGGCGAGTGGTGCTATGCCCGACGGAATTTTGTTGGGTGAGGAGGCAGAATTAAAATACATTAATCAAATCCCGCATACTGATCATTGCGTATGGCTGCCAGTATGTTTAAAGGCGTATCTTGATGAAACCAATGATTACAATATTTTAAGTGAGGTTGTTGCCAACGCTGAGGGCGAAAAACACACGGTGTTTGCACGCATAAGCCACGCGATGGATTGGTTGTTGAGCGCACGTGATTATCGCGGCTTGAGCTTTATTGCCCAGGGCGATTGGTGTGATCCAATGAATATGGTGGGTTACAAAGGCAAGGGGGTGTCGGGGTGGTTGTCGGTTGCCACAGCTTATGCACTTAATCTCTGGGCAGATATTTGTGCGCAGCAAAAGAATGAAGCCTTGGCGCAGCATTTTCACGCGGGCGCAAAAAATATAAATGAATCTGCGAATAAATATTTATGGGATGGCAATTGGTTTGCGCGCGGTATTACCGATGACGATGTTGTCTTTGGTGTAAGCAAAGATATTGAAGGTCGAATTTATTTAAACCCGCAAAGTTGGGCAATTTTAGGTGGTGCTGCAGATGCCGCTCAATGCCAAACAATGGTGGCAGAAATAGAGCAGCAATTGGAAACACCTTATGGCGTCACTATGTTTGCACCCGCTTACACTGCTATGCGCGACGATGTGGGTCGTGTTACGCAGAAATATCCAGGCTCTGCTGAAAATGGTTCGGTTTATAATCATGCTGCAGTTTTTTATATTTATAGTTTGTATAGTCTCGCCGAAAAAACGCAAGGTTATCAAGATCGCGCTTATAAACTTTTGCGGCAGATGATTCCTGGGCCTAGCGAAGCCGATTATTTACAGCGTGGCCAGCTACCGGTATTTATTCCCAATTATTATCGCGGAGCTTACAAGCAATTCCCGCGTACCGCAGGTCGCTCCAGTCAGTTGTTCAATACTGGTACTGTATCCTGGGTATATCGTTGCGTGATTGAAGGCTTGTGTGGTCTCAAGGGCGATGAGCTTGGCTTGGTCATCAATCCAAACTTGCCTAAAGAGTGGAAGGAAATGAAAGTGGTGCGTAAATTTCGCGGCGCAACATTTGTGGTGAATATTCAGCGAGCAGACGTTGCTATTGTGGAGGTGCGAGAGGCGGGTGAGTTATTACCTGAGGCGCGAATTAACAATATCATTGCGGGCAAAGAATATCGGTTGGATGTGTATGTTCCGTAGATTTTTGTTCTTGATGCAATAAGCTGGAAATAAAAAAAGACGCCTTACGAAGGCGCCTTTTTTTATTATTTTTTGGTGGTGGTTTTTTTCTCAGGCTTGTTGGCGGCAACCGCTGTTTTTGCTGATTCTGCTTTTGTTGTTTTGGGCTTGGCTGCTTCTGGTTTAGCCGTTGTTTTGGTTGGGCTAGCTGCAGGCTTGGTTGCTTCTATATTTTCTGGTTCTGCAGGTGCCTCTACTGCTGCTTTCACTGCCTTGGCTTTTACGGGTTTACCTTTGCTGGTGGACGCCAGATTTTTAACAATTGCCAGGTATTTAACCCATGCTTGTTCGACTGGGCTTTTGGGAGCGCTTTGATTGGCTATTACCTTAAGAATGTGAAGGTCTTCAGGGGTTGCGTCAGAAACTTCGTCGATGGACAGTGCGCTTATTAATGTACCGTGTTTGCGAATAAGCCGTGCTTGAATATCGGACAGGCCTCCTTTTTCGAATCCGTCCGGAAAATGTACGGCATCTTGAAATGCCTGCTTCAGGTAGTGATCACGCGGCAGCATAGTGATGTCTCCGTTCTAGGTATGTGCATTCATTGTTATAGTGGGCTGCTGAACTATCGACAGCCAAATTCTTGGGCGAATGTAATCTGTTTTTACAATACTGTATAGATGATTTTTTATGCTTTGCCAGCTCCAGGTGCTATTTACAAAAAATCAGACAAAAAAAAACCAGCGCATGCCGGTTTTTAATATTCATTGCAGTCTGCTTTTTGAGCAGCTGAATAATATAAGCAAAGCTGTTATTAGGCAGCCATTGCTTTGATTTTTGCGTTCAAACGACTCTTGTGACGAGCAGCTTTATTCTTGTGAATAAGGCCTTTGTCAGCAATGCGATCAATCACGGCAACAGCAGAAACATAAGCAGCGGTTGCGGCTGTTTTATCGCCAGCTTCAATAGCGGCGATAACTTTTTTCAGGTAGGTACGGCCCATAGAGCGCATACTGCCGTTTTGCTTGCGAGCTTTTTCGTTTTGGCGCGCGCGTTTTTTAGCTTGGGGAGTGTTTGCCACCGTGGTGCTCCTAATCTATATATAGATAAAATTTGTAAATACTGGTTGTAAAAATAGAGAGATACAGACGTTTTTGCGGTCTGGAATCAAGGACGCGACATTATCCCGTTTTTCGGCTGGCTGTCAACCGCTAATCATTGGCCTTGATCATCCTATAGGAGTCAAATGGTTTCCCCTGGCAGTAAATATAGCCATAAATATTCAAATGATGGTTGCGCATGGTAAGATTCCGTCGCCTAATAAATCTTAGCGCCAAGGAAGCTAAAAATGACTGACTCTAAAGATTCTCCACTGTTACCGCCGTCACCTTCGTCGCAGTCAGATGATGATAAGACGCGAGTGGTCTCTTCGCGTGCCCCTGGCCGCCCTGGCGATGGCGTTATAAAAGAACGCTCTGTAACAACTGCTGCAAAGGAAGCGCTTGTTAAAAAAGAGCTCATAAACCAAACGGTATTAAAAGAAAAGTCCGTAAAAGAAGATGATTTAAAAAAGACTGTCGTAAAACAGAGGTTAGTAGAGGATAGTTCAGTAAAAAACAGCGCAGCAAGGGATGTCGCAGCAAAAGGGCAGTCGGAAAAAGAAAGACTCGAAAAAGGCACACGCATAGCAGAAAGACCCCATAAAATAGTTCCAGCAGCGCCATTGCCGAGCGAACCATCAGTCGCATCCACGCAATATGCCAACATTAGCCACAGTCAACATACCTCATCCGGATTTGCCGAAGCGCAGTCAATTGCGCAGCAGGCGCAGGCGGGTAGCGGCAGTGGTAGTTTGCTCAAGAAACGTTTTTTGCTCGAGAAGGTGTTGGGCGAGGGCGGCATGGGTACGGTATACAAAACCAAAGATTTACGTAAGGTAGAAGCCGAAGATCCCAATCCCTATATCGCCACCAAAGTATTAAATCAGGCGTTTAAGGATCACCCCAATGCATTTGTAACTCTGCAGCAGGAAGCCGCCAAATCGCATACTCTGGCGCACCCGAATATTGTGACCGTGCATGATTTTGATCGTGATGGTGACACTTTATTTATGACCATGGAGTTGTTGGAGGGTGAGCCGCTTGATCATCTTATAAAGGCACAATTACAAAAAGGCTTGGCAAAAGAAAAAGCCTTGAGCATTGTGCGTGATATGTGCACGGCACTTGCCTATGCCCATCAGCGCCACATTATTCACGCCGACTTCAAGCCCGGCAATGTATTTGTCAGTCAGGATGGTACAGCCAAAGTGCTCGACTTTGGCATTGCGCGCGCCGCCTCCAAAGAAACACAAAAGCATAAGTTTGACGCGGGCCAATTGGGTGCACTCACGCCAGCTTATGCCACTATTGAAATGGTCAATGGCGATGCGCTTACTTTTTCCGATGATGTCTATGCCCTTGCTTGTGTTACCTATGAAATCTTAACCGGGCGGCATCCTTATAAAAGTAAATCGGCACTTGAAGCAAAGCAGCTGGGGTTAAAATTAGTTCCCGCAGAATGCTTGAGTAAAAAAGAGTGGAAAGCATTAAGCCATGCGCTAGCCTTAGATAAAAATCTACGTACGGCGACAGTATCGGAATTTATCGGGGAATTATTTCCGCGGCGCCGTTCCGCCGCCTTGATAGCGGCTATTGTGTTGTTAATGGTTGCGCTTGGCGGCGTGGCCTGGTTTGCCAATAGCCAACAGAAAGAAAAATTAAAAATTAAAAATACCATCGCTGAAAATATCGATCAGGCGCAAACCTGTTTTGCACAAAGTGATTTTTCTTGTGCGATCGAGCGTGGATTGGTGGCGGTTAATTTGGATGCGACAAATAAAGTTGCTACGCAGTTAGTAGCGGCTGCGCAATTGGCGCAGCAGAAGCAAAAAGATATTCAACGAATTGCTAGTCTATTAAGTGATGGAGAGAATTGTTTGTCGGCAGGGGACGATGCTTGCGCACAAGTGAAAGCGCGAGAAGTCCTTAGTTTGGAGCGCAATAGTCTACCGGCGCAGCAGCTATTGACCGCCGCAAATAATTTGCAGCAAAATAAAAAAATTCTGGATTATGTGCAACAAGCTGATGTTTGTTTACAAAATGGCGATGTTGCTTGTGCGGAGATGTTTGCCAAACAATCAGCTGATGTGAACCCCGCTAATGTTAATGTGATTGAGTTACAACAGAAGTTGCAAGCCAGGCAGGAGCAAACGAACCTGGCAGTAATGGCCAGGCAACAAAAAATCACTACGCAGCTGCAATTGGCACAAAATTGTTTGCAGCAGAAAAAATATGACTGCGCCATTCAGCAGGCCAATGCTGCTTTAACCCTGGATGCTGCAAATAGTCGCGCTATGGAAATTAAGCAAACGGCCACCGCAGAAGCACAACAGGGGCGCGATGCCGAGGGAAAAGTAGAAAAAATATTAGCTCAGGCGGAAGATTGTCTGGATAAGAAAAAGAACTATAGTTGCGCAATCGCAAAAGCCGAGGCTGCCCTCGATCTAATGCCTAATAATCCTGCTGCGATTGCAATCAAAACGCGAGCGCAAGAAACACAACGCAAGATAAAAGAAACCGGTTTTACTATTAAATAAACAGGAGCAATGCAAATGAAAAAAGTTATTGGAGTGTTGGTATTGGCGATGTTGGCTAGCAGTAGTAGCCATGCATTTAATCTGGACGATGTAAAAAATTCTATTGATAAGTCTGACAAGTGCAAAAAAGGCGATCAGGCGTGCAAGAATCGCGAACATTTAAAAGGAGTTGCTAAAGTTGCTGCCATTACGATTGCAGCGAAATTAATATTTGATATGGTTGTAGAGTATAGGTCGAAGAATATATCGGACGAAGCCGTTGTAACAAGGCAATATAAGGACGAGCACGAAACTTTACCTGAGGAGCCGATTGCTTCTGTTTATACAACAAGTACATTGCCTGGCAATGTGTTTCAGGCAGGTAAAAAAGTCGTTATCCAATCTGATATGGTGGTTGTGCCTGGTCGCGAACAAAAAAATACTCTCATTGAAGAGCAAATCGTTATTTTCGATAATGAAGACAACACTAAAGAATTGAAATCCTTAACCAAAGTGGTTAACTCTGAAACCAAGCGTGCTGGTCGTTATGCTAATGAGTTCTCGTTCACCTTGCCAGAAGGGCTGCCACAAGGAATCTATCCAATTAAAACGGCGCTTTTATTGAATGGCAAAACGGCAAAAGCATCCAGTAACGATATTCAGTTGGTGTTGCACGTGGATAACCGCGGGCAAATGAAATTGGTCGCCAACGCATTCTAGTTAGTGCTCAATGCTTGCTACAGGATTGCGTAACTTTCTGCAATCTGTTGCCGGGCAATGTTGTTAGACAAGAGTTTCTGCGCATTACAATCATGTGCATTGCAATTATGAAGACGCCCCCCATCCGCATGATTTTATGCGGATGGGATAAAAACCTGTTGCGCCGAACCCAATCTATTTGTTGAATATAATGATTGCCTGACGCCCAACTTTTGCTACCTGCCGGACATCACAGTTCCTATCTGTTTTTTTTAATCCCCCTCATCATTGGCTACTTTTTGCTAGCTGTTTTAATGCGTGTAATAAAAGGCTCAAGACAAATCGCTGTCAGTGCGTGATAATGCAGCAATTTCCTGATATTGGTGGTGTCTCACCAAGCAGTCCCGATTTCTGACGTTAGTGTCAAGCAATAGGCGATCCTGGCTGCTATTAAAGCGCTGGGCCTTGGTCTATTTTGGAGAGTTTTACGTGGTTATTTTTCGCTATCTTAGTAAAGATATTCTCATCAGCGCTGCCGCGCTTACCTTAATTATTTTTTTAATTAGCTTAACGGGCCGCTTTGTCAGTTTGTTGGCAGATGCAGCGGCCGGCAAATATGCCATGGATGTGCTGTTTACAATGATTGGTTATCGCATGCCCGGGTTGCTACAAATAATATTTCCGCTGGGGTTTTATATTGCAATTCTTTTAAGTTTTGGGCGACTTTATATTGAAAGTGAAATGGTCGTGTTGTTTGCCTGTGGCATGAGTCCGCGACAATTATTGCTAATGACTCTAATTCCTGCGTTTGCGGTAGCACTGGTAGTGGGTGTGTTTAGTTTTTGGCTAAGTCCCCTGGGAGAGCAATTAAACGAAAAGTTATTGGAAGAGCAGCGTAACCGCAGTGAATTTGACAGCTTGAGCGCGGGTCGTTTTCAGACCTTAGGACAAAATATTACCTATGTCGATGAGCTTACAATGGATCGCAAACGTCTCGATGGCGTTTTTATTGCGCATGATGGTTCGGAAAAGTCACCACCCATGGTGGCAGTTGCGAGTTATGGCGAGCAAGTTCAACACCCGGACTTTGGCCAGCGCTACCTGGTTTTACACGAAGGTGTTAAATACGAAGGGCAACCTGGCTCTGCTGAATTTCGCGTTATACATTTTGAAAATTATGGTCAATATATGCCCCAGGTAGTTCCATCTGGCGAATACACTAATGAGATAGACGCGAAATCTACCCTTGAATTATTGTCATCTGACGAGCTGCCGTTGCGGTCTGCATTTCAATGGCGCTTGGCATTACCCATTATGGTTTTCGTTGGTACTTTGTTGGCTGTGCCTCTAAGCCGAACAAGCCCTCGTCAAGGCCGCTTTTTGAAAATGTTTCCTGCAATTATTTTATATATTTTGTATTACACCTTTTTAGGTAGCGTCAGAGGAGCTATGGACAGCGGACGCTGGCCAATTTTTCCCGGATTGTGGGTAGTACATATTATTTTTGTGCTTTTAGCATTGCTTATTTTTAATTGGGATAGCTTGAGCTTGTGGCGGCGTAGTCGCGCAGAAAATAATATTGTGAAAAACGGTTCAGAGAAAAAAGATCATGCGTAAAATTACCCGCTACGTTTCCGGTGTGGTCTTCGGCGCGATTATGCTGACCTTGTTAGTGCTTATCGCAGTAGATTTTATTTTTTCATTTATCAATCAGCTGGCGTCTATTCGCGGTAATTATGATATTTCCGAGGCGATGATTTATTTAGTCCTGACTGCACCCCGGCGTATTTATACCTATGTTCCATTTTCTTGTTTAATCGGGTGTTTAGCTGGCCTAGGCATTTTAGCCAACACCAGTGAGTTAGTTATAGTGCGCGCGGCGGGGGTGTCCACCTTACGTATTGTTTGGTTGGCCTTACGTCCGGCGCTACTTTTTATTTTCGCGGCGGTACTTATTGGTGAATATGTAACACCTTATTCAGAGCAAATGGCTGAGTATCGTCGCGCTATAGCGATTGGTAAAAGTGTTAAATCATCACAACAGCCCATATGGAATCGCGAAGCAAATGAATTTATACATTTTGATGCGGTTCTACCAAACGGTGTGATTTATGGTATGAGTCGTTACAACTTTAACGAGAAGCGCGAGTTGGTTACTGCGAGCTTTACCAAGCAAGCAATTTATCAAGAGGGCTTTTGGCAAGAGGAGGACGTGGCGATTACGCATATCAATGCCAATTCAACGAGTATTGAGAATGTAAGTTCACGTCAGTGGGATACGGAATTGACTCCGGGCTTGTTGAATATTTTAGCTCTGGATCCTAAAAATCTATCTATTCAAAATTTGTATTTTTATATGAACTACCTACAAGCACAGAATATAAAAAACGATGATTATAATTTGTCATTTTGGCAAAAAGTTCTGAAACCTTTAGCGACCGCAAGTTTGGTGCTTATTGCTATATCATTTATTTTTGGACCTTTGCGCAGTGTAACCACAGGGCAGCGAATTTTCACTGGCGTTATTTTTGGCGTGCTGTTTGAATTGATGCAAAGGTTATTAGGGCCCTCGAGTTTGGTGTTTGGTTTTTCACCGCTATTTGCGGTGTTATTGCCAATTTTGCTTTGTGTCGGCATAGGTGTTTTTTTATTAAACCGTGCGCGCTAATGCGATAACGAAATTATCAAACATTAGCAATAACGGAGTTATTAAAAATTAATACCACTGTGATCCGAAATGTATATTTCTCCAGATTTTTTTTGCGCATATTTTGTTCGTTAGCTTAGAGGCCGCATTTTCTCTTAGCTTAACCTGTTTACTCTAGGTTGATTCACAGAGTTATTCACAGCTTCTGTGGATAAGCTGTTGCGCAGTTCACAAACGGTTTGTGTAAATCTGCACCTCATTGGCATAAATGCTGCTGCATAGATTTCGTTATTGGCTACTAGCTCCCTTTTATCTTTCTCTGTAGTGTTTTTACCCTTAGTAAAAATCGTTCTTTTCTTTATCTTGGCGGGTATTTTCTACCCAAAGAATGGCTGATGACGTAGAATGCGGCCCTATTTTGTGTTTGTTATTTACCTGGTCGGAGATGCCCAATGATTAAGCTGCCTGAAACCCTGCGCGAAAATGTTCGCCTACTTGGGGAGCTCTTAGGTGAAACCATTCACGCGCATGAAGGCGCTGAACTTTTCGGGAAAGTTGAGGGTATTCGGCAGTTAGGGAAGTCCATTACTCGTGCTGAAAATGGCGATTCAGCGCCTTTAGTTAAGCTTTTAGGTGAGCTGGACGATAAAGACATTTTGCCCATAGTGCGCGCTTTTAACCAATTTTTAAATTTGGCAAACATTGCCGATCAGGAATATTTTTCCAGTGCTGAATCTGAGCGCGAGGATGGCCTGCAGGCCATGCTGCTGGAGTTCGCTGGTGTTCACGGAAAAGAGGCGGTAGCGGCCAAAATCAGTGAATTGCGCATTGAATTGGTGCTTACTGCACACCCTACAGAAATCACCCGGCGCACCTTAATTCGTAAATACGACCAAATCGTCGATACCTTGGCTGACCGCCAAAATGGCAGCTTGCTCACATTTGAACAAGATAAATTGCGTGGTCGCTTGCACCGCTTGGTAGAAGAAATTTGGGCAACTGATGAGATTCGTACCACCCGCCCCACCGCCATCGATGAGGCGAAATGGGGTTTTGCGGTGATTGAAAATAGTTTGTGGCAAGCTGTGCCAGATTTTATCCGTCATCTTGATCGTTTGTGTGGCCGCCATTTGAATCAAGGTTTGCCCATTGATTTGCAGCCATTCAAATTTTATTCGTGGATGGGCGGTGACCGCGACGGAAACCCTAATGTCACTCACAAAATTACGCGTGAAGTTTTATTGCTAGGCCGCTGGATGGCTGCCGAGTTGTATTCGCGCGATGTCTACAGTTTGGGCGGCGATCTCAGTATGAGTGAAGCCAATGAAACCCTAAGTAAGCTTTACCCTAACACTACAACTCCTTATCGCGATGCCATGTTTGCCCTGCGCAAGCGCATTCAAGCAACTCTGGAATGGGCGGAAGCGCGGTTACAAGGGCGTGTTGTTGAGGCTCCGGAAGATTTGATCGTCAGCGGCGAAGATTTGTTGGCGCCACTCATGATGTGTTATCAATCACTGAACGATGTCGGCTTACCGCATATCGCCAACGGCCCGTTAATGGATACTATCCGCCGCATTCATTGCTTTGGCATTAATTTGGTGCCCCTGGATATTCGGCAGGACGGTGAGCGTCATGTTAAAGCGATTGACGAACTAGTGGCTTACCTGGAGCTGGGCAACTACAACGAATGGACTGAAGAGCAGCGTCAGGCTTTCTTGTTGACTCAGCTGGACAGCAAGCGCCCACTTTTGCCAGCAGAATGGCCCATGAGTGAAGATACGGCTGAGGTTCTGGCAACCTGCAAAGTTATTGCTAGCGAGCCGCGGGAAATTTTGTCCCACTATGTTATTTCCATGGCACGCCAACCCTCAGATGTACTGGCGGTGGCGCTGCTCTTGAAAGAATGTGGTATGACTTGGGATATGCCGATAGTGCCCTTGTTTGAAACCCTTGATGACCTTGATCGCGCGCCCATCGTAATGGAGTGTTTGTGGGGACTTGATTGGTACAAGAAATACAGTGCACACGAACAAACAGTGATGATTGGTTACTCCGACTCCGCTAAAGATGCCGGTAAATTTGCCGCAACCTGGGCGCAGTATAAGGCGCAAGAAAAGCTGGTTGCGCTTGCAGAAAAGTATGAAGTCCAGCTCGTGCTATTTCATGGCCGTGGCGGCACTGTCGGCCGCGGCGGCGGTCCGGTAGAAAAAGCTATGGCATCACAACCCCCGGGTTCAGTGCAAGGCAGAATTCGCGTAACCGAGCAGGGGGAAATGATTCGCTATAAATTTGGTTTGCCGCGGGTTGCCTTCAGCAATCTATCTTCATACCTGATTGCTACCTTGCGTGCGACAGTTTCGCCACACGCTGCTCCTGCACCGGAATGGCGTGTGTTAATGGAACGCATGGCGCACGCCAGTCTCGAAGCTTATCGCAGTGTGGTGCGCGGCCATCCGCATTTTGTACCTTATTTTCGTAGCCTTACGCCTGAGCAAGAATTGAGTTTGTTAGCCTTGGGCAGCCGTCCGGCAAAACGTAAATCTACCGGGGGTGTAGAAAGCTTGCGCGCTATCCCCTGGGTGTTTGCCTGGACCCAGGTGCGTTTGAACTTGCCAGCATGGTTGGGTGCACGCCAGGCATTGGAATATGCGCTTGAGTCAGAGCCAAAAGTTTTAGAGGATATGGTTGCCAATTGGGCGTTCTTTTCCAGCTTCCTCGATTTGCTGGAAATGGTTATCGGAAAAGCCGATAACCCCATTTGTAGCTACTACGAACAGCAATTAGTGCCGGTTGAATACCATGGTTTGGGCCAACAGCTGCGCGCCGATGTTACGGCTATTGAAATGTTGATTAATCGCCTTAAAAAGCAAACCGTGTTATTAAACGATGAGCCTTTGCTGCGCCAATCGTTAGCGGTGCGCAAACCTTATGTTGATCCGCTGAATTATTTACAAGCGGAGCTGCTTAAACGTTATCGCAGTAGTAAATCGATTAGTTCTGAGCTGGAGCGTGCACTTAAGGTGACTATGGCCGGTATTGCAGCGGGTATGCGCAATACGGGTTAATGCGCCGCCTTACAAAAAAATATTGTTCTATTTGCAGCCGCACTTGAAAAAGTTGCGGCTTTTTTATTGCGGTCCTCCATCTTCGACACTTGTGCTAGTCTAAAAAGATTACTGCGTGAGTATAGGCTTACTATTACCACTGAATTTGGTTTAAGGGCTTTTAATCTATGAACAAAAATAAGATGAAAAAAATTTCCATTCCTTTGCTTGCAGTTTTATTGAGTGGGCTTGCCAGTTTTTGCTCGGCTCAAGAAATTGCGTTTGCTTTTGATAAAACCTTATCCCGGTCAAGTGCTCTGGATGGTATGGCGCGCGCAAAAATGCTTGTGCATAGTTTGGCGCGAGTAAATGTTCATCAATCTATGTTTTTAATTCATACCAAAGATATTACGGATAGCACTGTGGAGCGTTTAATGTTTTACGACGACTCTGGTCAGTTGTTGGTCAATGCGGGCGCACATTATTCGTTATACAGTCGCACAGATAGTTATAGTTTTGCACGGGACATTTTAACGGCGAATGCGATGCTGTCGCCCTACCTTAATTATCGCCAACATATTTATTTTCCTTATTTGTATGAAGGTGGAGATCAATTGGCATTGCAACAAGTAAAAGATTTTCTTGCGGAATACGGTTACCAACCAGCCTATACAACTTATCAGGCGCAGGACAATTATTTGAATAAGCTTTATCAAGCGCGCATTGCAAGTAATCGGCCAGTCGATATTGTTCGTTTGGAAAAGGTTTATGTAAAGATGATTATGGCTGATCTCATTGCTTACAATGCTAAGGCGAAAATGCTCTTGGGCTACACTCCTCGACAAATCATTTTATTGCATGAAAATGATTTGGCTGCATACTGCATAATCGGTTTGGTGGATGCTTTAAATGAAAAGGGATTTACAGTTGTAGCGCCGGAAAAAATATTGTCTGACCCTGTTGCTAATCCTTATTTAGTAGGGGGGTATTCTACCCTGGGCTACATGCAATCAATGACTGGAATGCCAGATCCGCGCCGTGAAAACTTGTATGTGCTAACCGATGTTGAAAGACAAAAAATTCATGGCTATTTAACAGAGCAGGGGTTGGGTGATCTAATCCCCGCCAATTAACACTAATAAGGTTTAAAAGTATATGGATGATGTATTTAATGAAGCTGCAATAGCTGAATATGAAAAAGCAACGCAGCAGCTTGATACGGAAAAAACAACACAGGCTGCTTTGCGTAAGTCGCTCCAGCGCTATGATAATTTGATTGCGAAATCCGTTGAAGAATCTGTTGTTAAACCTGCTTGCAAGGCGGGATGTGCATATTGCTGCTATTACAAAGTCGAGGTCAGGGCAGCAGAAATGTTTTTAATCAAAGACTACTTACTAAATAACTGTCATGAATCGCACATTAAAAAAGTGTTAACGGATGCGAAGTCAAACGCCGCTATCATTAAAACGCTCACCCATGAGCAACACCTTACCACCAACATTAAATGTCCATTTTTAATTGAAAATAAATGCAGCGTATATCAGGTTCGTCCGTTCAAATGCCGAAATTTTCATGCGACTGATGTTAGCGCTTGTGAGGATTCTTTTAATGATCCCGGGGATTTAACGATTAAGAGTGGTTTTATCGAAAGTGTCGCTATGTTTGGTAATGCTCATTCACAGGGATTTGAAGGCGCAGTAAAAAATGCGGGGTTAGATTCACGAGCTTACGATTTGAACACGGCGCTTATTGAAGTTTTTGCAGAGTCGTCCGCATTAAAAAGATTTAACAGAGGTAAAAAAACATTTCTTAAGGCTGTGCAAGTGGATGAAGATCTTTAATTTTTTATTAAGTATTACAATAAATGAATGCCAAATTTCTTTAACAAAAAGGCAAACCCGCCAAACAATAAACAAGTAATAAAAATACTAGACAATAATGTAGGCCAGAAACCCCAGCGTGACAGCAGCCATGGAAACAATAAAAACATGGGTAAGGTGGGTAAAACATACCAAAAGGTATACCAGGCATGGTTCGCAATTTTTTCGCTAGGTTGATTTTCTACGTAAAGCCAAATAAGTGTAAGCAGGGTGACCAAGGGTAGGGCAGCGATAAATCCACCGAGCTTATCGCTACGTTTTGCTAATTCTGAAATGAATACCACCATAAATGCGGTGATTAAATATTTACTTATTATCCAGACCATTTTGTTTCTCTTGTCATTAACAATAATATAAATATTGAATTGAATCTTGCACTGGCGATTTAACTATTTGTTTCGCTTTCAACTGTTGCCAGGGCTTGCAGGCTCCAATCAATCGCTTCACTGTAAAATGGCTTTGGCAGCATGTCCCCTAACAGTATTAAAGTTTCACGCAACTCAGTGAGATTGTTGCTGACTAAATTAATATGTCCTACCTTGCGACCGCTACGAACTTCCTTGCCGTACCAATAGACCCGCGCTGCGGGTAGGCTTAGCCAATCATCGTTGTAGTCAATACCGATTAAATTAATCATCACATTCTGGCCAATAATTTGCGGGTTGGGAATTGCCATGTTGGCAACAGCGCGCAGGTGATATTCAAATTGGCTGATGCTGGCACCGGCTTGTGTCCAATGGCCGGAGTTGTGTACTCGCGGTGCAAGTTCATTAATGAGTAATTGATCACCCACACGAAAGGTTTCCATGGCCATTACGCCCACATAATCCAATGCGTTCAGCAATTTCTCCAGCATGGTTTCAGCCTGTGCCTGAAGATGTTGTAATCGAGCGAGTGGCGCAACTGAGGCATAGAGAATGCCATGCAAATGTAAATTAAGTGTGAGCGGATAGAACACACAATCACCTGCACGATTGCGTACGCCAATGAGTGAAACTTCTTCATCAAAAGGAATCGCTTGTTCGGCAATAGCTTCACCCTGCCAATCGGCGGGTACCTCGTCACCTTCGGTACGTAACCAGTGTTGGCCTTTGCCATCGTAACCGCCAGTGCGGCGTTTAAGTAAAACCTGGTCGCCGAGCTGATTGCATAATTCATTGGCATTTACATCACCTGCGACATTACGCCAGGGGGCTGTGGCAAGGCCAAGTGAATCAATTAATTCTTTTTGGGTTTTGCGATCCGCTAAGCGGCCAAAAATTTTTTTGTTAATAAACTGCGGATGCTGTGCCAAAGTTTGTGTTACGAGTGTGTCAGGCCATTGTTCGCGCTCGGCGGTAATTAAGTCATCGGCATGCAATGTCGGCGCAGTTTTCTCATTAATATCTATGGGGCGCACATCGAGCGCTAACGGCATACCAGCGTGTTGCAGCATTGCGCCGAGTTGGCCTGCACCTAAAACCCATATGGGACGATTAATGCTCATGAATCATGGACTCTTTTAATAAGCTGTGAAAATAAGCTATACGGATTAATCAACGCTAGGATCGGGGTTATCTAAAACCGCTTGGGTTTGGTCGTGGCGAAACTTGTCTAAACGGGCCGCTAACCCTGAATCATTCAGCGCAAGAATCTGGCAAGCCAATAACCCGGCATTGAATGCACCGGCATTTCCTATGGCCAGTGTTCCCACGGCGATGCCTTTGGGCATTTGTACAATCGAAAGCAAGCTATCCATGCCATTTAAGGCTTTACTCTGCACGGGTACGCCGAGTACGGGCAAACGGGTATGGGCCGCAATCATGCCTGGCAAATGCGCCGCGCCGCCGGCACCTGCAATAATAACGGCATAACCATTGGCTACTGCTGCCTCTGCAAAGGTGGTTAATTTCTGCGGGGTGCGATGTGCTGAAACCACTTCCGTATGATATTCCACGCCCATCATTTGCAGTATTTCAACTGCCGCTTGCATGGTCGCCCAATCGCTTTTGGAGCCCATAATTACTGCGACTTTGCTAGTCATAGTGTGTGTCCTGGTCTTAAGAATAGACAGTCAAGTGAAGCCAATGAAAAAGGGGCGCATATTACCATAAGCTTAGTGTTTTACAGAAAGGCTTAGTGCTTTGCTGAAAATTGCAGAGTGGTTTCCCTTTTGCGTTGTCCTTGTTACAATTGCTGCGCCGCTTTTGGCGCCAAATATCCCAGTGATGCGCAATGTAAGCTGGGTCAAGGTAGGCTGGATAAACTCTGATTAATAGGATGTCAAAATGGATAGGCAAGTTAAAAACATAATGATGGTTGGGTCCCTGGTTTTGTTGGGCGTAGCGGGTTGGCAATTTCAGACAGCCAATTCCAAAGAAGCCAGGTCAACAGTTGCTGTGCCAGTCGCCGAAACCCCAGCAGCGCCGATTGAAACAGCTTCATTTAATCGCAATACGTTTGCGGATATTGAAGCGCGCAGGGAGCAGGATTTGGAGGACAAAAGAAATGCAAGTGAGCTGGCCAAGCAACAAAACAAAAAATTAAAAAGCGTTGAGTGTCTGTTTTGGAAACAACAAAAAGCCCATTCAAGTACGGCTAATGTGGATGAGAAAATAGAAAAATTCTGCAAGATTTAATTTTCAGTTATGACTCGCTGGTATGATTGCCTGGCTAGTCAGGCTTTGCTGGATAAAGGGTGATGTGGTGCATTTTATCCAGCGAGCGGGTTTTTGATTCTGTCAGTATTTCTCCTTCCTGATCAATATATAAAGCAGCAATATTATTTTCATTGGCTACTGTTATTCCTTCCTTACTCCCTAAGCATAACAGTGCCGTTGACCATGCATCGGCTACAGTCGGGTTTTGGTGTAGCACCGTAACTGCAAGGGTATTGTGTTCGACGGGTTTGCCATTGCGCGCATCGAGAATATGGCTAAAGCGTTTTCCATCCTTATCGAAGTAGTGACGATAAGTGCCGGAAGTCATTAGTGACATGGGTTCGTCAGAATTAAAAACCACGATTTTTTCTAATCGACGTTCGTTCGGCAGGGGTTTTTCCAGCGCAACCCGCCAAGCAGTGCCATCCGGCTTTTTGCCACTTATTGTTAACTCTCCGCCGATTTCAACAATATAATTGTTGACCTGATGTTGTTCCAAAATCCACGCAATGCGACCGACGCTATAGCCTTGGCCAATAGAGGATAAATCTAGTCGTAAATTGGCAAGAGTTTTACGCAGTTGGTTTCTATTTACTGTAGTTAATTTATCCATGCCAATAAATGTTAATGTTTGTCGCAAGACATCATCGTCAGGTAAATTAAATTTATCTTTTTTAAAGCCCCACAAATCAAATAAAGGTTTAATGGTTAAGTCATAACAGCCGTGGCTTGCTTTATTAACTTCGCGAGCGATTTCAACTAATTGAACAATTTCTTCTGTGGTTGTTAGCGGTTCGGTAGTGAGTTGAGCGTTTAGTTGTTCAATTGTTGAGTCGTTGCGGTAATTGGAGATGGCAGCATCAAGGCGATTTAGCTCGTTGTTAATTTCTTTTTCAATGACAGAGTGTAGTGTTTTATCCTTTAACGCAAAAGTAATATGATAAGTTGTACCTTGCGCAAAGCCCTCAATGCGGCTGAGTTCATTTTTTTTTGCGCAGGAAAATAAAAAATAAGTGGTGAGCAATATGAGAAAAGTAAATTTTTTCATGTTAATAATGGGTGACCAGGTAATTTTTCATCATGGCGTGATAATGGTTTTTAAAATATTTTTATTTACAACTAGTTGGAGAAATTAATAAAAGTATTCAGGGTTAGGCGACCTTCTTCAGGATTTGTTGAAAGCCCTAATACATCGCTAATATCGCCCGCATGCAAGGCATTGCTGCGATAAATAATTGCGCGATTAAATTTCACTTCGATTTTGGCAATTCTTTCAAATAAGGACGTGTTGCCATTAATATATTCAAGCTGTGGTAGCCCACCAGTCATAACTTCGTGTTTCAGTATGCGAAAATATTCTTCCAGACGAATATCCGTGATGGTTTCATGGCCTGTGGTTCTATGGCGATAGAATGAGGTGCCACCATAATGTTCTGAGCAGAGATAATGCACCATGGCAAATTGATAGGGATCGTGTGTATCTATATGCGGTACGCATTGAATGGGGCGCAACTTATGCGTGGGAGTTGTTGCCAGGGAAAAAACGCAAAGGCTGGTTCGCGCAGTGTTTTCTTTGGATAAATTAAACGCATTTCTGATAAGTGGCGCAAGGATCTCCAGACTTTGTTCTGCGTAGGCTTCGGGAGCGATTTTCCTTAGCCCTGGATAATAATCGGTGGTTTGGCCAACGAAGGGTGCGTCACTTTTCGCGAGTGCTATAAGATTTTCTGGCGCTGCAAAAAAGTTGTCGATAATGATCAACGGGTTTTGCTCGCGGCCAATTGTTTGAATCGAGATTTTAAGATCTTGATTTGGAATGCATGTTTTTTCTAGTTTAGCTGAGTGCATTTTAACGCTTCTCGCCGGTTGCTTCTTGGTTTATCCCAAATTTGCAAAGCTCTGCTTTTTCAGGCGAATCATTGCGAATGAGATTCACGCAGATGATAGATTTTTCAAGTTCATAAAGCATGCGATGAGGCAAATTGAAGTTGCGGTCACAGAGAGCCATTTCTTCCGTCCAAATTAAAAATTACTTTTCCGAAGGTTAGCGATTTATCGCCGGGAATACAATCTGAGCCAATTAATGCGAGCAATAGTGGATTGGTGCAGCGATCTAAAATTGGGCTATTGTTATTGTGGAATTTCTCATCCATGCGCATTCATTAGGCATGCAATAAATAAAGGCTAATGGAACATCCGTTTGGTTAGGTTTTCTGCTTGCTAATCGCGCGTACATTTCAGCGGATGTAGCGCCACCGCACCTCATTAGCGTGTTCCAGCTTATGCTGTAGGCTTATATTCATATTGACATTTACTACCTTCAGTGAATACTATCAGGCAAAACAAGGTATCTGAATTGGATGCTCAAATAATTAGGGTGATGTGATGACCTCTTATGCTTTAGGCCTTGATTACGGAACAGATTCAGTCCGTGCGCTCTTGGTTGATGCCCTGACCGGCGAAGAAGTAGCTAGTAACGTTGTGACTTATCCACGTTGGAAACAAGGCCTGTACTCGGTTCCCGCCAAAGATCAGTTCCGCCAACATCCACTGGATTATCTCGAAAGTCTTGAACAGGTTGTGCAGGGTTTGTGGCGCAAATTACCGGCTCAGGCTGCGACTCAAGTAGTGGGAATTGCGTTCGACACTACCGGCTCAACCCCCATCGCATTAGATCGCGAAGGTATGGCATTGGCGTTGAAACCGGAGTTTGCGGAAAACCCTAACGCTATGTTTGTCCTGTGGAAAGATCACACAGCCATCAAAGAGGCCCTGGAAATTACGGCTGCTGCAAATACTGCGTCTGAAAACTATCTGAAATACGAAGGTGGAATTTATTCTTCGGAGTGGTTCTGGGCGAAAGCCCTGCATGTATTGCGGGCGGATGCTGCTGTCGCCAAAGCCGCTTACTTATGGGTGGAGCATTGTGATTGGATGTCTGCGGTGATCACCGGCACGACTCATCCATCAAAATTGCGCATGGGCCGTTGTGCAACTGGCCACAAACTTATGTGGCATAAAAGCTGGGGTGGTTATCCGCCTAATGATTTCTTTGCTGGTATTGATCCCGTACTTAATTGTCTTCGCGATCGTTTGCCAGCGGAAACGTTTACCTCGGATCAAACCTGCGGTTTGTTGGCGGCCGATTGGGCGGTATTACTGGGCTTGCCAATCGGAACCCCCGTGAGCTTTAGCGCGTTCGACTGTCACATGGGTGCGGTAGCGGCTAATGTAAAGCCCGGGGTGTTGACCAAAATTATGGGGACCTCAACCTGTGATATCACGGTTGCTAGCTACGAAGATATCGGCATTAAATGTATTCGCGGTATTTGCGGCCAGGTCGATGGCTCAGTGACTCCCGGTTTTGTCGGGCTTGAAGCGGGGCAATCAGCATTCGGTGATTTGTATGCATGGTTCCGCAATCTCATTAATTGGCCAGTCGCAAATTTGTTGTGTGAATCGAGTTTATTGGACGACGCAACAAAAACAAAACTCGTCACCGAAATTGAAGAAAAAACGATTGTTGCCTTGAGTGCCGCTGCCAGCCAATTAGCGATCGGCGAAGCCGGTATTACGGCCCTGGATTGGGTGAACGGACGGCGCACGCCAGATGCAGATCAATCAGTTGCTATGATGATAGCGGGATTAAAAATGGGCAGTCAGGCACCGCAAATTTTCCGTGGTTTGGTTGAAGCAACGGCTTTCGGTGCCCGCGCTATTATCGAACGTTTTAAAGAAGAGGGCGTTGCTATCAATTCAGTGGTAGCGATTGGCGGCATCTCGAAAAAATCTGATTTTGTAATGCAAACCTGTGCCGATGTCTGGAATTGCCCGATCGAAGTTTTGGAAAGCGAACAAAGCTGCGCACTCGGCGCGGCAATTTTTGCAGCTGTTGTTGGCGGCGTTTATCCTGATGTAGCAAGCGCACAGCAAGTAATGGCATCTGGTGTATGCAAAACTTATCAGCCAAATGCTGAAGCTGCAAAAAGCTACGAAGTGCTTTATCAAAAATATTTGACCTTGGGTAATTTCGTAAATGCTGGAGCACTGAAATGAGTTACACCGAATTAAAACGGGAAGCGTATGAAGCCAATATGGAATTACAGCGTCGCAATTTGGTGGTGTATACCTGGGGCAATGTTTCGCAAATTGATCGCGCTAAAAGCGTGATTGCAATTAAGCCTAGCGGGATCGCTTACGAAAAATTAACACCCGATGATATGGTTATTGTGGATTTGGAAAATACTATTGTTGAAGGAACTCTTGGTAAAAGCATTATGCGTCCTTCATCAGATACCAAAACCCACACACATTTATATCGCCATTTTGATTCTATTGGTGGCGTTACCCATACGCATTCAACTTACGCGACGGCATGGGCACAAACACAACAGGCTATTCCTTGCTACGGTACTACTCATGCCGATTACGCCTACGGCGAAATTCCATGTACTGCTGTGATGACAGACGAACAAATTGAACGTGATTACGAAGAAGAGACCGGTGTACAAATTACCGATTGTTTTAAGTTGCGTAGCCCGAAAGAAGTGCCCATGGTTATAGTTGCAGGTCACGCCCCTTTTACCTGGGGTAAGAGCGCTGCCGATGCGGTTTACCATGCAGTTATTTTGGAAGAAATTGCACGCATGGCGTACCTCACCAAAACCTTGCAACCTAATACTGCAGCATTAAAACAGGGCATAGTTGATAAACATTATTTACGTAAGCATGGGAAGAATGCCTATTACGGCCAGAAGTAATTTAGACGGGATTTGTCATACTCGCGAAGGCGAGTATTCAACTTTTAACAATACGGCTACCCGCCTGTGCGGGCATGACAAAAGATAAATAAACGATACTGAATTTATACAAAGTTTCCTGGAGAAATCAAAATGAAAGTTTACGGTGATAAAGAAGTATGGTTGGTCACAGGCTCACAACATTTGTACGGCCCCGGCGTATTAAAGCAAGTGGCCGAGAACAGTCAACAAATCGCGACGGGTTTGACTGAATCTGCCAATATTTCTATCAAAATAGTTGCGCAAGACACGGTGAAATCGCCCGGCGAAATTCTTGCCGTTTGTCAAGCTGCTAATAGCAATCCAAACTGCGTGGGTTTAATTCTGTGGATGCATACATTCTCTCCCGCAAAAATGTGGATCTCCGGTTTGCGCGCGCTGAGCAAACCCTATATGCATTTGCATACGCAATTCAATGCTGAATTGCCTTTTGCAGAAATTAATATGAATTTTATGAACCTCAACCAAAGTGCGCACGGTGACCGCGAGTTCGGCCACATAAGTACACGTTTGCGTCAAGAACGCAAAGTGGTTGTGGGTCACTGGGCAACTGCATCGGTACAAAAGCAAATCGACAGCTGGTGTCGCGTTGCTATGGGTTGGCACGCGAGCCAAACCTTAAAAGTCGCTCGCTTTGGCGACAATATGCGTCAGGTTGCGGTGACTGATGGCGATAAGGTTTCTGCACAAATTACGTTTGGTTACGAAGTTCATGCTTACGGTTTAGGTGATTTGCAAAAAGTTGTCGAGGCAGTTTCTGATGAGCAAGTTGCAACGCAAATTGAAATCTACAAAAAAGAATATGAAGTCAACCCGGCGATTTTTGATGACGAACATCAATATCAAATGTTGAAAAATGAAGCGCGACTGGAGCTGGGTATGCTCAAGTTTTTAACGGATGGTGACTTCGGTGCATTCACCAACTGCTTTGAAAATTTGACGGGCCTCACCAATTTGCCGGGACTGGCAACGCAACGCTTAATGGCTGCCGGTTTTGGTTATGGGGGTGAAGGCGATTGGAAAACCGCCGCCATGGTCCATATCTGCAAAGTGATTTCCAAAGGCCGCGAAGGTGGTTCATCCTTTATGGAAGATTACACTTATCACTTTGGCGGCGCTTTTCAATCTGAAGGCGTTGATCAAGTACTAGGTGCGCACATGTTGGAAGTTTGCCCGTCTATTGCCGCTGCAAAACCCAAACTTGAAGTTCATTTGCACACCATTGGCTGTCGCAATGACATTGCGCGTTTAATTTTTACCGGCAAAGCAGGCCCTGCTTTGTGTATTTCCTTAATAGATATTGGAACACGTTTCCGGGTAATCATTAACGAAGTGGATACAGTAACTCCGACACAAGAATTACCAAAGTTGCCCGTTGCAAAAGCATTATGGGAACCGCGCCCTAATTTGGAAATTTCTGCAGCAGCCTGGATTCAAGCGGGCGGTGCGCATCACAGTGCTTACACGCAAGGTGTAACTGCTGATGAAATTGTGGACTACGCTGAAATTGCTGGCATCGAAGCTTTAGTCATTGATGCGGGCACCACTGTTCGCGCGTTTAAAACAGAGTTGCGTCACAATGCTGCCTACTACCATTTAAAAGATGGTGTATAACATTTTTAAAAGTGTGAATTTTGTTCTGTTTTTTTGCTAATAATATGACGAACCTAAGTGCAAGAGTGCAGAGGTATTTAAATAATAACTGGAGAAAAAAGATGCACCTCAAACAATTAATACTGGCGCTATGCGTTGCTATGAGTAGCGCACAAATGGCATACGCCCAAACTTCATCGGTTTTCTCTACGGAAAAAGCAGCAGTTGTTAAGGCCGTTGCGCAATTAAATTTTTCCGAATCGGCTTTTGGAAAATTGCCAACGGGTCAGGAGAGCACTTTATATAGCTTAACCAACGCAAACGGTGTGACAGTTAAAGTTACTAATTTTGGTGGCGTTATTACGTCTATCCAGGTTCCGGATAAAAACGGGAAACTGGGGGATATTGTTTTAGGTTTCGATAATGTTGATGGTTATTTAAAAAATAAATCTTTTTATGGTGCATTGATTGGTCGTTACGGAAATCGTATTGATAAAGGTCAATTTTCGATTGATGGAAAAAAATATCAATTAGATACTAATGATGGCGCAAATCATTTGCACGGCGGCAGTAAAGGTTTATGGTCAGTATTGTGGGATGCCAAGCCCTTTAAAACAGAAAATTCCGTTGGTGTAACCCTAACGCACATCAGCCCTGATGGCGATCAAGGTTACCCAGGTACTTTGAAATTAGCTGTGGTTTATGAACTTACTAATAGCAATGAATTTACCATTAAGTACAACGCAACTACGGACAAGCCAACTCATGTCAATATGACTCATCATCCTTATTTCAATATGGCGGGTAAAGGCAGTATTTTGGATCAAGAGTTGTATATTAATGCGAGTCGTTATACGCCTGTTAGTAGCGGTTTAATTCCAACGGGAGAATTGGCTCCGGTTGTCGGGACACCCTTCGATTTCACAACGAGTCATGCAATTGGAAAAATGATTGGGCAGAAAAATGAGCAGTTGAAAAATGGCGGTGGCTATGATCACAACTTCGTGCTTAATAAAAAATCTGACAGTGAGTGGGGGTTAGACGCACGTTTATCAGATCCGGTTTCTGGCCGTGTATTAGAAGTATATTCAGACGAACCTGGAATTCAATTTTACAGCGGCAATTTCCTCACGGGTAAAGTGATTGGTCGGGGAGTGAATTTTGAATATCGCGGCGCAGTTTGTTTAGAGCCGCAACACTATCCCGATACACCCAATAAGCCCAACTTCCCGAGCACCTTGTTAAAGCCCGGCACAGAATACAATAGTAAAATTGGCTTTAAGTTTTTAGTGAATAAATAAAAATTTTGTTTATTGAAAAGCCAGCTCGAATTACCTGGAGCTGGCTTTTTTATTTCCGCTCATTTTTCTTTTGAATTAGTGAATAAATGTGGCCCAAGGATGCAGTCATGATGTAGATGGGCTTAAGGTAATGTTTTTGCTGCAGCATTTGCAGCGCATCACTGGTTAGATTTTCAAGTTTATCTTCATCAATGGTGTATAAGCCTTGAACTTGCTGCTGCTTTTGGTTGGCGAAGGTAATATCGAGGGACATGGGCATAATAAGTTTTAGTTCAAGCAGGGTTTGAATAAACTCATAAGTTTGTTTTTCGCCATCAACAAGTTCTGCCAGCATCTCCCTGGCGTTGACTAAATATTCCGTTTCTTCACCTTGTGCATCAAAAAGTTTTTCGGCAGTGCGGAGGTCGCCTTGTGCGTTTGTTAAGCAGGAGCTGTCAGTGTCGATACAAATAATATTGTTGCCATGCTCTTCGCCAATAAAAAAGGGCTGACGCCTGATATTTAACGGTGTATAGATACCGTGCCATTGATCATTTTGCCAAAATAGATTTTCTTGTGCTGCAAACCCGAATAAAGCCACACACACAAAGCGACCTGTTTCAGCATTTTTGGTAAATGCAATGGGGTATTGCACCACCAATTTTAAAAATTCACTTATGACTACCGGTGCCATATTTTCACGCGCACCTTGGGCCTCTATTTTGGCGGGATCTATGGTTAAATTTTTGTGGGCTTTATTGTTGAGTGCGACAAAGTTTGACATTTTAGTTCTCGTTAATGCATAGCTACCGGATATTATTTTCACATTTTTTTTAAGATCATGCTCGCGAAGCGGGCATTCAGATTTAGTTTATAAATTCCACATCGCAAGCGTTGATTGGGTGTATAGCTATGTGAAAATCAATAATTTTTTTAAACACTTTGCAATCCGTATTCGTAGATTTTATTCAATAGCTCCCGATTGCTGGGCAGTGTGCGTAACGCCTGTTCAATATGTTTTTGATTTTTTATAAATTGTTCTGCGGCCAATTTTTCATTAGTCATAAGGTGCTTGCTAAAATAATGACTGGTTTCAAAACCCATACCGTAAAGCACATATTGATAACTTGCCGCTGGAAATACTTCATTGTTGCTGGTGAAATCGTGGTCGCTGGGTGATTGATAACGCCACAAACTTATCAATTCTTGTAAGCTTTCGGGAATGGTTTTTGGGTTGCGATTATCAATCCAGAATTGATTATCGTTGCGCTTGCTAAGAATATAATGCAACTTTAAAAAATCTATAATGCGTGCCCAGCGATAAGAAAATGTTTCGTTAAAACGTTTTGCAGCAATGTCCATTACTTCGCGGCATGCAGGCAATTGTTCTGCAATCATAGTCGCTGACAACTCAACTAATACCAATGCCGATGCCTCTAGTGGCTCAAGGAAACCTGCGGACAAGCCTACGGCAACACAATTGTTTTTCCAAAATACTTGGCGATGCCCGGATTGAATGGGGATTTTTCGTAGGGATGCATTTTTGATTGCGGGGCCCACATATTCCTCAAGTCTTTGTAAGGCTTCTGCGTCGCTGGTGTGATGGCTGGAATAGACATGGCCAACTCCGCGACGATGGGTTAAACCAATGTCCCAGATCCAGCCGGCTTCCTGTGCGGTAGATATGGTGTGTGATGCAATGGGGGCATCTGCAGTTTCGTAAGGTATTTGCACGGCTATTGCAGTGTCAATAAATAACACATCACTGCAATCAATAAAGGGTACTTGTAAATGTTGGCCTAATAGAAGTGAAGAAAATCCAGTGCAGTCAATAAATAAATCACCCCTTATTTCGCCGGCTTGGGTGGTGTTCACTGAGCTAATATCGCCGCCGTCCGCACTATTAACACTGACTACATCAGCAAGTACATGAGTGACCCCGAGCTTTTCGCAGCAATGTTTTTGTAAAAATGTTGCAAACTTTCCCGCATTTAAATGATAAGCATAATTTGCCACCGAACTAAATTCCGGGGTGGTAATCGTTTTTGGCGCTAACCCTTGTTCGCAAATAGCTTCTTGAAAACACACTGCAGCAGAAAAAGATTTGTTCTGCAATTTTTCGGTACGATAGGCTTGCCAATAAGGGACCAAGTTAGTGGTGCCAAAACCTTGGGGCAACATCAATGGATGGTAGTAAAAATCGTCTCGTGAGCCATCAACCCATTTTGCAAATTTCGCACCCTGTTTAAAAGATGCATCACACTCGCGCATAAAATCGGTTTCGGAAATTCCAAGTTTGATTAAGGTGTTGCGCATGGTCGGCCATGTTCCTTCGCCTACACCTATGATGGGAATGTTGGGTGATTCCACTAAAGTGACGCGGATGCCATCGCTGCTGTTTGCATTATGATGGGCTGCGATGCGCCCCGCTGTTATCCAGCCCGCTGTACCGCCGCCAACAATAATGATGGATCTTGTTGCTTTGTTCATGTAGCTGCCTTTTATAGTGCAATGTGCTGAAACAAAAAATGACCGCTGCAAATTTGCAGCGGTCAAAGAGAGGTACTCACATGTTTTAAAAATTAAATCTGGCGTTGCTGTTAAAACTTGGCTCTGACACCTAATGCAATGCGGGGGCCGCTATCTTCAATAAGGAGCAATTGATTTTTATAGCGGCCGCGTTTATGAACATATTCGTCAGTTAAATTCATTGCCTCAGTGAAGACAGAAATATTTTCAGTCAGATCATAACTAGCGCTTAGATCCAGCTGCTTATAGGCTTCGACAATAGTGGGGCCTTCACCGTTACTTTGCGTTAGGGATTGCACAAATTCACCGCGTTTATTGTAAGCAAGGCGAACTTGAACTGGACCCTTCTCGTAAAATCCAACGAGGTTCATGGAATCGCTCAAGCCGGTTAAGGCAAAGACTTGCGTAACATTTGCCGGGTCCAGATCGGCATTGCTATCGACAAACGTAGCGTTAAAAATCATACCAAAACCAGTTTCACCAAAGGTATGCTGCACGCCAAATTCGAAGCCATCTACAGTGGCAGTTTCGCCATTGATGGGTACTGTACGAGTGAATGTAGCGACTTCATCTGCTGCATCAGGTGCATCAGTATTTGTACCGGTTGATGGGTCAAGTAATAGTCCACCCGTTGGTAAGCTAAATGTTTGTTCTACTTTCGTATCGACAATAAAGTTAGCAACATTTTTCTTAAAGTAACCGGCTGATATATAACTGGCATCACCGTAATACCATTCCCATGACAAGTCGAAGTTATCGGATTCGAAGGGTTTTAAATCAGCATTGCCGCTGGCAGAATTTAAATTTCCACCTTGTCGCGTAGTGGTAATCACAGTGACGGGTGCTAAAGCAGTAAGGGTAGGGCGCGTCAGTGTTTTTGATGCGGCCGCACGAACAACCATATTTTCTCTAATGTCGAGCTTAACGCTCATGTTCGGTAGAATCGCATCGTAATTGTTGTTTGCTTTGGAGCTTTCGGCAGTGCCGTATTGCGCCAGCATTTCAGTCTGATCCAAAATTGTTAGCGCAGTGACTGTCTCTTGTGTAGCGTTTACTTCTACATCGGTAGACTCGACACGTACACCTGATGTAGCAGATATAGGCATGCCGCTGAGTTCACCAGCAAAATCAGTTTCTAAATAAAACGAAAAGGTATCCTCATCCACCACAAACGAATTGTTGCGTTTTACTGCATCAAAATTTTTACCGCTGGTGCTTTCCAAATAAGCAAAGTTAGCTTCACCGTCATGTGCCAGCCATGCAGTGGGCATGCGACCGCTGCCACTTACATCACTTAAAAAATCCTTTCCGGCATTAAAAACATATTGCATGTTTGCAGGAATGATTGGCGAATCCGGGTAACCGCAATAAGTACAGTGAATGCCAGCCCCTTCATTATCCCAACGTTTCAATGCTTTACTTTCGCTTGACAACATTGCGCCAAATTTAATTTTAGTGAGTCCGTTATCAGTTCCCTCATCCCATACGCCATCCATTTTAAATTGGTCGACGTCGTCATCGACTGCCCAGCCACGGCGCAACATCACATGCGCACGGCTATTGGATTTATGGAGGTAATCTGATACTCCTGCAGGCGCCACATAGTTTGGATTACTGGGGTCACGAAATGCATTCTTATCAATATTTTGTTGTTGGCCAGAAAAAATATTGGGGTTAGCTGTTTCAAAATCACTGGCGAGCGGCAGTATGTTGTTGTCGACCTGGAAGCGCACGCGGTTAGCGTAGCCGATTAACGACAACTGATCGCCGCCGCCGTTATTCGCTTCGCGTTCAGCAGAGGAAAAGCTCGCATCAAAATTCAGTTTGAGTTTATCGCTCACTTGCCATTCGGCGTTTAAGCCAAACAAGTTAGTTGTGGTTAAACGGTCGAATTTTTTAGCGTGCATGTCCGTTGCTAAACCAACTTCCTGACGCAGGTCTATCACTGTTCCGTTGGCATCGGTTGTGGCGTCAGTAATGTTTGGAGCGGTGAACCAGTGGCCGTAGGAGAGTGCATTAGTTTTAACATCGAAGTCAGAATAAATTGCATCGGCAGTAAGGACCAAATTATCGTTAGGCGCAAATTGCAAGACTAATGATGCGTTGTCTCTTGTGCGATTTTCAAAGGTAACTTTATGGTCGTAATTGCGGGGCGAGAAAACGGTAGTGCCTTCGGTAACCCCTGCACCGCCATTCAATTGCGCAGTGGGGATGCCTTCGTTCTCTAGCCAGCCATCAATTTGTGCCTGATTAAGGCGTGTATCGCGTTCCTGGTGCGATAAGGCTAGCAACACGCCGACTGTGTCGTCATTAAATGTGTTACTTACCAAACCAGAAATTTGTGGTGTGGTTTCGTCGCTATTTTCTTCATAAGCCGCTTTAATACTTCCAGCAACCTTGAAGCCTTTGCTATCAAATGGGCGAGCTGTTTTTACATTGACAGTGGAGCCAACACCGCCTGATTGCAAAATTGATGTCGAGGTTTTATGGACTTCAAGATTGCTCACTAATTCAGAAGCGACAGTGTCAAAACTAAATGCGCGCGATAAATTTTCGCTCGCCATTTGTCGCCCATTCACTAACACCGTATTAAATTCGGGGCCGAAACCACGCACGGTAATGAGTTGGCCTTCACCACCTGAGCGATCGATAGAAACACCGGAAATACGTTGTAGTGATTCTGCTAAATTGGTATCGGGAAATTTTCCGATATCTTCCGAGGAGATGGCGTCTACTACGCCGCTGGATTCGCGTTTAATATCCATGGAGCGTTGTAAGCTGCCACGAATACCGGTGATGGTCACTTCTTCAATATCCGCCGCCCCTGGCTCTTGGGCCTGGAGGTTGGTGGCCGCTAACGAAGACAGAATAGCGATGATGGCACTCGATAATTTGTTTTTATGGTGCATAGTTTGATTTTCCTCTGGAGACTCATTACTGGTAATAGTCAGCAGACCCTTCTCATCTATCTTCACCTTGAGGTTGGTGTTGGCCACCAGTAATGCAGCTGCTTCCTGAATGGAATAGTGACCAACCAATTCATTCGCCTTAACTTCCCTTGCTTCATCGAATGGAAAAATGAGAGTGATGTTGGCTTGTTTAGCAAATTCAGTGAGAGAAAGATCTGCACGTTTCTGAGGGATATTGAACGGAATTATTTCGTTAAGCGCACGTTCTTGTGCCATCGCAGGTGCGGGTAAACCGAACCACAAGGCAAAAGCCAGTAATCGAAAAATAGCCTGATCATTTACCTCAGCCGCAGACTTTTTGCCCGCGCGCTTAATAGACGACTTGCTAATTTTTTTCCGCCATGTCATTGAGGAGATTCTACGCAAAGATGTTTAATGGTGATCATTGAAGCCGCATTGCGCGCGGCGCGAGTTTGAAACATAAAACTCTGGAAGCTTAAATGCTTCGACGCTAGCGAACAAGTGTTGCTGTGCAAAAGTGTGAGTCGTCTTGCGAGGAATTTATTTGCTGTGGGTTGTAAATGAATATTTAAAAAAATAATGGCGCTTAAAGTAAATTTAATTTATTTTTCAGCGCCTGAGCGAGCACTCAAACGAATTTTATTATTGGCCACACGTTCGTTATGAATATTAAAATTTTGATCGAGCATTTGTAACAGACCGCTAACATCACCTGCTTTAAATAAACCGGCAATTCGTTCATGTTTAATTTCGTTATCTAAAATCTCAAACTCGATGGAGGTGTAGCGCGAAATCTCAAGCAGTGCCTGCTCTAAAGTTTCGCCGCGAAATATTATATTTCCCTGGCGCCAGCTAAGCTCAGCATCCAGGTCAGCCACCGCCACCTTAGCAATACTTTCGCGATGAGAGCCCAGCATTACTTTTTCACCTTTAGATACGGCCATTGAATCTTGCGGCAAGCGTCTGGTTTTAAGGTGTTCGAAGTTTTGTAATTGTTGATCGCGTTTGCCAACCAATACCTTACCGTCGGTAACAATAAGCTCTACTTCATTATCGTTAATAATGCGTACATTAAATGCGGTGCCTATTGCCTGAACTATTTTGTCGCGCGCTATAACGCTTAAGGGGCGACTTTTGTCGTGTGCCGCTTCAATATTAATTTCACCTTGCTCTAACAAAAACAGGCGCTGCTCGGCTGTGTATTTTACTTTCACGCGACTATTTGTGTTGAGCACCAGGTGTGACCCGTCGGACAAAATTTTGCTGGAATGTTCGCCTATAGAAGTTTGATAGGTGTCATCGATAAGGAGTTGAGGTGGGGTGGTATTTAAAAACGCGAGTACAGGTTTGGTATGTTCGCCGCCTGCATGCAATAAAACGATCATGATTCCAAACACCAAAGAAGCTGCTGCAGCACCATAAAAATAAGGTAAGCGGCGAGCTTTTTGCGTTGTCGGTGGTTGAAATAAATCAGCCAGGCGCGCCAGACTATCCATTTTGTCCCACAGCTTCGCCATTTCAAAAAATACCGCGCGGTGCTCATCATTTTGTTGCAGCCAGTCTTGTAATTTTTGTTGCTCGCTTGCAGTCAGGTTGCGATCAAGTTTTGCAATCCACTGACTGGCTTGCTCATAGATGTGATCTTTGTTAGGAAGCTCAATGATATTGCTCACGACCTGCTCCCCTCTTTTACGGAAACAACTAATGACAAATGGCTGCTACTATCACTTCCATGTTTAAGTGTCGCCATAAAATAGGCACAGCGTTTGATGCCGAGTGCTATATGTTTTTCTACGGTATTCTCGCTGATGTCCAAGCGCTCAGCGATTTCTTTTTGCGAGTAGCCGTAAACCTTTCTTAAAATAAACGCTTTGCGGCATTGGAGTGGCAGGAGTCTTACGGCATCACAAAAATGACCAAACTCCTGATTGGCTGCCACGCGATTAAAAGTGTCGTCCTCGTTACTATTAGCGTTTGCTAAATCCCAATCAAAGTCATCATCAGTACTAATTGTTAAACGTGTTTCAGCGCGCTTCGCATAATCCAAAGCTAAGTTTTTGGCGGTTTTTAGCATAAATGAACGTGGGTAGCGTATTTCGTCCTGCTTGACTACCTGACATACACGCACATAGGTTTCTTGTACTATATCTTCGATTTCTTTGGGCGGCACTATGCGTGAGACAGCGCGCCCTAAGGTGGCTCGCAGGGAAATGAACAGACGGGTCAGGTTTTCATTGTCAGACATTGTATTAGCCAAGATAGATAAATTTTCTCTACAGCTAAGACGAAGCGGTCACTATTTTCCGCCACTCGTCCTGCAAATTTCTGCATCAAGTCTGGATCGCAATGACCTTATATTTCGTGCTCTCCACCAAATGCAGCATGTAACGCGGTAATAAAATTTTTCAACTCGCCCGCCATAATCGCAAAATCAGCATCAAACTGTTCTGCTTTACTTTCGGGATTACGATCGTTGGCTTTATCACTGATGACATCTTCAAATTTTAATCGCTTAATGGCGAGTTGATCGTCTATCACGCAATTAATGGCTTCTTTCCATGTTAGTGCGAGTTTGGTCACAAACATGCCGCTGTTCAAGTGGCTGAGCATTTCGTTTGCGGTGAGATCCTGTTTTTTGCAACGAATAATGCGACCATCCTTACTTGCCTGAAATTCGCACTCTTCTCCCAGCCCAAACTCTGCGGGTAGATTTCCACTTTGCAACCAGTGTGTCATTACTTGCGTGGGAAGATTTTTGGCGGTAATGGGTATGCACTTTAAGCTGCCAAGGGCTTCACGCAACTTGCTCAATAAATCCTCCGCGCGCTTAGCTGATGCGGAATTTACCACAATTAAATTTTCTTGCGGTGCTATGTAAGCAAAATCCAGAGAAGATTTTGCAAAAGCTTTGGGCAGCATGGAAAAAATAATTTCATCTTTTAAGGTTTGGCGTTCTTTGCGACCAACGCTGCGTGATTCCGCCTCGCTAATAGCAAGCGCTTTTTCTTCGAGCTGTTCGTTAATGACGGAAGACGGAATAATTTTTTCCTGCTTCTTGGCGCAGAACATTACATAGCCATTGGTCGTGTGAAAATATTCTGTACCCTGGCGACCAAGCGGTGGTACAAAACCATAACGAAGGATGTCGAGGCTACCACAGGGATTAAAACTAAAGGCTTCAAGTGCAGTGTTTAGTTCTTCAGTGGTGTGTGACCATTGTTCGGTGAGGCGATACAGGCGCAGGTTTTTAAACCACATTTTATTTCAATCCAAAAAATAATCGCGACACAGATTTTGTAATCAGGTCGCGATAATAAAAATCATATTGTTGTAGTCGGAGGTAATAATGTTTTGGGCAGTTTTTTATAAGAGGGCCGCGCCACAAGATTTTTTTGCGACGCGCCATCAAGGATTGCAATCTAGTGCAATCCGCACCAACAATTAACCGACAATATCAAGCAATTCCACTTCGAAAACCAATGCTGCGAAGGGCGCAATACTTGCGCCGGCACCGCGCTCACCGTAAGCGAGATTGTGAGGAATGTATAAGCGCCACTTAGATCCAACAGGCATTAACTGTAGGGCTTCAGTCCAACCAGCAATAACGCCGTTGACCGGGAAATCAATTGGCTGACCGCGAGTGACAGAGCTATCGAAAACTGTGCCGTCGATAAGCGTGCCGTGGTAGTGGGTTTTTACTTTTGAGGTGGCTGTTGGGATTGCGCCGGAACCTTGAGTAATCACTTCGTATTGCAACCCTGAAGCAGTAATGGTGATGCCAGCTTTTTTAGCATTTGCAGCCAGGAATAACTCACCTTCTTTGGCTTGCATTCCCGCTTGGGCTTCTTGTTTGGCTTGCATTTGTGTACCAATAATACGAAATGCTTCTTCCAGCTCTGCGCGGGCTACTTTGCTTTCTGTGCCAGTGAGCGCGTCAATAACACCTTGGGCAACGGCTTGTGCATCGACACCATCAAAAGGATTGGATGCCAATTGTTCGCCCATTTGACGGCCAACACCGTAGCTAACGCGGAGTTCAGTGGTGGTGTAGGGTTTTGCAATAGTTTGGTCAGACATGAATATTCTCTGGGAGTAGTTAAAATGGTCGCGCAGTCTAGCAGATTGATGTTATTAAATTCGAGTTCGCTCTCGCTTTGGGTTTCCGTCCGACGCTAAAACATCTACTTCGCGGATAAAGATGCCCCAAAAAGCAATAAACATTGCCGCTACCACAGGCCCTATAACGAAGCCATTAACACCAAACAGGCTGATACCTCCTAACGTAGATAGCAATACCACATAGTCGGGCAATTGCGTATCGCGACCTACCAGAATTGGGCGTAAAACGTTGTCGAGCATGCCGATCACACCTGCGCCAACGCCGGTTAAAATGAGTGCGGAAGAAGTATCGCCAGTCGCCGCCAGATAGAGCGCGATGGGCGCCCAAACCAGCGCAGAGCCAACTGCAGGGATGAGTGAAAACATTGCCATTAATGCACCAAAAAGCATGGCGCCGTGTATGTCCAATGCCCACAAGGTGACGCCGCCGACAGTTCCTTGCAGTAGGGCAATCACTATGTTGCCCTTAATCGTAGCGCGGATAACTTCGGCAAATACCACAATCAAATTGCGTTCGCGAGAATCACCTAAAGGTATAGCAAGCACTAATAAATCCGTTAATTTATGGCCGTCCCGCAGCAAAAAAAAGGTGATGTAGAGCATTATGGCGAGGCTAACAAGGAAGGCAAATGCATTCTGACCAATGGCCAAAGTGTGCATCGCCAGAAACTTCCCGCTGGTTGTCAGCGCATTCATCGCATCGGTTTTAATCCGACCAAGGTCAAGCCCAACTCTTTCCAGTAGCGAATTTAATAACGGGAAACCTTTGCCTACGGACTCTATATATTGAGTCGGATTAATCTTTCCCGATTGTATGTTTTCATAAACTAAAACTGCTTCTTCAATGACTGAGCCAATCACAAATATCACTGGCAAAATGACCACTACGATACACAGCAATAATGTCATTAGTGCGGCGAGATTAGGGCGGCTCGGCCAGCGCTTTAGCAATCTTTGTTGAACCGGGAAAAATATGATGGCAATTGCAACAGCCCAAAAAACGGCGCTAAAAAAAGGTTTTAATATCCAAAGAAAGCCGCAGGATACTAGTATTAAGAATAATAAAAATGTGCGAGTTTCCAGTCTTTCGTGCATAAGAATTCCTATCGGCAGGTATGAAATCTATGGGGTGGCTTAGGATGCCAGAAATAATGGGACTATACGGCAGTGAGGCTTGCGAGTCATCTGTCTGTGCTATGCTCCTGCAATGATTTTTAAATTGATTTAATACGATAAAGATAGCTTATGGTTCAATTTTGGTTTTGTCTCACTCTGGTTCTCAATAGCTGCTTTAGCGCTTTTGTTGAGGCTAAAGTGAGTCACTATGTTGTTGAAGTTCAAGTTGTTGCGCCTGAACGCAAGGGTGATTATGTGCCAGCTTTGCTAAGCATGATACTCACCGCAAGCAAGGCACCAGATGAAGTGGTCGAAATAATATTTTCTGATCGTATGTTTTCCCAAGCTCGGTGGATTGCAGAAGTACAAAAGCAAAATAACAACAACGTACTGTGGACTGTCACCTCTAAAGAGCGGGAGCAATTATTACGCCCCATTCGGATATCACTTTATAAAGAGTTGTGGGACATGCGCTTGCTGGTCATTCGCAAGCAAGATGAAGAAAAATTTGCACAGATTAAAAATAAAGATGATCTCACCCTGCACATGGCAGGGCAGGGTGCACACTGGCCAGATAACGCTATTTTAGCGGCTAATGGTTTGGGAGTGACTTTGGGCTCGGGCACGGAAAACTTGTACAAAATGTTGCATGCTAAACGGTTCGATTATTTCCCCCGCAGCATTGTCGAGCTGTCTTCTGAAAGTCGTTTTGTTGATGCAAATGATTTAGTCGTCGAAAAAAATATTTTATTGTCATATCCCAATCCAATGTATTTTTTTGTTAACAAGAAAAATAATGAATTGGCAGAGCGTATTGAAAGGGGATGGGAAATCATTATAAAAAATGGCGAGTTTGATAAATTTTTTTACAGCGACGCACAAGTTAAAGCTGCGCTTGAACAATTAAAAAAATATGACCGACAGATTATTCGTTTGAATAATCCGGATCTACCTGATAACAACTCTGCGAAGTAATAATATGAATTCCCGTGTGGGGCGTCTAGTGCGTGCCTTTTTCTTCGGGATTACTGCAGCTTTTTGCCGTGCCACAACCGCCACAACCGCCGCAGCTAGATGAGTTTTTTTTGCCAATAGGTAACCACTGACGCAGTACAAAATAAGCCGCCGCTAATACACACATGCCTACGATTATTTCTTGCCACATGGGCTCCTCCGTCAAATAAGACCACTTAGGTAACTCGCTTACATAACCTGCTTACATAAAAAGAAGGGCTATTTGATAAGTCGCCCAAGCTGCAAAATAAGCTAATGCAAATAAATAAATTGCAAAATAGGTAGTGGCTTTTATGGAGTTGGTTTCGCGCCGCACAACAGCAATAGTAGAGATACATTGCGGTGCATAAACAAACCACGCTAAATAAGAGAGTGCAACTGGCAAGCTCCAGCTATGCGCAAGAGCAGTGCCAAGTGCAGCATCAAGGCCACCTTCCAGGCTGCCGTCAGCGCTGACTGCATACACGGTCGCTAAGGCACTTACCGCCACTTCACGCGCACCCATGGCAGGAATTAAGGCAATGCACATTTGCCAATTAAATCCGAGCGGAGCAAAGAAGGTTTGCATAAGCGCACCAATTTGCCCAGCCAAACTGTATTCAATGGCGGGGCGTATGGCGTCTGCCGGTGCGCCGGGATAAGTGCACAAAAACCAAATTAATATCGAGAGTGACAAAATAATGGTGCCCACACGGCGCAAGAAAATCCATACGCGTTCACGCAAACCCATGAGTAAATGGTAGGCCATAGGCCAGCGATAGCTTGGCAGTTCAAGTAATAACGGAAATTCCTGGCGCGGTTGGTTGCGGCGCATCACCCAGGCAACTATAGCTGCACTGACAACACCGGCAACATAAAGCGCGAACAAGGTTAATCCTTGCTGATTAAAAATGCCCCAGACATCTTTTGCCGGAATAAACGCGCCAATAATCAAGGCATAAACCGGTAAGCGCGCTGAACACGTCATTAGCGGTGCAATCATAATGGTGATAAAGCGTTCGCGTGGATCGGAGATGGTGCGAGTCGACATAATGCCGGGAACGGCACAGGCAAAGCTTGATAATAGCGGGATAAATGAACGACCAGAAATGCCGAGTCCGCGCATGGGGCGGTCCAGTAAAAATGCGGCGCGAGTAAGGTACCCTGTGTCTTCCAAAACTAATATAAAGAAAAATAAGATAATAATTTGCGGTAGGAAAACGATGACTGCCCCCATACCGGCAATGAGTCCATCCACTAAAAAATTCTTGAGGATGCCATCGGGTATAACAGCCGCTATGCCGGTGCCAAGCATTTCAGTACCCGCTTTTATCACATCGGTGACCGGCGTAGCCCAGGCAAATACAGCATTGAAAATCACTAATAAAATACTGAATAACACCACCAATCCTAGCACCGGGTGCATCACTATTGAATCGAGACGTTCTTGCCAGCGCGGTTGTTCGGTGGGTTGAATAACCTGTGCAGAAACAATATTTTCAATGCGCAAGTAAAGCTCTTCGATGGAATCGTCGCGACTTAATTTTTCAATGGTGCTCGATGATAGATCGAGATTGTTAAGAGATAGAGCCTGAGTATCGGTCGCTAATGGTTTGTTTGCCCACTCTGAGGCGTAATCTGCCAATGCTTTACGCAGCTCATCCACGCCCAGGCGCGTTACGGCTACGGTTTCAATCACGGGTACACCGATCTCTCGTGCCAAACCAGCAGTATTAATGTTGATGCCACGGGAACGCGCGGCATCCATCTGGTTAAGTGCCACCAGCATGGGTCGATTGAGCGTTTTTAGTTCCATCACCAAACGTAAACCAAGACGTAGATTGGTTGCATCCACCACTGCAATCAGGACGTCAGGCCGAGTTTCGCCGGCGATTTTACCCAGGATCATGTCGCGGGCGACTTGTTCATCCGGGGATGTCACAAATAGACTATAGGTGCCAGGTAAATCAATCACTTCAGCCGAGTTGACCACGCCAGTTAACATACCGGAGCGTCGTTCAACGGTAACTCCAGGGTAGTTAGCGACTTTTGCGCGAGCACCGGTAAGGCGATTAAAAAGAGAGGTTTTACCGCAGTTGGGGTTGCCGATCAGAGCAAAGAGAATGGAAGACATTTAATGGCCTGTGTTACCCATATCATCAATGACTTCCACGCCGATTTTTGCCGCTTCAGCGCGACGCAGAGCGAACTTGGTGCCGTTGACTTGAACTGCCAAAGGATCGCTACCCATTAAGCCAAAGCCAATAACCTTTAGCAGTGCGCCGGGCAGGAAGCCTAATTCTTTTAAACGCAAGGTGACGTTTTCATCTTGTGTGCCAAATAAAGGTTGCTCTAACAAATTAACGACTCGCAACCGAGCGCCTTTACCACACTGATCTAGTCGTAAACTAGTTACGGAAGTAGAGGCGACGGTAAATGCTGGATTCAGTGCTAGGTTCATGTTAATAAGCCTTAGGTGTAAATGAGATTTATTACCAAAGAGTAACCCATTGCTCTATTGGCGTAAATAAGAATCCTTCTTTTTTACGAAAGATTAAGAGGATTTTAGCGAAGTAGAAGTGGTCGGCAAACTTTGTAAGCCATGCTGGAGCTATAAGGCAATTTCTTTATAATTCAGGTAGTCTTAACCATTGCTAGATTTATTTTCTGAGGATTTGTTATGCGCTATGAAGAACGTCGCCCTAATTCAGGGGCAGCTAAATTAGGTGTTGTTGTGGCAGCAGTCCTGGCCATTGCTGGCATTGCTTACTTCATGATGAAAGAAGAGGCGCCTGCTAAATTGCGCGAGCTACCTGCAGTGGAGCAGCCTGTCGTTATTGAAACACCGAAACTCGCCGAAAAACCTGCCTATGCAGAACCCGTTGCTGCGGCTCGTCCAGAACCCTTGCCCGCTTTAAATCAAAGTGACGTTGCTGTGGTTGCGGCATTGCAAGGGCTGAATGTTGATGGTCTGCTGCAAATGGTCATTCCGGAAGAAATATTACGTAAGTTTGTACGCGCTTTGGATGCGGTGGAAGAAGGTAAATTGATTAATGAATATCGCCCCATTGTGTCGCCAAAGGGCGCGCTGTTAGTAGATTCCTTCCGCGCCACGGTAGCGGGCAGTGAGCTTGGTACGACTACAGAAGTTGAGCAATTTCGTATGAGCGATAAAAATTATAAACGCTACGATACCTACGCCAGCATGTTAGTGCTGCTTGATTCCGATGCCGCGGTTGCTACCTATCATCGTTTTTACCCTTTATTAAGTGAAGCTTATAAAGAGATGGGTTTAACCAAAGGCAATTTTCATTCTGTGCTTATTCGCGCTATCGATAATATTATTGCGGCTCCAGAAGTTAGCGGTGATTTGAATTTAGTGCGGCCAAAAGTTTATTTTGAATTTGCTGATCCAGCGTTGGAAAAATTGCCCGCTACTCATAAGCTGATGTTGCGCATGGGCCCTGAAAATGCAAGTCGTGTGAAATCCAGCATGAAAAGCCTGCGTGCCAAGTTGATACAAAAACAAGCTTCTTAACAACTTAGCCCTTTGTTTTATATCGTATCTATGGCTGCCTTACTCGCAGCCATTTTTATTTACAGCCTTCCTTGCGTTTAAACAAACTTTTCAAATGGAAATTCGAAGCAAAAATATTTATCAGGCCCTGATTTGTTAAAGAGTTATAGTTTTATTTTAATCGTGCACAAAAATAAAAAATTGTATTTTGCTGTAAAGAGGTAAAAATGGAAACCATGTCAAATTATAATCCTGATTCACTTTTTATCGGCATTGATGGCGGTGGTACCAAGTGTCGGGCGCGGTTGGTATCATCGGATGAAAAATTACTGGGTATTGGTGTTGGTGGGCCAGCAAATCCATTGCATGGTCAGGAACAAACTAAAGCATCGATTTTGCAATCGGTCGAAATGGCCCTCGCCCAAGCGGGCTTATCTAATTCGGATATGGGTAAATTAATCGTAGGGATTGGCTTGGCCGGTGTAAATTTACCCAGCATGTATGAAGTCATGAAAGCTTGGCATCACCCGTTTAAGCGCATGCATTTGACTACCGATTTACATATCGCTTGTTTGGGTGCGCATAACCGCGATCAAGGTGCAGTGCTGATCGCAGGCACCGGGTCTTGTGGTTATTCTTTTGTGAATAATAAAGCCACTATTATTGGTGGACACGGGTTCCCTTTTGGTGATCAAGGCAGCGGTGCCTGGATGGGTTTGGAGGCGATAAAAGCCGTGCTATTAGCCTCCGATAATCTTGGCCCTTGCAGTTTATTAAGTGATTTAATTGGCAATCATTTACAAGCGAAAGGCGTGATGATTGTGGATCGTATGGGCGCTGCCAAAGCGAGCGATTACGCGCAATTAGCCGGATTAGTTTTTAATGCTGCTGATGCTAAAGATGAAGTTGCCGAAAAAATTGTTCGCGAAGGTGCAAATTATCTGAGCGCTGTTGCTGAAAAATTATGGGAAACAAAACCAGGCCGCATGTCGCTCATGGGTGGTTTATCCGAGCGTTTAATTCCATGGTTGAATTCTGGTGTGGCAGCAAGTCTATCTGCTCCTGTAAATCAACCAGAATTTGGTGCCATTTTTTATGCCCGGCAGCAAGAAAATTTGCTGATCTCTTGATGCCTTCCGAGACAACAGATAAAAAGAAAATTAAATATTAGGAATCTGGGTAATCGCAACGACGAATATCGAACAATAAAATATGGAATGTTTTTTTGCCCATTCAAATTTAAAATTGTCTACCAATAGCGCGGTAAAGATTTTTTGATTTCGATATATCCCGAACACTGCTCAATATATCCACCTATCAATAACTGCTTCATGATACGACTCACCATTTCACGCGATGACCCCACCATATTGGCAATATCCTGATGAGTCACTTTTGGATTGTGAATGCGTTTATTTTCATCACACAGCTTTTCCAGCGCACTACTGACGCGCCCGTACACATCGAGCAGCGCCATATCCTTAACGCTGTCAGTAAGCTCCCTGACACGGCGTGTTAATTCGGTCAGTAGCAGCAAAGCAAATTCAGGGTCTTTTCGTAATAGTTCGTTAAAGTTTGTTTTTGATATCAGGATAATTTCACAATCCGTTATAGCGATAACAGAAGCCGAGCGTGGTTTTCCGTCGAGCAAAGAGAGCTCACCAAAGTAATCGCCCTCCTGCATATAATTTAAATTGACCTGACGGCCATCGTCGTTATTAAGGTAGGCGCTCGCAGTACCTTTTCGAACAATATATAAATGTGTGGACTCATCCCCCTCCGATACCAAAATAGTATTTTTAGGATACTTGCGTAACACGCTAAGCTTTTCCAGCTGCGCAAGATAATGGGGTGGTACACCAGCAAATAGGCTTACATTTTCGAGCATGATAGTTATTCTTCGGTTGCGGATGACGTGAGGTGAAGCGCTTTATTCACATTATTGATTATCATACCTAGTTATTCATCATCTACCTAGTCGATATCTACAAGATCAACCAAGCCTAATACAGTTATACGGCATGGGCATTGTCTTACACCGCCCAATGCGTATAACCTATTGTAATCAAGCTTAAACAACTGAATAATTCCATGCCTTTCTGCGACAGGCAGCTTCAGGATATTCTGTTGAAATCGAGGTTGTAATCGGGCTTATAATAATTCCACGAAACTCTCTACGTCATAGCGCACAGCTGAGGCAATTGCCAAATGGTAGCTGTAAAAACCGAACATAATGCCATCCATGAAGAGCTCAACGCTGTGCTTGAGCTTAAGCGTGAGCATAGTGCCGCTCATAGCGAGCAGAGTGTTATGTCTGGTCTAGTCAATGTAAATCACAATACTGTATCTACACAGCACCGCGAACTCACCCTGATGTTTACCGATATCGTTGGCTATTCACGCCTTATGGGCCGCGATGAAGCGCTAACGATAGAAATGCTGGGGGACTATCGTAGCATCCTGCTGGCGCACATAGCGGAACAGGGCGGGACCTTTATAGAGTTTGCTGGCGACGCTATATTTTCCCGTTTCGACACAGCTTGCGCAGCGGTGAATGCCGCAGTCGCCATCCAAAAACACCTACAGCTATTTAATCAGGGTAGGGATAGCGATTTACCTCGTTTGCAAACGCGCATTGGTATTCACAAAGGTGAAGTTCTGCTACGCGAAAATGCGGTTCTGGGTGATGACGTAAATATAGCAGCGCGTCTTGAGCCATTGGCAGTGCCCGATGGTATTTGTATATCCAAAAAAGTTTATGACGAAATACGAATAGAGCTGCGCGAACCGATAAAGCCTTTGGGGGTGCAATCACTCAAAAATATTAACCAAAAAATTCGTGTTTATTTGATCAAACCTACGGGCCTTAGTTGGCGTGACCATTTGCATTATTTTTGGTTAGGCTTTAGCAAAAGAATTGCTGCTTACAAATATCCTTTAACCGCGATGTTCCTGGCGTTAATTATCGCCGGGTTTTATTTTATTCCACGCTGGTTGGTACCGGGTTATACCGCTAACTATGTTGAAATTGCCAACTTTCAAAATTTAATGAATGCCGATGGTAAGTCAGATTATTTTTCATCGGGCATTACCGAAGCCGTTCGCTCGCAATTGGCGGATATGCGTGATGTGTATTTAGTAGAGGCTGATAAAGGAATTCATGCACCTATTAGGCTTGAAGGTAGCGTGCAAAAAATTGGCGATAATTTGCGAATTGTGTACCGCATATTCAGACGTGAAGGTAATGTGCAAATTGCAGGAGGGAAACTGGATGGTGCTTATCAGGATATTTTTATCTTGCAGGATAGGCTGGTGGGGGAAATTGCGAAAAATTTGGCTGATGAGTTTAAGTTACAAAATTTTCGTCCTGCTCCTTTGAAATTAACGGGCGATGTTATGTCGTATGATTATTATCTGCGTGGGTTGGATGTTCTTGGTAAGCCATCATCACAAGCAAATTTTGATGAAGCAATTCAGTTATTCAGTCAGGCCTTAGTTCATGATGAAAATTTTATGCTTGCAAATTCTGGGCTGTGTGACGCTTACCGATTAAAATATTTATTAACGAAGTCCGCTAGCTGGATTGAAAAAGCAGAAACTCATTGTCATAAGGCGCTTACTCAAGATGAAAGTTCTGCAGATGTCTATGTGTCTATGGGTGCACTTTATCGAGATACAGGAAGATATGAAGAATCAATTAAATTTCTGCAAAAAGCTATAAAAATAGATCCCAATAATATTTCAGCAATTATTGCGTTAGCGAGCGTCTACGATTTGACCCAAGAAAACCTTAAAGCTGAAACGCTATACCAATCTGCAATTAAAAAGGCTTCTAAAAATTGCAAAGTTTATTTAGAATACGGTTATTTTCTTATTCGCAACGGGCGCCATGAAGAGGCAATTGAAAATTACCATAAAGTGTTAAATTTAACTCCCGAGAATTCAGTGGTTCTAAATAATATAGGAACGGCGTATTTGTATATGGGAGAATTCAAAAAGGCAGCGCAATCTTTAGAAAAGGCGACAAGTATTGAACCAGAAGGAAATGTATTTCTAAATGCAGGAACAATGCATTATTTTTCTGGTGATTTTGAAAGTGCAATTAATATGTATCAACAAGCATTGAAAATACACCCAAATAACGTAGAGTTTTTAAGTAATATTGCTGATGCTTATTATTTTTTACCAGGGAAAAGAGCTATAGCAAGTGAATATTTCAGAATGGTGCAGATACAAGTAGAAAACGAATTGAAATCAAATCCTGGAGGTATATCAGGATACCAATTTATGGCAATGGCTAATGCGCACTTTGGTGAACTTATCCAAGCTAAGAAAATGATGGGTATGGCTGATGAGCTGGACGAAAAAAATACAGTGTCATATTATGTTCATTTAAGAATTTCCGTTATAGAAAAGGATGATAAAGCGACGTGTAATTATTTACACAAGTTGCATGAGGGAGGCTATTCGGAAAAATTAATCCTTGCTGATCCTTATTTTGCATCAATCAAGGAAAAGCGTTTTCAGGATATTTGTAACATTAAATTCAATTTTTAATCCACTAGGAGATTGTATGCATTACGTAAAGTTGTTTCTATTTTCAGCCGTGTTGTTAATGTCGGGTGGCTGTGCCAGTCAAAATTGTAAGCCAGTGAAGGGCGCTGTGCTTCCTGGGACTGATACCGCTATTGTTGGGCTATACCTTGATAAAGAAGGGTTTCCTCAGTCTAGTGTTGATCCTGTAACTGTTCGCCCTGGCCAAAAAATAATTTTTGCTGGTCCAGATAAGTTTGAGATTTTTTTTAAAGATCCAAAATCATTTATAGGTAAGGTGGAGTATCGCTCCGAAAATGGAATTGTGATCATTGAGGTGCCCAGAGATATTTTTGAGCAAGCTCGGAAAGAAGGAAAATCAACGTCGGGCGCTATAAAAGAGTTGTTATATCGCTATGGTATTCGGGCCAATGGAAAGGTTACAGACCCAACTATTCATGTTATAAGGAGCTAGTCTGAATGACCTAATGGGCAAAGCCATCAATGCTTTGTTTGATGCTTGTGTTATCTGTCAAAAAAACTAATGAAGATAAAACTCATTGGTTTTTTTGAGCTGTAATCCACGCTGCAGTTAGTTGGCCTATCCCCGCCGCTAATCATCCTAAGGCTGTAATCAGTTAGTCATGAATAAAAATCATTTTTCAAAACATTAAGAAAAGAAATGATTATGAAAACTGAAACTGTAAAACAAGCAGCAATGCAAAAACAGGAATTAGCGTTAGCTATTAAAAGTAATGTTAAGGCTGGGCCGCCTATGATTATCAAAAGACCAGACTGATTCACATCGGATCAGAACCGCAGCGGTCGGAGTAAGTTTTTAAAGGAAGCTTAAATCTATCGGCATTGAGACAATGTAGTTGTCGATAAAATACTGAAATAACGAACATTTGGCCGTTCAATTCTTAATTCCGTAATCATACTACCCTTCTTGCTTTATGTGAGCAGGTTAATTTATGTTGTGCCCCCCCGTTTTATTATTCACAATAGGTGCACTGTTCTATGGCGTTGTGATTCGCCTGTCACCTGATTTTGCGCCTCTTGCTAATTGACAAATAATCGCCTGCAATTTAGGCTAGGTCCGCATTCAATTTTACCCGGCGGCAATGAATGCAAAACAATTTGAAACACTAATTTAATGTATTAAGGACTTTTTATGGGAACTAGAGCAGTTAAACAATTAGTAGCGCAAAAGCAAAAAGCAGGATTGGTTATTAAGAGTGGAGTTAAGGCTGGGCCGAGCATCCGCATTGAACGTTGATAATATCGAGTTTAGGCTAGTCTGCATTCAATTTTATCCAGTGGCAATGAGTGCAAAACAATTTCAAACACCTATTCAAATTTTATTAAGGAGTTTTTATGGAAAATAAAGCTGTAAAAAAAGTAGTAGTTCAAAAGCAAAAGCCTGCGTTGGTTGTTAAGAGTGGGGTTAAGGCTGGACCACCAATGATAATTAGAGATCAGCGTTAAAAGTGGAGGGAGCACGATCACAGCAGGATGAACCTTGTCGTGTTACTCTCCTTGCTTTGCTCTACAGGAGTAATTATACCAAGCAACTCCTCGCTTTGTTATTTCAGATGTTCCCAATTCATATTGTTCAGTGCAGACCGCAGCTGCAATCTATTTTTTAAATAGTGATTATTTAACCTGTCTCGATTGGTTAAAATAGGTGCGCTGCACTATAAGGTCGTGAAATACCTTTATGTTTATATACGGATACATGATGGGAAATGATGTCTTTAAAAGAAAAATTTAAGCAAAATTGAATTGTAAGCAGGCACATCTATGCATGTATTTAAAGTTGTGATTTTACTATCAGCTAATTTCACGTCTTAAGTGTTAATTGACAGATAGTCGCCTGCAATTTAGGCTAGGTCTGCATTCAATTTTATCCAGTGGCAATGAGTGCAAAACAATTTCAAACACCTATTCAAATTTTATTAAGGAGTTTTTATGGAAAATAAAGCTGTAAAAAAAGTAGTAGTTCAAAAGCAAAAGCCTGCGTTGGTTGTTAAGAGTGGGGTTAAAGCTGGACCTCCTATGATTATTAGAGATAGATAAGCGTTTTGTGGGAGCATTAGAATGAATCAATCAATGACAATGAGTGAAATAATTTTTATTGAACAAAGAGATTTTTATGAAAACTAAAGCTATAAAGCAAGCAGCAATACAAAAACGGAAATTAGCATTAGTTGTTAAAAGTAATGTTAACGCTGGCCCAACTATTCGTATTGAGCGATTGTAATTAAAAACTAATTGAAAGTGAAATCAAGTCTTGTTATGTGCCTGTCGTAAATCAATGGAGATCAAACTCCATTGATTTATCTTAATTCTAAAAAGTTAAATTGAGGAGTTTTTATGAAAACTAAGACTGTAAAACAAGCAGTAATACAAAAACAGAAATTAGCGTTAGCTATTAAAAGTAATGTTAAGGCTGGGCCACCTATGATTATCAAAAGACCAGACTAATTTACGTCGGATCAGAACCGCTGCGGTCTTGGTAAGTTTTTAAAGGAGACTTAAATCTATCGGTATTGATAATGTAGTTGTCGATAAAATACTGAAAATACCGAACATTTAGTCGTTCAAATCTTAATTCGGTAATCAAATTACCCTCCTTGCTTTACGTAAGGAGGATATTTATGTCATGCCCTCCGTTTTATTATTCACAATATTTAGTGTGCTGTGCTATAAGGTTGTGGTTTGCCTATCACCTGATTTTGCGCCTTTTGCTAATTGACAAATAATCGCTTGCAATTTAGGCTAGGACTGCATTCAATTTTATCCAGTGGCAATGAGTGCAAACAATTTCAAACATTAGTTCAAATCTATTAAGGAGTGTTTATGGAAACTAAAGCAGTTAAACAAGCAACATTGCAAAAACAGAAATTAGCATTAGCTGTTAAAAGTAATGTTAAGGCTGGGCCGCCTATGATTATAAGAAGAAACGATTAATCTGTAATTGTTTCGGAAGAGCCAGTTAGGGCTGCTCCTGAAATTGTTATTACTCGCCGCTAGGTGTGTATTAAATTGAAGTTAGATTTTGCTGTTTGTCTATCAAGATAAATCATGGAAATCAATTTAGTCTAGTCTTGCGCAATAAATGTGAAGCATTTCCCCAAATGCTAAATTAAATTCACTAAGGAGTTTTTATGGAAACTAAAGTAGTTAATCAATTAGTAGTGCAAAATCAAAAGCCTGTGTTGGTTGTAAAGAGTGGAGTTAAGGCTGGGCCAGACATTATTGTAAAAAGGCCGCACTAATAAAAGGAGCAGAGCCGTTGCTGTTTCAGTAATTTTTGAGGGAGACTTAATTTATTGGCATTGATGCAGTGTGGTTGCCGAAAAAACACTTCAAAAATGCCTTTATTGCAATACTGCCTTCCTTGCTTTACTAGGGAAAGTAATTTTTGTCATTCCTTCCCCTGCTTTGTTGGGCCCAACATTTCCAATTTATATTTTGTACGCCACAGTTGTAATCTATTTTTGCAGCTAGTGATTATTCGGCCTCTCGATTGGTTTAAAGTAGGTGCACTAGGCTATAGGGTTGTCCACCTTAAGTGGTATTTGACAAATAATCGTCTGCAATTTAGGCTAGGTCTGCATTCAATTTTACCCAGTGGTAATGAATGCAAAACAATCTCAAAAAACTAATTCAAATATACTAAGGAGTTTTTATGGAAAATAAAGCTGTGAAAAAAGTAGTAGTGCAAAAGCATAAGCCTACGTTGGTTGTTAAGAGCGGGGTTAAAGCTGGGCCACCTATGATTATAAAAAGAAATGATTGATCATTTAATCTGTAACTGTTTCGAAAGAGCTGGTAGATAAAATCGTACTGGCTTTTTTAAAGCGCTCTTGCATAAAATTTGCTTGAATAGACCTGCAATCAATCAGGTCAAATTGTAATGCATGCAATCTTTTTTCTAAAACATTAAACAAAGGAATTTTTATGAAAATTAAAACTGTAAAACAAGTAGCAATGCAAAAACAGAAATTAGTATTAGTTATTAAAAGTGATGTTAGGGCCGGGCCCGACATTGTTATTAGAAGAAATTAAATTGTTTCTTGGTTTGCGCGCAATCAAGCAAGAATAGTTTTATTCCTAAAATTTTTAAGACACTAGATAAAATTTCATTAAGGAGTTTTTTATGGAAGCTAAAGTAGTTAAACAAGTATCGGTGCAAAAACAGAAAGCAGCGTTGATTGTTAAGAGTGGAGTTAAGGCAGGGCCAGAGATTATTGTAAAAAGGCCACACTAATTATTAAATAGTCAGAGTTGAATCCCACTTACTTGAGTCGTCATTGTCCTCTAGGTGGGATTCGCTTTAAATGTGCATCTTTTCAATTAACGGATGCAGTTAATCAGGAAATTTAGAACAAAACGTACGAAATCAAAAGCAATAGTGTGAAATTGTTTATTTTTGGCTAAGTCACCAGCTTATCTCGCCAACATCACAAAAAATACTTAAGCCTTAAAACCCCGCCGCAATTTTTTCAAGCTACAGCAAAAAAATCTGTTGATTCAACCAGCCATTTAGTGTTTTATAAGCGTGCAGTTTTCACTCAATTGGAGGTATTACTAACTGTAAATTCTAAATTTAAATAAGCGCCACCCCTGAGTGCGGACACACCCAGAGGCAGCTAACCACAATCGATAATTCAGGTATCAATCATGGCTAAACCTACTATAGCGCCAGAGCCTTGCTCGGCCCAAGAAAAATCTTTTCCTACCCGCAAACTGAAAGTCCGCAAGGGTTTTTACGATTATCTATTAAGCAGTAGCCCTAGCACCTACAGAGCGCCACCTCCTGTCCCCTATATGCTGCTCAAAGGATATTGGCTTAACAAAGCAGGCTTTCCTATCGGCACGAATATTAGTGTCGAGGTAAGTGATGGTTGTTTAGTACTCAGGGCAATACCAGGTTCGTGTAAGAAGTCATAGGGGGGTATAACCAAACAGCCAAGCCCGTTGCGGCTTGGCTGAACTCGATATGGGCACAAAGATAAAGTTCTAACTATTCAACGAATGCAATTCAAAATTTGTTAGCCTCCGGCAATCAACTGTGTGAGTGCGAGCAAAAAATGAATTTCCTTTGTTAACCCAATGTATAGATATGCGAACGTGCAGGCTGTGTTGACAAATAACTGGCGCCGACTTAGTCTACATCTGCATTCAGTCACGTCACGCGGTAGTGAATGCAAAAATTTTTTTAAATCAAGGAGTTTTTATGGAAGTTAAAAGAGCAAACCATCTAGTAGCGCAAAAACAAAAGCCAGTATTGTTAGTTAAAAGTGGAGTTAAGGCGGGGCCGACTATTCGTGTTGTTGATCGTTAATGTTGAAGGGGTAATGTTGGTAGTTGGCGCCACGCAAATCTCTTTTAACGCATTGAGAAATAACCACGGCTAACTTTCCTAAGGCTGTATTCAATTTGACTAAAAGGCAGCAAGTACAGGCATTTTCAAAATATTAAAGCAAATTTTATTAAGGAGTTTTTATGGAAATTAAGAAAGCAAATCCCCTCGTAGCGCAAAAGAAAAAGTCAACATTGATTGTAAAAACTGGTGTTAAGGCTGGGCCAGATATTGTCGTCAAAAGAGGTAGCTAATCATTATTTTGCTGCGGTACATTGTTACTAAAGCCAGCATCTTAATGCTTGGTTTTTTTAGCGTTATGTTATAGATCCGCTTTCAATTCATGATTAATTGACAACTAACGAAAATCAATTTAGTTTAGGCTTGCACTCAGTTAGGCCAAGTGGCAATGAATGCAAAACATTTTTGAGCATGATATTAGGGATTTTTTTATGGAAACTAAAAAAGTAAGTTACCGCGTAGCGCAAAAGCAAAAACTAGCATTGACTGTTAAAACTGGCGTTAAGGCAGGGCCAGAGATTATTATTAAAAGA
>JAZKHP010000022.1:0-43950 GCA_040385335.1 Pseudomonadota bacterium
TGAGGAAAATTGCTAGGAACCCACTCAGATTGAGGAAGGGCCGTGAATCAACAGGAATTTTTGATTCTTGAAAAATAATTAAATGGAATTTAAAACCAACTTAAAAAATCTTCCAGACTGCACCAATTTTTTTTAAAGCACCGAACCACCCCCTCCCTTAGTTCAAGGGAGGGCTGGGGAGGGTTTTACTCTTCATTATTTGCTTTTTATTTTTGATTAAGCAGGATAGATTTCAAAATCAACCTTATTTAAATTTAATCTCAACCATACATTTAATGAAACGTGGCCCACTGTTGATTCAATCATTATTAGACAATCATCACCTATTCTAAAAGAAACCATACCATCTTCATCTATAGAATCTACGAACCCACTTAAACTTACATCTGAATCATTAGACATGAACAAGAATCTATTGTCGTTGTTGTGAAAAGCCAACTTACCTTTCACAAGAGGCAGGTTTATATTAAATTCAACGTCAAAAATATAATTTAGTTCAGGAGTAGATTCACTCATCCAGTATCCAGTAGCATTTCCGTAGCCTGATTAAAATACTACAAATCTATTTCCCTTTTCCAAATATAATTGAATTGCCTTTATCTTCACTTTGAATTCCCTGTAATGCATTCTCAAAAAGCACATCCGCAAAAAGCAAGACCTGCCCCTAAAATCCCATGTACTATGAACATCTCATGATTTCACTTTCCATTAATTAAAGTTGAGAAAAAAATACGAATTGCTAAAAATAAACAGGTGGTGGAGACTACGGTGTTCATGCCAAAACAGAGTAAGACGAAAAATGTACCAATATAGAAATTGCAATATATATAAGCTACCAACCTGGCTGCGCCATCTAGAGTTTCGAATGGTATTCCAAAAAGCAGAAGCATCCAGGAAAAAAAACAAAATCCGAAACAACTCAATAAAGTTCCTGCTCCAACTTTAGATTTTACTTTTACCGCTTTTTTGTAGTATATGTTTACTAGAAGAAATGGGGTTGCAATGCTGAACAGTAAAATAAAAAAATACATTGCCATGACTGAATCAGGTCAAGAAACGCAATATGACATCACTTTAGCTGTAGTTAGATATTCAAAAACAAACAAATGAAACCCACCTAGAAAAAAAGGGAAACAATATGCCAAAAGAACAACTATAAACATAAAGCATAATATGAAAATTTCTCTACTCATAATGGTTTTCTATCCTTCCTATAATTTAAGTAACTTTAGTAACTTTTTTGATTATTTTTCTATCATAGGTAGCCAGAATACTTTTGCCAGCAGGTACTGAACAATCATGATCATTATGTTCACGTGCCACTTTGGCGAGTGGATTTTTTCGTGAGACAGATGCCGGTGATGTAGGCACAAACTCAGATTCGAGATAAACTGACATCAATACTTCTCCATTATAGAATTAATAGTTAGGTTCAAAATCACAACTCAAAATTGTTTGCTGGGGGTTAGATATATGTTTATCTAGCATCGGCGTAAGTAAAGTTACATTGCTACCTACTGGGGCGGGCTCTTTGTTATATCCATGTTTCAGGTGAGACTGTATTTGTTTTTCAACAACATCTAATGGTGCATCAAACACTACGGCAACAATACTATATCCAGCGCTGATTATTATCTGGCTTACTGGTAGCCCATAAATTCGTTCATTAATATTAAAATATGCGGCTCCATTTTCGACCTTGTAGGGTGTCATTTTTCTATCTATGAAATACTGATTCTGTGGTTCATGAGTTTTAAAATCGACATACAAATTCTCAAATTTGCACTCTGAAAATTCGGCAAGCATTTTCTCAAAATCACTTTCTTTATTTGTCGTGCAGCTAACAGGCAGAAAAAACAAAACAAATAATAAATTTTTAATGTTCATTAAATCTACCCCCTCACAATAACGGCTGGATAAAATTTTGAAGCGGAAGGACCAGCTTTTCATATCTATGCCCAACATTCGGCACAAGAATTAAATTTTGTTTGCTTTTTACTCCATGCGTTCGCGCAAAACCATCAATGCTTTTCACCCAAAATTTTGCTCTGTCAACATGATTATCGCCACCAACGCCGACTTTATGTCTTATTAAAGACAAATCCATTTCTCCTACAACGATTGCTGTAGGAATTTGCGCTGCTTTAATCCACCAAATCGTTTCTGGAGCAATATCAATCGGTTTATCTAATGCACGACCAAGCCATTTTTCAGTAAATTTTCTTCTTCCCATGCCAAATGGCCATTTTAAATCAGGGTCAGGCAATGCAAACCAAGCGGGAGCACTGTAAGCAGCGGCTATAACCCGCTCAGGATGCTTAATCATATAACGATTGGAAAATTGCGCGCCTGCAGAATGGCCAACGAGATAAAATCTACCGTCGTAAGATGCATTTTTTACTCCGTACTCTGCAATAATTTCATGCAAAAAATCATCTGCATTGATATCACGTCCAAACAGTCCTCTATAGCCACCATTACTCGCTTCATTACTATTTACGGAAAAAGCAGAATTATCAAAAATTGGTGCAATAAGTATTAGCCCATGCTTGTCTGCAAAATCAAACCAAGGCTCAATCATTTGTTGCGCAGCAATAAATTCAGTTTTATTTTCCCCATACATTCCGTGATTAATAACAATAATTTTTAAATTCTCACCGGCAGCGCGACCACGATAATGGTAGTAGTGCCCGTGAGCAACGCCCTTAAGCACTAGCTTACCGTTTTCTTCAGAAGGAATACTCTTCGTTTTTTTTGAAAATTTTTCTGGCTTATGTCCAGCGGTGTTCGACTCTGAAACATTTACCTTATCTGAAAAATGCCATACGCCGTTTTTGTCCTTCCATTTTTGAGTTTCAGCGTTCGTACAACAACATATAAACAATAGAGTAAAAATTAGGTATCTCACTAAAGTTATACGCATGAAGCTCCGACGGTATTTAATCAAAATGTGATTGCTCATGTGAGAGATTATAAGTGAATAAAATGTGACGGAGGGATTTAAAACATTGTTCACCAGCATTCCACAAAGCCTTCATTTCTTGCCAAATGCCTCGCTCAGCAATGGCCTTATATTGCCAAGCCTAAGTGAGCAAGCGGAAATATACTTTAGATATACGTCTATTAATGAGAAACAAAAGAGAGAAAAAGAACTGCTGTCAAAGTTGGTGCTCCAAAAAAATGGCCTAATGCAAGACCTCCTCACCGGCAAAGTACAAGTAACCATTTAATTGAAAAGACGGCTTCTTAAAAGCCAGGTACTTATCAATAACTACCTGGCTTTTGTCGCCCACTCTTTTGTATCGACAACACATTTACATCGACCCTCTCCCGTCTCCTTAGCGCCCCAAAGTTCAATTAGACAAACGTCGAGGCACGTATCAAACTGCAGTTACTTAAGCGCAAGTAACGCCACTTTGGGGTTTTGATAGCTGAATATAGAGGGTCAAGTGGAAACGAACGAGCAGGCAATTATTGAATTAGCTCGACAGCGGGGAGCCATAGCGGCTGCAGACCTCGCCGCCGCCGGTATTGCCCGTGAGTACCTGCCACGTATGGCGCGCAAAGGGCTAATGCAACGTATTGCCCGTGGCCGTTATCGCCTGCCAGATACCGAGGTTACTGAAAACCATGATCTGGCGCTATTTGCAGCGCAAGTGCCCAATGGGGTAATTACCCTGCTGTCGGCGCTGGCATTTCACGGTATTGGTACACAAATCCCTCACGAGCTATGGGTGGCTGTAAAAGCCCGTAGCCGCGCCCCCGCGCTGACTTACCCGCCTCTGCGCTATCACTATTACTCGGGTGCCGCCTATGAGCTGGGCATAGAGCAGCATTTCATCGAAGGAGTGGTGGTAAAAGTCTACTCCCCGGCAAAAACGGTGGTGGACTGCTTTCGTCTGCGCAGCAAAGTGGGGTTGGATGTGGCGCTTGAGGCACTCAAAGAAGGCTGGCAAGCTAAACGCTTTAGTGTCGATGAATTGATGACTATCGCTACTGCTTGCCGTATAGCCAATGTTATTCGACCACATTTTGAAATGCTGGTGGCCTAATGAGCACTAATGGCTACCATTACAAAACATCTACACCAACGCTAAGACAAGGAAATTAGTCATGAAAAATATCGACAAAAGCATAAGGGAACGCTTGCTTAACCTCTCTAAAGCGCAAGACCAAAAACTTTAATACGTTGCTCAGCCGGATAAAAGATTTTTATGATTTGCTTGTTATCGCCAATACGCAAACCCTGAATAGCGATAACTTGCATGCGGCCATACAAGCTACCTTTGAACGGCGCAATACACCCATCACGCAAACATTGGTATTTGTTTTTAGCGATAGGTTTAAAAACGATGCTAATAAAGTTATCCAATGGCAGGCATTTCTTAAAAAGAATAAATTGGTTTGCCCTTTAACGTTTGCTGAGCTGGTAATAAGAATTGGATTCTTTATTCAGCCCATTTACCAGCAAATTGGTACCGGCTTAACAACAACTAAACATTGGAATGCACAAACATGGAGCTGGAAATAACCTATGTCTGAATACCAATTTGTAGAAAACCCCAACACGACCATCTTCAATCAATAATCAAAATTTGAAATTTGCTTAAATTAATTAAATTTCTACATTTCGATTAAATACATTTAATAGATCAGAAGTGTTGGGGCGCGCATGTTTAATCAACGTGGTCAGCCCTACCCTTAGCGCCTTTCTTCTGATCATTATAAGTACTTGGAATTGCCCTGATCACCAGACAACCATCACTCACCTCCATACAAACAGCAGTGCCAATGGTAAAACCTACTTTGTTAAGCCAATAACCCTTAACGTGTATCCACGGTACCGGTGGTGCAGCTTTATAGGAATGAATATTATCGATGTTGTTTAATTGGTAATCGTAAGAGCCCTTACGGACTTTTAGTTTGCGGGTATAAGAAGATTTTTCTTGGGCCGAGCGAGGCTCTGGCGCTATAGTACGTTTAGCCATGACTGATATCCTAGTATCGATTGTGGTTAGCTGCCTCTGGGTGTTCGAGCACTCAGGGGTGGCGTCTCTTTAAGTTTATTTAGTTTAAAATTTACAGTTAATAAAACCTCCGATTGAATAAAAACTGCACGCCTATAAAACACTAAAAATCTGGATGAATCAACAGGTTTTTTTGATTTTTAAAAAATATTGTGAATTTTTTTTAAACGAATCAAAACAAAACCCCTCGGTTACGGTGACCTTGTTTCAACGTGCACAACAACTCCCTCCCTTAGTTCAAGGGAGGGCTGGGGCGCCCGGCCAGGGGTGGGTTTTACTTTTGCTAATTTATTAATTCTCTTTTTTCTTAGGCATCGCCAAAGAACCGTTAATCGCAGCGATTTAACGTTACTGCCACAACAAAAAAGTCATTTTCGACATTCTTAAAATTCACGCATAGCAAGGTGGCTTCAGTGTGATTGTCGGCAAAAGTGTATTACGTGAACATATTGAAAGCTTTGGCACTGAGCGCGATGTCACTGTTGCTTCGTGTTCGCGAACACTGCACACTTACTTGCAGGTGTTACAGCAACTCGCGAAATCTTTTAAAATTGAATCAGCTATTAATCATCTGGAAAAGAATTTAATTCAACAAGTATCAATCATGTTCGCGAACGTAAAACCCTGTATATTGTGATTGATGAAGCGCATTTACTCGACATGCACGTATTGCGAAAATTGCGTTTGTTGTTTGAGCAATTTCCAAAGAAACACAGTTTGATTATATTGGGCCAGCGAGATTTATTGTATTACCTCTCGATGATTGTCAATCAAGATATTAAAAGTCGCATCACCTATTCGGCACATCTCGTGCCACTCAATGACGGCGATCTCGAAAGTTATATTATTCGTGAATTAGAAAATGTGCGGCTTGGCATTAACACCTTTGATAGCGGTGCGATTGAAATTATCCTACGCGCTGCACAGGGTAATTTAAGGCTCTGTCGCAACTTGTGTTATGGCAGTTTGATCGAAGCTTGCAGAGAAACGAAAAAAATAGTGACAATCACGCATGTGAATAGTGTATTGGTACAGCCGCATTGGCGTTCACATGAAGAGCTGATTAAGCAGCAAGTTCGCTAGGATCGCAACACGACGATAACCGTTACAAAAACTGCAAAAAATAACAGCGGGAGTAAAGGATAGCTCCCAATTCCATCGCCTCAACATCTAAAAATTACCGCATAAAACCAAAAAAAGTTGCGTTATGACATTTCCAGACAGCCAGCCGCATCGTAAAAATAGACGATTAATCTTGTTGAAAATTGATGTCAGTTTTTGGATTTTTTAGGGTTACGATGAGGTTTGGTAAAATGTACGAAGATGAGTGGTAAAACGTATGATTTTAGTGTGGTAAATGTAATTTTTATTATGATGCGAGCGTGGCAAAGCCATCATAAAAACGCCAAATCATACGATGAATAATTTGGGAAATTTTACGATAGTAAAGTGACGCTCTACACCAACCGCATCGTAAAAATAGGCGATTAATCTGTAAGCGCCGTATGAACCACACTCTATTAACCTGCAGTTTTTTTCCGTAGCGTAGCGCCTCCAATTTTGATAGGAGGCTTTATGATAAAACGTAGCGAACAAGAGTGGCGTGCTTTATTTGCACAGCAGGCAGCGAGTGATATTTCCGCGCAGCAATTCTGCAAAGCAAATGGGCTTTGCCCCAAACACTTCAGTGTGCGTAAAAAACAACTGGGACTGCGAGGCAGCAGAACCGAAAATGCCTTCGTCCGTGTTGCGTCAGCGGCACCGGCGGTCAGGGATGCATCTGTGGTGACACCTTCTCGAGTGATGATACGGCATGAGTGTACGACCTTAACCTTCGATGCCTTCCCTTCTGCGATCTGGCTAGCGCAATTGCTACGAGCCCTCGCATGATAATCTGGAGTGGTCTGCCCATTTACCTGCATCGCGCACCGGTGGATTTTCGCAAATCGATTAATGGGTTGAGCGTGCTGGTGCAAGAGTCCATGGCGCTGGATGCATTTTCCGGCGCTTTATTTGTGTTTGGTTGTCGCTCGCGCAATAAAATAAAAATTTTGTATTGGGATAACACAGGATTTGCGCTTTGGTATAAACGGTTAGAAAAGAATAAATTTAAATGGCCTCGCCACGGTGATGAGATTCTGCATTTAACAACGGAGCAATTTGATTGGTTGATACGCGGTTTGGATATTTCGAAATTAACACCCCACGATACTATTTATTTTCCAGACGTTGCATAAATCTATCGAGTATTGTTGCCTGTGTTGGTAAAATCCACGCATGGAAAATACTGCTGAAATTCTTCAAGAAAATACGCAACTGAAAGAAATTCTTTCAGAAAAAGATTCTATTATTCAAAGAAAAACACAACGCATCCAACTGCTTGAAGAATTTATTCGCTCCCTCCAACAAAAACAATTTGGTGCATCCAGTGAAAAACTTGCGGCGGTACAACCGGATTTGTTTGTGGAGGCCGAGGACGAAGTTGCTGCCGAAGCCGTTGATCTTGTTGCTGACGATCAGGGCATCACGATTGCAGCACACCAACGCAAAAAGCAACGACTCTCCATTCCGGCTGAGTTACCCCGGGTTGACATCATCCATGATTTACCGGAAAACCAAAAAGTGTGCCCGCACGACGGCACCACATTAAAACTGATGGGTCATGAATCGCATGAGCAACTTGAAATTATTCCCGCCAAAATACAGGTGCTGCACCACAAACGTTTGAAGTACGCATGCCCTTGCTGTTCCAGTTATCTGGTCACAGCAAACAAACCCGCACAACCGATTGAGAAGAGCATTGCCTCACCGGCATTACTGGCTTACGTCACGACCCAAAAATACGTGGATGGTTTGCCGCTCTATCGTCAAACGGAAATCTTTAAACGCATCGGCATAGACATGGATCGCAGTACTTTAGCCACCTGGATGGTGAAGTGTGGCCAGTTAGTGCAACCACTGATAAATTTGATCCATGAAAAAATGCTGGAGCAATCCCTGCTGCATATGGACGAAACGCGCGTGCAAGTATTAAATGAACCGGGCCGCGCTGCGCAGGCACAGAGTTTTATGTGGGTATTGCGCAGCACAATGCCAACGTGTTCGGCAGTATTATTTCATTACGAGCCCACGCGAAGTGGTGCGGTTGCGCAAAACTTGTTGTGTGATTTTAGTGGTGCATTGATGGTGGACGGTTACGCGGGTTACAACGCAGTGTGTCAAAAAAACGCGATTGTGCGTCTCGGCTGTTGGGCACACACCAGACGAAAATTTGTAGAAGCACAACAGGCACAACCCACTAAAAAAACAGGAAAGGCCGATCAAGCACTGGCCTATATCCAGCAACTTTATCGTATTGAGCAAGACATTAAAGAAAAAAGTTCATCTGAAAAACTCATCGCGCGACAGCAACACGCAAAGCTGGTTATCGACAAAATCAAATTGTGGCTCGATAAAAGTGTATCGCAGTCACCGCCACAATCTGCGATTGGAAAGGCGTTATATTATTTGCAATCGCAATGGTTATGTCTAATTCGTTATATTGAGTCGGGTGATTATCCTATTGACAACAATGCGGCGGAAAATGCGATTCGTCCGTTTGTGGTCGGGCGCAAGGCATGGCTTTTTAGTGCCAGTCAAAACGGCGCAACCTCGAGTGCCAATTTATACAGTTTGATTGAAACCGCGAAGGCCAACGGCTTGGAACCGCATGCTTATCTGAAAAAAATCTTCACGGAATTGCCGAATGTTAAAACGGTGGATGACGTAGAGAGCTTACTTCCCTGGAATTGCAAGGCTGTGGTTTAACTACCGCTTACATTAATCTTGCCGAAAAATGATGTCAGTTTTTGGATTTTTTAGGGTTACGATGAAGTTTGGTTAAGGTTACGACGAGGAGTGGGAAAGCGTATGATTTTAGTGTGGTAAATGTAATTTTTATTATGATGCAAGCGTGGCAAAGCCATCATAAAAACGCAAAATAATATGATGAATAATTTGGGAAATTTTACGATAGCAAAGTGACGCGCTACAATTGGAAAAGCATTATATTATTTGCAATCGCAATGGTTATGCCTAATTCGTTATCTTGAGTCGGGCGATTATCCGATTGACAACAATCCCGCTGAAAATGCGATTCGTCCGTTTGTGGTCGGGCGTAAGGCATGGCTTTTTAGTGCCAGCCAAAACGGCGCAACCTCGAGTGCAAATTTATACAGTTTGATTGAAACCGCGAAGGCTAATGGCCTGGAGCCACACGCGTATTTGAAAAAAATCTTCTCGGAATTGCCGAATGCTAAAACTGTGGATGACATAGAAAATTTGCTTCCCTGGAATTGCAAGACTGTGGTTTAACTACCGCTTACTTTTGAAGATCAACAGCTAGATCAATCATTTTCCAGAAAAATACGCTGATGACTTCGGCCTCATCCCGTGTAATCTGACCCTAGATTTACTCACTTTGCTTTTGGCAATTCAGATATTGGTATTAACTGCATTTTTCTTGATTCATCATATGAATACCAATGAAGATTGCTTGAATTAAAATTTACTCCATGAAAATCTTCATCGATTGTTGGGGATAAGCTAATACCTTTATAATCTGGCAATAAACTTACTGCTGAAGGATATCTCCATAATAGTCGCGCCTTTCCACATTGAATGATGTCTTGACTAGAGTCATATGCAATTTTTCCAATTCCCACCGGCGACTTATTACTTAGGTGCAGGACTTTAAACTTATGGGCTTTTCCATCTTTGAATTTTACGAAAGTGGCCTCCCCCGAGAAGGACTCTTCATTTGCGCTAAATACTGTCGGCTCTTTCTGATCGTTGAATCTTTTATGAGAAATGATCTTTATTGCACATTGATCGCTCCCACTTCTTATCAATAAAACTTTGTTTATAGGCTGATCAATCCATTTGAAACCTATTAAAGCAAATTCGTTTACAACTTTTTCAATCTCATTAACATCGGGCCGACTAAATTCGCTCTTATTGTTCAGTATATCTGCACTAGCAATCGTCCAATAAGACGTGGGAGGCAGAAATAGTAGAAATATAAGAATCTTTTTCAATTGCATGCTCCTTTAACTACGTGCAAACATGTTGCATCAATTGCCCATTCATGTCCAGGAGGACGAATACCTTCCGAGGAATCTTCATCATCACTTTTGTTTTTACTATTTGATTTCTTTCCTGAAAATGCGAGTTTAGTTGCTGAATAAGCTTTAGAAACTCTAGAAGGTGATGGGAAAGTGTCAGCAAATAGATGTTTAATTGTTCCCCATAACCCTAATTTACCGAAACTTCCCGGCCACTCCTGAAAACCTTCATGGCCAGCCGCATATCTATCTTGAATGGCATGAGCTGCCAGACCAAGATCGCCATCATTAAGAGCTTTATCTACCAAAGCAGAATTCATCCGCTGTGCATCTGATGGTAACTGATCCTGAGCGCTCATGGCATGCCTTGCAACAGCATTGGCATCTGCTCCTTGTGAACCTGGCTCCCAGTCGGCTTGCATTGCTCTATATGCAATTCCGAAACTATTCGCACCATGTCCAGAATTAATTGCTGCAAAAAAAGTAATTAAACCATGAACAGGAATTGCGAATTGTCCCGTTACGTCAATCATATTCAAAGGATCATTTCCTGTGTACGCATACATATTCATATTATCCTTGTAGCCAATAGGATCCGTTTGCAAGAATCTTCCCAACTTCGGCGAGTACCAACGCGCCTTATAATAATTCAGCCCAATATCTGGAAAATATTGTTGGCCCGTGTATCCAAAACGACTGGCGGCCACATTCAAGCTTGCTGGGATACCGTAGGCATCATAGGCAAAGGTTGTCACACTTCTGCCATTGTAATTACTGTCGGCAATGATGCTACCTAGATGATCCTTGTGTAAATAGTGATGATCATAACCCCCAAATGCAGAGCCAATATATTGCATTAATGGCTCGTCAACCTGATCACCGTGAACATAGCGCTTTTTAACACTACCGCTACCATCATACTCAGCAACCAATGCATCGCCGTTATAAATAAATTGCGTGACAGTACCGTTTATTGTGCTTTGGTATAAACGCCCATTGGGGTCGTACCCAAAGCTTGCACTGACGGAACCATTAGTTGCTGTTAGCAAACGATTTTCATCATCGTAGGTGTATTGAAAATTGCCGTCATTAGTAAGGTTACTGCTACTGTCATATCCCAAGGGCTGGCCAGCGATACTTTGATAACGGTTCAGCCCATCGGGAACATATACACCTGCTCTGTTCAAATCACCTTGATAAAAATATCTAGAGTTACCTTGGGTTAATGTAGCGACCTGCCTGGCCTGGTTAAACACAAAGCTATTGCTGAGATTATAAGAGTTATCTGAAAATGTCTCGGTAAAATTATTGAGCTGAACACCATTATCATAAGCATAGGTTGTTGTTGAAGAGCCTGGCCGATAAATATGTGCGCGCTTGCCGTTGCTATTATGGTAGTCAAATTGAAGCAGATTACCATTTGTTACAGTGTTCGCCACATAAGACGTGCCGATTTTTGCCAAGCGATTTAACCTGTCAAATTCATAAGCGACTGAGTTAGGGCTTTCAGGAAAATAGAAATTGGTACGATTACCATTAGCATCATAATGAGATGTAATAGTTCGACTCACGCCTAAATTATTAGTGGCCGTTTTCAAACCACCAAAGCCGTCGTAGGTGTTAATAATTCCGGTACCACTTGAGGAATCAAAACGAGCACTTATTTGTAATCCGAGCAAATCATAATCGTAATAAATATCCCTTTGCTTGGTGTTATCGACGTAATCCTTAATGATCATTCTGTTGTTGTTATCCAACTGAAAGTTGATCACCTTACCATTACGTTTGCGCTCCATCGTAATGTTGTTATTAGCATCGTAACCGTATTGGTTGTAATCCGAATAATTGACCGAACCTATAGCAGTAGCTGAAGGATAATAGCGATGAGTCAAGCGGCCAATATCATCATATTGGAGCTCGGTCTTGTTGCCATTAGCGTCTATTTGGGTTTTAAGTAAATAATTTTGATACGTATTGGTTACATAAATTTGTGCGAGTGAAGTCCCTACAGCGCGCTCTTCCGTTAGCACTTGGTCCAAATCGTCATAGGTATACCGTGTAATACGATCTTTTCCCTCTGCGCCGGCTGTACCCAGGTCACAAGCGCTGGCGGGTAGTGATGTATAAGCGGCTTTATTCATTCTGACCGCTTTACACTGGACCAATCCTTTGGCGTTATAGCTGTATTGAGTCAATGTTTTGATATCACCATTCTTATCTCTCAGGGTTTTTGTGATGTTGCGACCATAACTGTCGTATCCAAAACCCTCAGTGCTGGATACTTCGAAGTTGGTCCAATTAGAAGGATGTGTATTATCATCCATCCAATAAACCAAATTGCCAGACTGAATTTCAGTGACCAATGTGCGGCGAGCAGGGTCGGCATATTTATAGCGTTGTGCTAAAAAATTGAGGTAATCACCGTCTGCGTCTGCCTGGATGACACCAAGCTTCACTCCTATCTCTGAATATCGATAGGCGGTTTTATAAGGGGCTTGCACCTGTGCAGCCTGTACAACCAGGCTTACAAAAATTGAAACTGCTAAAAAAAAATTGGACGCAACGGGTAAAATATTTTTTTGTGAAATTTTCATAGTCATCTCCTTATGGACAGCTTTGCAGATTGGTGGAGTTACCCTTGGGTGAGGTTTCACCAATCTTATTGCCGTACTTGTCATATTCATAACACATTACACGGATCGTTAGGCTGCCGTTACTTTCAGCTTCCACACTCTTTCCGCGTAACAATAAATTGTTAGCCTGCGCTGAACTTTGAGGCCCGTAATAGTAAGTCGTTTTCATCATGTCGAGGCTACCATCCGTGCAGTCAATGCCTTTCTTATGACAGGTTAATTCGCTGCTTAGCATCCAAACGGGATCTGGGTCTTGAGTGATCGCTTCGCCATCTTTTTTGTAGTAGGCATACATCGGCGTATAGTTATAAATGGTGGTCGCTCGGGCGCCATTTTTATCCGCAGGTACGGTGATTTTAATGGGGTTGCCAAAACGACCCAGAGAGTCGTATTCATACTCTGTAACGTTGCCGCGTGCATCTTTCACTGACGTAGGTTTATTGCAGGTTTTGGGACGAGTGCAATCAGCAGCATATCCACTCGCTTCCTGCAAAAGGGTTTCATTGCCAGATGCGTCCATCGCATTGATTTTGCTGAGATTGCCACGTGGCGCTTCGTAAAAATAATGTTGATTGGGTCCACGACCTGCAACTGGATAAAACTTCTCCACAAAATGCCGTAAATCCTTATGATATAAGTAAGTACCGCTTTTTTTATTAACTACAGATTCAATCACATTGAGCTCGAACTGCGACGATTCAACCCAAGTTTCACCATTACCCCACGTAGTTGTAGCTCTTGGTGAGTTTATGGTCGGACCAGAATAACCCTGAGAATCTGTTCCATTTAATGTTGCATTAAGGATTTGTCCAGATGTGGTCAAGAGGCTCCAATATGTGTAAGTATAAGCAAAGCCTTCATTATTCAAACCGGTGCTAAAAAATTTGCCTTTATTTTTATAAGTATATTGATAGTTGGGAATATTGCTTTCAGGTGTTTTAATACTACGCAGACGCGGATACCATTTTGTACCGCCAGGTGGGATAGCAGCGCACCCCGCATCCTCGTTACCGAATTCATTTAAACAAACATTTTCTGGCTGATACTGAATGTCAGTTATTCCAGCCCCCGTTGTCATCTTGGCTAAATAACTGGATGGCGGTAATCCTGGCTGCCTGAAAACATTTGGTGTGTTAATTGGCCACGTAAATGTAGCTGTAGGCCAGCCTGCGGTAGTGCAAGTTGTGGCATTCGCGGAACAATATTGATTTGCAAGGTTAATAGCCACAAATTGGTCCGGTCTACTACCTAGACCTTGGTTAGGTAACTGGTATTTCAACATGAATCCGGTATTGGTCGTAACACCATTATAAATAGACGACACTCGGACTTTATAGCCGTTGGGGTAAGTAACTTCTAATAAGCGCCTACCAGGACTCCCATATTTTGACTCTATTCCATCTGGTGTTACCCATGTAAGGTAACTTTTATCTGCGCTTTCTGTGAGTGTGTGGCGATAATCGCCCACAGCTCGGTATGTTTGCCCACTTGTGGCTGACGCGTCCCTGTTAACCACGCCATTTTGATACACCAGAAAATCCTGGCTGCCTGCTGGACCATAAGCCCTCATCACACTTAGCCTTTTAGTGTGATCATATTCGTATGTGGCTTTATCACGAAATACCAGTATGGCTAGGGAATCGCCACTGCCACTCGTCAAAATATCAATAATATTCTCGGAAATCTTTTTTGGAGTAACACTGCCCGCATAGGCATCAATAAATCCACGATTATTGTCTGACAATAAATCGGTATAAAGCTGAACACTATGACTTAAGCCAAGTTCACCGCCGATGGAAACCGTACTGAGTGTTCGCGCAAGTTGACCAGTCTGCAGATTCACCCCGAATCTATCCACAATTTCAGCGCGGGGGGGTGCAATTGGATTGTCATCAACTGCGAAAGCGGAACAAGAAAAACCCATGATTAAAAATAATATTTTTTTCATTTTTTTATCCCTATTAATTAAAATATGCTTCAGTTCCGCAAACATTACTTGCGGTACAGGCTTGGACAGTTTTTGGTTTGTTACCTGCTGAGTTACCGACAGGGCATGCTACAAAAGCTTCATTAGTGGTGACGTATTGTGAGCCACCTAAAGTATTGGACGTGTCTTTAACTAAGTATTTCGCTGCTCCAGAAACCAAAGTCCAAGTCGCTCTCCATGCACAACTGGCGATTAAAGAAGAATATGGATTTGCGGGCGCAGGTAAAATAACCAGCCCGGGTTCAGCGGTTGAATCGTTAAGGGTTTTCGTTGAAACAAGGATGCGATTGCCGGCATTGTCGTAATCAAAATCTCGATTACCGTTGGCGGGATCCGACACAAAGGTCAGGCGTCCCAGCTCATCGTAGCTGTAGGTCGATGTTTTGGTTTGGGTACTTGGATTTACCGCTAATGCAGCTGAAGTGCTCGCAGTTGCCGAGCAGTCACCAATGGCATTACAGTTTTTCACACTGTAGGTATAAGTAGCTCCGCCAACTGCTGCGGTGTCAGCGTATGTATTACCGCTAACCGAAATCACAGCTCCATTGCGAGTAAATACTGAACTTGTTCCGGTTGGCTTTGCCCAACTTACCGTAATTGAGGTGTAACCACTTGTTGCTGAAATTGTAGGTGTTGCCGGCGCACTTCCCTGCAAGGTAACATTTTTCGAAGTGGACGTGCTGCACGCGTTGGATACGTTATAACAATTTCTCAGGCGAAACGTGTAGGTTCCTCCTTTGCGAGTGAAATTGACCGCCGGAGTTCCGCTGGAACCTCCGTATAAAAAGTTTGTAGCCCATGTACCACCCACATATTCATCAACCTGCCAACTGTATACGTTGGTTATTTTGAATTGAAATGTGTTCGACCCGGTCACGATGAGTTCCATCGTTTGGGAGTGCGCTCTAGTACTGACTAACATGGATAAGAAAATAGATACGGCGAAAAACGCGAATGTAAAGATCTTGAAACCCTTAACTTCCATATATACACCTGGATTAAATTGATTTTTATAGACCAAAGAGCCATTTGGCTCATCAGGAACTTTTGCACGCACAACTATCATTCATTGTGGTATGCAAGGATACGCATGCTGCCATATCCTAGCGAATTTCTCTATTAATTTTATCGATAATAGCCAAATATTATAACTAAAAATCATGGTTGAGATCTCTGACTTGCTTTAAAACTCGTGTTCAATCCCAGATCCTCTAGCCGCTTGTTGCCCATTTGCGCATAAGTACAATTGTTAAGTATGTAGCAAGGCAGTGAAAGTGCATTAGATTCAGAGTGTTTTCACAGATGCTTTTGCCAAGGATCGAGGATTCTTTTATTCACTCTTACGACCTAATAAAAAGTGAATTTCACTTTTTCACGATACGCGTACAGCCTTTAACTTTCTTATAATTCATACGAGTTAAAAAAATTCCTGTATCTATAAAATTTTGGTTAATATTTCAACGTGCATTCTCTATCACTATCATAGTAAATTGGAAATGCAGAGTAAGATCGATTGAATCACTACACCCATGAGACATAAAAAAATCGGTTAAACGTATTAAATACACAACCGTGATTTTTCACTCGATTTCCTACAAACCTTAGCAATACAGCAATCGTTATCAATGCCCGCAGTAACAAGCTGCAGCAGCTACAACCAAAAAAACATTAAAATTCAATTTTGCAAATAGCTTAAATTAAATACGTTTCCTTAATAAGTATGCGCCACCAAGCTGGAGCTTGGTGGCGAGAGGAAGGTAAAACTTAGGAGCGAGAGGATTTATTTCAAAGAGGTCGAGTGTCTTGCGACATCATATCGACAGTTAACATCAACAAAGTATTAATAAAAAAATATCGGAAGGCACCTACAGCTTTTCCAACCTACACTCTTCCGCATTTAAAATTCCCCCAAGCATTTGAAATTTTCAAACCCGGAAAAAAATTAAATGCAAATCATTTCTATCGGTTTTAAATAACCCCAGCTTGCACTTGAAAAACCGCAACCGCTGCCATGCAGAGTATGGATAAAGCCACCACTGTCTCTACCGCATAAACGCAATATTTTTCAACTTTACTTGGTACAAAACTACTGATAATTGTCAGCATAAGATCACCTATAAAAAGTATAAATTGAAAATTAATTGTGCAATGAGTTTTCTAAACCGCACCACTTTGTAGCCTAACAACTTTAAATCACACGTTATTAAACTATCTGATGAGTTACTTTCAAGAAGCATGCCAGCCAATAAAAAATATTCAGGTAGCTGTTTAACTCGTGCACAAGTTACATTTATTAAATTTCAATTTGATGAACTTTCTATAATTAATCTCAATAAAAATTTTTGATTCGCTATGCTTTTTTGCATTTAATTTTTATTTTTGTTATTTTACGCGACATTTTTTAAGTAAATTTAGCTCTTTGAAATTTAATGTCGCCCATTATTTTTATTCGCTCAAAAAAAATAGGCGCAACATTACTCATCACTTTTAAAACGTTTTTGCAACACATTATGATTTTGTGTGCCTGATTTTGAACAACACGCGGTGCATTTGCAGATGTACCTACTGATGCAACCGACTTATTATTTAACGAGTATTTTGATTTATTTTATCTCTGCAACTAACAGAGTAATCTGCTGAAATGGAGGGACAAAAAAAAGCCGCTGACAAAATCAGCGGCTTTTTTTATTTCTGTTTGCTAATAGACTTAAACATTTATTAGCATTTTTCTTACTTCGGCAATTCAAATGAACCCGCAACAGTAAGTGTTGCCGCTACGGTTTTAGTGTGACGAGGTTGACCGCCACCTAAGTGCAAAGTGTATTCACCCGGCTCAACTTTCCGCACACCTTTAGCATCAACCAAAGACAAAGCACGAGCATCTACGTTGATGCTTACAGCTTTGGTCTGGCCAGCCTTCACGTGTACGCGGGTAAAACCAATCAACACTGGATTTGCCGTGTCATTTGGCTTGGACACGTAGAGTTGCACAACTTCGTCGCTGTCTTGTTGACCGGCATTTGTTACATCAACGGTTGCCTTAAGTGCATCTCCGGCTTTGATGGATTTTGCCGATAACGCAGGCTCTGCATACTTGAAAGTTGTGTAGCTTAGGCCGTGACCAAAGGCATAAAGCACATCGCCTTTGAAATATCGGTAAGTACGGCCTTCCATGCGATAGTCACTGAAAGAAGGTAGTTGGTCAGCCGACTTGTAGAAAGTCACTGGCAAACGACCCGCCGGACTGTAATCGCCTGCAAGCAAGCCAGCAACCGCATGACCGCCTTCGCTACCGGGGTACCAGGCCTCAACAATCGCGGCAACGTTTTTGTCAGCCCAGTTCACGGACAAGGCGCTGCCATTCATTAACACCAGCACCACAGGTTTTTTGGTTGCGTGCAAACGCTCAAGCAATTTTTGTTGTGGTGCTGGTAAATCAAGGCTGGTGCGGTCGCCACCGGCAAAGCCTTCGGCCTGCACTTTCATCTCTTCACCTTCAACACGAGCGGACAAACCACCAACGAAGATAGTCAGGTCGGCACGTTTTGCTGCGGCAACAGCTTCTTTGCCGCTATCGATTGGCAAGCTCCAAAGGAGTTTTTGAATACCGCGTGGACCCACCTGGAAAGCTTCCACTTTGACTGGATAGATTTTGCCGGCTTTGAGTGTAGTGGCTCCAGACAAAATTGACGGAGCATCGCCCACGCCCCACTCGTCTACTACCAAAGTGTCGCCAACCCATACGCGATAACCGCCCTCACTCAGGAAGCGGAATTGATACTCGCCGGTTTTTGGTGCTTTTAGAAAACCAGTCCAACGCATAGAGGAAGCGCGCTCTTCGCCCTGCCAATCAAAGCGAGCATTTGCATCAGTACGGGTTAAGGTAGGTTCACCCTCAAGTTTCAAACCAGCATAGTGCTCAGCTTTTAAGCCTGGGGTTTTACAAGCGGCATCGTTGCACAAGGCAGAATCAGGTACCGGTGGTTCAGCGGGGCCAACCAGGCCCGTGCCTTCAACATAAACAATTTTGGATGTTGGAAAGCGAGCACGTATGCCGTCCAGTACGGTGACAGGTTTGGATGGCTTGCCGTAGTAGTTACCTACTAGCGCATCATAGCTATCCGCATTTGGGCCGATCACAGCAATGGTTTTTGGTGCTTGCTTCAATGGCAACAGGCCATCGTTCTTTAACAGCACTATGGATTTCTTCGCCATATCCAGGGAAACGGCGTGGTGCGCAGGAGTGTCGTAATCGGTTGGCTTAATCTTGGCGAATGGCAAAGATTGCGGCGCATCGAACATACCCAGTTGCATGCGGCCAATAAACAGACGAGTTAAGGCACGGTCGAGCACAGCTTGCGGTAATAGACCTTTGTTAACAGCGTTGATAATGGGCTGAACTTCAGTGGACATATTGTTGCGGTAGTCACCACAGATCAGATCCATACCCGCCTTAATACCGGCGGCGACGCCCTCTTCTGCAGTCTTTTTGTAATGCAAACTGTCTTCGCGGAAAATGTTGGCAGCTCCACCGCAATCCGAGACCACAAAGCCTTTAAAGCCCCAGTTTTTGCGCAAACGGGTCTCCATCAGGTCTTCGCTGGCGCAAGCCGGGATACCGTCAACGGCGTTGTAAGCACACATAAAGGATTGCACGTTGCCTTCAACTACTGAGGCGCGAAATGCTGGCAAATAGGTGTCTTCAAGATCGCGCGGAGTTGGCGAAACATCTTCGCGGTGGCGATTGGATTCAGGGCCACTGTGAACGGCATAGTGTTTGGATGTTGCGATGGTTTTGAAAAATTTGGGGTCGTCGCCCTGCAGACCTTTGATGAAGCCAATGCCCATACGCGCGGTTAGGTAGGGATCTTCGCCGTAGGTTTCCTGGCCTCTACCCCAACGTGGATCGCGGAAAATATTAATGTTCGGGGACCAGACAGTCAGCCCGCGGTACCACTCAGTGCCGCCATTAGGGCGAACGTGCTCGATGTATTTAGCGCGGAATTCGGTACTGATAACGTCGGCCACTTGATGCATCATGGGTTCATCCCAGGATGCCGCCATGCCGATAGCTTGGGGAAATACGGTGGCAATGCCAGCGCGAGCTACGCCATGCAAACCTTCGTTCCACCAGTTGTATTCAGGTACGCCAAGCCGGGGAATGGCTGGCGCTGTGTGGCCAACCTGGGCTGCCTTTTCTTCAAGCGTCATGCGCGAAACGAGATCAGCAGCGCGCTCTTGTGGCGTGCGGGTGGCTTCAAGGTATTTACATTTCACCTTCTGACAAGCCGGTGGTGTCTCGGCAAGGTTGGCCTGCGCATAAATAGAAGGAGCAATAATTATTGAGCTTATAAACGCCATGGCAGCCGCATTAACTGACATACGACGGACGAATAACTTGGAGTGTTGCATGAGTTGCTTTCCTCAAGGATAGAATTTGCCGGTGATTTAATAGCGATAAAATTAGATTACCGGCGCCAAATATGACATAGAGTACATTAGACTATAAGCTAAATCAAAGCCTAACGTATTTTCTGAAATCCATGCCTCACTATGCGAATCCCAGGTTAACCTCAGCAATGTAGGAGTTGCTGGATAAGGGAATAGATTCAATGATAGTTCGACTTTGGTAAGCATGTGCGCTTTAAACAGGCGCTGCTAAAAACTTTGCGATCATATAAGGCATTTTCAGAAGTTGCACCTAGTATCAACGGAAATCTCCCGCTTGATAGAGGATGACTATCTTTAACTAGCTCAGATGTTTTATGCTGTGCGCACTATCCATCCAGGATTTCTCTGTGAAAAAACTGTTTTGCCGTAAAACATTTGTTTATGCCTCACTCTTATTCTGGCTATTAGCCAGCATAAGTGGCGTGCATGGGCATTATTGTTTTGATGGGCAGGAAGCGCCGGTATCAGTGCATTTAGATGTGATGACTGAACACCCGGAGCACCACCAAGATGAGCGTCATGTTGATGCCGATGTCGATTTGTTTAAGTTAGTGTTTGCCAATATTGTAAAAATTGATGTGCCTTTGTTACTCACTGCCCTAATGTTTTTACTGGCCTTGAGTACACAACAACCTATTTTTTTCTCGAGTTACTCTCGCCACTATTCCCGCCGTGTCATTGGTCTGCGTCCGCCCTTGCGCGCCCCACCCGCTTCTTCCAGCCTTAATTTTTAAACCCTCGTCCATTCTCTGAATGGATAATTGGTTTATTTTTTTGCAAGAGCTTGCAAAAAAATGACGGTTTAGCTGGAGTATTTCATGAACACTTTTCGCAAAGTGATGGCATTCAGTGCCTTTACGTTCTGCGCAATACCTTGCGCATTTGCCCTACCTATAGATGCAGGTCCACTCACTTTACAAGCTGCCCTTAACGCTACGCTTGCGCAAAACCCGCAACTTGATGGCTATCAGTTTCGCGTACAAGCGATTGCCGGCGAGCAGCAGACAGCGGCCTTAAAACCGCAATTTCGTACCTCGGTACAACTGGAAAATATTGCTGGCACTAAGGAATATTCCGGCGTGGATTCTGGCGAGCTCACGCTTTCCTTATCGTCGGTGATCGAACTCGGTGGACAACGCAAGGCTCGCCTTGGGTTAGTTACCGCGCGTCAACAACAGCTGGATACTTCGCAACGGGTGCTGACGCTGGATGTACTGGCGCAAGTGACACGTCAGTTTATTGCCGTGGCAGCCGCTCAGGAACAGTTGATGCTGTTGCAACAAACCCGCGAGTTAGCACAGCAAACCGTGCATACGCTTAACAAACAGGTACAAGCCGGGCGCACACCGGAAGCTGAATTATTGCGCGCTAAGGCAGCTATTGCGAGGGCCACCATTGATGTACAAAAAGCTGAGCAATTATTGAAAATTGAACGTGTAAAACTCAGTGTTTTTTGGGCTGATGCTACGCCTGACTTTGCGCAAGTTAAGGCAGATTTATTTGTAATACCGGAACCCGCACCCCTACCCGCTTTGCTGGCTCACCTGGAAAACAATCCTGATCTGACGTTACTTGGCGACGAGATTGAATTGCGTGCAGCTGAGTTGCGCCATGCTCAAGCTGGGCGCAAACCTGATCTGGAATGGAACGCGGGTATTCGCCGCCTTCAAGTCAGTGAGGATTCAGCGCTGGTGGTAGGCATGAGTATGCCGCTCGGTTCAAGTGGTCGAGCTACGGGTGCTATGACAACCGCAGCAGCAAATCAGGCCGGGGCCGAACTGCAGCGCGATCAAGCACGCATTCAATTAGCAGCGCATTTAGTTAATTTGCATGAATCTTATCTGCAAGCACTAACAGAGGTGAAGGCGCTGCGTAATGAAGTAATCCCGCAACTCAGGCAGGCGATGCAGGCCACCGCCAACGCATTCCACCAAGGGCGATATAGTTATTTAGAGTTAAATCTCGCGCAACGTCAGTTACTCACCGAGCAACTATCACTTATCGATGCCGCCGCCCGCGCCCATGCCTTAGGTACTGATTTAGAACGACTCACCGGCGCTTCGTTAAGTACTCCTGCTTTAAATAATCAAGCAGCGCCCATTCCTGATTCTCAAGTGAAGTCATTGCCATGAAAACACCAAAATTACTCTTGAAAAATGTATTGAAACACCTGTGCTTTATCTTACTGGTTCTGGCTTGTATTCAGGTTATTGCCGCTGAAAAGCATGTGGAGGAAAGTGCAGAGCCGGTTAAAGGCCCACATAACGGTCGCTTGTTGAATGACGGTAAATTTACCCTAGAGCTTGCGATTTTCGAGCGCGGCGTACCGCCAGAATACCGGGTGTGGGCAAGCCTGGATGGTAAACCTATCCCACCAAAAAACTGGCAGCTGGCGGTTGAATTGACTCGCCTTGGTGGCAAGGTCGATAAATTTCGCTTCGTTGCGCAGGACGATTTTCTCCGCAGCCAAAGCGAAGTTGAAGAACCACATTCGTTTGATGTTTCGGTGACCGCCACTTATAAAAACCAAAAATATCATTGGCAATTTCCCTCCTATGAAGGCCGCGTACAACTGAGTGCGGCCATCGCAAAACAGTCAGGTTTAACGACTGCTGTGGCGGGCGCGGGAAAAATTCAACAGCTTGTCAAAGTTTATGGGCAAGTGATTGCTGACCCGGAGCAAGTCAGGCAACTTAAGGCACGCTTCCCCGGTGTTATTCGCTCGGTCAAAGCGCAAATCGGTTCCGAGGTAAAAGCGGGTGAAACGCTTGCAACTGTGGAAGCCAATGAAAGCTTGCGCGGTTACAGCATTACCAGCCCTATTTCCGGAACTGTCATTGCGCGTAACGCCAACGAAGGCGAAATGACCGACGATCAGCCTTTATTTATCGTGGCCAATTACTCCCAGCTAGCCCTCAGCCTGCCGGTATTTCCACGCGATGCCACTCGAGTTCAGCAAGGCCAACCATTACTCGTTGTATCCGGTGATAACACGTTTAAAACTGAAGTCAGTTCCATCACCCCTGCTGGCGATGGCTCACCGATATTCACTGCTCGGGCCCGTCTGATGAATAGCGAAAATCGGTGGACAACGGGAACCTGGGTTGATGCCCATATCACAGTGGCTGAAATATCCGTGCCCTTGATGATCGACAACCGTGCCCTGCAAGCCTTCCGCGATTGGCAGGTGGTGTTTATTCAAGTTGGTGATGTATACGAAATTCGCCCGCTGGAATTAGGCCAAACCGACGGCCAGTTCACCGAGGTATTAGCAGGCTTAAATAGCGGCGACAGCTACGTAGTAGAAAACAGTTATTTGCTCAAGGCTGACCTGGAGAAATCCGGTGCCAGCCACGACCACTAGGGAGCAACACCATGATTGAGTCTCTACTGCGTTTTTCCATTGAACGGCGCTGGCTGGTTGCGTTGTTCACACTGTTTCTCACGCTACTCGGTCTCTGGAGTTATCAGCGGTTGCCGATCGACGCTGTCCCCGACATCACCAATGTACAAGTACAAATTAATACCGAAGCAGCTGGCTACTCACCACTAGAAGCCGAGCAACGTATTACCTGGCCAGTGGAAACTGCATTGGCCGGTTTACCCAACCTCGCCTACACCCGCTCGCTCTCGCGTTACGGCCTCTCCCAAGTAACAGTTGTCTTTGATGATGGCACCGATATTTATTTTGCGCGCAATCTTATCAATGAGCGCTTGGGCAAAATCAAAAGCCAACTGCCCAACGGGCTGGAGCCGTCACTCGGTCCCATTGCAACCGGCTTGGGTGAAATTTTTATGTATGTTGTGGAGGCCAAGCCGGGTGCGAAAAAGCCCGACGGGTCCGCCTATGATGCAACGGCGTTGCGTGAAATCCAGGACTGGATTATTCGCCCCCAGTTGGTATTGGTGAAGGGCGTAACCGAAATTAACACCATCGGTGGCTTTAACAAGCAATATCACGTAACTCCAGATCCCGCGAAACTGCTCGCATTCGGCCTAAGTATGGAGCAGGTGCGTGCAGCGCTTGAACGCAATAACCAGAATCAGGGCGCAGGTTATATAGAGCGCCGGGGCCAACAATGGCTGGTGCGTTCGCCGGGGCAGCTGGAATCTATTGCGGATATCGAACAAGTGCACATTGGCAACCATAAAGGCATTTCAATCCGTGTAAACGATATTGCAGAAGTGGGTATAGGTAAGGAATTGCGCACCGGTGCCGCCACCCAGAATGGCAAGGAAACCGTGATGGGTACGGCCATGATGTTAATGGGGGAAAACTCTCGCAATGTTTCCCGGGATTTAGCGGCAGCGCTTGATAAAGTTGCCAGCTCGCTACCTGACGGGGTCAGTGCCACTGCCGTTTATGATCGCACCACTCTGGTTGATAAAGCCATTGGCACTGTCCAGAAAAACTTGCTTGAAGGCGCATTACTCGTGGTAATTGTGCTCTTCGCGCTCTTGGGAAATATGCGCGCGGCGCTCATCACTGCGGCGGTGATTCCCATCAGTATGTTGATGACCATAACCGGTATGGTTCAAGTGGGGGTGTCGGCAAATTTGATGAGCTTGGGCGCGCTGGATTTTGGGCTGATTGTTGACGGTGCGGTGATCATTGTTGAAAACACCATTCGCCGATTGTCCGAGGCGCAACGAGCGCAAGGTGGTTTGCTCAGCGTAAAAGCGCGCTTGGAGTTGGCCTACGCAGCAACTAACGAAGTGATTCGCCCCAGCTTATTCGGGGTGGGGATTATTACCCTGGTTTACTTGCCCATTTTTACGCTTACGGGTATTGAGGGAAAGATGTTCCACCCCATGGCCGTTACCGTGGTTCTTGCCCTTACTGCAGCGCTGATATTGTCAGTAACGTTTATTCCTGCGGCCATAGCCCTGATCATGAATAGCAAAGTGGCCGAACATGAAAATGCGGTGATGATAGCGGCAAAAAAAGCCTATCGCCCGCTGCTGGAAGCATCCCTCAAATTACGTTGGTGGCTAGTGTCGGGTGCTGGCGTGCTAGTGCTCTTGTGCGCCTGGCTTGCCACTAGCTTAGGATCAGAATTTATCCCGCAGCTGGACGAAGGCGATATCGCATTGCATGCGTTGCGCATTCCCGGCACCGGGCTGGAACAGGCGGTGGCTATGCAAGCGTTGCTGGAAGCGCGGATTAAACAGTTTCCTGAAGTAGAGCGAGTGTTCGCCAAGCTGGGTACAGCGGAGGTAGCCACTGACCCCATGCCGCCCAGCGTTGCCGACAACTTTGTGATCTTTAAACCGCGCGACCAATGGCCTGACCCAGGTCGCACTAAAGCTGACGTTGTTGCGGCTATAGAAGAAGCCGTTAAGCAAATTCCGGGCAACAATTATGAGTTCACCCAACCCATCCAAATGCGTTTCAACGAGCTGATTTCCGGCGTGCGTTCAGACCTGGGTATCAAAGTGATGGGCGATAATCTCGATGTTATGCTTGCTTCCGCTAATGAAATTCTGGAAGTGCTGGAAACGCTGGATGGTGTAGCCGATGCCCGTGTTGAACAAGTGACTGGATTGCCCATGCTGTCGGTCATCCCTAACCGTCAGGTACTGGCGACTTATGGGCTGGATATCACCGATGTGCAAGACGTTGTCGCCACCGCCCTAGCCGGTAAATCGGCCGGTTTAATCTTCGAGGGCGATAGACGTTTCGAACTTGTGGTACGGCTCCCGGAAAATTTACGACAAGACCCGACGGAGCTGGAACGCTTGCTGATTCCTACCGATAAAGCTCCCGGGTTTGTACCATTGTCTGCAGTAGCGCGTATAGAACTTGCGAGTTCCCCCAACCAAATCAGCCGTGAAAACGGCAAACGCCTGGTGATTATTACTACCAACGTTCGCGGGCGGGATTTGGGTTCATTTGTAAAAGAGGCACAGGCTCGCATCGCAACAGAGATAAAACTACCGGCCGGATATTGGCTCGATTACGGTGGTACTTTTGAGCAACTTGAATCGGCCAGTAAACGCTTAAGCCTGATTGTTCCTGTCACCTTATTGTTGGTGATTGGATTATTAGTGATGGCATTTGGCTCGCTAAAAGATGCGCTTATTATTTTTACCGGGGTACCCCTGGCACTTACTGGCGGCGTGCTCGCACTTTGGCTGCGCGACATGCCTATGTCTATTTCGGCGGGCGTGGGGTTTATCGCGTTATCGGGTGTAGCAGTCTTAAATGGATTGGTGATGCTCGCGTTTATTCGCGAGCTCTGGCAAAAAAATGGCGAGCTCATTCCTGCCATTATTGAGGGTGCATTGACGCGTTTGCGACCTGTACTTATGACAGCATTGGTCGCCAGCCTGGGCTTTGTGCCTATGGCGTTGAATGTAGGTGTAGGTGCGGAAGTGCAGCGGCCATTAGCGACTGTGGTGATTGGCGGAATTATTTCATCAACCGTGTTAACACTGCTGATTCTTCCTGCGCTTTATCGCATTGTGCATGGACGTGCAAATAAAGCCAAAATAACGTAAATAAAAAATACTTTCATCGCAAAAATCTTAGTGAAATTTCGCTAGGATTTTTGTGTTTATTTTTAGGTGAAATACAACATACATTTTTTCTCGAAGCCGAGCTCATATTTAAAGCTTGATTAATTCCACATAAGCCGTCACCGCGCAAAAGGAACCAAAGAAAATAAAAGTAAACGTCAGCATAAAATTTCGCCATGGTGCTGGCCGCAATTCCTTGGCAAGTTTTTTATTATTGAGATATAACAAAATTCCGGTGTACACAAACATACTGAATGCATTGACGATTGCACCGAAAATAATCAAGGTGAGCGGCTGATCAAAGCCCAGAGAAAATACCGTAATCCCAAAAAAGATTTGTAACCACAGCACCGAATAATAGACTTTCGAAATATGCAGTGCGCCTCGCCCTGAACGCAGCAGCATAAAATTTTCTGTAATGATGCGCGTGGTGGCATCAAGTATCGTCAGCTGCGTTGCACAAAGCATGACACCTGTCACCAGCAAAAAAAATGTGCCGAGTAGCGGGACAGTGGCCTTGCCAATCGCCACTGCTTCGATGAGGAGGAAGTCAATACCTTTGCTATTATCGCCGCTGCCAAATGTTGCGCTGTAGGCAAGCAACGAAAGCGTCAACATGGTAAAAAGACCGAGCAACCAAAACACTAAAAAATGTTCCCAGTTAATCACTTTCCACCATTGCTGGAATCGCTTCAGATTCTCAGGCGTGGCAGTAAAAGTATTTCCAGTAAGAGTGAAAGTATTACTCGAACCGCTGCCAGTCATTAAACTTGTTATTCCCTGCGCGTATTTTCCCATTCCGTAACCTTTGTCTCGCACATAACATGATTGCGCCAGATTGAGGTTTCCGCCTGCGCCAGCGTATGCCAAAGCACCGAGAAACGTTCCCAGAACAATTTCGGGGGGAAAGAATGCATAGTGTTCCCCGCGCACAACTCCCTGACCGGCGAGCCCTTTTACCAAGGCAAAAATATCTTTGCCAGGAGCCAGGTAATAGGTGAGCCCGATAATAAAAGGTACACATATACCAATTAAAAATTTTTGTAATTGTTCAACTGTTTTATAAAGCACCTTTCCCGCTGAAAGGATGATGCCGATAGCAATGAATACAATTATGGCTATTGTGGTTGGCTTAACGTTAAAAACCGGTTCCGCTACAGCAGAAAGTAGTGACGCACCATAGAGCCCAATACCGGGCCACCCGAATCCGAGAAACGTCGAAAAAATAAACCAAATAGGCAACCATCGATATAGCCTTGCAAACCCAACGAAAACACTTTCACCATTTACCAGTGCGTAGCGTGAAACTTCCATATTGATGAAAAATTGCATGGTGATACCGACTAACAAGCCCCACATAATACCCAGACCATAGTTGCTGGCCATATAGGGCCACAACACCACTTCACCACTGCCAAGCCCGAGACCAAGGAGAATAAAGCTGGGCCCGAGCAGACTTTTAAGCGGTGGCGCTACAGGTAATTCCTTTACGCCAAGTGAAGGAATATTATTTTTATAATTATTTCGCATTCAAGCAACTTCCTATAGAGATTTTGCGACCTTAGGCTGCAAGATTTTACGCTCATCACAAGCGCCGCTAAATATTTATTAAAAATACCAATACCCTGTTATGGTTTTGCATCCATGTCTGATTTAATTACTTTAGAAAGTAAAGATTTTTCACGTGATTTTTCGATTCCGCAACATAAGCCCAAAAATCCCTAACCCAAATAAAACAAATGCAGATGGTTCAGGAACAACACTGGTAAACATCAAATTGTCCATGCTGGCACCTGCCTGACCATCGAGTGATATTGACGATATTCCCGCAAGCGAATCAAAAGCAATAAATTGGTTAGCTATGTAAGGTGTACCTGTATCATCAGTCATACCCCTGATAGCACCAGCGGTTGTTATAGACTTGTGAAAATTGTTCGGGCCGAATGCATTCACATTCACGGCATAGCCAATTGAATTGGAAATATACATACTGACATGGGTTGGCAAATTGCCAATAAAATCAAACGAAAAACCCGGCCCACTGACATAATTCGGCAGTGACAGTGGCGTGTTGTAATCCTGCCAGGTTACCAAATAAGTTGAAGATGAAAATATTACACCCCGTGCGTGATACTCACTGCTCAGCGGCCGAAGCCCCTCTTCAGTGACATAGTCTTCCTGGTCAAGGTCATCGAAATTAATCAACACGGCATGAGCAGAGCTGCATAAAGAAAAAAGAAAAATAGCCGTAACAATTAGCGAACTTTTCATTGTTTTAAAAAACAGTAACTGCAATTGTGTACGCATCATAATCTCCCGGTTAATTGATAAATATTTTTTACATTCTCGTCGATATATTTTTTAATCAATTTTAAAAATTGTTAGAGAAACTTTATCCACCAGCGGCCCACTTATCTTCTCGCGCCATTATCGACCCACTAAACAATCTATAGATAAACCAACCGATTTAATAACCCACAAGCGGATGGCGCATTAGTCGTCACTCAGGGTTTTACCAAAAGCCTACACCATGGAGAACAAAAGTTTGACTGAGCTTACTCTTTCAAAGCAAACTTAACATCACTTATTATCGATAAGAGATGTTTATACCCTAGTAAATATTTACTTTTTTATTAAAAAATTTATTTTATAAAGTGAACAAAAGTAGGTGTGCTTTCAATCAATGAAAATAGCGACTTACCATATCAATGGGGTGAATGGACATTTGCCGGTCTTGATACGCTGGATTGAAGAGACAAAGCCCCATCTAGTGTGCTTACATGGCCAAGCCGCTCAAACTCGAAGCTACCTTCTACGACAGATCCATTTTCGCCTCATGTTTAACTCACGAATTTACTGTCCCTCAAACTTGATGAACTTTTTTAGTGTACTGCCACCTAAACTAAACGTTCATTGTATTGGGAGACGAATCATGGCCGGTGGTTGGTACCGTGATGGAGCTGTGCAAGATCAAATAGATGCAAGCATAGAAGATTCCGTTAAGCTTGCGCGTAGCAGGCTAGCTGAAGGGAGTCGTTTATCTGAAGAAAAAGAGGTAACTCATTGTGAAGAATGCGCTGAGTTAATTCCGGAAGCGCGGCGCCAGGCTATTCCCGGCGTGCGCCTATGCGTCGATTGCCAGGCTGAGCATGATAAAGAACAAACCCTGTTTAATAATTATAATCGGCGCGGCAGTAAAGACAGTCAACTCAGGTAGGTTTTAACTAGCGCTGTGTAATGCAACACGCATAACTTTATTTTTAAATTTGTTTTAATTTATCTTTATATTTTCTAGTCATCTTAAGTAAATGATGCGGATATAAAAAATTAACCCACAAACATATTTTTTATCAGCGGAGTTACTATGGATTCTATTAACAAAAATCAACCTGAAAAAAACCATGATGACCTACAATCAAACGCAGCCATCAAGAAAATTAAAGACCTGGTAGAAAGTGCGGGGAGCTGTTTTTTTTGCACCGACGCCGTCAACGACAGGCGCTCCCACAGCAGTGAATCAAGTGGTGCTTGCCCTATGGCAGTAAAGAAAGTAGATGATCAGGGCAATTTATGGTTCTTGAGCGCCAGCGATAGCCATAAAAATAAGGAAATTAATATTAACCCATCAGTAAAATTGTTTTTTCAAGGGTCGGCGCATTCGGATTTTCTTTTCATTAACGGTGACGCAACTATTTCTACCGACCCTATAAGAATTAAAGAGCTATGGGAGCCGATATTAAAAACCTGGTTTACGGAAGGCATCAATGATCCGCGCATCACCGTGATCAAAGTTACACCACGAGAGGGGTATTATTGGGATACCAAACACGGACACGCGGTAGCGGGTATTAAAATGCTTATAGGTGCTGCCATAGGTAAAACCCTCGACGATTCAATTGAAGGTAAATTGAATATTTAAAGCAATAAATTATCGTGTGTAACTTTTATGCATGATTGTTACTAACGAGTTCGGAGTAAAGAATACTGTTCAATTCAAAACACGCCGTGAATATATCCCTATAGGCTCTAATCGGCATCCATGCCTCATAAGGTTTTGAATCAAACAGTATTCTTTATTTGTGCCCGTTAGTATGAATGGTTTCACTTTCGGGAGAATTAAATTTCTCCCGATTTGCGTTACCAGCAGTACCCTTTTTCATCACCATGCTATTCTGCGTAATTATTTATCATAAATTTTGTCATCCAAGCCACCTTAATGTGTAACCCTAAATATGCTAAAAAATATTCCTTTTTCTCTCCTTGAATTAGCCTCTATTCGTGAGGGTGGCACCGCCGGCGAAACGCTGCAAAATTCTTTACAGTATGCGCAAGCTGCCGAAAGATTGGGGTTTAAAAGATTCTGGCTGGCTGAGCATCACAACATGGAAGGCATTGCCAGTTCCGCAACGGCGGTACTCATTGGCTATATTGCGGGAGGCACAAAAACCATTCGCGTGGGATCAGGTGGAATCATGCTACCCAACCATCCGCCGCTCATTATTGCGGAGCAGTTCGGCACACTGGCCAGTTTATATCCCCAGCGTATTGATTTAGGTTTGGGCCGGGCTCCCGGCACAGATCCAATGACGAGCAGGGCTTTGCGTCGCGACAATATGGCAGCTGATGACTTTCCCACAGAAATAAATTTGTTGCAGCAATTGTTAGCCCCGGCAGCGGAAAACCAGCGCCTTAAAGCAATTCCAGGTGTGGGCACCGAGGTACCCATTTGGCTGCTCGGCTCCAGCTTATTTAGCGCAACCCTGGCCGCGCAAAAAGGTTTAGCTTACGTTTTCGCTGGCCATTTTGCACCGCGACTTATGCGCGAGGCCATTCACATTTACCAAACGCAATTCCGCGCTTCCCTGACATTAAGCAAACCCTACACTATGCTCGGCATGCCAATAACAATTGCAGAAACAGAGTCTGAAGCAAAATATTTGGCGACCACCAGTCAGCAACGCATTCTTGCTTTACTTCGCGGCAAGCCGCTGTGGCTTAAACCACCGCTAACATCAATGGAGGGGCTGTGGAATAGAGAAGAAAAACGGCATGTTGAAGAATTTCTGTCCTTAGCTGCGGTGGGAAATCCCGATCAGGTAAAAAACAAAATCAATGCGTTAGCTGTAGAGTTAGATATTAACGAATTTATATTTACCAATGATTTATACGATCCCGCAAAACGCATTCATGCACTTGAATTACTTGCTGCAATTAGCCGGTAGATATTTTCCTGTCAGCTTTTAAAAAAAGAATGTTAACCACTGAATTTTCGCTTATTGAAGTTTTAAAAAAATAAACTTTTGTAGCCAAAGTCAGCAAACTCTGGCTTATAATCAATGCGACTATTAGTCGAGTTTAAGATACTGACTCCATTGAATGTATAGATTGGGGAAAATTTCCTTGTTTGAAGGTCCGCTTTGTTGAGGCCTAATCTATCCTTCTAACAGCACATAATCATTGAACAGCTAATTATCACTGGAGCTAGTTACCCCCGAATGAGTTTTGCTCTGAACAAGGTATGAACATTGATACCTATTATTAACTGCCCGCTAAAGGCATCTACATTAAGAGTTTTTGCATGAAAATTATTGCTGCGTACGTGATTCTAACTTCACCGGGAAGAAATTTTGTCACCTTAAAAATTACCACGGATCAAGGCGTTTACGGTATTGGCGACGCAACACTCAATGGTCGCGAAAAATCCGTTGTCTCCTACCTTGAAGATTATTTGATACCGGCATTGATCGGACGTGACCCGCAGCAAATAGAAGATATTTGGCAGTTTTTTTATCGCGGCGCTTACTGGCGGCGCGGGCCGGTGGGTATGACTGCCCTGGCAGCAATTGATACGGCATTGTGGGATATCAAAGCCAAAATGGCCAATATGCCACTTTACCAATTACTCGGTGGACGCAGTCGCGAGCGCATTATGAGTTACACCCATGCCAATGGTAAGGATCTTGATTCAACCCTCGCAGCGGTGGCTAAAGCCAAAGCTAAAGGTTACAAGGCCATTCGCGTGCAATGTGGAATTCCGGGCATTGAAAAAACTTACGGCGTCGCGAGCGGTAAACAAAACTACGAACCCGCTAACAGTGATTTGCCATCCGTAGAAACATGGTCAACGGAAAAATATCTTAACTTTATGCCGGAACTATTTGCCGCTGTGCGCAAGGAATTTGGTCCTGATTTACATCTACTTCACGACGTTCACCATCGCCTGACACCGATTGAAGCTGGGCGTCTCGGCAAAGAGCTGGAGCCGTTTCATCTTTTCTGGCTGGAAGATGCAGTGGCTGCTGAAAATCAGGAGGCCTTCAAACTCATTCGCCAACACACCACCACCCCCCTCGCGGTGGGTGAAGTATTTAACAGCATCCACGATTGTCGCGAACTGATTCAAAACCAGTTGATTGATTATATTCGGGCAACGGTCGTGCACGCGGGCGGTATTACCCAGCTTAGGCGCATTGCCGATTTTGCCAGCTTATACAACGTGCGCACCGGCTGTCATGGCGCGACTGACTTATCACCGGTATGCATGGGAGCAGCGCTGCATTTTGATTATTGGGTACCAAACTTTGGTATTCAGGAACACATGGCGCATAGCGAGCAAATGGATGAAGTCTTTCCTCATGCTTATCGTTTTAACGATGGTTATTTCACGCCGGGCGAAACCCCGGGTCACGGTGTGGATATCGATGAAAAACTCGCTGCTAAGTATCCCTATAAGCGCGCTTGTCTACCCATTAATCGTTTGGAAGACGGGACGCTTTGGCACTGGTAGAAATGAAAATCCGGGTATTTGCACTCAAGACAAAAGTAAGGAAATTTTTAGGAACTTCGGCACATTTGGACAAGTGATATAAAACTGAGCAGTCCCCTTTTAGGGGATTGTTCAGAATCCCGAACAAGGGCAGCGTAAACTTCACTGTCGAATTCTCGGCTCACCACCAAATAAAAGGCGCTAACCATTTGCGTTCCACGACTTAAAGTAGCCCCTAAAGCTTAATAGTAAACATTTAAAAATCAATGAGATAAGATAGAAAGTTAACGTGGAAAAATGTGCAATTCAAAAAGCAATGATTCAATTAAACCTATTAGCCCAACAGAGGCCACCGATATGTGGTTACAAAAAGAAATCCATTTAAAAGAAAAGCCCCGCGGCTTTCACTTGGTAACCAAAGAGATTCTCCAACAGTTTCCGGAAGTATCCAGGGTAAAAATCGGCATGCTAAATGTGTTTATCAAACATACCTCTGCTGGACTGACGATTAACGAAAATGCTGATCTAACTGTGCGGGAAGACTTTGAGAGTTTTTTCAATCGGGCCGTTCCGGAAGATGAACCTTACTACAAGCACGATTATGAAGGGAGCGATGATCTTCCAGCCCATTTAAAAAGCAGTATTTTGGGTTGTAGTGTGAATATTCCGGTGACTGATGGGCAATTAAATCTTGGGACATGGCAGGGAATTTATCTGTGCGAGCATCGCAATCGCGGTGGCTCCAGAAGCCTGGTTCTCACAGTGCACGGAGAGTAAAGACCCCCCGCCCACTCGCCTATTCTCTATTTTTTAGTCAAGGTGTTTAGCTATCCAGGCAACATATTGATTTACCCACCGCTGCACAAAGGGCTCGCTCGCAGGACCGATATTACCCGCACTATCAAAGAAGCCCTCTTTAACATGAATAAATGCTTCCGGTTGACCCAGAGTCGGCACATCCAAATAAGCCAGGATATTGCGTAAATGCTGCTGTGCCAGGGCTGTACCATTGGCACCCACGGATGCACCCAACACGCCAGCAGGTTTGCCTGCCCATACACTTTGACCATAAGGACGCGATGCATGATCGAGCGCATTTTTCAACACTCCGGGAATCGAACGATTGTATTCTGGTGTGACGAAGAGAAGCCCTTGTGCGGCCAGGATTTCAGACTTTAAGCGCTTAACCGCATCGGTTGGGTTTGCGTCGTCGTCTTGATTGTAGAGCGGCAAATCGCCAATTTCGACTTGCTTGAACGAAAAGTCCAAGGGCGCCAGCTTGGCGATTGCATCTGCCAATTTGCGATTAAATGAATCTTTGCGAAGACTGCCAACTACAACAGCGATTTGGTATTTACTCATATTTGTCTCCTATCAATTTACGTTCAATTTAGGTTATGAAAATCTTTAAATAGCCTGACGATAAAAGCCCGACCAGGAACAGCTTAGGTAAAAGCGTAAGCATCCATCGCCAGCACTCCGTATTCATGACTGCTATGTAATCGGTGCGACCTGGCCTTAGGGCCAGCTGCGCCCATAGCCACGAACAGCGGCGTGATATGTTCTTCGGTAGGATGATTGAGCACTGCAAATGGCGCCTCAGTGCGATAACGCAGCAGCGCCTCAGACTGATTGGCTTCGAGTTTATCTTTCATCCATTCGTCGAAATCGAGCACCCATGCCGGCACATCTGCATCAATGGAATGACCAATAAGTTCAGACAGGTTATGAGTGAAGGACCCCGACCCTATGATCAGCACTCCCTCTGTGCGCAAGCTAGCCAGTGCCTGCCCCATTTTCTCATGCTCGACAGGCGACCCACTCCGCAACAAAGAAATCTGTGTAACGGGAATATCGGCTTCAGGGTACATTAAATGGAGTGGTACCCAGGCGCCATGATCGAGACCCCGCTGCTGAATCTGTTTTACCGCAAAGCCGTCTGCGTTTAGCAGACTAGCTGCACGAGCGGCCAATTCAGGCGCGCCGGGTGCAGGGTAGCGAAGCTTATATAACGCCTCGGAGAAACCGCCAAAATCATGAATCGTTTCGGGTTGAGTAGCGAGACTTACAGTAGGTCCGCCTACCGATTCCCAATGCGCAGAGGCAACTAATATTGCTTTCGGTCGCGGCAAGGATTTGCCAAGATTCAACAAAAAATGATGCGCCGGGCTACTGTCGATTGCCAATGTTGGCGCCCCGTGGGAGATAAATAATGAAGGTAAAAGTGCCATGATTATTCTCGATTGAAACTAATAGCGCTTATTTCAACGGAAGCGCCAAATAGCTATTAGGTAAGGTTCCGACCAGTGTAATCATGTTTAGTTTAAACAGAAGTTCTCTCGCTGTTCAAACTAAACATGATTTCAATTCAAGGAATACTCTAAATGGTTAACAAAACAGACTTGCAATTTTGTCTTGTGCGACACTTCTATTTATTGCCATTGTAGGATTGCAATTATTTTCAGGGGGCATCGTTGCCACAAAATCTATACAAAAAATAACTTGTCGCCCTGAGTGCGTTTCGCAGTTTTTATTGGGTATACTCCGCCTTGACTGACCATGACCACCTTATGTAGCCGTAAACCCAAATGTATAAATTATTCATTGTTTTTTTATTAAGTGGCACAACTGCAGCGGTATTTGCACATGGCATGTCAGCAGAAGACCAAGCTCGAATTGTCAACGCAGGTTACCTTCAATATATGCGCCTGGGTGCGACGCACATGCTGTCCGGCTATGATCATCTGTTATTTCTATTCGGTGTTATTTTCTTTTTAACGCGCTTTAAAGAAATTCTTACCTTTATTACTGCATTTACCATTGGCCATTCCATAACACTCGTATTTGCAACACTGTTTGGCATTAAGGCCAACTATTACCTTATAGATGCAGTGATTGCATTGACTGTGTGTTACAAAGCATTTGATAACCTTGATGGATTCAAAAAATATTTGCAAATGCGCTCACCAAACCTTATCTGGATGGTGTTTGCATTTGGCCTTATTCATGGTTTTGGATTATCAACGCGCCTGCAGCAATTACCTTTAGGCGAAGATAATTTAGTTTTAAAAATCCTGGCTTTTAATCTGGGTGTTGAAATTGGGCAAGTAGTTGCATTAAGTATTATGCTGGTTTTATTGTCTGGCTGGAGAAAAACCCAATCGTTCGCAAAATTTAGCAAGGCCGCTAATGTGGCTTTACTGTTTGCTGGCGGATTATTGCTTCTCATGCAATTGCACGGTTTCCAACATACCCAGTACCCAGACGATTTCCCGTTAAATACCGACGATCATCATCACGCGCATGAAGATATGGAAAAAAAATCCTCTTTAACAGATTATCCCAAACGATTAAAACTTGAACCGAGTTTAAATGAAGAGCCACAACAAGAGCCCGAAGTGCACTCCCATGACGGTGAAGACAGCCATTCACATTAGCGTTATTTTTTATCTTTTATTTTAACTACAGGAAAATTTATCATGAAAACATTAGCAACATTTTTTTTCTTAAGTCTATTAGGCACCGCTCAGCAAGTTGCTGCACATGCAGATCATGATCACGCACCCGCCACTAAAAAAGCCCCCATTACCGAACAAGCGGCAATTAATATGGGCAGAGATGTTGCAGCACAGTTAAGCATGAAAGATGGCGGCCTTGGTTTTGGCAAGCTTCCAGTAAGTTGGAGTAACCTACCCGCCAAAAATATAAAGCTGCATAAAAAAGGCGAAGACTACTACATAGTTGCGGTAGCGAATGAAAGCGACAAGAAAACCTTATATGTTCTTATGTCTACAGAGGGTGAAGTATTTGATGCAAACTTTACTGGTGAGTTTAAAAATTTAAAATAATCCCTGGCATTTTTACTGAGTGATTCCATTCGGTATCACTCAGTAAACCTAACTGCATCGCAACTATTTTTTACACATTCGTTTGATTAGCCATTGCTACAAAATATAGTGCCACCGCTAACAGTGAAGCACCCAACAGCGACGCCAGGGTAATTTTAACCCAACTCCAGGGCCTCTCACCTTGCACATCACCGGTGCGAGCATTAACAATAATTTGATAGACCTTATTGCGATAGCGATAAGCCGACACCCAAACCGGCAACAATATATGTTTAAAGGTTGCGCGGCTGTATTGCGTGTCGAGCGATAAAATCGTTTGGGTATCGCCACCAATATCTTGCTGTACAGCGCCGCGTATCCCAGTCTCCATAATAACTTTTGCAGTTTCGTAGCCAGTTTTTAAATCGACTTGATAAGTTTCAGTGACGTAACCTGCCAGGTATTCATCTTTATAATCAACAAGGTCCGGTAAACCCCAAGGCTCTAACGCATTTAATTTTGCACTGAGCAAAGACTTTGTCGCTGGTATCAAAATATCGTCAAAGTTGCACTCTACCCTTCCCTGCGCGGGCGACCAACGCGTGCGCGTAACCGTTTTCGTTACGGATTGACCAGAACTGTTTGTTTCAGAAACCATTTCCTGATAATGGGTTCCTCTTTGACCGACATAATAAGTGGAGGTATCGCAATCGTAAGTCCAGAAAGGCAGATACAACCCAATAAATTTATCATGCTGCGTAAATTGTTTTTTAAGATCGCCAGGCGCAAACCAAAGCTTGCTCAGCCACAGGTTAAAATGTTCCCGTGCGCTTTCCTTTTTAATAGCAAAAGGTAAAATTCCTTTTGGTTTTATGAAATGTTTTAAGTGTGCCTGCTGGACAACCAATGCTGTATCACAAAATGGACAAGAGCAGGATTGTTGGTTGGTTTGCAATTCCGTTTCTGCACCACAACCTTTGCAGCGAATAACCAACCTTTCCACTTGCTGGCTGTTGTCAGCAAAATTATTGAGGTAAGTTTCTAAATCAAGCTCTTCACCCGCATGCTGTTTCGATTCCGGCTCAGCAAACTCCATCTTATGCTGGCAATGCCCACAGGTAAGATTTGTTGTACCGGGTAAAAATAATAAACTAGCACCACATCCTTCGCAATTCACTTTTAAATCCACTACAGTCTCCAATGAAAGACAGCGTTGAATACGCTTTTATTGTTAATCCTTATACCAAACGAACTTACTATTTTTCGTAATTGAGCAGGCGCTTTTAAAAAATAAAATATGACCATGTCGCAGTGTAATACCAAGATAGTTTTGCAATAACATCAATTCTGGTTTTAAACCTGCACTACTCTCGTACCCGCCACATAGTCGTGTATACAGCGCTTTTCTTCACCAAAAATAAATAAAAGATTAATAATTGGAAAAATATAACCCACAACAGGTATTTGCCCGGGAAGAAAATATACCGCATAGCGTTTTAGCAGGTGTTGTTTTAAGGTTGGCACTTGTCCATTTAAATCCACGATTTTTATCCCGATGATCCTTTTACCGATGGTTTGTCCAGTCTTAACCAATAGCTTACCGTTAAGAAAAGCAAATACACCGAGGTAAAACGCTTCTATCAATAGATTAAAAGCTGTGGAAGGCGATACACCTTTTGCAGCCTCGTCAAACATACCGGTTAAATACATAATCGGAATTATTATAATCATTATGATTAACATATCCACCGAAGCAGCCAAGCCTCGCTGCCAGCGGGATGCGGGAACCTGGTTTTCACTGAGCGCGCTTGACTCTGATGATGGGTGTTCTTCACTCATAAAATATTTCCCGATTAAATTTTATAATTTCCAGTCTGCTCTAGGGCTCTGCTTTTTCAGAGCTATGCTATTTCAGTACTCCTCTATTGCAGAGCTCCGCTACTCGCCAGTCTACCGGTCTTATTTTAGTATCCTGAGTGCCAGTGTCAATCCAATGGTTCTGCCTGTCCGCGCCAAAAGTCTTCCTTCCAGAATTTAAAATGGGAAAAGTCTGCGTGCGCTAAGGGAACATCACCTTTTATTGCAAACTGCGTTAAGTGAATTCTTTCTTTTGTCGCAAGGCCGCCAAATGTTACCTCTGCGCCGCGAACCATATTAAGCCAATAGCCTGCCGTCCGGTCTTTAAATGAGTTGGTGCTGCCAAAAATATCGTCAATCCACATCAATAAAGACCCTCGCGGAACAAAATCATAATAGGTATTTTCCGCTATATCGCGGTAGGTATGTAAACTTAGGCCGTAAAAATGTGCGGAAGTATTTTTGCTAATATAGGGCACAACAACATATTCAATGTCTTTGAGCCTACAGGCGGCGGCCATGTAAATAATATTAGCAAAACTGATTCTGGGGTAATTGGAGATAATATTGTTCGCGATTACCGTCCCCATGCTGTGCGCAATTATAGTTGTGCTGTTGCTTTGTGGCCTCACTGCGTATTTGTTTAAAAATTTTGTAACAGCAGTACTTGTATCAACATCCACTGGAGAATCAAACACAATATCTTTCCGTAACACCATATCTGCCCTGCGTAGCATAGAGCCCCAGGCACCGGTTCCCAAGCCATCAACAAAAGGTGCAGTAACAAGCTTGGTGGGATTTATTACGCTCCACCAATCTCTAAATGGCATACCAACATCTACGGCACTATTGTGAATAGAAAATCCATCTCTTTGCAAAAGCGGCAATGCCCTTTCAGCAGATAATTCGTCCTTAGAGCGAACTTTTTTAATGATTGAATTTTGCCCGATTATTAAGTTATAAGTTGATGCAGGAATCCTGGCAATCGAACGAAAAGCATCTTCCATCAACACAAATGGCGAAGACAATGGGCCCAATGTTGTGGCTTTCTTTCCGCGCCGCAAGTAAAACAGATGATCCGCATAATTGGTTAATGGACCTGAATGCCAGGAAATAAATAATAGATATTTCCCCTCCTCCGCTAACACTTTGGCAGGATTTATATCCCTCACTCTGGAGGTAGAATTTTCAAACGTATTCAGTCCACCATGAATATAAATAGTTAAATTGTTTGCCTCACTTTGATGCAGGTGTTCAAGTATACGATTAACGTAGGTGTGCTCATCTTCAATGACCAGTTTTGTTATAGGATCTAACAACATCCCGTCTTTATTAATGTAAATTTGATGAAGTTTCAATTGCTCCGATTGCTTGCTGGTAATATTTTTATCAACGGCAGAGCAAGCAGCAAGAAAAAGTGAAAGGGTTGTCCATGAAATGGTTGTCCATAAACTAAAGGGGTATTTCATAATCTATCTCCTTATTATGTCAAATAATTTCAACTATGGAGCTTGCCGATAATTGTTACTTATTTTTTAATACTAACGACAGATCACATATATTTTTATAAATCCTCATGAGCAGTAAAATTTTAAAATTTGTTATTTATGTATGTAGATAGCTTCCTTCTTTTTTATGCGAACCGTCACCTTTACTATATCCCCTTTTCTAAAAAATAAGCTACAACTTCGTTCATTAAAAATTTAACTAGCTATCATTTTTATCATTTCATGGCACGCTAATTTGTTTGAATGGCAAATCAGCAGTAAACGATAATTTGGCACTCTATACAGCTCTGAACGAACCTAGTGAGCACTAGCTGTAAGCGGGTCAAAAAGATGAAAATGTTGATTGTAAAATCGTGATAGTAACTCCGGTGTAACAGCTGTGACAGGTCCAACTCAATGTCGTCCGTAGTAAATACAATATCTTAAACACCTTGCAGTATTCACATTGCTTGATTAACCCAGCTAACAAGCTGGGTTAATCACTTTCAGTATTAGCATCACTCATCAAGCTTACAAAGGCGTTTGAATCTTTTATATAAAGATGACTTATAGGCTATTATTTCTTGCTTTTTTTCATTAAGGTAAGCCATTCCAGTTTTTCTGGAGGAGTCCAATAAATATATTTTTAAAAGCGACCCCCTCCCAGCCTCCCCCTTGGCAGGGGGAGGAGTTTGAGTCGTGCGAATTTTTAACTCCCTCCCCTGATAAAAGGTAGGGATTTGAATCCTAAGAATTTCTAACTCCCTCCCCTGCCAAGGGGAGGGTTGGGGCGCCCGGCTAGGGGTGGGGTATTTTTTCCCTGCACTTACCCTAAAATAATTATGCATTTATTAATCAGAATTTACCCACCACCATTAAGGAAAACACCATGAAGCAACATCTACCAAACAAAAACTATTTACTCGCTCTCATACTAGTTACCATACCTTTCGCCCACGCACAAACCACGCCGGAACAACCAGAGAAAGACCTGTACACCACCATTGCCAATCTTGACAGCAGCTTGTTTGCCACAGCCTACACCTGCAATACCGCTAAAAACATGGAATTTTTTACAGAAGATCTTGAGTTCTATCACGACAAAATGGGTTTGATTAAATCGCGTAAAACTTTCCTGGATAGATCAGAAAAGAAATTTTGCGGGCCACAAAATGGCTTTAAATTGCGTAGAGCTCTCGTTACTGGCAGCATGAAGGTCTATCCGCTCAATGACTACGGAGCCATACAAACCGGCGAGCATCAGTTTTATCAAACATCCAATGGGGAAAAAGAAAAGTTGGTAGAAGTGGGGAAATTTACACACATCTGGCAGAAAAAAGATGGCGCATGGCTGATATCACGAGTAATTAGTTATGATCATCGAGAAATAAAATAATTTATTATTTTGACCACACAAAAACCGCTGACCAAAATTAGCGGTTTTTTTATGCCAGTTATTTCCCTCGACTGGATACCGGAAGATTAGCTACGTTAGAACTTACTGTTGGAGCTATATTTCAGCAGCATTGTACAATCATCAAACTACGACTACAGGTGACAAATTAACTAACATTAACTCTGATGCGTTACTCAATAAAAAATGGCACTGTAAATATCAATATTAAAAAATATTTTAATTATTTATTTTACTTACTTTTTTGGCTTTCACACACGAATGGAACGGAGTAAAGTTAATTAAATAGTTAATTTAAGTTGGCACTTAACGTGTAAAAAATAAAAATTGTGAGGAAATTTTTCGTCGAGCTTTCAGAATCTAGCAATCAATTCGGAGGTAAAACATGTCAAAGCGGTGCATTGTGATGGGAGCATCTGCAGGAGGTGTAGAAGCATTTAAAGATGTAGTCGCGGGCCTAACTGCGGATTTGCCCGCACCGGTATTTATTGTGCTGCATATTCCACCCTATGTGGTGAGTTCGTTACCGACTATTCTCAGCGCCGCTGGGTCACTGAAAGCGGTCCATCCGAAGGATGGAGAGAAGATAAAAGAAGGTGTTATTTATGTGGCGCCTCCCGACCACCATCTGCTGATTGTTAAGGACAAGATGGCGGTGAAAAAAGGTCCGAAAGAGAATCGCTTTCGACCCTCCATCGACGCCCTATTTCGTTCCGCCGCTTACATGTATGGCACCGGAGCGATTGGGGTAATACTATCGGGAGCACTTGATGATGGAACCTCGGGGCTCTGGACCATTCAACAATTGGGTGGCTTATCCGTGGTGCAAACGCCAAACCAAGCCCGATTTGAATCAATGCCGCGTAGCGCGCTGGAGTATGTAGATGCCAATTATCAGATGTCTTCGCTGGAGATTGGAGCCTTGCTGAGTCGCTTGGTGTTAGAGCCCGTTGCGCCAGAGCACAACAGTGAGGAGAAAGAAATGGACGAATTGAAAAAACGTATAAAGACAGAAGTCGACATTGCTGCAGAGGCTGGTGCGCTCCAAAAAGGCGTATTGGAATTGGGCGAGCCCTCGAGCTATACCTGCCCCGAATGCCATGGTGTTTTAGCCAAAATTTCTGAAGGCGAAATATCGCGCTACCGTTGTCACACCGGGCACGCCTATACCGACGGTGCGCTGCTTGAAGCGGTGATGGAGACATCCGAGGAAACGCTATGGCAGGTCATTCGCGGCCTCGAGGAGTCGGTTATGCTACTTAAAGATATGGGCAAAAGACTGGAAGATGCAGGCAATTCCGATCGCGCAAATATATTTTTTGCCCAAGCCAAAACACTTGAAAAACGCTCTGTGCGATTTCAATCTGATGCATTAAAACATGAAATACTCAGCCGCGAAAATATCGAGCAATTGCAGTGAAGGAAATAAATTTCTTCTCTATTTCGGCACATTAATTGATTAACTATTTTCTTAATTTTCAAGGAAGATTCTTTACTTCAGCCTTACCTTAACCCTCTAAAATCATCATTGATGATTACTATAAGTTTGTGAAAAACACGACTTAACGCACGCGATCTTCACAAACTTATTAAGCCAAACCGGGGCATGGCAATGTCGCTCCCATATACCCCGGTTTACTTCTAAGAAAAACGTTAAATTGCCTTGATGATCAGGCAACCTTCACTCACCTCGACACTAATATTTGTGCCAATAGGAAAGCCTGCTTTTTTAAGCCAAAAGCCTTTGAGCAGTACATAGGGAACAGGGGGCGGCGCTCTGTAAGTGCTGGGACTACTGCTTAAAACATAATCGTAAAAGCCCAAACGGACTTTCAATTTGCGGGTGGGGAAAGATTTTTCTTGGGCCGAGCGAAGCTCTG
>JAZKHP010000023.1:0-5830 GCA_040385335.1 Pseudomonadota bacterium
TGAGAATTAAGCCATTCTATTCCAGCTGTACTGTCGCTATGGAAATGCGAGGAAATACTGCCTTTGATTTTATAACCGCGCTCCAAAAGCCAATTGATAAGCTTTTCAGTATCCTTAGCAGTAATTGGAGTGTCAATCACATAGGCGTTAGTATTCTCAAGAATTACCAAACCGTGTTTAGTAACAACGCCCCAACCTTTAACTTCTTCAAACGAGGTATGAACATAAACGTCTTCTTCAAGCTTCTCAATTTTTAAATCAGGCAAAGACTCCCCTGCAGCATTAATACTACAAAGGAAGCATATACATAAAATAAATAATTTCTTCATATTTGCCCTTTTCTAACGCTGCGAAAAACGGTGGATTTTAAGTTGCACTTATGTCGTAAAATGGAGCGAAGCTGAATGGCAAAAAAGCAACTTAAAATCCATCTGTTTGATTGCCTTGTATGTGTTGATTTCATTTTACTTTGTTACTGGTTTTTTCTTTTTATCTATCAAAACATCCTGTTGCCATTTACTAGGCTTCTTGTCTGTACGATGTATACACCCGACCCAACAGCAAGGTCGCTTTTTCCCTTCTAGAAGCTCGTCAGTAGCTCGATCTATCCGTTTTACTCTAGTCTGCTCTTGTTTGGCGTCTTCAACCCAACAAATAAATTCATTACGACCAATTGCTGACAAGGCTTCCCAAGTATTTAGTAAGTCTTTTTCAGTTAATGCCATAGCCAAATCAACGGGTAATTCGTGCACTAGGCCTCCGGAAATTTCTGGCTTCATATCTAATTACCTATTGACTGCTGATGGGTTTACGAACTAACGATTCGAAAAACATAACGTGAACGTATACGGCGCGTGGCTAGGCGCATCCAACGAAGGTGCGAAGCACCATAGTGCGTTTGATCGCTTGTTATGAACCGCTTTTTGTGCCTAAAATTTTCAATAAAAAGCCAATAAAAAATAAAAAAACTGAAGCAAGGGGTACAAATTTAATAGCTAATATATCATTTCTATAAAAGAGATAGCCCGCAGATGTTATTCGGCAACTGTCCTCAGCACGATCGCAAATGATTTCGCATTCGTGACCGACATAGCTTCCTCCGATCAATGCAAGCAAGGCTAGGCCCGGCATCAACAAATAGAGCGGTATTTGGAAAAAACGTCGTGTTTGAGCAATGTGTTTTTCCACGGAAAATTCGCTCTGTTACTCGATGCGTAAGGTGAAATCGTTTGAGATGATGGCACCTTGCCATACTTCGCTCAGCTCTTGGCGAGTTCCGTTATCATCCAGATAATCGTTGCGTTCACTACGCCATTCAATGCGACCGGTGTAGCTTGCTCCCGATTTTACAGAAAAGTGAAAGGGACCATGAATAACGAGAGAATCGTCTTCGTCTTCCACAACAACAACCTGCGAAAACGCAACGCTCTGTCCTGGCTCAACAGTCACGTATGAAGATTTCTGCAAGCCATTATTGAATTTCATTCTGGCGCGCTCGTCGACTGGTGTGAGTTCCTCGCCATCGGCAGCAAACAGATGCAGTCGCGCTGGTTGGATCTTTGAGTCAGGAAGAATAGTTTGTTGCTTCTCTGATGTATTTTGTAGCTCCACTTCGGGAAGGTTCGCTACATCGAGTTTCCAGCGTGAGTCACTAGCCATAACGGGTGATGCTCCAAGGGACTGTGTTGTATTCGTACTACTTTTCGGCTGAGGATTCGTTGTTGGAGTTGTTCGGTCTGACGAAATTCCACCGGTTGTTTCCTTGGCGCATGCACAGAGAGAACCTGAAAAACCAAGAACGCACAAACCTATCACTAATTTTTTCATGGGAGTATCTCACCTGTGATAAAAATTTATTTCAAATGCAAATCAGGCATATTTAATTTCGCAATTGATCACTCCTGGCGCTTTGTTAGTTATTTTTTGTAAGAACATTTTCTAAGTTGCCAACGGTGGTTTTCTTACCATAAAAATCTATTTGAAGTGACTCACCTGGTTCGTATGTGTGCAAAAGGAGCCACGATTTATTTCTACTAAGCAAACCCAAAAATGAAACGCCCCCTTGCGCTGCTGGCTCGCGTTCAAATTTTTCTAGAGCGTAATCTAAGCTAAATTCGTAATTGCATTCCCAGACTTCGTTTAGCATACCTACCGCATTATCTATTACACTATAGTAAAACCAAACTGCAGGTTCTTGATTTGAAATTGAAGCAATTTTCCGAACTATATTGTTATATTGATACTCTCCTGGATTTATTTTAAAGTTTGCGGATACCCCAGATCCATTAATTATTGTTGAAACGAAGTTATTCGCTAGCGGTGTAAAATATAGCGGTAGTGAACTTTCAAAAGATGAGACCTTTAAGAGTTGATCTTCACCAACTAAATTCTTATAAATCCAGTCTTCAATATCTCTCATAATCTCTACTCAGGAGGCAACTAACGCCAAGTCCAGCCACGAAGTGATGATGCTGCAACGACTTATTACAGCATGTCCATTACAAGAAGGGCATTTAATTTCTACTTTGTGAGGCATCGGATTTCGATCGTATGTTCCGGTCATGCTGACTCCTCTTTGTTATAACGCCTTGCTAATTTGCACAGCGGTTGTAGTGGATTTTTGCGCAATAATGAGTCCAGCGAATGCACAAAAAGGAGCCCAGGCCGCCACGTCAAATGGAGAAAATCGTTAGGCATTTGGCTACGCAAGTTCATACAACTCTATGTCATACGGCTCTGCCAACATTAAATAATTGCCACACTCAGAGAAAGATGCTGCGAACCAATCTCCAGATAATGTCTGAAACTGCAACTCTCCCTTGGCACCATGGATCTCATAACTTACCGTAACATAATCAGCACACGGATCGAATTTATACGAAATAATATTGCCATTTGATTCTAGAATTGGCTGGTGCTTATACACACCTAAAGAGTGAGGAAGGCTGTCCAAAAAATCGTATGGATCATCATCCATAATATCTGGTTCGGATAAATCACCAACCACTACTTTGAAGACTTCGTCATAATCACATATGTAAATAATGCCATCTTTTGGAAGCGTTACTCCTCGTATTCTTTCAGATGTACTTGGTAGTTCAATTTTTCTCATGATTGATGCCTAACATTTGGCTTGAGGAGCGGGCTTTAGACCGTCCCAGTGAGCGAAGCAAGCAATTTGATCCATTTGCTAGGCGCGTTATTTGAGTGAACTTGCTTCAATTTTCTCTTCATATTGGTTCAACTTAGATGTAACTTGTTTATTGTTGATGTGCTTAGCTTTTAGTTTCGCTAGAGCTACATCGGTGCCAGTGCAAAGCTTTAACATATTTTTTTCGAGAAAAGCTCGACGCTCTTCATCGTATGGATCTTCACCGCGAAAATGATCGCATAGATCTCTTTGTTCGACAAAGGATGAAACATCTATTGGTAATGAAATATGTTCATCGGTAGCGTATGTGGTACTTGATATAAGAAGCAGGAAAACAACAGTTGGTATTTTCATAAGTGCCTCACAGCTTATTAAGTATTAGTTTTTCTGACTGCTTCTTCAGAGCCAGGCCAAGATTCAAATTGTGGCACCGAGTCCGTAATTTTATACCAGGTTGCTTTTGAGCCTACAAAAATATTTGCTTCTGTAACAAGATCATGAATTCCTTCAATGCCACCAAGTGGAACACCTAAAATTTCAGGTTTATTTTCATAAGTACTGATTAAAGGTGAACCGCACGTTTTACAAAAAAACTTTGTAACGTTTTCAGATGATTTGTACGAAGACAAATTTTCAGAACCGTTTACCCACTTGAATTGATTTTTGTTTATGGATGCACGGGTTCTAAAAGCTGAACCATGCCACCTTCTGCACTTTGAGCAATGGCAGTTATAAACTGGGCCGAGTGAACCTGTGATTTCATATTCGACAGATTCACACAAACACTTTCCTTTCATTAAGCTCATACTTTCCTACTCGTGATACTTAACGTTGCGTTCACCTGCGGATTGCAAGTAGGGCGTTGCGATAAACTTCGCGCAGCGATATTGCATAAGCGCTACTTGCAATTCGTCAGGTGCAACGCTTTGTTATGGGATAAGCTTTTTGCACACGGTTTAAATATAGCAAAAATGCTTAACCCACTTTAATAAAACCCCAGATTGAACTGGGAGTGTAAACCTACCGTAGAAAGGGCTTTTGCAAAATCAGCAGAATAGCTGGCTTTGCTTCTTCTAACTTTCCGCAGGCACAAAGCAAAACGAATTGACCTCATAACTTCACTCTCGCAAGACTTGTTATGCATCATTCGTTAAACCATTGCCATTCGATTTCCGTTAGAACACCTTTGTTAAACGTGAATATGGCGACGTCATCTCCTAAGTGGTTTGGAAGAAAATAAATAATTCTGCTACGCTCCATTGTGTCTGGCTTGCCCAATAATCGGGTGACTTCAGCCGAACCGGATTTACCAATGATGATTTTTCCTGGCAGTATGGTTCCAACTTGAGTGAGCTTCATGCTGACAGGAGTCGTAGTGTTTGGCTCCTTCTTGGCCGCGACCCATTCGATTGAATAACCAGGGCGTGCCTGACTCCAATGAATTGCGTACTCTTGCTCTGAAACCTTGGAAGGCTTTTCATTTGCACGAAATCCCTCAGCCATCCCGACACCAAAGGAGGAAAATACTATTTTTTCATCTCGATAAACAGCAGCGAGGCTCGGATGTTCTTGGGCAATGGTGAGACTAGAATCTTGCTCTGCTGCAATGCTAACAAGAGTCAACGGACCTAGCAGAATTAGCACAAAGAGATTATGTAGAAATGTTTTCATGATGCATGACACCTAGTTAATGGGCAGTTTGTAGAAATGCTTTTGCTTTTTCGAACTATCCGCAGGCACTGCGCCAAACAAATTGACCCCATAACGTTGCTATAAACGACGCCGCTTACGGCGTCCGACGAAGGTGCAAAGCACCGTAGTGAATTTGATAGCCTTGTTACACAAAACGTTTGAAAAGAATAACTTCATTTCCTGAGCCGTAATTTTGAATTACACCATAACGCTCAACACCGAATACTTTTGTATATAATAATTCAGCAAAGTTACCCTCTCTTGTGGTCATGTAAACAGCCTTCACTCCGAAACCTAGACCTAAAAGATGCAATTTGAAGAGATCATATGACCGACACAACAATTCTTTGCCAATACCCTTGCCACTAAAACTTGGTAGCACAGCCAATTGCTCTAGCTCAACGATTGAATTTTCACGAAAGCCGCTTTTTATAGACCACAAAGAATAGCCGACAATTTCATTATTGAAGGTTGATACAAAATAAACCATTCGAGGGAATGCATTGAAGTTTGCTTGAAGCCAAGCTTTGTGATTTGTTTCTCTTGGAAAGCATTCGCTGTATATTTTAGAAGCCAAATCAAGTTCTAAAATTTCTAATTTTCTAACTTCAATCTCCATTTTTACTCCAAGTGTAACAGTTTATTAAACAGTACAGACTATATATCCCACACGTTTTATTTCCTACTTGATGTGCGCGCCGTATATTTCCAGACTTTTCATTAAAACTCATCGATTCTCCAATAGTAATCAAAAGTTTACCTACGCTCTTAAATAATTACGTAGATATACAGTGCAGACAATGCAAAATAATTGCTTTTTAAACAGCCCACTGGATACTTAAGTTTTTTGCAAAAAAACATTGAAGTAGCTGTTGGGTTTTAAATTGTATTGTGCCGATTTGCGAGGGTGAAGTGTTGGGCTGCGCAAGCTTAGCCCATATATGGACTCCTCCGTTTTGCCAACACCCGCTTTTGATTTAAACAAAG
>JAZKHP010000024.1:0-1562 GCA_040385335.1 Pseudomonadota bacterium
AAGCTCATGCACAAAAATTTGAAGAGCTGGGCAAAACGCCGCAAATGGGCTGGAATAGCTGGAATACATTTGGTTGCAATATTAATGAAAAAATGATTCGCGATATGGCCGACACCATGGTAAAAACCGGGATGAAGGATGCAGGTTACGAATACATTAACATCGACGACTGCTGGCACGGCGAGCGCGATGCGCAAGGCTTTATCCAGGCCGACAAAACTCATTTCCCTTCAGGTATCAAAGCACTTGCGGATTACGTGCATAGCAAAGGTTTAAAAATTGGTATCTATTCTGATGCCGGCGGAAAAACCTGTGCTGGTCGCCCAGGTAGTCGCGGTCATGAGTATCAAGATGCTTTCACCTACGCAAGCTGGGGCATTGATTACGTCAAATACGATTGGTGCGATACCAAAGGCATTAACGCGGAGCAAGCCTACACCACCATGCGCGACGCTATTAGAAAAGCGGGTCGCCCTATGTTGTTCAGTATTTGCGAATGGGGCGATAACAAACCTTGGGACTGGGCAAAAGATATAGGCCACTCATGGCGCACCACCGGTGATATTTATCCCTGCTGGAATTGCGAACACAACCACGGTTCCTGGTCATCTTGGGGTGTGCTACCCATTTTGGACAAGCAAGCCGGATTGCGTAAATTTGCCGGCCCTGGTCATTGGAATGACATGGATATGATGGAAGTAGGCAATGGTATGACCGAAGCCGAAGACCGCTCACATTTCTCCTTGTGGGCGATCATGGCATCGCCATTAATTGCCGGTAACGATCTGCGCAGTATGTCAGAAACTACGCGCAAGATTATGACTAACAAAGAAATGATCGCTATCAACCAGGATAAGTTAGGCGTACAAGCCCAAAAATGGCTGGACGAAGGCGATCTTGAAGTATTTGCCAAGCCTTTAGAAAACGGCGATCTGGCCGTACTGTTTTTGAACCGTTCGGACTCATCAAAATCTTTAAAGCACGTATGGAAAGACCACTATTTGAAAGACGACACCTTCAAAACCGAAATCTATTTCGACAAGCAACTGTTTGTCTGGAAGAACGTATGGACAGGCAACAAAGGTGATACCCAAGGCGCGTTCTCGCAAACCATCCCGGCACACGATGTGGTTGTTCTAAGATTGACCCCAAAAAAGTAAACGCGAAACTATTACCAAAACCCGCCTAGTGCGGGTTTTTTTGGACCAAGCGGGGAGGGCGGAAATATATTCAACTCATATCACCTCTTTCTCACTTTCAGTGAAGGGAATGAACTAACTGGAAAGAGAAATACTACATAACTACAGATTTAATTGGAAAGCTCAGATAACTCTCTAAATCTTAAAGAGATTTGTGGTAATTAGAAGAGCTAGATTTCGGAGTTATATAGTTTGACGACAAATAAGTTGGAATTAAATAGTGCGGGTTATATAGTGGTCGCTATCTAATAAACTGTTAGGAAATGGAGAGTATGAAGATAATTGATGTTTATAAGGTAAATTATTACGAACTAATAGTCTTCTTTTCGAGTGGCGAGATTAGGGAGTTCTCTCCTAGTAGAG
>JAZKHP010000024.1:1572-3275 GCA_040385335.1 Pseudomonadota bacterium
ATCCCCTTCGACTCGCTACATTTAAATTCAATGATGATGAAATTTACTGGCCTATTATTCCTAACGTATACACTAAATATAACTCAGAAAGATGGAGGAGTGAGTTTAAGGTTTCTGCTGCTCAAATTTACCAATTCGGTAAGACAGTAGAGTTTTCTTCATTAGAATTTAAACACACTTATTTAGGTGTTCTCAATCATGCTCCAGGCTGGTTTAATAGGGTTCGGAGTGAATATATTGTGGTTTTTTTGCCATTTTCAAAGGACTTTAATTTTTCACTGGTTTATACAAAAGATGTAAGTGGTGATGATAGTCACTTTCGAAAAGATTTGAAGCTCGAGGAATTAAGTTCATATATTCAATGGAAAAAGCATTTTAAGTTGTCTGGTTGTGAATGGGCAATAAAGCATATAAATTATTACGAGAATAATGATGCTTTATTCAGACAAAAGATAATGCGTGAAAATGAAATTAGGATGGTAGAAAGAGGGATCACATTAAACAATATACAATGGAAAAGTTACAAATAAATGTAACTTGAGGCTATGGTATAAAAGCAGTAAAAAATTCCTAACAAATCGCTCAAGCACCGCCACTTCGTGGCTGGACAGTTTTTAAGTCGCGCTTTTGTGGTTTTGCTACGCAAAAGTATTCCACAAAATCACAACTTAAAAACTGCCGCTTAGCTCGGCTACATGGACTCCCCCAAGTGTCAAGCGTGAGCTGCTGTTGACCTTCAGAAATAGACTGCACCTCTACATTCGGTTTGCTGGCAAGAACAAAATCGCCTGAACCAAGATGAATATTCGCTGGAAGCTGCCTTATTCGTTAAGCGATCTCGATGATCTCCGAGCTAAACAGGCTTTGGCTTCCCCGGTCTGACCTGACTGTCATCAACTGCCGTCGCAGGACTCGGTGGGGTGCTATTCATGAGTTCTTGTTCATGAATAGCATGGAACTCTTTTTACATTTTACTGATTACGGCTTTTCATTTTTTACCCTGTGAGGTTTGGGTTGTCATTGATTCGCAGGAATACATTTGTAGTCTTCCTGCTTAACCATCAACGTCCAGATCATCCGCGCATTGCGAGCAGCGAGTGCAACAACGGCACGTAGGTAACCCCGTCGCGCTATTAAATCACGCGCCCAACAACTGACTTTGTCTTGTTTATCTTTAAGGTTTGCAATAACTGCCCGTGCACCATGTACTAAACACATTCGCATATAGCGATCACCTTGTTTGGTAATGCGACCTAGCCGTATGTTGCCTCCTGTTGTGTATTGCCTGGGCACCAAGCCTAGCCAGGCGGCAAACTGCCTTGAGTTTTTGAACAGCGCAGGATCAGGTACGCTGGCTACCATCCCGGACGCAACTTGCTCACCCACACCCGGTATCGTCATTAACCTTTTGGAAACGGGATGGTGGTGAGCTTGTTTACGTAATTCACGATCATAAGAAAGAATGTGCTCGTTCGCGATCTTAATCCTATCCCATAGGTTGAGAATGATTTGCCGTGCGGCTATCGGTAAACCGTTATCAGCATCTTCCAGCAATAAGGGTATTTCACGTTGTGCGGGATATCGTCCTTTGGGTAGCACTATGCCAAACTCACTTAACAAGCCGCGCAGTTGATTGATGAGTGCTGTACGTTCGCTGATTAAACCCTGGCGTACCCGATGAACACAAAGTGTCGCTTGTTGAT
>JAZKHP010000025.1:0-71653 GCA_040385335.1 Pseudomonadota bacterium
CTTACTCCCGAATCTTCGGCGATAGCACTCAGCGTAACGGCGGAGTTGGTGGGGGCATCGTTAGCTGGCGTGATATCCAGCGTTGCAGTAGCCGCGATAGTTGCGGTGCCATCACCAATGCTGTAGCTAAAACTCACGCCAGTGCTGTCGTTGCTCGTGGGCGTAAAGTTCCAAGTGCCGTTGCCATTGTCCACTAAATTCCCTGTGCCGCTGGCCAAGGTTAAACCGGTAGCGGTCAGGGTATCGCCATCAACATCGCTGGCATTGGCAAGTAGCTGTGCCTGGGTAATCAGCCTTACCCCCGAATCCTCGGCGATAGCGCTGAGCGTGACGGGGCTATTGGTGGGAGCAGAATTAACAGCGTTGGCATTAGTTAATAAAAAAGCAAGCTCTTTGCCCGCATCGCCACTGCCATTTAATTGGAAAACACCATCATTAAAAACATTGCTGTTGTGATAAGCAGCGCTGACTAAACCATCGCTTCCCGATGAGCTTATTTTGATGTAATAAACCGTAGTGTTCGATAAGGTTTGCTCAGAAAAATCAAAATCTACCCACTGGAAACTACTGGATAAAGTATCGGATAAAATACTTGAGGTTCCTACCAGAGTTCCATTCCACGAATTGCTGCGAATTTCAAGTGTAATGGTTTGCGATGCAGCACTGACATCTTTTAATAATTGAATGCTAATTTGATCGACTGCAATACCAGCGGGGAAATATTGAAACGATTGGCCAACATTAGTGGTGTCTGAAAAAGCATAAGCATTGCTGGCAGCACCTGTATTGATATAGGTAACATCGGCCAATGCACCTTGCCATATAGTATTTTGTGGATCGCTCAGCAATGTGCCAGTTTCAATTGCACCGACATTTTTTTCTAAAATCCAATCGGCACTAAATCCTGCGCTGCCTGTTGCATCATCGCTTGCGGCTACATCAGCCCCGGTGAATTGGCTGATTTGCTTAAGGACATTCAAGCCCCCTGCATTTGCTGCTAAATCACAAGCGTAAATTAAAATATCGGCATCCTGCGTTAATGCTGTTTGCCATGCATGTAATTCTTGAGTGAAATTGCTAAGGGTATTTTCATTGAGTATTGCATTGCCGAGTTGTAACTCGCCGGCGACACCGTGGGAGATAAGATGTATTGCCGAAATATTTGTGTAGTGGCTCAGGGTTTCACTGATTTGTTGGATGCCATTTTGCTGTGCGTTTAAATAAATAACCTCAATGTTTTTATTAGCGGGGTTGCTCAGAATATCCTTAACTAAAGTTTGATAATCCTGCACTTGGGTGTCGACAAAAAGCAGGCTATGAGTTTCTGGTTCAGCGGTTTCTGTTATCCCCACAAGTGCTAGTGCCTGCCCTGATTCTACAGTGGAAGTTGTAGATTCCGCTGTGGTGTCATCAAGTGTGTGAGGGGCAGAATAAAATTGTTGACCGGCATTAACATAAATTTGGCTAAGGTCAATTTCGGCTGCGGCTTGGGCAAGATAATCGCCGTGTGTGGTACCGTCATCGAATACCGCTAGGTCAGCAGTAGCTGAAAATAAAAGCCTGGGTTCAATGGCTTCAATGAGAGGGCGGCGATAACGGGTTAATTTAGACATTACTAACTACCAGTATTCTTGGCATCCAGCAAATTTAAGCTCACGCCCGGAAAAGTCACTTTGCATTTCAAGCCGCTGGGCAGTTTGTTGTCTGGATTGGGAATAGAAAGGCGGATACCAAAGGTATTGCTCGGCCCATCTATAACTTGGTCTACCAGGATTACTTCGGCAATGTAGGGCTTACTCGCTGCGCCTAGCTCCGGAATTACAGTCGCTTTCATGCCTTGTTTGATGGTGCCATACAAACTGACAGGGGCATAAACTTCGACTTTTAAGGGGTCAAGATGCGCAATTTTTAACACCGGATCAAAATCGATATGCTCGCCGGGTTGTTTATAACGCTCGACCACTACGCCGTTAATAGGGCTAATAATAGTGCGACGCTGTAGATCAGCCAGTGCTCTTTTGTACTCAAAATCGGCCTGGCGTTTGCGGTCTTGTGCCTGTTGTAATTGCTGCGCAGCAATCGCATGCTCGGTTTTGACTTTATCCAGTTCAGTCAATGAGGCGACTTTTTTCTCATATAAATTTTTCACGCGCTCAAGTGTGCGCTGGCTGTAATCGAACGCCAGACGCTGCGCATCGACATCACTATTGAGTTCAGCTTGCATGCGGCGTAGATCTGCGGTGGCTGACTCTAACCCTGAGTCCAAACGCGCTAAGACCGCGCCCTTAATTACCTGGCTATTTTTATCTACGAGAACTTCGCTGATAACACCTTCAACGGCACTGCTCACTTCGACCACCATTGAAGGTTCAATACGGCAATTCAATTGGCTCGTGTCTTTGCTATTAACTTGCGCATAGACCGGGTTAATAGTAAGTAATAATAAAAAAGTTAATATTTTTTGCATGGTTTCCTGCGACGCTTAAATGCTTGTCTATGACTATAGAGTAAAAAATCTGTTACTGCCGAAAACTACGGATAAAGAGCTGTTGCAGCAGGCGATAGAGTTGAAAACCAAGGGGTTCTGCGGGGTGATAAAAACGCACATAGGCGCGCTCGCCAAAGCGCCCTTCGGGGGTCAGTTGTTGCAGGTTAACATCGATTAAAAAAACCATTTGCGCTGTTGTCAGGCCTTCAGCCTTAGTCGCATCAAGGGCCAGGCGACCGCCACCTTTTACCCCCAATACAATACTGGGTAAATCAAAGGTAGCAGCGGGTACTTGCTGGTTCACCAATGCTGGTAATGCCAGCGCAGGGTTGCTAGCCAGACGCACTTCTACACCTTGGGTCGCCTGGCGTACCGAACCAATCTGTTCTTGCGTTAATGCAGTGCGAATGCGCAAGGGTTCAGATGTTTCAATAATACCCGGGCTATCGCCCTGATGCAGATAACTGCCGAGTAGCTGATAATTTTTAGTGTTGCGGAAACGTCCCGTTGACGGGCTGCGGATAATTAAATGGGCAACGCGATTTTGTAAGTTTTCAATTTCAGCGTTAAGAGCATTCACATCTTGTTCAAGTAATTGTGCCTGGGCGCGGTCATCCTGCCAGGCCTGCTGCAAACGCGTAGTGTATTCGCGCAAGCTCGCTTGTTTATAAGCTAATTCTGCTGTTAATGAGATGTTGGTTAAATAAAATAATATTTGTCCTTGCGGGACTTGCGCACCGTCACTCACCAGCACTTGTGTAATCTCACCGCTTGATTCAGCTTTAATACGCGCAGCATCGGGCAACCAGACTACACCTTCGGCAGAGGTGAAAAATGGTATGGGAATAGCAACTAAAAATATCAGTAATAAAAAAATGCTTCCACCCACCATTGATAACGCGCGTTTGCGAGCGTTCTGTAAGAGCTTGCTGCGAAATAAAAATTTAAAATAGGTGAAAGTGGGTAAAAATAATTGAAAACTTATCAACCAAATTGCTAGCAACAAACCCAGTGTTGGAAAATAATTAGCGACCATTAAAATAATTAAACCGAACATAAATAATCGGTAGCTAAACGCGGCCAGGCTATAACTTGCAAAAAAAACTGCTTCTTTGCGCGATGCTGCCGGGGCAATTAACCCTTGTAAGCCATAACCGTAACGGCGTACCAAATAACTGAGTTGGCGATTGGCACGGCTGGCTAAATTGGGGAGATCGAAGGCATCCGTTAATAGGTGGTAGCCGTCATAACGCATGAGCGGATTGCCGTTAAAAAATAAAGTGGAAACCCCACCAATCAACATAATATTGTAGAGAATATCGCGGGTTAAGCCTGGTTCCATATCGAGCCATAATAAGAGCGCTAGTGCAGCAATAAATAATTCCACGGCCATACCCGCTGCGCTCACCATCAGGCGTTGATTTTTTGATTTAAAGCCAGTCGCGGCACTGGCATCAACAAAGGGTAGGGGGGTTGCTAAAATAAAAATAACACCACACTCGTGCACATTGCCACCCCAGACTTTGGTAAACAAACCGTGGCCAAGTTCATGAACAATTTTTAGCAGTGGATAAATCAACCAAATTAAGAAGAGATTACCTGGAGATAATATTTTATCTAACTGACCAGTACTCAATTCGGACCAATGATTGCCTGCTTGAAGCACAGCGTAGCTGACTACTAATAACCAAATAACGCCCATTCCGGGTGTTGCCAGCACACGTGCCAGTGGCAATAGCCGCGTTAAAAATTTATCGGGGTTACCCAGCGAAAATTTCCACGCCAGCGGATTAATAAGCAAACGCAACCATTTTTGTTTTTTTGCTTGTTGTTGCCGCGAAAATAATTCCTGGGTGTTGGGCGGCAAGTCACACACTAATAAATCGGCAACATGCAAATATTGCAGAAGTTGAATTAATTCTTCAGCTGTAGGAATCTCTTCAACGGACTCATAAAATTCGGGTGCCGATGCAGCAGTTAAAACTTGTTGCAATGAATGGCGGCCATTCATAAAGCTGATAAGGCGATAAGCGGATGGTGTAAGCCGATGAAAATGGCCGTTGCTTTTGTCGTGCAACAAATACCAAAGTTCGTTGTTGTAATCGCGCCGCTGAAAATCAATATGTCTCGGCAAAGAGGGCCGCAAAAATTCCAGCCGTTGCCAGAGTGGATTATGGGTTATAGCCGTCATTTTGCAGACCTCACCACCAGAATTTCAGCCGCAACCAATACCAGATATCATGAAACCAAATCCAGCCGAGTAAATGTCTACCGGCGAGAATTTTTCCCGGCCCGGTCATGCCCGGGCGCAAAATAGGGGATTCGCTGTGGAGGTCGGCTTCAACGCGAAAAAAATTGCGACCATTGCGCACTTCACTTATGGGGGTAATGGTTTTGAGCGTAAACGCAAATACTTCTGTGGGTAAGCTGGTTAATTTAATGTGGCCAGTTTGCCCCACTTGAAGCGCGGCAATATCGCGCTCATCGACAAACAATTGCACCAGGTACCCTTGGTCGGCTGCGATTTCAAATAGCGTCTGCCCCTGTTTCACCGGTGCTCCTAATGACTGTGAAATATCATCCGAAATAATGATGCCGTCAGTGGGGGCGACTAATTGTGTGCGTTCTAATTGCTGTTCAATTAAACGCAATTGAATATTTGCTTGGTCAACTTTTTCATTGGCTATAGCGGCCAGTGCACGATTGGCGCTGGCTAGAGCATTATCGTATTCCTGTTGCGATTGCGCCATTTGACTGGCAAGTTTACGGCGTTCCAAACGCAGCGCATCGTCATTCAATTGCGCCAATAAGTCACCACGTTTTACGAGATCACCGGGGCGCGCTTTAATAATGCTTAAATAACCTTCTTGCGGTGCTACCAGCAAATATTTATTGATGCTTTGCAAGCTTGCGTCATTGGTTATCCAGTAGTTTGCGGGGAAAAATAATATACACAAAAAAATCAATGCAATAGCACCGAAAATTTTTCCGCGCACTTGCCTGGCTCCAAACCAAATATTTAGTTTTTGCAGCAAAAGAGTTTTTATATTTTGGATGATGCCAGCTGAATTTTTACATTTTAATGCAAGTAGATCGCTAATGGTGGGCAGAGCGGCATGTATGAATTGATATTGCTCAGTTGTAAATAAATTCTGTGCGCCTTCTTCAATAGTGATAACGCCGATAATGCGATCATCATTGCGCAATAAAAACGTGTGCAGTGAAGTGAGCTTGTGTAATTGTAACAACTGTTCATGACAGCGCTCAATAGCGCCCTGCGTATTATTTGTTAGCGATGCTTGCGCGGGTTTAGCCGTGGCTGCGAGGCAATGAATATCCACGCGCTGATCGGCAGCTTCATCCATAGCATTAACAATAATTTGCATTGCCTCAGTGCGCGGATCAAAATTAGCTGAAAAAGAAACTGCTGTTAATTTTATCCCCTGTGGTGTTTGTAAACCTAAACTGACTCGTACTGCTTGTAGTTGAGTCGCCAAAATATTGACCAGGCTAATGGCAGTTTCAGCAAGTAGGCTTTCTTTTAATAAGGTAGTAAGCAGTTTTAATAAGTATATTGCTTGCGAGTTATCATCTGTATTGACGATATTGTCAGGCGACAATTTTGGTTCAGGGTCAGGCTCATTAACATCACCTTGTTGATGCAATATAAATTGTAGCCAGAGCAACCCGCGCTGTAACAAGATTAAACTTGCTTGTGTATTTTTTTTATCGTTATTTTTCAAGCGTAAAACAATGGTGCCCCAATATTTATCGGCAACTATAATCGGCTGTGCAAGTAAAGTTTGTTGCCCATCCAGTTGTGCTATATGCAAGCGTTGCTTTGCCAATACTTGCGCAAGTGCCTGCATAGTAATGTCATCAATGGCTTCTCTATCAATTGCGCCTGTTTTAATCACTGTTCCTTCAGTCACATCGTTTTCTGGCCATTTAGCTAATAGCTGGTGCCCATCAGCAGATGTGCGTAGCAGAAGCCCATGACTGCAATTGTCAATCATCTGACATTGTGTTTTTAACCAGAGCTTTAATGATCTTCGAAATGAAAGCATAAATATTTCTTTTATTGTGTTGCGCTAATCATCGAATTTTCTGATATTAAAAAAACTTTTTTTGCCACCATTTTTCTTTCTGTTGCGTAAATTTATCGATTTGTGCTTGCTTGTGTTCCGCATCACTAAACCAATAATAATCGTGTTTGGTCTTAGGTTTTTTCCAGCCGGTAAAGGGTGCAACATGTTCGAGTTGCAGGCCTGGCATGCCATGGCGGCGATCAGCATTAAAGCTTTGGTTCCAATGGACCAGTATGTCGCGTTTTGCAGTGGCAATAGCTAATTCCTGGGATTGAGCTTTTACTAAACGGCACGCGATAAAACCAATAATAGGTGTGCTGCTATCGTAGTTTTCGAAAAAAATATTTGCGCCAGATATTACAACTTTGTAGTACGTCATTACACTAAGTGCCTTCTATATCGTTCGGTATTATTTTTTGCTAAATCATTCTGGATCATTGCTATTGGGATACAGCGGTGTAGATGCGGGCATATTTTTAAAAAGTTTGCTGAAATGCTGTTGTACACGGCCAATGTTCATTACCGACATACTGCTCGAAAACCCGAACCACACATAAAGCCCGTTTAAATCGCGGAACATGGGCGGTAAATATTTAGGGGCGGCAATAACCCCTTCTAAATAACGTTCATAAAGTAAAGGTAGATCATCGAGCGTCACTTTGCCTACAAAAAGCATAGGAATAATTTCTGGTACTCCAGCTTTTATTGCGCTACGAATAAAATTCACATTTTCCACAAATCCTTTTACATAAGAAATATCCTTGGTGAATACGGAGCCGCCGCTAAGCGTGCCGCCGCGAAATACGCGTTGAGTTACACGATAACTATCATGTTCACTTAATCCCCGTTCGATAAAGTAGCGATAAACTTCGCAAAAATTCGCGCCTTGTTCGGCTAAATCTACGGCTACTACGCGGTCACTAATCCGTCGCGCACGCTGGGGAAATGAGCTGAAGGTAAGCGTTTCTATCAATACCGCTATCCCCTCCTGAATGGCGGTAATGCGCGGTGAGCCCACACTTAGCCAGGTTGCCCAAGGCTGAAGGCGGCCATTCAGGGTAGTACCCACATGTACCCAGCCCTCATGAACCTCAAGTACTTGTAAATCTAATTCGGAAAATTGCGCGCGACGGTTTATTTTTATACAGTCGCCACCCGCCGATGCATCAGAAACTATATCATCACTGATTTCAACGCGTACTTCGTTAGCGCCAAAGTAGCTGTCCATGCGATGGTGCAGCACATTGACGGCTTGCTCCGAACTGATGTGATGGGGGTAGGGACGATGTAAGTGTTCAGCTGCTGGCAGCGAGAAAATATGGCACAGACTTTCACCCATTTGACGCAGGGTTTTGCGGTCGCCACGAATTTTGTCTTTTGCGGAACCGTAAAGTAATTGGCTAAAGTGGCCGAATTGATCAGTCCCGCGGTGGCGTAAAAGCTCTATGACTATCTGGTATTGGTCAACAGTAGCGTAGAGTATTTGGCCAAGTGAGTCGCCGCGCCCAAGTTGTTTGCGGACATCGGCTTTTAATTCTTTGAGCGATTGATAAATACTGTCAGGGTTAAAGGCCAGGGGTTGATTTTGGTAGAAGTCTGCCTTGATGTCGGGTAACTCTCGTCCAGCATGGGCGAGAAATCGTTCTTCTATGTTGGCTGGCCATTTGATAGCATCGAGAATGCGAATCGGCTTTTGCAGTGTTACCAGGCGAGTCGATAAGCCGCGTAAGCGCTCCAAATAGGCTTCGTTTTTCATAAGGGAATATTCATAGAGAAAGCTTCAACAATAAACTTGTGAATGGCAGTCGTTAAAGTTGTTATTCTATAGGTTCTTGCTGCTAAAGTGCTTGCCGGAACCGTAAAATTCTTTGCGTAATCAACAATAAGAGAAAGCCATGTCAATTATTGCGGTTATTTTTTGTCTTGCTTTATTAATATTGCTCATCGCCTACTGGCATTTTAATCCGTTCATTGCATTTTTGATTAGTGCAATAGTTGGTGGAGTACTGCTCGGGATACCACTGGAGAAAATCCCCCAATCCATCGAAAAAGGCATAGGTTCCATGCTGGGTTCGCTGGTGGCTATTATTTGTTTGGGGGCGATGTTCGGCAGATTGATTGCAGAAAGTGGGGCTGCGCAAAAAATCACTTCGGTATTAATTGCCCTGTGTGGCGAAAAATATATTACCTGGGCGCTCATGCTGACGGGTTTTATTGTAGGCATTCCACTGTTTTATAATGTCGGCTTTGTATTGTTGGTGCCCCTGGTGTTTTCGGTTGCTTATCAAACTAAATTGCCTGCAGTGTATTTAGGCATTCCGTTATTGGCCGCGCTTTCTGTTACACATGGTTTTTTGCCGCCGCATCCTTCACCTACGGCAATGGTGCCGCAATTTAATGCCAGTTTTGGTTTAACACTAATTTACGGTTTAATTATTGCTGTACCCACCATGGCATTGGCCGGACCAATTTTTTCCCGATTATTAAAAAATATTCATTGCGAGCCGCTGGCGATTTTTACACCCTCATTAATCGCTGAGGAAAAACTGCCTTCATCTTTCGATAGTTTTTTTATTGCTTCATTGCCTGTACTTATGTTGAGCCTTGCTACACTTTTACCCTTAATAGCGGGTGATACAAGCAGCTTTTCAAGCTTTATCCTATTGCTTGGCAACCCAATGATAGTGATGCTGATTGCCCTAGCCATTGCAAGTTATCGTCTGGGTTTAAAGCGTGGCACTAGCATTAAACATTTAATGGAAAGCTACACTGTCGCCATTAAAGATATCACCCTTATTTTATTAATTATTGCCGGCGCGGGCGCGCTTAAACAAGTTTTCGTGGATAGCGGTGTAAGTAATCAAATAGCGGATACATTAAAAAATATTCCTTTCAATCCGTTGCTGTTAGGCTGGCTGATTGCGTTTATTATTCGCGTTTGCTTGGGTTCAGCAACAGTAGCCGGTTTGACCGCTGCGGGCATTATGGCGCCCTTGGTCCTGGCGACCTCAAGCATTAACCCCAATTTAATGGTGTTGGCAATTGGCGCTGGTAGTTTAATGTGCTCGCATGTCAATGATTCAGGTTTTTGGATGTACAAAGAATATTTTAATTTAAGTTTGCGTGATACTTTTAAATCCTGGACTGCGATGGAAACTATCGTGGGGCTCGCAGGGTTGTTTGGTGTGTTGTTATTGGATTTAATAGTTTAAACCTGTAGTTGTTTTGTTAAGTATTCATTTTGGCGTTTTTATAGTTATATTGTTTAGGGAAATTTATGAAAAATTTATTAATCATTACATTGTTAGGCTTAGGTTTATTCTGTGGCTTTGTCTTTTACAAGACCGGAAATGTTCCTGTGCAGGAGTGGAGTGAGCAGCTTCAGCGCGATGGTGTGATGGGCACCTTTAAAAAAATTTCTGCAGGGCAATTTGTTGCGCAAGCTAAAGAAATCGTTAAAGACGTCACGGGTGATAGCATCATCACTTCACCTGCTACGCCAGTTCAGATTTACAAATGGACCGATGCCAATGGTGTGGTGCATTACGATAATCAACCGGTAAAAGGCGCCACAACATTAAGCATTAATCCCAATGAGAATGTGGTGCCTATGGAGAAGGCAGCTGCAGTTGCAGCTGACCCTGCTCCTGTCGAACCGATTCTGGGAGATCAACAACAGAAAGAAATGTTGGAAAATATCGAAAAAATTAAAAGAGCAAGGGAGGCTCGTGCCGGTCTTTAGTAGTCGTTGGCTGGGATTTACGGCCTTTCTAAAAAGTGTTGGAATGTGTTAATGAAATCTTTGGTACGTACGAGTAAGTGGTTTGTTGTAATAGCATTTGCGTTATTGTGTGCATATCAATTATGGTTATTCGCGCATGTGTTGTATTGGAAATGGAATGAGCCGACCACAACCAGTTTTATGGATCTGCGTTTAGACGAGATGCAAGAGAAAAAACCGAATGCCAGGTTGAACTATAAATGGGTAGCTTACACACAAATTTCAGTGCACTTGAAGCGCGCAGTGGTAGCTTCAGAAGATGATAAGTTTATGGAGCATCGAGGCTTTGACTGGGATGGTATGCAGGATGCTTTCGAGAAAAATCAGCGCAAGGGAAAATCGGTAGCGGGTGGCTCGACTATCACGCAGCAGCTAGCTAAAAATCTATTTTTATCGCCTTCACGCTCCTATTTTCGTAAGTTGGAAGAAGCGGTTATTACGGTGATGATTGAATTACTCTGGGATAAGCGTCGTATATTAGAAGTTTATTTGAATGTAGCCGAGTGGGGTAATGGTGTGTTTGGGGCAGAGGCGGCGGCACAGCATTATTATCAATCTCATGCTGCCACGCTCAGCCCACAACAGGCCGTACGTATTGCCGTGATGTTACCCAACCCACGCAAGTTTGAGAAAAGGTACCCCGGCTATGTAGCGTCCCATGCGCGACGTGTTTTAGCCCGCATGCATTACTCAAGTGTGCCTTAGATTATTATATGGTTCTCGCTGACGGTAGCTTAGGCTATAATCGCGAGCCTTTTGGCTTTGGTTGCTTTCGCACCAAAACGTGTGTTTTAAACCTTGTTAAGGTGGTTGCTGTGCCTATTTATGAATACCGATGTGAAGCTTGTGATCATATAGAAGAAGCTTTGCAAAAAATGAGCGATGCTGCCCTTGTTGATTGCCCTGCTTGCAGCAAGCCTGAATTAAAGAAACAAATATCTGCGGCGGGTTTTCGCTTAAAGGGCGGCGGCTGGTATGAAACCGATTTTAAATCGGGCAGTAAAAAGAATATCGCGGGTGAGGCAGGTTCCTCCTCGTCCAGTTCCACCGGAGCAGCAGCTTCGAGCGCAACTGCAAGCAAGCCTTCAGCAACTGCTCCGGCAGCAAGTAAATCAGCGGATTGACAGCGCTAGGTTTTAGTATTTATTTTATTATTGACAACTTTTAGATAACAGGAAGCCCCTATGCGCAGCCAATACTGTGGCCTTTTAAATACCACCCATATTGATCAAGAAGTCACCCTCTGTGGATGGGTGGATCGTCGCCGTGACCACGGCGGTGTGATATTTATCGATCTGCGCGACCGCGACGGTATAGTGCAAGTGGTTTTTGACCCTGATGCCAAAGAAAATTTTGAGTTAGCCAATAAAGTTCGTGGCGAATATGTATTGCAAGTTGTGGGAAAAGTACGCGCGCGCGCCGCTACTACTGTAAATCCAAATATGGCGACTGGAAGCATTGAGGTGTATGCCACTGCACTGACGATCCTAAACGAAGCCGAAACCATTCCCTTCCCGTTGGATTCCTATTCAACTGTGGGTGAAGATGTACGTTTGAAATATCGCTTCCTCGACCTGCGCCGTTTAGAGATGCAAAAAAGCCTGCGTTTTCGTTCAAAAGTAACAACAGCTATTCGCAATTATTTGGATAGCAACGGGTTCCTGGATATAGAAACTCCCATTTTAACCCGTGCAACGCCCGAAGGTGCGCGTGATTATTTAGTGCCATCGCGTACTCATGACGGTAAATTCTTTGCGCTGCCGCAATCCCCACAATTGTTTAAGCAATTGTTAATGGTGGCCGGGTTCGATCGTTACTATCAAATTGCAAAGTGCTTTCGCGACGAAGATTTACGGGCTGATCGTCAGCCTGAATTTACGCAAATCGATATAGAAACTTCGTTTATGACTCAAGAACAGATTATGTCGGTCACTGAAAAAATGATCCGTGAATTGTTTAAGGAATTAAAGTCAGTAGAGTTTGGTGAGATTTCGCGTATGCCATTCTCCGAAGCGATTACTAAATATGGCTCTGATAAGCCCGATATGCGCATACCGCTCGAATTGGTCGATATTAATGACTTGGTAAAAGAAGTTGACTTTAAAGTTTTCGCGGGCCCCGCTAATGATCCTAAATCGCGCGTTACTGCACTGAAAGTTCCTGGCGGCAATGAAAAGCTGACTCGTAAACAAATTGACGAATACACTAAATTCGTAGGTATTTACGGCGCTAAAGGTTTGGCTTACATCAAAGTAAACGATAAATCAGATCTTGAAGAAGGTTTGCAATCGCCTATCGTGAAAAATTTGCCCATCCCTGTGCGAGCAGCAATTTTGGATCGCGTAGGTGCTGAAAATGGCGATTTGATTTTCTTCGGAGCGGATAAGCATAAAATTGTTACTGAAGCTTTGGGTGCTCTCCGTTGTAAATTGGGCGCGGATTTGAATCTTTACACCTGTGAGTGGGCGCCACTTTGGGTAGTTGATTTCCCAATGTTTGAGGAAGACGACAAAGGTAACTTCAATGCGCTTCATCATCCTTTTACAGCACCTTCTTGTACCCCGGAAGAATTGGCAGCAAATCCTGGAGCGGCCTTATCGCAAGCTTATGATTTAGTCTTGAATGGTACAGAATTAGGTGGCGGTTCTGTGCGTATTCATACTCAACCTATGCAACAAGCCGTATTCAATTTACTTGGCATTAGTGACGAAGAACAACGGGAAAAATTCGGTTTCTTATTAGATGCTTTAAAGTACGGCGCACCACCGCATGGTGGTTTGGCATTTGGTTTGGATCGCTTGATTATGTTGATGCTTGGTGCAAGCTCAATTCGAGACGTGATTGCATTCCCTAAAACGCAAAGTGCTGCATGCGTAATGACAGATGCTCCGGGTGCAGTAGACGATTTACAATTGCGTGAATTGCATATTCGTTTGCGTAAAAAAGAACCGGCTGCTGTGGTAGTAAATCCTGCTGAATACGGCATGTAAGTGGATTTTAAATAAAGGTTAAGTAATGGAAAATTATCAGCAACGTCACGATGAAGAAATTGATCTTTTTGAAATCTTTAAGAAAATTTGGGATGGGAAAATACTCATTGCGGGTATTGTATCTGTTGCGGCAATCGTTGCATTTTTGGTTTTAAAATTAATACCGTCGTATTATCGAATTGATGTAACCATCGATATGGTTGCAGAAGATCAGTTACGGGCCGTGTCGCCTTCATTCCTGAGGTCCTCAGATACGCAGATTTTTTCTGTTGATGAAAAAAAGAAGTTGGTTGAGTATCAAGTTTCTTATCCTGATAGCAAAAAAATTTATGATAGGGTTTTGCTCCAAATCAGATCAATTCCTCTGTTAAAATCTTTTTGGGAAAAAAAATTTGGTGTCATTATCGATTTAAAGTCTGGGCTCCCTTTATCAGAAGAAGCAAAAGCATTTAAGAAGTTCTACAGTGGATTCTTCCTGGAGCCTTCTAATACTAAAACTCCCGACATAACAGCGCGAAAAGTTTCAATAGAATATAAAAACTCAGACGCTGGAGTTACTTTGCTAAATGAATATCTAAACTATTTAAATGAAAAAGTAGGCGTGGAGTATTCGAAAAAAATGGAAATTGCTTACGTAGAAAATTTAAGTGCGCTGGATGCTAGCTATAACTCTCTAAATTTAATAGAGCAGCGAAAATTAAACGATAGAATTGTTAATTTGCAAGAAAGTTTAAAAATTGCCAATTCTTTAGGTATTAAGGAAACACCTTTTAAAGAGCTGGAAAATATCCAATTAAATCTTTGGGGCAGTAAAGATTATTTGCTGGGTGCTAAATCCCTGGCTCAGCAAATTGAAATCCTGACTGCGCGCCAGGGTAAATCTCTAGCTCCGTTCTCAACAGATTTGCGTAATATGGAAACCTGGCGAGATCAAATGACTGCAGATTTGAAGCGACTGAATGATTTACAAGGAAGGGTTAACTATTTTTCAGTTGTTAATGCACCTGAAGCAACTTTAGATCCCATTAAGCCAAAACGCGCCTTAATTTTTATTGCGGTGGTTTTCCTGGCGGGAATTTTCAGTATCTTTTTAGTATTAGTTTTATCTTCAGTCAAAAATCGTAAGGCCATTGCTCATTAACGTAGTATTTAATCATAGATGAGGCAAGGAAAAGGCTTTTGTGTGCGGTAAGCCGGCGTTTGACGGAGTGCATCGCGGTTGGTCATTCCGTGGCTCGTTATTGCGAATAACCGAAAGCCTTCGACTTGCTTGCTTTTTCCCTCCGTGTAACACTGCACTAAATTATCTACCGTATATAAATATGGCTCTTATCCTAGGAATAGACCCCGGTTCACGCAGAACTGGCTTTGGTATTATTAATGTGATTGGTAGCAAGATAGAATATGTTACTAGCGGCGTTATTCGTATTCCTGATGATGAATTGCCAGAGCGGCTTAAAACTATTTTTAATTCCTTAACCCAGATTATCAATCAATACTGTCCGCAAGAAATGGCAATTGAACAAGTATTTATGGCGAAAAATGCCGCGTCAGCCTTAAAGTTAGGGCAAGCCCGCGGGGCTGCTATTGTAGCGGCTGTTGCCCAGAACTTGCCGGTTGCTGAATATGAAGCGCGAAAAGTTAAGCAGTCGGTAGTGGGTAATGGTGCAGCGGATAAATTACAAGTGCAGCATATGGTTAAGACATTATTGCGATTACCTGCGGCTCCCCAAGAGGACGCTGCCGATGCATTAGCCGTTGCTCTCTGTCATGCGAACTCGCAACAGTTATTAATAAAACTAGCGGGATCAAGTAGCTTTCGCCGTGGGCGCGTTGTGTAACAAACTACACTTTACAATGTAACTTCTTAGAGAAAAATTAGAGAAAAAAATGATTGGACGTTTACGAGGCATCTTAGTTGAAAAACAACCGCCCTATTTATTAGTAGATGTAAACGGCGTGGGTTACGAATTACAAGCACCTATGACGACCTTTTACCGCTTGCCCGCAGTGGGCTCTGAATTAATTTTACATACGCATTTATCCATTAGTGAAAACTTACATCAATTGTTTGGTTTTATAGATCAGCGTGATCGCTCTTTATTTCGCACTTTAATTAAAGTGAGTAGTGTCGGTCCTAAATTGGCCATTGCAATTTTATCGGGTATGGAATCTGATGATATTGCGCGTTGTGTCCGTGATAATAATGTCGCTGCGCTCACTAAGGTACCTGGCATAGGTACAAAAACTGCAGAGCGCTTGGTGATTGAATTGCGTGACCGATTAAAAAATTGGAATTCGCCATCTGGCGATTTATCCATGCACGGTGAAATTTCTAAGCCGGTTGGCACTAGCGATGCTTATGCCGCGGCAGAAAGTGCATTGATTTCGTTAGGCTATAAGCCTGTTGAGGCAGCAAAAATGATTGCAACGGCAGCGAAACAAAAACCTGAAGCTAGAAGCGAGGAATTAATTCGTTTGGCTTTGCGCGCTATGGCATCTTAAAAAGTTCCCAACTCTAAAAACCAGCACTGAGTAAAAATGATAGAAATAGATCGTTTAATTGCACCAGCCGCTCAAGAGCGCGAAGAATTTCTTGATCGCACTGTGCGCCCGAAAAGCCTTGCTGATTATATTGGACAGCCAGTTGTGCGCGAGCAAATGGAAATTTTTATTGGCGCTGCAAAAAAGCGTAATGAGGCACTGGACCATACCTTGGTGTTTGGTCCTCCCGGTTTGGGAAAAACTACGCTCGCACATATTATTGCTAACGAAATGGGCGTTTCACTTAAAAGTACTTCCGGGCCAGTACTTGAGAAAGCGGGGGATTTGGCCGCGCTCATGACTAATTTAGAGCCAGGCGATGTGTTGTTTATTGATGAAATTCATCGCCTGAGTCCAGTGGTTGAAGAAATTCTTTATCCGGCGATGGAAGATTTCCAGCTGGATATAATGATTGGTGAAGGTCCTTCTGCACGTTCTATCAAGCTTGATTTGCCGCAATTCACATTAGTAGGAGCGACCACTCGCGCTGGTTTATTAACATCCCCTCTGCGCGACCGTTTTGGTATCGTTCAGCGTCTGGAGTTTTATAATGTCGCCGATCTCACGCATATAGTCGCGCGCTCTGCTGCATTATTAGGTGTGAACATGGACGCGCAAGGTGCTGCAGAAGTGGCTAAGCGTGCTCGGGGTACACCACGAATTGCTAATCGTTTGCTGCGTCGGGTGCGTGATTACGCTGAAATGAAAGGTAATGGTGTAGTTACTTTAGCCATGGCAGATAGTGCTTTAAATATGTTAAATGTTGATGAACGCGGTTTTGATCATATGGATCGTCGCCTACTTATGGCTATGATGAATAATTTTGATGGCGGTCCTGTCGGTATAGAAAGCCTTGCTGCAGCAATTAGTGAAGATCGCGGAACTATTGAAGATGTTATCGAGCCCTACTTGATTCAACAAGGTTTTATAGCTCGTACACCGCGCGGCCGTGTATTGACCAATAATGCCTATTTGCATTTTGGAATTGTGATGCCCAAACGGTTGCAACAAAATGGTAACGAATAAAAAAGGTTTAATAATAAATGACGGCGAATGAATTTTGTACAAAAGAAAATATCGATGACTGAATTTAGTATACCTATTCGCGTATATATAGAAGATACCGATGCAGGCGGAATTGTCTATTATGTTAATTACTTAAAATACATGGAGCGTTGCCGTACAGAATTTTTACGTAGTTTGGGTTATCATAAGGGCGCAATTTTGGATGACGGTTTGTTGTTAGTAGTTCATTCTGCAAATATTGAGTACCATCGCTCCGCGCGATTGGATGACGAGTTGCGAGTTACCACTAGCCTAATAAAATTAGCGCGAACTTATGTTGAGTTTAGGCAACAAGTGATGCGTGACCAGACTTTACTTTGTTTGGGTAATATTTGCGTAGCCTGTGTCTCTAGCTCCACTATGAAGCCCAATGCGTTGCCTAAGCCTATGCATGCACAATTAAGTTATTTTGTTGAACCCCAATTTCAAGGTTAAATATTGTTATGTCTGAAACTGAAAATGCTCTATCACTATGGACTTTAGTTAGCGACGCAAGTTTGCTGGTAAAGATGGTTATGATAATTTTATTTTGTGCCTCGGTGGTTTCCTGGGTAATGATTTTTCAGCGGGCAATTTATCAAAGCAAGGCGAAAGCTGCGTTTGATTATTTTGAAAAACAATTTTGGTCGGGAATAGATTTAAATCAACTTTATCGGCAGGGTAATGGCCGCAATGAAGCAGTAGAAGGAATTGAAAATATTTTTCGTGCGGGATTTAAAGAGTTTACGCGTTTGCGCCAGCAAGCTGGTGCGGATTCTGAAGCTATCATGGAAGGCAGTCAGCGGGCTATGCGTGTGGCACTTGCGCGTGAAGAAGAAAAGCTCGACGAAAATTTACCGTTCCTGGCAAGTGTTGCTTCGGTCAGCCCCTATATAGGTTTATTCGGTACAGTATGGGGTATTATGAATTCATTTCGCGGCTTGGCTCATGTTCAACAGACTACACTCGCGGCTGTGGCGCCGGGGATTTCGGAAGCCTTGGTTGCAACTGCAATGGGTTTATTTGCCGCTATACCTGCAGTTTTAGCATACAACAAGTTTTCTGCGCGCTCAGAGGCGCTTAGTAATAATTATCAAACATTTGCGGAAGAGTTTTCGACAATTCTACACAGGCAAGTTCACAGTAAATAATTTTTCGCAGAGTTCAATATACAAATTGGATGAATGGCAGTGAGTTGTTAAAATCTTATGGCTGAATTTAAAGCAAAAATTAAAAAAAAGCCCATGGCTGACATTAATGTGGTGCCCTACATTGACGTTATGTTGGTGCTCTTAATTGTCTTTATGGTGGCTGCACCTATGATGTCTCAAGGTGTGAAAGTTGATTTACCTAAAGCGTCTGCAGAGCCGATTGATACTAAAGACCAGGAGCCGATCAATGTGTCGGTTAAAAAAGATGGGACTTATTATATTGATCTGGGGGGCGATCCTGATAAGCCACGTAAACTTGTTGAAGTAAAAGCAATCGTGAGCAAAGTACTTAGCCAGAAGCCTGATACGTTGGTGTTTGTTCAAGGGGACCGCAGTGTTCAATACGGTGTTATTGTTACACTCATGAGTGAATTGAAAAGTGCGGGTGCGGCTTCAGTTGGGTTAATTACCGATCCGCCCGCACCTTAAGTGCTCTTTACAGGTTTTTGGTAAGTATGAAGTTACAAAGGTTATTTTCGTTACCCGTGTTTCTCAGTGTATTTTTGCACGCTGCGCTCTTGGTATTTATTATCGTTAAATTTGATTTTTTAAAAGAAGAGCCTGAGCCTTATCAGCCGCACTTTGTAACGGCCACACTCGTCGATCTTGTGCCCAAAACCAAGCCTGCGCCGCAGCAACCCAAGGAGCAAATATTAGACGGCAAGAAGAATCCTGAATTAAAGCAAATAAAACAGCAGCAAGAGCAGGAACGTCAGGAAGCTGAAGCAAAAGCACAGGATGAAAAAATTCAGGAACAAAAAGACAAAGCCGAGGCCGAAACCAAGGTGCAGGATGAAAAGTTAAAGTTAGAAAAAGCTAAAAAAGAAGCAGATGAAAAATCTAAAGCTGAAAAACAGAAAAAATTAGAAGAAGAGCAAAAACAAAAATTAGAACAAGATAAAAAGAAAAAGCGTGATCAACAAGCTAAAGACGAACAAAAAGCGCTTGAGGCAGCCATGCAAAAAGAAGATCAAATGCTCAGCAATCGCGTCGATGACGTGAATGTGAACACCAAAAGTTACGATCAACTCATTGCTGAGCGTGTGTCGCAAAATTGGAGTCGTCCCCCTTCTGCCGTAAAAGGTATGGTGACTGTCCTGGAGATACGGATGTTGCCAACCGGACAAGTTGTTGGAGTGAATGTTGTAAAAAGTAGCGGCGATGCTGCGTTTGATCGTTCTGCTGAGCAAGCAGTAAAAAAAGTTGATCGTTTTGAGGAAGTTAAAAATATTCCGCCTGATGTTTTTGAGAGAAGATATCGCCAATTTACATTTACATTTAATCCAGAGGATCTACGTCGGTGAAACGTTTTTTATTGTTGAGCATATTTTTTGTGACTGGTTTTGTGCAGGCCCAGTTAACGAATATTACTATTACCCACGGTGTTGATAACCCCACACGAATAGCAATCGTACCGTTTAATTATGTCGGGCCTGCGCTGTCGGAAGATATTCCAGAGATTATCCGCAATGATTTAAATTTTAGCGGTCAATTCGAATCCATCCCAGTCGATAAAATGATTTCATATCCAAAAAATGAAGCTGAAATTCATTATCGTGATTGGAAAATGATTAATGCTGAATTTTTATTGATTGGCGACATTACTCAGCAAGCAGGGCGTTATTTTGCTAATTTCGAATTATTCGATGTGGTTCAGCAAAAGCGTGTCTTATCTCGCAGTGTTCCGCTTGAAGGTGCGGAAACGCAGTTGCGTGATATTGCGCATCGTATTAGCGATAAAACTTACGAAACCATTACCGGAATTCGCGGTATTTTTTCTACTAAAATTATTTACGTCGAAGCTTTTCAAAAACCGGCAAGGTGGCGATTAATGTTGTCGGATGTTGATGGCGCTCGCTCGCGATCCCTGTTAGATTCCAAACGCATTATTTTATCGCCTGTGTGGTCTCCTGATGGAACTCGAGTAGCTTATGTTTCCTATGAGGCCGATGATCGCCCCGCACTGTTTGTGCAGAACATAAGTACAGGGCAGCGCCAACAAGTTACAAATTTTCGCGGTTTAAATGGCGCACCCGCCTGGTCTCCCGATAGTCGAAATTTGGCAATGGTATTATCCAAAGATGGCAATCCTGAAATTTATACGTTGAATTTGGCGTCAATGGCGTTTTCGCGAGTGACCAACCATTTTGCCATTGATACAGAGCCCTCTTGGACTACAGATGGTATGGGTATATTTTTCACATCCAATCGTGGCGTTAAACCTCAAATTTATAAAGTAACACTTGCAAGCGGGCAAACAGAGCGTGTAACCTTCGACGGCGAGTACAACGCTCGCGGTCGCGTCTCCCCCGATGGTAAAAGTTTGGTAATGGTTCATCAACGTGATGGTGGTTATTTAATCGCCGCGCTAGATATTAAATCAGGCAATTTACGCATTCTAACCGAGACAAGTTATGACGAATCGCCTACTATAGCGCCCAACGGCGCAATGCTAATGTATGCGACGAGTTTTGGTAATAAGGGTATCTTAGCAGCCGTTTCGTTAGATGCCCGTACCAAGGTTCGATTGCCGTCAAAACAAGGTGATGTGCGTGAACCTGCGTGGTCACCGTTTTTTTAACAGTTTTTTAACTACTATAGATCTAATTGATTGGAGTAACACACATGATTTCTAAAGCAATAAAACAAGGTTTAACGTTCGCAGTTGTAATGGCTTTTTTAGTTGGCTGTTCAAACAGCGATAGCAAAAAGAAACCAGTAGTGGCACCAGCACCAACACCAGTAGCAGTAGCAGAACCAGCTCCAGTTGTTGCGGCTCCAATTGCTAGCGTTGTTTACTTTGAATTCGACAAGTACGACCTGACTCCAGAATCACGTGCAATATTGTTGGCTCACGCTGAAAAACTGAAAGGTTCTTCAATGTCTGTACGTTTAGAAGGTCATGCTGATGAGCGCGGTTCACGTGAATACAACATGGCGTTAGGCGAAAAACGTGCTAATGCAGTGCGTGATTTCCTCGTGTTGCAAGGTGTTAAATCTGCATCTTTGGAATCAGTGAGCTATGGTGAAGAGCGTCCAGTTGCTACTGGTCACGAAGATTCATCCTGGTCACAAAATCGTCGCGTAGAAGTTAAATACTAAGAGTCTTACTCGTATGTTGAAGCAGCTGTGTACTGCGATTCTATCTGTAGTAGTTTTTGGCTCGATAGTTCCGGTTGCTTCAGCACAGGTACGGGTTATTGATTCATCACCTCAGAGCGTACGCTCTGGGGTGAATCGTCACCAGGAATCTATTGAGCAGAAAACTGAAGCTTATAATCAAGTTCAGGCGCTCCAACAAGAAGTCTCCGAATTGCGTTCATTGGTTGAAGAACAAGGCCATGAACTCTCCCGTTTAAAGCAACAGCAGTTGGATAACTATGTCGATCTCGATCGCCGCGTTGCCATATTGAGCACCGCCTCTAAAGTCCCTGTTGCAGAATCTCCGATTGAATCGCCATCGCCACCTTCATCTTTAAGTTCCGATATGAATGTTTCTGATACTAATGAGTTAGGTGAAGCGGAAGAATATAAAGCAGCCTATGATTTGTTACGTCAGCGTCAGGTTGATTCGTCACTGCTTGCATTTAAACAATATTTAAAAAAGTATCCTAGCGGTGATTTCGCTGGTAACAGTTATTATTGGTTAGGTGAAATTTTCTTACTAAAAAATCAATTACCCCAAGCGCGTGAATCTTTTGCAAAGTTGATCGAAGGTTTTCCCAATAGTAATAAAGTTCCTGATGCCAGGTTTAAACTAGGTAAGGTTTATCATTTGATGGGCGATAAAATTCACGCTAAATCAATGTTAAATGAAGCTGCTGCGGGCTCAGGCGATTCCGCTCGTCTTGCTACCCAATACCTCAAAGATAATTTTTAGCACTTCCCTCCATTAGTTCTGATGTTTCATCTCTTCGAAAGCAATCTATTCTTATTGTAAAATTGACTTATTTGATAATAGACTTTCATGCTTTTTTCGTTGCAAATTCCGATTTATAAATTAATAATTTTCAGTTGATTCGTATTTGTCTTCTCTCCATACTGCCGCCTCCAATTCAGGTTATGGTTCTTATCGGAGAGTTTAATGCAAATTTCAGCAAACAAAGTGGTGGGCTTTCACTATCGCCTTAATGATGCTCAAGGCACTCAACTTGAATCGTCCTATGGTGCCGAACCAACAGTGTATTTGCATGGGCACAGTAATCTATTGGCGGCGTTGGAAGAGGCTATGCTCGGAAAATTAACCAGTGATAAAATTAATATCACACTTAATCCCCAGCAGGCTTATGGCGAGCGACGTGAAGGTGCAATTCAGCGCATCCCCATTAAGCATTTGCAAGATGCCCCCGCAAAAAATAAATTAAAACCGGGCGCGATAGTGCGGGTGAACACGCCTAACGGACCCTGGGAAGCTGTGGTTTTGAAGGTGGGGAAATTTAATGTGGATATTGACAGTAATCATCCCTTGGCCGGAAAAATATTATCTTTTGATATTGAAATAGTAGATGTTCGTGATGCAACCGAGGGTGAATTGGCTCACGGTCATGTTCACGGCATAGGCGGGCATCAGCATGATTAAAATATCAGCAAAACTGTTAAGTCTTTAAGCACAGAACATTCAATCATCATTTAATTAAATCCGTGCATCAATAAAGCTAACAACAGATGCATTTTAAAAGTTATAAAACCATTTTAGTTAGAGCAAATAGCATTGATTAGATGTAGTTCACGAAATGCATATTTTGGGCGCGCGCTCTTAGTGCTATGAACTACACTCTATAAAGTGCTGATTTTTGTGCCTTATTAGACGCAATTGTGAGCCTTAATTGGAAAATATCTAATTTATTAGTTGAGATCTTTTTGTGGTGAGATTTTTTCTCTTCATGCTCTGTTCGTTTTTTGCGATCGCCTGTCGATGCGCTGCGGAGGACGTTGGGGAAAATGGCGGCAATGAGATGTCCGGCTCAAGGAGTGTTAATGATTTTGAAAAGCAAGTTAGAGGTATGGCTGAGCGAGCAGCTACAGAAGAAAAGATTAAAAAAGAACAGGCGCGACGCGCTGCCGAAAATAAGGCTCGTACAAGTGCGCAACAGCTAAAAGTGTTTAAATATCAGAAAAACGGCACAGTCATGTTTGCTGATAGCGCCCCTTTTAAAACCCCTTATCAAGTGATTGTGTACAATAGTTGCTATGCTTGTAACTTGCGCTCGAATATTGATTGGCAAAATACCAAACTTTATATGACTCAATTTGCAGACAATATTAGCCAGGCTTCAGCCTCTTATAATGTGGAGCAGGCGTTTATCCGTGCGGTTATTCATGCCGAGTCTGCTTTTAACCCACTCGCACGTTCACGCAAAGGTGCAATGGGATTGATGCAGCTAATGCCATTTACCGCGAAAGAAATGGGTGTCAGAAATGCTTCTGATCCGCAAGAAAATATTCAGGGAGGTGTTAAATATTTAGCAGGTTTACTGCGAACGTTTGATGGAGACCAAAATCTTGCTGCTGCTGCTTATAACGCCGGACCTAATGCCGTAGTACGTCACAAGGGAATACCTCCCTATGAAGAAACGCAAACCTACGTAAAACGTGTAAATATTCTCAAGCAGCGTTATAAAAACCAAATGGTATTGGCAAATAAATAACGCTCCTATTATTTTTTCTTGACTTCATTTTGATTTTGGCTGGTGATGATAGGCGCGCTTTCATCGTCTGCTGATTCCTCTTGGTTGCCAACAATATAATCGTAAATATTCGTTGCCTTTTCTGAAGTTTGTTTATAAATATTTTGTAATGCTCTACTAGCGCCTATCTTGCTCTCGGGTGTTCCATTGCACCACGAGCCTTTAAAATATTGGTAAAACGATCGCGCATAATATTTTTGCTCTGCCGGATAATTGTCAGCTAATAAATTCTCATCCAATTCCTCACTGAATATTTTGTCACAATCGCACGCGTATTTTCCCTTTTCCGCATAACACATATCATGACGCATGCAGCTAGCATCTAATGCATTGATAGGTAATGCTGCTGTGCTCATATTTCGTGGGTAATCAAGTCCACACCAATTACCGTATACGCCGAAAGTGGTGACATTAGCGTTTGGCTTAACGGGTTGTGAGCCGCAGCTAGCAAGCGTGATTATTGAAGCCAAAGCAAAGCATCGGTTTATCATGTTATTCCTGGGTAAGCTGTATCTGAGCTTTATAGATAATCTGGTAGATGGCGCATTATTGTAAGTTTACACGTTATTTTACTTTTTAACGCTAGGAAAAAAATACCTATTGCAATATCAATTAAATTTCTAATTTCATCAGTAGTTAGCACTTTTCGAAATTTAAAATTTTTTTAATAAACTTTTCTATTTTTTATTTACCAAATCATCCCAGTACTTGGCCATTCATCAATTTTGCACCTAAACACTAATTTCTATTCTGCAATGTTTCTATTTCTGCTTATTTCTATTAGAAATTTGATTTATTTGTTGATTGTTTAAACAAAGAAATCGTAGATTTGAAATGTAGTAATAGTTTTATTTTTGAGCATAATGGAGTGGCGGCAAAAGTTGTTTTTGATTGTCGCTAAATTCATCATTCTTGCGTTGAAAAATTATTTCCCTTTTGTTCATCCAACTCTCGTAATTAACTTATTTAGTGAGGTTCATATGTCATCTACTGCCTTGAAAATCCAAAAATTTCCTTCCAAGAGTGATTATTATAGTGTTGCCGCTAAAGGTCCAATGCTAGATAGGGTATATTCCATGCGTTATAGGAGTTATAGTGCAAAAGATTATATTGAAAAAAACTCGTCACATAAATTCATGGATGAGTATGATGCCAAGTCAAATTGCACATCATTTTTGACTTATTATAAAAATAAGCCTTTTGGTTCTGTGCGAACCTGTGCTTTTAATCCAGAGCTAAATAATATTGTTCCGGTGATGGAGGTTTTTGGTAAGGAGCTAGGTGAAACTATTGGTTATGGATCAACATTTATAGAAGCAAATAAACTTGTGATCGATCCGAGCTTTCAGGATAAGGCGGGAGTTGTTGCAAGATTAAATGTGTATGAAAATATTGTTAATTCTATTGTTGCACATGATGCTAAATATTTAGTGGCAGGCATTAGAACTGAGCATATTAAATTTTATAAATTCCTTCATTTTGACGTAATGTCCGAAGAGAGATCATACCCACATTTAAGTTTTAAAACCGTATTAGTAATATGCCCCGATGTTAATGCGTTTCGAGATAAAATATACAGTAGAACTCGTCGGAGTGAGGTTGTGAATGATTCATTACTTAGTAACGTGTCTGGTTGATTTTTTTGTTGTTTTTTTAGCCTTATCTAAACGGAACAATCCTGCTGCGAAGCCTTTAGCCTTAACAGCGTTTAGCATAGGATTGTGGTCAATGGAGCTATTTTTATTGACCGTTGTAAAGGATCTTTCAATTCTGTCATTTTGGTTCCATCTGACAAGATGGGGGATGTTTTTTATTGCCCCATCTATCGCATTTTTGGTGTGGCGCCTAATTGGCGGGGGAGGTTCCCGCCTATTTTTGTATGCGGTAGTGATACCAAGTTTTATTGTTAGTTCGATCTTGTCCTTGGCGAATTTATTATTTTTTCCTTCTATTTTGGTGCCAGCTATCGGCGGCTATCTTCCTAAAGTTGATAATGTTTTCTATGTTTTTGCAATAAGTTTTTTGTCGTGTCTACTGGCTACAATATTTTTTGGTGCGACTAAGTTCAAATCAGTTACATATAGAGAAAAGCAAAGAATTAGATGGCTGTTGATGACAGTAATGCTGATTTTATTAATGGGTTTGGTTAGCATCTACTTAGTAAAATACAGCTTTTATTTAAAGCTCGTGGGGGCTGTGGCAAATATAGTCTTTATTAGCTTACTTTTTTACGCCACTATTCAAAATAATCTTATGGATGTTCGCTCCGCTATTGGCGTCACAATGGCAAGGGCGTCTATATTAGCTGCCATTGTTTGGTCTTATTTTTATGTGGTTGAATTCATGGGCGACGGCTCCAATTCACTAGGTGCAGCGGCAGTAATGATTGTGTTTGTTGTTGCCGTTTTGGAATTGTATCCCCGGTTATTAAAATGGATGTTACCCAACGCAAAAAAAATGCTTATGAAGCATAGTTACGAATTTGATCAGGTAAAAGAAGACACCGAAAAAGCACTTAACCATACAATGAGCATCTCTACGATGTTCGAAGTATTGGATCACTTGCTTTTGAAAATTGTTAGGGTAAATAATTACAAAATTTTGGTAATCGAATCTGATGTAACAAGAAACGTTAATCGTGTAGGTGAGGGCCTGACTTATTTACCTTTTGAATTTGTTGCAGAAGACCATAGCTTGGTTGCTTATTGTAATGAAAATGGAAATTTAAATATGGCCGATGAAATGCCAGAAGCAATCAAATATGAAATGGAAAAGCAACGTGCCGCGTTGTGTTTTGCGGTGATGTCTAATAAAAAATTATTAGCAGTAGTCTTGGTTGGTGCTTCTTCTAATCTTTCCTATTATCGTTATGACGATATTAAGATGTTTGAATGGCTTTCAGGTGAACTTGGGCAGGTATTACAGCGTTTAATTCGTCTTGACGATATGCAGGATCAACTGGGTGAGGCAAAAAAAACGCTGTCTATGTTAGGAATGATGAGCCATTATCATCACGATATTAAAGCACCGTTTGCTATTATTGACGGTGTGTTTTCCAGCGATATGTATGACCGTGATAAGCAGAGAGATATTGTATTGGCACAGGTTGAGCGGGGCTCCAGACTTATTGCTACTATGGCAAGCATTTTAGGTGGCAAGCGCCGGAGGCGTGTTCACCCTTGTGCATTAGAAGCATTGGTGAAGGATTGTATTTTTGTTTTCGAAACTTCTATTGATAAGGTGGAATATGAATTGGCCAATATTCCTAAAATAGCGGGCGATGCTGAAGATTTAAAAATTCTTTTTATTAATTTAATAAAAAATGCGGTAGAAGCACGCCGGGGTCATGAAGAGATAATCGTTAAAATAACTTCCTGGATGGAGGAGACCTCTGTTTGTATGTCAATAAAAGATAACGGTATTGGAATGCCTAAACAGCAATTGAGTGATTTATGGGAGCAGGATTACAGCGCTAAAGAATTTGGCAGTGGTATTGGGATGCAGGCCATCAAGCGGATTGCTGACGAGCATAGTGCACGAATTGAAGTTCATAGTGAGGTCGGTAGCGGAACTGAATTTATTTTTCGTTTTCCTTCAGCTTTGATAGTAGATGGAGATGCTAGCGGTACAAAGGACGAGCTGGCTGAGAGACGTGCAGTCTACACAATTGAAACTAAAAATATTCATTAATACTAGTTTATAAATTATGAGCGTGTCTTAATTGTGCCCGGATTAAATTTAATTGTAGTTATATTTAACCGTAAGGCCAAAAGAGCGGGGTGGATCGTAATAGCCACGAGGAATACCTAAAAATGAAACAGAGCGCTGCCTCAAGTTTGTTTCATTGGTGATATTTTTAATCCATAGTGAAATGTCCCACCCATCATCAATCTTTACGCCCAGTCGACTATTGGCAATATAGTGATGTGAAGTTGCATTAATTAATCTATTGTCAGGGTGAGAAAAATAGCTGCCACTGTAGCCGTAATCAATGTGTCCATAAAGGGTTAAGCTTTCAGAAAAATCATGTTGGTAATCGAGTGCTAAATAGTAGGTGTGCTCCGGAGCAAATGGCAGCTTGTTATTGTCGTAATCATTGCCTGCACTATCACCATTTTTGAATTCATCAAACTTCGCTTTTGTTAAGGCTGCATTAAAGCTCACACTGAGATCGCTATAAATTTTCATTTTGGTATCTAATTCAAATCCCTGGCTGGTAACTTTACCTGCATTTGTATAGAAAATTATAATGTTGCCCGCACCATCTTTAGCGAATTGTAGTACTTGAAAATCGTGAAATTTTGTCGAAAAAGCAGCAGTATTTAGTGTGAGTCGATCATCGAAGAATGTAGATTTAATCCCCAGTTCATAATTAATAGCGTATTCGGGATTAATTTGAAAATTTTCCAAAGTAGATATAAAGTCTGCATTCCAACCACCGCTTTTGTAGCCGCGTGAAATGGCACCGTACATTAAAATATTGGGTGAGTAGTGAAAGTTAAGCCCTACTTTAGGCAAAAGCTCCTTGTAGGTTTCGTTATCGCGTAAATTCCTTTCATTGATAAATCGTCCGGTAGTGTCGATGCTACTGTAGTCTATATTTTTGGTCTCATAAATATAACGAATTCCACCGGTCGCTTCCCATTTGTTAGTAAAGCGCCAATTACCGTTGCTGTAAGCCGCGTAGGATTTTGTATTTGCTGAAGCTGGTATTGCTACGGACGAATTTGATGGATACCTTGATTGAATGCCAGCAGCGTCGGCTCCAAAATTTGCATGTCTTTCAGTAGAAATATCTTGATCTAAAAAAAATACACCTATAACGTAATCAGCTGTTTCATGTTGCGGGGATACCAAGCGAAACTCTTGGCTTAACTGTGTATTCTTTTCATCAAATAAGCTGGTTGCTACATCAAATGGTGAATAATCCTCTTCACTCAGTTCACTAAACTCAGATTTACGCAAACCGGTAGTAGAAACTATTTCGTAATTTTGTGCAGTTAAATAATGGGCATTAATAGTGGTGCTAGTGAGTTCACGTTGTGAAAACTCCTCGGCGTTATGTGCGACGTCACGTGGCGCTGGCGCTAGACTGAAACCTGTATATTTACCGACATCAGCTATTGCTTGAGCATTACTTGACTGGGCGTCGTCATTTAAATAATCGAAACCTAGGTCAATTGTAAGATTTTCAATACCGACATAGCGGAACTTTAGTTTTGCATTTTCTCTATCAGTATCTTGTAAGTGCTTATTAAACGTAACATTGTCAACAAAACCATCTTGCTTCGTTGTACCAACTAACAAGCTTGCATATAAATCTGCGGTTACAGGTAAATTTAACTTGCCTGTCACGGAGCGAAGATCAAAATTGCCTATATCTGTCAGCAACGTGAAGGAGGGTTTGTCGTGTGGTGTTTCAGTAACAATATTAATGACCCCGACAATAGCGTTGGCACCTGATAACGTACCTTGCGGCCCCCTAAGTACTTCAATACGTTCAACATCTATTAGGCTTTGATCAAATGTTGATGAGCGACCGGTAAGCACCCCATCGACATAAACTACAATGCGTGCATCATTGCCAATGTTTCGTGAGTATGCGCCAACTCCACGAATTGATATTTCACCACGAGTATTTCTGCCTCCAGCACCAAAATTTATATTGGGAATTGCATATTCTGTCTCGGTAAGCGAGCTGGCACCAATGTTGGCAAGAAAATCATTGTTGTAAACACCTATAGCAATAGGTACTGATTGAATATTTTCTTCGCGCATTTGAGCGGTTACTACAACTTCTTCAATCGCCGGCGGCGATAATGTTTCATGCGCCAAAGTGGTAGTACTTAAAGCTACTGAAAAAGAAAGGCAGGAATAGTAATACATACTCGGTATGGTTTTACAGGGTGTTATTTTGCGCATGGTAAATGTCACTTAAAAAACTATGGTGACATCTTAATCAGTATTGATATGTAATCTCAATATATTTTGGAAGTTTTCTAGTTTTAACGGTTTCTCAAGAAAGTTGGTAAATCCAAGCTCTAACAATTCACCGCGTTTGTTACCTATTGGCATGCTCGTAAGCCCAATAATAATTATGTCGGGGCTGACAATCTTGCGCAGTTCTGTGGTTGCTTCGACGCCATTCATTTTTGGCATTTGCAGGTCCATTAAAATCAAGTCGTAATGTTGTTGCTTGCATTTGTTAATGGCCTCAAGTCCATTGTTGACGCAGTCAACGTGATACCTTGGCGTAAGTAAATTTAACCCTATATCTTGATGTATTGTTTCATCTTCAACTAAAAGAATTTTTTTTATTTGCAGGGTGGAAGCATTGGCAGAATTTAATAACGATATAGAAGGTGCATGGGTTCCAGTATTCGAATTATTATTTTCAAGTATATTGGACAGTTGTCTCATGTTTTTTTGTATCACATCAAGATTGTTTTTAATAGTGCTGGGAGCATTTATTAATGCGGCTATAATTTTTTCATCATTCAATAATAATTCATTATTAAGTTGCGGGTTTCGTAGTGCTGTAATGAGTTGAGGTAGATATTTAGCAAGAAGGTCGGCATTCATTTGGGTTATCAGTAACGGGGTGGCGATGTCGTGCAAGAGCTGTTCTGAATCGTTTGGGCTAGTTGTTTTATTTATCATTGCGAACACTTCTCAGAAAATTAATGTAATGGCTGCTAAGAGTATAAGAAAGTCATGTTACTAATTATGTTAAGGTCGTTTACCTGTTACTCCATAGGAAGCAGGAACACAATTCCTAGTTTACTCCAAGATATTTGCAGTTGCATGCTACTCGTTCGCTCTCTTTGGTTAAATAGGATTCGGCAGCGTAAATAAATATAGCAATTGCGTTACAAGTTATTGAATTAGCTAAATTGCAGTTTAAGGCTCTACAATATTAAGCGAATTAGCATCTTGAAGCGAAGCTAAAAGAATTTATAGGCGAAAGGTATTTAATTATGACGGTGTTAAAAAATGTATCCCTAATCGGTGCTCCAACTGATATTGGTGCTGGCGCGCGCGGTGCTAGCATGGGTCCTGAAGCAATTCGTATCGCTAATTTAATAGATGTTTTACAGGGGCAAGAGGTGGACGTGCTCGATCGTGGCAATCTGAACGGTCCCTATAATCCCTGGCAGTTACCTGCGGATGGTTATCGCCACTTAACCGAAGTCGCTATCTGGAATCGAGCAGTTCATGAAGCTGTTTATAACGAATTACAGATTGGGCGTATGCCCATTCTTTTAGGGGGCGATCATTGTCTGGCGGTAGGTTCGATTAGTGCTATAGCGCGGCATTGTCGTGAAGTTGATAAAAAATTACGTGTGCTGTGGCTGGATGCCCACGCCGATTTTAATACCAGTGATATCACACCGAGCGGCAATATTCACGGCATGCCTTTAGCCTGTCTGTGCGGCTTTGGTCCTAAAGAATTAGTTGAAATTGGTGGGCATGTTCCTGCGATCAGTCCGAAATGGGTACGGCAAATTGGTATTCGTAGCGTTGATGCAGGTGAAAAGCGTTTCGTACATGAGCAAGGTCTCGAAGTGTTCGATATGCGTTACATTGACAAGGTAGGAATGCAGCAAACTATGGAGCAGGCCCTTTCTGGTTTAGATGCTAACACTCATCTTCATGTTAGTTTCGACGTTGATTTTCTCGATCCCTGTATTTCACCAGGCGTAGGTACTACTGTTCCGGGGGGGCCTACTTATCGTGAAGCTCAGCTCTGCATGGAAATGATTTACGACACAGGTTTACTTGCGTCACTTGATGTAATGGAGCTCAACCCGGCATTGGATGTGCGTAACAAAACCGCCTTAGTGGCGGTGGATCTTATTGAATCACTGTTTGGAAAATCTACATTAATGCGAACCTGAGTGTGGATATCCGATTTTAAATATTTACACTAATGTCGATAAAAGGTGACTCATAATGCATTCACAACCTAAAGGTTATAGCGAGGTAAAAAATGGTGACATCATCCGACATGGCGACATCAGTCTCGGTAAAATAAGATCTGTTTGTGGACAAGAAAGCTATGGTTGGAGTGCTGTTGCACCTTATCTCATTGGGAAGCAATATTTTGAAAGCGGATTGGATTGCGGTTTGGTGTTGGTTTTATTGCGACGGGATGTTTCAAATTAAATTTTTCAAGGTTTGGTTATATTTTTAGCGGTGCTAATTATTATTGCGAATTAACTATTAGCGTTGAGGATAAACTTAGCCATATCAATTTCGCTAAGTTTTTATTATTGCCGGTCGCGTAGTTCGACCGGCTTTGTGAAATAATATGATTTTTTATTCCATGTAATTTTCAATACTTGGACAAGAGCAAACCAAATTTCTATCGCCATAAACATTATCAATACGATTCACGCTAGGCCACACTTTATGATGTTTCAACCATGATGCAGGGCGGCTGGCAACTTCGCGGGAGTAAACACGGTTCCAGTTTTCATCGAGCACATCATTTTGGGTGTGGGGTGCATTGTGTAACGCGCTAGCCTCTGCAGAGACTTCGCCGCTCACCACTTGTGCGATTTCTTTGCGAATAATGAGCATGGCTTCGATGAATCTATCAAGTTCACCTTGAGATTCAGATTCGGTGGGTTCGATCATCAAAGTACCGGCCACCGGGAATGACATGGTGGGTGAATGGAATCCGAAGTCCATCAGGCGTTTAGCAATATCTTCTTCGCTGATGCCACTAGCTTCTTTGAGTGGACGTAAATCTAATAAGCATTCGTGGGCTACAAAACCCTTAGTACCTTTGTATAAAACAGGGTAAGCGTCGTCGAGTTTCTTGGCGACATAGTTAGCGTTGAGAATTGCGTATTCAGTCGCTTGGCGCATTCCGACTGCACCCATCATTTTTATATACATCCAGCTTATCGGTAGAATACTGGCCGAGCCCCAGGGCGCAGCAGAAATGGTACCGTATTCAATATTAGTGTTTGGTACGGCTTGTACAGGATGAGCAGGTAAGAAGGGGGCCAAGTGTTTACCAACCCCGATTGGGCCCATACCCGGTCCGCCGCCGCCGTGGGGAATACAGAAGGTTTTGTGTAAGTTGAGATGTGATACATCACCGCCAAATTTCCCCGGCGCAGCTACACCAACGAGTGCATTCATATTAGCGCCGTCAATATAAACCTGCGCTCCCAATTCATGAATCATATCGCAGAGTTCGGTAATGCCTTCCTCAAAAACGCCGTGAGTTGAGGGGTAGGTAACCATGATACAAGCGATTTGCTTGCCGTAAGTGGCGATCTTTGCAGCGAGATCGGTTAAGTCGATATTGCCTTTGCTGTCACAGGCAACAACTACCACTTTAAAACTTACCATTTGCGCCGATGCTGGGTTGGTGCCATGCGCTGACGCAGGGATTAAGCAAATATCACGATTTGTTTCGCCCTTGCTTTCGAAGTATTTTTTAATGGCGACGAGGCCTGCATATTCACCCTGCGAACCTGCATTGGGTTGCAAACTGATGGCATCGTAGCCTGTGCAAATTTTTAGCATTTCCTGCAGCTCTTCGAACAACTGTTGATAACCCTGAGCCTGGTTTATCGGTGCGAAGGGATGGAGCTTGCCAAACTCCGGCCAGGTGACGGGAATCATCTCAGCCGTAGCATTAAGTTTCATGGTGCATGAGCCCAGTGGAATCATTGCTTGATTGAGGGCTATGTCTTTCGATTCCAGACGTTTTAAATAGCGCAGCATGTCAGTTTCGCTTTGATAGCTACTGAATACCGTATGAGTCAATATTGCATCGCTGCGCAGCAAGTCTGTTGGAATAGCTTTGTTAGTAATGGAGAGCGTGTCATCAAAGCCAGTCAGATCTGTATCTACGATACCAAAAGCGGCCAAAAGCTGCACTATGTCGTTAAGAGTAGTGGTTTCATTCAAGCTAATGCCGAAAGCCTCCTTACCAGCTAAGCGCAGATTGATTTCCGCATCCAGAGCGGCCTGATAAATTACCCCTTGTTTGTCGCCAACTTGTACTGTAATCGTGTCGAAGTAATGGTTGTTGGTGAGAGTAAATCCTTTGGCTTGTAATGCAGCAGCAGTTACTGCCGTTAACCGGTGAATACGATTAGCGATTCGCTTAAGGCCATCAGGGCCGTGATAAATGGCGTAGAACACGCTCATCACCGCCAATAAAACCTGTGAAGTACAAATGTTGGAATTAGCTTTTTCACGGCGAATATGTTGCTCGCGTGTTTGCATCGCCATGCGCAATGCAGGTTTGCCGCGGGCATCAACTGATACCCCAATAATGCGGCCGGGAGCAGAGCGTTTGTAAGCATCGCGGAAGGCAAAGAATCCAGCATGTGGACCGCCGAAACCCATAGGCACACCGAAGCGCTGGCTAGTACCCACGACTACATCAGCACCCATCGCGCCTGGAGATTTAATTAAAAGGAGCGCCATCAGATCGCTTGCAACTGTGACCAAGGCATTGTTTTTGTGAGCAGTGTCAATGAGCGAAGTAAGGTCACGGATTTGTCCACTTGAACCTGGATATTGCAACAATGCGCCAAAGTAATCTCCGCTAGCAAGATCGTCTGCTTTGGCAATAACTACGGTAAAGCCAAAGTGTTCAGCGCGGGTTTTTACCACTGCAATAGTTTGTGGGTGCGTATCTTCATCGACAAAAAATGCATCTGAATTGCTTTTTTTGTTTTGGCGTTTGCACATAGCCATGGCTTCAGCTGCGGCAGTGCCCTCATCAAGCATGGAGGCATTTGCCATTTCCATGCCGGTAAGGTCGATCAGCATTTGTTGATAATTCAGCAGGCCTTCCAGGCGACCTTGAGCAATTTCGGGTTGGTAAGGTGTGTAAGCTGTGTACCAACCGGGATTTTCCAATACATTGCGCAGTACCACATTTGGTACGATGGTATCGTAATAACCCATGCCAATGTAGCTCTTGAAAATACGGTTTTTACTAGCAATAGCTTTTAGTTGAGTGAGTGCATCGGCTTCAGTTGTTGCAGCATCTAGGGGTAGTTCACCTTTCAGCCGGATATTCTCTGGAACTGTCTTATCGATCAATTCTTTAACAGAGCTGACGCCTAAAGTTGCTAGCATGGCTGCAGTTTGCTGAGCGTTGGGGCCGATGTGGCGTTGCACAAATTCATCGTTAAAAGCTAAATGTGCAAGTGAAGCTGAGCGAAAATCAACCGACATAGAGTCTCTCGATAGGTAGTTAATAAAAATGAATTATTAATGGAAAACAATCTGGGATAGGAGCGCCGGCAAGCCTGCGAAAATGACCGCAATAGTAACAATTCAGGGAGTGACGAGCAATCATTTGTAACTGCGTAAGTTTTTCAGGCGATATCCTGATGGTGTAAATTGTATGGTCTATTAATAATCTTGAAGGCACGTTTTGAGCTGTGGGTCTTTTGGCAATTTTTAAACGAAAAATAGAATGTTTGGTGAGGCCTGCCTGCTGTTGGCTAGTAAACTTTTCATTTAATCAAAGCGACTTTCACTCGTTAGCATGCCCATAGCCACGTCATAATCACAATCATATAAAAAATTAATGTGACATAAAAAATATGCTGTGTAAGATGGCGCTGTACCTTAAGTAACTTTGTACTTTTTCTATTCAGCTCGGTTGGTATCTGTACCCGAGAATCAGATTTACTTTTATCTTTAAACCTTTGGGAGAATTACTATGGGCGTATTAGTTGGTAAAGAAGCACCTGATTTCACTGCTGCGGCAGTGTTGGCAAATGGCGAAATCGTTGATAGCTACACATTTTCGACTGCGACTAAAGGTAAAAAAGCTGTCGTGTTTTTTTATCCATTGGACTTCACCTTCGTCTGTCCATCTGAGCTGTTAGCGTTTGATCATCGCATTGCTGAGTTCAAAAAACGTAATGTTGAAGTAATTGGTGTATCCATAGATTCACAATTTTCACACAATGCATGGCGTAATACGGCAGTAAATGATGGTGGCATTGGTCCGGTTAGGTACACCTTGGTTGCGGATATCACTCACTCAATTTGTCGTGCTTATGATGTAGAAGCGGCGGATGGCGTTGCCTATCGTGGCTCTTTCTTGATCGATGAATCTGGAGTTGTTCGCCATCAGGTGGTAAACGATTTGCCTTTAGGTCGTAACGTGGATGAAATGTTGCGTATGGTTGATGCCTTGGCTTTCCATCAAGAGCACGGCGAAGTTTGTCCTGCTGGTTGGAAGGATGGCGATAAAGGTATGGACGCGAGCCCAGCCGGTGTTGCCGCTTATTTGAGCGCACATGCTGATAAACTTTAATAAAATCGCTATTGATTTTATGTGTTTAGTGTTAAGTGTACGCAAGCCCATCTTTTAAGGTGGGTTTTTTTATTTGAGATTTTGCAAAATAAACTATTTGATAATGCCCATGACGAATCAAAAATCTAATATCAAAAAAGCTATAGATCTCCACCCTGGCTGGCTTAAATATTTGGAGGCCGAATTTGAAAAGCCTTATATGGTGAAGCTTAAGGAGTTTCTATTGCTGCAGAAGCAGCAAGCTAAAGTTATTTATCCCGAGTCAAAAAATATCTTTAATGCGTTTAATAGCACCCCGCTTGATAAGGTAAAAGTGGTAATTCTAGGGCAAGATCCTTATCACGGCCCACATCAAGCACACGGTTTATGTTTTTCAGTACAGCCAGGTGTTGCGTTGCCGCCATCATTAAAAAATATCTTCAAAGAAATTCAACGTGATTTTGGTTTTTTACCGCCCGCCAACGGTTGCTTACAAACCTGGGCGGAGCAGGGTGTGTTTCTGTTAAACGCTACATTAACGGTTGAACAGGGGCGAGCAGGTTCACATCAAGGGATGGGGTGGGAACAATTTACCGATCGTGCTATTCAATTAATAAACGAACAGCGTGACGGCGTTGCATTTTTATTGTGGGGTAGTTACGCGCAAAAAAAAGGATTATTAATTGATCCTAGTAAGCATTTAATTTTAACTGCGCCGCATCCATCACCTTTGTCCGCCCATCGCGGATATATAGGATGCGGGCATTTTTCGCAGGCAAACCAATACTTGGAGCAACAAGGACAAGCGCCGATTGATTGGCGTTTGCCTTAAGTTGCCAGCTGTTTAAAGTTTTTTTGTTTAAAGCAACAGCGAACCATGATCCTATAATAGTAAAGCCATAGCTGCTTCTAAGTCTGCAGATAAATCTTCATCGTCAGAAACTTGAATGTCGGGATCTAAACCCAAGCGTTCGAAAGCCTTTACTTCATGATAATCAACCTCTGACATAGTCGAGCTAGAGCCAGCATGGCTTTGTAACATTGCTACGGTAACTATGTCGGCGTAATCTGCTTTGGGAGCTTTGCGTGCGAAGTCTAGATGCTGTGAAGGAATATGCAGTAATTCTTGAGGAAAGCCCCAAGCTTGTAAAATCATATCACCGATGGGTGCGTGTAATTCGTTAATGACGCTGTCCAACGTCAGGCTATCATTTAGCAAAGCAGGGTGATCTTCTGCGTAAGTTAAAATCGGGAGTACACCGATTTTATGAACCAGACCAGCCAAGGTTGCTTGGTCAGGGCGGAGTTTCGTGTAATGTTTACAAAGGACATGACTAATTCCTGCAACTTCGCTGGAGCGGCTCCACACTTCGCGCATGCGCATATCCACCAGATCTGATGTGGCTTGAAACATTTGTTCCATCGCCAGACCAGTGGCAATGTTACAGGTGTAGGAAATACCCAAACGCATTAGTGCTGTTTTTAAGTCTTCAATGGCGCGCGATGCTCGCAATAAAGGGCTGTTAGCTACGCGAATAATACGCGCGCTCAGTGCCGCATCGTTACCAATAACGTTTACTAATTTTTCGATGTCTGCCTTGGGGTCGTCGGCAACTTCACGTACTTTGAGGGCGACCTCGGGCAGCGTAGGCAATACCAATTGATCATTTTTTATAGCAGTAATTATATCCTGACGAACCCGCTCAACGATTTGGCTCATGAAATACCTACTTGTTCTCAATGGGGTTATTGTTTACTGGAGAAATTAATTCGCCACATCTGAGGTAGGTATAGCATAAGGTAAAGATAAGAGGCTTAGTTTTTGTGGATTGTTTGGTATATAGAGTTCGTTAAGTTGATCATCTATTGCGCTCGCTAACAGCTCCCCGCTGCCCGCTGTTTTTTTGGCCGCGATGACAACTTCTCCTACAGATTTTCCTGCGTGATTGTGCAATTCACTTCCGGGGAGGGGTAGATCATTGCCATTGATTGCAAACTCAAAGCGATACATGTGGCGCTTTAGATTGCCACGATAATGCAGGCGCGCAACAATTTCTTGACCTGTATAACAGCCTTTACGAAAGTTAATGCCATTCACTAATTGGAGATTAATGGCTTGCGGTGTAAAAATTTCAACGGTATTGGGGGTGATATCACCTAGGCCGGCCTGGATGTCCAGCAATGTCCACAAGCTTTGCTCGGCTATTTCGCAAGCAGGCGCTAATTTTTGCCAAATAAGTTCAGCTTCACTCGCTGCTAGCCAGCACTCATAACGATTTTCATTGAGACGAATAACAATACTCTTTCCTGCTAGTTGCCATCCGTCATCAATAGTGAGATTGAAATTTAAAATGTCGCTCAAGATTTGACTGGCCTTATGGCCAACGATACCTACGCAACGATATTCTTCATTTATATCCGCAAGTTTTGCTTTGGAAAACACTATGTATTTACCAAAACTACTCATAGCTGTTGCAATTAAATCGCGATGCATCCGCAAAATAATGTGTTCGTTATCTATTTGCATCGCGCGAAAGCACAACAGCATGCGGCCCTTAATATTGCACTGTGCTCCTATTCGAGTAATAGCATTTTTTAATTCGTAAACATCGCAAGTAATTTGCCCTTGTAAAAACTTGGTTGCATCGGGACCATTTACACTCAATAATCCGTTTTGGAGCAAGGGTATTAAAAACGTAGACCCAAAATTAAGGGAAGGAGGGGTAGAAGCAATAGGGCTATGCGTATCACGGTAAGCGCCTTGCGCTGACAAAAATGAAATCCAATCGGACACGTTGAGAACTCCAGAAAGTGGCTGTAAATATGTTGGTGAAAAGAGACTGTCAGCAGCAAATATTATTGGCTAATTGTATCGTAATAAATAAACCTGCACTAACATCCATACCTCTGATTGCATAAGGCAGTATAATTGCAAGAATTTTTTAAGTAGCGCCAGGTAAACATTGTGGAAAGAAATCGTTTGTTTTGGAGTAGTCGTCGCGGTATGTTGGAGTTGGATTTGATTTTGTTGCCTTTTTTGGACAATATTTATCCGACTTTGGCGGAAGCTGATAAAAAAAGTTATTGGCAGCTTTTAGAATGCGAAGACCAGGATATGTTTGCATGGTTTATGCGTCGTGAGGATCCGCAAGATCCCCAACTGCAAAGGATTGTCGACCTTGTTAGAAAAAATACGGGCTTACAGCCGCAAGCAAAATAAGTTACTGCTAAATTCATCCACTGCCCCAAGATTGGCAAATAATGTCGATCTGGCAGCAGTTACTGTTTATCCCTCACGTTATTTGTGGCAGGCGCAATGGGTAGTCTATGGGGCGATGCTTGTTTTTGCGTTTGTTGCTTTGGCGCCGCTTTTTTTTACTTCAATTTATTGGGTTGCTTTATGGCTCTTGCTTGGGTTATGGATTAGCGTTGTTATCCATAAGGTTTGGCGAGCTAAACGGGTCGCGCCTATGCAGTTGCAAATTAAACAGAATCATTGGTATTTAAAAACTAAAGCAAGCGAATTTTTGGTAATGCCCAGCCCTGAAATATTGCTCTGGACTTGGGTGATAATAATTCCTTTGTATGAACCGCTAACTCGAAATCAACATTATTTAATTGCCTTACCCGATTCGCTACCTAAAGAAGATTGGCGGCGTTTGCAAATGTGGTTAAGAACTTGTTTCTAAATAAATGCAGAAAATGAAATGTGTTTTGCTGTGCATTATCCATCACTCTTTGCTTACTATCACATCCTGCGCCGCAAAATTGGTTGGTACTAGAATAGTATCGCGTGCTACAGAAGATTTTTCCGGGTAATCGAGTGAATAATGTAAGCCACGGCTTTCTTTGCGTTCCAGTGCTGAACGAATAATTAATTCCGCAACTGTGCTGAGGTTGCGCAACTCCACTAAATCGCTGCTAACTTTGTAGTTACTGTAATACTCAGCAATTTCTTTTTTCAACAATTTAATTCTATGCCAGGCTCGTTCAAGACGTTTATGAGTGCGTACTATACCTACGTAATCCCACATAAAGCGGCGCAATTCGTCCCAGTTGTGCGAGATCACAACATCCTCATCAGAGTCAGTTACGCGTGAGGTATCCCATGGGTTTGAGTTATCGGGAGTAAGAATGCCTGGCAATGTTTGCAATATACGTTGGCCTGCAGACTGAGCATAAACCACGCACTCTAACAATGAGTTGCTAGCTAACCGATTAGCGCCGTGTAGGCCGGTGAATGATGTTTCGCCAATGGCATAAAGATTTTGTAAGTCGGTGAGTCCTTCTTTGTTCACCACAATGCCACCACAGGTGTAGTGGGCAGCCGGAACTACGGGAATCGGTTGTTTGGTAATGTCGATACCTAATTCAAGGCAGCGTGCATAAACTGTAGGAAAATGTTCTGTAATAAATTCGTGCGATTTATGGCTAATATCAAGATATAGGCAATCGCAACCCAAGCGTTTCATTTCATAATCGATAGCGCGAGCCACTATATCCCGCGGCGCAAGTTCTTCCCGTTCATCGAAGCGCTGCATAAATCGTTCACCATTGGGTAAACGTAATAGAGCCCCTTCACCACGCAATGCTTCGCTGATTAAAAAGTTTTTGGTTTGTGGATGATATAAACAGGTCGGGTGGAATTGATTAAATTCCATATTGGCGATTCGACAGCCGGCGCGCCAGGCCATGGCGATTCCATCACCGCTTGCGCCATCCAGATTGGTCGTATACAGATAAACTTTGCTTGCACCACCGCATGCGAGCACTACAACTTTTGCTTGAAATACATGAACCTCATCGCTTTGGTTATTGAGTACATAAGCGCCCGTGCAACGCAGTTTTCGTGAGTTTGCGTCAGCTTGGGTAATAAGATTAACGGCTATATGGTTTTCAAATAAATCGATGTTAGGTTGTTGTTTAACTTGTTCGATCAGCGTGCTGTGAACTGCGCGGCCGGTAGCATCTGCACTGTGAATTATCCTTCTGTGGCTGTGCCCGCCTTCTTGTGTGAGATGATAATCCTCGGTGCCGCTTTCTTTGGTAAAGTTCACGCCCTGTTCAATCAGCCATTCAATGGCGGCTTTGCTATTCTCAACGGTGAAGCGTACCGCATCTTCATGGCATAGACCTGCACCGGCATCAAGTGTATCGGCTACATGAGCCTGAATAGAGTCTTGATCATCCAGTACTGCAGCTATACCGCCTTGGGCAAACCAGGTCGAACCTTGATTTAACGCGTTTTTGCTTAATACGGCCACCTTGGCATGTTGGGCCAGGCTTATTGCCAGAGTTAAGCCCGCTGCGCCGGAGCCAATAACAAGAACGTCGTGTGAGTAAGATTGAGTCATAGAAAATAGCTTCAATAAGGAGATAAAGGTAAACTCCATGTAGTATATAGAAGCCATCCAGTCCGGTCATGTGACCAGACGTCTAAATCAACTTTCGGGCTGGAACTTTTACATTGACGTCCGGTCAATGGATGCAATATAAATGAGCAAGACTTGGAGTTTTTCGGGTCTTTATAAATTAAAGAAACATTATTAAAAAAATAATATTGTTTCAATCGTTCTGGCTGCTGTGCATTGTCAGAACACTTGGGGGTTATAGAATGACAGCGGAGCTAGCGCCTGATGTCGATCAACAATTGGTAGAGCGTGTTCAAAAAGGCGATAAGCGTGCTTTTGATTTATTAGTGCTAAAGTATCAACACAAAATTTTTGCGGTCATTAGCCGATTTATTCGTGACCATTCAGAAGTGCAAGACGTAGCTCAAGATGCATTTATAAAAGCCTACAAAGCCTTGCCAAATTTTCGTGGTGAAAGTGCCTTTTACACTTGGATGTATCGCATCGCTATCAATACAGCGAAGAATTATTTGGTAGCGCGCAATCGTCGCCCTCCAGCCAGTGATTTGGACGTTGATGACGCTGAGTTTTACTCTGGCAATGAAGCTATGCATGAAATGAATACTCCTGAGCGAAATTTGTTGCGTGATGAATTGCAAGCAGTCATTGATCAAGCATTTCGAGATTTGCCCGAAGATTTACGCATGGCAGTTACCTTGCGTGAAATTGATGGGCTAAGTTACGAAGAAATTGCTGAGGCGATGGATTGTCCTATTGGTACAGTCCGCTCACGAATTTTTCGAGCCCGCGAAGCGATTGATAAAAAAATCCATCCTTTATTAAGCTAGTGTGAATTGTTTGATATTTTTTGATGTTTAGTTGGATAGATGCTGAGGCTGAACTTTTGGTGCACGTCTATGTCACATCTTTAGCTGAGTGCCCTGTTAGTTTTACTCAGTGAGTTTGATCAGTTTGAAGTTATCAGTTTTATTTGGTTTCAATAAAGCTGTAATTTTTATAATAATGTTGTTTGGTATTTTTAATTAACAGGTAATCTCCATGAGTGAGCAAAACCTTCAACAATCCCTCTCCGAGTCTATTTCGGCATTGGTCGATAATCAGGCATCCGAGCTTGAGTTGCAGCGCGTATTAAAAGCGAGTGAGAAAGATCCTGATGTTAAGGCGACCTGGGCACGCTATCAGATCATGGGCGCAATATTGCGTGGTGAACAAGCTTCCCAAAGCGCTATAGTATTGTCGGATTTTGCAGCTCGTGTCAGCGCTTCCATAGCCGCTGAAGAACAAATAATTGTTATACCCGCACAAAAAGCCAATCAGAGTTGGTGGCATCAGTTGGGCCGTGTAGCCTTGGTAGCGTCGGTTGCCGGCGGGATGATTATTAGTGTTCAGCAATATAACAATATTGCAATTCAATCTGAAGTTGCCAGCACTGCCGGTAGCGCAGCTATTCCAGCACCCATGATCTCCCCGTTATCATTGCCGTCGGGTATAAATGGTCCTGCCTTTAATACGCGCTCTGTGGCATTGCAAACGGGATATGAAACACGTCCGCAAGAGAATCGTCGTGTTATGTTCCAGCCGCGGCAAGCCGTTGTTCCAAATGCGCCTGCTACTACCATCTCAGAAGAGGAATTGACACGTTATGTTAATGAAATGATCCAAGCTCATTCTGATAATGCAGCGTTGAATTCGAGCCAAGGTGTTTTACCTTATGCGCGTGTCATAGTCACGGATGAATAATGATTTCATGTTCAAATTAGTCTTGTGGATATCAGTAGGTGCATTGCTAGTATTGAGCTTAAGTGCGCGTGCTGAAAATCAAGCGTCCTCCGTATTATCTATTTCTGCTCCAAGTGTCCAAACATTGCTCATTAAAATGTCTAAAGATGCTGCACGTATTAATTATAGTGGTTCGTTCACTTACCAAAATCAGACCAGGGCTGCCTTGCAAAGTTTTAAAGTCGAACATTGGGTTGAGAATGGTCAAGAACATGATCGCCTTTTATTTTTAAATGGGCCTGAGCGTGAAATTGTGCGTGAGGGCCGACCTGTCGATTGTAGTTCTATGGGGAATAAGTTGCTGCAAGGCAGCTTTGCCAACCTTGGCAAATCCTTAATTAATCTTAATAATTTATATCAATTTGAAATTCGTGGGCAGGAGCGTATCGCTGGGCGCTTGGCTCGGGTATTGCTCGTTATCCCAAAAGATGCATATCGCTATGGTTATTTTTTGAGTATTGATGAAGAAACGGGCTTGGTACTTAAATCCTGGCTGATTGATGAAAATGCACGACCCTTAGAGCGCTACCAATTTGTTTCTATTGAATTTAATTCTGATCCTGATAAAGGGCGTCGTGCGGTCTCATCGCATCACCATAAAGTAGTCGCTAATGCGACCCCATGTAATCCGATGGGTTTTAGTAAGCCAGAATTGTGGCAGGTGGCTTGGGTTCCATCAGGCTTCGAGTTTGCTGGTCAGCGTAGATTGAGCAATGGGCAGGAAATGCTTATGTATACTGATGGCTTAACGACATTCAGTATTTTTATAGAGTCAGCATCAGGTGTTTTGCCCGAAGGGGTTGGCCAAAGCGGTGCGACTCTTGCATACATGTCTAGTCTAGTGCATAAAAGCTCTATCTATCGTGTCAATGTGGTAGGTGAAATTCCCGTCGCTGCCGCTACAAAAATTGCACAAAGTGTAACAAGACTATAAGTCGACCTTACTTATCTTTGTTTGGGTCCGTATATGATTCTAGAAGTCGGTCTGATAATCGCTGTTGAACCTGAAGGGTTGTGGGTAGAAACCCTTCAGCGTTCTGCGTGTGGTTCCTGTCAGGCGCAAAAAGGTTGTGGCCAAAGTTTACTTACCAAATTTGATGCTAGCACTTCGCAATTGTGGGTCTGGGTAGATGGACGCAATGCTGAAGGTTATCGTGTGGGCGATGAGGTTCGAATTGGTATCCCGGAAGATGTCATAGCCAGAAGTGCATTGTTTATTTACATGGTACCGTTAATTGGTATGGTGTTAGCGACAATGCTCGCGCATCAACAAGCCTTGAGTGATGGTGCAAGTACGCTCTGGGCAGCGGGAGGTTTGATGCTTGGTGGTTTTGTAGTGCGCTGGCATGCACACAACACCCGTTTCGATAATCGTTTGCAACCGGTTTTGGTCGAAGACCAGCAAATATTGCAGGTGCTAGAGGTCAGCTAATTTGAAACTACGTAATCGAAAGCTAAAATTGAAAGTTACGTAGATTTGTTTGAATCCACCCGATTGGACTCTAAGTTGGTGAGCGATGCTGCCTTGTTACGTATAAATTCTCACATATATATACCCCTTCACGAAATTGAACTTACTGCTATGCGTGCCCAAGGCGCGGGTGGGCAAAATGTCAATAAGGTGTCGAGTGCGATACATTTACGTTTTGATATACCCAAATCATCCTTAAGCGAGTTTTACAAAGCCAGGGTACTCGCGCTTGACGATAATCGCATTTCAAATGAGGGCGTGCTTATTATTAAAGCCCAGCGCCACCGTACTCAAGAGAGTAATCGCGAAGATGCACTTTTGCGTCTGCAAGAAATTATTATAAATGCTATAAAAGTTCAGAAGGCGCGTCATGCGACCAAGCCTACTTTTTCCTCGAAGCAAAAACGGTTGGATGGTAAAACCATTCGGGCTTCCATCAAGGCCAGGCGCTCCTTCATTTCGAGCGATGAGTAAGCATTGTTAAACAGGCTCCTTGTTTTGGTCTAAAATCTTTAAATCCCTTCCACCGCCTTACCTAACTTTCAAATCAAGTCACAAATGTCCTTCTGTGGCCATTTTTGTGATGAATTTCTAACTATTGGAGAACTCAGTGTGACTGGCGTACTGATTTTCAAAAATTAGTAAATATTCTGTTTGTTTGTTGGGTATATTAGCCCTTTCGTATTAGTTCTTCAGTATCTATTCAGAATTGCTATTTGTGAGCTAATTTATGACCTATAAAAATTTAAAATATGTGTCCATTGGTTCTATTATTCTGGCTTTAAGTGTATCGAGCGAACATTTATTTGCGGCAGAAGAGCCTGTGACCGAAAGCTGGACTGCTACAGTCGCGGATAAAAAAACAACCGTATCTAGTGAAAAAGCATCAGCTGTAGCACTGGATACCGATACAGAAATAAAGAAAGCCTCCAAAAATATCCAAGAGTTAAAGCGGCAAGTCATCGATCTTAATAAGGACTTACGATTGATGGAAGAAAAGCTGTTGTTCCCTTCCAGCACTAAATATTCCGTGTTCATTTCTTTAAGTTCAGGCCAATTTTTTACCCTTGAAGGTATAAAGTTAAAGCTTGACGATAAGTTCGTAGCATCTAATATTTACTCGGAAAAACAGCGACAAGCACTGATTCGTGGTGGCATCCAAAAATTTTACATCACTAACTTGAACGAAGGAAAACACTCGGCAACGCTTTTTTTTACGGGTGTTGGGCCGAGCGGTCGTGACTATAAGCGCGCTTCAACAATTGAATTTGAAAAGGGACCTGCAGGTGAATATCTGGAAGTTGCAATAAGTGACGATAGTGTTACTCAAGAACCGGTTTTTAGCATTAAACAGTGGTAATCCAATGCGCTATAAAATAATAGGAAGGATCATGTTTATTGATGTAAAGCTGCCGTTAATCACTGGTTTTTTTGCTGCTTTACTGCTGGCTGTCCCGTCTCACATAGCAAGCGCAGCAACTTCAAATGTTCAATCAACTCAGGAGCTGGAATACGGCGTTATTCTATTTGATTACTTTCAGCGCGATTATTTCTCAGCACTAATTGAGCATGAGTATGCACAGGCTATTGATAATAGTTTAGCTAAAAATTCGTCAGGTCAGGTACTAAAAGGCGGAATGATGCTGTCCTACGGTATGGCTGACGAATCGAAAAAAATATTCGATCAGCTTTTGGATACAAACTCATCTGAAGAGGTGAGGAATAGAGCCTGGTTTTATCTTGCAAAGCTGTTGTATAACAAATCCGATTTTAATAATGCAAAAAAATCTCTTGAAAAAATTAAAGGGAAAATTCCTGATGATTTACATATGGATTACCATTATTTATCGACCTTGCTAGGAAAAAGTGGAGAGCATTTAGTCGGTGTAGAAAATGCAATAAAAAGCGGCGACAAAGACAATTCATATCTTCCCTATCTAATGTTTAATCTGGCAATTATTCAACTTAAAGATAAGCAGCTTGATTCGGCTGTCAAAAATTTAGAAAAAGTTGTTCAATATTCTGGTACGAGTGAAGAATTGTCAGTTTTGGCTGATCGTGCGCGACATGGTTTGGCTGAGTTGGCGATTAAACATGGAAAACTTATCCAGGCTTGGAAATATTTAACGGAAATTCGTACCACCGGTCTTTACTCGAATCGTGCACTTCTTTCCTATGCGTGGGCTGCTATTAATTTGAAGCAATATAAGGATGCACTGCCGGCATTAGAAATGTTGAATAAACGGTCAATTGCTATTCCTGAAGTTCAAGAAGCAAAAGTTTTGTTGGCGCACGTATATGAGCAAGATGGCGCATTTCGCAAAGCTTTAAAAAGCAATTTGCTGGCGGAAAAGGAATTTAAAACAGGCATAGCGATGATTGATGAAGCTCGTCTTGTCATTGCGAAGCAAGATGTTCCGAAAGAGTTTATCGCTAATCTTAAAGTCATGATGGATGATACGGATTGGTACGGCGCCACCCCTTCTGTTGATTATAAAAAATTGACACCATTTCTTATTGATTTAATGGCGAGCCATGCATTTCACGAATCTTTGCGTGAGTTAGCTGATTTGTATGCGATTGATGAGAATTTAAAGTATTGGTCTATGCAAGCAGATGAACATAGATTGATTTTAGAAAATGCAGATAAGAAAAAGAATAATGATTCCTTTAAAGCGATTTTTGACAAAATTGTGGATTTTAATGAGCTTTTTGCTGAGCAAAATACGGAGTTAAAGCTGAATTCTCTAGCCTTGACAGAGGTGGAGCGAAGCAGACTGAAAACATTGATGGATACTACGGACCGTGAACTTCAATTCTTAAATAATAAAGTTACCAAGTTAAAATATTATAATAAACCTTACGAGCAGCCGGTTGACTACAAAAAAATGGTTTCTGATAAGCATGCAGAAATTAAAAAACAATTAGCGGCTACTGAAAAACTGATATTGAAATTTGAAGTTATCATGAGAAATCTTATAAAATTAGAGTTGGATCAGCATGAAGAACGCATGAGATATTATTCGGCTCAGTCCAGGCTAGCCAAAGCGAGGTTATATGATATGACTTTGTTATCGCTTGAAAAGGCAAAATCGACGGAGAAAGGCGCTGCCGCGAATTCTTCCGGGGGAGAGAGAAAATGAGAGCAATAAAAAAAATGAATGCAATAAAATATGGGATATTCTTTGTCGGCATCGCTGCATTCCTGGATGGCTGTTCTTCAAGTAAAACGAATACCTTGGGTTCGTTAAAATATGTGCCTGAAAAAGAAGAAAATATCGAAATCAAAAATCTTAACCATCAAGAAGTGCGCGCCGAATATAAGGAAATTATTGACCTTTTCGAAGATAAACAAGTTAAAGAACAAATTGAACGTCGTATTGCTGATGTCTACATGATGGAAGGTGTTTATGATGAAAATAAAAGTAAACAAAAACAAAGCTACTATGTAGACGCCATCAAAGCTTATCGTAATATTTTGGAAAAATACCCCAATTCACCGGATAACGCCGAAGTTCTGTATCAGTTAGCAAAAGCTTATGATATGGAAGGGAATCAAGACGAAGCTTTGAAAATGTTATCTGCACTTACCGAAAGGCATCCTGCTTATGCAAATATTGCAGAAGCGCATTTCCGTGCTGGTGATATTTATTTTAATAAAAGCGCTTATGCAAAGGCAGAGCAATCATACCTTGCTGTAACACAATTAGATAAATCAAAACTGGCAATTAATGCACATTACATGTTGGGTTGGGCTTATTATAAACAGGCGCAATATAATAATAGTTTAAATGCATATGCTTTTGTATTGGATCAATTGTTAGCGAATCAAGCGTCCCTTGAAGTGTTGGGAAAAGCTGAGAAGCCGTTGGCAAAAGATACGCTCCACTCGGCAACTCTTGCCTTGGATCGTATGGGTGGCGCTGAGGCTATAGCCACTTTCCCATCAATTGCTAATAAAAATTATGTGTGGATGATTTATGAAAGCATAGGCGAGTATTATCTTGAAAAAGAACTGTATGAAGACTCTGCAAATGCGTTTAGATTGTTTGTTAATAATTATAAAAACTCAAGTAACGCACCACTTTTGCATGGCAAGCTTATTGAGGCCTATAACAAAGGTGGTTTTCCTCGTCAGGTGTTAACGGAGAAAGAGGCCTATGTTAATGCTTACGGAATGCGTTCAAGTTACGAAGGAAATCGTGGTGGCATGTCCGCAGATGTTAGTAAATCAATTAAAGTTTACCTTGATGAATTAGCCCGCCATTATTATGGTCTCGGTCAAGCAACGCAAAATGAAATTGCAGATGTCAATGATGTTAAGAACAAAGATAAGGTAGCCACAAATAGTGTATTGGCGATTGCATCTTTTGAAAAGGCAGCTGGGTTCTATCAGCAGTATGTGGAAACATTTCCTAATGATGAACGTATCGATGAAGTATTTTTCTTAAAGGCAGAGGCTTTATTTTTAGCACAAAGATATACTGATGCTGTTCTGGACTATGAGAGAGTTGCGTATCAACCAAAAGGAAAAAGTGCAGAGAAGTATGCCGCCAACTCTGGCTATGCTGCCATTATTTCCTACCAAAAACATATTGCGACCTTAACAGTAGAAAGCCAGGAAATAAAAAAATGGCAAGCTAAAGCAGTTGAGAGCATGTTAATGTTTGCCAAGAAATTCGATACTGATACTCGTGCGCCAACGGTATTAACGAATGCGGCTGATTACTTGTTTGGTTTAAATCAATATAAGAGAGCGTTGGAAGTTTCCGGGAATCTGATTGCTAATAATCCACAGCTTGATAAAACCTTAAAGAAAACGGCCTATGGCATTATGGCGCACTCATATTTTAAATTGGGCGACTACCAAAATGCTGAAACCAGCTACCTTAATCAACGTGAGTTAGTGGATAAGAGCACTGAAGAATATAAACAAGTTTCTGAACGTCTGGCCACATCAATTTATAAGAAAACTGAAGCTATTGTTGAAAAGGGTGAGAAAGAGTCTGCCATCGAACAGTTGCTAAAAATTAAAACCTTAACGCCTGATTCTTCGGTCAGGGTCGCTGCGCAATTTGATGCCGCCACTATGCTGCTTGATTTAAAGCAATGGGGTCGGGCAATAGTCGAGCTAAAAGAACTTATTGCTCTGTTCCCAAAACATGAATTGACCGTGATGTTTCCCAGGAAGCTTGCGTTTGCTTACGAAAAAAATGAAAACTGGGATCTCGCTGCAGTTAGTTATCTTGGGCTTAATAAAAGCGATCCCGATGCAGAAGTGCGCCGTGAAGGCTTATTTATAGCGGCGACAATGTTTGAAAAAATCAAGAACTACACCGCAGCAATTGAGCATTTTAAAAGCTATGATGCGAGCTATGCAAAACCATTTTCTACGCAGATGGAGGCGCGCTACCACTTGGTTCTTATCTATGAAAAATTGAGTGATATAACTAACCAGTTGTCGTGGCAAAAAGGATTGATCGACGGTGATCAGAATGCAGGAGACCAACGGACAGATCGTAGCCGGTGGTTAGCGGCTTGGGCAAATATAAAAAATGGCGATTACTATGCTGATCAATTCGCTGCGAATAAATTATATTTGCCGTTAGTGAAGAGCTTGCCAGCTAAAAATAAGGTACTGGAAAATTCCATTAAACAGTATCAGCTAGCGGCAGATTATGGAATTTTAGAATTCGTAACCATGTCGAGTTATAAAATTGCACGGTTGTATCAGCAGTTCTCCAAGGAATTGAGAGAGTCGCAAAAGCCGGTAAATTTATCGCCTGATGACCAAAAAATGTATGCGGAAATTATTGAAGAGCAAGCTGCCCCCTTTGATAAGTTGGCGATTGAGTTGCACCAGGCGAATATTGACAGAGCATGGCAAGGCAATTTTAATGAATGGATTGATAAGAGCTTTATTGAAATGAAGTTACTGAATCCGGCGCGATACAACAAAACCGAAATTATAGTGAGTTATGGCGATGAAATACGTTAATTTTATTGCGGCAACCTTAGTGTTAAGTGGGTTGCTTGGCATTGCCGGGTGCGCTACAACATCTGAACGATCAAAATCTGCAGCTGCAGCTGGAGCTAAGCCCCCGGAGATAACTCTTAGCCCCACTTTGGAATATTTGCCCAGTCCAAAAACTGATAAGGACGGAAACTCTATTCCTTATGTGCCTGTGGAGAATCCCTATGTGTTGCAGAAGGGTAAAATAAAAAAGGAGTCGATTGCTAAATATATTGAGGCCACTCGTGCTACAAAACAAAAGCAATACTCCCAAGCTGAAGTTTCACTGCAAGAGTTAACGGCTGAAGATAAAAATTTATCTGGGCCATGGGTGCTGTTGGGTGATATTGCAACTGAACAAAATAATTATGAAAAAGCCATCGGCAATTATCAAAAAGCACTTGAGATCAATGATAAAAATATAAATGCTTACCTGCGACTGGCTAAAGCCTTGCGAATGAAAGGTGAGTTTTTAAAAGCACAAAATACCTATGCCAAATTGCTGGTTTTATGGCGTGATTGTCCAGAAGCGCATTTAAATCTGGCGGTATTGTATGATGTGTTTTTAAATCATCCACTGCGAGCGCAAAAGCATATGGAAGCCTATCAATACCTTACGGGTGGCGAAGATAAGAATATTGCTAACTGGTTGGTTGAAATTCAACAGCGCACCGGTGTTCCTCTTGGGCTAGTTATAGAAAAGAAAAAAGCTGAATCTAAACCGCTGTCTTAAGTTTTAAATATTTTGTTTTATATATGAGTAACTTTGAGTCATCATGAAAAAAATAGTTTTTTTTACTTTGTTGTTTTTTGTAGCATTCTGTCATGCAGAAGAGAAAGCTCCCAATCCCGACACCACTATTCTGTTGGAGTCGACATTTGTGGGTGACAAAGAGCAACCTGCTGTGAGTTACTTTATTCCCTGGAAGGGGAATAGCACACCTGACAAATTACAATGGAATATAGAGGAAAAGCATGATCAAACCTTACAGCTGATTGATCGAGAAGTTATGTTGAATTCAATGAATATGTACGATGAAATGAACTTAGAAAATAGCGGAACTAATAACGTTACAATAGATTAATTATTAATTGAACAGTGAGAATTTATTATGCTTGACACATACAACACGTTAATTAAGTTTCTTCAAGACGGTGGTTTTTTTATGTACCCCATCGCGCTGGTGTTAGCGATTGGTATTGCTATTAGCCTGGAAAGATGGATATACCTCGCTCGCGAACGAGCACGAAATATAAAAGCTTTTGATGCATTTTTACCATTATTGCGAACCACCGATATGGAAAAAATGCAAATGTACACGCGTGAAAGCCAGGCACCTGTCACACGTATTATCGGTTGTGGATTAGATATGATGACAGTTTCAAAACAGCGTGCCGATATCGAAAATTCAATGACGGAAGGCATGTTAGAAATTATTCCACAGCTTGAGCAGCGGGTAGGTTATCTCGCACTTTTAGCAAACATTGCCACTTTGGCTGGGTTGTTAGGTACAGTTCTTGGTTTGATTGCAGCTTTTACTGCTGTTGGTAATGCAAATCCGGCGGAAAAAGCGCAGCTACTTTCGGCATCTATATCGGTGGCAATGAACACAACAGCTTTTGGTTTGTTTGGTGCTATTCCCTTACTAATTCTTCATTCCTTGTTGCAAAATAAGGCTGCGGCGATTACGACGAGCATTCAAATGTCTGCGGTAAAATTTCTTAATATCATGACCTTACACCGGCTTATTGAAACAAGCAGTCCGCGTAATCCGGAGCCTGAAGCAGCTACAGTGAGTCAGGAGTAATAGTATGAAATTTGTTGAATTTCAACGCGGGATTAAAGAGCAAATAGAGCTTGAGATTACGCCGTTAATGAATTTGATGATAATACTTGTACCTATATTATTGATCAGCCTTAATTTTGCGCAAATTACCGTACTTGAAGTTAATTTGCCTGAACTTACAGGTGGTATGAGTGCAAGTCAGAAGTCGCAATCAAAACTGGAAGTTAGAATTGAAAATACCGGGTTCAAAATTTTCTTTCCTGAGGATGTCCTTATTCAAGAAATTCCGTTGATTGAGAATGAGGGCGGAAAGTCATATGACTTCATGCAGCTTTCAAAAGTTCTTCAAGGAGTAAAAAGCCAGCTCAGTGAGAAGCGCGATATTTTATTGTTATCTCATCCAAATGTGGATTACCAAAACTTGGTGTTTACTATGGATGCGGTCAAATCCTTTAGTGGGGTTGTTGCTACAAATTTGGTGGAAATCGAATTATTCCCCGAGATTTCTCTCGGAGATATTATTTAATAGATGAGTTGATAAGAAAATGATTGGATCAACAATATTTCAAATTCAAAGAAAGAAACCTGTGGTCGCGGGGTTATTGTTAGTGTCACTGGTTGACATATTTACATTTTTCATTTTCTTTTTGTTAATTAATGCGGGCGATAGTGCTCAGATTCAAAATGCAAAGTATGTCGCACTACCAAATTCGGTTTCCCATACTGAGCCACGCAATAAAGTTTTGATTTTTATTGATGCTAAGCAGATTTGGCTGGGTGACATAGTTGTTGCTAATGTCGCAGATATTTTAACGGCTCCGGAAAAACTGATTGACCCACTCACTGTAGCCTTAGCGAACCATAAAGCAGCCAAGGGCGAATTATCCGAATATGAAAAAGTGAATGGTCTGAGCATAACAATCATGGGTGATAAATCCGTCCCATACTCTTTGTTGAAGAGCGTTATGGTGACTTGTCAGGGTAGTGACTATCGCAATATTTCTCTAGCGGTGAATCATGTTTTCCGCGATAGTCTGTCAGGTACCGGTGCATCGAAGGATGCTGCTGTTAATAGTGCTGTAAAGGTAGGGGGTTAGCATGTCTTTCGCCATTCAACCTCTCGCGTTTGATCTGGTATTGCCTTGGCATACAGATGCGCAACGTGAAGCGGCTTTTAAAAAGACTCTTAAAAGAGTGCTTATTCCTGTACTGCTGTTATTTCTTTTAGTGCCGTGGTTGCGGCTAATTGACAATGGATTTGTGAAGGAAGAGAAAAGGGCATATACAGAAACTACAATCGTTCTTGAGCCGCCAAAGGTTACAGTTCAGCCTGTAACATCTTCAGTGCCTGCACCTGCACCTGTGCTTTCCGAAAATCCGAAAATAATTGAAAAACCGCAAATCGCCCCGCCAAGCGTGGTATCCCAAAAAGCCAAAGCCGGCTCTAAAGCAGTGGGTAAAATTGGCGGTGGTACTCGACCTACAGACACTGTTGTTGATAAAAAGGTGGCTTTAGCGCAGTCACAAGAAATTTCCGAGTTATCGAGCCAATTGAAATCCTTACGTGGTGCGTTGGATATTGCCAAAATGCAAAATAAAAATGTATCAGTTAGCACTGGCGGAACTGTTGCTGCAAGTGACCGTGATGTACTTGGGGCGGATAGCGCAGCAGGCAAAGGTAAAGGCCTGGTGGTCAATGAATCTATGATGAAAGGCGATGTTGTTGCACTTGCTGATCATAAATCCATGGGATTCGGATCTGGTGGCGGCAATGGTAGCGGCATAGGAAATGGTAGCGGGAATGGACGGGGCCGCGCAGGTAATGGCGGAATAGGAACCGGAGATGGGATTGGTGACGGCACTGGCAATAGCCAGTACGGCGGCCTATCTAATCAAGCCAGCGGTCGCGACATGGAAAGCATTCGCAGTACCTTGGAAAAAACAAAAAGTAGCGTGTACACCTTGTACCAGAGGGCTCTACTTGATCACCCTGATCTTGGCGGAAAATTTGCGTTTTCGATGGTGATCGAACCCAATGGAAGCATTTCAAAGTTAAGATTGGTGGCCAGTGAGCTGGGTATAGCGGATCTGGACGCTAGTATTCTTGAACGCATCAGACAGGTAAATTTTGGTGCTAAAGACGTTTCCCCAACGGCAATTGAATATAAGTTTGTATTTTTCCCCAGTTAGAGAAGGCTTTAATTTATTAACCAACAAGACTTGGTTTCACTTTGTTTTGTTCTTAGTGGCGTAGTTGCTTTCATGAGGTTTGGCGCGTAATGCGCCATACTTTCAGGCCGTGTCGCGTCAAGTCTTACAAATCCCCCTCAATTATGCAAAATGATGTGAAATCCCTTGATTTTGCTGGAAGCAATATAATATTTTGCTTCCCTGGGAATAGTTCCTAGATCTAAAGTGACTAAGTTCACAAAAATACAAACAGTTATTAGTTCGCATTCGAGTTCTCAAATTCTTGAGACTTCGTACCATTTTTAAAAACTATGGGCTGGCATTATGCGCTTGTAGAAAATCCATTTAGTTTAGATAGTTTGTGGATTGGAACTTAATAAAGATAAGAAAATGAAAGGGCACTTCGTCATTTGTACTGCTTTACCTCTAGCGCCCTAGTTCGATCAAATATTTTTCTACGGTTTGGTGTGGTCCCTTAAAAATATTGACTATGGTGATGACTATGTTCGGATTACTTAAAGCATCTCAAAAAGCATTCATATTTCTTGTTGCCTCTTTGATTTTGGTTGCTTGCGGTAGCGGTAGCGGCGATAGTAAAAAGTCTGCTGATAACACTGTGCTGTCACAAGACACTCAGTTTATGTATGTCCAGCGCAATGTGGCTCAGGACTTTCAGTTCAATACTGAGCGACTAAAACTCTCCAAAACCAATAGGGACAGTAGCCCCTTCGATCTAGCCTCACCTTACGAATTCAAAGCGGGCGCTCAATTAATGAGCCGCTCTAGTCTCGATGTTAATGCCATAGACACTGAGGTATTAACAAGCTACTTCAATTCAAGTGAATATGATGTCAAAGATTTAAATATATCGCCTGATGGTCAATATTTAGTATTTGCCGCTCATGGACCACACGATCATCTTACCGATTACACTTGGAATATTTACGAATATAGTTTTAAAGACAAATCCATTCGCCGCATCATTGAGGACGATCTCATTGCCAATGCTGGCCAAGATACCAATCCAACTTATGCTTTAGACGGCACCATCATTTTTTCTTCAGACCGTGCGGTAGGCAATCCTAATAGCCCGGTTGATAATATTGTTGATCAATATCAGGCTGATAATTGTTACAAAGTTGGCCCTAACGAAAAGCCATCTTTATTGCATTCCATGACCAATAGTGGTGAAAATATTCTGCAGTTAACTTACGGCAGAAATCATGACACTAAACCGACTACTCTTAAAGATGGCCGAATCGCCTTTGTTCGCTGGTCGCGTACTTACGAACTTTTACAAGATTGCCCTATTGACGGTGCCACCTCTTCAAATACTGATATCTTTGGTGCGCAGTACCCTAATGGCCTGGGTATTCCCACAGAATGGTCGTTAGCGGCGGTGTGTGCTAATGCTCACGCCACACCGCTTGGAAAAGTGTTAGCAAGTAATCATTACACTATTCTGCGCATCACTGCTGACGGCAAAGAATTACAACAACTTTATAAAACAGTCACTTTGACTGGCTCTGATGAGAGCTTTATAGGAATTGAACACATTGTCCAGGCTGAGAATGGACAATTGGCTGCGCTCCTTAAGCATCAATACACGCAATCTTTAGGTGGGAATATTGTAGAACTGCAATCGCCTGAAGCGATTACTGCAGCTTCAGTATTTGGCAACATTGCACCTGTTCCAGTAATGACTGGGGAGGTGGATTTGTATCCTAATCAACATTCAGTAAATGGTTGGTATAGTGCGGTCTGGCCCTACCGCGATGGTACAGGTCGCTTGTTAGTCAGTTGGTCGCAATGTTCAACGGTTAGTAATGGTATTAATACATTTTGCCAATCAAGTGATGAGCCAGGTGAAGTGAATGGTCAGTATGGTATTTGGGTGTTTGATGAAAAAACTCAAAGCCGTTTACCTGTTGTTCGTGCCCGCGCAAACATCGTTTATAGTGATATAGCTATTAGCCAACCGAACAATGGTCTCGATTTCCCTTTTAATGCGTATAGCGATGGTTTCGTAGATAATTTAGATACCAATAGAGTTATCTGTGATGATCCAGGTATTGTGGTGCCGCCTCTTGGGAATACCTATGCAAGTTCAGTTGCAGCAGCTGCTAACTCTTCAGCCGCGTCTACTCCTGCAGTTATTGCTTATTCTTCTGCGGCGTCTACCTCAGTAGTTGTTACCAATTCTGCTGCTTCTCAAACGGTTGTGATTGCAAACTCCTCTGCGGCATCTGTACCTGTAGTAGTGATTGCAAACTCTTCGGTGGCTTCTACCCCAGTGGTGATTGCAAATTCTTCGGCAGCATCTGTGCCCGTTGCGATGACAAGTTCTGTGGCGGCGTCTACTCCCGTCATTACAAACTCGTCAGCAGCATCCACTCCGGCAGCTATTGCCAGTTCAGCTGCTGCTTACTCCAGCGCCACCACCAGCGCTGCAGTTAATAGTAGCTCTGCGCCTATAAATACCATTGCCACTGCAAACGCGGGTGTAAATCAAACGGGTAATGTCGGCAGCACATTTACTTTAGATGGTTCGGGTAGCCGTGACGCGGATGGCGATGTGTTGACCTATAAATGGTTATTGCTCAGCTCTCCTGCTAACAGCACTTTAGCGCAATTGAATTGGACCAGTGTAAAACCTTCTGTGATACCAGATAAAGCAGGTAACTATGTGGTGCAATTGATTGTTAACGATGGTAAACAAGATAGTTTGCCCGCGACTGTTGTTATTACTGCTGTTCAACCGAATCAAAAACCAATTGCTAACGGCGGTCCGGATCAATCGGTCAATGTAAATGAAAGTGTTGTCTTAAGTGCTGTCGGTAGTAGCGATGCAGATGGCGACACATTAACGTACAGTTGGACTTTGATTGCTCAGCCTGGCAATAGCAACTTGGTTTTGAATAATGCATCTTCTGTTACTACTGGCTTTACTCCTGAATACGAAGGTGTTTATAGCTTCCAATTAATAGTGCGTGATGGATCAATCAATAGCGAGCCGGATACAGTCGTAGTTACCGTAATTCAACCTAATAGAAAGCCAGTGGCTAATGCTGGTCCAGATCAGCATGCAAATATAGGCACCCTGGTTACTCTGGATGGTTCAGGTAGCAGTGATGTTGACGGCGACACATTGACTTATAAGTGGGAAATTATCAGTCCAGCGCAAACAACAACCAAATTGTCAAGTGCTTCTACGGTAATGCCGACATTCACAATTTTGGATCACGGAATATACGTGGTTCGATTAACTGTTAATGACGGGAAGTTGAACAGTGATTCAGATACTGTAAGTTTTGAAATTGGTAACGTGAAGCCGGTTGCTGATGCCGGTGCGGATCAAAAAGGTTACGTTAATACTGTTGCGCAACTCAATGCTTCATTGAGTAGTGATTTGGATGGAGATGTGTTGACTTATAAGTGGCGTATTGTTTCTGCACCTGAATCCAGCAATGCGCAAATTGTTGGTGCCACTGCCGTAATGCCAGTGTTCACACCTGACGAGTATGGTATTTATACGATTGAGGTGGTGGTCAATGACGGTTTGGTTTCGAGTGATCCAGATACTGTGGTTATAGATACACGTAATAGCCGTCCTGTAGCTAACGCAGGCGCAGATCAATCTGTATCAATTGATGACCTGGCTGTATTAAATGGTATTGGCAGTGTAGATGCTGACGGCCAAATTCTTACCTACAGTTGGAGTGTCGTGAGTAAACCGGTAGGTAGTACTGTTGCTTTATTAACTCCGAATGAAAGTATAGCGAAACTGAAAATTGACAAGGCTGGCAGTTATGTCATTCAGTTGGTAGTCAACGACGGAGTTGAATCGAGTGAGCCAGACACTGTTGTTCTGAATACTAAGAACATTAGACCGATAGCAGAAGCAGGTAAAAATAGAACGGTTTACATAGGTGATCAGGTTTCGCTGGACGGTTCAGGAAGCTACGATTCTGATGGTGATAAATTAAATTACAGTTGGAGCTTAACTACAAAACCATCCGCTAGTGTTACTAGCCTGGTCAACGTTACTGCTGTAAATCCGACCTTTAAAGCAGACAAAGAAGGTACTTACATTGCACAGTTAATTGTCAATGACGGCACTCTTGGCAGTGCGCCAGATACCGTAACTATTACTGTTGAGCAGCCAGTCTGCAATATTGATAGTAATACCATGCGGACTTTGCCTGTAACAATTCGCGACTTCAAAGCATACCAAGAGGTAGGCGGTCATATTGACTTTGAAAATAAGAATATTTCTGATGTCGGAATCGTTGAAGTAAACCTGGGCGCTGATCATTTGCCTGTGTATGCCAATAAAACTGGCGGAACTCCAAGTACTCATGGTGCGACATACTTTAATCAATGGTTCAGAGATGTAGCGGGTGTTAATACTAATATTCCTAGAACCTTGCAATTGAAAAGGAGTGTAGGCTCAAGTATTTGGACTTACCATAATGAGGATTTCTTCCCGATCGATGGTTTAGGTTTCGGCAATTATTTGCAAACGGGCCATAATTTCCACTTTACCCTTGAGGCGCATCTTGAGTTCAATTATAACGGCGGTGAAGTGTTTAAATTCCAAGGGGATGATGATCTCTGGGTATTCATCAATGGCAAACGAGTGATAGATCTTGGTGGTGTACACAGTGTACAAAATGGTTCTGTCGATTTGGATGAACAGGCAGCCAAACTTGGGATTGTGAAAGGTCAATCTTACACTTTCGATTTATTCTTCGCTGAAAGGCATACGACTAAATCAGAGTTTATGTTTCAAACAGATATCAATTTAGAGTGTGTTTCCACCGCGCAATAATCTTTAATGTGATATCGATAAAAAGGCTAGCTGGTGATCCCAGCTAGCCTTTTTTTATCCGAAATTAACTAATTTTTTAAACATGGTTTTAAAAATAAAGAATGTTCTTATTACGATGGATAAATTTTGTCAGTGTTATTTGCCGTCAAGATTTCATAAGCGTTGTTTTAAAGAAAGAGTGTTGGGTTGCAAACCTAAATCTGTATAATTTGGCAGTTATCCTTGGCAATTGATCACAACTTTGGGTGTTATTTTTTTTCTTTTTGTGAATGTCCACGCATAATGAAGTAGAATAAATTTCTTTAATATCAATGATGTTTAACAGATGTAGTTAATTTAAATTATTGGTCGGTAGTCTTAAAACAATAAGATTAGGAGTTTAAATGCAATTGTTAAAATTATGTTCTATTTTTTGCTTAGCTATCTTGACCCTGGGCCAAGCTTTCGCGAGTGACGCTCAAGAGCCTTTGAGGCTTGAAGTTATTGATCCCTATGTTGAAATGCATAGTGGCCCAGGTCGTGGTTATCCGATATTTTATGTGATTGAACAAGGCGAAAAAATTGAAGTTATTACCCGCCGACCTGGTTGGTACGAAGTGCGTACAAAAAATGGAAAAACAGGATGGACCACTGCGAGCCAAATCTCGCGCACTATTCAAATGACGGGTGAACCTGCTGATTTACCCACAGTAAGTTATGGTGACTACTTAAAAAATCGTTGGCGGGTAGGCTTTAACAGTGGGCAGTTTTCTGGCGGCGAACTAAAAGGCAGTGAAACATTTAGTTTTACCGCAGGGTATCGCCCTTTGGGTTGGTTGGGATTAGAAGTCGAGGGCGGTAAAATTTTTGGTACCGATATAAAAGGAGATTTCTACGCGCTAAATATTGTTGCAGAGCCATTTTCAGCCTGGAAAATATCCCCGGTTTTATTAGTTGGGCAAGGAGTAATGAAAATTGATTCGCAACCAAAGCTTACGCCTCTATTAATCGACGACTCTGATTTTTATCATTATGGTGCTGGATTACATTACTATCTTGGTAGGAATTTTTTATTTAAAGGTGAATATCGTTCGTATTCTGTTTCAGCCGACAACAACAATGTGAGATTAAGCGCATGGACATTAGGTTTCAATTCATTCTTTTAAAAACAAAAGTAGTCAGTCTCTTAAGTGTTTTGCTGTTGGCATCTGTGTCATATGCGCAAGAGGCAAGTGATATCGATTATTCTCATGAAGCTGATTCGTTAGATATAAACAATGAAGTATTTGAGCTGGGATTTTTTGCCGGGATTATTAATATAGAAAATTTTACCAGCGAATTTGTTCCAGGAATTAGTGCAACCTTTCGTGCATCGGAAGATTATTTCATACAATATAACTATCTGCAGGCGGATGTAGCTTTATCCTCTGCGGAAAAGACTCTTCCTGCAGGTGAGAGTTATGTTTCTGATGACGATCGAAAATTCACACATTATGATTTACTTGTAGGTTACAACTTGTTTCAGGGAGAGTTTTTCCCATCACCGGCGAAAGCTAATCTATCGGCTCTTTATTTGGTTGCGGGGGTTGGTGATACGGAGTTTGGTGGAGAGTCCAGCATGACTTACGTGGTGGGTGTTGGTTATCAAGTGGCGCTAAGTAGACATTTTGGTTTACATTTTGATTTTAGAGATTATATATATCGCTCAAGTCTGGTGACGGATCGTAGTAAATCTGTAAACACTACGCAGATTTCAACGGGATTAAAATATTCTTTTTAATTTCGAGCTATAAAGGCAAAAAATTTAAAGGTGATCCTTCGTACTTGCTCGGCTATTCTGTGTTGCTGAATAGCCGAGCTTTTCATTTTTAAAATAGTGTATTCACTCCGAGTAGCATTTCGGTGTTGTTTGTGGTTTTCTCGTCATTTAAAAAATTACGAGTCACCCGAGTGTCACGCAAATCAAGATTTATTGTTATCCAGTCAGTGATAACTGCTCTATAGCTAACGCCTGCTACAAGTCCTGTGTTTTTTTCTCCGGCAAAACTTACTTCAGCTGCTCCAAGTAATAAATATATAGCGGAATTAAATTTGTGGTTTTTGCCAAGAAATGATCTTCCATCAAGTAAGTCATAACCCCCTAAAAGGTTTATGTATTCAAAATCATAATCTTTTTTTGCCAGAAAATTGCCAGCAGCAACTTCTTCAAATGCAGCTTTTTTGACTGTTGATAAGCCATAATTTATTTGCGTAATAAACTTTTTATTAATATGGTAAGTAAACGCAATACCACTAACAAAATTGCTATTAAAATCTTCAACCGAAAGCAAGCCTATATAGGGCCCCAATTCAAATTTCTCAGTATCAATCGCAGCTGCCTGGATGCTTGTAACTGTTTTATCAGGTTCAATAATTTTTACTTGTTTGTTATTGTTTTGAGCGAAACTATGAGAAGTAATTCCCAAGCTTAATAAGCAAACCAACATGTTCATGGGACGCGGCATCTTCAAATACTCGTAGTAGTATGAATGAGGGGTTTTCTTTATGGTATTTAAGCTGATCATATGATAAAGACTGTTTGAGATAAGCTAACTTTATCAGTAACTATACCTGAAATGCTATTGAAATAATAAAACCAGATAGCGAGTTAGATGTTAGTTGGATCGCATTATTTGAATAGGGATGTAGGAGAAATGAAATAGCTGGATGGTCATAGCTGAGGGAATGGTAATTGTATGCTCTTACCAAAGGGCAAGACCATACTGCGGATGTTGTAAAACGCTATTATAATTCTTGTATAACTGCAGGCTGTGTTAAAAGGGTTGATGCTTCGTTTATAGCTTGTTGAGGTATTTTGTTCCACATTGTTTGTTGAAATTCTGCGAATTTTTCTCCCTTTGTTCGTATTAGCCATTCAACCAAGGCTTTGGCGACGTTAGGGTAAATCACTGGACTTGGTTTGGTGAGTGGCAGCCAGCGACGGATAGTTTCTTCGCTAAGGATATTCGTTGAAGAGCCATAACCTAATTGGCTTAAAGCCAAAGCATTGGATTGCTGTTCCATTTGTCCTGCCACTGGTTGCACAAGAAGTTTTTTACCGAGTTGTATTGCTTCGCTGGGTAATTCAAAACCAGCACTGCAAATAACCCCTTCGCAACGATGTAAATCTTGCTGGAAACCTTCGCGTGAAAATGGTCTTAAATGAATATTTTCATTGTCAATTGCGGCCGGAATATTTTGATAAATATAAAATTGATAGTCTGGAAATTTGCGTAACTGCGGCTCTATATCAGCTACATCTGAAAATGGCAGATACACCAGATAATGTTTCGCTAATGACTCATTGATATAGTGCGAGGGTTCAACCAATGGGGGTAAAATGGGTTGATTAAAATGATGCCAATGAAATCCGATGGGGAGGGTGGCTGGGGCGAAGTTACGCATAAACCAGTCGATCAAAAAATTATTGCCTTTCTTGGGAATGTCATAATGAAAAGAATTTTGATGCGATAAGCCAATGACTTTTTTTCCTGCGCGTTTTGCCGCCCAAGCCGAAATCGGTTCGAAATCATTAATAATAAAATCGTAATCATTCACATTCACTTTATCAATGTCGCGTTTGAGTTGACGAATATTACTCGTCATAGCCGTTTTTAAATATAAAATACGTCCACTTTTTACCTGGAAAGTTAAACCGCGGTAGCATTGAAAGTCACCGAAGGCTTGCATATCAAAAAAATCAGCACGCGGTCTGCCAGAAAATACCCAATCCACTTGTATGCCTGCTTCGGCGAATGCTTGTGCCATTATTCGCGCACGGGTTACATGTCCATTTCCAGTTCCTTGCACGCCGTAAAGTATTTTCATAATATGCCCTGTAATTGGTAAATATAAATTCCAATAAATGCACAGCTGGTACCTAAGGCAGCGCCTGCAACTGTGTCTGTTGGATAATGTACGCCAAGCAATACTCGGCTAGCGCCAATTAGGCTGGCCCAGATAAAACAAGGAATTGCGAAGATGGGATAAAATTTAGCAATGAGACAGGCAAATAAAAATGCGGCTGCGGTGTGGCCGGAAGGAAAACTAAATTTATCGGAAGGGGTTATCCATGCTTGATAATAATCAATGCTTGCGGCTGGTCGGTCGCGTTTAATAAAATTTTTTAAGACAAGATACAAACTAACATCAAATGTATAAGCAATAATACCAGACCAAAAAAAATTGCGACCACAATTAGGCTCAAGCATTAGTAGTATAAATGCTAATAATAAATACCAAATTCCATCGCCTGTATGTGAAATAAAACGTATTGATTTGCGATACTGAAATCCTTTCGTTACATGCACCCATAAGAATGCAATGGTGTCCAAGTGGTGGACTCTCTGTAGAAAAGCATTCATGATTCACCACCTTCTTAAGCATTGAGTGGAAGTCAGCTTGCAACTTAAAAGTACTTGGTATTTGTGACTCTTAGATGAATAACATGTGAAACTATTATGACAAGCGGGCAGTTTTTTTAGAATGTAACAATTTTGTATAGATATCTTCTGGAGAGAGCGAATGAGTAAGCCAGGTAAAATTGGAATTGGTCGTGTAATAGATGCTTTTGGTTATTCCATGAAAGGTCTTGCTGCTACGTGGAAATTTGAAGCGGCATTTCGTCAAGAAGTGGTGCTAGGTTTAATTTTAATTCCTATTGCATTTTGGTTGGCGACAACCCACGTTGAATTAATCTTACTAATTGCTAGTGTGTTTTGGGTATGGATGGCGGAGCTGGCCAACTCTTCTGTTGAGGCGGTTGTTGATCGCACTGGCTCGGAGCATCACGAATTATCAGGTCGCGCTAAAGACATAGGCTCGGCGTTAGTTTTTATAAGCCTTGTGTTATTAGCCTTGGTGTGGAGCATTATTGCTGTACATAGATTTATTTTTTAATGTATTCCCATTGCAATTAACAACAGTTGGTAAATATTTCTGCTGTTAATTTTTGAGGAAGTTAATCATTGTTTCTGATTTGCTTTCTATTCCGTAAGCCATGTAATCATCAATTAAGGAGCGGTGAATATGGCGGCGTTCGCGTGCTTTGCGGCGCTTGCGATGATAAATATCAACGGACAGATCTTTACAGGGATCGTGCTCAAGGCGACGGTCATCGTTGACGCGCCGGTCAATAAATACTTTGTTTTCGTTCATAAATATGCTCTTGGTTTAGCCATTTTGTATTTATTCTTTATTCGCTGGCTTAACCTTATCAGTGAGTTTAAGTACTATTTAAATTAAATAGTTTTGCGTCAGGTCAACATAGTGTAGTGATTAACCCGTAAAATGCGTCAGTATTTTTTTTACTTAAGCTGCATTTTTTTATAACAGCGTGTTGTTGTAAAAGTTCATTTCAAAGAGGATAAACAATGAAACCAATAGAAACATGCATTGTTGCCAAGTTGATTTCAGTTTTTCAGCCGACCTACTTGCAGGTGCTTAACGAAAGTCACATGCACAGCGTACCTCCTGGCTCAGAAACACATTTCAAGGTGATATTGGTTACCGCTAGTTTTGTGGGTAAGCGGCAGGTCCAGCGGCATCAAGCGATTTATGCGTGTTTAGCTGAGGAATTACAAAGTGGCGTTCATGCTTTGGCATTACATACTTTTAGCCCGGAGGAATGGGCCAAAAGCGATCTTGTCGCTCAGTCTCCCGCCTGTATGGGTGGTTCGAAGCATGATAAATAGTTTCTTTTATGCTGGCTGTTCAAAATTCAAGCATTTATAATGCTGACTTTAATTTTTATTCAAATTCAATATCAAGCTTCGTTAAAGTGAAAACCCTATGAGCCACATCGTTGTTGCCGCACTCTACAAATTTGTTACTCTTCCTGATTATCAAGAAATTGCCCCCCGCTTAAAAGATCATTGTGACAGCCTTGGCTTAAAAGGTACTTTTCTGTTGGCTGAGGAGGGTATTAATGGCACGGTTGCTGGATCACGTGAAGGTATCGACGGTTTGCTCGTATATTTACAAAGTGACACTCGTTTTGTCGGTATTGTACATAAGGAATCCATTTATGAAGAAATGCCTTTTTATCGCATGAAGGTAAAATTAAAAAAAGAAATCGTCACTATGGGTGTGATGGGGATAGATCCGCTTAAGATTGTAGGGACCTATGTAAAGCCGCAGGATTGGAATGCATTGATCAGTGACCCTGATGTCATGGTGGTCGATACACGCAACTCTTATGAGTTCAACATCGGCACCTTCGCGGGAGCAATTGATCCAAAAACGGACACTTTCCGTGATTTTCCTGTCTACGTTGCGCAAAATCTTGACCCTGCCAAGCACAAAAAAGTAGCAATGTTTTGTACCGGTGGTATCCGCTGTGAAAAATCCACTGCCTACATGAAAGAGCAAGGCTTTGAAGAGGTTTATCATTTGGAGGGCGGCATCCTTAAGTATTTGGAGGAGGTACCTGAAGCTGAGAGCCTGTGGCAAGGCGAGTGTTTCGTATTCGACAACCGCGTTGCCGTTAACCACAGCTTACAAAAAGGTATTTATGGGCAATGCCATGGTTGCCGTCACCCGATTACGGAAGAGGACAAGCTTTCGGAACAATATTTGCTGGGAGTTAGCTGTCCGCGTTGTTATGATGCTTTAAGTGAGGATCAGAAAATGCGTTTCAGTGAGCGGCAGAAACAAATTCAGCTCGCGAAAATGCGTAATCAAGCGCATATTGGTGCCAAGCCACCCGAGCGACAATTACGCACTATGCAAAAAAAGGAAAAACGCGAAGAGCAACGACGCTTAGCTAAATCTTAACAATTTTGTATGTGCTGCCATGTGCTACAAGTCTGCTGTGACAGCTGTGCGATTTAAAACTAACTAACTAATACAGGTTTATTATGAATTTTGAGGCATGGGTAGTGAATCTTACTACCGGAACGGCAACTCATGAATCGGGCTTTGTGCTACAAATTGAGGGTAGCCCACGCGACCCCTCAGCAATTAACCCCAACAATTTTCCCGCGAACCTATCCTATACCGATCAGGCACGCTTAATGCGTTGTGGCGTGGAAGCGCTCGCTAAGGCGGCTGTCGGTTCGAATGTGGATTATAGTTTGTCGGGGACGACTGATATTGAAAGCCTCAAAAGCCAAGCTGTTAAAGATCGTGAGGCTCTCGCCAAGCAATTTGCTGAACGTGCCAATAAGCCGGAAAGATCACTGTTATCCCTTAAGAAAAAATAAATAATCACTGCAATGGATTATTTGCCAGAACCTTTACCTCTTGATTCTCTTAGCCAGGCACTCGGTCAGCATTTATTGCTGCGAAAGTGGCATGTCGCTACTGCTGAATCTTGTACGGGTGGTGGTTTGGCTGCTGCCATGACCCAGGTTGCTGGCAGCTCGGCGTGGTTCGAGTGCGGCATCATTAGCTACGGGAATCGAATCAAGCAAAAATTACTAAATGTTAGTGCGGACGTTCTTGCCGAAGATGGCGCTGTTAGCGAGGCTGTTGTAATGCAAATGGTAAAGGGAGTGTTGGGGCTTTCTGATGCGGATATTGCGGTAGCTGTCAGTGGTATTGCGGGCCCGTCGGGTGGCACCAAGGATAATCCGATTGGTACTGTCTGGTTTGCCTGGGCTCACACAAATGGTGAGGTGCGCACCCAGGTATTTCATTTCGTCGGTGATAGGGTACAAATTCAACATCAAGCAATAGCGCAAGGGCTGCGTGGATTGCTAACATTTTTTGATTAATTTTTTGCTATTAATTTAAAAATTTTGATTTGCCAAAAATAGAATCACCTTTCGCTTTTTTCCTACCTGCTACACTGTTAATGAGTCAGATTCTTCATTGGTAGGTACATCCCCATGTTGCCTTTTACGGATTACGCGCAATTTTTTATAGGTTTGTTGGCGATCGTTGATCCTTTGGGGGCCATTCCGGTTTTTTTAGTATTAACTGCGCATCAAACGGCGCAAAAGAAACAAGCTACTTTACGCTTAACCGTGATTTCGGTGATGGCGGTGTTATTGGTTTCATTGTTGTTGGGCAAATGGATTTTATGGGTATTGGGCATTAGTATTGATGCTTTTCGTTTTGCCGGTGGATTGATTTTATTGTTGATGTCGATTGCCATGCTACAAGCAAAAAAGGGCACTGCGCTTGAGCAAATTGAGGAAGACGAATCGGTGGCCTTGGTGCCACTCACTATGCCCTTGCTTGCAGGCCCGGGTGCGATAAGCACGGTGATCGTTTACGCGCACCAAGCGCATGGTTTTATGCACTATGGGTTAATTGTAGGTGCAATTATTTTGGTGTGTGTTGGGCTGTGGCTCACTTTGATTGCGATGCCTTGGCTCGCCAGGCATCTCACGCCGAAATCAATTGCTATGTCTACCCGGGTGATGGGGATTTTACTTGCTGCCATTGCCATTGAGTTTATGGCGAAAGGTCTTAAAGGATTATTTCCGATATTAGTATGATTTTTTTAAATTAATTTAGGCGAAAAATTATTAATGAAAAGTGAGTCTGCTGTTATTGGATTGGTTAATCCCAAAAGCCCGGAAAACGTAGGTATGGTGTTGCGGGCTGCTGGTTGCTACGCTGCAGATAAAGTGTTTTATACCGGCGCGCGTTACAATCGCGCGCGTCAATTTTTTACTGACACTAAAAACGTGCATGAAAAAATTCCACTTGAATGCGTTGATAATTTACTAGCTGCAGCGCCCCCGGGAGCAAAAATTGTAGCGGTGGAATTAATTGAAGGCGCAACACCCCTGATTCATTTCGAACATCCTGTCCATGCATATTATATTTTTGGCCCGGAGGATGGCTCGCTAGCACAGGAAATTTTGAACGCGTCTGATGCTGTGGTTTATATTCCAACGATTGGTTGCATGAATCTGGCCGCTACCGTAAACGTTGTTCTTTATGATCGTCTTGCAAAGCGGATTGGTAGTGCGATTGAAGAGCGACCTATTGCACAGAGTCGCGATACGAATAGCCGTGCAAAACTTAAAAATAATTTTCATTCCTGAGAATTATTTTTTCGATTTTTTATCTGCCGCAATATTAATTCTGCATCTATTTCCGGTTCATTTTTCTTAATAAGTTGCGGTACTATTAGTTGGGTTATTTTCAAATGACGTATAAGGCGGCGGCAACAGCCGCAGGCAAGCAAGTGCAAACGAATTTTCCAGTTCAATTTTCTGCTGGTATTTTTGTCAATATATTCACTGGCTAAATGCGCTACATCTTTGCAGCTCAGTATGTGCTTTTTAAAGATAGATTTATTTTTTGTTAACATGCACCTGTCTCCTGAAAGCGGTCAATCACTTGCAACAGCGTTAAACGTGCGCGGTGAACTAATACTCTTATATTGGCTGAGCTGACCTGCAAAATTTCGCAAATATCTTCAAACGATTGTTGTTCGATATCGCGCAACATAAATGCAGCTTTTTGCGCGGGTGGCAATATATTAAGTGTCTTGTTGATACAGCGTTGTAACTGCTGCGCCTCCAATAATTCTTCCGGTGACTCGCTGCGCCATGAAGGTATGGGGGCAAATCTGTGTCCGTCAGCGGCAAAGTTTGCGTTATCCAGATAACTTCCTGGTTGTTCGCCGTCAAGTTCATCCAAAGAGATTTTGCGCGATTCACGGCGCAACCGTGCTTTGGCTTCATTGCCCACAATGGTCATAATCCAGGTTTTCAATGATGACCTTTGCTCGAATGCAGCAATGTTTTTATAGATTGCTACCCAGGCATCCTGCACTACATCGTCGGCAAAGGTATCTCCGGCAATGGCTCTGGCAATAATTAACATGGTGTGTTGAAAGCGTTTAATAATTTCGCAAAATGCCCGATCATCTCCCGCCCTCAATGCCGCGATGAGTTTTTGTTCATCGCTGAAATCAGTATGATTTGCATTTGCCATTGCACATGTCCAAAAATAGTTTGGCGAAGCTTAGCATTCTATGCGGGGTGTATGCAGCCTTGGCAACAGTTAATATAGATGGGCGAAGTTCGTTATTGTTACAGCTGGGTGGATTTGTTGCTGAGTCTAAATTTTCCTAGCTATCTGTGGTGCAGCTTTTTATACTCCCGTTCCTTCGCGCTAAAACGCGGTTCGCTGAGCTAAGTATTGACTTGCTCGTTACTCTCACGTGGCCTTTGGTAGGGGTCACCACTGAAAAGGTTTAATCATGCCCGTTATTACTCTCCCCGATGGTTCGCAGCGCCAATTTGCAAATCCTGTTTCTGTCCTTGATGTAGCCGCTGATATCGGCCCTGGCTTAGCTAAAGCTACTCTTGCTGGTATCGTCGATGGCAAAGAAGTAGACGCGGCTTTTATTCTTAATCAAGACGCGAAATTGTCGATTATCACCGAAAAATCTCCTGAAGGATTGGAAGTCATTCGCCATTCCACTGCGCATTTGTTAGCGCAGGCTGTAAAAATTTTATTTCCTGAAGCGCAGGTCACTATAGGCCCCGTGATAGAAAATGGCTTTTTTTATGATTTTGCTTTTTCTCGCGCATTTACTCCGGAAGACCTTAGTGCTATCGAGCAAAAAATGTCTGAAATATCGGCGGCTAACCTGCCCGTAGCTCGACGTGTATTATCTCGCGATGCTGCCGTGGCGTTTTTCCGCAGTATTGGCGAAGCTTACAAAGCTGAAATTATTGAAAGTATCCCTGCAGATCAAGACTTGTCACTTTATAAACAAGGTGATTTTGAAGATTTATGCCGTGGTCCGCATGTGCCATCAACGGGTAAATTGCAGCATTTTAAATTGATGAAAGTGGCCGGTGCTTATTGGCGCGGAGACTCTAACAATGAAATGCTGCAACGTATTTATGGAACTGCATTCGCCAGCAAAAAAGAACTAAATGAATATTTAATGCGGTTAGAGGAAGCTGAAAAGCGCGATCACCGCAAATTGGGTAAAAAATACGATTTGTTTCATATCCAGGAAGAAGCACCCGGTATGGTGTTTTGGCATCCGCGCGGCTGGAGTGTTTATTCAACGCTTGAAGCTTATATGCGTGAACTGCAACGCAATAATGGTTACCGCGAAGTGAAAACGCCGCAAATTGTGGATCGTAGTCTGTGGGAGCGCTCCGGCCATTGGGATAAATTTCGTGCCGGTATGTTTACTGTGGCTTCAGAGGATCGCGATTTTGCGATTAAGCCGATGAACTGTCCGTGTCATATCCAGATTTTTAACCAGGGTTTAAAAAGTTACCGGGAGTTGCCATTGCGCTTGGCGGAATTCGGGGCATGCCATCGCAACGAACCATCGGGAACCTTGCAGGGTTTGATGCGCGTTCGTGCTTTTGTGCAAGATGACGGGCATATATTTGCAACTGAAGGGCAAATCCAATCCGAGGTGTCTATTTTTACGGATTTACTGCATGAGGTTTATGCTGACTTTGGCTTTAGCGATATTATTATTCGTATTTCTACCCGTCCAGAGCAACGTGTTGGTACTGATGAGGTATGGGATAAGGCTGAGAAAGCCTTGATGGATGCTTTGCAAGCCAAGGGACTGTCTTACGAATTGTTACCGGGAGAGGGTGCTTTTTATGGGCCCAAAATCGAGTTTTCTTTGAAAGACTGTATTGGCCGGGTTTGGCAGTGCGGTACTATCCAAGTTGATTTCTCCATGCCAGCGCGTTTGGATGCGCAATATGTTGCTGAAGATGGTTCGCGTCAGGTACCGGTAATGTTGCATCGTGCCATTTTGGGTTCGTTTGAACGTTTTATCGGTATTTTGATTGAACATTACGAAGGTGCATTTCCGGCCTGGTTGGCCCCGGAACAGGTAGCAATTTTGAATATTACGGACAATCAGGCCGAATTTGTCAAAGAAATTGAAAATACCTTGCGCAATAAGGGCTTCCGCATCATTTCGGACTTGAGAAATGAGAAGATCGGCTTTAAAATCCGCGAGCACACAATTCAGCGGGTTCCCTACCTGCTCGTCATTGGCGACAAAGAAGTTGAAAATAATTCTGTTGCGGTTCGTACAAGAGACGGAAAAGACTTGGGTGTAATGAATCTGGAAGCCTTCATCGAGCACTTGACCGCCGATATCGCGCGTCGAGGC
>JAZKHP010000026.1:0-35623 GCA_040385335.1 Pseudomonadota bacterium
TGAATAGCGTTGGTTCAAGTGTTGCTGCAAGCTCCCGTCCGGCCAGCAGTGTTGCGGCAAGCTCAACTCCTGCAAGCTCAACACCAGCAAGTTCGACTCCAGCGAGCTCAACACCGGCCAGCATTGCAGCCAGTTCCAAGCCGGCAAGTTCGACACCAGCCAGTAGTGTGGCAAGTTCAAAAATTGCTAGCTCAATCGTTGCGTCTAGTAAAGCCAACAGTTCTTCTGTTTCGAGCACCGGTGTGGTGGGCTTGAAAACATTGGCTGACTTCCCCATTGGTGTAGCAGTAAATGCCGGCAACGAAGCGAATAGCATTATTAATAGTGCGACAAGCGCGCAACAACAAGCTGCGGTCTTGCCGCATTTTGATCAAGTCACTGCCGGTAATATCATGAAGATGAGTTACCTGCATCCATCCGAAAATACCTATAGCTTTACGCAAGCGGATGAGCTGGTTAACTTCGCCAGTGCACGTGGAATGACAATGCACGCGCATACATTAATTTGGCATTCTGATTATCAAGTACCAACTTTTATGAAAAATTACAGCGGTGATTTTTCGGCCATGTTAAAAACCCACGTGCAAACTGTTGCGTCACATTTTGCTGGTAAGGTAGACAGTTGGGATGTGGTGAATGAGGCCCTGGCAGAAGATGGAGATGCGAGTGCTGTCAATGGTTACCGCAACTCTGTGTTCTACCAAAAGCTCGGTGCTGCCTTTATTGATCAAGCATTTATCAATACACGTGCAGTAGATCCAGTTGCCGATTTGTATTACAACGATTTCAACATTGAAAACAATGGTACTAAAACCACTAATTTGTTGGCGATGATTGACGGCATGAAAGCGCGGAACATTCCAATCACAGGTGTTGGTTTCCAGATGCATGTGCTCTTGGATTGGCCAACGACCAGTACGATTGAATCAACCATGAGGGCTGTTGCCAGTCGTGGTTTAAAGGTAAAAATTACGGAATTGGATGTGCGTGTGAATAATATTTACAATGCATCCGCGCCTAAATACACAAGTCTTACGGCGGAAGCGGCTGCGTTACAAAAACAACGCTATAGCGCCATTGTTGCTGCTTATTTACGAGCCGTGCCCGCAGCACAACGCGGTGGTATTACGGTCTGGGGCGTTTGGGATACCGATAGCTGGTTAAATACCCCGACTGAACCTGATTGGCCATTATTGTTTGACGCTAACTTCCAGGCGAAACCTGCATTACAAGGTTTTGTGGATGCACTGATAAGCGGTACTGGCTCAAGTGCTGCAAGCTCCAGGGCATCAAGTGTTGCTTCATCAGTACGCTCTTCAACACCGATATCGAGTTCATCCGTGGCCTCAAGCGTGGCTCCGTCATCAACTCCTTTGTCGTCTGTCAGATCATCGGTCAGATCGTCTACTGCAAGTTCAATGATGAGTTCTGCAGTGAGTTCATCCACCGCCAATGGTTGCAGTGGTAGCAATAACCTGTTCTGTCTCGACTTTGAAAATGTTGCACCCGGTGCTACGCCTGCAGGCTTCACCAAAGAAGGCAACGGCGTGAACATCGTCGAAGGTCAGGAAGCACGCAGCGGTACGCGTTCAGTGAAGTTCAGAAGTACCAATGCCGGCGATTATGGCTTCTTCAGAATGAATGCTGTGTCCGGTAAACATTGGGGTCGTCTGTATTACAAAATGAAAACGCCCGTACCGAATATCAATAGCTGGTTACACGGTACCTTTGTTACTTCGCGTGGCAACAATGCGGAATTCCGTTTTGTTGATACAGTGCAAGAAGCTAGCGGCAAGCATCAATATATTTACAATTCCGAGCCAGGTGATGTGTCGTTGCAAGGTGAATATGCCTATACCTTCGATAGTTCATGGGTGTGTACGGAATGGTATGTAGATAGCCAAACCCAGACCTACAAGTTCTTCCGCAATGGTCAGGAATTGTTCTTCACCCGCAACGGGCAAGTGACTGACAAAACCAATTTGAGCGGCTTTACCGCAGTACCGGCTACGCTGGATTCGTTGGGCTTTGGTTTCAGAGCTTATCAACAAAGTGCCGGTGTTGAAGGTTGGTTGGATGACGTCGCCGTAGGCAGTGAGCGTATTGGTTGTGGCAATGGTATTTCGTCCAGTTCTACTCCTTCCAGTGTTGCGAGTTCTGTTCGCTCATCGGTAGCGCCAAGTTCTGTGGCCACTAGCTCAGTTCAGCCATCGAGCGTGGCGAGATCGTCAAGCTCTGTGTCTTCATTTGCGGTGACTTCCAGCAGCTCAGTGCCAAACGAGCGTACCGATTGTCCAGTTCCACCACCAACCATTCAATACGGTTCCTGGGCGCCTTTCGATACCAACAATGTCAGTCAGCGTGTGGTGCCAAATTTCCGCGACTATATGGTTAACATGCCCGTGTTCAATAACGGTGTGATTCCTTTGCCGTACAACTTGCATCAGCCTGCACAGGCAGCCAATAGCTCCGCGAAATTCCCACTGGTCATTTACTTACATGGTGGTGGTGAGCGCGGTAAAGCACAGGAACACTTGGCCAGTCGTCATGCGTTACCGTTCTTTGCATCAAGCAATTCATTGTTGACGCCGACCAACCTGGCGAATAAACCAACCTATATTGTTGCACCGCAATGTGAATGCGAATTCGGCAGCAATGAATGGTCTTCAACCGGTAATGCACCGTTTAGCGTGACAGGTCAGCCATCAAAATATGGTAAAGCCCTAACGGACCTGATTGAAAACCTGAAAGCCAACTATGCCATTGATCCGGACCGTATTTATGTGACCGGTATTTCTATGGGTGGTGGCGGTGCCTGGGAATTGGCCGCACGTCGTCCAGATTTGATTGCTGCCGCTATTCCTATGTCAGGTATTCCAGTTCAGACTTCGAATGCTGCCGCTGTGGCGAAATCCAAGGTCGTAGTCTGGGCTCAGAAGGGTAACGGCGATGAAAATAATCCTGTTAGCGATACGGTAAATACGGTTAATGCCATAGCTGCCGCAAACGGTTGCGCAACCTTTAGCTTGTTCCCCACTGGCACAACGCAAAATGTTGATCCAGGTGATCCCCAACCAAGCGCAGATTTGCAACACACTGTTTGGATGCGCGCTTACTTAAATCCGCAGTTGTGGGATTACGTATTCTCCGTGCGTCGTGCTCACGTTGATGGTGTGATTACCAGCTCTGCATCCAGTATTGCTCGCTCAAGCGCCATTGCATCTAGCACGCCGCTCTCTTCCAGACCAGCGTCTTCTATTGCATCCAGCACACCAGTCTCTTCCACTCCGGCGTCTTCAATAAGATCATCTATTGCTGCCTCCAGTCGTGCCAGCTCAATAGGGTCTAGCAGCAGTTTAGGTGGACGTAACCATTACAATGCACCTAAGGCAAACACTGCTCCGGTGATTGATGGTCAGGCTGATGCTGTATGGAATACTGCAGAATGGGCACCTATCGATGTTCGCTGGTTAGGTTCGCAAGCAGGTATACCACCGTCAACAGATTACTCAGGTCGCTATAAGGCCTTGTGGGATAATGGCAACCTCTATCTGTTGTTTGATATCACCGATGACAGAATTTATGACGGTCACCGTACTGCCACCGATAGCTATTGGGAAGACGATACTGTTGAGCTGTTTATCGATGAAAACAAAAGCGGTGGGCAGCATGAATACAACACCTCGGCCTGGGCTTACCATGTCAGTACCTATGGTGATGTGGTTGATTACACTACCAGCGGTCCTAAGTTGCTGAATGATCATTTGACTATGCGCATGGTGAGTAATGGCGATAAGCACATGTGGGAAATGAGTGTGCGTATCTATGATGCGAGCTATGCCGATAACAGTGTGAACACACCCTTAGTACTGGCTGCTGGCAAACTCATGGGCTTCTCTGCGGCCTATATCGACAATGACGGTAGTTCACAACGTGAAAGCATGATGGGTTCTGTGGACACGCAAGGTCATAGAGATAACCGCGGTTATCAGGACGCCAGTGTGTTCGGCACCATGCAATTAGTTGACTCTGGTGTTCCAACCAGTTCGAGATCCAGCTCTAGTTCAGTTGCCAGCTCAACCGCCAGTTCAGCGGCAGTTACCGGCGATGCGACACGCGGCAAAGCCTTGTGGGAAAGCACCGCTGTTGGTTGCGTGTTCTGTCATGCGGTGAATAGCGATGGTACTGCTGGCACTACCTATAAGATTGATCCAAAAAATCTACGTTTCACAACGGTAGCCAATTTGGTCAATTACATTACAGTCAATATGCCTAAAGGTAATCCGACTGCATGTGTTGGTCAGTGTGCGGCGGATACAGCAGCTTACTTCTTATCATTGAAGCCGGTTGTGGTTGGCTCTACGCTAGTCAGTGAAGATTTTGAATTGGGAGTGCTTAATACTCCGCCCGCAGATTGGGAGTGGATTATTACCAACTCCTCCATTGTGAATCAACTCAGCTCACAAGCTTATGCGTTGGTCGATAATACGCGTGCTCATGCTGGTTCCAAGTCTTTGCGTGTAAAAACGGACCCCAGTGCATCATCACCGGTATGGTTAATGAAAAAATTACCTACAGGTATTGGTCAAGCTTATATCCGCGCGTGGATGTACAGCCCTATACAATTGGGCAATAACGGCTCGCAAAACTCCGGTAACCACGGCGCATTTTTGGGTACGGTAACTGCTAAAGATAACAATGCTAATGAGCAACGTTATGGCTTGGTAGAGGGTACCCGCATTGGCGCTTTCCAACCTAAGCCTGGCGATACGCCGAATACCACAGCTTCAGGGGACTCAACTGTATATGTTCCTGCGGGCCGTTGGACTTGCGTAGAGTTTGGTCTGGATGTAACTAACAACAAACTTTATGGCTGGATTGATGATAAAGCATCATTTACGGTTGCCAGCCTTAGCGATTGGAAACAAGGTGGCGCTGCTCTTACGGCCGCTGATTTAAATTATGTCGAGTTTGGCTGGAGAGGTTTTGGTTCAACCAATCCTAGTGATCTCTGGTTTGATGACATTATTGTTTCTACTTCGCGTGTAGGTTGTAATTAAGCAATAGGTTATCTAAAACCTATGATACGTTTAATTATTTTTCGTAGGTTTTATCGCTAGATTGATAGTCTAGCTTGGGGGGCTGAAAAGCCCCTTTTTTTATTTTATTTATTTAAAAAAAAATAAAATGTAACTGAAATAATATTTTGGTGTTTTTGGAAAAATATAAATTTTACTAAACCTAAAATAGTTGTACCTATAAAAATTACATACTAAAAATTACATACTAAAGAGAATCCAATATGCAAAAAAATCTTATTAATCTTAGTGCGCTTACTTTAATCATCGCAGGCTTAACTGCTTGTGGTGGCGGCAGTTCAGGTGGCTCAAAAAAGTCATCAACACCGGCAATTAGTAGTGTTGCAATGATTAGCTCGGTAGCCGCCAGTTCTGTTGCTGCTAGCTCCATAACACCCGCCAGTTCCAGCTCTGTCAGTAGTATAGATCCGGATCCTTTGGTGGAAAACACAACTCCATTAGTGACAATTGGTGGCGTTGATGTTGCCGAGATCGTTAACTGTGGCTCGGGCATCACTTTGCCTGCAAGCACCAGCAGCTTCAGCATGTTTGCAGATTATGATGTTACTACGCAAAACCTCGCCCCTGCTAATTTAACGGGATGGAACCACATTAACAGCACTGCCACATGGGCAAACGTTTCTAAAGTACCTTCAACTTATAACTTTCCATCAACAACTGTAACTGATGCCGGTTGTAATAATGTTGATACGTTTAAAATGATACTTGTTAAGAAAATTGCCAACTGGGATCAACAACATGGTAATGGCTTTGAGCGCAGCAATATGTTCAGCGAAGGCATTACCTTTGGTAAAGTTAAATCCATTACTGTGGATTTAAAAATCAATAGTACTAACACCATTATCCCAACAGTTGATGCACTTAAAGCTAAGTATGTTCCTGCCTATGTAACTGCAGATAAAATTGACTCTTTAGAGAATGGAAAAGTTTATTTGGATATCACTCTTTACCAGAAAAACCTAAGCAGTGAAGCCGATTTCCGTGCAAAAATTAATTTCGAAATCGATCAAGCAACTATGAGTGATAAATGGCTGCGCGTCACTATTCCTGCTTCTGCACTTTATTATTATTCAGAAAATAACTATACCCGCACAGACTCAACAGCTGATGCTTTAGCATCCATTTCTATTAAAGGTGCTATCGTTGTTGCAGAAACAAAACGTGGAAACACGCTGCGCAATGACATACAAGGCGCTTGGGTAGGCACAACACCAGAAACCTTTAAAGAAGTAGATGTTAGCTTTAAGAAAATTGAGTTGAATTTAGAATAAAGTATTAATTTTTAAACAAATAAAAAGGTGAGTCGCCGTAAAGTGACCCACCTTTTTTTATAGAGTTTAGTATGGCCAACAATACCGTAGAATCCCCTTGCATCAATATTTGCTGCCTGAATACCAATAATATTTGCACCGGGTGCTATCGCAGCCTTGAAGAAATTGCGCACTGGCGTGACGCAAGTGATTCGGACAAAAAGACCATTCTTGACCGAACCAAAGAACGTAAGCAATCTGTGGTAGCTACCAAGTCCCAACCGCGATAAATTTCTCGCCCTCATGTAATTCCCTGCTAAACACTTATTGCACTACGACCATCGCCCCCAATTTGTTACACTGCGCGCCTTTTTAGATGTTAAGCATTTCGCTAGCGCACTGGGATTCTTATTATGGGCACAACTCCTTTCCTCAATATTCGCATAGTACTGGTGAACACTACCCACCCGGGCAATATTGGCGGTGCTGCACGGGCCATGAAAAATATGGGCTTGTCACGTTTGTATCTGGTTGCGCCCAAAGAATTCCCATCTGATAAGGCTACCTGGCGTTCCGCTGGTGCAACCGATGTTTTAGATAATGCAGTAGTTGTCGATAGCCTTGATGAAGCGATTGAAGGCTGTAGCTTGGTGGTCGGTACCAGCGCGCGTGAGCGCCGTATCCCCTGGCCGTTACTAGACCCCCGTGAATGCGGTACCAATGTCTGGGCCGAAGCGGGTCAACACGAAGTTGCCGTGGTGTTTGGTCGCGAAGATCGCGGCTTAACCAATGAAGAGCTACATAAGTGCAATTACCACGTGCATATTCCCGCTAATGAAGAGTACAGCTCACTTAATTTGGCAACCGCAGTTCAGGTCATTACCTATGAAATTCGTATGGCTTATTTGTTAGCGAGCGAGGGCAAAACCCTACCGCAACATCAGTGGGACATGCCACCCGCAAACGCTCAAGCGCTCGATAGCTATTACCAGCAATTAGAACAAACCTTAGTGAACGTAGGTTTTTTAGACCCCGAAAACCCCAAACAAACCATGACCCGTTTGCGCCGCTTGTATAACCGCGTGCGTATGGATCAGATGGAATTAAACATTCTGCGTGGTGTATTAACCGCCATGCAAAACTACGTGTTTTATACCGGCAAAGTCGTTGCCAGGCTGGGTTTGAAGGGCGATGTCGATACCCTGCGCGAGGCAGCCAAGTTGAGCAAGGAGGAGTAAACCTTAATTGCTGATTGGAAAAGGGGTAATAGTTGAGTAAAATGCTCGGATATTAATAGTTACCATTTACACCGTACATCTTTTATCTGCGGAAAGCCTTATGAAACTGACTACTAAAGGACGTTATGCGGTTACGGCAATGCTGGATTTGGCACTGCATAGCCAAAAAGGCCCAGTGAGTTTAGCGGATATATCACAGCGTCAAGGTATATCGCTCTCCTATTTAGAGCAATTATTTGCGCGCTTACGACAGTCTGCGTTGGTAAAAAGCGTGCGCGGCCCTGGTGGTGGCTATTGTTTAATAAGCAGTCCTGCCGAAATTTCTGTTGCTCAAGTGGTTGATGCGGTAAGTGAATCGCTCGATGCAACGCGCTGTGAAGGCAAGGGCAATTGTCAGGATGGTGAAGTGTGTTTAACGCATTACCTGTGGCAGGATTTAAGTACACAAATCCATCAATTTTTAAGCAGTATTACGCTGGCCAATTTGGTGGCGCGACGTGACATTCAAATGGTGGGTGCGCGTCAGGATAGCCGCAAAGACACAGGTTACAAAACTGAGCAATGCATTACGCTCAGTGAAATTTTGTAAATCCTACAATTTATCTAACACACATTAGGTTCAATTTTGCGTAAACCAGTTTATTTTGATTATGCGTCGACAACACCAGTTGCCCCCGAAGTGGCAACTAAAATGGCGTGGTGCTTGACGCTGGAAGGGAATTTCGCCAATTCCGCATCCCGCTCCCACAGTTATGGTTGGCAAGCCGAAGAAGCCATCGAAAATGCGCGCGAGCAAGTAGCAAAATTAATTGCTGCAGATCCGCGCGAAATCGTTTGGACTAGCGGCGCTACCGAAGCTAACAATTTAGCTTTAAAGGGTGTGGCAGAAATCTACCGCACTCAACATCCGCTGATAAATGGCGAAGCTTCTGGTCATATTATTGTGTCTGCGGTTGAGCATAAGTCAGTGCTTGACCCTGTTGCCTGGTTAGAAAATAACGGTTTTGCAGTAACGCGCTTAATGCCAACATCCGAAGGTATTATCACTGCTGAGGACTTACAAGCTGCACTGCGTGACGACACATTTTTAGTCAGCATCATGCAAGTCAATAATGAGTTAGGTTGCATCAACGACATTAAGGCACTGAGTACAATCTGTAACAATCGCAATATTTTATTTCATTGTGATGCGGTGCAGAGCGTTGGCAAAATTGAAATTGACGTTAAAGATTTAGGCATAGATTTATTGTCACTGTCGGCCCATAAATTTTACGGCCCCAAAGGCATAGGTGCACTTTTTGTGCGTCGCGCGAGCGATGTAAAAATTGCCCCACAAATCCACGGTGGTGGACAGGAGCGCAATATGCGTTCAGGAACACTCGCCACCCATCAGTGCGTGGGTATGGGCGAGGCCGCCGCACTGGGAGCAAAAAATTTGCGTGATGAATGCGAGCGCATCTCACGGCTGCGCGATAAATTATGGCAAGGCATTGCTGAATTACCCAATGTAAAACGTAATGGGTCAGCGACGCAAACCGTCTGCGGAATTCTGAACGTTGCCTTTGCAAACAGTGCGGAAGAAGGATGCGATGGCGAAACTTTATTATTGGCGTTGCGCGATCTTGCCATTTCCAGCGGCTCAGCCTGTAACTCGGCAAGCATGTCACCCAGTTATGTCCTCAAGGCGATTGGCTTGACTGAAGCCCAAGCCCAAGCGTCGTTACGTTTTAGTGTCGGATGTTATACCACGCCCGCTGAAATTGAGTTTGCGATTGAGCACATCCGCGAAATTGTTACCAAGTTGCGTAAGGCTTAATATTATGTCTGAACATGTTGAACAACTTATTAGTAAAGAATACGCTGCCGGTTTTTACACCGATATAGCGTCGGAAACTTTACCGCCCGGTTTAAATGAAACGGTTATTCGTTTTATTTCGGCAAAAAAGAATGAACCGGATTGGCTATTGGACTGGCGCTTGCAAGCCTACAGTGCCTGGTTAAAAATGACTGAGCCAGAATGGGCACATGTAAAATACGATGATATTGATTTTCAATCGGTATCTTTTTATTCCGCACCAAAATCCATGGACGATAAACCAAAAAGCTTAGCTGAAGTCGATCCGGAATTGTTGCGCACTTATGAAAAACTCGGCATTCCTCTACACGAGCAAGCAGCGCTGGCTGGTGTCGCTATGGATGTGGTATTTGATTCGGTTTCAGTGCTCACAACTTTCCGCGAAAAGTTATTTGAAGTCGGTGTTATTTTTTGTTCGATTAGCGAAGCGGTGCAAAAATATCCGGAGTTAGTCAAAAAATATCTCGGTTCCGTCGTACCGCAAAAAGATAATTATTACGCGGCGTTAAATTCTGCCGTATTTTCCGATGGCTCATTTGTGTACATCCCTAAAGGTGTTCGCTGCCCCATGGAGCTTTCAACTTATTTTCGTATTAACGAACAAAACACCGGCCAATTTGAACGCACCTTAATTATTGCCGATGAAGGTTCGCACGTGAGTTACCTTGAAGGCTGCACCGCGCCCATGCGCGATGAAAATCAATTGCATGCTGCGGTTGTAGAATTGGTCGCCTGCGATGATGCAGTTATTAAATATTCCACGGTGCAAAATTGGTATCCTGGCAATGCCGAAGGCAAGGGTGGCATTTACAACTTTGTTACCAAGCGTGGTGTGTGCCATACCAATGCGAAAATTTCCTGGACGCAAGTTGAAACTGGATCTGCCGTAACCTGGAAATATCCAAGCTGTATTTTACGTGGTGATAATAGCGTCGGTGAATTTTATTCGGTTGCGCTCACTAATAATTATCAACAAGCCGACACTGGCACCAAGATGATTCACATCGGAAAAAATACTCGATCAACGATTATTTCCAAAGGTATTTCCGCCGGTAAAAGTTCCAATGCCTATCGCGGTTTAGTGCGCATGAATCCAGGCGCAGATGGCGCGCGCAATTATACGCAGTGTGACTCTTTGTTAATTGGCGATAAATGTGGCGCACATACTTTTCCGTATATTGAAAGTAAAAATCCAAGCGCAGTTATAGAACATGAAGCAACTACTTCCAAAGTAAGCGATGACCAATTATTTCTGTGTAAGCAGCGTGGGCTTGATGCAGAAAAAGCGGTGTCCATGATTGTGAATGGTTTTTGTCGCGATGTTTTTAAAGAGTTGCCAATGGAGTTCGCTGTCGAAGCTGGAAAATTATTGGAAGTGAGCCTTGAAGGTTCAGTAGGATAAAAAATTACATTGCTGTGTTAGACAAACATTACCGGATTAGAAATTATATGTTACGCATTACAAACTTGTTCGCCAAAGTAGAAGAAAAAGAAATTCTTAAAGGTTTAAATCTCACGATTAATCCCGGTGAAGTTCACGCCATTATGGGACCTAACGGTGCGGGTAAAAGTACCCTTGGCAACGTCTTGTCTGGCCGTGAAGGCTATGAAGCTACCAGTGGCAGCATTAGTTTTAATGGTAAGGATTTATTCGAACTTAGCACCGAAGAGCGTGCGCGCGAAGGTTTGTTTTTAGCATTTCAATATCCAGTAGAAATTCCCGGTGTTAGCAATATGGAATTTTTAAAAGCCTCGGTAGATGCAAAACGTAAACATCATGGCCAGCCAGAACTATCCGCCGTTGAATTTATGAAACTTGCGCGCGAAACCAGTAAACGTGTTGATCTTGATCAGGCTTTTTTAAAGCGCGGCGTTAATGAAGGTTTTTCCGGCGGTGAAAAAAAACGCAACGAAATTATGCAAATGATGTTGTTAGAGCCGAGCTTGTGCATTCTTGACGAAACTGATTCCGGTTTGGATATTGATGCATTGCAAATTGTCGCCAAGGGCGTCAATGAAATGCGTGCAGCTAAACGCAGCTTTATTATTGTTACGCATTATCAGCGCTTGCTCGATTATATAGTGCCAGATTTCGTCCACGTTCTGGCCAATGGTCGCATCGTAAAAACCGGCGGCAAAGACTTGGCCTTAGAGCTCGAAGAAAAAGGTTATGCGTGGCTTGAAGACGAGGCAGTGTAATCCATGAGTGATTTTCAGCAACAAGCACTGCAATTAGCGGCACAACAACAAAGCCCCCTGTGGCTACAAGGGTTGCGCACGCAGGCGGCTATTGATTGGCAAAAAGTGATTTGGCCAACACGCAAAACTGAGCATTGGAAATATACATCGCTTGCCTCTTTGCAAAGAACTAATCTGGTATTGTTAAAAAATAGTGCTTCGCAAAGTGCGAGCACCTGGCAACAAGATGCTGAACTGATTGAGTTGGACGCAATTCGTCTGGTATTTGTCAACGGAATTTTTGATGCTACAAGTTCCAGTGATTTGAATGCGGAAGTGGTTTTGTTTTCCCAGGCTAACGCAGCACAGCAAGCGATTATCCAACAGTATTTAGGTAGGGTGATTTGCGGCGAACAGCATGTCTTTGCCACACTCAATAACGCATGGGTCAATGAGGGTGTGTTGGTGCATGTACCTCGCGGCACAACGCTCACCAAGCCCGTGTATGTGGTGCAGGTTGCCACAGTAAATGACCAGGCACTTTCAGTTAATCAACGTTTATTAGTTGTACTTGAAGAAAATACTCAAGCAGAAGTGATTGAACATTATGTGTCAACTGCCGGGCAGCAAAATAGTTTTGTTAATGCGCTCACTGAAATTGTTGTAGGCGATAACGCACAATTACAGCACTATCGTTTGCATCTTGAAGAAGAAAATATTCAACATATTGGCGCAGTGCATGTCAATTTGTTACGCAATGCGCGTATGCGTGGTTTTACCTTGGCGCACGGTAGCCGTTTAAAACGCATTGATTATCAAATTAATCACCGCGGCCCAGGTGCAGAGCTGGATTTACAAGGCGTTTATTTGCCACGCAATAAGCAAATGGTGGATTATCACACTAACGTGCAACACTGGGTGCCGCATTGCACAACCAATGAAGTGTTTCGCGGAATTATTGCCGATTCAGCGCAAGCCATTTTTAATGGTCGCATTTATATTCATCCGCTCGCGCAAAAAACCCTGGCACAGTTAAGTAATAAAAATTTGCTTACCTCCAATAAAGCCGAAGTGAATACCAAGCCAGAATTAGAAATTTATGCTGACGATGTAAAGTGTGCTCATGGCGCCACCATTAGCCAATTAAACAGTACCGCACTCTATTATTTACAAAGCCGCGGCATATCGCGCAGCGAAGCCGAAGTCATGATGAGTTTTGGTTTTATCAATGAATTGTTACAACAGGTTGCAGAACCGGCTGTACGCGATTATTTGTTGCCGCGTTTGGCCTTATTGTTTGGTCGCGATAAAGTTTTATTAGAGGCGGCAGAATAATGACTACTACTGCATCGACATTTGATGTTAAAAACTCTGAAACATTTGATGTTGAAAAGATACGCGCGGACTTTCCTATTCTTCATCAAGAAGTGAACGGGCAGCCACTGGTGTATCTCGATAATGCAGCTACCACACAAAAGCCGAATGCCGTCATTGATGCAATTAGCGATTATTATCGAACCGATAACAGCAATGTTCATCGCGGTGCGCACACCCTGGCAGATCGTGCCACGGTAAAATTTGAAGCGGCCCGCACTAAAATGGCCAGGTTTTTAAATGCGCCTGAGGCAAAACAAATTATTTGGACGCGTGGCACCACAGAAAGTATTAATTTGGTTGCAGCTTCCTGGGGTCGCGCTAATTTAAAACCAGGTGACCGCATATTAGTGTCAGCGATGGAGCACCATTCCAATATTGTGCCCTGGCAATTAATTGCTCAGGTGACAGGTGCAGTGGTTGAAGTGATTCCCGTTGATGCGACCGGCACAATCAATATATTGGCATTTGATGCAATGCTGGATTCAACCGTAAAAATGGTTGCAGTGGGGCATGTGTCAAATGCAATGGGAACTATTAATCCCGTTGAAAAAATTATTACGCTCGCCCATGCCGTAGGCGCGCGGATATTAATTGATGGTGCGCAAGCCTTAAGCCATTGGGCGGTGGATGTGCAAAAACTGAATTGCGATTTTTATGTATTCTCAGCCCATAAATTATTTGGTCCAACCGGTTTAGGTGTGCTTTACGGCAAGCTGGATTTATTAGAAGCCATGCCACCCTATCAGGGCGGTGGAGAGATGATTGAAACGGTGAGTTTTACTGGCACAACCTTTAATCAACTGCCTTATAAATTTGAAGCGGGCACACCTGATATCGCCGGTGTTATTGGTCTTGGCGCTGCCATCGATTATTTAAATAGCATTGATCGTGAAGCTGCCGCTGCTCATGAACAAGCGTTGCTGAGTTATGCAGAAAATAAAGCGCGCGCAACCGCTGGTATGAAATTAATTGGTACCGCCGCGCACAAAGCTAGCGTGATGAGTTTTATGCTTGAAGGTGCACATCCTGCCGATGTTGGTGTCTTACTGGATAAGCAGGGTGTAGCAGTGCGTACCGGAAATCATTGCGCGCAACCGATCATGGATCAATTTGGAATCCCCGGTACTGTGCGCGCCAGTTTTAGTTTTTATAACACCTTTGCTGAAGTGGATCGTTTATTTGTGGCGATTGAAAAAGCAAAAACATTTTTAATGTAGATTTTTTTTTTGCAACAATTTAAAGGGGCTAATCCCTTTAACAATGGAGGCCATCATGAGCGTAGAAAATTTTAATCCGCAACAGGAATCGGTTTCTGTAACCCCTTCGGCCGTCGCGCATTTTAAACGGCAATTGAACGCGAATACTGATGCGAAAGCAGTGCGCTTAAGTGTAAAACAAAGTGGTTGTACGGGTTGGATGTATGTGGTTGATTTGGTTCCTGAGGGCAAAGCTGAAGATTTGCATTTGCCTCTGGAAGAGGGCGTTGAATTATTAATTGATCCGGCAAGCCTGGCAGTGGTGAGTGGAACTGAAATTGATTACGTTACCGAAGGCGCAAATCGGCAATTGAAATTTAATAATCCGCGGGTAAAAGATTACTGCGGTTGTGGTGAAAGTTTTAGTGTGAATTAAGATTTTTTGAATCGCTTTATGTTGACGAATTTATTTATTTGAGATTGAGTATGTCCGAAAGACGTATGGTAGTAGCGCTTGCAGATTGTCCCGCACGACGAGTGCCGGATGGAACACCGCTAACTATTCCACAGGACACTTTTGTGACCATCACCCAGGCATTGGGTGGCAACTATACCGTTACTTATCTCGGCCAAATGGTGCGCGTGGATGGTACTGATGCCGCAAATCTTGGGCTTGAATCAGAAACCATTAGCTTCCCGGCACCCGTGGATGATGTGATTCATGAAGAACAAGTTTGGCAGGCGTTGAGCAGCGTCTTTGATCCGGAAATTCCGGTGGATCTGGTCAATCTTGGCTTGATTTACGGCGTGAAAGTGAATCAGGCCGCAAAGCGTGTCGATATTCAAATGACGCTGACTGCACCTGCCTGTGGCATGGGTCCGGTGCTCGTTGGCGATGTCGAATATCGCGTGCGCAAAGTACCTAATGTTGAAACCGTCAAAGTCGAGCTGGTATTTGATCCACCCTGGTCGCGCGATAAAATGAGCGAAGAAGCTCAACTGCAAACCGGTATGTTTTATTAATCGTATTTTTTGGAACCCCTGAATGACCCAGTTTGGCATAGATGTTACCGCTGACGATATTGTCGACACCCTGGGATTTTTTGACTCATGGGAAGATAGATACAAATATATTATTGATTTGGGTAAAGAGCTTCCACCGCTGCCTGAACAGTTTCGCAGCGATGAATACCTGGTTCGCGGCTGTCAAAGTCAGGTATGGCTGGTGCACGAACTACGCGATAACCATTTATTTTTTCAAGCCGATAGCGATGCTTTTATTGTTAAAGGTCTGCTGGGAGTCGTTTTAGCGGCTTATAACGGTAAAACACCAGCGCAAGTCCTTGCCGTTGATATAACGGCTTATTTCGATAGCCTAAGCCTATTGCAGCATCTGAGTTCTACTCGTGGCAATGGTCTTAAAGCGATGGTAAAGCGGATTCAGGATACTGCCGCAAGTCTTTAATTTTATGCTGTTTTTCGCCTTTTGATGCGTATAAAATTCGGTCCAACCCGCGTATAATTCGCGGGTTTTGTGTTTATAGGTCCCGATGCTAAAGATTCCGTTCGGGCCACATTGAGAGAACTTGGAGATTTAAATGTCCGTTGAACAAACATTATCGATTATTAAACCTGATGCTGTAGGCAAGAATCACATAGGTGAGATTATTGCGCGCTTTGAAAAAGCGGGCTTAAAAATTGTTGCACAGCGCATGCTGCAATTAAGTCAGGCGCAAGCAGAAGGTTTCTATGCTGAGCATAAAGGCCGTCCATTTTTTGCTGGTCTCGTAGAATTTATGACTTCTGGCCCAGTGGTAGTACAAGTCTTGTCGGGCGAAAACGCTATTCTTTTAAATCGTGAATTGATGGGTGCAACTGATCCGGCAAAAGCAGCGCCCGGCACCATTCGTGCAGATTTCGCGGCATCCATTGGTGAAAATGCAGCGCATGGTTCGGATTCGCCGATTTCTGCTGCACGCGAAATTGCGTATTTTTTTGCAACCAACGAAGTGATCGTTCGTTAATAAATTGTTGTGAATATTTTTTATTTTATTTTTTAGGTAATACCCAATGGCTGAGCAAATAAATTCAAGCACGGAAAATTCGTCGGTTGCGACGGGTTCAGATGTGGTTGTAAAAACAAGTCGTGCAGAATCGGGCATGACTGAAAAAAACTCAGCCAAAGTTAATCTGCTGGGTATGCCGGAAACAAAATTAGTGGCATTTTTTGAAAGTATTGGCGAGAAAAAATTCCGCGCTGTGCAAGTCATGAAATGGATTCATCAATTAGGCGCCGATAACTTTGATGATATGACCAATGTCAGCAAAGATTTGCGGGCAAAATTAAAATTCTGCGCAGAAATACGTCCGCCCGAAGTTATCAAACAACTCGACTCGGTTGACGGTACACGCAAGTTCCTGATTCGCGTGACCGGGAACGATGTTGTCGAAACCGTTTATATTCCTGAAGGTGATCGCGGTACCTTGTGTGTCTCTTCGCAGGTAGGTTGTTCGCTGGATTGCAGTTTTTGCGCAACGGGAAAACAAGGCTTTAGTCGCGATTTAACGGCGGCAGAAATTATTGGCCAGGTATGGATTGCCGCAAAATCCTTTGGGCAATTAGCCGTTAATGGCCATCGTTCAGTCACCAACGTGGTGATGATGGGCATGGGAGAGCCGCTGCTAAATTTTGATAACGTTGTTGATTCCATGAATCTTATGATGCACGACAACTGTTACGGAATTTCCAAGCGTCGCGTTACCTTGAGTACTTCCGGTGTGGTACCTGCATTGGATCGTTTAAGCCAATATACCGATGCCTGTTTAGCCATTTCTTTGCATGCACCTAACGATGCCCTGCGCAATGAATTGGTGCCTATCAATAAAAAATATCCGATTGCGATGTTGTTGGATTCAGCCAAGCGTTATATTCAAGCAATGCCTGATACACATCGTAAAATTACCATTGAATATACGCTTATCGATCAAGTCAATGATCGCCCACATCACGCTCATGAATTGGCTGAGTTGTTGCGCGATGTGCCGGTAAAAATTAATTTAATTCCGTTTAATCCATTTAACTTATCCAACTATAAGCGCGTTAGTAATAATGCGTTACGGCGTTTTCAGGATATTTTAATGGAAGCGGGTTACATCACCACTGTACGCACTACGCGGGGCGATGATATTGATGCTGCCTGTGGGCAACTAGCCGGTACCGTTAATGATATTACCAAACGCAGTGAACGCTATCGCGCCCAATTTAATGAAACTCAACCGCTTAGAATCGTGGGCGAGTGATTCCATCTTAGTCAGCCGATGTCAGTAACTGTGGAATAATTAGAATTGAAAAATACAGAGTCGAAAAAATAACGAATTGAAAAAATAAATGACTAATGAATAAGATCAGCTAATGAGTAATTGGTGAGTTTCACCTTCGGAGTAACGCCATGCAAAATAATAAGTTGATTCTGAAGATTAAGAACATATTTGTCTGCGTTTGCATTTGTATTACGGTAGTGGGTTGTATTACGCAGCGAACCAGCGGCAGAGAGAAAACCATTGATATAGGCAAGTCTCTTGATCTGCATATACAAATGGCCACAGGTTATATTAAAAAAGGCAATCGTGAATCAGCGCGGCATCATCTAAAAAAAGCATTTGCTATAGATAAAGATTCTGCTCCTGCGACTGGCGCTATGGCTCAGTTATATGAATTAGAAGGCGAGCCGGTGCTGGCTGAAGAACAATTTAAGCTGGCGTTAAAACGCGATAAAGATTTTACGCAAAATCGCAATAATTACGGTGTGTTTCTTTTCAATCTAAAGCGCTATGAAGAATCTTACAACGAGTTTGAAAAAACGGCTGCTGATCTGGGATTTCCTGGTCGCGCCCAGGCCTTGTCTAATGTGGGCCGGGTGGCGTTAAAGCTGGGAAATACTATTCGTGCTAAAGCCGCGTTTGAACACTCCATTATTTTGGATAGGAATGCACCCGAACCTTATATTGAATTGGCGGAAATTAATTTCCAAGAGCAAGAATACGCCACTGCTAAAAATTATCTTGATGGTTATGGCAGAGTAGGTCAGCAGTCAGCACGCAGCCTATTGCTTGGCATCCGCCTGGAAAGAGTTTTTGGCAACAAAGATAAAGAGGCAAGTCTAGCGATTGTCCTGAAGAACATGTTCCCTTATTCCAAAGAATATCTGGAATATAAACAGAATCATTTAAATTGAGGTTCCAATGATTAATCTCGATGAGACGCCAGAAAATAAGGAAGTATCACCCGGTAAGCTATTATCACAAGGCCGGTTACAAGTCGGACTTACGCAAGAGCAAGTAGCGAAAGAACTTTATTTAACCGTATCTAAAGTTATTGCTTTAGAAGCAGATGATTTCGCTCGTGTTGGTCCAGATACCTTTGTGCGCGGTTATATCAGAGCTTACGCTAATATTTTGAAGCTGGATGCAGCAAAAATAATAGCGGCTTATGACCAATGCACTAAAGAAAAATCGCAGTTGAACGCAAATGTTGCGACGCCGGTAAGCGTGAATTCGAATAAACGCATGTGGAAATTTGTTGCTTTAATTGCCGCAACATTGATTGGGTTATGGTTGATTTCTATATGGTTTTTCGATAGCCCTAAGGAACATAATGCTACGGGAACAAATTTTACATTGCCCAGCGTAGATACTCCCTCTTTAGCCATTAGCGTTGATAATTTTGTGGCGGCAAGTACGGCCAGTGTCGCAGCCGTGGAAAGTATTGAGCAGCAAAGCTCTGCGGTTTTTGAATCGCTAGCTGCAAGTTCTGCATCGGTTGCAGTGCCAACGTCATCCATCCCTGCAGCGGTTGCCGTAACTTCCGTCAGTGCCACCACTGCACTTGTAGCGGTCGCCAATAAATCATCCAAAAAATCTGCGAGTGCCGCGAGCGCCACAGTTGTTGCAAAAAGCTCAGTGGCGAGCGCAATTGCGCCACCGGATCTGGCGATTAAGAAAACTGGCCTGGATGAAATTAGTTTTACATTTCGCAGCGAATGTTGGTTGGAAGTGAGTGATTCTCGCGGTGATGTTTTGGCAACGGAATTGCAAGCTGCCAAAAGTAAACTTAACTTGGTAGGCAAAGCTCCTTTTGATGTGAAACTGGGTAATGCCAATGCCGTTGCCATTCAACTGAATGGAAAAAAGATAGCGGTAACGCCTGTTCCGGGTAGCAAGGTATTGACCTTAAAAGTAAGTGATAATGAATAGGTTGTGAGCGAATTTTTTTAAAGCTAACGCGCATTTATTAAAGATAAAACCAGATTAAAGTAAAGCCAGGCTAAAGGTAAATTTATGCATTGTGAATCCCCCATTAAGCGCCGCAAATCGCGCCAGATAATGGTAGGTAATGTACCCGTAGGTGGCGATGCTCCTATCAGTGTACAAAGTATGACGAATACTGAAACCACCGACGTGGCGGCAACGGTGGAACAAATTCGCCGTATTCAGCTGGCAGGTGCAGATATTGTTCGCGTCTCTGTGCCGTCCATGGAAGCTGCTGATGCCTTTGGTGAAATCCGTAAGCAAGTGACAGTGCCCTTAGTGGCCGATATTCATTTTGATTATCGTATTGCCTTGCGGGTTGCCGATTTGGGTGTGGATTGTTTGCGCATTAATCCTGGCAATATTGGCCGCGAAAAACGTATTCAAGCCGTAGTGGACAAAGCGCGTGATTTAAATATTCCGATTCGGATTGGCGTCAATGCCGGTTCGCTGGAAAAAGATTTGCAAAAAAAATACGGTGAACCAACACCCGATGCTTTAGTCGAGTCTGCGCTTCGCCATGTGGAAATTTTAGATAGATTAAATTTTCAAAATTTTAAAGTCAGTGTAAAAGCTTCCGATGTGTTTATGGCAGTGGCTGCTTATCGCAAATTAGCAACGCAAATTGAACAGCCCTTACATTTAGGTATTACTGAAGCAGGTGTATTACGTGCGGGTACGGTTAAGTCTGCGGTTGGTTTGGGTGCGTTATTGATGGATGGTATTGGCGATACTATTCGTATTTCGCTGGCGGCAGATCCTGTTGAAGAAATTAAAGTCGGTTGGGATTTGTTGCGCAGTTTGAAATTGCGCAGCAAAGGTGTGAATTTTATTGCTTGCCCAAGTTGCTCGCGGCAAAATTTTGATGTGATTAAAACCATGAATGAATTGGAAGCGCGCGTTGAAGATATCACTACGCCGATTGATGTGGCGGTTATAGGTTGTGTGGTCAACGGCCCTGGCGAAGCCAAAGAAGCTGATTTGGGTTTGGCTGGCGGCACGCCGAACAATTTAATTTATATCGATGGTGTTCCTAATCATAAGATCGGGAATGAAAATCTGGTCGATAATCTGGAGCGATTAATTCGCGCAAAAGCCGCACAAAAAGCGCTGCAAATCGCCGAAGATGAAAAAAATATTATTGTTCGTGTGTAGCTAAGCAGGTTTTACCTTTAGGAATACATTTTGAAAAAGATTCAAGCAATTCGCGGTATGAATGATTTGTTGCCGAGCGATTCTCCGGTTTGGCAATATGTGGAAGCGACTATCGCTGATATTTTGCAGCGTTACGGTTATCAGGAAATTCGTTTTCCTATAGTGGAATCCACTGAACTTTTTAAGCGCTCCATTGGTGAAGTGACCGATATCGTTGAAAAAGAAATGTATACCTTCGCCGATCGCAATGGCGATAGCCTTACCTTGCGCCCCGAAGGAACTGCTTGTTGCGTTCGCGCTTGCGAAGAGCATGGTTTGCTCTACAACCAAACGCAGCGCTTGTGGTATACCGGTCCAATGTTTCGCCATGAGCGCCCACAAAAAGGCCGCTACCGCCAATTTCATCAGGTGGGTGTAGAAGCCTTTGGCATGGATGGCCCCGATATTGATGCAGAAATTTTATTGTTGAGTGCGCGTATTTTGCGTGAACTTGGGGTGGCAGAGTTTGTCACATTGCAAATCAATTCGCTGGGTGATTCAGCATCGCGCGCTGCCTACAAAGAGGCGTTAGTTGCTTATTTAGAAGTACACAAAGATAAGTTGGATGCTGATAGCCAACGCCGTTTAACCACGAATCCTTTGCGCATATTGGACAGTAAAGAGCCCGGTACCCAGGCGCTCTTGGATGAAGCTCCGGTATTACTCGATTATTTAGATGAAGCGTCGCGCGAGCATTTTGCGCAGTTAAAAAATTTACTGGATGCTGGCGATATAAAGTATCAAGTTAATCCACGCTTGGTACGCGGGTTGGATTATTACGGCAAAACTGCTTTTGAATGGGTTACTGAAAAGTTAGGTTCACAAAGTACAGTTTGTGCGGGTGGCCGTTATGATAATCTGGTCGAACAATTGGGCGGAAAGCCTTCACCCGCAATTGGTTTTGGTATTGGCCTGGAACGTTTGGTGTTGTTGCTACAAGCAGTAGAAACTGTACCTGAAGGCTTGGAGCAAAGCGCGGATGTCTATGTGGTTGCCGTTGGCAATGTGCAAAAAGAAGCTTTGCAGTTAACTGAAAGTCTGCGTACTGCATTACCGCACTTACGTTTTATTAATCATTGTGGCGGTGGTAGTTTTAAAAACCAACTTAAAAAAGCCGATAAAAGCACCGCTGATATCGCATTGATTTTAGGTGAAAATGAAGTTGAAAAAAATGTGCTTGAGGTGAAGTTTTTGCGTGAGGAAAAACCACAACAAACCATTCCAATAGCTGAAATTGTCAATTTTTTAAATAATTGTGTGTAGTTTTTTTAAACTTAAAATATAAAACTTAATATAAATAATCAGGAGTTCATAGTGAGCGTACATTTAACTGAAGAAGAACAAGTCATTGCCATGAAGCGCTGGTGGAAAACCAATGGCAAAATAATTGTTATTGCGATTGTCGTTGCCATTGCCGGTTACTTCGCCTGGACTAGCTGGCAGGATAAGCAACGGTCTACGGCTGAAGATGCATCTTTGCAATATGACTCATTATTAAAATTAATGAAAGTTGAGCCGGGTAAAACCTTGTCCGATGCAGATCGCACTACTGCCGAGCATATCGTGAGCCAGTTAAAAGAAAAAAATGCCAAGACATTGTATGCCACCAATGCGGCTTTTTTCCTGGCAAAACTGGCGGTCGAATCCGGCAATTTGGACAAAGCGGTCAAAGAACTGCAATGGATATTGTCTGTTAATACCGATGTGGCTATCACCCAGCTAGCGCGCGTGCGTTTGGCTCGAGTATTCATTGCCAAAGAATCTTATGCAGAAGCCTCAGCGCAATTATTAGAAGAACCCAGTAAAGGTTTTGCTTCTGAATATGCCGAAGTTCGCGGTGATCTTTTGCAAGCACAAGGCAATACTGCAGCGGCCTTAACGGCCTATGAAAAAGCCATTGCGGATACCGATCCACAACATCAGGAACGCGTAATGATTTTACAAATGAAAGTGGATAATTTGAAAGCGCCGGGTGCTGTTATAGAGGCAAGTACATCACCAGCGCCGGAGAAAGTTCAATGAGGCATATGAAGTGGAGTCTTCTACTCTGTGCGCTTTTGTTATCGAGTTGTTCCTGGTTTTCGAAAAAAACGGGCCAGGAACCCATGGATTTAGTGAGTTTTAAAGAAACCGCCAAGCTCAAGAAATTGTGGAGTAAAGACGTGGGTGCCGGTCAAGGTATCGGCCTTACGCAACTCACGCCGGCAATTGCTGGCGATAAAATTTTTACCGTCGATCATGAAGGCATAGTCACGGCTATTGATCGTCTGAAAGGTAAGAAGCTTTGGTCAAAAAATATTACTGATGAATGGACCGGCTTGACGGGAACAGCCGTTCACTTTTTTAAAAATCCTGATCCCAACAGTAGCATTACTGGCGGGATTAGTAGTGGCGGAGGCATGTTATTTGTTGGTAATTATGCAGGCGAACTTATTGCGCTTTCAGCGGTAGATGGTGCAGAAGTTTGGCGCAAGCAAATTAAAGGTGAGATTTCGTCAGTTCCGCAAACGAATGGCAGTGTGGTTGCCGTACAAACTATGAATGGAAAATTATTTGTAGTGGATGCCAAGACAGGTGCGGATTTGTGGTTTTTTGAAAATCCGCCACCGGTATTAACCTTGCGCGGAACGGCTGCACCGGTTGTTACGGACTCAGTGATTTACGCAGGGTTTGCCAATGGCCGCTTGATGGCCTTCAATCCTGCCAATGGTTTGATTTTGTGGGAACAGCGCATCGCCATGCCTAAAGGTCGTTCCGAGTTGGATCGTATGGTAGACATTCATGCCAGCCCTTTAATGAAAGATGGCATCATTTATGTCGGTACCTATCAAGGCCGTATTACCGCACTTTCGCGCGGCACGGGCGGTAGTGTATGGGGACAAGATGGTTCAACTACTGAGGCTATGGCTGCCGGCGAAGACAAATTGTTTGTAGCGCAAAGTGATGGAAAAATTACTGCCTTCAATTTAACGTCAGGTGAAGTTGTTTGGCAAAATGAAAAAATGTTGCGCCGCGGATTAGGCGGCCCGCAAGTATTTGGTAATTATCTTGCCGTCGTTGACTTCAAAGGTTATATGCACCTAGTGAAACAAACTGATGGCGAATTAGCAGAGCGTACACGAATTGATAGCAGTGGCGTACGTGCACCCCTGTTAACGGATGGTCAAATACTTTATGTGTACGATAACGAAGGAGATCTTACCGCCTTTACTATTGCTGCTAAAAAGTAAGATTATGTAACTGTTGTATCGAGCCACTTAAGAGCAAAATCTCTTAAGTGGCTGTGTTTTTTGTAGGCAATTGTTTTAAGCGTTAAAGCTTAAACTGCTAAGCTTAAACGATATATGTCCTTCTTAAATTAATTGATGTACTTATTATGATTCCTGTTATCGCTTTGGTTGGCCGTCCTAACGTCGGTAAATCCACATTATTTAATCGCCTCACTCGCACGCGCGATGCGATAGTTGCCGATTATCCCGGGCTTACTCGCGATCGAAAATATGGTGAAGGCACCATTGAAAATCGCCGTTTTATTGTTATAGATACCGGCGGGATTAGCGGTGAGGAAGAGGGCATTGATAGCATGATGGCAGGGCAATCGCTGTTAGCTATTCAAGAAGCGGATGTGGTTTTATTTATTTTAGACAGTCGCGCCGGAGTGCTTGCGGCCGATCACATGATTGCCAAACATCTGCGCGTCAATAATAAAAAAACCTTTTTGGTCGCCAATAAAATTGATGGTGTCGATCCAGATTTAGCGCTAGCGCCATTTTACGAATTGGGCTTGGGGGAAATTTTTGCCACTACGGCCACCCATGGTCGCGGTGTAATGTCGATGATGGAAGAAGTGCTCGCGGAAATTCCAGAAACGCTGGAAGACACGCAACTGAGCGACGCAACCGGAATTAAAATTGCTATTGTCGGTCGTCCCAACGTCGGTAAATCTACACTGGTTAATCGTTTGCTCGGCGAAGAGCGTGTAGTCGTTTTTGATGAGCCAGGTACAACTCGCGATAGCATTTATATTAATTATGAGCGGTTTGGTCAACCCTTTACCTTGATCGATACCGCAGGTGTGCGTCGCCGTAAAAATATTGATTTAACCGTAGAAAAATTTTCCATTGTGAAAACCATGCAAGCCATTGACGATGCTAACGTGGTGGTATTAGTTATGGATGCCAGCGAAGGTGTGGTTGAACAAGATTTACATTTAATGGGCGCTACTATCGAAGCGGGCCGCGCTCTGGTTATCGCACTGAATAAGTGGGATGGCCTTGATGATTCCCATAAACAATATGTAAAAAGTGAAATTGAGCGACGCTTACGCTTTGTCGATTTTGCCACAATTCATTTTATTTCCGCATTGCATGGTACGGGTGTAGGCAATCTTTATAAGTCCATAGAAAAAGCATATCAATCAGCAACGGATAAGTTTTCGACTAATTATTTAACGCGAATTTTGGAAGATGCCGTGCGCGAACATCAACCTCCGATGATTCAGGGGCGGCGCATTAAATTGCGTTATGCGCACCCTGGCGGACACAACCCGCCGATAGTGGTTATTCATGGCAATCAAACGTCAGATATTCCCAGCCATTATGTAAAATATTTAGAAAAAACCTACAGACGCGTGTTAGATTTACATGGAACGCCAATTCGTATTGAATTTAGAACCAGTGATAATCCCTTTACCGCTAAGAAAAACGTAATGACCCAGCAACAGTTTATTAAAAAGCGCCGTTTGGAAGAGCAAGCGCGAAAGCGCAAAAAATAAATCTTTACAATTTATGTGTTATTGTTACAAAAAAATGTGTAAAACATCTAAGAAATATTGGTGAGATATCTATATCTTAATGGCTATGACTTAATGGCTGGGAAAGCAAATAATTAGCAGATAGATTGGGATAAAAAATGGCTATAGAAACATTTTCTCATAAGTTCAATATTCACAACCCACATCAACTCGATGCTTACCTCTTGCATCTCGCTGAGATTAATATCCACTGTGGTGTGGTTGCTGCTGAAAATATTTATAATTCTCTCGGCGTACTCATCGTCAATTCAGGGGTGCGTATTACGCCGTTACTGGCGAACACTATTCTGCACTGTACCCTGGTGAAACCGCTTGAAACCATTGTGCGTTTGGAGCGTGAACTTGATGCTGCGCAATTGGCAGCTGATCTTGTTGAAATCATAGAACAAGATAATATTTTATCGGCATTGAATGAATACCAGAATTTAACCCCCGCACTAAAAATATTTTGTCAAAACTCAATGCAATATGCGGTTTTGCGACAGAAATTAACCGTGATGTCCCATGTGCTGCCGGAGCTGTATCAGCGTAGCCTGTATTGCGCGCTCCTATCATTTCTTATCGCTAAAGAAATGCGTTTGAGTGAGTCAGATCAAGAACTCGTTTTTCTTGCCGGGTTGAGTCACGATATTGGGCTCTTGCATGTTGACCCGAATGTTTTAAATCATAAAGACACGCTAACGGCCGATGAATGGTTGCATATTCAGCGGCACGTCGTCATTAGTTCGCAACTCCTGCAATCCATGCCGGATATGCCCATCGCTGTAGCTCAAGCTGTGTATGACCATCATGAGCGCTGCGATGGCACTGGTTATCCCTATGGCAAAGTAGAAAGTGAATTGACTTTCCCCGGGCTGATTGTTGGCCTGGCTGATTCGGTTGTGGCTATTTATTATCATCGCTTTAAAACCCAGGGCGGCACCTGGCTCGATGCGATTCCGATTATTCAAATGAATACACAGGCTTATTTTTATCGCAATTATGAGATTCTGGTAGCGGTTTTGCGGCGCAGTGAATTGCCGAAAAAGAATGTGATTGAAGGCGATGCAACACCACAATTCATCGCTGATCTTGCGCAAAAAAATAATCAATTAAAAAAGTGGTTTGATACCTTAAATGATGCCCTGGTCTCCATTGGTTTCCGGCATGGCGATAGACGCCTCTACTCACTGCAAAACGTTATGTTACATGTTTCTACTTCGGTCGAAGGATCAGGTATTTTTAAGGGGCAAGAATTGTTAGCTAATGCGAATAACCTCTGCAAGGAAGTCGATCGCGAAATTGAAAATACTCATTTGATGCAGCAAGAAATTATTTTCCATTTGCAACGCTTAAGCCGCATGACGCAGCTTTATATTGATTCCGGCGATTGCAAAAAAAATGAAATTAAATCTGTGTTAGTTGAGGGCTTAGCCAAGGCGCAACAGTTCGCGATATAAATATTTTTCAGTGATCTCAGCGTTGATCCTATTTTATTGTTGATGCCAAAAGGGTTGCCCAATTGTTGGCGTACTTGGACTGGCTGTTTGTCGTTTTTGCATTAACCCCGCGTTATACGCTTTTCTTCCTGCATCAATAGCGTCAGCAAAGGCTTCTGCCATCAAAGGTGGATTGTGTGCTTTGGCAACCGCAGTGTTTAGTAAAATACCATCAAAGCCCATCTCCATAGCTTCAGCTGCTTGTGAAGGTGCGCCAAGACCAGCGTCAATAATCATGGGAATGTCTTTAATGCGTTCGCGCAAGGTACTTAGATTATAACGGTTAAGTAAACCTTGCCCGGTACCAATGGGTGCCCCCCAGGGCATTAACACTTCACAACCTACATCCACTAACCGCTTACACAAAATTAAATCATCGGTGCAGTAAGGTAAAACCTTAAAGCCTTTTTTGATGAGGATGTTAGATGCTTCTACCAAGCCAAATGGATCTGGCTGCAAATTATAATCATCGCCGATCACTTCTAATTTAATCCAATCGGTATTAAAAATTTCCCGTGACATTTCCGCCAGAGTGACCGCTTCTTTTACCGATTTACATCCGGCAGTGTTAGGTAATAAACGGCAGCCACTTTGTTGAATAAATTGCCAAATAACATCGCCAGCACGATCTGCCGGATTTTGTCGACGCAAGCCCAAAGTAACAATTTCACAGCGGGATTGCACAATGGCATCGCGCATGATTTGCGGTGACGTGTAGAGCGCGGTGCCTAATAAAAAACGGCTGGCAAATGTTTCGCCGTAGAGCGTAAAATTTTTTTCAGGTGTAGTGCGAGTCATCTTAGCCGCCTCCAACAGGTTTAACTATATCAATTTGATCATCTGCCACTATTGCGCGCAGATTATAAGTGGAGCGGGGCACAAATTCGCCGTTAATGGCCACGGCAATTTTTGTTTCACCAAAACCCCATTGGACTAATGCGTCGCTCAATAGTGTATTCGCGGCGATCTCTTTGGTTTCGTTGTTAAGGCTGATTGTAATCATTTTTTAGCGTAACTGCGTGTCGATTTTCAGGGAATCGCTATACTCGCAAGGATAACGATGTATTTTATATATAAGAATTCCTAGTCACTTTTTCTTAAAACATCATTAAAAATATTTTTATCCGTTTGTAATACATGGGATAAAATATTTTCAACTATAGCCGGTGCTAATAAATAACCGTGGCGAAATAAACCATTGGCGGTGATTAAACCCGCTTGAATATTCACTCGTGGCAAATTATCCATAAACGCCGGGCGCAGGTTGGTATCCATTTCAATAATTCGCGCTTCTGCAAAGGCTGGCGATAATGTATAAAGCGCACTGCTAAGCTCAAGGGATGATTGCAATGTCATGGGCGAGCGATCTTCACTTTCAATCTGTGTTGCGCCAATAATAAAGCAATGGTTTGGTTTGGGTACTATGTAAAGCTGGTAGCGCGGGTGCATTAAACGCACAGGGCGTTGTAAACAAATTTCTTTCGTTTGGACATGGAGTGTTTCGCCGCGCACGCCGCGCAATTGCGGGTGTTGAGTTTTGGCCCCCAGCCCCCGACAATCAATGACAAGATCAAAATTTTCTTCTGTGCGTTCGCTAATAATTTTGTAGTTTTTAACTTCTACGGGCGTATGTTCACGAATAACACCACCTAAAGAAATTATTGCCTCACCAATGAGGTGGAGCAATTCGCGGTTATGCAGATGACCTTCTTCTGCGAGAAATAAGCCCTGGGCAAAATGCGAATGCAAATCGGGTTCTAATGCTTGAATTTGTTGTTGATTCACACGGTGATAGCTATTGCATTCTGGCAGTGCAAATTGTAATTCGCGGGCAAATTGTTCCAGTTCACTGGTGTCCTGCGGATGGGCAATAACTAAACTGCCTTGTTGAAAAAATAAAGGTGTAGTTTGTTGCGGCAGCTTAGTTAACCATAATGGCCATTGTTGCAGTGCAAATTGCCCCATGCGATAAACGCTTTCATCCGACACCACAGCTTCGCTTAAGGGGGCAATCATTCCCGCGGCAGTAAATGCCGCAGCACCTAGCTTTTGTGATGCGTCCGGCGCAAAACTCCCCGCTTCAAACACCGTCACTTTGCAGCCTTCGTTCAATAGTTGCCAGGCAAGCAAACGCCCCAGCAGGCCCGCGCCGGCAATTGCAATCTGTTGTGCAATTTTATCTGTGAATGAAGTTGTCATCTTGCCTCAAGGTATTGCGTTGAGGCTGGGGAATGTAAACGAGGTAGGGTAAAACCCGAAATACCTTGTTCCCTCCGCAGGTCTCAACCTGATCAGGTTCTACGGGTTGGGCCGAGCCCATCTCAGCCTTCGTACTTCACGTTTTTAATATTCGCGCACCTGAATATTAAACGTGAGGCCAAGGCGCCCCGACAAGAAAGGCTCCAATATACTTGGCTGGACAACGAAGTGCAATTCTCTTGTTAAACATCATCTTAGGCATTCATTCTCAGGTTTTGTTGGCGGGTATCGGGTGTTTCGTGCGCTGGCGAACGGCAATTTTAGGCGTCGGTCATTAGGCTAATTGATTGTAGTATTCACAGCGAACAAACCAAAAAAAGGCTATTGTGGGTAGGTGAAAATTGTGGACTGGAATCGGTGAATGACAACAGAAACGAGTGGGCTCGGTTGGAAAATAAAATTAAAACACTATGTTTTAAAGATCGTTATTTTAGTGGAGCGGCATCCATGGCTTATGGCAATTATAGGTTTTGGTTCAGGTCTCTTTAGTTTTTTTATGGTCCAGCGCAAACAGGAAGTTGCGCAAATTATTGTTATTTTAATGTTGGTAAGTTGGGCCTGGCTAGCACTGGAAAATTTGCTTCAACGGGGTGTTTCCCATTGGTTTGGTTTTAAGTTACCGCCTGCGGTGTTAAGTTTCGTTACGCAAATGGTACAGCAGGAAAGTTTATTTTTTGTTATTCCGTTTTTTATTGCCAGTACGGTTTGGAACAGTGGCCAATCTGCTTTTACTTCTTTACTGATTGTTGCTGCATTTATTTCAATTGTTGATCCACTGTATTATCATTGGTTAGCTCCGCGCCGTTGGCTCTATTTTATCTTTCATGGGTTTACTTTATTCGCGGTTTTATTAACGACTTTACCCATTATTTTATCGATACCTACACCACAAACTTATCTGTGGGCCTTAGCTATTGCGCTGGTTTTATCCTTACCAAATATTGTGCGTGCAATGCCTGTCGGTTGGCTGCAACGTATCGCTATTGCTATGTTACTAATTGGTTTAGTCAGTGGCGTAGGAATTTTGGCTCGCCCCTGGATTCCGCCAGCACCTTTACGTTTAACACAGGTAGCAATCACTAATCATATCGATGAAAGTCGTTCACCAAAAACCAAATTGAAACAGGTAACGCTGGAGCAATTACATGACGGGCTTTACGCTTACACGGCCATTAAAGCACCGCGCGGATTGAATGAAAAAATTTATCATGTGTGGCTGCTCAATGGTAAACAGGTTGATAAGGTTGCGTTAGATATTGCCGGTGGCCGTGAGGCAGGTTATCGCGCCTGGAGTCATAAACTCAATTTTCCTGAGGACTCACTTGGCAGGTGGCAAATTAAAGTGGTTACAGAAGCAAATCAAATTATCGGTGTGTTGCGTTTTCGCGTAGTACAATCATTGCCGCAAGATTTGCTTGGTGAAGATCTTACTAAAGATGCAGACGCACAAGATGCCGAAACAAAAAATGAGCAGCTAAAAAATAAAGAGAATTACAATCCTGAAGCTCGAACTGAAGAAACTCATAATACAGAGGCCAAGGAAAATCCAGCACCCGAAGCTCTGGATATAACAACTGAAGACGCAGCATCTGAAGATCATTCTGCGGAATAATCGGACAAAATATTTACAAATAATACGAAAATAATAGGTTCTGCAGAGAATGGTATCTACCTAAGGCAGGCCTTCATTTTTTAATGATTATTGACTTTAAATCGAGTCGTCAGCTTCAGCCAGGCGCGCCACTTGCGGTGATTCAGCTATTAAATTTCCTCGTAGGATAGCTTCCGCATCCCTGTAGTCGTGTGCAAGCATGATGGCTTCAATAAGTTCCTTGAACATATTTTTTGCATTCTGCAACGGAAAATCACTTCATATTTTTAACCATTGCCACCAACTGATCCAGTGCCAAACTCCAGCCTTCGTGAAATCCCATCTCATTATGTTTTCGACAAGATTCTTCGTTGCCGTGAATTACAGTGGCGGTGTATTTTGTTCCTTGGGGGTGAGATTCCAATGCAATAACGCCAGTGAAATGAAATCCTGATGAGTCTTCAGGCGTAGGCGCCGGACGAAAACCTGGCAATAAAGTATTTGTCCAAATTAATTTTTTGTTTTCAATAATTTCGAGATAGCAGCCAGTATTGGGGTAATCCTGTCCTTCCGGCGAGCGCATCAAGGTGTAAAACTTGCCACCGGGGCGTAAATCAATTTCGCAATCAACGGTTTGCCAAGGCGCAGGTGTAAACCATTGGGTGACAAGCTTCGGCTGGGTCCAGGCTTGCCATATGCGTTCTTTAGGCACATCAACAATTCTTTCAAAAATAAGGTCTAGTGCAGCATTGGGTTGATAGGTCGTTGATTGAGACATTTATTGAGGCCCCTGTAAGTTAGTGGTAAATAAGTTAATGAATAAACTCACATTGATGAAGAAAGATTATATTGGTGAGGGTTTGAATTCAAAATTTCTTGTTAATGCAAAGTTACCATTGCTGGGATGTTTTTTAAATAAGCATAGTTGTTTAGTAACGTTTTATTCTGTGTGGCGCAGCACTTAAGCGGTTTATCTTTACGGGCTTTTCGATGGCAATTTCTACAGTGGCGCATGGCTTCGAGTGCTAACCTTATGTGCGAGAGGCGTGTAGGTTAATGCGGGCAAGCTTGCGCCATACATCCGCACCAACCATAAAACAAAAAGTGTGACAGTTTTTAACAATGTTCTATTAATCAGTCCGATGTGTTAGGGGTGCTCAAGCTTAGCCAAGCGTGGTCCGCTCCAACCTACGGCTCATTAGAGAAATTCGCACAAATAATTGTCATGTTAACAATGAATGTAAATTACAATTGACTGTAGCTTTTTTAAAGTGATGTTAGTTCTTATAGAGATTATCGTGAAAATTGAATTGATAGAAAATCCCAGTGAGGCTGAAGTAGCCGTGATTTACGAAGGTCTGCGTGCTTTTAATATTCCCCATTTTCCGGGATTAATTGAGCAGTCGTTTGGCTTATTTATTCGCAATCACAAAGGTCAGATTATTGGTGGTAGTATCGGAGTTATCTTACTTTCAGTGATGCAAATAAAATATCTGTGGTTGGCTGAGAAAGTTCGTGGGCAAGGCATGGGTACTAAACTCATACAATTATTAGAAAATGAAGCACGCGTACGCGGCTTACAATCTATTGCATTGGAAACTTATACATTTCAAGCGCCTGCTTTCTATGCGCGGCTAGGTTTTAATGAAGTGGGTAAATATGTAAATTACCCGTGTAAAGGCATTGACAAGATTTTTTATCAGAAAGTTCTATGCAATGAATAAGGGAGCAGCTGCGGGTAAGGTGAATACTACCTCATATTTTCGGCTCCTTAAATGCGCTTAATCACCCTGCCGATTTTTAATTAATCCGCGGATATATTTTAATTTTTTATTGTTGCTAATGAAAAAAACATGGAATTTATACTAGAAGGTAGGTTCGCTAGCGCACAACTTTTTATCTCCAGTGGTTATATTCTTTTCGATCAAAACAATATGTGCAATGAGCGCATTTAGATGTTGGCATCTATTTTTGCTGATAAATTGAGCTAGTCGTCGGCCACATACATTCATGTTCCTGACCTCTTTCGCCAGCTAAGCAAAAGTTAACAATGTACCTTTCCCATCAATTTCTCGATATTCAATTTTATAGAGCTTTAAACCCATGCGTCGACATAAAAATTATTTAATTAGCCGAACATAAGCCCCTTAGCCATGAACAGTAAATGATAAATTGTTATTAGTACTTTTCATGCTTGATCAACCGGTTGGTGTTAGCTATACCTAATTTTTACAAGTTTTTTCACCGGGGTGATAGTTACAGAATGATGGTTAAAAAATGAATTCCAAAGCTGCGGTTAATATATTGATGGTGGACGATGAGCCTGCGAACTTACTTGCGCTCACCGCTGCGCTTGAAGGATTGGGAGCAAATTTAATACCTGCGTCTTCTGGAGAAGAAGCCTTACGACAAATGCTCCAGAAAAATTTTGCGCTAGTCCTACTCGATTTTTATATGCCGGTCATGAGTGGCCTTGAAGTTGCGGAAATTATCCGCACCCGATATACGACGCCCATTATATTTATCACTGCATCTGATCCCAAAGACTTCCCCATCGAAAAAGCTTATGCGCTTGGCGCAGTCGATTACCTCACCAAACCGTTTAATAAGATTGTTTTGAAATCCAAGGTGGCGTTTTATATTGAGCTGCATAATAGAACTGAAGCGCTTGCCGCTAGTGAGCGGGCAAGATACCTCGCGGAGCTGGGTGCGAAGGATAGCCGTATTCGCCTTATTCTGGAAAATGCCAGAGGCTATGCGTTTATGGTGACGGATACCAGCGGGCATATTACTGAGTGGGAAGGTGATGCAGAAGGTGTAACTGGCTGGGCTGCGCAAGAGGTTATTGGGAAATCCATCGATCTGATTTTCACCGACGAAGATTGCGTAGCCCATCGTCCAGATGAAGAAATGGAAATAGCGCGAGCAGAAGGCGTCGCTGTCGATAAGCGTTGGCATGTGTGCAAAGACGGCAGCTTTTTTTATGCAGACGGCGTAATGATTCCCCTCAAGGATACATCCGATCATTTGCATGGTTTTACAAAAATTTTTCGCGACACAACTGCGGAATACGTAGCTGCAAATGAGGCAAAAGCGCGCAATCTTGAGCTTTCCGAGAGTCGCGCATTATTTTCACTGCTGCTTGAGTCGGCAATGGATGGTATCTACGGAATGGGGGCAGATAGCAGCTGCACATTCCTCAATGCCGCAGGTGCCGTGATGTTGGGATATGATCCTGATGAATTAGTGGGAAGACCGATTCATCATATTATTCATCACCATCGCGCCGACGGATCTTATTACCCGGTAGAAGAATGCCGTCTTGGTAAAGCTGCCCGTGAAGGTGTAGCGCTGCGTGTTGACGACGAAGTATTTTGGCATAAGGATGGTAAACCAGTGCCAGTATCCTATTCGGTTTCGCCCATAATGACCGATGGAAAACCCGCCGGTGCAGTGATTGCCTTTTCGGATATTACACAGCGCCAGCGTAATGAGACAGAACGTGAACGTCTTCTAAAAGAAGTACAGGTTGCTCATAAGCAAATGGCGGACGTCTTTAAACAAGCGCCCGCGTTTATGTGTATTTTGCGTGGCCCAACTCATCTTTTTGAAATGGCAAATGATCGCTATTTGCAATTAGTCGGCAATCGCCACCTTGTCGGTAAGACAGTTAAAGAAGCTTTGCCGGAAGTGGCCGGGCAAGGATTCTTTGAATTATTAGACGGCGTATACCAGACAGGAAATCCGTTTGTCGGTGTGGATGTGCCCATTGCACTCCAGCGTCAGCAGGGCGAACCGCTTGAAGATCGATTTATGGATTTCGCTTACATTGCCTTGCGTGATTCCGACGGTAGCATCAATGGCGTTTTAATTCATGGCGTGGATCAAACTGAGCGAAAACTTGCAGAGATTGCAGTGCGCAGCAATGAAGATCGTTATCGCACATTGTTTGAATCTGTCGATCAAGGATTTTGTATTATTGAGTTGCTGTTAAATTCAGCGGGGCGCGCCGCAAATTATAAATTTATTGAAGTAAACCCGGCTTTCGAAAAATTGAGCGGTCTGGTGGATATTGCCGGAAAAACATTTACTGACCTGGATCCGAATGGTGGTTCTTTCTGGCTGGATATTTATGATCGTGTTGCGACTACCGGAGAGGCAATGCGGTTTGAGCGTGCCGATAATATTTCTTCGCGCTGGTTTGATATTTTAGTAACGCCACTGGGAGTTTCCGAAAATAAACTCGCCGTATTATTTAACGATGTGACTGAGCGTAAAAAAACCGAAGAAAGCCTGCGTAAATTGGCTGCGGATTTGTCGGAAACCGACCGCAGGAAAAGCGAGTTTATTGCAACCTTAGCGCACGAATTAAGAAACCCCTTGGCCCCCATTATCAGTGGGCTCGCCATCATGAAGATGAGCAATAATAGCTCTCAGATAGTAGAAAAAACTCGCGATATGATGGAACGCCAAATTACGCACATGGCGCATCTGGTCGATGATCTGCTGGATATCTCGCGTATTAATGGTGGAAAAATTGATCTTAAAAAAGAGTTTATTGAATTAAAAGCCATTATCGCAAGTGCCATTGAAACCAGTCGTCCGCTGATCGATGCCGGAAAACATACACTGGAGGTAAGCATTCCCGATAAGTCTATTGTTATTGAGGCTGATCCGTTGCGCATAGCGCAAGTTGTTTCCAATCTTCTTAACAACGCTGCTAAATATACTTCTCCGGGCGGCAAGATAGAAATCGGTGTTTCGGTTGAAGCGAACCAAGTCGTTTTA
>JAZKHP010000026.1:35633-57737 GCA_040385335.1 Pseudomonadota bacterium
GTCGTTTTAGTTATTCGTGATAATGGCATAGGTATTCCAGCAGAATCATTGCCATCTATTTTCGACATGTTTAGCCAGGTTGCACATGATTTCGGTCATTCAGGCGGTGGTCTGGGCATTGGCTTGTCGCTGGTGCGCCAGTTGGTGGAAATGCACAAAGGTACGATTCAAGTATTCAGTGAGGTTGGCAATGGCAGCAAATTTTTAATTAAGCTTCCCATTGCTCGCAATAAAATAAATACAACAAATAAAACGCAAAGCGGCGTAAATACCGCATCTCATGTAACTAAAAAATTAAATAGTCAAATTAATAAAAATACAGTCAATAAAAAGCAAGCCAATAAAAAATTAAATACAACATCGCTGAAAATAATGATCGTCGACGATAACGTCGATGCTGCGGAATGCTTGTCTATGCTGCTTGAATTGAATGGTCATAATCTGCGTGTAGCTCATACAGGGTTGGATGCCATTAAGCTTGCTGCTGATTTTCAGCCCCGGGTGATTTTTCTGGATATTGGAATGCCAGGCATGGATGGTTATGAAACTGCTAAAGAATTAAGAAAAAATCCAGTGTTAAAAAATATCACGCTGGTCGCTTTAACGGGATGGGGAACTGAATCTGATCGAGCCAAATCAAGATCAATGGGATTTAATCATCATCTTACTAAACCGGCTCCCGCTAATGAAATTAATAAAATTCTAGCTACGCTTAGTTGTACAGAGGATTAGTATAGCCGCGCAGAATATAAACTCAGTAAGTTAGATTGGTATTAAATTGGATTGTTACTGAAATAGATTGCTGAGTAAGGTGCTTATTAGATGAATTAGCTAGTTGTTTATTAGTAACGGGCCAATAGCCGTGGCTAATAAAACTAAAAATCAGTATGCAGGAGTTAAACAATGATTGTGTATTTAATTATTATTGCTCTTGGCGGTTTACTTATTTACAACTTCTCGGGAAACTTTACTCAGTTGCTGGCGGGTAAGATGGGTAGTGCATCGCGTAAAGATGTACATCATATCCAGGATTTATTTTTTAAAGCTGTTTTCCCCTTGCTTGGTTATGTAGCAAAACGTGATGGTCCGGTTAATCAACAGGAGGTAAAACGTACGGAAATGTTTATGGAAAAATTAAATTTGGATGCGCATCATAAGAAAGAGGCAATTCGATTATTTAAGTCCGGTGGTGAGCCCCAGTTTAATGTTAATGAAACGATTAGCGGGTTTTCGGGAGTAGCGAAAAAACATCCTAATCTAGTGCAAATATTGCTAGTGTATTTAATCAATATTGCCAGAGTCGATGGGCTATTAGTAAAGCAGGAAATCGATGCCGTGGAGAAGATTGCTATAGGTCTTGGTTATTCCAGTATAACGTTTACACATTTGCTGCAAATGATTTCTTCGCAGAATAAGTTTGCGGATATTATGAAAACTAATAGTGAATTTTCTGCTAAAGATGCTTCCACTAACAAGTCTTCTACTCAGCAGTCTGCTACTGAGGATAAAGAACGCCCCGCGAAAGAAGCTCCTGCTAAAGAGTTCGGCGCTAGCAATAAGCAGCATAAACCGCCTCATGTCATGGAGAACTGTGAAGAAAAAACGAAAAAATTTAACAGCGGCACCGCTAATGTTGTGGCAGCTTATGATGTGCTTGATTTATCGCCCACGGCCAGTAATTCCGAAATTAAAAAGGCATACCGGACGTTGGCGAGTCAATATCATCCAGACAAACTAACGGGAGAAGGGCTGCCGCCATTTATGATTGAATCAACTACTGAATGCTTTAAAACCATACAAGCTGCTTATGAGTATATTTATAGTGCCCGCAAACTACAAACTGAACACCATCAACGTTGAGTTTTTATATGTGAGGCCACTTATGGCGCCTGAGTAATCTATCGAGAAAATAATTTACTATTTTGTGCACAATATTTGAATTACTGTGAGTTTGCAGGTATTTTTGTCGGCAAATTAACGAAAGGAGAATTCATATGTTGATTCTTACGCGTCGCATTGGCGAAACTATTGTGATTGGCAGTGATGTTAATATTACTCTGCTGGGGATGACAGGTAATCAAATTAGAATAGGCGTAAAGGCGCCGCGGGATATTGAAGTGCATCGCGAAGAAATTTACAAAAAAATTCAACGTGAAAAGGAAGTTGAGCAATATGACTAAGTGTTAATACACTTCACGATACATCTTCGGGAGATATTGTTTTGTTTCTACTCTCCGGTCAGTAAGCGTTTATTCAAGTTTAAAATAGAAGTAATTGAAAATTTTCATTGTGGCTAACAACAAGAATCGACAATAAAAAATCGCAGCTAAATAATAAAACCCCCGGCCTTGCGCCAGGGGTTTTTTGTTGTGAATCACCAGCATGTGAACGACCAAAAAGAATCAAAAAATTTTGATGGTCCCTATACTTGTGGATTACACGGTCAGGCCGGGCACAGTTTTGGCTGTATTGTGCCGAAAAACGTTGACCGCACCAACGACTTCGTCCTGCTCATTGCGAATCGGAAAGACGTTCACCAGTGCAAGCAGGCGGTTGCCGTTAGGCTGTTCGCAAATAACGTCGGCATTGCGCACTGTGCCTCCGTTATTGATGACTACCGATGGCGGTGCTGATGCATGTGGCATTACCTCGCCTGATGGGTAGCGCAGGATATGTGCGCCGCAATACCGTTCTGCGCCGCCGAGTGTCGGTGCGCGTCCCCAGGCAGCGATGGCGGTTTTGTTGCACGACACGAGAGTCCCATCTTTTTCAATGACGTAAATTCCAACGGGGATAGCGTCAATTGCATGTTGATCGGAAAGAACACCCTCTGCAATCAGTTTACCGTTGCGGAGATACCCGCGAAATTCAATATGTTCGAAGTCCGCATTGCGAATTTTGGCTTCGGTTTCATTGCGCTCGATGACGTCAAGTTCACTCATTAGTTTTACCTTTTCGTTGGTGTGGTCGATGCTGCTGAATTTTCACAGGGCTGTGCATCTTTCACGATAGGAACATAACCGTCTACCTACGGGCGATCAATAATCGCTATGGTAACGAGGCTTCACAATTGGAAATGAATCAACTTCAGGGATGTATAGTTTAATTATTGTTTTTAGCATCGCGCGATTTTTACATAGAACGATTTTTAAATAGCGCGCGAATTTTTCCACAAGGCATATCAACTTCTGAGGTGCTGAACAATATCTGCAATTTTGTAAGGCTTGGTAATGACTGTAAATTCATTGCCAGCCTCATCGTTTCCGCCATTGGCCATCTGCGGTGCGTAGCCAGTGGCCAAAATAATTTTTAAATCGGGAATGAGTTGCAGCGCGCTGCGGCTAAGGTCTATTCCGCTCATGCCCGGCATAACAACATCGCTAAACAATAATTTAATATCCGGATTGCGCTGCAGCACATCGAGAGCGTCACGGCCATTATTAGCGGCGAAGACGTCGTACCCCAGTGTGCGAAAAAGTTCGGCGGCCATATCAAGCACGTCGGGCTGATCATCAACTACCAGCGCTTTATTATTTTTGTGCACAGATATGGATGGTGTTTCAGCAAAATCCAGCGCGGGTAAATACAGAAGTACCTCGGTACCAGTCCCCAGGGTGGAAGAAATTTTGATTGCACCATGGGACTGTTGCATTAAACCGTAAACCTGACTTAAGCCAAGGCCGGTTCCTTTGCCAGGAGGCTTGGTGGTAAAAAATGGCTCCATGACGCGATCTATGATATGCGGCGGAATGCCTTCGCCAGTGTCAGAAACACTCAGTTCGATATACCGTCCGGAGGGCAGCTCGCTGACTTGATTGCTGGCGAGCTCAACCAAACGTGTTTGCAAGGTGACTGTGCCGCTGTCGACAATTGCATCGCCTGAATTAACCACTAGATTGAGAATGGCTACTTCTATCTGAGTTGCATCGATCAAGATTGCAGGTAATAAGGGTGCGAGTTTGAGTTCAAACTCCACCGAACTTTTTAAGGCGCGCCGCAGCACTGAATCAAATGAGGTTATCACCCGATTTAAATCCTGTTTTTCTTGTTTGAGCGGTTGTTGTTTGGCAAAACTCAACAGTTGTTGGGTGAGAATTGCTCCGCGAGACGCAGCTCGCTCCATGCTATCCAGCGTTTTCAGATCTATTGCATTATTGTTTGCCGACATGCGCAATAAGGCTACGCCGTTGGCAATCACACTGAGGAGATTATTAAAATCATGGGATATGCCGCCGGTAAGCTTGCCCAATGCTTCCATTTTTTGTGATTGGAATAATGACTCTTTGGTTTTTTCAAGCAGCGCCGCTGTCTCGCGGCGTTCTGTTACATCGCGGGTGACCTTGGCGAAGCCAATTAGCTCGCCTGCTTCATTTTTAATGGGGTCGATAACCACGTGAGCCCAGAAATGAGTGCCATCCTTGCGGATGCGCCAGCCTTCACTTTCAAACCCACCCTTGGCTGCTGCAGCCCGCAGCGCTTTAGCAGGGAAGCCCGCAATGCGATCCTGTTCCGTATAAAATCGCGAGAAATGGGTACCTACAACTTCGTCGGCCACATACCCCTTAATGCGTTGCGCACCTGAATTCCAGTTAGTGACATAACCGTCCACCGACAACATGTATATCGCATAATCAGTAACGCCCTGTACCAGCAAGCGAAATTGTTCTTCACTCGTTTTTAATAAGTCGTTCGCTAGCCTCCGCTCGGTAACGTCACGGGTAATTTTGGTAAACCCAACCAACTCACCCGTAGTGTCGTAAATAGGGTCAATGACCACCGAAGCCCAAAAGCGCGAGCCATCTTTGCGAACACGCAGGCCCTCGTCTTCAAACTTGCCCTTATCTATGGCGGTTTGCAGCGCTCTGGCAGGAAGTCCATTGGCTTTATCTTCCGCGGTGTAAAACCGTGAAAAATGGTGGCCAATAATTTCATCGGCGGTGTAGCCTTTGAAGCGCTCGGCTCCTGCGTTCCAGCTGCTGATAATCCCTTGAGGAGACAACATATAAATGGCGTAATCTGTCACCCCTGCGACAAACAGGCCGAAGCGTTCTGCCTCCACAATAAAAGAGCTTAGGTTGGGGTGGGTTGTCATTCGCGTGTCTCGATGAGCTTGATAAAATGTATAGCTGAATGCGCTCAAGTACCTAGACGCGGGTTGGTAAGTCTTTACTCTAACCGCGCTCACGCAACAGAGTTAGCGTGGTGTGTTATATAGGTAGTTTTGATTCAAAGTCAATATTTTAAAAACAGTCACACTTTTTTAAAAGAGTGTTTTTTTAAAACAAAACGCTTTAAAAAACCGAATGTTTAAAAAAACAGGACGCTTTTAAATAGAGATACCTCTAGTTAAAAGCGAGTAGCGCTATTTAAAAACAGATAACTCTCTTCCTGCAAGTGAAATGTCAGAATCTGTCGAGACGAGAGCAAATTTTCCATCTTGTACTATTAATTATTTATTAAAATAAGATTTAACTTTTGCAACCATTTGATTGTTGGTTAAATTGTCGACAGTTTCACAGCCCACGATACGATCACCAAGGCCCTTGCTCTCAAGACGTTTTTTAAATTCGCCTTTAGCCTCTCCGGGGCCAAAAATCAAAATAGACGTTGCGTCTTTAAGGTGGGGTATAACGTCATCGTAATATTGATTAAGACGATTTTCATGCCGTCTCTCGCGTTGGTCTTCTGATGGACTTTCGCCCTCAGTCGCATGTTCAGAATAGCGTACATGTTTCTCTTTAGCGGCAGCTGAGGATTTCGCAGCATCGGTTTGCTCATGATTAAACAGCACAAATGCTTCTTTGTGATCGATCCACACGCCCACTTCTTGTTTTATTGTATGTTGATTATTCATTGTTTATTCCACGCTGTTAATGAGTTAAAAAGCGAGCTTATACCTCATGACTGTGAGTCTCTGTACGCGAACACACTCTTTCCTATTCGGGATCCGCTAAGTAAGTCGCTGAGATACGGTAAGAATTTGAATTCAGTTTTTATTGATATGTAATCATTGTCATAAAAATGACTTTGCTTGAAGAGTTTATTAAATAAAATTAAGTTTTTAAAAATAACTGTAGGTTGGGACGGGCCACGTTTGGTTAAGCTTGCGCACCCCAACACATCAGACTGATTAACAGAACATTGTTAAATTAAAAAAATATTTAAAGCTGTCACACTTTTTGTTTTATGGTTGGTGCGGATGTATGGTCGTGTTGGGGTGCGCAAGCTTACCCGAAACCTAGGGTCTGAGCTAAATATTGACCCTTAAACTTACCAAAATTTCTATCGGTTTTTAAAAATGTGAAGTAATTTATTTAATGAAAATCCCTTGATTTCAACGATAATTCTTCAAGCCGCGCAGAAAAATCATGCAGTTGCCCTGCAATAATATGCACTACGGGATGTGAGACATTATCCGTATTCACTTCCACAGTACCTTTAATCAATAGCAATGTTGATGTGAGTAAAACCTTGCGAAAGGTTTCTTGCGTACCTTTCCAGATAATGACATTCATATTGCCGGTTTCATCTTCCAGCGTTAAAAAAAGTGCACCGCTTGCCGTGCCCGGGCGCTGCCGACCTGTCACCAGTCCCGCTACCTGAACAAATCCGCCGTGGCGTAAATTTTTTAAATCGCTTTGTTTGGTGCAGTTATTAAAAGGTTTTTCATTGCGCAATAATGTCATGGGATGTGGGCGCAGGCTTAATCCTGTTGTAGCGTAATCATTCATCACATCCTGTTTCTGCGTTGGGGGTGGAGTAAATAAGTCATCGCGTTGTAATGGTTCGGCGTGTTCCAGAAGTTCAAAAAAAGGCTCAATTGCTGCCGCTGTCCAGCGCGCTTGATGGCGATCACCACTGAGCGAACGCAGCACATCGGCGGAGGCAAGGCATTGCAAATCAATGGCGGTTAATGAAGAGCGGCGAGCCAAATCTTGCACCGAGGTAAAAGAAATATTATTTCGCCAGCCGACAATTGCCTGGGCTTTATTATTATCCAATGAGCTCACTAAACAAAAGCCAAGACGAATGGCGAGATTATTATTTGAAATATTATTTGAACTATTTTTCGCGATGGTTTTATTATCCTTAATAGCTTCCCCATGATCGATTTCTTTAAGCGTATGTTCGTAATCACTGCAATTAATATCGATAGGTAATATTTTAATACGATGCCGCCGCGCATCCTGAATTAATTGTGATGCCGAATAAAATCCCATGGGAAGACTATTTAATAACGCACAATAAAAAGCCGCGGGATGATGACATTTTATCCATGACGATGCATAACATAAAAGCGCAAAACTTGCCGAGTGGGATTCAGGAAAACCGTAACCACCAAAGCCTTTCACCTGTTCAAATAAACGCTGGGCAAAATCCAATTCATAACCACCGCTCAACATGCCATTAATAAATTTTTCTTCAAAATGCATCAAGGTGCTGTCCTTGCCCCAACTCGCCATGGCTCGCCTTAATTGATCCGCTTCACCACCGGTAAAACCCGCTGCAACCATTGCCAGGCGAATCACTTGCTCTTGAAATATGGGAATGCCAAAGGTGTATTTTAAAATTTCTTCTATGGCTGGGCTGGGATAAGTGATTGCTTCAAGACCATTCCTTCGCCGCAGATACGGATGTACCATACCACCCTGAATCGGGCCGGGCCGCACAATCGCAATTTGAATAACCAGATCGTAAAAACAACGCGGCTGCAAACGCGGTAGCATAGCCATTTGTGCACGGGACTCAACCTGAAAGGTACCCACGCTATCGCCTGCACACAACATTTCATAAGTTGCTTTATCTTCGCGGGGAATATCGGCCAGTGTTTTAATGGTTGCATCATAACGATGAATATAATCCAGGCTTTTGCGCAGCATAGTCAGCATGCCTAATGACAACACATCGACTTTTAGTAAGCGCATGGATTCAATATCTTGTTTATCCCATTGAATCAACGTGCGATCCGGCATGGATGCATTTTCAATCGGCACCAAATCACTGACCTTATCCTGCGAAATAACAAAACCACCAACGTGTTGCGATAGATGCCGGGGGAAACCGCGAATTTGTTCCACCAGAATAAAAAATTGCTGCAAGAGTTTTTGTTGAATTTTTAATCCTGCCGCTGTAATACGCTGATGTAAATCGCCGGATTTATCCCACCACGCCAGCGATTTCGCTAAATGATCTACCAGAGTTTGTTCCATCCCCAAGGCTTTGCCCACATCGCGCACTGCACTGCGCATGCGATAAGTAATCACCGTAGCCGTAATGGCAGCTCGCTCGCGGCCATATTTTGCATAGATATATTGAATAACTTCTTCGCGCCGTGAATGCTCAAAATCCACATCAATATCCGGCGGCTCATCGCGCTCTTTGGAAATAAATCGTTCAAACAATACGTTAATTTGACCCGGTGCAATTTCAGTAACAAACAAGCAATAGCACACCACCGAGTTAGCGGCAGAGCCACGCCCTTGACATAAAATATGTTGCTGGCGAGCAAACTGCACAATGTCATGCACGGTTAAAAAATAATATTCGTAACTCAGCTCTTCAATCAAACTTAATTCTTTTTGCAGAATGGTTTCTGCGAAAGCGGGTATTCCCCCAGGCCAGCGTCGTTGCTTGCCTTCATTCACCAGATTGCGCAAATGCATAATCGGTGTAAGCGATTCGGGTACCAGTTCTTGGGGATATTGATAACACAACTCACCCATTGAAAATGTACACAAGTCGGCGATAACACAGGTTTGTTCCAGCAGTGATTCAGGGTAAAGTTTTTGCAATTGAGTCACTGATTTAAGATAAGCCTCACCGTTAATGTGCAGGCGAGTGCCCATTTCCGGCAAGGTCATATTTTCACGAATGGCCGATACAACATCTTGCAAAGGCTTGCGATTTTTTTCATGCATCAGCGCTTCACCGCAAGCAACCAACGGAATATTTTTTTGTTGGCCCAATGCTAACCAGCGTGCAAACTCTTCCTGCTCACCGCCCTGCAGCTGATGATTAATACCTATCCATAAACGTTGCTTAAATGCGCTGTAAAGTTGATTGATAATTTTTTCAGGGTCAACAATATCGCTACCGATTTGCCCAACCCAAATAATTAAACAGGTTTGCAATCTGAAACGCAGATCCTCAAAGTGTGCTTCATATTTACCTTTGCTGGCACGGCGTCGCGCTAGCGTAATAAAACCGGATAACTCTGCATAAGCCGCGCGCGTGGGTGCAATCGCAATCAATTGCATACCATTACTCAATGTAAAACGACTGCCCACCAGCAATTTAAATTTTAATTTTTTGGCGGCGACAAATGCTTTCACAATACCTGCTAATGAGCATTCATCGGTGATGGCAATCGCATCATATTCAAGCTCTGCCGCACGATAAATATATTCCGGCGGGTGCGATGCCCCGGTAAGGAAAGTAAAATTCGTTGTCGTATTTAAATGAGCGTAGCGCATGGGCTTATCCAAAAATCCCATGAACATGCCAGGTTTTGATATGCAGATCTAGAAATACCCAGAGCCGCACATGGTCATGGCGTTGTGCAATAAAATAATCCCGTGCGCTTGGCGTTTCCCACCAGCTGCTGCGGATGCGTTCCGGGCCCACCACTAAGGTTAATGGCCCGCGCCAATATAAACCCTGCTTGCGCTCTTCAATGATTGCTGGCGCTGGCAGTAACCAGGTTGGGCGTAACGCTTTTTTATGGATGTCTGGCAATTGTTGGTTGGCTGCTTCATGCAAGGCTATGGTCGCCTGACTGGTTTCCGGTAGCAACGCATCGCGATAACTTAATTTATAAATCGCGGCATCACCCAAACGCGCTTTTAATTTTGCCATGGTGATGGCAAAGCTGCGCGCACCGGAGCGGGATTTGCGGCTGTGATCAAACGCGAGTGTTTGACTTTGATGTTGCACCAGGCTGGCATCGCGACAGGTTAATGTGAGGGAATCTACTGCAAACGGAAGTTCACGATTATCCAATTGAATTAATGTTAAATCGTAAAGTAATTGCCAATGGCTTTCTTCACTATCGCTATGCACGGGCAATAAAAATTGATTGTGATAAATATCAGAAAACTGCCACTCAATATGCTGACAAGCGAATTGTCGCTTGCGTAAATACTGGCTTAGGTTTTGGAGTAAATGTTCAATAGGGTAATGCAGCTGGTCGCTTTGGCTAATGGGGTAATCGAACTGAATATTTTCAGAAAAAACTTCTAGCGGTTGATAAACCGTTAAAGGTTTATCAAAGAGGGAACGCTGTTGAAGATCCTGCTCTATGGCAAAAATATCACAAATGGTTTGTGTAAATGCGACTCCAAAGCGTTTTTTAATGCTGCTAATTTTTTGCGCTTCAATCTGGCGAGTAATATCCCCTAGTGTTGCAAAACCGGTTTTTTTCAGCGCATCAATCACTGCTGGAAAATCATGCAACAATTGAATCGGTAAATTTTTTAAACGCTCACAAAATATTTCTTTGGTCTCATCGCCAGTAATTTCCGTTGGTTGAAACGATAATAACCAGGCACCCTTGGCGCTATGCGCAAATCCATATTCACAAGTGTAAGCGGTGGATTGTAAATAATGCACAATCTGTGCAACCAGCGCACGCACGCCGGAAAATAATTTCAGGCAAGTGGATATCTCCAAAAGCAATCCTGATTGCGGCACATGCTGGCAAATATAGGTTTCGATATAAGGCGTAAATTGATAAAGCTGTGCGGACAATTCGTTAAGCGCGGTTACTTCTTTTTGCTTATCCCGAGGATGGGTTTCGCACTGGCTTAATAACTGCGCCGTGGTGATATCAACACCGTATCTCACGCCAGCCGCATAAGCGCATTTATTCAGGTAAATAACCCGCTGTTTTTCAATAATCACAATCGGTTTATTTGCCGCATCTTCAAGCTGGCATACTTCTAAGGGAAGATGACTAAACCGCAGTGCCAACCACAGCCGTGAACCGGGGCGATAATAATGTCGGGCAGAGTTCATCACTTGCCTCGCTTAATGGAAGAGATGCTGGCTAATTTTTTGCGCTTGCCTGCGGCATCGGAATGGCCAGGTATTGCTTGATCCAATAGGTGATAGGGCAGCAGACCTTTCCAGGCCGTGGGTAAGGGTAGTGCAATGGGCGCTGACTTATGTTGTTGCAAGATTCCTTTCTGTTTAAAAATATTTACCTGCACCGCCGTGGCTGTGATCTCTGTCGATAACCGTAAGCTGGCTGGCGAACTTTGTTGTTGGGCACTCTCAGGGCGAAGCAGGGCGCACAAACCACTGCCTTCATTGCTGGCCAATAGACATTTGCGTAATTCGGTATAGCTCAGTGCTTGATGCTGTTGCCAGGCGAGCAAAGCTTCGCAGGATTCACTGCGAGCCAGCTCCACAAAGCTCGCCAGAAAGTCGGCTTTATTCGCAACCTCTACGATAATGACCCGCTCAAGATCTATATCGGCCTGAATAAGTGCTTGGCAAAAAGGCAGAGCAGGGGGGTTCAGTAAAACGATATAGCCCTTAACAGCTTTCAGTACCGGAGAAAACAACAGCCATTCCTGTTGTTGCAGCCCTCTCTGACAAACCTCAACCAGGCTGCGTGTTGGCCACCCGCCATTTAGCAGTGATGCGTTTAGCTCGGTGTAACCAGTATCCAAAGTCGGCTGCGGTACCAAGGCTCTGGAGTTACCACGCCAGATATCGCTGCGCTTGAGCAACTGCTCAAGGCGAGTATCAGAAGTATCGGTGGGCGTGGAGTTCATAATAATATGCAACTACTGTGTTTAAATACAGTATACTGCAGCCAGCCTAAAAGCCGTCAAGCAAACTTAGAATATTTACATTTGTAATGGGCGGGCCGCTCCCGGTTTTTGGAATAACCCATGGCCAGCAGCGGCGTTAACCTGATTATTGATATCTGATGACTTACTGCCATGAACCCAATGCGTAAAATTATTCATTGTGATGCAGACTGTTTTTACGCAGCGGTAGAAATGCGTGATGACCCTTCACTGCGCAACCGCCCCATTGCGGTGGGCGGCAGCTCTGATCATCGCGGTGTTATTTCTACCTGTAATTACGAAGCGAGAAAATTCGGCGTACATTCTGCCATGCCATCCAGCACCGCCAAGCGCTTGTGTCCGGACATCATCCTCTTGCCCCATCGCATGGACGTTTACAAAGAAGTATCGCAACAAATGCGCGCGATCTTTTACGACTACACCGAACTGGTTGAACCCCTCTCATTAGATGAAGCCTTTCTGGATGTAAGCGAATCAGAATTACATCACGGCAGCGCAACACTCATCGCCAAAGAAATTCGCCAGCGAATAAAAACCGAAATAGGGATTACCGTATCAGCAGGTATTGCACCGAATAAATTTTTAGCCAAAGTTGCCAGCGACTGGAATAAACCTGACGGCCAATTTGTAATACCCCCTGCAGACGTAGATGCGTTTATTACCCGGTTACCGGTTAAAAAAATTTACGGTGTAGGCAAAGCCATGACAGCAAAGCTTGCTGCATTAAATATTTTTACTTGTGAAGATATCCAGAAGTTTTCTATTTTTGAATTATCACAACACTTTGGGCAAATGGGTTCGCGTTTATACCATTTAAGTAAAGGAATCGATACCAGAGAAGTCACCGTCAATAGAAGACGAAAATCCCTCAGTGTTGAAAATACCTTTTCACAGGATTTAAAAAGTGTTCAGCAATGCCTAAACGAACTGCCTTTACTCTCGCAACAACTTGTATCACGATTGCGCCGCGTTGATGATGATTACAGAGTGATTAAATTATTCGTAAAAATAAAATTTTCAAATTTTACCACAACGACTATCGAGCGCAGCGCTTCATCTGTGGCGTTGGCTGAATTGCAAGAGCTGTGTAAAGAAGCTCATGCGCGTACTAATTTAGCAGTACGGCTGTTAGGTGTTGGTGTAAGGTTTATTGATTTGCGGGAAGATAGTGAGTTTTTTCAGTTGGATCTTTTTAAGTGATGAAATATTTTCTAAATCGACAATTGCGCTCATCTATCAGTTGGCCATGCATATACCAGCCTTTAAGAAAGATATTGTCATAGATCGCTTAAGGGGCTAGAAAGTAATTAAATTGTAATCATTCTTTCCACGAGTGCTTTGGCCACAGCATGTGCAGTATTTTTTACACCGAGTTTTACTCTAATATTCTTGAGATGATTGCACACGGTATTTTCTGAAATCATCATAAAATCACCGATCCGCGCGGTGTTAGCACCGACTGCTATCCACTTAAGCACTTCTTTTTCGCGTTCACTGAGCACCGCACTTTCTCCAGTTCTTAACAATTGGGTCAATGCAGAGTGAACATAGCTCGACAATAAAAATAATTCCGAATGAATAGCAAATAGATTGGCTCGTTCTTTAGTTGATGTTCTACCGCCCTCCTTATGCACAAATCTCACCAAGCCGCAACCGCCAAGGTGGTCGTGAAATGGAGCGTTAAAAACCTGCCGCAAACCGAAGTCAACAGAAGTATTAATCACGTTCATTTGGTTTGAAGTAAATTCAAATCCAAGGACATCATGGGATATTACATAAGGGTGAATAAGCCGCGTCGCGATTTGAATGCCAGGATCATCAAAAATTAACCCGTGCTTTTCGTAATGAGCTGCGAAGCTGTCGACATGTTGCAACATTCGGTACAACAAGGGAGGGAGAGTTGGTCTGACGACATACTCTATGATACTAAAGAAATCGAATCCGTAATTCTCACAGATTAAAAGACATTGCGCATGAACAGCTTGAACACTGGTTGCGGAAAGTAGGTTATGGATAATGTCGCTACCACTACATATTCCGCCACGTAAATTATGTGCGTCTTTTCCGCCAGCGTATGTGCGAACCTCGCAAGATCTAAGCCTATTAAAAGCGGTGTTATTCACCTGATGCCTCGAGCGGTTGTCATTGAATTTATAAATATTGAAGGTCAATCAAACTTAGCAATAAACTAGTGTGCAAAATAATGCGTCAATAATTTTTTAGTTTTATATTTTAGTTTTATAAAAATCTTAACTGGCTGCAGATTTTTTAATTTAAGCGACAATCCTATAAATTATATTCCAAACGAATTATTTGACCGTTATAAGTGGCTCGCTCTGCGCGATAAATTTTTTTAGCACATCTCTGACTGAGAATCAATAGCTAAATTCCACCATAGCCACGGTTTGAATACAAGCCTAGTATTGAGTTTTATAAAATTAAAAATAAAGCACTGGAATTAGTAGCGAAGTAAATAGAGGCAATGGTTTCTGACGCTGCGGTGCACGTTATACCATATTTAAAATCTTCGGCGTAACAATCGCATGGAAGTCTGTAATCTTTTAAGGCACGTTTTACCTAGGTATGCAGGTGTTGGAACTATGTGACACGGTACGAAATAATTATAGGTGTTCAAATGGCACGAGTTAGTACTAATAAAGCCCTGCTGGATTCCGGGAAGATAAAAAATTCTATAGTCGTCAATAAAGTCGATCAAGCAAATATCCCGGATAGTTCAAATAGGTATTCTGATCCTGTAACCGGATCGCATATAGGAGCAATGCTGTTAATGGAAACCGCTAGGCAAGGAAGCCGGCAGGCAAGGAAGTTACCAAGCAAGGACGTCACCAGACAAGGAAGTCGCTGGGCAAGGGGTTATTTGCGTATTGGGATTAGAGCTTGCTGGTGAAGAAGAAATTTCGTGGGTATATGAGCTTGAGAGATTCAACACCGAGTATCTCGGTTATGCTTTCCCTGTGCCGACAGAAATCATCGTTAAGTTTGATAAAAGGATCAGATCAGTAAGCGACAAATTATCTTAAATTTCATGGAGAAAATCTTATGTCAGTAGCATTTTTTGATTTGGATGGGACGCTTATAAAAACGAAAAGCTTGCTGTCTTTTTTTGAATATTACATTGATACAAACCCAACATTGAAGACACGTTTAAGTTGGCAGTTGATTGAGTATGCGATGCAGCACTTGATAAGTGTGGGTGTTGCCACGGATGTAGTAAACCAATGGTTTTATCAAAAAAATTTTGGTGGTTTAGATGTGTCAGAGTTAGCCACTAGTGCAAGCGCCTGGTTTGAAGAGAAGCGCCACACCAACTTTTTCTTTGATGACGTGGTGGCTAAGTTGAAAGAGCACAAAAATTTAGGTGCTGAAATAGTCATTGTTACGGACTCGTTTTATGAGGTTGTTAAGCCAATAGCTGATTATTTAGAAGTCAGCGACCTGCTGTGCGCCCCGCTGGAAATTATTGATGGTAAATACAGCGGTCAGTTAACTGCTTTGCCAATGATAGGAAAAGGTAAAGCGGAGGCAATAAAGCGGTATTTGTCGCTGCGTGGTAACGCAGAGCCTACTTATGGTTATGGCGATGATTTTTCAGACATGAATTTTTTAGAGCTCGTCGATAAACCTGTAGCATCTAGTGCATGTGGCCCGACAAATTTTTTAAAAATTGCTCGGTCGCAATCCTGGAAAATAATTGAGGCGTCTTGAGACGATTTGAAAATAAATTTTAAAAGTAGTCAGTAAAAATATTTCTTCCTGCATACACAAAGACATGACCCTTCTTTTTGCACGCCGCTAAGCTAAATATTTGAATAGTTAGGCTCAGAGTAAATTAATGCTTACTTAAGATTGCTTGGCGTTCTTTGTCATTGGACTAATTTGCCCTACTTCTGGCATTTCTTCACCCGTAAATATCCACCACCGATACTCAGGAAAAGCATTTCCTATCGCCGTTATTTCTTCTTCTTTAATTTCTCTGTTTTTTGCCGGGTTTTTCAAATTGCTCCAAGTGTAACGGCTGATGCCCGTTAACTCCTCTAGTTGGGGCAATTTCATTCCCGATTCGTTTATAACAGTAATAACCCTAAATTTAATCATATCGAATATATCTAAATTAACTCTATCCATTTCGGATTTGATGTGTATAATGCGCATGGAGTCTAGTCGTTATGGCTCCCTCTTGCGCCGCGCTAATTCTAGCGCATAGCGCGAGCAGTCTATTAAATAAAATAAGACAAAGCGAATATGCCAACGGAATTTAAACAATGTTTGTTTATGAAACTAATCTCATTGCTTCAGCATCGCTCAAAATGCGTTGCCACGGCGCCTCCGAAAAACGTTTAAATGAGCAGGTATGAGTATCAAATAAGGACGTTCTGTGAAAACTATTCACCAGTCTCCATCTTCAGCGGCTCCACTTCGTCGCCTCAATGATTTCGTACCAGTTAAAGGGTACGCAGCAAAAGAAGTTCGGCTTCTCCAAAAAGCCGCCGCTTTACTGCTTACAAAACTGAAAGCCACTGGAGCCTGCATATCATCGTCCAGCGCCGCAAGCGAACAAGCGCGGTTTTACCTGAACTTGGTTTTGCTCGATAAGGAGCGCGAAGTGTTTATGGTGCTGTTTCTGGATGCACAACACTGCCTGATTGAAGCCGCCGAGTTATTCCAGGGCACCATCGATGGTGCTAACGTTCATGCGCGAGAAGTGGTGAAGTCAGCTTTGATGGTTAATGCGGCCGCCGTTATTTTTGCGCACAACCATCCGTCAGGCTTGGCAACTCCAAGCTATGCCGACGAGTTAATCACCCAACGATTGAAAAATGCGCTCCAACTTATTGACGTGCGCGTTGTAGATCATATTGTTGTGGCAAAAAATAATACATTCAGTTTTGCAGAGGCGGGTATTTTGTAGAAAGCAAAATGTTTGCCTCCATTAAGGTCGTGCGTGTATCTTAAGCGGCGCGCAGCAATTCACATAGGAACTTGACAATATAATGCTCGAAATAGTGACACACACTCCAAAATGGGTATTTGGTTTATTGATAGTTTTAGTTGTTTTAGGCATTCAGCAATCCAAAGATCGAACTGTAAAAAAATTCTTAATTTTACCGCTTCCAATCGGTATGACCCTCTTGTCGTATTTTGGGGTGTCTTCCAGTTTTGGTTTATCGTTAATTGCTATTGGGTTGTGGTTTCTTGCACTTGCCGGCGCCGCTTTTTTGGGAGCAAAGTATTTTCCGGTAAAAGACGTTCATTTCAATTCCGAAACTGAAAGATTCCACATTACCGGAAGCTGGGTACCTTTTGGGCTAATGATGGCAATATTCTTTACCAAATACCTTGTTGGTGTATTAAACGCATTGCAGCCATCGATAGTAGAAAATTCTATCTTCATCATTGTATGCAGTTTAATTTACGGAACGTTTAGTGGTATTTTCGCAGCAAGAGCAATAAGTGTGTGGCGAACAATCGCGCACTAGCGATTGCACTGAACCGCTTTAAAATTGTAGCTGTGTGATAATTATCGTTATGGTGTATTTATGAGTATCCAAGCTAAGTGTCACTGTGGTCGAATTGAAATTAGCGTTGCTGAGTTACCAGAATATCTCGGTCATTGTAATTGTTCTATTTGTAGAAGGTACGAGGCATTGTGGGGTTATTATCCTCCAGAAGCAGTATCAATTAATTCAAACGGGTTTAGTATTTCTAGCTACATTTGGGGTGATCGCGAGGTTGAATTTCATCGCTGTGAAAATTGTGGTTGCATAACGCATTACACTACAACAGAACTTTGCCCTGAAGCTATTGTGGCCGTTAATTTTAGAATGGTTGAAACTGACTTATACAAGCAAGTCTTTATAAAGGAAATTGATGGTGCGTCATACTAATAGTTGCTACTTTTACACTTTCATCTTTAAGAGTCTAAAGGACTTTTAACCTTATCGCCCAGATCGTCCAGTACATGCAAATAAATTTCCGTAGTGCGAATATCCGTATGGCCCATTAATGTTTGAATTTGTTTTAAATCGTATTTTGCTTGCAGTAAGCGCGTTGCAAACGAATGACGAAAGGTGTGGCAGCTAGCTTGTTTGTGGATGTGCGATTTTTTTATTGACTGTTTTACATGCGTTTGTAAAGTTGTTGAGTAAATATGGTGTCTGCGTACAACATCAGCACGCGGATCCTTACTTACGTCTGCACTCGGAAACAAAAACTGCCAACCTAGAGAGCTACTTGCAGCGGGATATTTTTTCTCCAATAAATGTGGCAGGTATACACCGCCAATGCCACTGGCTTTATCAAAAGCCAATAATTTTTCAACCACTTCAACTTGTTTTTGCAAGTCTGTAATAACACTTTTCGGCAGCAAAGTTGTGCGATCTTTATAACCTTTACCATCGCGTACCACAATATAACCCATCGCAAAATCTACATCCTTTACGCGCAAACGCAGCACCTCTGAAATGCGAAGCCCACTGCCGTACATTAATTGCGCCATCAATTTATAAGGCATCGCCATGGCATTAATAACACTCATAGCCTCTTCGTGAGTGAATACCGTGGGGGTGCGTACCGGTTTTTTTGCGTATTTAAAATTTAATTGTTCAATGGGTTTATTCAAAAAACGATTGTATAAAAACATTAAGGCATTTAGCGCGGTTTTTTGTGTGTTTGGTGAGGCATCACAGCTTAGCGATAGATGTGATAGATAAGCTTCGATAGCTGTCTTATCCAAATCCTTTGGGTGTTGTTTCTGGTGGTACAGAATAAATTGCCGCACCCAATACACATAAGTATTTTCAGTTGCGTAACTTTTTCCATCAAGACGAATAAACGCACGGAATTGATCCATAAACTTAATGGGGGTGGTGGGGAGCGGAGCTTTAACATCTTCCATAATTGCTTCCTGTTTGCATAGCCAGTATTTTGAATTATATTGATGGCTGCAAAAAAAGGCAATTATTTTGCACTGTCTGAACTGTATATCTACGTAATTATTTTGGAGCGAAGGTAATAGATTGATTATTATGGAAAAAATTGGTTGGCTCTAATGAAAAGTCTGGAAATATACGGCGTGCACATCAAAATAGTAGGAAATAAAACCTGTGGGATATATAGTCTGCACTGTTTAATAAACTGTTATACCAAATATGAGAAAAGAAATGAACGTTGAAGGTGCAAAGAAAGCTAGGTCTGTCATTAAAATATTTCACCGACAGCTTAACTCCGCTGGCCTGTTGCCAAGTCAAACCTATATGCCACCAAATATTGGGTTTGTTCCTGTGTGTGTAATAAATCAAATTGTAGCTCTTTTTATTAGTCACAATTATGAAAGAATACCTGGTCTAATAAGTTTTGCTTTCAAGCATTTTCCTGCTTTTGACACGAAGCCAGTTTATGGTGCGTACAAAATTATTGCGTTTGATTATTTATGTCAGGTTAGCTATTTCTTAAGTGAATTCACAGAGCAAGAAAAAGCCGAGCTAGAACGAGTAATACCAAGCGCTATATATTTGGCAGGCCCTAAAGAGCCACCAAATTACTTCTTAGAAAATGAAATCTAACGTCGGATATAACAAGCGACTGTGGTGTCAACATTTAAATTTTATGCATGGCACCACTCCTTTTTATCTCTCACCATCGCGTTCAAAATCGTAATAAATTTACGCATACAGGCAACTATCGCCACTTTTTTGTGCTTACCTTGCTCTACTAGTTTTTTGTAAAAGCATTTGATAACAGGGTTACATTGCGTTGCACTCAACGTTGCCATATAGAGCATCGCTCTTACGCTGGCTCTGCCGCCTTGAATTTTCCGTTTGCCGCGCAACGAACCGCTGTCGCGATTCATCGGTGCTACGCCAACCAATGAACCAATTTCTTTGTTGTTGAGTGTTCCGATTTCAGGAAGATCGGCGAGCAAGGTATAAACTAGAGTGTTACCTACGCCTGGTGTGCTAATTAATATTTCCCGCTTTTCTGCCCACTCGGACTCTTCCTCAACATAGGTGTTCAGTGTTTTTTCCAGTCGCTCAATTTCTTTATCGAGTACTTTAATAATTCGTTTACAGGATGACTCTAAACTTTTCCCCATAATTTTCAGACTGTTCAGTTCCTGGGTTCGCATCTCCATCATCTGGCGACGCCTTGCCAACAAGTCTTTGATAGATATTAAATTTTTACTTTTTTGCGGTGTAGGTTTTGGTTTGATTACCGCGGCAAATTCAGCAATGATGGCAGCATCAATTTTATCAGTCTTTGCAAGTTGCTCAACCGCACCGGCATAACGACGAATGGATAAGGGTTTCATGATACATACAGGCAGTTCTTTAAGATAAGCCGCTTCCGCTAATGCAAATTCGTAGCGACCTGTGGCTTCTACTACCAATCGTTCTACCTGATAGTGTGCAAGGCGTTTCAAAATATTTTGAATGCCCTTGTGATTATTTTCTTCCTGAAAGTGAATTTGTTTTTCATGAATGCAGACATCCAGAAATGATTTGCCAACATCCACGCCTACGTTAACCGATGATCTACTCTTGATAAGATTTGCCATAATGACTCAACCTTGCTAAATTCGAGCTCGAGGCGGAATGCGGCCAAACTCATTCGACTGTTCGAGTTAAATTCGGGTCGGCCCTGCGCCCACGCTTGTTATCGATCTAAAAGATCTGTCGCTCATCGGGCTGCAGGGCCGGTAACTTGGTGAGACAAGTTACGAGCTTCACCTTAACTAAAACAATCAAATTTGAACATACAAGTCGCTGAAGCATCATATTCCACAGCGCACAACTTACAAACTGCCGTTGTGCTTAACGTTAGGCAAAAAATGGATCACGTATGAAGGCTAATAAAGTAAAAGTTATCAGAAAAGGCGATGGCCGAGCATTTAAGTCAAAAAATGGAGAATACGTTTTTGTTAAAAGTGGTATACATTTTGCGATCAGCATTGAACAAATGCATCAAATGTCAGAGCTTTTTACAGGGCTTATTGATGGCAGTCTGGAGAAAATTGATCCATCGTCGCCAGAAATGGCGTTCGGCGAATAAATTAATTATCAAAAGTAACCAAAGCTAAATTGTATCAGGTGGGGCATTTCTAACAAATCAATTAACTGCGCACCTGCGGTGCCAGACGCAGTAAGCTGCGCCGGTTATCTCAAGCGTTGAAACTGCAGAAAACTATCAAGTAATTTTATTTTTAGTTATAACGCGTTCCTATTTTAAAAGTAGCAATTTCATTTTATTAAGTGAGTTAGAATTCAAATAGCTGCCCGAAAATGGGTGCCATTTGAACAATTATTTTAAACTACAATTGGCTGTAGGTTTTCTACAGCCTCGTAATTTTTTGGTCAACTATGCACTCAAAAAGAATTTTAGAAATGCCATTTACTTATCCAGGCTTCGCAGTCTGGGCTGAGCTGTATCTGTTTAATGCTTACTTAAAAAATTTGGAATCAAGCGTCACCTCGATTGGCGAAAATTTTATAACTTCTGAATTTTCGAGTTTGGCACAAGTAGATGATCACTACAGAGTTCAAATTCAGTCAATAGCTGAAATCGAATTGCCTAACATGCTAAAGCTTCCATACATAGTGTCGTTATACTCATTCTACGAAAGTTCAGTGGACCAATTAATTGGGTTTTTAACAAAGCTAAATAATCATGCAATAAAACTTTCAGATTTAGGTGGGCATAATTCGAACACCGCGAAATATAATAAATATATAAAACATATATTGAAGCTGGATTTTCAGTTCTCCGAAAGTTTTATGAATGCATTAAGTAAAATTACAAAAATTAGAAATTTTATAGTTCATGCGAACGGTAACATTGAGTATCTTTCTAGCGAAAAGGTAAAAGAAATACATTTAGTACTTAAAGAAGATTGTCGGCTTTCTCTAATTGAGAATAAATTAAATGTAAATTTTGAATACCTTTTAGGCATTACTGAAATAATTAATGGTGAGGTAGAACGGTTTCTTCTCTATATTGAAGACAATGTGCCATAACAAGCGACTGCGTTAAAAAACCACAACTTGCTCGTCTCCCCTGTGCTCAGTATCTGACCAATATGTGCATAATGGAGTTGGTTCAAATTATGAATTTAATACCTGAAACTCCGCCCAAGCAGCCATGTGACGGCCAGGCTCCTGCTTTTTATGGACAATACCGGCCTTACAAGATTAACATCGCCGTTGAGTCCGGTTTGATAGTAGAAATATGACCACATGAAGAATAGTATCGATCATTTACCTGCATCCAAGCG
>JAZKHP010000027.1:0-62609 GCA_040385335.1 Pseudomonadota bacterium
GGTTGCTCAAGGCGTACTGAGCGGCCTTATCACCGGCGACGGCGGTGTTACTTGGACGGCTACGTTGACACCAACTGCCAGCATCGCCGACACCAGCAATCTGATCACCCTGGACAACACCGGTGTAGCAGATGCCGCAGGCAACACAGGTACAGGCACGACGGATTCGAACAACTACGCCATTGACACCTTGCGCCCAACCGCCAGCATTGTCGTGGCCGACACAGCACTTGCCCTAGGAGAAACTTCGCTAGTCACTATCACTTTCAATGAAGCGGTGAGCGGGCTCGCCCTTGGCGACTTTACGGTTGCCCAAGGCGTACTGAGCGGCCTTATCACCGGCGATGGCGGCGTCACCTGGACGGCTACGCTGACACCAACTGCCAGCATCACCGACACCAGCAACCTGATTACTTTGGATAATACCGGCATCCTTGATGCTGCAGGCAATACAGGAACAGGTACAACAGGCTCCAACAATTACGCGATTGATTCCTTGCGTCCTACAGCTGCAATTGTAGTGGCCGATACCGCGTTGGCGGCGGGTGAAACCTCACTGGTCACCATCACTTTCAATGAAGCGGTAAGTGGGCTCGCCCTTGACGACTTTACGGTTGCTCAAGGCGTACTGAGCGGCCTTATCACTGGCGACGGCGGTGTCACCTGGACGGCCACACTGACTCCGACAGTGAGCACCACTGACACCAGCAACCTGATTACTTTAAATAATACCGGTGTCATTGATGCCGCAGGCAATGCAGGCACAGGTACAACTGACTCCAACAATTATGCCATCGACACTTTACGCCCCAGCGCTACTATCCTTGTTGCTGACACAGCGCTGGCCGCAGGTGAAATCTCACTCGTCACTATTACTATGTCAGAAGCCGTTGCTAACTTTGATAACGCTGATTTGAGCCTTGCCAATGGCACTTTAAGTACAGCAGTAACCGCTGACGGAGGGATTACCTGGACAGCAACCTTCACACCGAATGTCGATATCACTGATACCACCAATGTCGTCACCTTTGCTAGTACTGGAGTGATTGATGCAGCAGGAAATATAGGCGCAGGCCCAATCGATTCCAACAATTTCGCCATAGATACCCTGCGCCCAAGCGCGACGATTGTAGTCGCGGATACAGCGCTGGCCGAGGGTGAAACTTCACTGGTGACTATTACTTTTAATGAAGCAGTGACGGGCTTTACCAATGCAGACCTAAGTATCGCCAATGGCACGCTGAGCACTGTAAGTTCAGCGGATGGAGGTATTACCTGGACGGCGACTTTCACCCCAACCACCAGCATCAACGATACAACCAACCTCATCACGCTAACCAATTCAGGTATGCAGGATGCGGCAGGTAACGCTGGTGCAGGTACGACCGATTCCAATAATTACGCTATAGATACACTAGGCCCGGTAGTCGATATTGCGCTGTCTGACTATGCATTGGCCGCCGGTGAAACAGCAACGGTTACCTTTACTTTCTCTGAAGCAGTGAGCGGTTTTACCAATACTGATCTGACGATATCAAACGGTACCCTAAGTGCAGTGAGTTCATCTGATGGCGGCGTCACCTGGACAGCAACCTTTACTCCGACTATAGATCTTGAAGACGCTACCAATGTCATTGGTATCAACAATACTGGTTATACCGATGTTGCTGGCAACACCGGCACAGGTACTACAGGCTCCATTAATTTCACCATCGATACTTTACGCCCTACCGCTACCATCCTGGTCGCTGAGTCTGCACTGGCTATAGGTCAAACCTCACTCGTCACCATTACTTTGTCGGAAGCCGTTGCCAATTTTGATAACGCGGATTTAAGTGCTGTCAATGGTACTTTAAGTACAGCAGTTACTAGCGATGGCGGTATTACCTGGACCGCTGTCTTCACTCCTGATGCGGATATTTCTGATACCACCAACGTCGTTACTTTCGATAGCACTGGTGTCATTGATGGGGGTGGCAACACAGGTGCGGGCACCATTGATTCCAATAGCTACAGTATTGATACCTTGCGCCCAACGGCAACTATTGTGGTTGCAGATGCAGCCTTGGCTGCGGGCGAAACGTCGCTAGTCACCATTACTTTTAATGAAGTAGTTAGTGGTTTTAGCAATGCCGATCTCACTATTGCCAACGGCACCTTGAGTGCCGTCAGTTCTAGTGATGGCGGCCTTACTTGGACGGCGACTTTTACACCCACCGCCAGCATCACCGATACCACTAACCTTATTAGTCTTGATAAGACAGGCATCATGGATGCTGTTGGTAATTCGGGCACTGGCGTAACTGATTCCAATAACTATTCCATAGATTCGCTTGCTCCCACCGCGAGCATTGTCGTGGCGGATTCAGCGATAAACTCTGGTGAAACATCCTTAGTGACTATCACTTTTAGCGAGGCGGTTACAGGTCTTACGAATGCCGATTTAACGGTTGCCAACGGAACTTTGAGTGCCCCAATATCGGCAGATGGCGGCATCACCTGGACAGCAACATTAACCCCCAATGGCAACATTGTTGACAGCGCTAATCTAATTACCCTCAATAACACCGGCATTCAGGATCTTGCAGGCAATAGCGGTGCAGGAACGACAGATTCCAATAATTTCCTTATTGATACCGATATCCCCTTCGTTGTTTCCCTGGGATTACCGGAAAACGATGCCTATGTCGCCGGACAAAATCTCGACTTCACCGTGAATTTGTCCGAAGCCGCACTGGTTGATACCAGCGGAGGCACCCCCAGAATCGCCATAGTATTGGAGACCGGCGGAACCATTTACGCAAGTTACTTATCCGGTTCCGGCACTAGCGCTTTGAGCTTTCGCGCCACTGTGTCCAGCGGCCAGCTGGACATTAATGGGATTAGTCTTGGCTCCAGCATTGATATGAATGGCGGCAGTATTCGCGACACAGTTGGTAATAACGCACTTGCACCGCTTACCAGTGTCGTAACCACAGATATTTTGGTGGACGCAGTCATATCTACAATTGCCAGTGTCAACACGCCTGTTGGAGTTCAGTACAACGCTGGCGATGTTTTAAGTTTTACGCTTAACACCTCAGAAAATGTACTGGTAAATACAGCTGGTGGAACTCCAGGACTCGGCCTTGATATTGGTGGCGTGACTGCCTATGCAAGTTACGTAGCGGGCTCAGGCTCTAATACTCTGGTCTTTCAATATACAGTCCAAGCGGGAGATACGGATGCCAATGGTATTGGCGTTACCACACTGAGCCACAATGGCGCGACCTTGCAGGACGCGGCAGGCAATGCAATGGATCTCACCCTCAATAGTGTAGGCAATACCAGCGGCGTAATTTTAGATACTACCGCGCCCCTTGTGACCAGTGTGCAATTGCAAGGGTCACCATCATCCTATGCCCAAGCCATTAATTTTGTGATTAGTTTTAATGAAGCTATTGAGCATCTGGATATTAGCGACTTAAGTCTATCCACCACCGGCAACGCCAGCGCAAGCATTAGCGGATTGCAGCAATTGAATGGCAATAACTGGCTAGTTCAAGTGCATGGGATTAAAGGGGCGGGTGACATACGTTTGGATGTTAAAGGTACTACCGATATCACTGATGCTGCGAGCAATCCACTGGCGAATGGTTTTACTGCCGGGGCCAGTTTCACTGCCCAATTGCTACCTGCGGCACAACCTGTGAAACCGCACACATCCATAGCACCGACAAATCCCGTTAGTCCTGTGTCAACGCTCACGATAGCACCACCCATTATCGTGGCTACGACAACTTTTGAGGTGGGCGGAGCTACGAATAATGTATTGACTACTGTGGCTAATATAAGCGCGCATAGCATGTTTGCGGCTACCTCGGTCCCAGGCTTTGATGTGTCTCCCATAGGTACAGACCCTATAGGTTCAACTTATATAACGAGTAGCAATGGTCGTGGACATTTCGATGGCACGCCTGGCCGCAACCTGCGTGATTCCACCACAAGTCCATTGCTGCAACGACTATCACCGGTTGTTGCTACTGACCATTCAGGATTATCCGACCTCAATACAGTGATTCTCGAGCCCGGTGTTCCGCTCTACATTCCACTGCCAAGCAGTATGTTCAATGCCGCTGATCCTGATCGTCAGCTCAGTGTTGAAGTACGCATGAAAAATGGTAAGCCATTAGTGTCCTGGTTGCAGTTCGATCCCGTTAAAGGCGTGTTAACGGGTCAAGCGCCAAATGGTTTTGATGAGAAATTACAGCTGCAAATTATCGTGCACGACAACAAGGGTAAAAGCAGTTTTGGTGAGATGGAGCTGCATTTTGATAGTAAGGCAGGTGCTATTCAAAATGTTCCAGAAAAAGCGATTCAACCCAAGGGTAAACCTGGCGCAGAGGTCATGGGTAAGCCCGCACTCACTGATCAATTTGCCCGTTATGGCCACAGCGCTAAAACACTGGAAGCTGATGCATTGCTCACTGCTTTGACACAAGTGTCAACCCTATCAACAACAAGAATTTAATCTAACTAATTAGGAAGAATGAATGAACATTATTCATAAAATAAGCAAGCCATTGCACCACACCTCCAGCCACGCATCCCTATTGGTTTTGTTGGCGGTACTTTCGGGTTGTGCTGTTACCCAACAGCCAATTTCACCGGAGGAACGCAGTCAGCAAATTACCGCAGACAAGAATGAAATGTTTATGGGGCAAGAGGCAATTACCGCCCCCATTACCATGGAGGACGCGATTGCGCGCGCTCTGAAATACAATTTGGATAACCGCCTTAAACTGATGGAAGAAGCTTTGGCGCAGCACCAACTGGACAGCGCCAATTTTAATATGCTGCCCAAACTGACTGCCAACGCGGGTTACAGTACTCGCAATAATGAATACGGTTCTTCATCGATGGATTTGGCAACCGGAAATCAATCGCTGGTTCCGTCGACGTCACAAGATAAATCACACAGGACCAGCGACTTGACCTTCTCCTGGAATATTCTGGATTTTGGCGTGAGCTATTTCCAGGCGAAACAACAGGCGAATCAAAGCCTGATTGTGCAAGAACGTCGCCGTAAAGTGGTACAAGCTATCACCCAGCAGGTGCGTCAAGCCTATTGGCAAGCGGTAGGTGCACAATTGCTGGAGAACAAAATAGATTCTGTATTACAAAATGCAGAAAATGCCCTGACGGATTCGCGCACCATTGAAAAAGAACGCTTGCGCTCGCCGCTGGATTCACTGAATTACCAACGCCAAATGCTCGACATCTTGCGGCAGCTGGAATCCATTCGCGATGACTTGAGCCAAGCCAAGCCGCGTCTTGCATCGATTATGAATTTCCCTCTCACCGAAGATTTTAAAGTTGTGATACCGACACAACTGGATGAGCCGACGGTGACGGCGGAGCTGAGTAAAATGGAAGATTTAGCCTTGCTCAATCGCCCCGAGTTGATGGAGGCCAGTTACAACGAACGCATCAGTGTGCTGGAAACTCGCAAAGCTATTGCCCGGCTTTTCCCCGGGGTGGAATTCAGTGCAGGCAGAAACTACGACAGCAACAGCTTTTTAGTTAACAACCATTGGAATGCTGCGGGTGTAAGGGTAGGTTGGAACCTGTTTAATATTTTTAACATCAGCAACACTAAACAAACCGCAGCGGCACAACTGGATGTAGCGCGCAATCAACGTCTCGCACTTAGCATGGCGGTGCTCACACAGGTTCATGTGGCCTATCACGATTACATGGGACGCAAACATCAGTATCAACGCAATACCGACATGTTTGGCGTAGACCAACGTATCCTCAGTCATACCCGCAATGCCACAGCGTCCAGTTCAGATAGCCGGGCACAGGAAATACGGGCCAGTGCCAGCGCCCTGATGTCGGAGCTACGCCTTTACCAAAGCTATGGTTTACTGCAAAGTGCCTATGGCCAAATACTGGCAACCTTGGGGGTTGATCTGCTGCCAAAAACCTTACCCAGTAATGCCTTAACTTTTCTGAGTCAAACCGTCAGCAAAGCGCAACAGGATGCCGATCTTGCTTTTGGTACTGTCTACACCAAGCCACTCGCCATTGATGGTTCGATAGCCAAATAAAAATGCTGTGAAATAAACTTGCAAGGCAGTGAAATAAAGCAAGGCGTTGAAATGACCAAGCGGTTAAATGAAGCAAGGCGATGAGATGAAGCAAGGCGGTCAGATGAAGCTAGATGCGGTATGTTTTGTTGGTGAACAGGGTTCTTTTCGTGCAAGTGCAGCAGTTGAATTTTTGTTAGTTGTTTTACTCTTGCTGTGTGTTTGTCAGGTGCCCTTAACAGCGGCACAAACGACTCCCGCAGTAAAAACCACAGCGGAAGCGCGTCAAGCAAGCAATGAAAACCGCATACGCACGCAGTTAAGTGCCCGCGACCAAGTGGTTATTTCCAGCGAGTTGGCTGCGAAAATCGCTGCGCTACCGCTGCGTGAAGGTGATTCCTTCAAGCGTGGTGCGACGCTGGTTGCGTTTGATTGTTCACTGTATAACGCGCAACTTAAAAAGGCCGAGGCGGTTGCCGAATCCGCCAAACAGTCGGTGCTCGTTAACAAGCGAATGGCGGAATTAAATTCAATTGGTGTACTGGAAATGCAGTTGGCAGTAAACAAAGCCAAAGAAGCGGAAGCCGATGTTAACTACATGCTGGCCAGTGTTCAAAAGTGTGTTATCACCGCACCCTACAATGGCCGCATTGCCAAGCGGATGGTGGCTAACCATCAATACGTCAATATGGGCACGCCTCTGTTAGATATTCTCGACAGCAACCAACTTGAAGTGCAAATGATTGTTCCGTCGCGCTGGTTAGTTTGGTTAAAACCGGGGCTGGGTTTTTCGATTGCCATTGAAGAGCTGGGTAAAAGCTATGCCGCCAAAGTAACCCAACTCGGCGCACGCATCGACCCTGTCAGCCAAACCGTCACTATCACCGGAAAGATGGACGTTAATTCACCCGAGCTGCTCGCAGGCATGAGCGGCTGGGCGAGTTTTCCGCAGCCATGACAACTAAGCCATACCATGACAACTAAGCCATACCATGACAACTAAGCCATAAAAGCTAAGCCATAAAAAACCAAGCCATAGAAACTGAGCCATAAAAACTAATAAGGCCGTGACAAACCAGCATGACGACTATGAATACCGCGATAGATAATGCAGCAACCATTACCGCTCAAGCCGGCAGCCCACAAGACAATACGCGGGTTCTGATCACGTTATTGCAGCTTGGTCGTCGCGCACGTAGCGCCAAAACCCTGGAAGAACTGGGTTTCGTGATGGTGAATGAAACCTTGCAACTGATTGCTTATCGTCAGGCGGGGCTTTTGTTAAAAGCAGGTGTGGGTCTTAATGCAGGTGGGCATATAGCCGCTGTTTCAGGTACGCCCAATCCGGATCCGAATGCGCCTTATATTCAATGGTTAACTCAGGTTGCTCGTCAATTTAATAAATACCAGCTCAATAGATCTGCCAGTGACAAGCCTGACGCTCTCGCGCAGCCAGTCTCCAGCCATGATTTGCCCGAACTTTTAGCCGCTGACTGGAGCAATTGGTTACCCGAACACGGCCTTTGGGTAGCCTTGACCAACAGCTCAGATAACACCAGCAGTGGCGGCTTATTGTTTGTTCGCGAAGAACCCTGGGCTCCCGCAGAATTGGCATTAGTGAACGAGCTGGCGCAGGTTTATCAGCATGCAATACAAGCACTCAACCCAGCTCACCACTGGCAATTTAATCTGCGCGAATGGCTAAAGCCTACCCGAACCAAAGGCTGGGTGGCCGCTGGCATTCTGCTTGTTTGTCTCTTTCCGGTAAGGTTAAGTGTATTAGCACCAACAGAAGTCATTCCCCGCGACCCCTTTCTGGTACGTGCCCCGCTGGACGGTGTGGTAGAAAACTTTTATGTTCGCCCCAACCAACCGGTTACTGTCGAAACGCCACTATTTAGTCTCGATATCACCGCCTTGCAAAGCCAGCATGCGGTAGCGCAACAGGCCTACAACACGGCGCAAGAAGAGTATCGACAAGCTGCACAATTGGCAGTGACCGACGATAAAAGCAAACTTGAGATGGCATTGCGGCGCGGCGCCCTGGCCGAAAAGTCCGTAGAACTGGATTACACCGCAGAACAGTTGGGACGTGTGCAAGTAAAAGCTGACCGCGCTGGCGTCGCCGTGTTTAGCGATATCAACGACTGGCAAGGTAAAGCCGTGGTGTTGGGCGAAAAAATTATTCTCCTGGCTGACCCCACGAAGATCGAACTCAAAATAGAGTTACCCGCCAGCGATATTATCGCGATAGAGCCCGGCGACGAGGTGAAGCTCTACCCCAACGCCAGCCCCGTTTCTTCTTACAGTGCCAAGGTAACGAGTGTCGCCTATCACGCCGAACCAACACCCGCTGGTGTATTGGCTTATCGCGTTAAAGCTGAATTAATCGCCGATCAGGAGCTACCGCGTATTGGCATGATGGGTACCGCGAAAATCTCCGGCAAACGCGTGCCCTTCAGTTATTACCTGCTGCGCAAACCCCTAGCGGCAGCACGCCAATGGTTGGGTTGGTAGATGAACATTCTGCCTCCCTTGCGCCAGGAACTAACCCTCACCCCCGGTTCACCCACCGACGAAGGCGCTCCCACCTGGATGTTGCAAGACCCGGTCGGCAATCGTTTTTTTCAATTGACCTGGCCAGCCTTTGAAATTTTGTCGCGCTGGCATTTGGGTAATCCTGAGGATGTTGTTTCATCCGTTAACGGGCAGACGACGCTAACTGTTGGAATGGAAGATATTGAAGGAATTATTCTTTTTTTATCGCAACAACATTTATTACTCGCGCAATCGGCAGAAGACACTGCACGCTTAAATTTATACGCCACCGCGAGTAAAACCAAGGGCGCAAAATGGCTGCTTAAAAACTATTTATTTTTTCGCTTGCCGCTGATTCGCCCCAAAGTCTTATTGGAGTTTTTTGCACCTTACTTCGCCAAAGTTTTCACGCCGCAATTCTGGTGGACGATTTTCGCTTTACTGCTCGCAGGAATTTATTTGGTGTCCCGTCAATGGGATAGTTTTACTCACACCTTTTCTGCGTACTCAGGGTTCGAAGCTCTGCTCGGAATCGGTGTTGCACTCAGCTTTGCAAAAGTGCTTCACGAATTTGGTCACGCACTTACCGCACATCGTTATGGTTGTCGTGTGCCCACTATGGGTATCGCATTTCTGGTGATGCTGCCCGTGCTTTACACCGACACAACCGACGCATGGAAACTCAGCTCGCGCCGTGCACGCATGCACATAGGCGCAGCGGGAATGCTGTCGGAATTAGTGCTCGCTGTACTCGCCACCTTGCTGTGGAGTTTTTTACCCGATGGTCCATTGCGCGCAGGTGTATTTTTACTTGCCACCAGCACCTGGTTAATTACACTCGCCATCAATGCCAGCCCCTTTATGCGTTTCGATGGTTATTTTTTGTTGTCCGACTGGCTCAATATGCCCAACTTGCACGGGCGTTCTTTTGCGCTCGGGCTCTGGTGGTTGCGCGAAAAATTATTCGGCTGGGGCGACCCAGTGCCAGAACAATTTCCAAAAAAACGCGAGCGATTGTTAATTGCTTTTGCGATTGGCACAGCACTCTATCGCGCCATACTTTTTCTCTCCATTGCGCTATTGGTTTATCACTTGTTCTTTAAGTTGTTGGGCATTTTATTAATGGTGGTCGAGCTCATTTGGTTTATTGCTTACCCGGTGCAACGAGAAATAAAAATCTGGTGGCAACGCCGCACAAGTATGCAGTGGCAATTCGAAACTTATCGCAGCACGGCACTCGCTTGCGCCCTCATCGCATTTGCCATCATCCCCTGGCAAAGCAATATTCGCGCACCGGCAGTGATTGGCGCAGAACAAGCGCAAGGTTTATATGCGGTCAGTTCAGCGCGGGTAATAAGTGACGGCATAGCGCAAGGTACCCACGTAAAAGCGGGACAAATTTTAGTGCAACTTGAATCACCGGAGTTGCAATATCGTTTGCAACTTGCACAAACAAAAGAGCAAGAGCTGCGCTGGCAATTGGAGCAACAATCTTTCAATGCGCAATTGCAAATGGCAGGCCCGGCATTGCGCAAACATTGGGAAGGTGCGCAAGAAATTGTCAATGGATTAGAAGAACGCGTTAAACAATTAACGGTTACCGCCCCGTTCGACGGCATTATTGTTGAACGTAATGCTGCACTTACCACTGGTACTTGGGTAGCAGCAGCTGAACAATTATTTCATATTATCAATCCCATCGGCATCAAAGGCGAAGCTTATGTGAACGAAAGCGATATGATGCGCTTGAGTAAAATCATTAACACCGATAATGAAAATAAAATTTCCAATGCAGGTTTTATCGCTAACCAAAGCCAATATCCAAAATTAAATTGTGCCATTGAAGAGATCGATAAATTTAATCTCAGTCAGCTCGATCAACCTTATATCGCCAGCCAATACGGTGGATCTATTGCGACGCAACAAAATAAAGAGGGTAGATTGATTCCATTGCAAGCGACTTTTCGTGTGCGGTTGAATAATTGTGTTGGTGCTGGTGAAAAGAATTCGTTGATGCAGGAGTTAGCGGGGATGGTGAGTTTGCAGGGGGAGAGGAAGAGTTTTGTGGTGAGGGGGTTTAATAAGGCGGTGGCGGTTTTGCATAGTGAGGCAGGGTTTTGAGAAAATATGTTATGCGCTACGACATAATGAAGCAGAAAATTATTGGAACAATATGAATGATACATGCCTAATTTGCCACAAACACAAAGAGCTAAATTTGGAACATATAATTCCTCAGTGTTTGGGCGGCCGTTTAAAGAAAAGGTTATATTGCGTTGATTGCAATAGTAAGTTAGGTCATGAAATTGATATTGAACTGGCTAAAAATTTTGGCAGATACGCCACATTATTAAATGTCGGTCGTGAGGGAGGTGAAAATCAACCTTTTATTATGATTGATGAAAATGATGGGACAACGCTAACATTTGATGGGAAAAAATTCTCAAGGGCCGCACCCGATATAAAGATTAATAAAGATGATGATGGGAATCTTGAGCGAGTAGAGGTAACAGCTCGTTCAACACAAGAGTTAAATAAAATTTTCACATCCATTGCAAAAAAATATAATCTTGACTTAAATTTAGTTGTATTTGATCAGCAACACAATCCACCCCCGACTTCAGTACATGAGTTTTATTTAGATACAGAATCCATTCATAAGGCTGTAGCAAAGATTGCATATGGGTTTGCATGCTGGAAACTTCCAAAAGAAATTATACTTTCTTCATCTTTTTTAAAAATTAAAAATTTTTTAAAAAATGACATAGATGAAAAATTAGTCAGTTCAAACTTCACGCATACGGGATTTATGACTGATAATCTTCGACCACTGCATAAAATTCATTTAAGTTTCAATCGTCATGAGAAATTAGTTATTGGATATGTAGCTTTGTTTGGCGCATTTCGATATACGGTATTACTATCGGACTCTTTTGAAAGTGGCATTGAGTGGCCTGCAATTGATTACACATTTAATCCAATTACTCAAAAGGAAGTGCCAGCAAAGTTGAGTTTTACAGCTCCAAGATTATCAAAAGAACAAGTTGTTAATCCTAAACAGAGTAAAGCAATGACCCTAAATTCTTTAGGGATGGGAATGACTATTATTTCCGAATATAGTAAATCGTTATTGCAAGTAAGTGTTGATCAGGATTAAAAGAAAAATTGAATCAGTCTTTTAGGCCGGTTATGACAGGCAGAGATACTGCAAAAATTGAGATTAGATGGAAAGTTATTTTTATATTACTATTTGTAGCTTTAGAGTTATCTCAATAAAAGCATGAACACTGTTTGCCTGCCGCAGGCCTCACTTTCTTTGCTTCGCCAAAGAAAGTAAGCAAAGAAAGGCGACCAGCTCATTCGTGTTTCCTGCGCTTCTCAGATAATTGCCGTCGTTCCGACGAGACATCCATGTCTCGACGTCACTAAAACAGACTTCCTGTCTGTTTTCCGGCAATTATCTTCCGATGCTCGGCGAATTCACATGGAGAACGGCGGGTTCACATAGCGTAGGTTGGGTTGAGGGACGAAGCCCAACATTCATATTCTCAATCGGCACAATATTAATTGTGAAATTAATTTAGCTAATTAACATTGTGCACATTTTATTTACGGTTTACTCTGATGCATGACATGTTGGTCTTCGTAAACTTAGCCCAACCGACAAACTGATCGGGGGAACGAAACTTACCCCCTTCTCAAAAGATATTTGGTAAATGTACCAAGAAAACCAAAAGGTTTTATTAATAATTATGAAAAAACAACGAATGGAAATTACTCAAGGTTTTTTTAAGAGTCGCTTTGAAAAGATTTCATTCTACGTCGTTTTCATACTTTTCACAGGTATGGTAATTGGTTTGGATGGTGTGAGTGGAGTGTATTTTTATTCGTCAGTTAACAATATTTTTATATATTATATTCCATTGATTTGCGCAGTTTTTTGGGTAGCTATGGGTGTGAAGGGATTTATTAGGTTATATGGAAATCCTGAAGCGATAAAACTTTCAATGGATAGAGCAGGTCGCTTTGGAAAAAAACACCAAAATTTATGGCCTTTATATTGGATATTTTGCATTCTTTTTCTCTGTGTTTCTGTCGGGCCACTTGTTTCTTTTATGTTGTGGAATAACGCAAAGCTGTTATCAAAAGTTATCTCTTATCAACAATATGAACAAGTTGTAGAGCTGCAATGGATTGGGGTAAATAATCACCGTCGTCGACATATGCTAAAAGTTACCTTTCGTAAAGAAAATGAAGTTATGAAAGTAGATATAAAACGTGACATTATGAAATTTAATGGTTATGGCAATATTGCGGATGCTATTGAAGTTAATAAAATGGTTTGTATAAAAGGCTATGAAGCTCCTTGGGGAATAGTTGTTAACCAAGTTAACAGACCTGCGGAATGCAAGAAGTAATAGGGCCAATCTCGTTTGATTTTTCTAATTTTTTGGTCAGAATAATTTAATTTTATTCCAGAAGAAATTTCACTCTGGTTTTTACTAATAAAAATATGAGTTTAGTTTTTCATAAAGATGAAACGTGGCAGCCTGCCGCAGGCCTCACTTTTCTTTGCTTTGCCAAAGAAAAGTAAGCAAAAGAAAGGTGACCAGCTCATTCCCTAGCCGGGCGCCTTTTCCTGCGCTTCTCAGATAATTGCCGTCGTTCCGACGAGACATCCATGTCTCGACGTCACTAAAACAGACTTCCTGTCTGTTTTCCGGCAATTATCTTCCGATGCTCGGCGAATTCACATGGGGAAACAGCTGGCACTCCGATTTAATATTGATAAGAGCTATACAAAAAAGAGAGTCGTCATCCTCGCGTAGCGAGGATGACGATGGATAAATAATAGATTTTTTGCAAAATATGCAAGATGTGTTTAATGATGCAGTTGTAGTGACATAGTCTTGTAAGGAAGATCATAATCTACGTAGGCAATCGGTAATTTGATCTGGTAATTTTTTTCAATTCTGCTTGTTGGTGTAATTAAAATGCGCGAATTTTGCCTTTGGAATTGTATTAAAACACATGGATGATCCATTTATTTTACTGGGTGATTAATTGATTTACATTTTTAAATTGAGTATCATTTTTATTCTTGGCGTGACCATTGCCTATTTTTTCTATGTTAGGAGTGAGATCATAAGCTGCATAGAAAAAAATCATGGTGACATATATAAAAAACTGTTTGTTACGCTGGAGAATACTGGCACAGAAATAGATGAGACTTTTTTATGGCGTGATTTTACAGCTGAAGGTTATAAAAAGTTAAATGACGAGTATTTATCTAAATTAATGCGAAGATACAATACTCTAGGTTTGATGCTGGTTTTTCTATTCATACTTTTTATGCTCTCGCTTGGCCTTGAGAATTATTATATTTCTTCGCAATAGTTTTATAGTGCGGGTCAAGGCCTCGGCGGAAAATTCGCAATATAAATTTGTTTAATTTTTTCTGTCGCATATGTGTGTAAATGAAACAAAGTGCGTGGATTACGCTTTTGGATTACCCGCCCTGCGTAATTTAATAAGTAGAAAAAATGATTTTCCGTGTGGCACCAATGGGCCCCATATGAGTTCGCCGAGCATTGGAGGAAAATTGTTGGCAAACGTACAGGAGGTGCGTTTGAGTGACGTCGCGACATGGATGTCGCGTCGGAACGACAGCAATTTTCCGAAACGCGCACGACTGCATGGATGCAGGAGGTAGAGCAACGCAGGAGCAGTTGCCGAGGAAACACGAACGAGTTGGGTGTCTTTTCTTTTGGTTCCTTTTCTTTGGACAAGCAAAGAAAAGGGACTCGCCAAAAGGCGAAAAAAAATCCCGCAAAAAAAGATAATATTAATAGCCGGTAATTAACCCCGTAGGGCGCGTCATGACCCGCGTAGATAATTTTGAATTTAGGGCGACTAACAGCCGCCCTAAATTTTACTTAGAGTATCTCACAAAACAATCATGCGTCCTACTAAACACATCCGCCAAACCTGATACCGCACGTACGGGTAATTCAATATCTTGATTGATGTTGCTGAACAAATAATCGAGCAATGCAACTTGATTGTGCAATTGATAAACATCAACGTCAGCGGTATCTCTTTGAGCAATGTTAACAAAACATTCCATAGAAATCCGTAGGGCGGTGCAAGTGTTGCGTTAGGGTGTGTCCGCCTTTTTTTCTGCTAATTTTTTTGCGTAGTAGGCTTCCAGTTCTTCCGGCGTGTAATTTTCCAGCTCATCAGGGAATAATTCAGCATCGCTCGCGAATAGGATTTTTACGCTGCCGGAAATAACACCGCATTCGTCTTCAAAGTCCGCAGGGCCAGCGTTGGCTAATTGCTTGCCTCTAGCCTCGGCTCGTTTGCGTACCCATGCCCAGTGTTCATCGCTTCCAGGAACAGGCTTTTTGTGGTCACTCATATGAGATCCTTATAGCAAAAATTTTCACGCTTATCGTATGAAAAGCCCCTGTCGCTATTCAGGTAATAGTTTCTAACTTTTTCATTAATCGGGTTCATAATACGTATTTGGCTCGCACCTATTGCATCAGCATGAGCTTCTGCTGCGATGATGGTTATATCTGTTATTACTCCAGAAAGTGAATTTTTCGTTGGACTTTTTTCGATGAAATCCAAGCGCAATTTATTGCCGTTGCGCGTGGGTTTTCCTAATGCCAAGCCGCATAAAAAGAAGTCGCGGTGCCAGATCGCCAGCTCAAAACGCTTGGGCACTGTGCGTGCGTACCGCGTCGCAAGCTCTGGCCAAGCTATGCCAATTTCAGGGAGTCGTTCAGGTGAAGAGGCCCACTGCTTAGCGGCTATACTGGCTTTAAAATCAATACCGCTTAAGGTCACTTCACCGCGCACATGAATGCTTTGGCCTTTATTGTTGCGCATAACCATTGGCAATGCTGCTGATGCTTCCTCTCTTGCTCGTGATCTAAGGATTTCATGTTTGTCTTCAGTGGCTATGTGCGTTCGCTTTTTAGTCTGCTGCATGCTGAAACTCCTTGGAAGTGTTTTTTCAATATTATTAGCTCTTGTTGCCAAAAGCCACATGTGATGATTCATTTCAAATTTATAACCAATCATTAAATCGCATTTCAGCTGTTTGTGGGTAAGCTTGCGCGCCACAACATTTCCAAATCATTAACGACACATCATTGCATTACTAAAATATTTTAATTAAATGCTGTCGCACATTTTATTTTACGGTTTGTACGAATGTATGGTCATGTTGGGGTGCGCAGGCTTAGCCAAGCGTGGCCCGCCCCAACCAACCTGATTTTGAACTTAGGGCGACTAACAGCCGCCCTAAATTTTACTTGGCGTACTTCACAAAATAATCATGCGTCTTACTAAACACATCCGCCAAACCTGATACCGCACGTACGGGTAATTCAATATCTTGATTGATGTTGCTGAACAAATAATCGAGCAATGCAACTTGATTGTGCAATTGATAAGCATCAACTTCAGCGGCATCTTTTTGAGCACTGTGACCAATACTTTCAATATATTCGCCATCAGGCGCGAGGATTTCAACAGAAGCGGTTTGATAAAACTCGTATTGAGTGGCATTCAGCAGAATTACAAAAGGAATACTGCTGACGTTTTGGTTTTGCTCGGAGGGAGGGATTTTATCCATAGTACATTCTCACAGTAAGGGTTTTAAACCATAAGGTAAGCTCGCCTAGTCACCATAACAAAGGCGTTGCTTTACGGCGACACAAAACGCATGCGCTTTGTGTAGTCTGGAGTTGTACGGGGGTTGCAATCCCGGCAGCGGATTTTGCCGCTGCCCGGGCAGAGTAGTAGAAGCACTTTTGACTGTCAACGGGTAGATATTGCACGAGAGTCGCGGTTCGTATGAAGTGAAACGCAATACGGGGAAACTGCAGGCTGTGTTAAAACACGAAACCGAACAAGACCTGACGTTAATTCAATAAGAGCGAAAACGCTTTATAAGTCGTCTTATTTCTTATGCAATTGCGGGTTTTTAAATAAAGAACACTTTTCGCTCTGGTCCACTCTTCACTGGTTCACATTTTTATTGATTGCCGCTTAAAACGATTACCTAAACGGGCATAATCTGCTCTACCTATTTTATAATCTGTCGGTTTTTATATTTATCTTTTTATAGCCAGCTATCGAAAGCCGCAAACCATGCCCTACAGAAACTAGTCTATTATAAGATTGCTAGCGATCTTATATCCAAAGTCAAAATAGCGTTAGATTGAAAATCACCCAAAAGGGGGAGTGCCATTGAGTAGGCTGATATCAGCACTCAGCTCAGTGATTGGGCATCAAAAAAAATTTCTTGTAGGCGGTATCATTTGGTTGATAACGCTGCCTTGCCATGCCTTGCCTTCAGAGGCAAGTTTACAAACTGCCTTTATCTATAACTTTATTAAATTTATCGACTGGCCCACTACTGTACCGGCAATGCCTCTACGTCTATGTGTGCTTGGCGCAAATAAAGAAATGCGTGAAGCCCTGGATCAGCTGGACGGAAAAATTGTTAATAAAAAAGCAATTGAAATTACTTATTTTATTTCTGAAACAGCTGCTGCCGCCGCACTTGAATCTTGTCAAATGGTATACCAACCCGGACGATCTACTTTCACTTTACCGCAGCCTCTACCAAAAGGTGTTGTTTTGGTAGCCAATGATCCCGATCAAAAAAATCTCAACGTTAGTATTGCCTTGTTGCGAAATAAAGAAGGACGAATTGAATTTTCAATCAATCAAGCAGCAGTCTTACACTCGGGTGTGCAAATGAGTAGCCAGTTATTAAAATTGGCAACTAGTGCGCGCGGAGGCAAAGACTAAATGGCCAAGACATTATTGCTTTCACGCAAAATCAGCTTGCTCGCTATGCTAATTTCCTCAGTGGCCGTATTGAGTGCTTCATTGATGGGTGTATTACAACAACACATGAGCTCAAACGAGCAAATGAATCGGCAAATAAAAATTCTGGCTGAGGCTACGGCGTTCAACTTAGCGGCTCCCAGTATGTTTTCCGACAAGCAAGCAGCAGGCACAGTGCTCGAAGCATTAAGCGTCGATCCGCAGGTGATTTCTGCGCGTCTGATAATGGCCAATAATCAACAGTTGGCCGAATATAAGCGCAACCAAGAGCTTGCGCCTAAATCAACAAAATCCCTTGTCGTCAATGTGGTATGGAAAGATGAACAAGCCGGGCATCTACTGCTCGACGTGGATATGTCTAACTTGCAACAGCAACTCTATCGTCAAATTGGTTTTTCGCTGGTTACGGCATTGATCGCACTGCTTTTTGCGGGGCTATTGGCGCAACGATTAATCAGTATTTTAACCAGGCCATTGCGCGGTTTAAGCGAAGTTGCCGAGCGAGTGGGAAACGACGGTGACTATAGTTTGCGGGTACCCGCTATCCACAGCCATGACGAAGTAGGCCAGCTTGCGCTTCGATTTAATACCATGCTGGAGCGTATTGAAACCCAGGACGCCGAGCTGCATACCTATCAGGATTTTCTCGAGCAGCGAGTTGAAGAGCGCACCGCCCAATGGCGGCAGGCGAGTGAGCGAGCTGAAGCCGCTAGCCAAGCCAAAAGTGAATTTTTAGCGGTGATGAGTCATGAAATACGAACGCCGTTAAATGGCATTATCGGTATGACAAGTTTATTGCTGAATAGCGCACTGGATCCAAAACAAAAACATTTTGCTCGCGTAGCGCGCCGTTCTGGCGAAGATCTCCTGTTTATCATTAATGACATTTTGGATTTCTCTAAAATTGAAGCGAGTAAGCTGGAGCTTGATGTAAGGCCATTCCAATTAAATACGTTATTGGACGATTTAATTGAACGTTACGCACCTACTGCACAAGCAAAAAATCTGCATTTGATATGCAATACTTTTATTCCTCCGATGTTAGTGGAGGGTGATTCATCGCGGTTGACACAAGTACTGATCAATCTACTGAGTAATGCAATTAAATTTACCGAATCTGGTGAAGTTATTTTAACGGTTGACCAAATTGACGAAACTGTAACCGAAATTGAAAATGCAGTTGAAAGTAAAGTTGGCGCTGAAACGAAAGTATTCACCAAAACCACAACACAATCCAAAACCACAACACCACCTAAAACCTTAACAAAAATACCAACCGAAAAAGAATTGCAAACACAAAAAAGCGTACGGTTGCGTTTTGGCGTGCGCGATACAGGCATCGGCATAGCGCCAGAACAGCAGGCAAAACTGTTCACTGCATTCACCCAGGCCGACTCATCCATGGCGCGTAAATACGGTGGAACCGGTTTGGGCCTGGCCATTTCGCAACGTTTGGTTGGCCTTATGGGTAGTGAAATTATTTTACAAAGCGCGCGTGGAGAAGGCGCTTATTTTTATTTTACCCTGAGCCTCTCCAGGGTTTATGATTTGCATCCTGATCAGGTTAATACCTTGGCTGCCGTCGGTGATTTACCCTTTTCCAAGTTGGACGGAAGGGTATTGTTGGCAGAAGACAATCTGGTCAACCAGGAAGTGGCTTTGGCCATGTTGCAAAAAATTGGCGTGAGTACCCAGCTTGCCATCAATGGTCAGGCTGCGCTTAATCTTCTTGAAGAAAATAATTTTGATGTGGTACTAATGGATTGCCAAATGCCATTGATGGATGGATTTGAAGCAACTGCACGAATTCGCAAGCGCGAAAAAAACCTGGGATTAGTTAAAATTCCTGTGATTGCACTCACTGCCAATGCCATAGTGGGCGACCGTGAGACCTGTTTTAGTAAAGGCATGGACGATTATTTGGGTAAGCCATTTTCGCTGGAGCAGCTACATCAACTATTGGCGCGCTGGCTGCCGGTTAAAGAGCTGACATTACATGAATATTCCGAGCAAAATGAGACAGAACCTGATGCGCGCCAAGCGGTGGTTTCCGGCAATCAGATTCGACCGCTACCCTTGGTTCAAATTGATACAAAAATTATTGATCAACTTAAGCTATTAGGTAAGGGTTTACTGTTGCGCGTTATCGAATTATTTCGCCAAACCAGCCCGGAGTTATTAGCCGTCATGCAAGAAGCGCTTCAGGCAGGTGACGCCGAGCGATTATATAAAGCGGCGCACAGTATGAAAAATAGTTCAGCTAATTTGGGAGTTATTGAGTTAGTGAGTAAGTGTCGAGAACTTGAAACTTTCGCGCGGCAGGGGAGCTTGGCAAACGCAAATAATTTATTGCTAAGCATTAATCATCTCTACGTTGCCGCCTTGGTTGCCTTGAACGAATACGAATCAGGACCTAAAGAACATGATTGACTTAGACACACCCCTCGCGCAAATTTTAGTGGTAGAGGATGACGAAGCTGCGCGCTTAATGATGACAACGACCTTGAAAAAGGCTGGCTTCAATGTTCACGATGCTGCGAATTGCAGCAGCGCTCGCGCGCTTTTCGCAAGCTACAAATTTGATTTGGTATTGCTCGATGTGCTCTTGCCGGATGGTGATGGATTTAGTCTCTGCAATGAGTTTTTACTGGAACCAAACGGGCGCGATTTACCCATTGCAATTGTCACGGGCCTGGATGATGTCGAATCCATCAAAATGGGTTACCAATCGGGCGCTACGGATTTTATTACCAAGCCGGTGAGTTGGGGCACCTTGCCTTATCGTGTTCAATACATTTTGCAGGGCAGTCGCACCATTCTTAATTTAAGTGTGAGCGAAAGTAAAACCCGTGCGCTCTTATCGAGTATCCCCGATATTCTGATGCGCATTCACCGCGATGGCTGGGTGTTGGATATGCAGGTGGGTTCCATTAGTTTTGATATCCAGGAGTGGTTTTATGCGGTTGATGGCGAAGTTTATGGGCGCCTGCCTCCCGAAGTAAACCGCGCCGTTTTTGCGCATATTCACGCCGCGCTCAAAGGTGAGGGTATGCAGCTGCTGGAATTTCAATGGTCGCATCTGCCGGAGCGAGTGTGTTTTTGGGAGGCGCGAATTCAGCAGCGCGATGACAATGAAGTGTTGATGGTTGTGCGAGATATTACGCAGCGTAAACAGCATGAAAATCAATTACGCTTATCGGCAAAAGTGTTTGAAGGCACCAATGAAGCTATTTTAATTACGGATGCTAATTTAAATATTATTTCCGTGAATCGTGCCTATGAAAATATTACCGGCTACAGTCAAGCCGATATGTTGCTATCAAATGCCGATTCACCCAAAGTGGGTTTGCGTCACTACAGTTTTTTCGAACATATTATTTCAGTGCTGAAAGAGCGCGGCCATTGGCAAGGCGAATTGCTTAATCAACGCAAAAGTGGTGAATATTTTCCTTGCTGGTTTTCAATCAATCAAGTTCTTGATATCAATGGTGCCCCGGAAAATTACGTTGCCATATTTAATGATATTACCGAGCATAAAAATTCGCGTGCACAAATTGATTTTCTCGCACACCACGACAGTCTAACCGGCCTTCCGAATCGCACCTTATTCAATGACCGTATTGAAATGGCAATTAACGTGGCGCACCGGGAGGGGAAAAAATTAGGCGTATTATTTATCGATCTGGATAGATTTAAAAATATTAATGATTCACTTGGTCATTTGGTTGGCGATCAAATTCTTAAGGAAACGGCGGCGCGACTGACTCAAGTTATTCGCAGCGGTGATACAGTATCGCGTTTGGGTGGCGATGAATTTGTCGTGCTTTTTCCAACCATCAGCGATGAAAGAAATATCGCAGAGCTGACTTTAAAACTGAGTGTTGCCTTGCAGCAAGCCTACCTTGTGGATGGAATTACTTTGCATATTACCCCCAGCATTGGCATTGCGATTTATCCCGATGATGGGGAAACATTTGATGAATTAATTAAAAATGCAGATGCGGCCATGTATCTGGCCAAAGAGCGCGGCCGCAACAATTATCAATTTTACACACCGGTGCTTAATGCCCGCACACTTGATCGTTTAAAGCTGGAAGCCGGGCTCCGTAAAGCCCTGGAGCTGGGCCATTTTGAATTGCATTATCAACCACTGATTGTCGGTAGTGATTGCAGTATCAGAGGTGCAGAGGCCCTAGTGCGCTGGCGGCACCCGGAGCGCGGATTAATTCCGCCGATGGAGTTTATTCCACTCGCAGAAGAAACGGGATTGATTATTCCTCTGGGTGAATGGGTGTTGACGGAAGCTGCGCGCCAACTAAAGCAATGGCATCAGCGGGGTTATGTTGATTTGGTGGTGAGCGTTAATATCTCAGTCTTGCAGTTTAAACAGCCCGAATTTCTGGCGCGCGTAGAAACAATTTTACAAACAGTCGGCATAGAACCTAAGTCAATAGAGTTAGAGTTGACCGAGAGCATATTGATGGGCGATATGGAAGCTTCTATTCAAATTTTGCAACAATTTTGTGATCGTGGTTACCGCATAGCGATTGACGATTTTGGTACAGGTTTTTCCAGCTTAAGTTATTTGCGTCATCTACCCATACATTTACTTAAAATCGATCAATCTTTTGTGCGCGATATGTTTGTTGAGCCGGCATCACTTGCGATAGTGGATTCCATTATTGGGCTTGCCCGTGCATTGGGTAAAGAAACTATCGCAGAAGGCGTAGAAACCGAGGCAGAATATTCGCTATTGATGCAACACGGTTGTCGTTTGATGCAAGGGTTTTATTTTGCCAAACCTATGCCAGCTATTGAATTTGAACGCTGGATTAAAGCAAATAACCACTCTGTGATGAACAGTGGTCCTCTGTAAATTATGGGTAATGTCATTCGTGGAGAGTCGTATATTGATAGTATTCAGCTGATGGAAAAATAATAATTTGTTAGTAAATACTCACGAGAAAATATCATATTTCAATTCAATTCATTTAATGGTTATTTTCATGAAGAATATTATCAAGGTCATTTTTCTGAGTGCATTGCTATGCGCTGCTAACCAGAAGGTTATTGCCGCAGATTATCTGGATATGGATCTCAACCAGCTGCTGCAGATCAAAGTGACTGGATCAACTTTGCGCGATGAATCCTTACAAACCGTTCCCTCCGCAGTTACCGTGTTTACGCGCGATCAGATTGATCAATTAGGTTTTGATTATTTGTATGAATTGCTTAACCTGGTACCCGGGTATCAATTTAATCGCAATGGCGATAGCCCGGCCGGTTACACTTTTAGCGCACGGGGTCGTCGCATTAGTTCAGAAGCTCGCGAAATTTTATTGTTAGTTGATGGTCGTGTGTTTGCTGATCCCCGCACTGGCAGTGCCGATGGTTCGCTACCCTTATTTCCACTTGAGGAAATAGAAAGAGTTGAAATTATTCGCGGGCCGGGTTCGGCCCTTTATGGTTCAAATGCATTTAATGGTGTGCTTAATATAGTGACACGTACGGGTGATAATTCGGTGAAACTTACCGCCGGTTCGCAAACACGTCGCGGTGCACGAATTAATTTTTCAAACACGGATGGAGACTGGGAAACCAACTTATTAGCGCAGTTGTATGAAGATAATGGAGAGCAATATTCCATTGCCAACAATGACGTTTCAGACCCGCGTAAGACGGCTAATATTGACTTCAGTCTGGGGTATGGAGAGACCAAAGTTCGCGCTGCTTATCACAAGATAAGAGCGGATGATTTTTATGTTGGAGAAAATATCCGTAACAACTTTAATTATTACCAGCAGTTGTTGAAACAATTCAGCATTGAGCAAAAGCTGACATTAGCGGAAGATATTAAAACTCAGGTAGCGTTGAGTTATTTGGAATCGCGACAAGATTTCAACGTAATGGCATTGCCAGAAAATTATTTAGCAAACTTAAGTCAACCTGCCAGCGGCGACGCTTTGCTGGCGAAAGCCATTTTTGCGGGTGAGACCTATCGCTTGGCGCTTAGCAATGATTGGACAATTAATCACTATTCCAGTTTGCAATTTGGTGCGGATTGGCATTCCAATCGCGAAACTATATCGCGCGGAAAAAGTAATTTTGATTTGGCTGAATTGGCGCAAGGTAGTTTCCCCATAACCTATTATGGTGATTTGACTGGCAAGGTTAGAGTGGGGAAAGAAGAGCTGCAGCAAGCAATCGGATTTTATAGCCAGTATTTACGCGAACTTTCTGCCACAACCAATCTTACCCTGGGCATGCGTTACGACAATTATATCGACATAGGTAAGCATTTAAGCCCACGTTTAGGCTTAGTAAAACAAATTTCTGATTATCAGAGTGTAAAATTACTTTATGGTGAAGCCTTCCGCGCACCTTCCCTTAGTGAAACGGGATTACAAAATAACCCTGTGTTGGTGGGAAACCCCAATTTAAATTATGAAATTGTTAAAACCTGGGATTTAATTTGGTTAGGCAACTGGAAAAGCACTAGCCTCAGTGTGGATGGTTTTTTAAATCATTATAAGGACCCCATTGCTACAGGTTTGCAAGGCGCAACCCGTACTTATGTAAATGGCGGGCATGAACATAGCAAGGGCGTAGAGCTGGAAGCGAGCCAGCAAGTTAGTGAGCAGTGGTTGATGCGCGCAACTTATACTTATTTATTTGATTTACCCAAATCCACTTTTCGCGAAGCAAAAAATTTCGCTTCGTTAATGGTTAATTATGAAACCCATAGTTGGAATTGGAATGTGGCTGCCGTTTTTCATGGTGCTCGGGGTGAATTAGCAGCAGATGGTGGTCAAGATTCACTGGAGAGTTATTGGTTTGCCAATACAAAATTGAGTTATCGTTTTAATGAAAATTATGCAGTAAATTTACAAATTAAAAATATATTTGATAAAGAATATATGACACCAACGCAAGGCCGGAATATTCCTAATGGCGTACCCAATCGCGGACGCGAGTGGAGTCTTGGGGTTAATTGGACCTATTAATCTTACTCATAATTCATTAGTCGCATCTACACTGTAATTTGCATATGAACTTTAATCCGGCCGTTTATTCAGTTGCCTGGTCATCAGCCATAAAAATAAATTTTTGCAGTGTTTGCATATTCTTCATCATAGCTTTTTAATGCACTTACCCCGGGAAATCTATGTACATACGTTTCTTGAATAGCATGAAATTATGGCAAATTTTTTGTTTGCTCGGCGTGATGATTTTTTTATTGGTGGCGCCTTTGTTCTATCTTTATATTGGTGAAACCAATAAAAGTATTCATTTCTCAAGCACTGAACAAGATGGAATTCAACCTGGGGATTTCGCGCTTAAATTATTACAAAATATGCAGCAACATCGCGGGCTTTCAGCAGCCTATTTAGGCAGTGGCAGAATGGGCGAGCAACGCAGCGCTAAACAACGTGAAGTCGAGACTTTGTTCGTAACCACAACAACACAATTATCTAATTTCGCCGCAACAAAAATGATGCTTGCAAAAATTAATGACGATTGGTCAGCACTCAGTAAGGGGGTCAATTCCAGCTCACTTTCCGTGTTAGAGAGTTACCAGCGTCATACGGCTATATGTGAGGAATTACTGTTGCTCATCGAGCAAATTGCGGATACTTTCGGTTTGTCGCTCGACCCTGATGCAGATGCTTATTATCTAACACGCACCTTATACTTTGATTTGCCCCGACTTGCGGAAGATTTAGGACAAATGCGGGCCAAAGGAGCTGGCTTTTTGGCAACCCGGCAAATTGACTCCGAAGGCCATGCCATTATGTACAGCTTGCTTGGCAAAGCACGTGGCTCTAATGAAAAAATGCTGCGTTCTTTTGAGAAAGCCTATAAGGCGAATCCCGCGCTCAAAAAAAGTATTCATCATCAGGTAATAGCGAGCAGTGCTATTGCTATGGAAGTGATTGAGTTGGCTCGCCTTAAAATAGCCGCTAGCGATCAACTTGATTACCCTGCAGCTGAGTACATTGAGCAAACTACCAAGGCCATCGATGAACAATTCACCACCCTATCGGTCACCATTGCGCAACTGCAGGTGTTAATTAATCTTCGTTTAACGGCTCAGCGTATTACCCGCAATAGTCTTGCCGGCGTGATTACTCTGGCAGTATTTATCGTGGGTTTTATGGGCTGGACTGTGTGCCTTAATTTGACCAGGCAGCTTGGTGGTGAACCCTCTTATGTTACCGCCATAGTTAGCCGGGTTGCCAAGGGTGATCTCACGCAACAAGTCAGTGTTTCGGCACAGGATCAATCGAGCCTGGCGTTTGCTATTAAAACCATGATTGAACGCCTGTCGGACACTGTGGGTAATGTGACTGCGGCAGCTAATCGCGCCAATGAGACTGCAAAAAATATGAATGCCACAGCGCAGTTATTGAGCCAAAGTTCAAATGAGCAAGCTGCCGGAGTTGAAGAAACTAGCGCTTCCATACATCAGATGAGTATCTCCATCACCAGGAATGCGGATCACGCCAGGGCCACCGGAGAAATTGCTACCAGCGCGGCCCAAAATGCTAACGATGGCGGTGAGGCGGTGCGTGCAACTGTATTGTCGATGCGGAGTATCGCCACTAAAATTAGTATCATTGATGACATTGCCTACCAAACTAATTTACTCGCGTTAAACGCCGCTATCGAAGCGGGTCGCGCAGGCGAACATGGTAAAGGTTTTGCGGTAGTTGCTTCGGAAGTGCGCAAGCTTGCCGAGCGCAGCCAACGGGCAGCCCAGGAAATCGATCAACTGGCCAGTGCCAGCGTATTCTTAGCCGAAAAAGCCGGGCAACTGCTGGATGAAATTGTTCCATCCATTAACAATACCTCAATGCTGGTGAAGGAAATTGCCGCAGCATCCATAGAGCAAAGTTCAGGGGTGAGTCAGATAGGCAATGCCACCAGCCAACTTAATCAAACGACACAAAGAAATGCTGCGGCTTCAGAAGAGTTAGCGCAAACCGCGCGCGAACTCAGTGATCAATCGCAACAGCTGCAGGAAGTAGTAGCATTTTTTAATGTACGCTAACGAATAGTTGCGCGAATTTTGCTAAGTCCTGTTTTAACAAATTCCAACAGATCATTGGGGTAAAGTGGTTTTGAAAAATAAAATCCCTGCACCTGGTCTGCGCCTAATTCCAGCAGAACTTTGTAATCCTCCAGAGTTTCAACTCCTTCAGCAACGGTAATCATTTTTAAATTTTTAGCCAAATCTATTGAACTGGCTAAAATAGTCCGCTGTTGCGGGCGCGTTGAAACATTGTGTACTAAAGAACGATCTAATTTTAATTCTGTTGCAGGTACCCGCGATAACTGCTGCGCATTAGCAAAGCCAGTACCATAGTCGTCAATCGCAATATTAAAACCTTTTAAGCGGAGACGCGCGAGCGTGCGTATGGCACAGGCCAATTCGTTTAGAAGTGCATTCTCGGTAATTTCGAAAGTGATTTCCTGTGGCAATACATCGTATTTTTGGGTTAATGCGATTATCCAATCCACTAAGCCTTCATCGGCTAAAGATATGGGTGACAAATTAAACGCAATATGAAAACGTAAACCCATATGTTGCCAATTCCTTTTCTCATTCAAAGCCATTGCCAGCAGATGATGGGTCAATGCATTGATTAAGCCCAGCCGCTCAGCCAAAGGAATGAAAATGGTGGGAGATATAAGACCCTTTTGCGGATGTTGCCAACGTGCCAGCGCTTCGACACCACGCAATAATAAACCTTGCACGGTTAACTTGGGTTGGTATGCCAATATCATTTCACCATGGGTGATGGCGTGATTTAATTCTACCCCCGTTACTGTAGGAGCATCCTTCAAATGATCAGCAGTGAGCTGGGTGCGCTGCGTCTGTAAACCGACAATAAATTGCAACAAGCTGCACTGCAATAAATCCAGATGCAGGGGTTTTTTAAAGGTGCCCAGGACGGTCAGGCCCTCAGCTTCTGCCATGGTGCCCACACTGGAAATTAAAATGGGATCTTTAGCGCTCAGAATGATAACGTTGGTTGATAATTTGTGATGAGCAATAGCGTGGATTAATTCAACCCCATCCATGACTGGCATTTCTAAATCAACGAGTACTACATCAATCACATTTTCCTGTAAAACTTTAAGTGCTTTTACGCCGTTAGTTTCCGTATAAATCGTAACTAAACCTAATTCAGTACAGAGTTGTTGGGCATATTGCTGTTGCGTAATACTATCATCGGCTATGAGTACGCTTAATTCGGCCAAGGCAGTTTTCATCGTCATTCCTCCAGGGCGGCTGATATTTTTGCGAGCGATAAAATTTCTTTTGCTGCACCAAGGTTAATAGCTTCCTTGGGCATCCCAAACACCACACAGCTAGCTTCATCCTGTGCAATAGTGCGTGCTCCTGCATTACGCATTTCCAATAGCCCTCGCGCTCCGTCGTCACCCATGCCCGTCATAATAATTCCAGTCACATTGCGACCCGCCGCCTGTGCTGCAGAACGAAATAAAACATCCACAGAAGGGCAGTGGCGATTCACTGCCGGGCCGCGAAAAACTTTGGCAATATATTGCGCTCCAGAGCGTTGAATTTCTAAATGATGTCCGCCGGGCGCAATGATGACGCGCCCGGGAATTAATCTATCACCTGACTCGGCTTCTTTAACTTCCACCTGACAAATACTATTTAAACGTTGCGCAAATAACGCGGTAAATTTTTCTGGCATATGTTGCACTATGGCAATGCCGGGACAGGTGCGTGTTACTTTGGTTAATATTTCTTCCAGTGCCTGAGTGCCGCCAGTGGATGTACCTATTACGGTGATACGATCGGTGGTGTTTGTGACGGTTACCAGATCTACTAATGGAAACTTTTGTGCTGCATTTATTTTTACCATTTCCGGATTGCGTTTTGTTACGCGAGCGGTGGCTGCTCCGCGCACTGTTTGCAAGAGTAATTGTTGTGCGGTAATTAAAAAATCCTTGATTCCAAGTTGTGGTTTGGTGACCACATCAAAAGCACCTGCTGAAAGTGCTTGTAAAGATAATTCCGCGCCTTCTTCTGCAAGCGACGAACAAATAATGATAGGTGTCGGCCGCTCTGCCATAATTTTACGTAAAAATGTCAGGCCGTCCATGCGTGGCATTTCTATATCCAGGACAATAACGTCCGGCCATTTTTCTTCCATTTTTTGCATGGCAAGAATGGGATCAGCTGCGGTAGCGTAAACATTAATATCCGGTGCCGAATTTAAAATTTCGCGCATCACCTGGCGCACTACGGCGGAATCATCTACGACCATTACTTCTATTGTCATTGCTTCGGTCTCTTTTGTGTGGTGATTGCTGGCAGGACATTGATGGCCTGCATTTCATAACGTTTCACTGCAATTATGCCGGAAGACATGGTAAGAATTAACGATCGGGATATTGTTCCACCGACATCAATTTGCCTGGCAATTAAATTTTCTTTGTCGAGCCATTGCTGCGCAACAAGAATATTTTTTTTGCCAATACCAAAATGAGATATGGTGTCACTACCACCAAATAGTCCAAACTGAAATTCGACTAAAGCGCCGTGCTGCAATATGGCACTCTTCAAAAGCAATAGCGCTGTATTTGCATAGCGTCCTGCCTTATTTTTTTCTTTATCCATCATGCCACCAGGCAACTCTGGCAAAATAAAATGGCACATTCCGCCTAGCTTTAACACGGGATGCCAGGCGGTCACTGATACACAGGAACCTAGCACTGTGTAAATGCTGTGATATTTGTTGCCAATATACCAATCGCCCGGGTGAACGTTTAAGCGTGGATAGTAAGGCGTTGGCTCCATTTAGCTGTCCAAAAAATAACTGGCAAACATATTCCAAAAGCTGTTAGGCAAGTCGGTATATTGCCGGTTTTATGGGAGTAAAACGTTGGGTGATCCCGTGTAAGCTTTCCGAATGCCCAATAAATAGAATGCCATTGGGTTTAAGCGTTCCGGCGATTCGTTCAAGTACTTTTTCTTTAATGTCATTTTCAAAATAAATTAAAATATTGCGTAAAAAAACCACATCAAATTTACCTAAGTCATGACTAATATTCATGTTTAAATTTAAAGTGAAGAAATTTACACGCGCACGCAAGTCTGCCACAACTCGCACAAAACCCTCCTGTGGGCCTGTGCCCTTGCGGCAAAAGCGACGCAAATAATGCTCAGGAATATTTTGTACTCGCACGTCGGGATAGATCCCTATTTTGGCCTGCTCGATCACCCGAGCATTGACATCAGAGCAAAGCAACTCCCAGTTTGCTGCGCAGCGATCTGCCAACAGCATAGCGATACTGTAAGGCTCTTCACCAGTCGATGCCGCTGCACTCCAAACGCGCAATTGGTCGCCAGTTCTATGTTTCGGTAAAATCTGCTCAGCCATAAAATCAAAATGTTTTTGTTCGCGAAAAAAATAAGTTTCGTTAGTTGTAATTAGCTCCAGTGCCAAGGCTAGCTCTTGCTGGCCATGTTTTCCGACAATAAAATTATAATAGTCATCATAATTTTTTAGCTGACAAGCATTTAATCTTTTCCACAAGCGATTCATTAGTAGGGTTTTTTTTTCTAATGGTAAAAAAATACCAATATGTTTCAAAATTAATTGTTGAAATGCATAAAATTCTTTATCTGTTGGTAATTTATGGATAAGTTCTATATTCATAGTATTCGCTTGCACTAGTCGTAGCGCGCAAAGTATTTATCGTTATCATCGGTTTGTGCAGAAACTTTAGCGGCTGAAAGCGCATTTTTTGTTGTTGATGCTTTAATTTTTTTCGACTGTGGTCGGCGCGCAGCCTGAGTAGAGTAATCATTCGATAATCTGAAGTAACCGATAGCTTCTTGTAAACGCATAGCCTGGCCGCTCATCTCTTCGGATGTTGAACTTAATTCTTCCGATGCCGCAGCATTTTGCTGCATGGTTTGATTGACTTGATTAATGGCGGCATTAATTTGATTAACACCGGATGTTTGCTCTGATGATGCAGCAGCAATTTCTTGTACCAGATCCGCCGTTTTGCGAATGGAAGGCACTATGTCCTCTAATAAAATTCCGGCCAGTTCGGCACGCTTGACGCTTTCAGTGGCAAGCTGACCAATTTCTTGTGAGGCTATCTGGCTGCGCTCTGCTAGTTTACGTACCTCGGAAGCGACTACTGCAAAACCGCGACCGTGTTCCCCGGCACGGCCAGCTTCAATGGCAGCATTGAGTGCAAGTAAATTGGTTTGGTATGCAATGTCATCAATGACTCCAATACGCTCAGCAATTTTTTGCATAGCCATTACCGTGGCCGAAACCGCTTCACCACCATTCACCGCATCCCGCGCTGATTTTTGGGCCATGCCATCGGTCACGCTGGCGTTTTCATTATTTTGCATAATGGATGCCGACATTTGCTCCATGGATGCTGAGGTTTCTTCAACGCTTGCTGCTTGAATGGACGCACCTTTTGCCAGGGATTGCGCGGTAGCATTGACCTCTTCTGAAGCTGAGGCAAGTGCATCCGCAGAGCCGCGTACCTCGCCTATGACCGCCGTTAATCTTTCTATCATTTCTTTAATTGCTGCCAACATACTGGTCTTGTCGCCAGGTTTGGTCATGACACTCACGTTCAAATCGCCTGTGGCAACTTTGCTTACTATGTCTACCGCGTAAGCGGGTTCGCCACCCAATTGATTCAGTAAGCTGCGCGCAATTAAAAAACCAATAGCACCCAGCGTTAACATGGTGATAGAGGCAATAATAATGGACAGTCGCATAGCTGATGCTTTGGTCGCTATGGCCAGGTCCTGTCCTTCGTTGCCCATTTGTACATTGTAAATAACATGCTCATTTATGGCTGTTGTGGCCGCTGTAGCAATGGTGATAGTTGCTTGTTGTAGTTTCAGCGCATCGTCAATTTTATTAGCGCGCGCTGCTTCTAAAATAGCGGATATTTTTTCAATATAATCGTTAAAAAGTTTCTGCTCCTCTTCAAACATCCTGGTATCTTTTTCATCGGACAGAGTAGTAAAGTATTCTTTCAGGTTGGCATCTGCTTCCGTGCGGTAGCTTTGTATTTTTTTGTCCAGTTCGATGCGTACACTAGCGTCTGGTGTTAAGACATAGTTGGCGACTGCGATACGGACCAGTAGTAAATTTTTTCGTAAGTTGCCCAAGGCTTTTAATGCGGGCACAGTATTGACAGTGCCAAAATTGGCTGCTTCAAATACCCGATTCATTTGCCATTGTGCTGCACTAGCGAGTAGGACAATACCGAGTAATGCAGATAATATTAATATCAACATCTTTTTAAAAACAGTCATATGTAGCATCCTTCATAACGTTATAAATCTAAATAATTTTGTTTAATCAAATTATTTAAACAGTGAAATAATTGATTGATTCCTGCAGCTGAATCGCCTGCGCATTCATTTGCTCAGCGGATGAACTCAGCTCTTCGGAGGCTGCAGCATTTTGTTGTAAAATGTGATTCATTTGTCCGATAGCGCTATTAATTTGCCCAACGCCAGTATTTTGTTCGGCAGATGCAGCGGCAATTTCTTGTACTAAATCAGCGGTTTTACGAATCGCCGGCACCATGTTGTTGAGTAATTTTCCGGCTGCTTCTGCGCGTAGCACTGTGTTGCGAGCGAGGGTGCCAATTTCTTGTGATGCTACCTGGCTGCGCTCGGCTAACTTACGCACTTCCGAAGCGACTACCGCAAACCCGCGCCCATGCTCACCTGCGCGGCCGGCTTCAATGGCGGCATTGAGCGCAAGTAAATTAGTTTGATAAGCAATGTCATCAATAACACTGATGCGATCCGCAATAGTTTGCATTGCTTCAACGGTTTGTTTAACGGCATCGCCGCTGGCTAAAGCATCTTGCGCCGCTTTTTGTGCCATGCCATCGGTCACTTTTGAATTTTCACTATTTTGTGCAATAGAAGCAGACATTTGTTCCATAGAAGAAGAGGTCTCTTCAACACTGGCGGCTTGTACTGACGCACCTTTGGCGAGGGATTGAGAGGTGTCATTAATTTCGTCGGAAGCCAAGGATAGAGCATCAGCAGAGCTGCGCACATCACTGATGGTCGCGCTTAATTGTTTACACATGTTGGCCACACTCGCCAGTAAAGATGTTGTATCGTTTTTATTGAGTTGAATTTGAATATTTAATTTTCCTTGTGCCACTTGCGAGACGGCAGCGGCAGTGTAAGCCGGATCACCGCCCAAAGTTTTAAACATATTACGAAAAATAACTGCCATGGTAACGAGAATGGTGGCGGAAGCTAAAACGCAAATGAGCAGTAATATGCGTAGGGTTTTACTATAAAGTGCTTCAGTTTCAGTTTGAAAGTCTTGTAGGTTTTTTGAAAAGGTTTCAGTGGTCTGTTCTGCCAAAGCGGCCATTTTGTCACTGGCGGCACGATCCATACCCGTCACTTGCTTGTCGACTTTCTTCCCGGCTTCAAGATCGCTAAAGGAAAAACCCGTGAGCGCTTCACGATAATTTTTACCCAAGGCCAGGTGTTCATTTTTTAGTTCGGAAAAATCTGTAGTGGATTCGTTCAGTTTTTTTTGAATGCTGAGGGCGGCATTAAGGTAGCTTTGTACAGCAGCTTCTTTTTCAGAAAAGGCATTGACGTATCTTTCATATTTTTCTTTATCGTTACCGCGAATCAAAATATTTTTCCATTCCTGAATTTGCGTTTTAAAGCTGATCGCGGCTTTTCCTACATTTTCCAAAACGTCAGATTTTTGTTGAATCCGTTTTGCAGCAGTTACTACAATTTCGTTATACTGGTGCAATTGATAATAAGCCGAGCAACCCAGTGTGATTAAACCTATAACAATCATTAGGCTTAATAATAAAATTTTAGATTTTAATGTTAAGGTAGCGAACATATTGTTGTACTCATGAAGTTGTAAATGTTTTTTCCAGCTCCCTGTTACTGCATTTGTGCTTCGACTAAATGCGCTAATTCACGAATCGATAATGCTTTGCTTGCGTCAAGCAACACCACAAATTCATCGCCCAACTTGGCAATGCCTTGAATAAAATCAGCGCGAATATTGGCGCCAAAGGAAGGTGCATCTTCAATATTTTCTGCACTTAATTCGATAACTTCGCTGACCGCGTCGGCCAATAAACCTAAGACGTGATGTTGGTCATCATTTTCCAGCTCTACGACAATAATGCAGGTGCGTTTTTGGACATCAATGGGTTTGCGGCCAAGTCTTACGGCGAGATCAATGACCGGCACTACCTCACCGCGCAAATTAATCACACCGCGCATAAAGCTTGGCATTAATGGCACACTGGTAATGCCGCTGTATTCAATAATTTCTCGCGTTTTGGATAACTCCAGGCCATAGTGTTCATCACCAATACGAAAGGTTAGGAACTGTTGCGTAGCAACACTTTGTACTTGTTGATGTTTTTGTTTGCGCAACATAGTCATTATTTTTGCTCCAGCATTTTTGCTGATAGAGAAAGGTTTTGTGCGTGTTCTCTATTCATCGCAAAGTTGATCAGTTGAGGAATATCTAAAATTAACGCAACAGCACCAGTGCCCAATAGGCTGGAACCACCAATACCTTTTAGTGCCTGGAAAATAGGCCCCATAGGTTTAACCACTGTTTGCATCTCACCAAATAAACTGTCTACCACAATTCCCGCACGCTTTTCACCGAATTGCACTACGACTAACTGTTCGCGCATGTCTTTTTGTTTTTGCAATGCAAATAATTCCTGCAGGCGAATGTAGGGCACTTGTTCGCCACGCAAATTAATGTGATGTTGTTCTTTGGTGAAATTAAAGGTGGAAAGATCTACACATTCAAGAATAGTATTTTGCGGCACAATAAAATCAATGTTGCCGGCGGCCACATGAAAGCCATCAATAATGGCGAGGGTTAAGGGCAGGCGAATAGTAATGCAGGTGCCTACGCCTAATTCAGTTTCTATTTCAATGGCACCGCGCAGAGCTTCAATATTGCGACGAACTACATCCATGCCCACACCGCGCCCCGACAAATTGGTAATGGTTTCTGCTGTGGATAAGCCCGGGTGAAAAATTAACATGCACAGTTCTTGTTTACTCAGTTGTGCATTAGCATCAATCACACCATTGGCAATAGCTTTGTTGCGAATGCTATCTAGATTCAGACCACCACCGTCATCGATGATTTCTATCACAATGCTTCCTGATTCATGACTGGCACGCAATGAAATAACGCCTGTATCCGATTTGTGGCGCGCCCGGCGAATCGCAACAGCTTCAATGCCATGATCCATTGCATTGCGCACCAGATGCATTAAGGGATCGTTTAATTTCTCCACCATGGAACGATCCAATTCCGTTTCTGCACCTTCAATTTCCAATTCGATTTCTTTGCCGAGCTCTTTGGCGGTGTCGCGAACAACACGTTTAAAACGTAAGAAAGTATCGCCAATGGCGACCATTCTTAAGGTTAGGGCTGCGTCGCGAATTTGCTCGGTAAAATTTCCCATTGAACCCACGGCTTCAGTGAGTTGGTTACTGTTTAATTTGGATGACAACAAATCGACGCGCTGCTGATTGATAACTAATTCGCCAATTAAATTAATTAATATATCCAGACGCTCGGCGTCTACACGAATAAAGCGAGTTTCCGGTTGTGCGCTACGAGTATCAGATGGCAGGGCACGAGCATCTTGATTGGTGTGTTGTTTGTCGAGAGCAGCAGTGATTAATTCCGGCGCTACTTCCTGGGTGTCAATTAAAATACTGCCTAAGAGTGATATGGGTTGCTGATCCTTGGCTTGTTGTTTTTGCGTGTCCAGTGCCAGCTCTAATTCATCGTGGCTGATAACATTGGTTTTAATTAAAATTTCACCCAAGCGATAAGTGTTTTCAGGTAGGGATTTAATTAAATCAATGTAAGCTAAAACATTGCTACGCGGCGGTATTATTTTTATAGACGATTCATCGCGCACAAACATAAACGCGTTTTCAATTTCCTCGAGGTTCGCATCGCTTTGCAAACCTATTTCGAAACCCAGATAAAGGGTTTCAGGATTAAATTCTTTCAGCTCGGGAAAGTTATCAGTAATGGTTGTAATCTGGGTTATTTTACCGAGCGAATTTAAAAAGCGAATAATGGATAAGGGGTCCATACCATTGCGCAATAAATCAACCCCGAAGCGTATCGATATATACCAAAGGTTGTGGGCGAGTGCAGATTTTTGCAAATTGGTTGGCGTTATGGTCTTAGGTGAACGGAAAAAATGTGTTGCTGTAGTAGCCTTAGGTACCCATGCTGAGAGTGATCCTAATAGTGCCTCGCCCTGAGCAATGCAAGTATTATCGCTGGCTTGTGATTGTTTGGCATTATTCACGAGTTGCGCTAGATGATCGCGACAGGACAATAATACACTGAGCAAATCATCCGTAATAATCAACTCGCCATCGCGTGCGCTATCCAGCACATTTTCAACCATATGGGTGAATGTCACTATTTCATTTAAGCCAAACATTCCTGCCGAGCCCTTAATGGTGTGAGCGGCGCGAAATATTTCATTGATAGTTTCAATATCTTTTTCACCGTCATCCATGCGTAATAAAGCAGTTTCCATGGAAATTAATAATTCATCCGCTTCGGCGAAAAATGTTTGTAAAACGGAGTCGATATTCATGTTAATTACTCAATGCGAAGTGAGCTGCTACATCCAGGGTGTTCAAAACGCTATCGACCTGCGGATTACTTTTTTCCAGATAAAAACGTTTGTTATTGTCAGCAAATATTTTTTTTGCAAATAATAATAGTTGTACACCTGCGGTATCTATTTCGCTAATATTGCTTGCATCTATAGCCACTGGATCGATTGCTTCATCATGACTTTCTAACAATTTTTCTTGAGTAAGGGATACAGTGTAAATTGTTAATTCACCTTCAAATATCAAGCGACTACCTGACGTGGTGTTTTCTTGTGTTACTTTCATGATGATTCTCTGGCAAGTATTAATAGTTACATAATTAACATGGATACCGTTTGCAACAATTGCTCGGGGCGAAAGGGCTTAACGATCCAGGCTTTTGCCCCGGCTTCTTTGCCGGCTTGCTTTTTGTCATCGGCGCCTTCGGTTGTTAACATCACCACCGGGGTAAATTTGTAATTGGCATTTTTTTTCATTTCTTTCACAAAACTGATGCCATCCATATTCGGCATATTGACATCAGAGATAACGAGATTGATTTTTTGCCCATTCAATTTTTTTAATGCGTCAGTGCCATCGCTTGCTTCTACCACGGTATAACCTGCACTATTGAGTGCTATAGCAACAAGTTGGCGAACGCTCGCTGAATCATCCACAATTAAAATGACTTTCGACATTGACATATAGCTCCTAAAAGAATGTAACTTCGGTATAGCTGGGGTTTTTAATATTTTGCACACCCTTATGCACGGCGACTTGCTCAAGTGTGGTGTAGGTTCGATGCAACTCCGTCATCCATTCATTCACGTTTATAGTTTCTATTTCATTACCATCTTTTAAACTCATTTTTTGTTTATCTATAATTTCATTCAGTTTTTGCATGTCATTGATAACATGATTGAGAATTTGGCTCACCCGATCCTGAAATTGTAAATTAACCAATACCTCGGCAATGTCAGTTTGTACCTGCGCACTTTCTTGCTCTAATAATTGCGCAGATTGTAAAATCCCAACACCAGATTGTTGGAATTTCGCCAGGATCTGGCTAATTGAACTCTCTGAGCGATTCAAGCGTTTATTATCTTCCTGTGCATAGGCAGTGGTGCGCTCAAGGGTTTTTTGTAAGGCGCCATTGGCTTGTTCAATGCGTTTACCGATACGTGCACCGGTTTCACCGGAGCGGCTTGATAGCGTGCGTACTTCATCGGCTACTACGGCAAAGCCCCGTCCGTATTCACCGGCCCGTGCAGCTTCAATCGCAGCGTTAAGTGCTAATAGGTTTGTTTGTGACGCTATGCCAGCAACATCTGCACCCATGCTGCTCAGTTCAGAGGTTATTTTTGACAATTCGTTAATTTCACTTAACAGCTCATCACGTTGTTCGATGGCACGGTGTAAGGTTTTTACTAACTCACCCAACTCACTGCTGGCATAATCGATAACATCATGTAAACCGTTTTCCCCATTCATTCCTTTCGCGGTAGTTTTTGATGTTGTTATTGAATCTTGTAGTCGCTCATAAATATGTGAAAATCGCTTCGCCAATTCGGTAATACTTTGTTCTATTTGATGTTGCGCCAATGCGGTTTGGCGTTGCCATAGCGGTAATATTTCCTGAATTAATTGCTGATAATTAAGCGTGACACTTGTTAAGTTGCTGATCTGATTTTTTTGTTTTTTCACGATAATATTTTGTTGCAGAAGGTCAGTATAAGCGCGCACATAAAATTGACTTTGATAATAATTAGTTAGCGCGGCCGCCACTACTATAACTGCAAACAGAGCTTGTAAAAAAACTGCTAGAGGCATTGAAAAAATACAATAAAGGGAAATAATAGCCAGCAACACACTGGAGCCTACCAACGAGAAATGGGTAAATGTATTCGTGCGTACCTCCGTTTCATTAATGGTTACTTTTTCATTGTCGTGCAAGTTCATTGTGGTTTGTCCATTCATGATAAATACTAAATAATTCTTGATAATAATAAATATTCTTGCACCATAAAAAGGCGCCGATATTTAAACGTTGAAAGAGATGAATGAACAAAGAAAGATGAGCTACTTTTTTACTTCACTCGCGAGCATTTAAAAATAGGTATAGTCAATATTATTTGATATGTCAAAAATGCACTAAAGGTTAACCCCTCCATTTAATGTAATAGAACTACTATCTGTTAGTTGGTAAAGGCTAGCTAGTAAAATTTTATGTTGCTGATATAAATTCTGATTTTTATTCTGTTAAGTACTAGGTGCTCTGGGCGAATTTATTATTCGTCAAAATTTATAATTAACTTGCGCTAACCACAGTCTGCCGGGCGCTGTAACTCCTACAGCATTTCCCTCAGGGGCGCTGGCGATGCTGGTGGATGCAAATCTCGCTAGGGTCTCGTAATAATTTTCGTTCGTTAAATTTGTGACATTAACCGCTAGATCCCAATGGCTATTAATATTCCATAAGATGCGAGTATTCAATATATTCCGCGCTGGCTCAGAAACAACTTTGTCAGAAAATTGATTAAAGTAGGTTCGCGACTGATAGTGGTGTTGCAAGGAAAGTTGTAATTTACCGATGGCTAGCGGATGGTGATAGTGCAGGGCCTGATTAAAATCTAATGTTGGTGCATGGGGCATTGTGTTATCGGAAACATCTACCGCGACTCCGCCTGCGGAGGTAATAAATTTTTGGTAATTCGCATTTAGTGCGGTAACGCCTGTTTTCCAGGTCCACTGATTATTGATGGTCCATTGTAGATTAGCGTCAACGCCGTTGATTTTTGCATCAGTGGCGTTGGCAATGCTGGTCACTCCGTTTTCAAAAGTAAGAACTTGTAAATCCTTATAATCATAGTGAAATGCAGCAAGCTGCCATGAGATTTTTTTTTCGCTGTATTTAAAACCTGTCTCAATACTGATGATATCTTCGGGTTTAAAACTTGCGCGGGTGGAGAAGGAATTTGCTCCGCCAGATTTAAAACCTTCAGTCGCGCTGAGATACCACAGCGAATGGCCTGACACAGTTCCCGGTATAAAACTTAACACAAATTGCGGCGAAAGTTTGCTAAAGGATTCATCGTGTTGCGATGCGCCGCTAGCCGTTGCATTTTCAAAATTGGAATCTAAACCCAGTAAATCGTGGGTGCTCAATATTGTGTTGCCGTCTTTGCGCGTTTCATTACTTTCACGCAGGCCTAGTTTGGCAAGCCATTGTGGTTGAAAAGCCCATTCCACTTCGCCATAAAATGACCATGCCGTGGTATCCGCATAAGCGTGCGTCACGTTAGATGTATTTAGCGGGGTGCGAATCTGCCCTAAATCATTGGTGGGAGTTTCATTGAGCCAGGATGCTCCCGCCAACCAGTGCCAATTGCCGGCATTGGTAGAAGTAAATTTAAATTCTTGTGAGCGTTGTGAACTATTCCATGCGAGTTGCGAGGCAGTGATTGCAATTTCAGTTCCGTCCGTATTTAAGATATTGGCGAGATCGAGATTTCGGTAAGCAGTGATACTGGTAAATTCAAACGCACCCGGATTCCACAGCCAACGCCAACTTAATCCTTGAGTTTGATAGTCGTTGTAACTGAACAAATCATTACGTGTCTGGTGAAAATCTGTAACGGGGATTGCTCCCAGTGCTTCCGCCAGGCCTTTATTGTCTACTGGTTTAAACGAATAACTATTATTATTATTTTGATAATGTTCCGCCGTAAGAGAATTTTCCAACGCATCGGTCAATTGCCAACGTAACTCGATACGTGCTGCTGCACTATCGTTGTTATCAATTTTATTGCCGTTACGCGCATCAATATCTTGCGTAAAACCATTATCTTTTGTTGCAAAAATACTGGTTCGTATTGCTAGTGAATCGGTGAGTGGTGCACCTACAGCCGCTTCTACTTGGCGTGTTGAAAAATTTCCGACACTCACATTTGCATAAGCATCCACGCGATCAAATGTTGGTCGTGCATGAATAATATTGATTGCACCACCTGTGGCATTGCGGCCATAAAGTGCACCTTGTGGGCCTTTGAGAATTTCGATTCGGTCGAGATCCCAAAATTGTGCGATGGCCATCTGCGGGCGCGCTAAATAAACATCATCAGAATAAATTGCGATCCTCGAATCGGCTGCGATGCTGATTAAATCACTGCCGATACCGCGCAAATATATTTGCGGTGAAGCGCCAATATGGCCATAGAGTAAACCGGGGGCCAGTTGCGATAACTGACTAAAATGATGCACGTTATTGTCGCGTAAATTGCGGCCTTCGTAGACGTCGACTGTCAGGGGTATGGTGTACCATTGTTGTTCACGTTTTTGTGCGGTTAATTTTATTTCCGCTAAATCTTCAATGGATAAATCCCATAAATCAATTTCACTATTTCTCTGTTCAGTATTTGCTTTGGCTTGTATAGGAATTGTGGCGCCAATAATTGCAGGCGCCATTATTATTGTCGCTAGAATTAGTTGTTTCATTCGTTAACCGGGATCAATGTAGTTGTAGTGAGTAACTATAGCCCACTATAAAAAAAATGACTGGCATTCAGTTGCATGAAAAAGCCTTAACGAATCGTGCAATGTGAGTTATAGAGCGTGACGCTTAAAGTCCCACAATTGCACCTTTGTTGATACCTTCAAAAGCTTTAACACGAATCGATGAAGATGGGCGCTCAGTTTTAATAACCTGTGCCAGATGAAAGGCAATTAATTCTACGGTGGTATCCGTGTCCATTAAATAACAGCAACGCTGCGGTAGCGTTAATTCAAATTTACCTTGTTGGGATTCATAGGCAAAGTGGTAATAGGCCTGTTGGTTATGGGTGGGGTGGGCATGGATATCTGCTTCAGTGCCCAAATAAATATCGCGCCAGCGTTCTGCCCAATGCATTTCCAGGGCCGGGGATTTTTCTTCGTTTTCCCATATGTCAATGCGTGAACGGTGCCCGTGAGCGATGCGCTGACAATTGCCAAGATGTTTTTTTAAGCCGTGACTGTAATGATAAAAAGCACCATCAATATGCTCGCAGGTAAACTTTAACCCCAAGGCGGCAACACTTGCCGGAAAGAGTTTTATCAGTTGGGTAATGCACCACGCAGACACGCTGGCAGGGGTCAGTATTTCTGCCTCTACCAAGGCAATGGCATCGCGTGGTGAACGGGTGTGTAAGAACTCGCCGGTGCTGCCAAACTGCCAATGAATGTCGAGAAATTCGCCATCTTCTATGATGCGAATATTGGGTGATCGTGTAGGCACTGCCAAACGGTGATCCAGCTCAGTATCCAGCCAATGGCGCAGCACTTTTTTGACTGTGCCAAAATCGCATACCATACCTTGTTCATCCAGCTCCCCGTGAAGTTCGATATTGGCCAGCCAGGTCTCGCCGAGCAGGCCGCGGTCCGGGTCAAGAAAGCTGAAATCTACGTTGGTAAGGTTATCGACGAAGAGCAACATAAGGAGTATCAAGTGATAATGTGGGGGGTGCCATAATATCACTTGATCGCTGTATGCATAGCCTTAAAACAAGCTGCCAACGCTTTAAGCCAATTCGTTTACCCTAAATACTTCACCCTTCGCGCTATCCGCATATTCCTTACGCAAAATTTTCGCAGCTTCCACCATGCGCAATAAGGCCGCTTCGGTTTCTGGCCAACGGCGGGTTTTTAAGCCGCAATCTGGATTTACCCATAAGCGTTCAACCGGAATTTCCCGCGCTGCGCGTTTCAGCAAATTCACCATAGTTTGCACTTCTGGAATATTGGGTGAGTGAATATCGTAAACCCCCGGGCCTATATCATTAGGGTAATTAAAATTCTCGAAGGCTTGTAACAATTCACCATCCGAACGCGAGGTTTCGATAGTGATTACATCCGCATCCAAATCGGCAATAGCGGCGATGATATCGTTAAATTCCGAATAACACATATGCGTATGAATTTGCGTTTCATCTTGCACACCGCTGGCGCTAATGCGAAATGCTTTCACTGCCCAGCTTAAATAAGCGGCGCGATCTTGTTTGCGCAATGGCAAGCCTTCGCGAATGGCTGGCTCATCAATTTGAATAACTTTTATGCCTGCTGCTTCCAGATCCACAACTTCATCGCGCAGTGCTAAAGCAATTTGTTGTGCAGTAATATCACGCGGTTGATCGTTGCGAACAAACGACCAAAATAACATGGTGATGGGGCCGGTGAGCATACCTTTTACTGGCTTACTACTGAGCGATTGTGCATAGCTTGCCCAGCGCACTGTCATTGGCAAAGGGCGTGATACATCGCCATAAATAATCGGCGGTTTTACGCAACGTGAGCCGTAACTTTGGACCCAACCAAATTGTGTAAACGCGTAGCCGTCAAGCTGCTCGCCAAAATATTCCACCATGTCATTACGTTCGGCTTCACCGTGAACCAACACATCAATCTCTAAATTTTCCTGACGGAAAATACAATCACAAATTTCCTGGCGAATGCGATTTTCATATTCATCTGCAGTTATTTTTCCCTGCTTGAAATCCTTGCGCGTGCTGCGAATAGTTTCTGTTTGCGGAAAGGACCCGATGCTAGTAGTAGGGAATAATGGCAATTGCAAAATGGCTTGTTGTTTAATAATGCGTTTGCTAAAAATACTCTGGCGTTGAGCATGCACTGGTTTAATAGCTTGCAAACGCGCTTGTACTTCAGGGTTGTGAATGAGTGGCGACAATAAACGTGCCTGTGCACCGGTGGTGCTCGAGGCTAAGGTTGCTTGTGCTATTGCATCGAAGGGGCGCGTTAGTAATACTTTAAGACTTACAACTTCATCAATTTTTTGTTTGGCAAATGCCAACCAATTTTTTAACTCGTGCGAAATTTTTTCTTCGCGTTGTAAGTCAACTGGCGAATGCAACAAAGAGCAAGAGGGCGCAATCCATAAACGGTCACCCAAACGCTCCTGTGCTTGTTGTAAATGAATAAGTGATTTTTGTAAATCATTGCGCCAAATATTGCGGCCATCGACTACACCAACGGATAAAATTTTATGCGCAGATAAACGATCGATAACGATCGCCAATTGTTCCGGTGCGCGTACGACATCAATATGCAAGCCCGCAACCGGAAGATTAATGGCTGTGGTAATGTTGTCGCCCAGCGCACCGAAATAAGTTGCTATTAAAATTTTAATTTTAGAATTTTGCAAACGATGGTAAACCGCTTCAAATGCTTGCTTCCATGCATCGGGCAAATCCAATACTAAAATCGGTTCGTCGATTTGAATCCAGTGCGCGCCAACGTCGGCTAAAGCCTGTAATAATTTTTCATAAACGGGCAATAATTTTTCTACTAATTCTAAACGATTAAAGTTTGTTTCTTTCTCTTTGCCTAACCACAAGTAAGTGAGTGGGCCTATTAGCACTGGCTTGGCATTGAAGCCAAGCTTAATGGCTTCGGCAGTTTCATCAATAATTTGTGTCCAGCTCAGCGCAAAGTTTTGCTCGCGATGAAATTCCGGGACCAAATAATGATAATTAGTGTCGAACCATTTGGTCATATCGCTGGCACTGGTCGCGTTGCCGCTAGGTGCACGGCCACGGGCGACACGGAAGAGGGTATCCAAATCAATATCATTACAAGCCGCATCACTAAAAATCTGGGTCGTGTTATGGGAATTATTTGCGCAACAGGCATGTTCTTCGTCGCTATGCGAATGATTAGTGTTGCCACCTTTGCGATGGCGCAAAGGAATATTGCCCAGCGTCGCTGATAGGGTTAGCACTTGGTCGTACCACGCAAAATCACCGGTAGGAATTAAGTCCAATCCGGCATCGGCTTGAGTTTGCCAATGAGCCCGACGCAGCTCGCGGCCTGTCTCTTCAAGTTGCGATTGCGTAATGTCGCCGCGCCAGTAGGATTCGAGCGTCTTCTTCAGTTCACGGTCAGCGCCTATGCGGGGAAAACCCAGATTATGAGTTGTAATTATTTGAGTCATCTTGATGCCTGCTTGTTAATGGTTTGAGTGGGGACCATTGTTCCGCACGTGCGTGTATGAATCAAACTGGTAATTTTCAGTTTTACTATGAAAAAAACTAATGTACTCTAAGTGAAAAATTAACTGCGGTGAACTGACCCATGCTCGAAATTCGCCATTTAAAAACCCTGGTTGCCCTGCGCGAGACGGGTAGCGTAGTTGAGGCTGCTGAGCGCTTATTTCTCACCCAGTCGGCACTCTCGCATCAGCTTAAGGAGTTGGAGTCCCGTCTGGATTGCGAATTATTTATCCGTAAAAGTCGGCCATTGCGTTTCAGTGCTGCCGGTAAACGCTTACTGGTGTTAGCGGATGATGTGATTGCCAAAGTGAGTGATGCAGAGCGGGATGTGAAAAAACTGATGCATGGTGAAGCCGGGCGTTTGTTTATGGCCATCGAATGCCACAGTTGTTTTAATTGGTTGATGCCGACGATTGAAATTTATCGCAACCAATGGTCGGGCATTGAATTAGATTTTTCCGGTGGCTTTACCTTTGAACCCTTGCCCGCACTCGCTAAAGGCGAGGTGGATCTAGTGATTACCTCAGATCCCTTGCCAATCAAAGGTGTCGAGTATGTCCCGTTATTTTCCTACGAAATGCACATCGGCCTTGCCAATAATCATCCGCTCATTACAAAAATATTTTTACAACCGCAAGATTTGGTAGATCAAACATTAATTACTTATCCTGTCGATCGCAGCCGCCTGGACGTGTTTAAGCAATTTTTAAATCCGGCAGGCGTAGAGCCGCTGAGTGTGCGCACATCAGAGCTAACCTTGATGATGGTGCAGTTAGTTGCCAGTGGGCGAGGTCTGTGCGCCTTACCCAATTGGGTATTGGCAGAATACGCTGATAAACAATTTATCAGCGTGCGCTCGGCGGGTGAAAAAGGTATTTGGCCAGTGCTCTATGCTGCGGTACGGGAAGAAAGTGTAAGTGCGAGTTACGTACAAGATTTTTTACTGCTAGCCAAGGCGCATTGCTTGAAAAATTTGCAGGGTGTGAAGCAGGTTGGGTAGTGCAAGTGAGGCTGGCACTAAACGCTATGACTAGCGCAACACGTATATTGAGCTTTATATCATCTGTAATGCAGAATGCGTTGGTTTTTATGGCGCATTTCACGCACACTGCCGGGCGTTTTATTGATGACGCAATAGTCTAATCAGTGACTAACCTTTAAGAACACTCAGTATGTCGGATCTATTTTTTTTACAATCTTTGCGAGCTTTTTTTAAGTGCTTGCAAGCTATGGCAAAACATCTCCAATCGGTCACACTACTTGCACTACTGCTCATTGGCTACGCTGCGCCCTTGCATGCCGATGTTACGCCAGCGCCGATTCGCTTCCTCATTACCTTCGATGATGGGCCTAGTGGATCAAACAAAAGGAATCCCACTGAGCTGATTCTCGATGTGTTAGCGCAAAACACAGTTCAGTCCGGCATAAAAGCAATTTTTTTTGTGGAGACGCGAGCAACCACTCGTGGCGCCACTGAGATTGGCAAGCTGCTTATGCACCGCCAACAGGCCGAAGGCCATCTTCTGGCATTTCACACCTCAACGCCTTCTCATTCCAATCATCGCCTCATGGAGCCTGAACACTTAGAGTTGTCGCTCAAAGACGGTATCAGCGACTTGATGGCCGTTTCCGGCATGGCACCGCAATTAGTGCGGCCACCGTTTTGGAATTACGATGCACGTACTCTCGCTAGTTATAATCGCCACGGTTTACAAATGCTCTTAACTGACTTAAGTGCGAATGACGGTGTGATCTGGGGAATGAACTGGAACTGGCGCAAGCGCGATGATTTACTTCAGCACCTTCGTGCCACTAAAGCCGATTGGGTGAGGGGCAAGCTGCCAAGCATTGATGGCATCACTCCGATAGTCGTTACCTTCCACGATATCAATCGCCGCACAGCACGGCACCTTGAAGCTTATTTGGAAATGTTATTGAACATCGCCGAGGAGCTGGAAATACCCGTCGCGGCAAAACCTTTTTACGACAATCGCGCGGAGCTGGAAACTGCAGCCCTGATACGCAGCGTGCGCAATGTAAATGAAATGCCTGCGCTGCCAGGAATCTGGAATTGGATGTGGCGGTAGATTTTGTAAACCTTGATAAAAAAATGCCAACGCAAAAATCGTTGGCATTTTTTTTATCAGCAATTTATTACGCTAATACTTTTAACGCTGCGTCATAATTAGGTTCGCTGGCAATCTCGCTCACCAATTCGGTGTGCAACACTTTGCCATTGGTATCCAGCACTACAACTGCACGAGCAGTCAAACCTGCCAATGGGCCATCAACCATTTTTACACCGTAATCGCTTGCAAAATTAGAGCGGAAAGCTGATGCAGGCACAACATTGCTTAAACCTTCAGCGCCGCAAAACCGTGCCAGGGCAAAAGGTAAATCTTGCGATGCGCACACCACTACAGTGTTATTCAATGCACTTGCCTGAGCGTTAAACGTACGAACAGATTGCGCGCAAGTAGGTGTATCAACACTTGGGAAAATATTCAACACAACGCGCTTGCCAGCAAGGCTAGCGCTAGTCACTTCGGACAAATCAGTTTTGACGAGATTGAAAGCTGGTGCAGTGCTGCCGTTAGCTGGAAGCGTGCCGTTAGTATTAAAAGGAGTACCTTTGAGCGTTACTGTTGACATAAATGTGTTCCTATTAAGTTGATGTTTTTTACAAGAACCGGATTGATGGTGGCTGAATGAGAAATTACAAGTGCATTGTGATAATTGGCGCGTAAATAATCCAGGCAGCAATACTTATGTGAGGGATAGCCAGAAGCTACGCGCTTGGTTATAGTCGCCGGTTTTTTACGGTGACATTTTTTTAACCGTCTATTTTTATGATCAAGCAATTGCATAGTTTTTACATTTAAGGCTGTTGTATGACAAAGGCTCCGTTACTCGTTATTTGCAATCATCAATCCCAGCGTGCCAAAGCGGAAGCTTTGGCCTGGCGTTTGGGGTTGGTGGTTATTATGGATTGTAAGATTGGTAATCTGACTGAGCCAGAATTTGTGGTCATTTTTGATGAGCAGGGTGCGGCTTTGCAACAAACCGGGCGTAAAGCGCCTGGACCCATTCGTGCAGAGTTTACCGAAGGTGCGGTGGACCATCGCCGCAAATTCGGTGGCGGTAAAGGTCAAATGATTGCCAAGGCAGTGGGTGTTAAAGCGGGAGTTTATCCCCGCGTATTGGATGCAACCGCAGGCTTGGGCAAAGACGCTTTTGTATTGGCAACATTGGGCTGCAGCATACAAATGTTGGAGCGCTCTCCCTGCGTGCATGCATTACTGGAAAGTGGTCTCACAAGAGCCCGTGAATTCGCCGCCTATGAGGACCCGGAGTTAAAACACATTTTGGCACGCATGGAATTATTGAATACCGACAGCCATGATTATTTAACGCAGATTGCGGACGATGATCGCCCGGATGTTATTTATCTGGACCCTATGTTTCCCGATCGGCAAAAAACAGCGGATGTAAAAAAAGAAATGGCAGCATTTCATCATCTTGTGGGTAAAGATGAGGATGCGGATAGCTTGTTGGAGAAGGCGCTGGCGAAAGCACAATATCGCGTGGTAGTTAAGCGTCCACGCAAAGCACCTTTTATTGGGGCTACCAGTAGTGGAGCAAAAGGGAGTGATGGAACTGAACCAGGCGGTAAAATTCCATCATATCAGTTAGAAGGCAAGTCGAGCCGCTTCGATATTTACACCCTTAAAAAAATGCCTGATAGTTTGCGCCAGGTTTTTTAAATAATGTTAGAAAACTTAATGGTATTTGCAGGGTGTAGGTATTCATCAAAAACCGTACAAATTCTTTCGATCAATACCTGAATCAAGAAACCATCATTCCGCCTTGTGAGGAAATATTCGTTAATGGCGTATAATCGCGACCATTCTCGATGATAAGTAATGACTATGAATTACCCCGACGAAAATCAGCTGGATATAATTGCCGAGGCATTGGTAAAGTGTGGTTATCTAGTGATAGATAATTTTTTGCCGGTGGACTTATTGCAAGATTTAATGACGCATTTTTTGGAACTGGATGCTGCCGATTTTAAATCAGCAGGCATTGGCCGCCAGGCAAATTTCCACCTTCAGGAACAAGTTCGTTCGGACAAAATTCATTGGCTAGAGTCGAATACCAAAATTACCACTGAATTTTTACGTTATATGGAAGTATTAAGTGCTGGGCTGAATCGCCGTTTGTTTTTGGGTTTATCGCATTACGAAAGCCACTTCGCACACTATCCGGTAGGTGCATTTTATAAAAAACATCTGGATGCATTTAGAGGCAACAAAGAATCTAAATCGCGATCGGCCTTGCAATCCAATCGCGTGCTCTCAACTGTGTTATACCTCAACGAAAATTGGTTAGCGCAAAGCGGCGGGGAACTAATTATCTACGATGAAAGTGATGAACAAATACGCGAAAAAATCTTGCCCGAATTTGGTCGTCTGGTAATATTTCTAAGCGAAAAATTTCCTCACGAAGTGTTGCCCGCAACGCGAGAACGCAATAGCATCGCTGGTTGGTTTAGGGCGATTTAATAAGAAATTAACATAGGTAGATTATCAACAGAAAATATATCAATAGAAAGTTCTCAATAGAAAGTTCATCAATAAAAACAAATCAATAAGAATTTCATCAATGAAGTTATTTATAAAAGTTAACCAGTAGGGAATTATTCAATAAAAAATGAATCAATAAGACGATAATGAAAAGAGATTTGACCATGAGCAACATACTTCCCTTTAAACGTCCCAGTGATTTCGACAAGCATAAAGGTAAAACCCTTTGTAAAAGTGGTTTTCATAAATGGAAAATAAAAACAGATAGGAAGTTTGATGTTAGAGATGGGAAGCTCGTCACTGTGTCCGTATGTGAACGCTGCGGTGAGTCGAAGATTGAATTGAAATAAAAAAATAGCCTTACCCGCTGCACCCTATATAGATACAAGAGTAAAGAGTAAGGCTATTTTTTTAGTGGTGGTGATGTCCGCCAGCACCATGGGCATGGCCGTGTTCCATTTCTTCTTCAGACGCGGCACGTACTTCAGTAATTTCTACATCGAAGGTTAAATCAACACCGGCTAAAGGGTGATTTCCGTCGATAAAAACCATATCGCCGTCTACTTTCGTTACTGTGACTACTTGCAAACCGTGCTCGGTTTCTGCATGAAATTCCATGCCGACTTCTATTTTATCAATGCCATCAAACATGTTGGAAGGTAATTCCTGCACCATAGTGTCATCGCGCAAACCGTAAGCTTCGGCTGCGGGAATGCTTACATGCAATTTATCACCAACGGTTTTGCCCAGCAGCGCTTTTTCTAAACCGGGAATGATATTGCCCGAGCCATGTAAATAAGCTAAGGGTTCTTGCCCTTCAGAAGTGTCGAGTACTTTGCCGCTACCGTCGGTTAAGGTGTAGTGAAAACTGGCAATGCATTGTTCGGAGATGTTCATAACTTTTTCCTGACTTAAAAATGTATAGAGTTTTATCGGCGTAACGAGCGAAGCTAGTACAATGCAAAAATAGTGACAAAAAACGAATGTACATTAAGTAAATAGTTTCGAATAACTTGTTTAAGCGTTGTAATACCAAAGCGCGGTCGCTGTGTTAGAAATGTTCAATTGCTTTGCCATTAATTGCGGCTTTACTGAGATAGATGGTGTAAGCAGAACCATTTTCTTCTTGCTGTAATTGCACCAGCAAATACTGAAAGCTTTTGGCGAACCATGCATGAATGACCGTATCATCACTCGTATTGGTGCGTTTTACTTTAACTGTTTTAACATCGCCCAGTGGTGTGCTGAGAGTTTCATCGCCGACAACTTCAAAGCGATATTTTTTAAATTTTCTGCCGTTGGTAATGGTGTATTCAAAACTGTTTTTTCCGGCGATTAAATCTTCGCGCATTTGTAATTGATAACTAAGATGATCTTGAATTTTGGCGTTGCTATCAAAAGAAAAGCTTTTGTTATTAGTAAGATTATTAATGGTGTGTGTGGTCCAGTTAAAACTCAATTCTTCATCTTTGTTTTTACCGACACTTGCACGTTTGTACGTGTAATGAAAAGGCATTACGCGTTGTTCTACTGCATTCCAGCGAATATCGCTAACTTCAGTAACGTTACCCAGTACGGAATCAGCTCTAAATTGTAGTTGATAATTATCATCATTGAGTGCTGTTAAGCGGCTAGTGACCATCACCGAAAAACCCAACAATTTAGCGGTATAAGTATTTTCAAATAGGCTGAGCTTATTTCCAGCCTGAGCAGTGGTGGCAAAGCCAAGAATCGCAATAGCCAAGCCAAAGCTCGCAATAAAAAAGGCCCGGCAACGAAAATAAGTGAAAGATTTAGAAATATTCAATTGAGTTTCCATTGAGTAAGGCCTTGTTATTAGTCCAGGGCTGCAAAATAGAAACACATCAGCGGCCATTGTTTAGTCCAGATAATCTAGCCTTAAATCAAACCTTTAGTATGTATGGCCTTTAACATTCATCGAATAAATTTGAACACCACAATCCGGTAAAAGTTCACCCTTCAATTGCGTTTTGCCTTTCACCATTCGCAAATCACCCTCGGCAAACCATTTGATCGCGAGCGGGTAAATTATGTGTTCTTGTTGTTGTACACGCTTTGCCAAACTACTAACGTCGTCACCTGCCAATATGGGTACGGAGGCTTGTACAATCGCCGGGCCTCCATCCAATTCAGCTGTTACAAAATGTACAGTCACACCGTGACGTTTCTCACCGGCATCCAATGCGCGCTGGTGCGTATGCAGCCCTTGAAACTTTGGCAGTAGCGAGGGATGAATGTTGAGCATCCTGCCTTCGTAATGCTGCGTAAACGTGGCTGAAAGTATACGCATGAATCCTGCTAATACCACTAAATCGGGTTGATAGCTGTCAATCTTCTCCATCAGTGCACGATCGAAGGTTTCGCGATCACTAAAATTTTTATGATCGAGCACTGCGGTCGGAACCTTTGCATCTTGCGCTCGCGCCAAGCCTAACACATCAGGTCGATTACTAATAACCGCGACCAATTCAATGGGCAACTCGCCAGCCTGACGACTGTTAATCAATGCTTGCAAATTACTGCCGCTGCCGGAGATAAGCACCAGAACGCGTATGGGTTTTAACAAGGATTCCATCATGTGAATTAAAGCCCTAGCAACTCGACCTGGGCTTCGCCCGCGTTGGCTTGAGCAATATGGCCAATAACAAAAGGTGTTTCGCCCGCTGCTGTTAACAATGCTAGTGCCTTCGCTTTTTCTGCAGCAGGAATAGCGATTACCATTCCTACACCACAGTTAAACGTGCGGTACATTTCGCGAATGTTTACATTGCCGCCGCGTTGTAACCATTGGAATACCGGTGGAAAGGTCCAGCTCTTGGTATCAATCACGGCTTTACAATCATCCGGCAAAACCCGTGGAATATTTTCGGTTAAGCCACCGCCGGTAATGTGCGCCATAGCATTCACCTGCGATTCTTTAATCAACTTAAGCAGTGCTTTTACATAAATGCGCGTTGGTTCCATCAGCGCGTCAGCCAGGGAGCGGCCGCCACAATCCTGATTTAAATCAGCTTTAGTCACTTCGATAATTTTGCGAATTAATGAGTAACCATTGGAGTGCGGACCGCTTGATGTCAGTGCAATCAATACATCGCCCGCTTTCACTTTGCTACCGTCGATGATTTCGGATTTTTCAACTACGCCGGTACAAAATCCCGCTAAATCGTAATCTTCACCTTCATACATCCCGGGCATTTCAGCCGTCTCACCGCCTACTAAAGAACAACCAGCCAACACACAGCCATCGCCAATACCTGAAACCACCGCAGCGGCAACATCGACATTGAGTTTGCCAGTGGCGTAATAGTCGAGGAAAAAGAGTGGCTCAGCACCGGTCACTACCAGGTCATTCACACACATGGCGACCAAATCAATCCCGATGGTATCGTGCTTTTGCAGCATCATCGCCAGTCGCAACTTGGTGCCCACGCCATCAGTACCCGAAACTAATACTGGCTGGCGATAACCTTCCGGAATCTCACAGAGTGCAGCAAAGCCACCTAAGCCCGCCATAACTTCAGGGCGGCGAGTGCGTTTGGCCACGCTTTTAATACGCTCCACCAAGGCATCACCCGCCTCAATGTCAACGCCTGCGTCCTTATAGCTTAAAGAAGGGGTAGGGTTTTGATGTTCGCTCATAAAGTGCTCGTAATGTGAGTTCGCTTGAAGATAGTTTTCGCAGGCTGCGGCGGTCGGAGCCTAACCTAAAAAGTAACGGAAAAATGAGTCTGTAAAAAAAGGCCGCCATTCTAACAGGATATTGCGGGCTTTGGCTTCAGGAGTCGGTGAGACGGTAAAAATCCGCTGAAATTTTAGGGTCCAAGGTTTTAAAGTTTACAGATTAAGGTGCTGTAGCGCGCAGACAGATTGACTTTTTAAGCGCCGCCCACTACCGTGAGAGCACTTTTTAAGCTTCAGATTTGTCCACTCTCATTTGCCCATTTCTTATTTCAAGGACGGTAACAATGTCTGCATTTCCAGCTCCGGTTAGTCTGCGTACTCGCCTTTCTATTACCCCTACAAAACTTACAATGACCTTCAACGAAACCCTTATGCCGGGATGCGACCAATGAATTTTTTTAAATTTTTTTCAGGCTTAACTTTTTTGGTGCTCACTGCGTTTGCTGTAAATGCAAGTGCTAACAATGTTGTTACTTGCACCTGGTCGAGTGGTGGTCAGGGTGGAACTGAATGGCGGGGCTGCCATGTGGAAGGTGAGACTAACTATGTAGTGGAACAAATTCGCACATTAGTCAGCGGTCAACCGCCGACATGTGTTATGAACAATGTAAACCCAAATTACTATATAACAGGCACCTGTTTTGGGACGGTTACTGTCTATCAAATAACGGCGGTTACATCCACAGCTACCTCGAGTAGTGGTAATTATTCTAGCTCCGCAAGCGTAGCGTCCGTAAGTAGTAATGCTGGCAAGATCGTTGCTTGCACCTGGTCGAGTGGTGCTCAGGGTGGAACTGAATGGCGGGGCTGCCATGTGGAAGGTGAGACTAACTATGTAGTGGAACAAATTCGCACATTAGTCAGCGGTCAAACTCCGACATGTGTTATGAACAATGTAAGCCCAAACTATTACATAGAAGGTACTTGTTTTGGCGCGGTTACTGTATATCAAAGAGCAGTGGCTACACCGACAATTACCCCCAGTACCGGTAATTACTTCGGCAGTGTAAACGTAGCGGCTGGGAATGCGACGGCTGGCGCAACCTTGCGCTTCACTACAAATAACACTCCAGTAACAGCGAGTTCTGGTACGGTAGGCGGCTTATTTACAATTACCACCAACACAACCCTAAGGTTCAAAAGTTTTAAAACCGGCATGGCCGATAGCCCAGAGGCCGTAGCTACCTTTACCATGACGCCTTTTCAAGGCAATGCTGAACCATCTTCCAATAAAGAGATAACATCAAATAACTACGATGTTTATCTCGGTGATGTTAATGGTGATGGTAAAAGTGATTATTATTTTCACGGCAAACAAATCATTATTATTCTGCATGGCGATATAGCTACACCAATCGTAATTTTGCCGCCGCCAAGTTTTGTGATTTATGGATGGAACGGCGGTTCTTACGACAGTGCAAAATTATCCAAAATGAGTAGTACGCAATTATCAACAAAAATTTCTGCAAATACCTTACGTAAGGGCGTCGAAAATTCTGATTACTATATTTGGTCTGATGGTGTTAGTGGTCAGTCAAAAGTCTTGTTACGTGGCGCCACCTCTGCAGATTCATCAATATTATTAGTAAGCTCGGCTTCTACATCGACCCCAACTATTGGACGGATTTTCTTCGCTAGTACTAGCCCAAATCTCAGTAATCGTAGCTTGACTATAGGTTTCGGTGATTACAATTCTGATAGTCGTAAGGATATCGATATTAGTGGCTACACCTATTTGTCGAACTCCAGTGGAACCATTAACTCTACTTCCGTTGTTAAAACTACTGCACCAACTTCAATAACTGCAAGCCTGGCTGGGATACGAACGGTAACCTGGCCGTTAGTTGCGAATGCGGTGAATTATGAAGTTCGCGAAATGTTTAATGGCTCCCTAACAGGTGTGAGCAAGATCGTTACTGGAAATAATACTAACTTTGGCGAGTTCATGCAGTTTGGTACTTACACCTATGAAGTGCGCGCATGTTTGGTTTTTAATGGAGCTCCTAATTGTTCTAATTGGATATCGTCAAACGCCGTTACGTCTTTGGATCCTGCCTCCGCACCCCATCTCGATGCGCCGTTAAATAGCGCGACCGGCGAATTTACGTTGAAATGGAACCAGGTTACCGGTGGTGGTCAATATGAGGTGCATGAAAATAACCAAAAGATTTCAACGACCAGCGCCTTAAACTTCGCCTTTTCGGGCGCGACTACCAAAACCACCGGCACCTATCAGTATAAAGTGCGTAATTGCACAACTGTCTGTGGAGCGTTCAGCAATTCAGTGACTGTTAACGTCGTTATCCAAAACGCCAGTTCTTCAACAGGCTCGGTTGGCGTACTCAATCAACCAGCTATTGATCCGGTCAACGACGCAATGTATGAGGCGAGCTATCAGGGTGCGCTGATGGGTGGGTATAGTGTTGGCAATGACGCTACATTTAACTACAGCTTACCCATCACCATCCCTAAAGGAATCAATGGCGCGCAGCCGAACCTGCGTTTGAGCTACAATTCAAACGCTAAAAATGGAATCCTTGGCTGGGGCTGGTCACTTAGCGGTATGTCGGCGATAACGCGCTGTGGCGCAAACATGATTCGCGACGGTTATTCCAGTGGCATCCAGTCTCATGAAAGCTATAAATACTGTCTTGACGGCCAACGCTTGGTTGAAGTCTCCGCGGGCGAATATCGCACTGAAAGTGAAAGCTTCGTGCGCATCAAAAAACAAAGCGATTATTGGGAAGTTACTGACAATGCAGGCACCAAAAGTCGCTATGGATTCAATATCGACAGCAAATTGGAAGATGATCAAATCCTAACCTATGCCTGGTTCCAAGACCAACAGACCGATATTGCGAGTAACAGTTGGTCAATCAGCTACAGCAAGACCTCTGTTAGTAGTATTCAAACCCATTATCCCCTGTCAATAAGCTACACCAGCAATCCACTCTTCAGTGCCCGACACAGCATCATTTTTGGTTATGAAGATCGCGACGATATTTCTGTGAAATACAGGGCGGGCATGCGTGTTAGAAATGACAAACGCCTCTCGAAGATTGAAATTAAAACAGGTACTGAGGTAGTGAGTTCCTACTCGTTGAGCTATCAGCAATCCGGTCAAACGTATCACGGCAAAGCCTACTCTGATCCGGCAAAAACCAGCCGTTTAGCCAGCATTAAACAATGCTATAAGGGTTCCGTAACGGATTGTGCGGCACCGGTGGAATTTGATTGGAGTAGTCAGCACACCAGCAACTATATGTTTACGAAGGTTCCTTACATATCGCCTGATGCGGTGAAATGGTCGGGGGGATTGGGCACGGAATATAGTTTAGGACAATTTGAGACAGACACTACCACGATCACTCACCGTTACCTAAATGCGAATGGTACAGAGTCGCTAGTTGACCAAGACATTATTCCGTCCTATCGCTGGGTTGATATCAATAACGACGGGTACACCGACCAAATAAAAAGCTTCCCAACAGTGAGGGGGGTAGAATTGTTTCTCGGCAGCGCAACGGGGAAAAGCACGACTGCCTCCCCCACATACAGTATCCCGGTGAGCAGTACTTATTTCATGGCCTATTTAATTTACGGACAAGAAATGGGGTCGGGGACGATACAAAACGATCTCAACCCACAAAAAAATGCGTACAGGTTTGATTACGTAGATATGAATGCAGATGGCCTACTGGATATGGTGCGTTTTCCGGATCCAGGTTGTTTCGGCACATTGATATGGTGCCATTACAACAATGTTCCAGCCCACCCGACAGTTCCTCAGGATATTTCTGTCGCTTTCAATACCGGGAGCGGCTTCTCAGGTTTCACTACTTGGTATAACCAGTGGGGTTGTACCAACGCTATAACATCGTGCGCAGTGTTGTCCCGCAGACCAGTGTTCACTGATTTAAATGGCGATGGCCTGCGCGATCTATTTGCTTTCTCCGCCTACCCGATCCCTGGCGCATTGCGTAACCACATGATTGGCTACAACAACGGTAAGGGTAGTAACGGTGGTGCATTCACTTCCGTACAGGACCCAGGCAGTAGTTGGGATAATTTTGCGCTTACCGGTGACTTCAACGGCGATGGTTTAATGGACATCGCTAATTTGGAAAAATTTAATGGCGTTATCACTGTGCAAATGGGCGAAGGTAAAATTCGCGCATCTAACGGTGATATCAAAGGCTTCTTGCCCAGAGCAGATGCGTTAAACGGATTCTACTTTCTGAATGACTGCAGTAAAACCGCTGCAGCGACGGCCAAGTGTCGCCGGGCGGTCAAAGACTTTAACAACGATGGGCTGGACGATATTGTCGAGTGGGGAGATGGCAAGGATGGCATGTTCGCTGCCCAGGTTTATATTTCCCTCGGCGTTAACGCCCAAGGTAATGTTCGGTTTGCAGAGCCTATTATTTTCTATAACCAGGATTTATTAACATCGATTGCTAATAGCAATGCGCCGGGCTCCCTCATGCCCCCAAATTCAATTGTTGACTGGAACCTCGACGGGTTTTATGAATTCTCCCAAGACTACAGTAGCGCAACACATCTTTATGACGCGAAAAATAATCTCGTTGCTAACCGTATCGAAACGGTTTTGGAGGAGTCTCGCAATGTCAAAGCAACTTATGAACCTCTCAGTTCTGGCCTGGTGTATGAATCCCTGCCGACACAACCAGTAGATGGTGTGAATAACCAATTGGTGGTCGCTGAAGAAATGAAAGGCCGCCGTTTTGGTGTTGCCAAGCTGGAAGTCTCTGACGGTATTGGCGGTACGATTACGACTGAGTACAAGTATAAAGATGCCAAAACCCATGGGGCCGGGTATGGCGACCTGGGCTTTGCGGAAATTGAAAAAATTGACCGGGTCACTGGCAAACCCGCTCTTAAAACTATTTCCACCTTTTACCAACAGGCTACCAGTACCTACAAGTTGGCAGGCCGCCTGAAGCAGGAATTAACCTACACATTGAATTCAGATGGTTCATTGGGGGTGCTCTTATCGGACACCCGTAACCAATGGAAAGTGCGTGTCTACAGCGATGACCTGGACAGCACTCCAAAAAGTCCGCACTACTTTGCCTACTTGTATCAATCGAGCAACCAGAGCACGGATATCGATGGAACCTTGATTGCCAATTCGTTGATCCAGAATCGAAGTGACGCGGAGAGCACGTGCGCCGCTCTTGCCGCAGCACCTGAGATTATAACCGTTGCGGCTGGCGCAGCCGGAGACTCGGATTACAGCAGTGAGGGTGTATTGCTTTACAGCCAAACTGCAGCTTGCGACGCTTTGGCCTCAACAGCGGCGGTGCAAATCAAGGCAGTGGAAAATCTCGATATAACCGCCAAAACTGACGCGCGCGGCTTGGTGCAAACACGCAAACAATATGCCTGGGTGGGCAGCGCCATCAGCGCCGCCGCAAAAAGTTTTTATCAGGTACGCACCCAAACCTTCACCTATAACGACCTCGGTCAGTTGAGCGGCAGCATCGTTGAACCTACTGCTGCGCTCGCCAGCAACCTGAAGCGCACCACCGGTTATGTATACAATGATTACGGTTCGGTCGATAAAGTCACAGAAAGCTGGGACGAAGCTAGCAATGACGGCTTAGTGGCCAACAGCAGAGTGACCGATATTGTGGAAACCTACGATCCCCTTGGCGTGCGCAAAGTAGTCATCACTAGCCCTCTCGGTCTCACCGATACCACCGAATTTCATCCGATCTGGGGCTTACCGACCAAGCAAACGGATGTTAAGGGTCTCGTCACCGAAACTGAGTACGACGCCAGGGGGCGCGCTACCTTGGTCCGTTACGCGGATGGCACTCAAACTAATATTTATTACCGTATCTGCGAAAATTGCTTCGATCTCAACAGCAACGCACGTTGGTATCGTCAAACCAAAACTACTGGCAGTTCGGCAAGCCGTGTTTATTACGACGGTTTGGGTCGTGAAGTTGGCGGTCGTCATAGTGATCTAAACGGCCTGGCCGTTTACAGCGGGCAAACCTACGATAGCCAGGGCGCTGTCTACAAAACCATCGCGCCTTACTACTTTGGTTATACTCCAAAAGTTACTGTTACCAATCATGATTCCCTGGGTCGCGTGAGTAGTATTAATTTCCCGGACGGTAGTAGCGAAACTCGTTCCTATTCAGGGCTTGTGCACACCACCACGAATCGCCTGAACCAAACTCAAACACGCTATTTAAATGCAGCCGGCTGGGTTATCAAGTCGGTCGATAATGGTGGCACGCCGGTCAATTTCACCTACTGGCCGTTTGGTGATTTAAAAACCACTCAGATTAGTAGCAATGTCACTACGCTGGTATCCGTGACTTACGACGCGCTGGGTCGCAAAACCACACTGACTGATCCCAATACAGGCACTACGACTTATACCTATAACGCGTTGAGTCTCATCGCTACCCAACTGGATGCTAAGGGTCAGCGTACCTGTTACGGTTATGACGCCCTCGGGCGCCAGACCACCAGAATCGATAAGGCTACTTCCACCTGTACCGGTGTTACGCAGACATGGATTTACGACACTAAGCCCAATGGCAAAGGTGAGGTAGCCAGCCTCAGCGGAAGCAACACCGATGGTAATGCTTATACCGAGCAATACAGCTATACGGCTTATGGTTTGCCGCAAACTACAACCAGCACTTTTGGTGGCACCAGCTATTCCGTTACCAAACATTACGATGCCTTCAATCGTACGCTCGGTGTGACTTACCCGACGGGTTATATTGCGGCAAACATCTACAATACCTACGGTCGCCTGGCACAAGTGCAGGATTCCGGCAATACCACCTTGTGGACAGCAAATGAGTCGGATGCCGCCGGTAACATCACGCAGTTCACCCTGGGCAATGGTGTGGTCACTAACCAGACTTATGACCAAAATACGCAACGCATCGATACCATACGCGCTGTAAAAGACAGTTTGGTCATACAGGATCACGATTACCAATTTGATGCACTGGGTAATCTCACTGCCCGTGAAGACCGCAAAAACACCCTTACGCAAAGCTTCTGCTACGACACACTAAACCGATTAAAGGCTGCCCGATTTAATGGGTGTAGCAGTTCTATTAACGATTTTGCGTACGATACGCTGGGCAATCTTACGGCTAAAGAAGGTATTGCCGGCACCTTGGGTTATGGCACCAACGGCAGCAACATTGCAGGCCCCCATGCAATCACTTCCGCTAACGGTTGGGCTTATCAGTACGATGAAATAGGCAATCTCAAAACGGCTACCAAAACCGGCCAGTCCACCAAAACGGTTCAGTACAGCCCGTTCAACACCCCGACCAGCATTACCCAGGGAAGTAAGTTCTCCACACTGGTGTATGGCCCGAACGAGAACCGAATTACCCACAGCGATAGCAATGGTCGGTTTACCAAATACGTGGGCGGCATTTACGAAGAAGTGACGAAAGGCGGCGTCACGCAAAAGATTCACTACGTCGGTGACTTTGCGATGTTTATTCAAACCGGAGGTACCACACCGACGGCTAAGTATGAATATTTACACCGCGATCACATCGGTTCCATAGTGGCGACCAGCAAAAGTACAATCGCTTCCGCTGCGGATGTGAATTGGCAAAGCAACGGTGCCTGGGGAGAACGCCGCTATCAGCAATGGAACGGCCCACTGGATGACATTTTGGTTCCGGCATCTACCGCGAAAGGTTTTACCGATCATGAACATTTGGACTCGGTAGGGCTAATTCATATGAACGGGCGGGTGTATGATCCCGAGCTTGGCCGATTTATGAGTGCTGACCCCTTTGTGCAAGCGCCCTATAACAGCCAAAGCTATAATCGCTATTCGTATGTGTTCAATAATCCGCTGAGCTACACGGATCCGAGTGGGTATTCCTGTTCTTCAGGTACCAGTGTGGAAGTGACCGATCCTCTTACTGGAGAAAGATATAGAACCTATGATGCGAGTGATGCCTACACTCTGTGTGGACAGGAAGCCTACGATTATGGCCAGCATTGGCAGAATGAAGTCAATCGCTTTCAGGATACGATGGCTAACATTGGTGGATTCTGGCCCGGGGTCGGTTATGTGGGTGCGAGCGTTATAGATCAAATGTTTGTGCGGGATACGCTGGATAGTTTAAAAGATCTGCAAGAGGGGGATTACAAAGGGGCTGCGATCAATCTTGGTGTGGTCTTGATTAAACCGCTGAAGGTTGCTGATTTAGCGGGGGATGCGATTAAGAATGGGAAGAAGCTTGAGAATGCTTTAGATGCTAAAACACCCCACCGAGTTGTTTCCAGTGGAAAAGCTCCTGACACTGCCGAGCCGAATTCGATTTACGAAGTTAGCAGAGCGGATGGAAGTAAGAGCATTACCTATTACGATGAAAAAGGACGCGCATTTTCTCGTGAAGATTACGGACAGCAGAACCCGCACGCACCACATGTTGGAATGGGCAGTGATGGAAGGGCTGTTCCTCATGAACATCGCTGGAATTATAATGATTATGGATTAGATAAGAGTCAGAGTGCTGTAAGGCTGTTGGATCCAAATGGAATCCCTATGAGTGATTGGTTTTAATATAAATTGCATAATTATTTGGAGCAGCACAATGTCTTGTTTTATTTATGGTTATCTAGAATTTTTAAAAGAGAAAGATCCAGTTCATGTAGTTGGGCTGGTTGAAGCGCTGGGTGTTGGGTTGATAATTGATAATAATACTAAGCTTATCAATTTTCCGTCGCAACATCTTCCTTCCAATGTTGGGTTTAAGCTCGTTTTCACTATAGGTACTGAGCCTGGCACCAATGATTCAACTTTTTTAACTTGGAGTGGAGATCTGGATCCGTCAACTTGTGGTTTAATTCCGTCGAAACGCCGAGATAGAATCCAGTTGATTGCTGATGTATTTAAGTTATTGGTTAATTATTTTGAGGCTGAGAAAATAGCAGTTGCAATAACCGATAGTTGCCAAATTGAGAGAGTGACGATTTGCAAATTTTCTACATTAAACACATACATTGCGGCTGACTGCGAGATATCTTCCCCTCCTGATGTTTTATATGTTGCAACTCGTGACCTTCAGCTTGTCGATAGATAGGGTCAGACTCCATTGGTTTTATAGTTTGTCAAAAATTGGTTTAACATTCATCAATCAGAAGTTAATAGATACAGGTTATTTTTATGGAAATAGTTCAAAAGAAAAATGGCAACACTCACACTTTTACATTTAAGGAGGATATTTTTAATTTTGCATATAAAGATAAGAGCGGTTCTGGCGATACAGATTTTAATTATGCTGATTTCCAAAAAAACCGGCAATTAAAATAGAGCAAAATGAGTGGCTTAGAAATGTTGGGTTACTGAGGTGTGTGTTGGGCGCATTTCAAGTTAGCTACGCACTGTATTTAAAGGAATCTCCGTCAGGTCCCGGATGGTTTTTTTTGGGTTTGGTGTGTCTGGCTTGGTATCGCTTTTCAAAAGTTACCTATTCGGTATTTCAAACAGAGGGCGGCAGTATTTTTATTATCCATGATAAAAATCACAGCAAAATCATTGACGAGCTGATTGTGCGTCGAAAAAGTCAGTTATTAAAATGGTATGGTGAGATCAATCCGCAAAATGCAAAGCACAAGGAAATAGAAAAATTTAAATGGCTGACGGAGCAAGATGTTTTAAGTAAAGAGGAATCCGAAAGTAAGATTGCACAAGTCGAATTGCTACATCAGGATATTCCCAGCTCAAGTATTGAAAGACTTAATTAACAGATCGATAGAGCCAGAGTCCATTTATTTTAAATTCTTTCTGTTTAGATAAAAAAGCCTCGCAAAACCCGGTTCACACTGAACCGGGTTTTTTATGAAACATTATTTTACCCGCTGATATTATTTCGTCGTCAGCACCAGACAATTGTTTATCACTTGGACGGTTACCGGTGCATTAATCGTAGAGTCTGGCTTTTCCAACCAATGCAATTATTTCCGCTAACGGTTGGGCTTATCAATACGATGAAATAGGCAATCTCACAAAAAGGGGTCAGGTCTTGGTGTGCCGAGAGAAAATATAATTGCGCGTAGCAAAATTATA
>JAZKHP010000028.1:0-227346 GCA_040385335.1 Pseudomonadota bacterium
CCGTGAAAGGGCAGTGTCCTAGGCCACTAGACGATGGGGACCCAGAAACCTTCTGAAGCTTAGGCAGCAGAAGTGGGGCGCATTCTATGTAGCAACCTCCATACTGTCAACACTTTTATTCCTAATGTTATAACTTTGGAAACAAGCACTTAGGAAGTAACGAAGGTTGCTCAATACATAATCTATTGCGCTTTTTTATTGGTGCTATAATTCAAATAATTACATTCTCATAGTCGGCCAATATGTCTACTTACATTGTAGCGTCCATTATTATTTTGTTAAGCGCCCTTGCTTGCTACGCACTTATTTCTCAGGCGATTGAAAAAAGACGCATTCAAAAACAACGCATACTAATGACCTTACAAGCCAAGCATCGTAACTTTGTGCATATGATTAGCGGGATTCCGCAGAATTTTTTACCCATCGACCTGATAACCTTAATTTATCGTGCATTAATTCATACCTGCGAACAACTTAATCGAATTGAACCCAATAATATTCGCTATCAAAATGAAATATCGCTTTATAGCAGTCAGCTCAGCACGCTCAACAAAAACAACGCTAGCCAAAGCGCTTTGCTTGAAAACCCGGAACAAATGAAAGAGGTTCGCCAACACCTGCAAGAACTGCAACGTTTCGTGCTACAGCAAGAAGCTCTAAAAACAATTAATAAATTGCAAGCCAAGTCTTACCTGGACCAAATTAAAGGTCTTTCCCTGCAAATGGTTGTCGATACTTATGCCTACCATACCAAGCAAGCACAACAAGAAGGAAAGACTCGCCTCGCCATCCATTACCTTACATTAACCAAAAAATTACTCACATCTGAAAATACTACCCATCACTTTGACAAACAAATAGCGCAGTTAAATATCACTCTTGCCAAGCTTGAAGAAAAAGCATTAGCCAGTGACGAATCGAAATTAGGCACTGACTCAGTCGCTGATCAGGCGGCCAAAGAATGGGATTCCTTCAATAAAAAGGAGCAAGAAAATGCCGACTGGAAGAAAAAACAAATTTATGATTAATCGCTTTCGTCCAAGTTTATAGCTGCCGAATTGATGCAGTATCGCAAACCCGTGGGAGCAGGCCCATCGGAAAATACATGCCCCAAATGACAGCCGCACTTGCGGCACATGACCTCCGTACGACGCATACCATGGCTCTCATCAAACTCCTCTTTGATTGCGTCTGCACCTAGAGGCGCGAAAAAGCTTGGCCAACCGCAACCCGCATCGAATTTAGTATTAGATTCAAATAAAGGCTCATCGCAACCACGACAATGATAAACACCCTCGCGAAATACCTGCGAGTACTCGCCCGTAAAGGGGCGCTCCGTACCCTTCTGGCGACAAATTCGATATTGTTCCGGAGTTAAACGTTCTAACCAATAAGACTCATCGTTAAATTTTGATTCAGACATAATGATTCCTTGACACCTAGGTAGACAAACACGATTATTCAAGATTAATAATTCAAATTCCAGAACAACTCCAATAGTAAAGGCATATTACTGCAAATGAACACCATAAAAAAATCCGACAAATTAAACGGTGTGTGCTACGACATCCGTGGCCCTGTACTCGAACACGCTTACCGTCTCGAAGAAGAAGGTCACCGTATTCTCAAATTAAATATCGGCAACCCTGCTCCCTTTGGCTTTGCCGCACCCGACGAAATTATTCAGGATGTAATTTACAACTTACCCAATGCTGAAGGCTACACCGCCTCACGAGGATTATTCGTTGCGCGCAAAGCGGTAATGCAAGAATGCCAACGCCTTGATATTCCCAATGTAGAAATTGATGATATTTTCCTCGGTAATGGGGCAAGTGAACTCATTGTAATGGCCATGCAAGCGCTACTGAACAATGGCGATGAAATTCTCGTCCCCGCACCCGATTATCCCCTATGGACGGCTGCAGTGAATCTCGCTGGTGGTAAGGCACGGCATTATCTATGCGACGAGCAATCAGACTGGTTCCCCGATATTGCTGATATTAAAAGTAAAATTACCGATAAAACACGCGGCATTGTGGTGATTAACCCTAACAATCCCACCGGTGCCGTTTACAGCCAGGGCGTGCTTGAACAAATTGTGCAAGTCGCACGCGAGCACAATCTTATAATTTTTTCAGATGAAATTTACAGCAAAATTTTATATGACGATGCGGTGTTTATCCCTATGGCACGCTTAGCGCAGGATGTACTCTGCGTAAGCTTTAATGGCCTGTCAAAGTCCTACCGTTTGGCTGGCTTCCGTTCCGGCTGGATGATTATCAGCGGCCCGAAACATCGCGCTAAAGGCTACATAGAAGGCTTGGAAATGCTGTCTTCAATGCGCTTGTGCGCCAACGTACCCGCCATGTACGCGGTACAAACCGCATTGGGTGGCTATCAAAGCATTAACGAATTAATTGTTCCTGGTGGTCGTTTGCGTGATCAACGCGATGCGGCTATGAAAGCGCTGGAAGGAGTTCCCGGAGTTTCCTGCGTTAAACCTAAAGGCGCTTTGTATTTGTTCCCTAAATTAAATTTAGACGTCTACAAAATCAAAGACGATCAGCAAATGGTGCTGGATTTTTTAATTCAGGAAAAAATTCTTCTGGTGCAAGGCACAGCATTTAATTGGCCAAGTCCCGACCATTTCCGCATTGTATTTTTACCGCGAGAAGATGATTTAACTAAAGCCATTAATCGCTTTGGTGAATTTTTATCTCGCTACTCCCAATAGTCTTGCAATAGCCCTCGTTTTCAAGCATAGCGACGCAATCCAATAATAAGGCCAGCATTTGCTGGCCTTATTACTTAAGAAGCCAAAGCAATTGCCGGAATATTGTAGGTTAGTAACTTCAACTGTTGCCCGGAATTCACATCAGGGAAATCCTTATGCGGAACAATCCTTTCAACAAATATTGCCGCAGATAAATGTTCCTGAAATAAATCTTTTAAATATTCGTCGCTTAGCTCTGGAGCATTCAAGCAGGCCAACACTAACCCACCATCTGGCATTAATTCTGGCAGCCTGCGAATAATTTTTGCATAATCTTTTTCGGCGATAAAACTACCGGGCTGATAGGAGGGTGGGTCAATAATGACTAGATCGTAAGGGCCGCGACGTTTAATACGGCCCCAGGATTTCATAATATTTTCAGCTAGAAATTCGCTTCGCTGTTTCGGCAAGCCATTTAATTGATGATTACTTCTGCCAAGGTTCAAGGCACTGCTGCTCATATCAACGTTAACAACTATTTCTGCACTAGCCGCAATGGCGATCACAGAAAACGCACAGGTGTAAGCAAAAAGATTTAAGACACGCTTGCCCTGTGCATGCTGTTCAAGCCATTGTCTACCAGATTCCATATCTAAAAAGAATCCAGCATTTTGTTGGGAATTGAGATGCAAATGAAAGCGAAGGTTGTTGCGACGTGCGTAAACTTGCTCAGGAAGCTTGCCTAACAAAATTTCTGATGGTGCGTTAGGCAAATAACGATTTTGCACCAATACGCATTCCAGCTGCGGCGATAACTTATCCCGCAAAAAATTTGCAATGCCTGCAAGCCAAAACTCAGGTGGTTCTTTGTAGCAAGTCAAAATTAAAACTGGCTGAAAAAAATCTACGTTAACAAATTCCAAACCAGCAAAGCAACGACCGCGCCCATGCAACAAGCGGAAGCTATCCATCTCAGGATTTAACGTTAAATACTTGACTAGCTCAGTTAATTTTTCAAAAAGTATCGGCATGAACATTAAATCCCAACACCTGCAGCCATTCGTCAGCAATTTTATTCTGCGACGAATTCATCACAACCTGGTAATTATGAAATTCACGACGCGCAGGGTAGTGTTTACGCAAATTATCAAACCCTTCGCCAAAATTTTCCGTTCCCGCGCGCGCATTTTGCGCTAACTTGCGCAAACGCTTATCGTCATCAGCAATTGAATAAACTTGCGTAATTAACTGTTTAATTTGCTCCCACTCCGATGCACCTTTAGCCAAAGATAATTTATTATTTAGCAGCGGAGGAACCAATTGCGACAAGGATAGAGTGACATCGCGATGTAAATATTTGCACAGCGCCTGATAAATCATTTCTGTTCCTTTTAACTTTCCGTCGTAACTGTAACCCGCAATATGAGGCGAACCCAGCGACACCTTGTCGAGTAACTCTAGGGAGATATTTGGTTCTGGCTCCCACACATCAAGCACTACACGCACATCAGTTCGTGACTCTAAAAAATGGAGGAGATCTGCATTATTAATAACTGGTCCACGGCCACAATTTAATAACACGGCACCGGGTTTTAATTGGTTTAATTCAAGCAGATTAATAAGATGAAAACTGGGAAACTTACCCGTTTTGGTCAGCGGCGTATGCATACTAACAATATCGCAGGCTAACACTTTCTCAAGGGATGTTAGATCTTTATTCTGACCGTCGCTTAGCAATGGATCATAACAATAGCACTCTACACCTTGCAGCTGTAAACGCGTGTAAAGCAAACCACCAACGTTACCACACCCAATGATGCCAAATTTTTTACCGCGCCAATCTACATCCAAATGACACAGAGCTGCGTATACATATTCAACCACCGAGTTAGCGTTACAACCGGGAGCACTTGAAAACTCAACCTGATTATTTTGCAACCACGCTTGATCTAAATGATCCACACCTATAGTGCAGGTTCCGACAAACCCAACTTCACTATGACCCAAAAGCTGTTCATTGACATTGGTTATCGAACGAACCAACAAAACATTCGCATCACGCGTATCATTAGCCTGCAACATACGGCCGGGACGTGTAATCACAGTGCCCATTTCTTGAAAGAATTCCATAACCAGAGGAATATTTTCATCAGCAAGAATTTTCATAGTGCTCTCGTTTTTCATAGCTACTTTCGTTTTTAATAAGTTACTGTTCGTTTTTAATAATCACTCTCATAAAATTGTGCTTTTTAAAAACCATTGCTTCTAATATCGACTTTCCTTAAAAGGTCATATTGTAAGAAAGCTGGAGTCTTTTAGGTAAAACAAATGTCTTTCATATAAAAGATGTTGCGCTTTACTTCTTTAGCATATACTGACTATAAAGATGGCGGGAAAAGTTATCTTTGTAGGGGTTCCTCAACACTACTCATTGCTTATATATTGCACTTGCTTGACCTACTTACCTATAGACCTATAGAGGGGTGGCATTATGAAGACCTCAGACACAACCCACAACATGGATAATGTGGTCGATTTCTTCACCGGCAAATCCTATTCCACTCTTCACGATGAACGCTTTATTCGTTTAGCCCCCGAGCTTGATGGCTTGGAAATGCTTTATTCCAACGATACCAGCTCGGAAAAACTGTTTAGCCTACAAATTCTTTGTTGGGGTTTGCGTGCTAACGGTGAAGTTGTGGGGCTGGTTCCCTGGCTAAACGACATTGTACCCTGCCCCGACTTATGTGACCCGCTCAATGGCCACTTTGAAGGTTATTACGATCAGGGTATCGATGAGGTTTTCTTTGAAGCACCGATCCACAAGATAGTCGAACTGGAGACTGCAGCCGAATATTACGAGATAGAGTGTGAAAATGACGATGATGTGGTGCAGGAGCTTCCCGACACCATAGGTACTCATGCCGTGTTAGCGACAATGGGCCAAAATCGCTTATCGCTGATAGAGGTGGTGAGTTGGCGATTGCTTCACGATGGCAATATCTATGGCATGCTCACCGATCAAACCAAGGTTATTAGCACTCCCGTCCTACCTGGCGACGATTGTCTGTATGCAGCACAAACCAGCGAGCATTTTCGCTACTTTTTCCAACATCAAATCGCGAATAAAATTAAAGCAGAAGACCCGGAAGCTTTAGCAGCAATCTCATTGCTGGTTGACGACAATTAAAAAAACGCCGCGTTAACGCGGCGTTTTTTTATGCCTGTTTGCCGGAAACTCTGGACTCATTCCTTCATTTTTTTAATATAAAAAACATAATCCATTTCGCGCACTTCCTGCCCCAAGAGTTCATGTCCAAGAAAATGACAGAATTTAGGAATATCCCTCACCGTTGATGGATCAGTCGCTATCACCTCAATAACATGACCTATCGCCACCTCACGCACTGACTTATGCAACATCATCACGGGCTCAGGGCATAACAAGCCACTGGTATTTAAAAATTTATCAATTGTTACTTTCATAGCGCGTCTTCGTCTAAAAACAAACTGCATAATGATTAGCTATTGCTACACTCAAGCGGAGGAAGCAAAAATGAATAATAGCCATCAATGAGGAACAGAGTTTAATGCCTCAACACCCTGAAACTTCCTACTCGCCAGATGACTTTTTTAGTCGACAAATGCTCGAACTTAGCTTTCGGCTTTTGCGCAATAACAATCCCGGCTTAGCGACTGCCATTAAAAAGGCATTGGATGAAACTCACCTGGTGCCCTATGAGATTTTACATAAAGCCCATACCGGTGAAATGTATTTTAATGCGCAGCTCTTAGCGACACTTAATGTACACATCATTGGTAAGATTGTTGCGACACTCACCGAGATAGGCGAAAAAGCATTACGCAATCAGGAACTACCAGCAGAGCATATCAAATTGCTGCGTAACCTAATCGATGACTGGGTACAATTAGCCGAATGGGTTTTGCGCAACTCTTGCGATGAACAAGCAGCATTTTATTAAGCGCACTTGTTCATGACCGCATTTTTTATTAAACGCATTTGGTTGATATTAATAAACACGCAAATGTCCAGTAACCTCTTCGCGATCATGATACAGCTGCTTAAATTGAACTGAGACTCTAAACCCCAAGGCTTCCAACTCACTCAAAATTCGTTGCTCGCATTTTTTTACTTCCAAGTAACGTTGTTTCATCGGCAATTTTAAATTGAAGACTGCCTCACGACAAAAACCTTTACTAACCCATTTGATAATCAACGCCGAAACCCGAGCGGGCTTATCCACAATATCGCACACCAGCCAATCGACATTTTTTTTCGGTTCAAATATAAATCCATCAACAAGCCGGTGAATAACTTGACCGGTGTCCATCAATTTTTGATCCATAGGTCCATTGTCCACAGCTTCTACAAACATCCCGCGCTGCACTAATTGCCAGGTCCAACCACCCGGTGACGAACCTAAATCTACAGCGCGCATACTGCACGCTAAACGCTGATCCCACTCAACCGCAGGGATAAAATGATGCCAGGCTTCTTCAAGTTTTAAGGTAGAGCGGCTTGGAGCATCTTTAGGTAAACGCAAACGCGGAATACCCATTGGCCAAACAGAACTGTTATTGATTAAACTCACACCTAAATAAGCTTCAGTGCCGCTGATAAATACCAAATGCAAATTCCATTGGCTCTTATCGATCAGCAATTTTTTTCTGCGCAAGGCTTGACTAAAAGGTGCAGTAAATTTTTTGCAAAGCCCTGACAATTCTTTACCATCATTGGTGTCAACAGTTTCTACCACTAACTCATGAGCAACCGGATAAGCATCCGCCATTAGCAGCAGCGGGCTTACGCGATCGGTAACTGGTAAATCCGTCACCGATGCTTGAGTAACAAACCATTGCCGGATAAAAATAAATTGGCGAAAACGCAACTCTTTATGCAGTCGCATAGCACCATCTTCTTCCTGCGTAACAAACAGTACATAAGCTGAATTATCTTTGACTTTACTATAACCATAAATACCTTCTGCACCCGCCATTTCAGTTATCTCGGCAGCACATTCTTTTTCAAAACCGGAACGACAATGTAAAAATAAATAATTCAATTGCTTTCAATTCTCATGTTAAGTTTAACGTTTTAATAAGTTGAACTTTCGTGTTGGGTTAATGCCTGAGCATCGCGACGACTCAGCAAAGATACAGATTCAGTGGCGATATCAAATACCACAACCACATCGCCGCGATTAATTTGCTGCTCCACTTGCTGCACTTTTTGCATCAATGAAATTTCTTGTATGCCGTAATCGGTGCCATCGCGGGTTATATATTCTTCAATAAGTCCACGCAAAGCTTCAGGTGATAATTGTTGGTGTGGAATAATCATGGTGTATATTCTTAATGGGAAGTTTTTAAATACTTAACAAATATTTTACTTGTTCATGGCGCCCAGGAAAGCTACGCTTGCTACTTAAATTATTAACTTATTCACTTACATTTTACTTTTTTAACTTTCGCAAAGGCATTCACTGTGCAAACTCAATTAGTGTTAACCATCATCAGCAACGATAAACCTGGCGTCGTTGAGCTCCTGGCACAAACCATTACTCAACACCAAGGTAATTGGCTGGAGAGTCGCATGGCGCGTTTAGCAGGCAAATTTGCCGGCATATTGCAAGTATCTGTTGACAGTGAAAGGCAAGCTGCCTTGATCGACGCACTAACCAATCTTGCTGATAAAGGGTTAAAAATTGTAGTAGAAATAGCGCTCGAAGAAATCAAACCGGCCGGCAAGGAATTTTACTTCAGCGTGGTAGGCAATGATCGCCCCGGTATCGTCCGCGAAATTGCACAAGCTTTCGCGGGTCGCAATATTAACATGGGTGAGTTAGAAACTTCTTGCTCAAGTATGCCCTGGTCGGGGGAGCCAATGTTTGAGGCAACCGGCTTGATAGAAGTGCCCGCCGCAGTCGATATGGATGCACTCTATGCCCAACTGGATTTGATTGCCGATGAGATAGCTGTTGATATTCGCCTTGAAGCACCGCCCATGGAAACCCAACATTAAATGGAAACTCAGCATTAATAGGCTGGAAGACAGGAGTATTCTCAGGAAAGTCAGCTAGTCTGGCTTTCCATTCCTGACATTATTCTACTCTAGACATTATCCGCTCCTGCCCTCGCCTTTTAAACTTTATCGTTGCCATTCACTTTTTGATCAAATTTCTCCAATTCAATATTGATTGCTTCAGTCGAAATATTAACCTCAAACAACGAAAACAATAATGACAACACTAGCAGAATAAGGCTTATAGCAAATAAGAGCTGGCCGGCAATGGTCCATTGCAACAGCAGAGAAAACATAGACAGAGTACAAAGCACGAACGAAAGTACACCGAAAGACTGCATGCGCCGAATCATTTGTATGCGCAGGCGCAGATTGTCAATTTGCCGCCGCACTAACTCTTGTGACGATGCATTTTCCCTTTTGCTGAGTTCGCGAATCACATTCGCTAATACAACAAAGCGGTTAGTATAGGCCAACAACAGCAATGAAATCGCTGGAAACAAGAGGCTTGGTGTGGTGATGGTCATTTCCATAACAAATTTTCTTCGTCAATAAATATGAATTGCTTGCAGCTTAACAAATTAGCGACTTATTGTAATTTCTCCCGCCAATAAATAATCCTGTCATTGCCGCGATAGGAGCCAAAACTAAAACGTGCATTGGGGATGCTGGTATCAGAATAATTAAGATCCTGATTCCAATCGTAGCGCAGCCAGGTAAGCGAAGTTAAATCTATACCCACAACAAAGCTTCCTGTACCACCGACGCTGGGCTTGCTAAAAGAGTGAAGAACAGTACCCGCATTAAAACTAACGCCTACTGCATCCAGGCCACTATAAACACCTTGTGTTATTCCACTACTCAAAGAAATCGTACGGTTAGAGTCAAGGGTTAAGGTACCGTTAGGATAGGTAATAGCAGCTCGCGGAATAACAGTGCAAGAATCAATAGTATTAAGCGCAAAATTATTGCCGGTCCAATATTCAGTTACAAAGTGCACAGGCAAAGCAACGGTTTCAGGACCAAAGGCATCGTCTAACCGCAAACGCCCGTAACGCAAATTTAGGGGAGTACCTAGACTAACGGCAGTGCAAGCCGCGCCGCAAGCCGGTGCTGTTGCAGAATCCATATTGAGATTTTGTAAGCTACGATTATCAAGACTATCTGTAATACTCATACCAATTTGTAAATCGCTAAAAGGACCATCTGGGTCCGCCATAGCCAACTTACGCGAAAAAAAAGCGCTGGTTGTATTAAGCGTCAAAGCGCCGTTGTCCCAATTAGTGGCCGGAACCAGAACGCGCGCATCGAGTAGGTCACCGTTGCCTAAATTATTATTTTCGGCCTGATAGCGAGGTTGCGCCATATTGGGTCCGAGTATTAACGAAGGTGCATAAAATTGTGTTTGATTTGTATTATCGTAATTAACCAATGCGGTGCCATTGAGAGCTTCGGCCTGGAGTAAGTAATTCATAGCCATTGGTTGATTCATATAGGTAAAGCTATTGCAGCTATTGATAATGCTTGAACTTACAACACGATAATGATCTGGATAAAAACGCCCCACGGTACCGCTTGGAATAAAGCTGGAGGAACCCGCACTTAAATAACCAGTAACATCACTAAACCCCGGAAGCAACACAATACTACCCGCTTGACTCCATGAAATATCCGTATTGACAAAAGTGCCAGGTGTAGCGGCAATAAATAAACCTTCATCGCTAAGCGCCGTTAAAGTTCCACCGGTGGGATAGACTAATGAACTAGCAGCAAGTGTTAATTTACTTTTTTCTGAAAGAATTTCATTACCGAAATTAGGTGTTGGATTCCCCAAAGCATTACGCGCTTGTATCGATACTTTAAATTTTTCTCCTGCCGTCACAAAACCAGCGCCCGAATTAGTGGTAGCGGGATTATTAACGTTACTGGCGGTTTGCACTGAACTAATTGCAAATGCAGAAGGCTTCACTACAAAATCATTACTAGTACCCGTCAGTGTAAAGGCTGGATCATTAGCAGTCGCTGCACGTGTCAAACTGGCAAATAAGCGAATTTGTCCCACGTCGGAATAGTTTAAAGGTATAGCGATTGTGCCTTGGCTATTAAAGTTTAACGATACAGTTGAATAACTAATGGTGCCTACAGCATTGGCATTACTTTGAATTGCGGAGCCATTTAAACTTAAGGTTTGCCCGACAATACAAGTGGTTGGATTTCTGCACTGATAGGCAAGAAGTACGTCTTGTGCAGAAGTAAAACGCGCAGTACATGCGCCAGTGCTAGTGTTACTTTGTATTGCTCGTAAATAAACCAGACTATCGGTTACGCCCGCTATCTCAGTGGGAATATCACCTACGGTGGTAGCATTATTGCTGAATATAAATCCGGCGGTGTTAAAGGTAATTGCACAACTGTTAGCCGTGGTGCAACTCGTTGCGCTAGTACAGCATTTGCGCAAATTTAACGCGGAAGTTGTCTCTCCCGACAAGGTTACTGTTGTTACTGAACCATCGGTCGCAGCAGCATTTTTTAATTTGGTTGTTGCCTGGCCAGAAGCTAGGGTCAAAGTAGTAGCATTTAACGTACCAGCCGAGGTTGCCAGGGTCACATTACCGCTGATAGTGCTTGCGACAGTACAGGGGACAGTACTATTTGCACACGCGCGTACCGTAACATCAACACCTACGCAGGCAACACCTTTGTTCGCAACTTGTAATTCATAATGATCCACCGTTGCTGCGACACCGGAACAAAACGGACTAAAAACAGCACTTGTTAATGCTGATGGTTGGTAATTCACGGTCACTTCATTACCGCTTGCTGTGAAATTATTTCCTGATACGGCACCATTAATAACCGACCTATAACCAAAACTCACATTACCACCGCCATAAACAAACGCGCTTAAATTAACCTCATTGGCAGAAGTGATGGTCCCCGTTGCATAAATTAATAATTGATTTGAATTGAAGCTAGACGTGGATACCTTGTATCCCATACTGACATTACCATTTACAAATATTCGCGTTGAACCTGATGGGCTACTATTACGGCGTAAGATGGTTTCTTGTCCCAAGGTTAAATTGCCATTTATCCAATAATCCCCTTCTCGTAACCAAACCTCAGATTTAAAATTAGTGGTGAAAGTTCGTGTTTTGTAAATGCCGTTATTATCATTGAACTTCAAAGTGCCCTGCTGGCCAACCGTGACCGTGCCATAGTCCCCGGAAGAATAATTAGCGTTCCCGTTATTTGCTACGCTGATATTTCCATCGGTTCCTGTACCTGTCACAAACGCAGGAGCAGATGTGATTGCTGCGGTGCCACTTGCTGCACAACTGGAACCACTACAAGCAACCCAACCTGCAGCATCAGTTAAGGTCACGGTCCGAAGAGTAGCGCTCCCCCCGGTAATTATTGAATGAAAACTTAAATTAACATTGCCGCTAGCTGAAGTGGCCTGAATGCCATTACTAAAAATATCGCTACAGGCTACCGCCCACAGATTGATAGGAAACATAAAACCAAAATAAGCGATAAAACTAGCAGTCCGCACCAGATTTTCTTTTGCCTTTTTGCGTTTTAGTTCAACTGGATTCATTGTTTTATTGCCAATACTCATCACGTGAAAAAATTAAATAAATTATTCCTGCTCCAAAAACAAACCGTCTCAATCGCAATTACCCTAATCAAAAATTCCATTACTGCAGATTCCAACTCTGGATATTTTTATAACACTTATTATTTTATTCGCCGCCCCATTCGAGAGAATAACTTATTGCAATTGCAGCAACACAAGCGCTGTTTCAGATACAAACAAATTTCTTTACAATTAAAAATGGATAGTTGTCAGCTTAACAAATTAAGAATCTATTGTAATTTTTCACGCCAATAAATAATCCTGTCATTGCCGCGATAGGAACCAAAACTAAAACGCGCATTGGGAATACCAGGATCAGAATAATTACCATCCTGATTCCAATCGAAGCCTAACCAGGAAAGAGAGGTTAAATTTATACCCACGATAAAGCTTCCTGTACCACCGGTACTAGGCCTACTGAAAGTTTGCCCTGCTGTACCAGCGTTAAAGTGAATTGATCCAGAAGTGGCAGGATCTATATCCGTGTATTGGCCCTGAGTAGAGCCACTGCTCAATGCGACAGTACGATTAGCATCCAAAGTTAAAGCTCCCCCCGTGGCCGCCCCCCAAGAATAAGTCACCGCAGCCCGAGGGACCAGCGTGCAAGAATCATTAGCATTAAGCGCAAAGTAATTTCCAGTCCAATATTCAGTTACAAAATTTACAGGTAAGGCAACGGTCTCAGGGCCGAAGGCATCATCCAAACGCAGACGTCCGTAGCGCATAGCGAGTGTGGAGCCAAGAGTGATTGCATTACAACCAGCCCCACAACCAGCAGCGCTAACGTTTATATTTAAGCTGCCACTTTTTAAACCACGGTTATCCAATATTTCATTTACGCCCATACCTAATTGCAAGAAATTATAGGGGCCATCAGGCGCGCCTGACGCTTGACGATTAAGCGCAGCACTCGATGTATTAAAATTAAATATTCCTGCTGACCAAACACCTGCAACAGGCACAGAAACGCGTGAACTTAGACTCGTCCCATTATCGGCGTTTTCGGCTACATAATTAGGTTGCGCCAAATTAGCACTCGGCGCATAACTTGATCCGTAATTAGTCACTAAAACATTGTTGGCATTTTCTGCCTGCAAGCTATAACTCAGCGAAATAGCAGATTGTCCCATGTAGCTAAAGCTGCCCGCAGCGCAACTGTTTTGGGTAAATGAACTCATCAAAGTAAAATGGTCGGGATAGAAACGTCCCACATTGACTGCAGCCACGCTATTTACATCGCCGGCGCCTAAATAATCATTTCCTGTGACATGGGCTTTAAATGCAACAGTACCAACTTCTGACCAGCTAATTGTCATATTATCAAAATGCCCACCGGTGGCAGATAATACAAATGCGCTGGCATTGGTTAAGGTGCCAGAGCTACCTCCTACAGGATTCACGATTCCGTTGATCAACAATTCAACAGATTTCGGTGTAATTTCTCGACCATAATTTGGGGTGACATGGACTGGGCTTGTTGCCGCGCTCCGCGCTTCCACACCCACTTTAAAAGCCACCCCCGCAGCCATGAAGCCGCTACCTGTTTGTGTGGTACCGGGATTGTTAACATTGCCAATGGTTTGCACGGAGGTAATAACAAGATCACTTGGCTTCACCACAAAGCTATTACTGATACCGGTCATGGTGTATTGCGGATCATTGGCTGTCGCAGGTAAGGTTAAACTAGCCAACAAGCTCACCTGTCCAACATCGGTATAATTAAAAGGAATTGCCGCTGAGCCATTCACATCGAATGCAAGCGATAGGTTGCTGTAAATAACTGGGCTGGCGGTGCTGGCATTACTTTGTACCGCCGTACCATTAAGCCTTAGCACTTCTCCTGCAATACAAGTCGTCGGGTTTTGGCATCGGTAGGCCAGCGGTATCAATTGCGGTGTAGTAAATCGCGCCTTACAAGTGCCCGTAGTGTTATCCGTTTTGAGCGCACGAATATAAACATTATTATTCGTCACTCCGGCGATTTGGTTGGCAATATTGCCGGTACCTGTCGCGCTGCTCGTAAACACAAATCCTTCCGTTTTAAATTGCGTAGTACAACTATCTGCCACCGAGCAACTCGACGTTCCAGTACAACATTTGCGTGAATTAATAGCCGTGGTTTGTTCGCCAGAAAGTGTTAAAACTACATTTGCACCATCTGCAGCGGCAGCATGCTTTAACTTGGTTGTGGCGGCCCCGGAAACCAAGGTTAAGGTGGTAGCACTTAGCGTACCTGCACTCGCCGCCAGTGTTACGTTGCTATTGATAGTCGTAGCCTGCGTGCAAGGCACTGCACTATTGGCACAGGCACGGACAATGACATCCGTACCAACACAAGCCACGCTGCCGGTCAGTACTTGCAATTCATAATGATCTATCCCCGAACAAGTACGCACCGTCGTCAATAAGGTTTCAATACTAGTTTGCGATAATGCGCCGGAATAAATGTCAACTTCGTCAATATTTCCTAAAAAATGGAATGAGCTAGTCGTGCCTTCCGCTGAGGCAGATGTTTCTCCACCTATAGCCGCTATACCTGAACCATCCGACCAGGTTCCTGCATAACCTCCCGACGTCTTTGCTTGCAGCACACCACTACTGTTGTAGACATAAAGTGTGACGGTTTTTGCAGATGTATCCACCACGGCAGCAACGTAATACCAGGTATTCGCGGCAATAATGGGATTTGTATCAATACAAAAAACACCGCAATTAGGATTAATCCCCTGCCCCGTAACCGCTCCCGAGTTAGTAATTTGACGTGCAAAAAAACGCAGCTCAGGTGCACCGGTGCCATCGGCAAGGCTAAGCCCCCACCCATTATCAGCATCATCGCGAACCAAAATGCGCTGGTGTTGTGCGCTAGGATTAGTCGAGCGGATCCAGGCAGCAAAAGTAAAACCATTTGGCAATGTTGGAAATCCCGATAGCTCTACATAGGTATAAGTCCTTACTGGCGTTCCACCGGTCCCATCAAATGCACCATAGCGACAAGTACTTTGATTGCCACTGCTATAGGCAGGCGGAACTGAAGCGGTAGAAGGTAACGCAGATGCGCCATTAGCAATACGCGCGCGGCCGTGACGATTGTTTCCACTAGTGTCTTTAACCTCACTGGCGGTGCCATTCCACGATGCTTCATCCATATGCCATGACCCGAGCAAAGTCGGTGTGGTAGTGGTGCCAGAACATAACGGGCTAAAATTTGCCGTTGCCAAAGCAGAGGGTTGGTAATTCACCGTTATTTGATTGCCCGACGAAATAAAATTTGCACCAGAAATTCCACCATCAATAATCGATGAAGTCCCAAAACTAACATTCCCTCCGCCATAAATAAATGCAGATAAATCATTGTTATTACCTGCGGTAATTGAGCCCGTAGCATAAATTAATAACTGATCGGGGGTAAAACTGTCGGTTGTTACACCATCCCCGACGGTAATGTTGCCATTGACAAAAATTCGAGTCGTACCCGACGTGGCGATGCGCCGTAAGATGGTTGTTTGGGCAAGCGAGAGATTGCCGTTAATCCAATAATCTCCCGATTGCAATCGCAAGATCGCTGAGGTATTTGTTGTAAATGCTCGCGTCCTATAAGTTCCATTTGCCGATGAAAAGGTCAGGGTTCCACTTGTTCCCACAGTTACCGTAAGGTAATCACCTGATGCTCTTGAAGCAGTGCCACTATTGGCCACGGCGATAGCACCGTTGGTACCTGTACCCGTTACAAAGGTTGGTGTAGACGTTGTTGCTGCAGTGCCACTGGCCGCACAACTTGAACCACCACAAGCATTAAGCCCGGTATTGTCAGTTAAACTTATTGTTTTAAAAGTAGTTCCACCGCCTGTAATAGTGGTTTGGAAACTCAAATTAATATTACCGGTAGGCGAAGTGGCTTGAATACCATTACTAAAAATGACATCACAAGCTGCGGCCCACAATTGCAATGGACATAATAAAAAATATAGGCCTGTTAAACAGGTTTGTCGCGAAAGAAAAGTTATTGGCAATTTACTCATCACCTTTAGCTAAAAATTTCTATGGGTTTTTCTACCGCAAAAAATAATATTTAACTCCCATCATTCTTGTTTCAAATAGGAGCCGGCTTCAATAGTACGCACGGATCGTAGATTACCGCTACCGCAAGTTGCCACACTCGATATTTTATAAAAGCTTATCAATTTAACCGGTGCAGCAGAGGCAGAATAATTCGTTGCAGTTCCAGGTGTACAGGCATTATTGTCTTGATGCAGACAAATACAGGTCACAACTGCTGAACAATTATTTAACCCGGTTACAGTAAATGCATAAGTATTATTCATCGCATTGCAACGCGTATCCACTCCTTGACGCGAACTGCCATTGGGGAAAAACAATACTTGCATGCCCCGCTGACCACCGCTTTCGGCAGCATAAAATGCTTGTACACTGATCATTTCCAACACTGAAGCATTACTTGTTTGAATTGTGTTACGAGACAACACTAAAGCAAACAGGCTCATGACCACTAAAATAAATAACGCCAGCGGTAATAGAAATCCCTGTTGCTTATAACAACTGTTGTTATATGTTTGTCTAGGGCACATTGCGGATCATCACCGATTGGTTAAATGCAACTGACTCACCATTGTTCGTAAAAATAATATTAAACAATACATTTACGTTGCGATTCTCACTGCCAGCCGTTGTCGAAAATGTAGAAGTTGCAGCGACGTTATCAGCCAATATACTGTAAGCAGAACCGATATTAACATTTGCTATAGTCGCATCCTGATTTGCGTAAAAACGCAATTGATTAGCAACAATACAAAATGCCTGCGGAAAATCTAGTAAATAAAAACGCTGACTGATGGAATTACGTAGCCATGTTTTAGGAGCGGACAATGTTATTGTATTTGCATTACGAGAGCTCAACGTGGCCCGCGATGTGGGAGTTTCATATAGCTCTGCACTACTCATTGCACCAATACTCACATATTGCGCTGCTCCAAAATCAATTGTGTGCGGTGAAACACCTATAGTTGCCGAGAGTGGATTTACTCCGTTTGCACTATCAGCCACCGCATTAATATAATTGCCACCGCTCACAATCGGCATAAACTCCACACACGCAGTACCAACAGCAACATTCGTAATGCGAACACTGTATGGCAAGACAACACGCAATTGCCGCGACATGCGTTCTACTGCCTGGCGCCCGGTATTTACCAAACGCGAACGAGTTTGAGTGCTTTGGTAAGCGCGAGTTGAATCAACGACAAATTTAGAACCTAACACCGCCACTATGGACAAAATAACAATAACAGTGATGACTTCAATTAAGGTAAAGCCCTGCGCGAAAAAGTTATTTTTTTTTATTAAAGGGTGCATTAAAAATTCGCCTTGTATGCGGACAAAGCTACTGAAAAATTTAAGGGTGCAGTCACTGTTACGGTAATTAATTTTTGATCGTTTGGAGTGATGATAGTCACTGGCGTTACCGTAACAGTGCGGAGGTAACCGGTATAAGGCGTATCGCTAACACCGTTAAAATCATCTACATCATTCATATCTGCATCAGTAGTATTGTTACAAACTGATGCCCCAGCTGCGGAACTATTACATGCAGGGATTCCACCCGTTGGGGTATTGGCATCGTATTTAAGCGCGAGAATTTCATCAAGTTTTGATTGCACGGCTTCTAACGCACGCACTTTTATGATGGGGTCTACATTGTGCGTAAGGCTATAGTTATACATATTAATCAACACGCTGCTAGCAATGCCAACCACCACAATAAAAAAAATTAATTCAAGCAGGCTTACACCCAACTGATAAGAAGTATTAACGCAAAGTGGGCGACAATGATCAACGTGCATAACCACTCTCCTCCACTGTAATGGTGGCATTCCCAGCAGCACTGGTTAATGTGATAACTCTGGCCGTAGTGCGACCTAACTTATCGTAAGAAAAAGTTGTTGGAGTAGCCGTAATACCGGAGGGCAAACTAAGTGGATAGCCTCGCAAAGCAGTAACGGGCGGAAGATTCTCAGTTACGCTCACTGTATTAGCAGTTACTACAAGTTGAATACCGCTGCGTGCCATAGCAGTTTGCTGCGCAAAAAATAAAGCCGCGATAAGATCATCGCGGCTTGCTTGAACGTTTGTAGTATTGATGGAACCGAGCCGTGAAAATAAGGTGACCGACATCACACCGACTAAAATCATCACGGCTATTAATTCAATTAAAGTAAATCCTCTCTGAGCTGGCATGGCTATCAATCAAGCATGTTAAGGCACCGTACTTATTGCGCTAAAAGTAGCTGTTGCTGTAGCCGAGCCTTGAGTCAAGGTTAAGGTGCAAACGGCTGTTGTGCCTAAACCCGCCGCAATAACCCCATCTGCAACGGTATAGCCTGCAGGTAACGCAGCACCCACTAACACTACTGCAGCATCGTTACAATTATCGACATTAACTGCTGGTCCAGCTCCGGTAATACCTGCGGTGAAAGCTACAGCCGCCGCATAATTTAATGCCATGCCACTACTTATATTCCCCGCCACGCCTCTAACTGCGGCATTTCGTGCATCTGTGGACATATCAATAAATCTCGGCAACGCTGTCGCAGCCAAAATTCCCAAAATTACAATTACCGCAATAAGCTCAACCAAGGTAAAACCAGATTGTTGATTCTTCATAACAAACTCCAAAACAATTAAATTAATAAGTGGTATAGCCCCGTAAAACATTAGGGAGGTTTTATAAAACGCTACAAAACCGGAGAACCCTTTAGCCATCTAATATCTCTCCCTGTGATGACCTATAAAGCAAGCACCGTGTAACCTAAATATAGCTCAGTATTTTTAAGTTGCCAGAAATGTGTATAAATCGTTATTTTTTTATTGCAACGGGTGTATGAATTCGTACTTGTCCGGTTTTGGGTGAATAATCAAAATAATATTGATTGGAATTTTTCACAAACAATTGAAACCGACATTCGCCTGCCTGGGTGAGAACTAAATGATATGGACGGGAACCAAAAACGTCACCGCCGGAATAAGAAATAGGTTGCGGGTTTTGCAATAAATTTTGCCATAATTGAATACAGGAATGCAGATTAGCGGTTTGTTCCGAATTCGTTTCGGAGATTGGGTGTTCAGCCACAACAGATACTGGCCAACCTTGTTGGTTCATCTGAACTTTAATACCGCTCAACTCCACAATATTGCTATTTATTTTTTCTTGACGGCTAATGAGCCATTGCGATCTTGCGTTATAGACTGCAGTACTAAAATGACGTGCCAGGGCTTCAAAACTAAAACGCTGAACTTGTTCCGTTAAATGAAAATAACGTTGTATGCCTACAAGCACAACCAGGCCAATAACAATCATGACAAAATAAAATTCAAAACGAGTGAAGCCATTTTTTTTATACATTCTAGATTTTCACAATATTAAGTCTGAACAATCAGTCATAAAATTAATTAACCTGCAAATCATTTTTGAATACTGTACATATCCCACATAGGCAAGAAAATACCTAGCGCTAACACAGTGACGAAGCCAGCCATAATCACAATCATTATTGGCTCTATGCGATCACTTAATAATTTAATGTCATATTCCACTTCCCGCTCGTAAAATTCGGCAACCTCAGCTAGCAAAGTATCTACCTGGCCACTCTCCTCGCCCACAGAAATCATTTGCAACACCAAAGGCGTAAACATTCCGCTGACTAAATGGGTTTGAAATAAACCTTCACCACGTTCAATGCCGGTACGTATTCCGCGAATTTTATCCGCCAGAAAATTATTATCTATGGCGCGAGCGCAAAGCTCCAATGCATTGGAAATGGGCAATCCTGCTTTCAGCATCAAACCAAATGAACGGGCGTAACGCGCTAGTGATGCCCGCTCAATAATGTCACCGACAACAATAATGTGCAGTTTTTTCTCACCCCACCAACGGCTACCTTCCGGGGATCTCACGTAGTTATAAAGCCAAAAAGATCCGGCGATTATAAATACCAACATGTACAACCAATAGTTGACAAAAAAATTGGAGATCCCTACGAGTATGCGCGTTGGCAAAGGTAGCTGCGCACCAAACTTTTCGAATAAGCCGGCAAACGCGGGGATCACTTTCAGATTAATTATTGTCATGGCGATTGAAATAGCAATTAATACAAAAGTGGGATAACGCAATGCGGATTTAATACTTTTTACCGTATTCATATCCCGCGCCATATATTCACTTAATTGATTAAACACTAAATCCAGGTGCCCGGAATTCTCACCAACACTCACCATACTGACAAATAAATTATTAAATATTTTCGGGTGCGAGCGCATGGCTACTGATAATTCAGCACCAGTTTCCAAACGATCCACAATATCGTTTAACGCGGTTTGAAACGTATAATTACGCAATGAAGCGGCCAAACCACGCAAGCCTTTTACCAGCGGAATACCGGCTTTGGATATAGTATACATTTGCCGACAAAACATAATCAGCTCAACATCATCCACCTTTCCGAAATTAATTGATCGTTCAAATTTTTCCGACAGCGTCAGCTTTACTTTATATTCGTCAAGCGCAACAGGTGTAATGCCGCGACCCAATAATTGATTGGCGGCCGCATCCGTTGTTGCAGCGTCAACCTGGCCGTTAACTAGACGACCTTCTGTATTGCGCCCTTTAAATAAAAATATTGTCATAAGCACTCAAGAATTATTTGAATAATTAACGTGACTTTTAATACGACGATGAAATTAATAGGTTATGAGTTAAGTAACTTCATCTATTTGCGCACTGATACTCATCACTTCATCCAAGGTAGTAATACCTTCAATCGCATAAGCTAATGCTGCTTCACTGAGCGTAATAAAATTAGGGCTAGCGTATGCGGCTTGGGTAAATTTATTTATATCGGAAGAACGCAATGCTTCTGCCATGGCAGCATTGACTTCCAACATTTCAAATACGCCGATGCGGCCGCGATAACCGGTGTTATGGCAATGCGGGCAACCTGCTCCATGCTGAAATTTCACTTGCGTAAAAGATTTTCCTTTGCCAATGGCTGCTAACAATTGTAATTCGCTAGCATCCGGGGTGTAATTTTGCACGCAGCTGGTACAAATTCTTCGCACTAAACGCTGGGCTACAATTGCCTTTAAAGCAGTAGCCACTAAATATCCGTCAACACCAATATCAATTAAACGCAATGCGGATGTCACTGCATCATTCGTATGCAGAGTAGACAATACTAAGTGCCCTGTCATAGATGCACGCAAAGCAATCTCGGCAGATTCGACATCGCGTATTTCACCTACCAATAAAATATCCGGGTCTTGCCGTAAAGCCGCACGCAATACAGTACTAAAGTTTAAGCCTATTTTTTCATGCAATTGCACTTGGCTAATACGTGGCAAACGATATTCAACGGGATCTTCTACAGTGATAATCTTTTTTTCAGGTTTGTTTAACTCCGATAGAGCACCGTAGAGTGTCGTTGTTTTTCCGCTACCCGTTGGCCCGGTCACTAACACTAAACCATGGGGGCGAGTAATAATTTTGCGGAAGCGATCCACCATCACCGCGGGCATACCGACACTATTGAGCGGAAGAATTCCACCCGTTTGATCAAGTAACCGCATCACAATGGATTCACCGAACTGCACTGGCATGGTGGACAAACGCACATCGATATTGTGATGTTTAATTTTTAAATTAAATCGTCCATCCTGCGGCAAGCGCTTTTCGGATATATCCAAATTTGCCATAAGTTTTATACGCACCACTAATGCTGAAACTATGCGCTTTTCATTCATGATTTGTTCAATTAATTCGCCGTCAATACGATTGCGAATTCGCAGCACTTTTTCGTCTGGCTCAATATGAATATCTGAAGCGCGATTGGTGATGGCTTCTTCAAATATTTTTTTCAATAATTTCACTACCGGAGCATCGCTGTCAGCTGATTGCGCAATAAAATCATCCAGATCAACGGCGGATTCCTGCAGCTCATCGTCCAGCTCTCCAGCCAGGGTGGCAATCTCGCTAGCGCGGCTATAGGCGATATCTAACACATCCAGCAGCTCTGACTCGCGTACTACCGCAGGTTTTATATTTTTTTGCAGAATTCGTTGCAGCTCATCGAGGCAAAAAATATCGGTTGGGTCTGCCATCCCCAACAATAAGCCATCAACATCATCTCTTAGCACCACCACGCGATAACGGCGCGCGCTGGTTTCGGGTAACTTTTGTACTAGCTCTCTGTCAAAACGGAATTGTTTTAGTTGCACGAAGGGAATATTGAGTTGTGCTGACAATAAATTTAATAATGCATTTTCTTCAACATAACGCAATTCAACGAGTTGATTACCTAATTTCCGTCCACTCAGCTTTTGCTCTTGCAACGCATGTTGCAACTGAGCCTCAGTGATCATATTTTTTTCGACAAGTAAATCGCCCAGACGAATACGCTTGGGTGCTTGAGTTGTAATCATAACCGCCTCATAAATGGCTTCTCACATCATACTTATTTATTGACTGCGCAGCGCAACAATGCGTTGCTCCACATAGACTTTCACTTGATTTTGCAATTGCGGAAATTCACGCAATTGCTGGTAGGCTTGCAAAGCATTGTTATGCTGCGTTAAACCATCAAATGCCAATGCCAAGCCAAGCCAATAAGCGGGCTTCTCGCCGTAACTTTTAAGTAAACGCTGATAGCTGACAACAGATTGTTGGTATTGCCCCGTTTTATGATAAAGACTGGCTAGAAGAGCCCCGTATTGCTCATTATTTTCCGCAGCGGATAGTTGCTGCTCCAAAGTACTTATAGCGGCAAGGGTATTGCCCTGAGCTGTCATTAACTGGGCTTGCATTTTTGCTTTTTCTACCGCTGGTAAATATTCAGCATTGCGCAATAAAATTTCTACTGCTTGGGCATTGCCTTGCTGCAAATAAATATCCGCCAAGCGCTGGATTGATTGGATGGGTTTTTCTTCGCTAACAATAAAACTTTTTAATAATTCTACGGCTTGATCTGTCTTATTTTGTTGCACTAACTCATTTGCACGCGTAGCCGTTTGCTCATCTTTCCAGCCGCTGTTAGTAACAACATTTACAGTTGAAGCTTCAGCAACGGAAAAAGTTTTTATAACTTCTGACTTTGCAGGGGAAATTTTCGTTACCGGCATAGCTGTTGGTACAGAATTTACACCAACTGAATCCGCGACTTGAGAGTCTGGCAGCGCATTGGACATTTCATGTTGACGATAATATTCAGGCGCAACAACCTTGGCGCGCTGTTTAAACGTATCTGCTTGCTGTTGATTACCCAAACTCAATTGTTCTTGCGCTTTCGTTAAATAACGCGCAGCAATTGCTTCCAAACCCGCTTGCGCTCGTGAATTATTTGGATTTAATACTAATATTTTTTGATAATAGCCAAAGGCATTATCTTCAATGGGCGAGGTTAATCTATCCATTCCCAAAGCACGACTTGCTTGCAACAGCAAATCTTCAATTCGGCTTTGCAAATAAGGATCAACTTTTGCAACACTATTCGTCAGGATTTGCTTTTCAATAACGCGGTTACTATGGCCTGAATTATCAGCAACTGCTTTGCCTGCAATATTTGAACTTTGGGTTTCTACAATTGAGCTAGCTACAACTGGTATGGATTGAATGCGACTGCCTTCAATTGAATTAGCTTCAATTAAATTATCAGTAGTAGAACTGTCGACAACTGCTTTTTCAATAACAGTTCTAGCTGCAATCGTTGTTGCGGTAATGCCTGAAGGATTTATATTTTTTTCTACATTTGCAAGGGTTGCTTTCGATTGCACTGACGCGGGCGAAATGCCAGGGTATGAGGTTACAGCGAAAACCAGTAACGCACTTAAGCTTGTGGCAAACACCAAGCCTGGCCATAACCAAAAACGTTGCCTTGCCAGTATGCGGCCCAATGAACGACTTTCCTGGGTTTCTGCAATGGCACCGGCAACATGCGCCCGCGTCACCTTCTCACTTTTTTCTCCGTAGGCAGCAAGCATGGCTTTATGTGCAATCACATTGATTAAGCGCGGCACACCACCAGACGCACGGTAGAGCAATGCGCAGGCTGCGTTGGAAAATAGCTGCGCACCACCATAACCTGCGGAACTTAATCTATAGGAAATATAGCTGGCAACTTTGTTACGAGAAATACCTTGCAAGTATTCAGCAAAAACAATTCGCTGTTTTAGTTGCCGCAAATCGGGACGATTTAAAATATCATCTAACTCTGGCTGACCAATTAACACAACTTGCAGTAATTTATTTTTTTCTGTTTCCAAATTTGTTAATAGTCGCAAGGCTTCAATCGTTTCACGGGGCATGGCTTGTGCTTCATCCACCACTAAAACCACTTGATGCTGCTGTTCGGCCAGCGCAATTAAGCGCTCATTGATTTCTTTCAAAAGTTGATAAGACGGCATGGAGGGCGAATAGGCAATACCGATTTCCTCGGCAAGGAACCACTTTAATTCTTCTGGAGTGAGATAAGGGTTGGGAATATAAACTGTTTTAAAGGTTTCCCCCAAACTGGCTAACAGCATACGACTCAATAATGTTTTACCCGTGCCCACCTCGCCCACAATTTTTATAAAACCTTCACTGTGTCGCAACGCTTGCAACACAGTACTGAGTATTTGGCAGTGACTTTCACTGTTAAAGAAGAATTGTGTGTCAGGTGTCAGCGAAAACGGATGCTCCCCTAGGCCAAAATGCTGACGATACATAGCGACTCCGAATAATAATTATTGGTTTCTGTAGGCTTCGCCGATATTGTTAATTCTATTTTGGCTATCTTTTAACTGATCTTTCCAGGCATTGTCATCCACCACTATAGGGCGTAACAAAATCACCAATTCCGTTTTTAATTTAGCTTTTGCTTTGGTGCGAAATAAAGTATTTAAAATGGGTATATCGCCCAGGTAAGGACGTTTGCCATCGGTATTACTTTTACTTTCTTGCATTAAACCGCCCAATACAATCACTTGACCGCTACCCGCTTTGACAATACTGTCCGATTCGCGAATGCCACGTAATGCCAAGGGCAGCGAGAAGTTTTGGTCGCCCACGGTAAATTCTTTTTGCTGGTCGCTTACCTCACTCACTACCGGATGTATGTGTAAAATAACCTCACCATCTTCAGAAATCTGTGGCGTCACATCTAATGAAATTCCACTAAAAAATGAAGACAGCTCAATATTTGGCGTACTGGATATCGTAGTTGCATTGGACGTTGTATTGCTAGAAATACCGGTAACAAAATATTCATCTGAGCCAACACGGATAACGGCTTTTTGATTATTCACAGTGGAGACACGCGGACTAGAAAGCACCTGCACTGAGCCCTGGGTTTCCAGCAAGGATAAAAGCTTGGTGATATCTTGCACTGCCAGCACCGAGGAAACTGCTTTACCTGCGTCAACGATATTATCGAGCGGAACCTTATTGACGGACCCATAGGATGTATTCTTAAAATTATTTTGTTGCAACGCACCACTGATAGCGCCCCAATTAACACCGGCTTCAAAGCCTTCGCTCAAACGCACTTCTAGAATTTTCGCTTCTAAAATGACCTGGCGTTTTACACTTAATTCAGAACGCTCTAAAAATTCGCGCACAGCACTCAACTCGCTCGGCAATGCTTGGACTACTACCATTCCTGCTTGTGGCGATACGGTAACCGTACGCTTTTCGTTTTCGCCACCAACAATGGAAACAATTGTGGAATGCAAGGATGACCAAAAATCCGTTTTATTTAAGGTTTGCACGCGCGAACCAGGCGATATAGTTGCAGAATTAGCGTTAGATTTATTTTTTTCAGCACTATCGAGCATACTTAATAAATTAGTAGAGTCGCCACCGCCGCCTGAATTATTTTGGCCACTATTACCGTTACCGTTACCGTTATTTCCGCCACCGCTATTATTGCTATTGTTGGATTGCGTACTGCCAATAAGTACCGACGTATCAGACACACCTACACGCTGCACATCTAGATAATTAATATGAAAAACTTCCGTCCGCAATGCGTTTGCATAAACGGTGTAGATGCCGCGATCTTGTTTGAATTCAAAGCCATAAATATCGCGCGTTACCCGCAACACCTCATCAATAGTGACATCTTTTAAATCCAGCGATATTGAACCGGTGACTTCAGGATGAACCACCACATTAATTCCAGTGCCGTTAACCAAACCCAGAAAAAATTCTCTTGCCGGAACGCCGCGTACAGAAACATCAAAACGTTCATTGGTTTTTATTCCACTGTTAGTTTTGCCGGCGTTGTTATCGAGCAAAGCCTGGGTCACTTCAACGGGAACATTTTGCGCAGAACCTTGCGCTAATTGTTTATCACGTGCGGCCTGTTCAGCCACGACTTTATCCATTTCACTTTCTACAGCCATAGGCTTATCGCGAGGAGTGGCGCAGCCCAATGCGGTTAGCACCATAGCCAAAAGCGTTAGCTGTGCAGGAAGCCTGTTGCCCGGTTTGCTAAAATTTATGCTGTTGTTTTCTAATGGCATTGCCATAACTCCAAAATATTTCTGTACTATTTTATTAACACACCGGTGTTCCCACCGTATTTGGCTACACGGGTATTGCACCGGACATCTTAACTATTAATCAGGCAAGAATTAATTGCATAACATTTCATTTAATTGCCGCTATTGACGCACTACTGTTTCATTGAGCAAGATTCGCCAAACTTTATTTCCTTGTTGCAAGGTGACTGAATCAATGTCAATTTTTTTAACTTTTGCACCAACGCCCTTGATCACTTGGTTTTCATATAATTGCTGGCCATTGATAATGGCAATTTTTCGCTGACTGCTGACTAAAATACTGTTAAGGCGAATTGAACTTTGCTCAGTAGTATTTTCATTGTTGTTACCCACGTACCCTCGTAGCGGACGAGTTGGATCAGATGTGTCGGCGTGTACCTGAGCTATGCACATCGGCAAAAATACAATTGCAACCAACACTAGTCCACAAGGTTTACAAAGTGGCTGAATAAATTTAAACACCTAGCAAGCCCTCCTCTGAACTTAGGGTATAAACGCGTAAAATAATTTCAGCATTCGGATATTTCGTCACTTTATAGTCCAACTGTTGCCAATAAAAACGCCAGGGCAATGCTTCTAATGCGGTTAAAAATTGCAGCACTTGAAAATAACTTCCACCCACACGCAACTCAACTGCATGCTCGTAAACTCCAGCGCTGCGAACGCCTGAAGATAAAGGATTAGCATTCGTTTCAACTGTTCCAATAACTGGATCAGCGGCTATAAGTTTCAATTCGTGAATCGGTAAGGTGGCCACTTCCAACAGAGTTAGCTGCGATGTTTTTTGTAAAACATCTTGCAATGCTTGCGGTAATTGATCGGCTTTAATTAAACTTTGCGATTCATTCTGTAGCTGCGCTTCCACCGCATTGATATCAATTTTTAATTGGCTAATCTGTTCTTTTTTAAGCCTGGCGGGATCGCTAAGTAAAGCCTGGGTTATTGTCATTATTTGACCCTGGGTAGCGGTCTGCTGCTTTTCAAGCTCGGCCAATTCAACTTGACTATCTTGCAATTTTTTATTCAAGGCGCCATGAATCAACAAGCTCCATAACATAAACACTAGTGCGATTGCCGATAAGAAAATTAATACGCGTTCACGTAAAATTCGCTCGTCGATTTTTTCTTGTAGTTGTTTAAGAGCAGCTGACATTAACGTTGCTCTCCAGCCGTGGATCTTGTCGCAGTCATAGATTTTTTCCCATTGTCACCTGGGGATTTGGCAAGCGAAAACTGCAACAAACCATTTTCAGGTTCACTGCGAGTAACATTCATCACCCCAAAACCAACCTGAGCAAAACTGGGATCAGCACGTAATTTTTGCAAGTAAAGGGGAATCTGATCAGCACTACTCGCCTTCCCACTCAATTCTGCGTAAGTGCCGCCGTTTTGCAGTGAAAAAGTTTCCAGAGAAATCGTGTTTAAAGAAGCCTGAGCCAAGGTAGATAGTTGTGCAGAAAATCCCTTATCATTGCCTAAATTTTGCGAGGAAATCATTGCCAATATTTGTTTGCGACGTTGCAGTTCATGTTGTAACTGCTGGATATTAATATCCAGATCAGCAGCTGACTGCGTGGGCTTCTGTGTTGCCATATTTTGCAGTTGAGCGTGTAATTTTTGTTGTTCTTGTTGCGCTTTAGCCAAGGGTTCACGTAATAAACTGTGTTGATAAATCGTATAAGCCGAAACCATTAATAATAGAATAAAGATTGCTAACAATCCCCACACCATATGAACCGCGCGCATTGAATCCCGGCTTGGGCGAAACTCTGGCAAATATAAATTAATTTGTTGCATTAAGCAGCCTCCACTACATCTTGGCGTAAGGCTGCACCCAACGCCAACAAACACAGTGATAAGTTATGCTCTTGCACTTCTTTATCGATTTGTAAACCAGTGTGTAAATCTAAAAGATTAATAGTGACCGCGAGGCTATTGCGAATTTGCGGTGTTAATTTATCGCTCGTTATATTTTCGCCACACAGATAGACGTGGCTTGGAGGCGATTGCCGCATTTGCCGCTCAAAATAATCGAGCGAGCGCTGCACTTCTAACACCAAGGCTTCACCGGGAAGTTCATCAAGTAAACCAGCGTTATACGCAAGCGAAAATTGTCGCGAGAGATATAAATTACCATCGCGAATAATTTGTAAACTACCGCCACCCTGACCCAATTTAATCAACGCAATGCCGCGCTTGGTATCGCAACAGGTTTGCGCGAGATTACGTAACACTAATTCAGGAATATCAATATTTTGTAATTGCAATTGCGCTGCCTTTGCCTGCGCAATTAATTGGGTAACGTGATTGCGTTGCGCCACTACCGCATAGGCCATTCTGCTAACACCACGCGCGCTATCTTCAGGTAATAAAAACGCATCGATAATCGCTTCGGTAATGGGGAATTGGATTAAATCTTTTACTCGCCAGCGCAAGGCCTCGGCTAATTCTTCAGCAGGAACTTTAGGAGCATCGCCTAACAATAATTGATATTGACTTGAGTTCATCACCAGGGTCGATGGCAAATTCTGTAAACCCAATTTTACTAAACGTTGACGCAACACATCTGACGCATTTGCACTCGCATCACAGGGTAAAAATTCGCAATGCACAAGACGTGGCTCTTGTGTCGCAGGACGCTGAACATAAGCAAAAGCAACGCCGCCGGAAGTAAATTCAACGCCGATTGCTTCATTTTTACGCAATTTCCTATTGAACAATTTCAACAGAGAACCTCTTAACGCTTATTGATAAAAGAATGGTAAATAAACATTTTCAATACAAAGCTGGATAGATTAAATGCTGGGTTTTTGGTTTGCGTTAATAACTTTAATAACTCTTACTTATACTTGGTGACGCAAACATAACCTTTACAATGACCTTAGACCATAAAAGCCAAAAACGCCAAAGTTCTGCCGTTTTTTGTTTGGATTGGATTTTTTTAAAGTGAGTGGGTATATGTGATTAAAAAAAATCCCCAGCTGAGGCTGGGGATTTTTTAATATTAAGTCTTTAGAAACAGATTTATATTTGAGAGCAAATCGTATAGTAAGAACCTTCATTATAGGCAGGGGCAACCGCAGCAGCGGTTGGCGCAGTATTAACTCCAGCTAAGCCTGCAGCACTTGCGCGGAGTTTACCTGTGTTGGCATTACCATCGTCCATTGCGACATCCATAGCAGCGGCTGATTTACCAGGCACTTGGCTTGAGCAAACTATTCGGCCTGAAATTGGCGCAGCAGGATCACCGACTGCCACCGATGTTACACCGAGTAAACCACCAAAAGCATTTCGCGGCAATGCATCTAAAACCAAATCTGCAGGGTTACCACTAATAAAGCCAGCTGCTTTAAGGTGTTGCCAAAAAGCCGCACCTTCACCACCCCCAGTAAATGTTTGAGCGAGAGTAACCAGAAAAATGCCGTTATTATTGCCAGACGAACCAACATTTGACCAACTACCTCCGCGCGTCCTCAATGCTGCTACGTTGGGACCGTCATCTCCCGGCAACCGTTGATAGCGGTCTTGGTAAGCGTAAAAAGCTGCAGTAACACCGTTAATCTCACCCACGGCTCGTTTCACTTTTGCGTTATCAATCAGCTCAGTGCCTTTCAATACGCCACCCAGTAACAAACCAATAATTACCAGTACTATCGCAATCTCTACCAAAGTAAAACCCGATTGCGATTTTTTAAATGATATATTTTTATTCATAACATCAAACCTTTCTTGCGTGAAAAATCAGTTGGGAAGTAATTCTCATATATTGCAAAATCCTTATACTGACTTGAGTGTAGCAACGAATTTGTAATTGCGAAAAAATAAACAATATTTTTTATTATTATTCAACAAATGCTTCATGCGACAGATACGCAGTAGCAGAAAATCGCGAAATAACAATTCTTATATTTGAGGACTGTATCTCCGCAAGCGGGGGCGCCTAGCGGAGGACGACGTAAAGAGAGTTAAATAATTACTGCCCAGCCCTACTAAGCTCATAAATTAATGTTGGTTGTGAAATCCATACAACAATATCGTCGAACTCAATGCCGGTCCGGTGGTACTCAGTGGGTGTGCGCATTATAAAATTATTGGTCGTCCCCAATCGATTTTGAATTTGATCAGGGGATGTTGATAGAGGTATATCAGCACCATCCCTACCTGTTGAAAAAATAACGGCGACAACATTAGTGGCATCAGCAGTTGGGCAGGCACCTGCAGCTGGGCATATTTGAAAGTATGGCCCAACCTGTAAAGTCGTTGGAATTGGAGATTTTGCATATATCCACAAAGTTGACGTTGGGAGTGGACCAACATTAGCAGCCAAACGATAACGAATTGGTTGTTGCCAAACATCAACTAAATTGCGACCAATTATTGTGCCTTGAATACCGAGTATTTGATAAGGAACATAGTTATTCACAAGAGGCGCAATACAGTTGCCAGCAGTCGCACTAGCGGGTGCTAAAGGCACTCTGGCCTCCACTCCATCACTACCAAGCGCGGCAGGACAAGGCAATCTGTTATTCGCTTGCGCAAAACCAATCAATGCATTACGAATTTCTTGTAATTGACGTTCAGCAGCTTGGCGCTGACTAACTTCACGCTGGGATGCAAGCGGCATCATCAAGCCGCCCAGCAACATGCCCAGAATGACGAGAACAATAGCCATTTCGATAAGGCTAAAACCTTGTTGGGGCCTAGCCGGATAAAATTCAGCGGACGACATAAATGAGATCATTGAAATTGGCCGTAATTCCAGAGGGTTTTATTTGGGTAAATCTGTTATCTGGAGGGAGAAAGGAAGCATTTTCGAGTTCGTAATAACCATCTCTAACTCCAACCGTTCTAAGCGGTTGATTTAAATGAATACCGGGCGAAATCACAATCGTAGAGGCGCGCTGAGTATTATTACCAGCGATGTCAACCAATTGAATGCAGTTGGGGACTGCACAGTTCGCATAGTAGAGCATTCGACTCCAATGAGTTGTTAACCAACCAGGTAATGGGACAGCCGTAGCACAAGAGGCTGTCAAGTTAAAAGGCATTCCGCCCTCAGCACTAGGGCCAATAGAATTATCGGTTCCAAAAGGTGCGGCTGGAGGAAGAGTAAAACCACATAAATTAAAGTAATCGTCCAATCGGTCATTTACTTCACGCAATACCCTGCCTTCTATATTTGCCCAAAAAGTAACTTCCGGCATTCCAACCACTTGATCATTTTGAGTGCCATCACGAAAATCGCTGTAAAAATTCAGCGAAGTATTGGCATTTTCCCCCTCTAAAAATTGCGCCACAGCACCCACTAAAGGAACCCTACTCGTGCGAGCTTGCGAAAGGAGGGGTTCATTGGGCGCCAATAAAATAAAAGCCATCCGCTGATTAACATTCACCATCAGTGAAGATGGAACAGAACTATTGCGAGTTGCCGCACCTAGAGTTCGTGAATATTCATTAGCAACTGCATACCAGATAGATGTGTTTGAACCATCCAACGGCTGAGGTATCTCTAAAGTACGAAAAGGTACTAATCCTAATTGATTACTGCAATTACCGAGCACATTCAAAGGATCTGACAATCCATCTCCATTACCGTCCGGGCAAGGCAACGTACCTGGTGGGCTTGGGTTAGTTTGCGTGACCGCGTAGCTCATAATAGCTTCTCGGGCTTGAACCAACGCTTGAGTAGTCCTGACTCTGTTTTTTTGTTCGCCAGAGTTCTGTGAAAGCCGCGAAATAGCGATCGTTGTAAATGCCACCAAAATAATCGCCAACATAATCAACAAAGCAAAACCATGGCTTTTACTTGATATGCAAATTCGGCAATCATTTTTTACTGGACTGAACACTACTATGTACCTCTGAAACACTAGCCGATGTTTGCATTGACGTACTACTGGATGCGACTGGTGGAATGACCCTCTTCTTCGCAGGTTCTGGCACTACCACTGGTTTAGGTATGGCCAGCCGATAAGACTCTTCCGCGCGATCACTATCCGGTAACCACACCTGCCCCGGCTTAAGTATAGCTGCGCGATTATTACCCTGAAGCGGAACTTTCACGTTTGCGGAATGCAAAGTATTACCCAAAATTTTACGACTGAAATCCGGATTTTCTGCCTTGCCACTTTCGCCACTTACCCATACCTGATGTTGACCGTCCGCTCGCAATAAAACCCCTGACAGCTTGAATGGTTGTGCTATCTGTTGTTTGGCCAGCAAGGGCAAGTCCGTAGTGCTCTCATCGACGCCGACAATTTGCGGTGCAAGCCTTAAACCGCCGCGACGGCGCGCCTCATCCAAAGATTTACGCTGTTCCGGCGTAGTGAATAAACGACCGAAAGAAACATCACTAACATCAGTGATTTGTTGATTAGTTTGTTGCTGATTGGCCAGATGGGTTTCAGCTCGAATAGGCTCAGTCAGGCTCAACGCAAGACACAACCCGCCCGCCATGTATTTAAAAAACTGGAAATGCTTATTGCTTGTTAATTCCCCACTATAGTTTCTATTTAGCTCAGAACGGCACTTGCTATTTTTCATCAAGCACCTCCCATCCCTGCGTAATATCTCCGAGCGAATACCAAAGCAGTTGACACTGCCCTTTAAAACCTGCGATTAAGCGGCTTTTGGAAAGACTTTTATCAGTGTCGGCTTCGGCTTCCCCATCAATACGACTAATTTCACAACTCTCCGCACTAAATAGTCCCTTGGCTTGCACCCGCAATGTGTGCAACAGACGGTAAAAATCTCCCTCATGCAACAAGGTAAAATCGAGTCGCATAGGGGTTACCTTTAGAACCAGCGAATCTGATGTATAGGTAGTGTTAGTTGCCGTCGCTAAGGTCGTGGGCGAGAGGGTGAAAGTCACCAGCGGAATCAGATGCTGGCTGACATCGGCATTAAGTGCTTCCAGCCATTGCAAGCGCTGCGGCGGCCCGATAAATCCTTGCTCTTTAAAAGTTTTGTAAACTGGCAGGGATTCGTTAAGTAAAGCGGCAGATTGTTCCGCCTCAGCGTTAACTGCTTGCTGTTGCTGCTGATAACTGCTTTTAGCGATCTGCAATGCCCCGACAGCACGAGAATGAACAAACGTGGTGATACCCAATGCCAGCAGAGATATGCTTGCGAGCAAAAAATTTAAACCGTGCTTGCGCCAAAAGGCAAGTTTGAGGAAATCATTCATGGGGAAGTTCCTCCGCAGTAAAACCTATGATAATTTCATAGTGATTTGCTTCTTTTAAACTCTGCACAGCATCTTCCTGTGCGCCCATGCCATCGGAAAAAATAAGTGCCGGGCGCACGTCCACTGGCATCTTTAATACAACAACTTGTGTGACTTTCGGCATTTGCCGCAACGCATTGGCGAAGCTTTCCATCAGCGCTACTGTTTGCGGATAATTGCGTTCGCCTCTGTGCAAGTAACCTCTGATAGTAAGCAAGGGTTGTAAACTCGCAGTAAGAGAAATTTCCGGAATGGGTATTTCAGCGGCAGCTTGAGCCTCAAGTTCAGTTAAAGGTTCAGATACACTTGCCTGTTGTGTTTGCAGGAGTAAGGCGAGCTCAGCGGGAGCATATTTTTTCCAATTAAAATCATCTAACTGAAAATTTGCAAAGCGCGGATCACTCAATACTGCACCCAGAGGTGCAAATAAATGTTCAGGGCTAAGCTTTGCCTCTAACTGTATTCGGTGGGCTAAATCCACGCTGGCTTTGATACTTGGAGCATCGGTTAAACGTTGTTGAATTGGAGCGAAATCGTCTTGATAACGACGTTCAAGGATTCCACGTTGAGTTTCAATCGCGCGCTGCTCTTGCACTAATTCAAGACTATTTAGCCACAACAATCCGGCACAAATAAAAACGACTAAGCTTCCCAGCGCGGTGGCTGCGGTAATAATTCGATTTAATCGATATTGAAAATAACTTTGTTTTTCTTTCGCTTGCGCGTAATGGTCGGGCGCTAAGGGTACGCTTGCACAGAGATAAGCGAATAACGCATCAGCCTCCTGATCTTCACAATTTTGTAATTTGTAATGCTTAAAAAGCTCATTTAAATCGACAAATTTGTATTGGATGGAATTGCTGTCTTGCGTGCGTTGGCGAGTGGCTTCGAGTTGATCGGGGGCTAAAATACAGTAAACATAAAGCTTGTCCGCAAAGCCCATAATTCGTTGATTGGTTAAAAAAATGTGAATTTGTTCAGCACCTTTTTTAATGCTTAAGGCAGCATTGGCCGCACCCTCTTCATCGCGCCTGCCCTGCGCACTACGCCATTCAGATTGCACACGGCGATCAATCTCGTTGGGGGGCGAAGGTAAATCCGGTGTGATCGATGCGTTTCTTTGGCGACGATCTTGCTGGCTGTCGTCTACCCGCCCGTCTCCGCGCCGCTCTTCACCTTCGTGATCATTGCGTCTATCGCGCCTGTCACGTCGGTCACGCCTATCACGATCCAACTTTTCCTGGCGCGATAACATTAAAGCACCATCGATAAAATAGCTTTCGCGCTGAGTGCTGTTGGTTTGCTGCGAAACGATCATCATATTTTTGGGCATGATGTTTTTCGCCTTTACCGTTTTGGGTGCAGGATTTTTGGGCTGGCTACTTTTAGGTTCTATAGTTGGGGACGCTATGTTTTTAGGTGCTATGTCTTTCGATACTGTTTCCTTAGACTCGGTGCCCCTGGATGCTCTGTCTCTGGACGCAAGATTACTAGAGTCGGGCGCAACATTTTTTTCAGTTTGCGTAATAGCGGAAAGCAACTTTGCACTTAACAATGGCAAGGACCAGATACCCGCCAGGGGAGTTTTATGTTCTTGCAGGCGCGTTAACCAGGGTTCCAAAACATTCTTATTAATCAGTGCAGAGAGCAATACATTGTCATCTTTGCGCCCGTCTTTACTGCGCCCTAAAACTTGCACATGCACATGCACTTCACCGCGATAATGACGGTCTAACAGCCGCGTAATTATGGCTTTGCGATCGTTTGCGTTAACGTGGGGAATACTCTCGCGGTGAAAATCTTCTTCTACCAAGTCCACCAATAACTGTGCCGGAATGCGCGTAGCTTGTTGCAAATATTCGTCAAATTGACAGATACCTTCTTCATCCGGTTCAAACTCGGCACTACCGAGCAGCCGCGTGCCGTCCCATTCGAACACTTTCATGCGATAACCGGAAAAATAAAATACACGCCTAATCATTTCTTCAACCTTTTCATCATTTTTTCAACCTACCTTGGCCACAGCATCCCACACCGGCCCGAGCACAGACATCATGATCCAGGCGAGGAGTGAACCCATAATGACGGTTAATACGGGACTAATTGCGGGCTCAATCGTATCAATTGCCTCCTGTACTTCGCGGTTGTAAAAATAACTAACGTTGATTAAAGCTTCATCGAGGTTGCCGGTGTTTTCACCAACCTTTAACATACGCACGACTAAGGGCGGAAATAATTCCAGTCGCGCGAAACTTTCACTGATGCTGCTGCCGTCAGCAATGTATTGCGCAGCGCGATCAATAGACTCTGCCATTACCGCGTTATCAACCAGAGATTTACAAATATCCAGCGCGCGCAACACGGTGATACCTGAGGCGTAAAGTAGTGCCATATAACTGGCAAAGCGTGCAAGTTTAATTTTAAAGGCGATTGTGCCAAACAAGGGAATGCGCAGTTTCCAGCCATCCAATTTAAAGCGAAATGCCGGGGATTTTTTCGCGGTAGATTTAATAAAATAAAAAATTCCTACAGGTGCAAAAAAAATTACCCACCAGTAATTAACAAAGAATTCGGATACGGCAATTAAGGCCACCGTGTGAAACGGAATTTCTCCGCCCATTTCTTTTACGAAGGGAATAATTTTCGGAACCAAATAAATCATTAGAAAAGCAGCAACTGCAAAAACAACGACGGCAACAATCGCGGGGTACATAATTATTTTGACGGTGGCCGCAATCAGCTCGTCAGTCCAGCGTAAAGTCTCGCCCATATCTTTAAGGATTTTGGGTAACTCGCCAGTCTCTTCACCCACTGCAATCAGGGCGACAAACACCGTATCAAAATCGTTGGGATATTCGCGCAACGCAGCGGAAAATGTTTTACCGCCTTCGATGGATTCCACCAGGCTTGCCAACACATCGTGATAATAACCGGCAGGCGCGCTGTCGCGCAGGTCATGCAAACCTTCGAGCAAAGGTACGCCCGATTTGGTCAATTGCTCCAGCTGAAAAACCATGTTGATAAGTTCGCGACGCGTAAGACTGCGACGGCCAAAGCGAACACCGCTGGGTTTTAATTCGACGCAGGTTATTAAATCTTGCCCGAGGTTGGTCAGCCGATGTTCGACTTCCAAAAGGTTAGAAGCTTGCACGCGACCGTTAATGGTTTTGCCGCTTTTATCAATGGCCTTGTATTTGTATTGGGCCATAGCTATTTAAACCGCCCGGTTAGATCCACTACACGGCTGACTTCTTCAATGGTGGTCTCACCGAGCAACACGCGCCTGATGCCGTCATCAGCCATGGTGACAAAACCGTTTGAAAGTGCTTGCTTGAGAAGTTCACGGGAGGTTGCGCGATTGGCCACAAGATCATCCAGTTCCTCATCCATTTTCAATACTTCCATAACCGACACACGGCCTTTAAAACCGCCGGTGCATTTGTCACAACCCACCGGATCATAGACTGTCACCGGAGCACTAACACCCAAGACAATTTGTTCAAATTCATCTGAAGGACGTGGTTTTTTGCAATGCTTGCACAGGGTACGCAACAAGCGTTGGCCAACGATGCCGATAATATTACCGGCCATAATTTCGGGTTTAACACCTATATCCGTTAACCGCGGGATAGCTCCCAGCGCTGAATTGGTGTGCAAGGTAGTAAAAACCTGGTGACCCGTCATAGCCGCACGCAATGCCATTTCGGCGGTGGCTTCATCGCGCACTTCGCCGACTAAAATGATGTCCGGGTCTTGCCGCATTAAGGAGCGAATACCGCTGGCGAAATCCATTTTCGCCACTTCATTAATGGACGTTTGGCGAATCATATCCATGGGATATTCAACCGGATCTTCCAAAGTCATGATGTTAACTTCGATGGATTTACGGAAGTTCAGCATGGAATAAAGGGTGGTGGTTTTACCGCTACCCGTGGGGCCGGTGACTAAAATAATTCCTTCCGGGCGGCTCATTAAGAGCTTGAGCAAATCGAGATTGTCGGGATGAAGGCTTAGTTTTTCCAAAGGCACTATGCCTTTCGAACGATCCAATACCCGCAATACGATATTCTCACCGTGAGTTGTAGGTTGCGCCGATACCCTGAAATCAATGGTATGCCCGCCGACTTTCAGAGAAATGCGGCCATCTTGCGGCGTGCGGGTTTCCGCAATGTTCATGCCTGCCATGACTTTCAGACGCACTGCGATAGCCGACCAGTAATCTTTATGCAGGCTGCGAATTTGCCGCAGTACGCCGTCAATCCTATAGCGCAAACGCAAGAAACCTTGCTCGGGTTCAAAGTGTAAATCAGACGCATCGCGTTTAACGGCATCGGACAAGATGGCGTTCACCAAACGCACCAGCGGTTGGCTATATTCGGTACCACTCACATCCAGGCTGTGGTAATCCACCACGCCCGTTTCGATTTCACGCAAAATGCCGTCAACTGAAAGTTCGTAACCGTAAAACTGATCAATGGAATGACGGATTTCACTCTCGGAAGCCAGTAGCGGTTCGACTTCAATATCCGCAGCCAACACAGTGCGAATACGATCCAGCACTATAACGTCATAGATATCGGTCATTGCCAATTGTAAACGTTTGGTTTGCGCATCAAAGCTAACGGGCAGTACGGTATGACGGCTGGCTAATTGTTTAGGAATGAGGTTGACAGCTTCCTGATCCGGCACTGCGTGGGAGAGGTCAATACTCTGCCGCCCAATAGATTCACTGAGCACATCGCGCATGATGGATTCAGTCACAAAACCTAAATCAATCAGTGTTTGACCGAGGGGTTTACCACTTTTTTTCTGTTCAGTCATGGCAATCGCGACCTGGTCGCTGCTTACCAGGCCGCGATCAATCAGCTGATCACCTAAACGTTTTTTGGGCGCGCTCATGGGCTAACGCCCTCTTCCCCAGTGCTTTCTTTTTGAGAGCCATTGTCAGGCTGAGTATTTCCTCCTAACTCTACTAACCGGCGTTCCGTCGCATCTCGGGAAAAATTCACCGGATGCACACTACCCAGCGTTAATGCTTGTTGATAAAAACGCGCGGCTTCCTTCGGCTGATTTAAGTGATCGAGTGCAACCGCCAGATTAAACGCAAGATCAGGATTTTTAGGTTCGCGCTGCCAGGCTTCGAAATAGGCGAACTGTGCGGCCTCCCAATTTTTTCTAGCGGCATACAGAGAACCTTGTAAAAAATGTAAATGTGACGCGTTAGGGTATTCACGCAATAGACTCGTCAACTCGCTTTCTAATTGCAGGTTCTGTTCACCGCCCGCACTTAAAGCCAGGATTCCGGCCAAGGCATAATCATCTTTTGGGTCGCGCGCTAAACGCTGTTGATAAAATCCCAAAGCTTCTTGCTGCCTCCCTTCGCGAACTGCCACAGCGGCTGCACCCAGGAGCGCGTCACGCTGATGCGGATCTTGTTCCAAGGCTTCGCGGTAAGCAGCCTTCGCACTGTCGAGATCGCCGCGTTGATAAGCACCATAACCGCGCGCGACAGCTTCGCTAACCACATTTTCTGTAGATTGCTGGTAGGCAATAACACCCTGTCTAGTCACAAACTCAGGCGGGAGAACTTCACTGCTGCGTGCGCTTTTCTTTTCAGCCACAGGTGCGAAAACTTGTTCCTTAACCATGGGCCTGGTTTGCTCTTTTGCTGCGGGTTGTGAATCGGGTTGTGGCTTAAACTGTGAATGCTTGGGCTGAACTACCGCTGCTGCCAGCGTGCCTGTTTCGCTTGCGGATTCAGCCAAGGTTTCAGGTTGCGACGAAGGCTTGAGCTTGGAATCTACAGTCACATCCTTTCCGCCAACTTCGTTATCCGCAGGTGTCGGTGTTTCTGCCAGAACTGCCCCATCACTCACTTCAGCAACTGGAGTTTCAGCAGGTGGGCTAGCCACAGCCATTTCTGGAGGCATCACCACTGAAGTGGAATTGCTCTGCAACAAATAATAATAAAATATCAATACAGTAAATGCAGTTAGCGTAAGCAACGCATACATGATTAACATGCGTTTACGTGCATATTCAGTGGCTTTTTTGCTGCGCGTGAGCAATTGCGCAAGTGCAGCTTTACCTGCGCTGGGATTAAATTGCTCAACCACATTTATCTCAACGGTGGGTGAGCTTGCAGAATCTTTAGCGGCGAGATCTTGCGGCGCAGGCGGTGGAGCTATTGGTGTCTGCGTTGCTGGTATTTGAGTTTCCGGTGCATGAATTTCAGCTACAGAGGATGTTAATGATTGATTTTCTAAAATCTGCAACTGGGGCTTCACTGTTTCAAAATCTTGAACGGTGACTTCCGAAATTTCCTGTGTTGGAGCTTGTTCTTGAATTGCTTTGCGAATGGTTTCCAAAACCGTTTGCTGATAAGGCTCTTGAATTTTTGTTTCAAGCGTCTCTGCATTTTGAGCTTCTGTATTTTGGTTTTCTGCGTTCTGAGATTTTATGTTTTGCGTTGCAGGTGAAGCTGTTACCAAATATTCGTTATCAATCTCGTCAATATTAAAAATCAACGGCTCATCTTCAAGGTTTAGATTGCTAACACTTTCCTCTGCCATTGGAATATTCGCTATCTCAATGTCAGCTTCATGCATGTCGGCCACAATTTCTGCGGTAGCAACAGGCGTCTGCAACGATACCACTGGAGTATCGGTGAATTGCGAAATATTATTAACCGCTAAAGACGGTGCAGGTGCGGCTTGTAATTTATTTTGAACTGCGCCGCCAGGCTGCGCGCCACCGAGCGATGCACCACCAAGCTGTTCCCGACGCTGCTTTTCCAGTGCCGCTTTTTTTAAGGCATCGAGCAAGAGGCTCATACTGCATTACTCCCGTTCGCTAGCACTGGGCTTATTACTGGAGCTGGGCAAATAATCGCGGAACTGACTTAAATCTCCTGCCAGGCTCGCATTTTTGATCACAATCGGTTTGATAAAAATCACCAGTTCAGTTTTATCCGTGCTGTCATCTTCGTAGCGAAATAGCGCACCTAGCAAAGGTATTTTCGATAGCACCGGAATGCCGCGTTTGTTATTGCTAACTTCGTCCTGCATCAAGCCACCGATAACAGCAACATCGCCACTGTTTACTTTCAAAACCGATTCAACTTCGCGCACTTGAATGACTGGAATTTCACTGATAACTTTGGCCTCTGCCAGCGCCGGATTTGGATCACGCATTTGTTTAATAACGCGCGAAATGGTGGGGCGAACATTTAAGGTAACTGCACCGTGTTCGCTGATGTAGGGCGTTACGCTCATGACAAAACCTACAGGTACAGTATTCACTTTGGTTTCATAAGTAATTGTTCTGGTAGCACCCAATGCGGTGGCGGCTTCTATATTCACCTCCACGGTAAAATAGACCAGGTTATCGACGACTTTCAGCAAGGCAGTCTGATTATTGAGTGCCATTACTTTAGGGCTGGACATGATGTGAACATCACCAAACGTTTGCAGTGCTTGCAGAGTGGTTTGCAATAAATTTCCGTCAAGACGTGTGCTAGCACCAATACTAAACGCAGGCGGAGCACTGAGTGCAACATCGGTTATATTATTGGCGATATCAAACAAAATATTATGGCCGGCAGTATCGCGCACCAGGCTCCAGTTTATGCCTGCCTGGTAGCGATCGTTGAGTTTCACCTCTGCAATCGTGGCTTCAATAAGCACTTGACGTTGCGCACTATTTTGCACCTCATCAATAAAACGCTGAATTTCTTCATGCTGTTTTTCAGTAGCACGAATACCCATAATGCCGCTCTCGCGGTTGAGCATAATATCGGGATTACTGCCGTCAGCAGCAGCGGCTACTTCCTCGCGATTGCCACTGATAATGACTCCGATATTTTTTTGCAAACTGCTCCAAAATGCATTTTCGGAAACATTTTTTACGTCAGTTGCGGAATTATTATCACCGCCTCCGCCCGCATCTCCAGCGCCTTTGCCTGTCGCGCTGATTTGTGTTGACACACTGACACTGCCATTACTGGTGCGCGCCATGTTTAAATAATCGATGCGATAGTTACGCAAAAATGGTGCATCTTTGCGAATGCGCAATACTTTATTGTTAATGGAATAACGCAAATTACCGCTCGCGGCAATGCGCTCAAGAATCGCCGGCAAAGGTTGATTGACGGCATTAAGCGTGATCAAACCATCCACATCATTGTCGATATCCAAATTTAAATCCGCGTCGCGCGCCAGTGAAAATAATAATTCGCGCACTGGGACATCACTTACCACCACGGTGTGAGTTTCTTCTTTGCGGGTGGCTTGCGGTGCGGGTAATGGTGGTGTCGACCGCGTTGGTTCGGGAATGTGTGCAATATCGTCAGCATTGCCTGGTTTGCTGATGTGACCTTGTGAGGGTTTGGGTTCAAAACGCAAATGTTCGCAAGCGGTTAAGGTTACGCCCAATGACAATCCCACCAATGACAGCAAGCAAAATCGCCATGAAAAATATTTATCGCAAAAAAAATTTACTGCTAAAAAACGCTGTTTCACTCTACTAACTCCACAATCGATTGACTGCTTTTCGCAGGTTTATAAAAGGTGAAATGCATGGCGATTGCAGCCAGTACCAGGCAACTAATAATTCCCAATACCGGGGCCCAAAAACGTCGTCCCGAATCAAAATATGTTCTGAATCTAAAACTGCTATGAGGTCCAAAATTGCTATCGCGCGCGGCCTGACGAATATCCTTAACCGTCAGCGTGTGGCGATCTTGCGTGTAAGCAGAGAGAAGTGTTTTATCAGCAATAATATTGATGCGCCTTACCAACCCTTGCGAGTGACGCGCGATAGAGCGCGCAACCGCGGAGGAAAATAAGTCAGGCCCGGTATAACCCACCGCGCGCAAACGAAAATTTAAATAGGCTTGAATATCGGGCAAATTAAAGGGTGTTAAATACAAGCTATGGGTAATACGTTCGCGCAATTGGCGAATGCCAGGATTAGCGAGTTTTTCATCGAGTTCCGGTTGACCAAACAACACGATTTGCATCAATTTATAATCGTTGGTTTCAAGGTTGCTGAGCAGGCGAATTTCTTCCAATGTTTCCAGAGGCATGCCCTGCGCTTCTTCAACCAATACCACCACTTGACGGCCATTGGCGTGGCGCATTAGTAAGGTTTCATGCAGCAACCGCATCACTGAAAGTTTGTCAGCGTTATCCGCCACCGGCAAACCCATTTCTTGGGCGATAGCGTGCAACGTATGTTCTGGCGAAAGGCTGGGGTGGGCGAGATAAACCCAATCAATCTTGTCGGTCATTTTCAGCGGCAACATGCGGCAGAGCATGGTTTTACCACTACCAACTTCGCCCACGACTTTAATAATGCCCTCGCCTTGAGAAACGGCGTAGCAGAGTGCATTTAAAAGTGCACCGCGATCAGAGCCTTCAAAAAAAGCGTGAGTGTCGGGCGTAATGCGAAATGGCGGTTTATGCAAACCAAAAAATTCCAGATACATAGCCTGTAAGTTCTCTTGTTGTATCGTATTTTGTGTGGGTGATGTGAGTTTGTGTGCCCAATGTTGCTAAAGCTTTAGCAGAATTTCATCTAGATTAACTAGAGTGTAGGTGACAAAGTAATAATGGCCAGTTATTAACAATACTTCTTAATGCTTTTATTGCTCAGTGAAGCTGGATTAGCTGGTGTACTGCTGAATTGCGGATTTGTAAAATTATCTGGGCCCATGATTCAGACGATAATTGCCTAGCTCTTCATTGCGATGATCAATGCCAGGCAAAGTAAAGGGTCGATAGCTATTAGGAAAATTTGCAAAAATTAATAAGAGCCGTTACAAAAAAATGACGTAGGTTATCGAAGCCACTTCGTGTGGCTTCTTCAGGATAATTTATTGTTTATGCTGTAGAGCAAAACTACCTATCAACTACCCTCCAAGGTGTAATTCAAACTCATCACTGTCACGGCTCCTTCGGGAGTGGTTGCAGTCACTTTCAAGGATCCACTAATGGCTAACTCATCCGTCGTTGCAGATGTATTAGGGTTTCTGATAACGAAGCTGATGGCATTACCATTAAAAACGAGAGGATCCATGGAACCTATGGAATTAGGTACGATAAATGATGTATTGCCCACGAGAGTACCGCCATCCGCAGTCACCTGAATACTGGTACCCGCTGGCAATATTTGTCCAAGAGGTCCGCCAAAATCGGCAAAGCTTAGCTCGAAACTTTCAATTTCATCCTCAGCAATAGCGAGATCAGCACAATCTATCTGGACACCATTAGTGTTTGGTCCCCTGTCGGTGGTGGCATAGACACACCGATCCCCGATGTGATCAATGGCAGAATTAGCAACCCCGGGATAAGTATCACTCACCAATGTCATACGCGCATCACTGCCCGACATCACTAGCACTATTGCTTTACGAACGTGGATACTTTTGGCTGTCCCAGTAGCACACAAAAGACCCTGACATTGCGGCCCATTAAATAATCCATCGCGGTCACCGAAGTCCTGGTCATTGTCAAAATCAATAAACTTTTCACCGTCCTCATAGAGATGATTTTCGTTATCGTCACGCCAGGCTTCCGACATATCCCAAACTCCCTCGGCGGCAGCCAGAACTCGCCCGAAGCCGCTTTCAGCCCAATCATAAAACACACCACCATCGTCATCATCAAAAGTATTGCTGCCGTTGGTATCGTAGAAAGTTTCGTGACCAACAGCCGTGGCGAGAATGGTAATACGATGGTTCGGAACGCGCGGCTCCCCACTAGTCCACTTCACCGAGCAGGCTCCGTTTAAGGTGTTGCAACTGGGCACAATGCTGCCACCCTCAGTCGTAAAGTTAATCGTTGTACCGTTGGGAACTGGATTGTTAAATGCGTCGGCCAATTGCGCTGTAACCACAACTTCGGTGCCGTTGTAGCTATCTGCTTCAGGATTAAATGTCACAGGGCCCAGGGTAAAACTATCTTGATCTGCCATCCCCGTATTGACTGATAGCAAGTCTGATTGGGTTTGAATAATTTGGTTGTTAGCGGCCGTTACCGATGCAGTTACACGAACCGCCGTGGGTACATTACCTGCGTTTACTTTAGTCGTAACAAACCCTAGCGAATTGGTGATTGCGGTAGCAGGCGTAATGGTTAAATTTCCCACTGAGGTATTTAAACTAAAGGTGACGGCCTGTTGCGCCAAGGGATTACCCAAGGCTCCTTTTACCAAAAATGTAAGAGTCGATGTTTCTTGCTGCCCTAGCCCGCCCGTACCTTTAAGGACTATGGACTGGGGTGATGATGAGATAAATTCAATCGAGCCAATATTTTCTGAAGCAATATTGACCGTTTGCACGAGGGCTTTGGTTTGATTGTTTACCGTCACTGTTGCCTGGATAATATCTTGCCCACCGCCACAACTAAGATCTTCAAAAGTCGTATTGGCCACACCGTTAACAGTAAATACGCCCGTACCAATAGTTGCTTTCTTACTTTCAACACAGCTGGAGGTAAAGTTCACTTGGGATGGCAGCATGATACGCTGATTATTTTCATCTACCATCGCCATTGAAATACCTAAACTCGCACCCGCGCTGATATTGATAGCGCCGGCACTATCTACCGTTATGGAAGAGCCCAGCAAGTTTTCGACAAACTGATTGCTGCTATTAAAATGCCCCAGCTTGATGACCTGATCAGTGATATTGATCGCGCTACTGATAACTTCATAATTTACCTGGGCGAGTATATCGACATTGTTAATTGTGACTTCCGCCAAGGCTGCGGCGGCGCCGAGATTGGCATCACTGCTCGATAAATTAACCTCCGCCACCCCATTCAGATCAGTTAATCCCGTCTCCACATTAGTGGTTCCTAATTCAACTGTGAATTTTACTAATTGATTGGCAATTGGCAGATTATTCGCATCGGTAACTAATGCTTTGAGTTGCACTATTTCATTACTTTTAAAGCGATTAATAGTAATGCCATTGCGTAACAAACTCAGGTAAATCCTGGACGTTGCTATTGGGGAAGGAGGTATAGGTGCGAGTAACTCAAAATTATATTTGCTAGTGACATCGCCAAATGTAGCCGTAATGGTGCCTGCACCTAGCGTAGTTGACGGGCTTATTTTAGCCGTGGCATAACCTTGGTCATCCGTCAGAATTCGCGCTGCCGCCAAAGCACCGAGGGTGGTACTCACGGTAATTATTTCGGCTTTTACAGGCGTATCGCTAGCGTCCAATAGACGTACTGAGACGGTAATTTCATCACTATTGGGAAAGCTATCATTATCCACTTGCAGCGGTGATGACACCTTCACTTCAAGATGTTTGACGCTTAACGCGGCTGTGCTATCGGGCGGAGATTCTTTACAACCCACCACAAAAAATAGCGACAAGACCAAGAATATTCCCACATAGGCAGGACGAAAAAATACGGACATAAGGCTACACTCGCTACACTTTTTATAAGAGTATTCTGCAAGGAGTATAGCAGCGCCTTAAAAAATGCCACCCGCAAAGCCACATTGGCGCCAGGCTTCATAACTTACAATCGCCACAGCGTTGGATAAATTAATACTGCGATTACCCGCATACATGGGAATGCGCAAACGATGCTCAACCGCAATGGACTCCAACACCGCAACCGGTAACCCCGCAGTTTCAGAACCAAATAACAAGACATCATCCGCACGATATTCAAGCTGGTCATGGGGACGACTACCTTTTGTTGTACAGGCTAAAATGCGCCGCCCCGCCATCGCTTGTAAAAACGCCGGGTAATTCAGGTGACGGGTGATATTCGTCAGCTCGGAATAATCCAATCCCGCGCGACGCATACTTTTTTCTTCAAAGTCAAAACCTAACGGCTCGATCAAATGTAAGTGGCAGCCATTGTTGGCGGTTAAGCGAATAATATTGCCAGTATTGGGCGCAATACGAGGCTCGTACAAAGCTATATGAAACATAAAAACTCGTTGTGATCCGATGAGAAAGGGAAATTGTGCATTGGTGTAAATTGGGTGCGATGCTATCGAAAACCTTTTATCATGCCCATCTCTTTTTTTAACGTCCACGGAATGAAGTGATTCATCTATGACAAAAATTCAAATTATCATCGGTAGCGTTTTTGGCGGTGCTGAACAAATTGCCGACATCGCCGCTGCAAAACTACGTGAGCTGGGCCACAGCGTGTTTGTTAATACCTATGCGTCAGCCGCAGATCTTATTCGTGATAACGAAGAAGTACTCTTACTTTGCCATTCAAATACGGGTGCAGGCGATTTACCGGACAACATCCTACCGGTTTACCTTCATCTCACACGGGATTATCCGCGCCTGGCCGGCAAGCGTTACGGTGTGATTAATCTGGGCGACAGCAGCTACTCAACCTTTAACGATGCTGGCCGAATGCTGGATGCTGCGTTTGCGGACCTGGGTGCAGTTCGTATCGGTGAACCTTTGGTACTGGACGCTTGCAGCGGTGATGACCCGCAGCCCGTAACAATCGCATGGATAACAGCTTGGGCGAGCAAATTATGACCCGCGCAAAAGTTGGTTTGTTCTACGGCAGCTCAACCTGCTACACCGAAATGGCAGGTGAAAAAATTCGCGCAGCCCTTGGCGAAAATCTGGTGGATATATTTAACATCAATGTAACCCCGTTAATCGCAGCAGAATTTTACGATTACATTATTTTCGGAATACCGACTTGGGATTACGGCGAACTGCAAGAAGACTGGGAAGAAGTTTGGGATGATATCAACACCATAAACTTCACCGGTAAAAAAGTCGCCATTTATGGGCTCGGCGATCAAATCGGTTACCCCGAGTGGTTTCTCGACGCCATGGGTTATTTGCACAGCAAGGTCCTAGCTCGTGGCGCGACTCCCTGTGGTTATTGGTCGAATGTTGGCTATGAATACGAAGCATCAAAAGCCCTCACAGCTGACGGAAGCCAATTTGTTGGTTTAGCGCTGGATGATGAAAATGAGTTTACCAAGAGTGCCGAACGCATTGCGGTTTGGTGCGAACAAATTCGTGGTGAGTTTGGGTTGTGACTGATTTTTCCGATGATGACTCAACAAAAATAAATAACGCTATTCTCCACTGGGATGATCAAGGCCAACCCGTATCCAGCAGCTTTGGTGATATCTACTTTTCCAGCGCCAGCGGATTGGAAGAATCACGTCATGTTTTTCTCCGGCACAATCAGTTATCCGAACGTTGGCAAGCACTTAAAAATAATGAGCATTTCACCATCGGCGAAACCGGTTTTGGTTCTGGTTTAAACTTTTTAGCAGCATGGGATTTATGGTTAAAAGTTGCGCCTATAAGTGCGCAATTACACTTTGTCAGTGTCGAAAAATTTCCGCTCGGTAGAGATGATTTAATTCGCGCGCTTGCATTATGGCCCGAGCTGACGCACTTATCTGAGCAACTCATCAGTGCTTATCCGGAATTCGTTGGCAATAGTTTTCATCGTCTGAATTTTATGGATGGGCGAATAAAACTCACATTAATTATTGATGATGCCGCACTTGGCTTGAGCAAATTATTAGCGACTACACATCCGCTATTTGCGCGAACGGGAGCAAAAGTAGATGCGTGGTTTTTAGATGGTTTTGCCCCATCAAAAAATCCCGCCATGTGGAGCGATGGGCTCTTTGATTGCATTAATAAACTTAGCTATAACCTTGATCACAGCCAAACCACGGCAGCAACATTTAGCGCTGCTGCCATCGTTAAAAATGGTTTGGTGCGCGCTGGATTCAGCATTCAAAAAGTAACAGGTTTTGGGCGTAAACGTGAAATGGTGAAGGCCATTTTCAACGCTCTACCCGAAAGTATTGACCCTAATCAATTTACCTATCGCGGCAGCTTCTCTCCCTACCCTATTCCCTGGACTATTCAACAAAACCGACCTGCATTTTCCGAGCGACATGCGGTCATTATCGGCGGCGGCCTGGCGGGATGTCACAGCGCACGCGCCCTCGCTGAACGCGGTTGGCGCATTACAGTGATGGAGCGGAGTGAGCAACTTGCGCAAGGTGGTTCAGGTAATGCTCAGGGCGTGCTCTACGCCAAACTTTCGCCATTAAACGAAGCCCAGGCAGCGTTTAATTTGGCAAGCCTGGAATACGCTCTCAACTTTTATCGAAAACTCTGGCCCGAGATAGGTGACAACTGCGGTGTACTGCAATTAGCCTATAAAACTGCAGAAGTTGAATTGCACAAATTATTGCGCGAGCGATTTGTGCAAGCAGGAAAATTAGTGGAATTTGTCGATGCAGCACGAGCGAGTGAAATTGCTGGAGTGGCCTTGTCACAAAGTGGCCTGTACTTTCCAACGGCAGGCTGGATAAATCCACGCAAACTCTGCGCAGAACTGATAGATCATCCTAATGTTCAGGTAATTTATCAAACTGAGGTTCAGGCATTAAAACGACAGGACCATGGCTGGCAAGTGTTGGCCAATAATGGCTCCACCGTGACCGCTCCCGTGGTCATAATTGCTACGGCTAAAGACGCACTACACTTTCCCCAAGCAAATCATCTCCCCATCAAAAGCATTCGCGGACAAGTCACTCACTTGCCACCAACAGTCGAAGCCCAAAAGCTTAAAACAGTGGTTTGCGCGGAGGGTTATATTTGCCCCCAGGAAAATGGCGTTTACTGCACCGGCGCTACGTTTAACTTAAATGATTCAGACACTGCAGTGCGGACCAGCGATCATCAAACCAATCTCAATAATCTTCACGAACATATACCTTCATTGGCTGAGAATTGGAATGACGTCGACACGAGCAGATTGGACGGCCGGGTAGGCTTTCGCTGCACCTTACCGGATTATTTACCAGCCATAGGGGCTTTACCCATAAGCGAAGATCTGGTTCGCGACTTCGCCCCGCTACGCAAAAATGCTAAAGCCGGAATTATCACCCCCGGCAGCTATTTACCGGGGCTTTATATCAATATCGGGCATGGCGCACGCGGCCTTACCTACACGCCGCTTTGTGCCGAATTGTTGGCCGCCCAAATTAACAACGAATTATTACCTGTGCCCATGGAACTCGCCAATGCCTTAAATCCAGCACGGTTTGTGATACGAGCCTTAATTCGCAATAAGCTTTAAAGCACATCAGGCTGCAACTGGATTTCGTGTCTATACTCTTTGCTATCCTCAGTAAAGAGATAAAAATATGCTCACCTATAACTCGCGTAGTTACCAAAGTGACGAAGTCGAATTCGTCCACAACTATTACGAAAAATTGGTCTTACAGGAAGTTATGCAGCAGAGCAGCCGGGTCCAGGCAGGGGATCGCGAATTTATGGCAGATGTTGCATGCGTAGCGCTTAATCGTTTACCGCCACGCTATATTCGGCACGATGTCGACATGACATTTTTTATGTCACCACAAGATATGCAAGAAACCGAACAAAAAATTACCAATGCTGTAGCAATGGCGTTAACCTATGTAGAAAGCAGAGAGCAAGATGGAAATGCCGAGATGCCGCCGCAGAGTTCGAACAATGTCGCTACCACAACGGCGAAAACTGAAGTGGCATCACCTGAAATGCCGAGCATCGAATCGCAAACTGAACCCGTAAAAAATAAAAAATCACCAGCAACAAAACATTCAGAAAAAAAACCTAAAAAATAACGGGCTATTGTTGCGGTACCAACTTATTCGCGATTATTTGCGAGCCACTGCCACAAGCTATTACCGTGCGCATGGCTGCTTCCACCGTCATGTGAGGTAAAATTTCCACGCTCTCCGCACCCAGGTGATAAATCATTCCCGAGGTTAAAAAAGGCGCTGTAGGAACGTATACGGTGCAATCACCATTGTCATGCTTGGCGGTAATAATCCCAGTTACTGAGGTATTCACCGTGCGCCCCATAATATAAGCACGGCAGACATCCCCTTTTAGTAAGGAGGCATTACCCTCACCACCCAGCAACTGCGATACCAATTTATTAATGGTGTGATAACCAGGCAGTATTTTGCCAAGCACATCATCCATGACATCATGTAGCCACTGACCAATATTCGTTTTAACCAAAAGACCGATAAAAAAACATCCTAACAACAGCACAATAACCCCTATGACATCAGCCATATAAGTCGCCGTCGGGGACCAGGTAGAAACCCATTCACTTACCGGTTTAATTAAGTGGGCAACAAAACCATACAACCACTCTGCAAACAAAATTAAAATGGCAATAGGTAACATCACCATAAAACCACCCAATAAAGTGATGCTGACAAATGAACGTAAACGCTTCATGATACTCGCCTATTCTCTCTAATAATTGTTTGATTAATGCACATCACTATTTACCAAGTTACTGAACTAACCTATTGATTTCTCACCTAACAACCCACTACTGAGAAGCCACTGTGAAATATTTTTCCTTACTATTGTGCCTTAGCCTAAGCAGTATTGCGAATGCAGAAATAGCAACCAAGCCGTCTGCCGCACCAGTGGCACGACTGGATTATCAAATCATTGGCGAACGCACTCATAAGCCCAGCTTATTTACCCAAGGCTTAGTTATTAAAGACGGTTACTTTTACGAAAGCAGCGGACTCTACGCTAAATCAATCTTAGTGAGTTACCCTGTCACCGAGCCAGAAACTACTTGGGCAAAACTTAGCGCTCCCTTTACCAGGAAACAAAAAGTCCCCGACCGATATTTTGCCGAAGGCTTAACCTTACTGCATAACAAGCTCTACCAACTCACCTGGCAAGAAGGCGTGCTATTTATTATTGATGCAACCACCTTCACTTTGCTCAATACCGTCAATTACAAAGGTGAAGGCTGGGGCTTAACTACCGATGGTAAATATTTAATCCGTAGTGACGGCAGCGCCACTTTATTTTTTCATAACGAAAATGATTTCGCCGTTGAAAAAAAAATTGATGTGAGCCTGAATCATGAGCCGGTCAATAATCTCAACGAGCTGGAATATGGCGATGGGTTTATTTGGGCCAACATCTGGCACGACAACCGCATCGTAAAAATTAATCCGATAAATGGTGATGTAGTAGGGATAGTAGACCTGTCTTCTATTGTTAAAACATTAGGTCTGTATGACTCGGAAAGTGTATTGAATGGCATAGCTTATGATGTTGATAGGAAAGCATTCTGGGTAACAGGCAAGCAATGGCCGAAAATGTTTCTGCTCAAAATTAATTAATATTTAGCTATTTTTAAAATAAAAAAAACCGCACTAAGTGCGGTTTTTTTTATCAGCTGTATTCAAAAAGAATTACAGACCAATTACGTTCTCAGCTTGCGGGCCTTTTTGGCCTGGCTTAACGTCAAACTCAACACGTTGGCCTTCAGCCAAAGTTTTGAATCCGCCGCCAGTGATTGCGCTGTAGTGAACGAATACGTCTTGGCCAGCTTCGCTAGCGATGAAACCAAAACCTTTTGATTCGTTGAACCATTTAACTGTGCCAGAACTTCTAGCCATAATAAACCTCGGTGATCTTAAATAAATTGATATTAATGCTGACAGATCGGTGTTACTTATGAAGAAGCATCGAGGTACTAATAGAAACTGCTAGAACAACGGATGTGACTTACCATAAATAATTTGTGAACCAACAATCATGAAACACGACAATTGTTCACGCTGCAATTTGGCCAGCCAGCGAACTATATGCCCCCAACCCCGTTAAGTAAAGGTTAATTTTCACCTTTATGATATATGTACAACCTTAGCCCAGTTAATGTCTCCTAAACCTTCATCTCCCGCCGCCAGCACAATATGGATTCTCTCCAACCCGGATTCGCCGGCAAACAATTTGACTTAAATCAACTATTTACCCGCTCCCCCAAAGCTGCAACAATCACAACTCCACGAAACCTATAGTGCCCCACCCAGCTGATCACAGGCCTAGCATATGATTCATCCTCAGCACCTTGCTGAAAAATCAGACACCCATTGCCCCCACGACAAAAAGGTGAGTTGTGGAGACTGCCGTTTAAATACAATTTGCCTCCCGATCAGCTTACATATAGAAGATATCGACCGCGTTAATCAAATTATTCAACGCAGTAAGCCTTTGCAAAAAGGTGAATATCTGTTTAGGGCCAATGAAGCATTTAGCTCTGTTTATGCCGTACGTTCTGGAGCGGTAAAATCCTTGACGATTAGTCAAAATGGCAACGAGCAAGTCACGGGCTTCTATCTACCGGGAGAACTCGTCGGTATGGATGGCTTGGCAGACAATTACTATACCAACTCGGTCATTGCACTGGAGACCGCGTCTATCTGCGAAATACCTTTTAATCGTCTGGAAGAACTGAGCTTAAAAGTGCCCAGTCTGCAACGGCATATTTTCCAACTAATGAGCCGCGAAATCACACAGGAACAGCAAGTTATTGCTTTGTTGAGCAAAAGTAACGCAGAAGCACGAATAGCATCTTTACTACTAAGTATTTCCGGGCGCAATAGCCGTCGCAATTTATCAACCAACAAATTTTTATTACCCATGTCGCGCACCGACATTGGCAATTTTTTAGGTCTTACTATCGAAACAGTTAGCCGAGTATTAACTCGGCTGAAAAAAAGCAACATGCTTACTGTTGATAAAAAAGAGATCACCATTAACGATATGAGTGCATTACAGCAACTTGCTAAAGGTACAGAATAATTTTATGACTCACGCTATTGATACAACAGCAGCCCAACTTGAAAAAACTCTTATAGCCTTTGATACTGCCAACGCACAAGATCCCAATACCGAAATGGTCAATGGTGTAGCCCTCGCCAAAGAATTAATTTATGGCCAGCGCATGAGCGAAAAATTACATAGTTTCTATCCCGACGCATCCATTGCTTTACAGCTAGCAGCGCGCAGCCAACATATTTGCCGCTGGAAGATCCCTCGCAGTGATTACCCTATGGATCGTCAAGGTTATAAGCGCTGGCGTTTAGATTTAGCGGCATTCCATGGTGAAACCGCAAGCGAAATCCTCGCTGCCAACGGATACAACAACGAGATAATACAGCGGGTAAAAGATTTACTGCTGAAACGCAGCTTGAAGCGTGACGAAGAAGTACAAGCACTTGAAGATGTTATTTGTCTAGTATTTCTCGAATTTTATATGGAAGACTTCGCCACCAAACATAACGAAGAAAAACTTATCGACATTATTCAAAAGACATGGAATAAAATGTCAACTAAAGGTCATGAGGCAGCGTTAAAGTTACCTTTATCACAGGCAATATTAACGCTTGTAGGCAAAGCACTAAGCGCTTAAAAAATCATATAACTTAAAAAGGGTTCAACAATGTACGCTATTTTTAAACACAGCCATCTACTGATTATCGCTATTGCATTTGTCGTTTTTTTTGTGCGCGGGGTATTAATGATGCAAAGCTCACGCGCGACCAATCACAAATTTTTTAAAATAACGCCACATATCCTTTATACATTATTGCTTATCACAGGAATTGGTTTAGCCGTAGTGCAAAAATTTTCACCCATGCAACAACCTTGGTTGCTCGCAAAAATAATTGCTCTGGTTGTATATATAATTCTGGGTGTACTCACTTTTAAACATTCCAATCCGACGATGCGCAAGATTTTATGGTTACTGGCAATGATTGTGTTTGTTTATATGGTGAGCGTAGCATTAAGCAAAAATCCTTTAGGTTTTTTCGCATCAGTGATTTAAAACTTAGCTGCAACAACCAATAATATCACAACAAAAAAGCCCTGACCTATTATCGCCAGGGCTTTCATTTTTCAAAAAAAATTCTATTTTATACCTAGATTTTTCTTTTCATTCCCAGCAAAAGCGCACCTAGCACAACTCCAGCAACACCCGCCCACACAGGAATATTAACCCGCTCTTTTTCATCAACCGACAAACTCAATGGCCCTATATCAGCCTTATGGGTTTCTTTAGTATAACTAAATCCACCATAGGCAAGCCCAGCCAAGCCGCCGACGATTAGTAGTATGCCGATCATTTTTTGAATATTCATATAAAATTTCCTCTAAAAGCAATTGTGTAAAAACGTGATTGAAATAAATTAGATTTTTTTTCCTATCACAGCGCCTTTTAAAGTGACTGCAATAGCAATAAGTAAAATGGCAAGAATTAATCCTGCGGTGGAATAGGCTGAGGCCACACAAATTGCGCTAAAAAGAATTAAAAGTATTATGAGAACTTCTGACATTTTATTTCTCCGCCTTTTTATTTATATTGAATAAGTTTTTGTATTAGTATTACAAATTACTATTAGCTTCAGGACCACCACAATATACGTAGCCTGCGGTATTTGGACAATCGGTTGCAAACCCGTAAATACAAACCAACACAAGAAGCACTATAAACACAAAGGAAATCACATTAAGTAACTTGAAAGTTTTCATCATTGGCTCCCAGGGAAAATGTGCTCGCCTTCAATAGATTCACCACGGCGATTAGATTACGCATACTTAATCTTCTGCATGTTGCTAGACTATGCATAACCCATGACCAGATCTGTACGCCAGTTAACAGTAAACGTTGCCTGGCGAACCTGAAATGAATTGCCGATACATAAAAGTCAGTTCTAACGTCATACAGCCAAATCAAGCAAAAACAATTTTCTGCAAGTCGTTGCACCCACCGTTAGTGCGTTCGCGCACAGAACTCATCGGCCGCTACGCTTATCGTCCCCATACAGATTGGCTTAAATAAGTACTCTTTAATCTTATTGCCAAACTGCCCTCTCAATATTTTCATTTTATAATAGGATGCCACCATGCAAACCAACTCAAGTACAAGCAATAGCCACTTCGTTGATGGGAAAACTCAAAAATCATCTGCCATTTCGAACGAATTTCACAGCTTTCTTAACGACATCGAAGACTTATTTAAAGCCACGACTTCTCTCACCGGTGACGATTTGGCCCGAGCTAAAGCGAAGCTAAGTGAGCGTATTGACGCTGCAAAAGAAACAGCAGAAGAGCTCAGCGAAAATATTGTGCAACGCGCACGCAAAACAGCTGACATTACTAACCATTACGTACATGAGCAACCATGGACTGTTATTGGTGCAGGCGCTGCAGCGGGTTTCTTACTCGGCTATTTGCTTGCACGTCGCTCATAAGCAAATCGTTAAGCACATGATCTACCACCCCTAATTGCATCCTCAAGCGATTAGGGGTAATACCTTATTATTCTACAGACGCAGATCCCTAGCCTGGACAGAGATTATTAAGTACTATTTTTTTCCTCTGCTTCTATAATAATTAACGACCTCTTCGTGCTGACGAGACAATATGCCGACGCTTAATATAGTTCCAGCCCCTGTACACAACCATCTTATTCAAAGCTTACCTGACGATATACGCAATCGACTTTTAAGTCTGTGCGATACCGTCGAGTTAACATTTGGCAGCACACTTTGTGAGCCAGAAAAACCTTTTCAATATGTTTACTTTCCCATTACCGCGTTTATATCGCTTATTACAACTTTGCGTGATCATCAGCCATTGGAAATGGGGTTAGTGGGTAACGAAGGCATGCTTGGCGCAACCCTCGCTCTGGGGATAGATAGCGCGCAGATGCTTGCCGTGGTACAAGGCTCAGGCACTGCATTACGCATGAGCGCAGAACAATTGCGTCATGAATTGCGGGAAAGTCTGGTTTTGACGCGCGCTTGTAATCGGTATTTATTTGTATTAATGGCGCAATTAGCACAGGCAGCAGCTTGCGCTCATTTTCATGAAATTGAGCCAAGAGTAGCGCGCTGGTTATTAATGATTCATGACCGCGCGCACTCAGACAAAATTTACCTTACGCAGGAATTTCTGGGCAATATGTTGGGTGTTCGCCGCAGCACTATCACAGTTGCGGCAGGAGCACTGCAGAAACGAAAATTAATCACTTACAGCCGTGGCACCATCACTATCCTAGATCGCAAAAGTTTGGAATGCGCATCTTGCGAATGCTATGAAGCACTGATCAATCATTATGAAAAAATATTTGATTAATAGTAGCAACAAATAGCTTTTCAGCAGCACTTAACCAACCAGGTATGAGCAAAAAAATCCCCATTTTATTATCACGTAATTCAGACAATAAAGCGGGGATTTATCAGGTAGCAATTATTAACAAGCTTGAAATTTATTATTAAAGATCTTTGTTAAAACCAAGCTAAAAAATATCACTTCACTCGTATATCGTTTTTCACTGATACCACGCCTTTCACTTCACGAGCAAGTTTAACAGCTTTAGCTGCATCTTCTGCTTCACTTACAAAACCGCTCAATTGAACGACACCTTTGAAAGTTTCCACATTCACTTCAGTAGCCTTAACAGTTTTGTCGTGCACTAAGGCTGCCTTAACTTTAGTGGTAATAACCGAATCATCAATATATTCACCAGCGCTTTCTTTATCATTGGTAGAGTGACATGCCGACACTGCAAACATTGCCATAACAATCATAAAAACTGATAAAAATTTATTGACTTGTTTAGTATTAAATAAATTCATAGTGTGATTCTCCAAATGTGAGTAATAGTTTTATTGAGCTGCCTTTTAGGTTTGCAACCCTAACGTCACCTTATCCCCAAGGCCTGACAGGGTCCGTACGGTGGCACACTAAAGTGATATTCTTTGCGATTATTACGCAGCAGTGTCATCTGACGCGCGTAAAAAAGCCACACCATTAATCGTAAAATTGCGATCATATTGAGTGTGGCTTTATTAATTATTTACAACTTTCTAAATATTTATTTACGCCTAGCCTTAAATATTATTTATGCTTATCATGTTTTTTTCCATGATGCTTATCTTTACCTTTATGCCCAGCATCATGATGATTTTCGCGGTGTTGGTATTCAGGCTCATACTCTTCACTTTTTACAAAATATACCTGGCGCCCGCACGCATTATAGGCGCTGCAATGTTTTGACCAGTTCTTTGCATGACCTGGCGGCACATGTAGATAAATGGGTTCAGCTCTCACATGTTGGCGGTCAGTAACTATTACTACCGGCTGTTCATAAACCACTCTGGGGCGAGGCGTATTACCTACCTCAACCTGGCCATAAACTCCCGGAGCAACCTGGCCCGACAAAATCACATTAATGCCAAGATCGCTTGCAAAAATTTGTGGTGAACTTTGTAACAGTAGCAAACCGCTTAAAATAAATAATTTTTTACGCATTTTATGCCTCGTTTTTTACTTCATCATCTTACGCAAAAGTTACTTATATATCGGGCGATGATTTGCGCCGACCCACATCGGGTAAGATAGTTTGCTGACTGTTTATCGGTTACTTAAGTTACGACATAACAACATTCATTAATGCCTGCCATTGTGATCACGCTTACCATCATGATCATTTTTTCTATCATGATCACGCTTGTTATCGTCGCGATGCCTATCTTTATCATGTCTATCGCGATCATGTCTGTCTTTATCATGTCTATCGCGATCGTGCCTGTCGTGATCATGCCTGTCACGATCATGCCTATTGTGATCATGCCCGTTGTGGCCATGTTTATGATCGTCAGGATGATGTTTACGTGGATGGGTATCATAATAACGACGTTCCCGCTCATAACGTTGATACTGTGGTTCATATTCCCGACTTTTTACAAAGTAGACACGACGACCGCAAGCATTGTATGAGCGACAATGGTGAGACCAACGGCGTGTATGATCTGGCGGAACATGCAAATAAATAGGCTCTTCTCTAATGTAGCGGCGATCTTGAACAATCACTACGGGTTGCTCGTAAACTACCCGCGGCCGTGGAGCATTGTGGAGCTCAACTTCGCCGTATACACCCGGACCAACTTGACCAGACAAAATAACATTAATGCCCAAATTCCCCGCCAGAAGTGGTGTCGGGCTCTGCAGTAATATAAAACCTGTTAAGTAAAATAAAATTTTACGCATTTAATACCTCGTGTTTTTTTGGATTATGTAATTATTAAAATAGTATTGGTAAATTGCGTTGAAGGGTAAAGCCCTTACCCCATGGAAATCACGGCCTTACAGAACATGATTTCCTCTAGGGTACATGGCTTTACAAAACGGCAGCTGAACAACTAAATAAATTAGTGGCAAAGGACTAGAAAAACAAAGTGTAGCTTAGAACGGGCAAATAGCGTTGCAAGACCCAACTGACCAAAACCCGATTTAAGCCGGTAAATCATTGAGCAAATCCGCCATATCGTCAGCGTGCTCTTCTTCTACCGCAAGTATCGTTTTTAGCATCTGACTGGTAGTAGTATCTTGCTCACCCAGGTATTGAATGAGCTCGCGGTAACTATCTATGGCGATACGTTCAGCAATCAAATTCTCGCGAATCATATCGACCAATGAAGTGCACGCGATAAACTCGGCATGGCTACGACTGGTTAATTGATCGGGAGCAAAATCAGGCTCGCCCCCAAGCTGGACTATACGACTAGCGAGCAAATCGGCGTGGGCGAGCTCTTCATTAGAATGCAGTAAAAATTCATTCGCGACACTCTTGGCATTAAGTCCGCGCGCCATAAAGTGATGGCTGCGATAACGTAAAACACAAACCAACTCCGTCGCCAAGGCTTCATTTAATAGCTTCACAACAGCAACACGATCAGCGGAATAAGTGGCTGTTACAGCACCCTGATCGACATTTTTGCGGGCCTGGCTACGCAAGGTTTCGACGCTGCTCAAAGGAATGGTAGTCTCTGGAATTACAATGTTTAATAGGTTGGGATTTATTTCGTTCATATAAGCTCTCCTCAATATAAGCCACCAGCCTGAGGGCAACCCATAATTGCGTCAGTGCGTGAACACACATAGACCCACATAAGAAGTTTCAGGTAAATATCGATTTAACTACACAAACCACAAGTATCCCTGAAGGTCCGCTAACCCGGGACCACAAACGCTTCCTAGAAAAGAGCTACAAATAACGCCACACTTTTCGCTAATATCACCGCAAATATTGTATGATCCCGAACCTTCGCCAAAACTCAGGGAGTTTGATCTCTGTGCGTGAATTTATTCTTAATTGTACGGCTATAGAAATAATGCTGACCGGCATTGTATTTTTTTTCAGCATTTATCTGCTTTTTGGCTGTTTTAACTGGCTCCTCACTCATAAACTTCTACCTTATTTTGGCATCGGTCTACGATTAGATCCCCGCCCACTTGGCGTTGGCCAATTAAAGCGCGAATTTGGACTATCCTTAATGTCCATTCTGATCTTTGGTTTAGGCATGGTTTTTCCCTGGGGATTACTACAGTTAGGCTGGGCGAGACTAGCAATAGATCCATCGCCAGGACAAATGCTGCTTGAAATTCTCCTATTAATTGTCTGGAATGAAATTCATTTTTATATCAATCATCGCTTGCTCCATACGCGCTTGCTGCGTCAGTTTCATTTACCCCATCATCGCTCGGTAGTAACCACACCTTGGTCCGCCTACAGTTTTCATCCCATTGAAGCAGCCATGCTGGGAAACGTTATTTTGTTGCCCATGCTGGCACACGCTTTTAGTGTGTACGCATTGTTTGCTGTACCACTTTTTAGCTTGTTATTTAATAGCATTGGCCATTCCAATTTTGATTTCAACCCACGCTCACCCCGTGTCATTTTTAACGGCGCTCGTCGCCATCATTTACATCACGCATGTTTTCACGGTAATTACGGCTTTATGTTTCCCTTTATGGATTGGTTGTGTAAAACCGCATTGCCTGCCGATGCTGCAGCAAAGCAGTTAACGCAATGGGAAGCAAAACGCTCCGATGCATAACTGGCGTGATCTGCAAAGTGTGATCTATTTACTGACCTTGCCCGTTGTCGTCATTTGGCAATGGCAATTTGGTTTTTTCTGGCCTTTATATTGTTTGGAATTATTTTTAACGCTTGGGATAGGTGTGATTCATCACAATCATACGCATCTGCGCATTTGGCAAGGGAAACGATTAAATCGCTTCACGGATTTGTGGATTACCCTACTGCAAGGCCATCCGACTTTTGTTTTTTATCCTGCGCACATAGCTAATCATCATAGATATAGACACAGCGAACAAGACTTAGCGCGCACCTATAGATTTAATGCAGGACTCAACACACTGGGACGATCAACTGCACCCGCGACCGGCCATGACAGTAACAACTTACTCGGCTACTTATTGCATCCATTACAGGCATCCTGGATTCTTTACCCGCGCTTTATTGATTATATGAAAAAGTGGTTTCATCAACACCGAACCTACTTTTATTATTGCCTGTTGCAATATGCACTCGTCATAAGCCTTTGGGTACCACTCGCATTTATTGATTGGCGAAAGTGGCTGCTATTGGTTTTATTGCCACAGCTTTATGGATTACATTGGCTACTTGCCACTAATTATTTACAGCACGCTCATGCCGATGGGCGAGCCAATACCAAACAACATAAAAACTATAATTACGCACGGAATTTTTACGGGTGCCTGAATCCATTGTTGTTTAATATTGGCTATCACACTGCTCACCACGAGCATTCACGCGCGCACTGGTCAGCATTACCAAAACTTAACCAGCACTATAAAGATCTTGTTGTACCCGAGCTACATGAGCGCAGTTTAGTAGGTTATATGCTGCGCACTTATATTTTGGGAATATTTCATTCGCGCTGGCGAACAATTTCATTACACAAAAAGGATTAACCATGGCCACTCGCTTTAATCGCGTTTATATCGAATCTGCCGCTTACCATTTACCAGGTGAGCCAATAGATAACAATGAGATGGACGCATACATTGCTCCTATCAATCGTATCTCGGGTCGAATCAAGAAAAAAATTCTCGAAGAGAATGGCATTACTACACGCTATTACGCCATAGATGCCGAAGGCAATACACATACCACTCACGCGCAACTCACTGCAGCAGCAATTCGGAGTTGTTTGGAAAAAGCGGGAGAAGAATTAAAAAATATCAGTTTGTTAACCATGGGTTCAACCGGTAGCGATGCATTAATTCCCGGCTTTGCCAATATGGTCCAGGGTGAACTGGGCGCGCAACCTATGGAAACTTTATCAAGCTTGGGAGTGTGCGCTGCAGGTATCACTGCAATTAATTATGCCGCGCAATCTATCGAACTGGGCTCGCATTCAAAAGCCATAGTTGCCGCAGCGGAAATGCCTTCGCGAATTTTTAAACGCAGTCGCTTTGCGCCGCGCGGTTATACCAGCGATTTCGATGCACATTTTCTCCGCTGGATGTTGTCTGACGGTGCCGGCGCTTTATTGCTGACCGACAAACCAAATCCTACGAAAAAAACTCGATTGAAACTCCATTGGGTGCATCAAAAAAGTTTTGCCGGTGATTATCCGGTTTGCATGCAATTAGGTTTAACCGAAGATCGCAGCACTTCATTTTTGGATTTTCCCTCATCCAGTGAAGCTGAAGCCGCAGGCGCCCTGGCCTTGCGCCAGGATATTCGTTTGTTGCCACACTTATTTGATGTCAGCATTCACGAGTATGTAAAACTGGTTGCCGATGGCTGGGTCACATCCAATGAGATCGATCATTTTCTTTGCCATTATTCATCAGCGCGATTTATACCGGTTGTGGAAGAGCTGCTTGATAAAGCGGGTTTAACCATTCCCCGCGAACGTTGGTATAGCAATTTAAGTACGCGAGGCAATACCGGGTCGGCATCTATTTTTATTATGCTTGCGGAATTTCTCGAAACTCATGCAGTAAAACCCGGTGAAAAAATATTTTGTTTTATTCCAGAATCTGGTCGTATGACATCGGCTTATATGTTGATAGAAGTTGAGGATGCTGCACTGCCACTGGAACAACTTTCTGCAACTGCACCGATAAAAAAACATTCGACATCTACCTCAGACATTATTCCCGCACCACACGACCCCGCAGTGGCGCCACAGCATTTACAATCGCTGCTGACTTCGCTCGCCCAGGTCTGGCATGACTATCGCTCACAAGTTTGGCGAAGCCCTATTATTCACACCTTAGTCAGCCAACAATTTACCATCGAACATTATCAGCGCTGGACATCACAGTGGGTTCCGCAAGTGCGCGAAGGTAGCAAATGGATGCGCGAAGCCGTTGCATCGCTCACCACTGAGTATGCTGATTTGGCGGCGTTAATTGAAACTCATGCCACTGACGAGCAAAATGATTTTTTAATTTTGTTTGAAGATTATCGCGCGGCAGGCGGCACCTTAGCGCTGGATGATTTACAGCGCAATCCAGGCGGAGAGGCGTTAAATAGTTATTTGCATGCATTGGCTGCAACACCAAATCCCATAGGTTTATTGGGTGCAATTTATATTATCGAAGGCACCGGGCAACGAATTATTCCTGCACTGCTGCCCTTATTGCGCAGACAAGTAGGCTTACCTGCAAATGCATTTCGCTTTTTGGATTATCACGGCGCAAATGACGAACATCATTTAGCACGCTGGTTAAATGCTGTCGAATTGGTATTGGAAAAAGATCCTCACGCTGCCGCTTCCATAGTGGCAACGGCCAAGCGCACGGCACAGCTTTATCTTATGCAATTCGAACATATTCTGGGGTGCTAACTATGCAACAAGAGCCGGATTTTCTAACTAAAAATTACGATGCGCGCGACCCCAGTCCATGGCTAGCGCTCTATCTCGATCAAAGCACACCCTTACCTGATCACGTTAAAAAATCATGGTTAAAAGATTCTGAATCACTATCGCGACAATTTTTGTTGCCCTTTGCTCGTCCTATAGCGCGAACATTTATTGTGTTAATTCAGATTATAAAAATTCTTATTCCACCTAATTGGGCAGCCTCGCGCTTGCTGCACCGAATCTTAGCAACAGGGCTAAAGTATTGCGTAAGCCCTGAAGCGAATTGGTTAGTATTGCGGCACTTTCATATAGGTTCACAGGTGCTGGAATTTATCGCTGCCAATGCGCCAGTACAAGTGCCGACAGCGCCGCTTAAGCCAATGAATCTGGATGATTTGAAAGATGAACTATTTTTAAAACACGATTTAAATTTATTTAATTTTGTTATTCGATTAAATCAGGCGCTGCGTGAAAATAATACAAAACTGGAAGCTGTCACAAAGCTTGATTTCAGCATGATTGTCGAACCTACCGTTGAATTAAGTTCTATGCCGCAGGGCATGTTTAATAAAATGGATTTACAAACTGCTATTGAATTATTCACACCAACCTATCAATTATTTTTAACCGACAATGATTTTTGGCGAGCATCAAACTCACTACAGTTAGATGAAACTATCGGAATTTATATAGCAACCCTATTAAACTGTCCAGACCATTTAATTTTGCTCAACAACAAGCATCCGTTAATACCCATGTCTACTTTGCGCGCAGGATACAGATTAGTGTTGCATGGCTTATCAACAGAAATGTTACATGCGTTATTAATGGAAATTAAAAAAGGTGAGCCGACCATCATTCACCAGGAATAATCAACGTAAATCCAAGCCCGGTTACCTGAATTTTTTCCGCAATATTGCAAGCTATACAACCTTGGCTTTTAACGCTTTTTTCATTTGCCACAACCCGCTCAGGCGGGTTTTTTATTGCCGCGAATACGCCAACTGTAAGCTTTCAAATAAGTTTTATTGCGCTTAAAAATCATCTTTAACGCTGCTGCAACAAACCAACATGCTTCGCGCTCTACGAAAAATAAAAACTTGCCATAAAAACTTGCCATTAGCGTTAATTGATATTTAAAAAACGTTTTATATTCATCTATCGATAAATTTATCCGCACTGGATTAGAAACGCTTCTACGCCCATCTAATTTACAGCCAGATCAAGCTAATGGGTCGTGCTATTTACTTTTGTTTGTTAGCACACAGACGCATTAGCGGAACGCGGTTTAGGCTTTTGCTATTCGTTCTTAATTCAGTTTCTTCCTGTCTCACACACCCAACCACCTAAGGAACTATTGCCATGAACCCTTCCATAAAAGCCTACTTGATCGGTGGTGGCATAGGCTCTCTCGCTGCAGCCGCTTTTATGATTCGCGACTGTGGCATGCAGGGTAAAAATATTACGATTCTTGAAAGCGGTTTATTAATGGGCGGCAGTATGGATGGTTCGGGCGATCCCGAGCGCGGCTATTTATTACGTGGCGGGCGGATGTTGGCAACGGATAATTACGAATGCACATGGGATTTATTTAAATCCATTCCCTCCATCGAAAATGAAGGCAAGTCGGTATTTGAGGAGACGGAAGATTTTAACAATCACCATCATTCCTTTTGCATGGCACGGCTAATTGATCGCCACCGCGCAAAACTGGATGGGACCTCCATGGGCTTTTCCATGCAGGACCGCATGGAACTGCTAAAACTCAGCCACGCCAACGAAAGCGATTTGGGTACAAGCTGCATTACCGATTGGTTTTCACCCGGTTTTTTTAACACCGAATTTTGGTTTATGTGGGCCACTACTTTTTCTTTTCAGCCGTGGCACAGCGCTGCTGAACTCAAACGTTATTTACATCGTTTTTTGCTGGAATTTACTCGCATAGAAACCCTCGCGGGTATCAAGCGCACTATCTACAACCAATATGACTCTTTGGTACTGCCCTTAAAAACCTGGCTTAGTGAACATGGCGTGCGCATGATAAATGCTTGCACCGTCACCGAGCTTGATCACACCACGGTTAACGAAAAATTCACCGTGACCCATATTCATTGTGTGCGCAACGATACCCTTGAAGTGATTCCGGTAAACGATGGTGATCTGGTGTTTTTGCAAAATGGATCCATGACCGATGCATCTAGCGTTGGGTCCATGACCAGCCCACCAGCAAAACTCACCAAAGCTGATAGCAGCAGCTGGCATTTATGGGAAACACTCGCCGAGGGACGGCCGGAGTTTGGCAATCCACATATGTTTAATCAGTGTGTTGCCCAATCCTGCTGGGAGTCTTTCACGATCACATTAAAGGACCCAAGGTTTTTTCGACTGATGCACGATTTCACGGGTAACGCAGCCGGTACGGGCGGGCTAGTCACCTTTAAAGACTCCAATTGGCTGATGTCCATTGCATTGCCCTATCAGCCGCATTTTGCCGACCAACCCAAAGAAGTTCAGGTGTTTTGGGGATATGCCTTATTTCCCGACCGCGTCGGTAATTTTGTTGCCAAACCTATGGACGAATGCAACGGCGCCGAGTTACTCAAAGAGCTCTGCGGCCATTTGTGTATTGATCAGGACCTATTCGCAACTGCCAATTGCATTCCCTGCCGCATGCCTTATGTTACGAGTATGTTTATGCCGCGCAATCAGCACGACCGTCCCCTACCCGTGCCCAAAAATTCAAAGAATCTCGCCTTCATAAGCCAATTTGTAGAGGTCGAGGATGATGTTGTGTTCACCGTGGAATATTCCATACGCGCTGCGCAAATAGCCGTGTATGAATTACTCGGCGTAGCGCGCGAAATCCCAGCCATTACCTCTCACGACAAATCACTGCGCGTGCAGTTTGAAGCACTCATTAAAGCCTTTAAGTAGAGATAACATGCAACCTTTAAAGCACTTAGGTTCCGAGCAACTGGGTTCAAAGCAGCTAGCTTCAAAGCAATTAGGCGGCCTCCCCCCAGTAGCCCTGGGGAAAAAAGATCATTCAAAAGTACATACGCCACAGGAAAAAGGGACCAGCGCTTCAAGCCAGATAGGACTATCCAATGCCCAAGTCAAAGAGCGCCTAAAACAAGAGGGTTACAACGAACTGCCATCAACCCACAAGCGCAGCTTTTGGCGAATTTTGCGTGAAGTCTTGCGCGAACCTATGTTTGCGCTCTTGTTAGCCGGGGGCGTTATCTATCTGCTGCTGGGCGATACCCTGGAAGCCTTGTTACTGCTGGTATTTGCCTGCTTTTCCGTCGCCATTACCCTGATCCAGGAAAGTCGTAGTGAACGGGTTTTAGAAGCCTTGCGCGATCTTGCCAGCCCACGTGCACTAGTTATTCGCGATGGCAAACAAATCCACATCCCAAGCCGCGAAGTTGTACGTGAAGATATCATTGTGGTCACGGAAGGCGATCGCGTAGCGGCAGATGCAACCCTGATATCCACCGACGATTTATTATTGGACGAGTCACTGCTAACCGGTGAATCCCAACCGGTTCAGAAACAGCTAGCCAGCTTACCCAAAGATGCAGCTATAGCACCGGGCGGCGAAAATACACCCCATATTTTTGCAGGTACTTTGGTAGTGCGCGGCCGGGGTCAAGCAAGGGTTCATGCCACTGGTTTGAAAACCGAAATGGGAAAAATCGGCCATGCGCTTGGCAGCATCGAAACCGAACAGCCCCGTCTACAACTGCAATTGCGCAAATTTGTGCGTAACTACGCGATCATAGGTTTGGTTGCCGCCATAGTGACAGTATTACTGTTTGGTCTGTTGCGGGGCTCATGGTTACCGGCATTGCTCGGTGGCATAGCGCTGGGCATGTCGTTGTTACCCGAAGAATTCCCATTGGTATTAGCGGTATTTATGGCCATGGGCGCCTGGCGTATTTCGCAAGTCCGCGTACTCACCCGCCGCGCCGCTGCCATCGAAACCCTCGGTGCAACCACCGTTTTGTGTACCGACAAAACCGGCACGCTTACGGAAAACCGTATGACACTGACGGCAATTATCAGCGGTAAGAATGCTGTTAAAAGCGCGCCTGGCCAAAACGCGCCGGGCAAATCCGAGAGTTTTTGGAAAAGTGAAGACCATGCCCCGCTGACAGGCGACGCGTTACAAATTCTGCAAGCCGCTTTACTAGCCAGCACATTCGCACCCAGCGATCCCATGGACAAGGCGATACAGACGCTGGTGCGCACGCACATTCCCGATAATATCGACCAACTCAAACACCTCAAAGTATTGCGGGCATTTGGCTTGCGGCCTGATCTGTTCGCGGTGACTAACATAGTCGCCGGTGTCGATAACAGCGCTATGACGGCTTACACCAAGGGAGCGCTTGAGACTATTGCCCAGCTCTGCCATTTAACACCGGAAAACATAGCCGCCATTAACGCTCAGGCAAATCATCTTGCGAACCTGGGAATTCGCGTATTAGGCGTGGCGAAAACCACCAACCTGCCCGAGGGGAAATTGCCCGACTCACCCCGCGACATTTCCTTTGAATATCTTGGCCTTATTGGTTTTGCCGACCCACTGCGCAGCAATGTCCCGGCTGCTGTGGCGGAATGCCGCACGGCCGGCATTCGCGTGCTTATGGTAACCGGCGACTATCCCACCACCGCACTCGCTATTGGCAAACAAGCCGGGCTGGATGTAAGCACCGTGATTACCGGTGACGAAATTGAAGCTATGAGCGATGACCAGCTCGCGCTCAGCGTAAAAACCACCTCCATCTTTGCCCGCATTCGCCCGACCCAAAAATTACGCATTGTGCAAAGCTTAAAAGCCAACGGCGAAATCGTCGCCATGACTGGCGACGGTGTGAATGATGCTCCGGCCCTCAAAGCTGCGCATATTGGTATTGCGATGGGGGAGCGCGGCACTGACGTTGCGCGCGAAGCTTCAGCCATTGTGCTGCTCGATGATGACTTCGGCTCCATCGTCAAAACCATTCGTCTCGGACGCCGCATTTACGACAATTTACGGAAAGCCATTGAGTACATTATTGCCGTGCATATCCCTATCGCCGGGCTGGCAATTCTGCCGCTGATGATGGGTTTACCCTTAATGCTTACGCCGATTCATATCGCCTTTTTGGAAATGGTAATTGATCCAACTTGCTCAGTAGTGTTCGAAGCTGAAGAGGAGGAGAAAGACATTATGACCCGTCCACCACGCGACCCCCAGACGTCGCTGTTATTGCCACAACGTATTTGGTGGGGTGTAGTGCAAGGCGCCGTTGCCTTGGTCATAGCGGGTGCAGCATTAATTGGCGGAACTCAATTTAACATGCCTGAGGATGATTTGCGGGCGCTGGTTTTTACTGTTTTGGTACTCACCAACATAGGCCTGATTCTGGTTAACCGTTCCTTTAGCGCCTCCTTAATACGTGCATTTTTTAACAGCAACCGCCTGCTCTGGATACTCTTGAGCGTGGTGGTCACATTACTGGCCATCAGCGTGTTTTGGCCACCGGCACAACGACTCTTTCATTTCGGCCAATTGCAAGGCGATAACCTGGTGATTTGCGCCCTGGCCAGCATGTTTGGCCTGATTCTATTGGAAGCAATTAAAGCGAAATGGTTTCGCATTCCACACCGCAAGACCTTATCCCAACCCGCCATAACTGGCGCCTCACAATGAGAAATGATGCTATGGTCGAATTTGCAATTAGACGTCAAACCCCGATCAAATTAGAAAGACGCGCCCTCTCAACCTTTAATTTAGTGGGTGACCAACCGCAAAACAGCTCCGTCAACCGCAGAATTGTGTTAAGTTCTCGCCCCGACGGTGCACCCACTTCTGAAAACTTTCAAATGGAAGAACTAAGGGTACCGACAATTTCAGCACGTCTAGTATTGCTGCGCACACTTTATCTTTCCCTTGATCCCTACCTCCGTGGCCGCATGAACGATTCCCCCGCTCATACCCAACCCGTTGCTCTGGGCGAAGTTATGAGCGGCGGTACTGTTGCGCGAGTGGAAGCCTCGCAACATCCCGATTACCACAAAGGGGATCTGGTACTGAGCTACAACGGCTGGCAGGACTATGCAGTTTCTGACGGTCAAGGTCTTATCAAGCTGGACCCGCAAATACCACATCCATCACTCGCTTTAGGCGTGCTGGGTATACCGGGGTTTGCCGCCTATATGGGCTTATTGGATATTGGCACACCGCAAGTGGGTGAAACCCTGGTAGTGGCCGCCGCCAGTGGCGCAGTGGGTTCTGCAGTAGGCCAAATTGGCAAACTTAAAGGCTGTCGGGTTGTGGGTATTGCTGGCGGCGCTGAGAAATGTCGTTACGTTATTCAAGAGCTAGGCTTTGATGCTTGTATTGATCACCATAGCGACGATTTCCCAGCCCAGCTCGCAGCATCCTGTTTACACGGAATAGATATTTATTTTGAAAGCGTTGATGGTGCAATTTTGGACGCAGTTTTGCCGCTGCTGAATGTCCATGCACGCATACCTTTGTGCGGTATGATTGCCAACTATAACGATAGCGAAACCAATGAAACCGAAAGCCAGGAGCGTTTCAAAGCTCTCACATCCACATTGCTATACAAACGCATCAAGATGCAGGGCTTTATTATTTTTGATGATTATGGCGCGCGCTTTGGTGAATTTTTTAAGCAAATGTCGGAATGGGTAAACAGCGGAAAAATTAAGTATCGCGAGGATATAGTGGATGGGTTACAAAATGCACCGGAAACATTTATTGGCCTGTTTGCAGGCAAAAATTTTGGCAAGTCAATTGTGCGTCTTGCCGATAACTAAAGGGCAAGCACTCGTTCAAGCATTATGAAAAGTTAAAAAAATTCAATAATCGGTAAATATTTCATGCACATTGAATGCAGTGCATGAGTAAAAAGATCAACGCATGGTTAACAATAAAATCGCCAACAGCAAACTCGCGTAAAGTCAGTGAGCTGTTGTCGATACAATATCTTTTTGGGATAAAAATGACTGACGCTAGTTTTCATATTGAAAGCAACACTTCGACATGCAAGTTATATTTAAGCGGTGACTGGCAGCTTGGGAAGGCGCCATCAAGCGCTAGCATTTGCGCCGCCATTCCTTCCAGCTGTAAACAACTCGCCATTTCAACAACCGAATTAGGCACTTGGGATTCCAGCTTAGCCATTGAATTGTTGCAATTAATTCGCTGGTGCGCCGATAAACAAATTGATCTCGACACTTCATCCGCAGCGGAAGGAGTGCAGCAATTATTAAATCTCGCCACAGCTATTCCCAGCTATGAAACCAACACTAACCCGGACTCAAAAAGCTTTGCCAAAAAGCTGTATCAAACTATTGAAAATCTCGGCGCAGGCGTTAGCGATACCTTTATTTTTATTGGCAGTGTTGTCCTTGCAGTAATGCAGTGGCTGCGCGGAAAAGCGAAAACACGGCGCAGCGATATTCAATTTTTTATCGATCAGGCAGGCCCCAAGGCCTTACCCATAGTGACGCTGATTAGCCTCTCAGTGGGGATGATTCTCGCTTACCTGGGTTCAGTGCAATTGCGACAACTCGGAGCGCAAGTTTACGTAGCGAATTTAGTTTCTATAGGTATGGTGCGAGAAATGGGCGCGCTTATGACCGCTATTATTATTGCGGGCCGTACCGGTGCGGCTTATGCGGCACAGCTTGGCACTATGCAAGTCAATGAAGAAATTGACGCGCTGAAAACCATGGGCATTTCCAGCATGGAATTTTTAGTGTTGCCACGTTTACTCGCATTAGTTTTTATCATGCCTTTACTGTGTATCTACGCCGATGTTATAGGCATGGCCGGTGGTGCCATAGTGGCTTTGGGTATGGATGTCAGTTTTAGCCAATATATTTTGCAAACCCAGGGCGCAGTTGATTGGATTGATGTATTTATTGGCTTATTTAAAAGCATTATCTTTGGTATTTTAATTGCGACCGCAGGTTGTCAGGCGGGTCTTAATTGTGGCCGCAGCTCAACCGCCGTTGGTGTTGCCACTACCACTGCAGTAGTCAAAGCGATTGTGTATTTAGTCATGGCCGATGCCGCGCTCAATGTTTTATTTGATAAGTTGGGAATTTAAAATATGGCCAATGAACCTGCTGTTATCAAAGCGCCTGACGTTATCAACGCTGGGCCGTCTGCTATCAATAATGATCAAGCTGTTGCTAAAGACACACCTTTTGTCAGCGTGCGCAACCTGACGATTGGCTATGGCGACAGAATCGTGCAACAAAATTTAAATTTTGATATTAAAAGAAACGATATATTTTTTATTATTGGCGGCAGCGGCACCGGAAAAACCACACTGCTAAAAAGTATGATTGGTTTGCTACCGCCGAGCCAGGGTGAAACGCTTTACGCGTTAGACAATAAAACAGCCGACATCAATTTTTATAACGCCGATGAAAATACCCAGTTAGACTTATTAAAAAATTGGGGAATTACTTATCAATCAGGCGCTTTACTGTCGAGCATGTCGCTCGCTGAAAATGTTGCTCTACCCTTGCAGCTGTATACCGACCTATCCGAAAAACAAATTGCCGAAACCGTAGCTTACAAATTAGCGCTGGTTGGGCTTTCAGGTTTTGAAACATTTTATCCCGCAGAACTCAGTGGCGGCATGCACAAACGGGCAGGCCTTGCCCGCGCCTTGGCCCTCGATCCAAAACTATTATTTTTTGATGAGCCCTCTGCCGGACTTGACCCTATAAGTTCATTGCGGTTGGATCAACTGATTGTACAAATTTGTCAGGCACTGGACTCCACTGTGATCATTGTGTCCCACGAATTACCCAGTATTTTAACCATAGGTACTAATAGTGTTGTATTAGATGCAGAAACCAAAACTATGTTGGATAGTGGCGATCCGAAAGAATTAGTTAAAAACAGTAAAGCCGATAAAGTGCGTCAATTTCTAAATCGTGAAGAAGGTTCAACCACTAAATCTGCTAGCACCGACGCTACTCGCGACGCAAAAAAAACGGAAAGCACCGCTGACAAAAACAATGAAGAGAAAAAAGCATGACATCCACTAACAATACAGCACCGAATTCTTCAGCTAAAAAAACCAACACGTCGTTTACCATAGGCGCCTTTATTGTAGGCGCTATAGCCTTGGTATTTGTTGCCTTGTTGTTTTTTTCCGGCGGGCGTTTATTCACAAAAAAAGAACACGTCATAATGTATTTTGAAGGCTCGGTGCAAGGCCTACAAATAGGTGCCCCCGTTAAATTAAAAGGCGTAGTCATTGGCGAGATTACCGATATTCAAATTAACTTTCAAAATTACGACAAGAAAATTACTGCACCGGAAACGATTATTACCGCCGTAACCGCTGATTTAATCATGGAGCGCATTAACTTGCGCGGCGCAAGAGCCAAAGGGGAATTTTTCAACGAAGCCATTAAAAATGGCCTTCGCGCACAATTAAATTATCAAAGTTTTTTAACCGGGTTGTTATACGTTGAGTTAGATTTTTACCCGGAGACACCGGTAACACTCTACCAATTACAACATCAGTATCGCGAGCTACCCACCATTGCCACCGGTTTTGAAGCTATATTCAAAATTGTTCAGGACATGGATTTAAAAGGCCTCGTCAAAAATATTGACAATCTGGTTACGCAAGCTGCTGTGATTATGGACAGCGGAGCTATTCAAAAAACCATGGCCGATTTTAGCCGCGCCGCCAACGCTATAGAAACCACCGCCAACAATGTGAGCGCACTGACGAAAGACCTCAGCAAAACCAGCAAGCAAGCTGATGTTTTGCTCCAACAGTTAAACACCCAAACACCACAAGTCGCCGCGGCCATCAATAAAAGCCTGAGCGATTTCCAAAACACCCTGGCGCAATTTAATGAAACTGCTGGCTCGATTAACAACACTTTTTCAGACGACGCACCGCTTATGAATCAATTAAATATCACACTGGAGGATATGAGCCGATCGGCACAAGCGTTTCGCAGTTTAAGTGAAACACTGGAACAGCAACCAGAATCCATTTTGCGCGGTAGAAATTTAAACGTAGAAGAGAAATAAACATGAAAAAAATAATCATAGCGACAGTTTTATTGAGCTTAATACTAGGCTGCAAAAATTCACCACAAAAAAAATATTATTATTTAAATACTATAGCGACGGAACAAAAAGCCCCTGCACCAGCCAATGAAAATATCACTAGCGTCATTGGCATTGGTCCCGTTGAGATCGCCGATCATCTCAATCGTTTACAAATGATTCACAGTCAAACGAATAATCTGTTAACAGTCGCCGACAACGATTATTGGGCCGAACCACTCGACAAAGGTATAGCTCGCGTTATTGCGCTTAATCTCATCCAGCACAATAACAGCCGCAGCTTCACCACTTTCCCGTGGCGCCAGGACAGCAAACCGCAGTACAGTGTGCGCATACAAATTAATAGCCTGACACGGGCCAACAATGAAGCCAGCATTATTGCAACGTGGGAATTAATGGATAACACCACCAAAACAAACTTACAGCGGCGCAATTTTATTCGCACTATACCCGTCGACGCAGGCGCTAAAAATTTAGCGCAAGCCTACAGTAAATTATTGGCGGAATTGGCGAGCGAAATGGATGAAGCTTTGCGCAAGGTCGCGGAATAGTGGAAATAAAAAGCCGTCGCCGTCTATCGGAAACGAAATCTGTTGACGGCGATCAAGGCAGCGAAAGCACTTTGGCGATGCCTTTAATAAGGACAACTTTGTTAGGCGGTTTGACTATCCAGGCTTTTACTGACAAGCGCGTAGCCTCGGCTTTTAGTTCCGGGTTGGCCTGAGTGGTTAACATAAAAATCGGTACATCTATGCCTTGCTCGCGGATATGAGCGCACATAGTCAGGCCATCCATTTTAGGCATATTAAGATCGCTGATAATAAGGTCCACCGCGTTCTCCATGGCGACCTTCAGGCCCTCTTCGCCATTGACTGCCTCTAACACGACATGCCCGGCCTCAATAAGATCTATTTTTAACTCCTCCCTGAACGTCGTTGAATCATCGACCAATAATATATTTGCCATGCAACCTCCACACGCACTGATTTTGTTTAGCTTCGCTTTGGTATAGCAAGCGTAAAATAATTACTGAGCTGCTTTATCACCTTCAGTGATGATACGGTTTCTACCTGAACGCTTTGCCTGATATAAATAACTGTCAGCCCGTTCAATCACTAAATCAATATTTTCACCCTTGCCGCAGGACGCCGCACCACCGCTAATGGTGACTTTCACTTCTTCCCCTGAGGGAAGTTTTAAGCGGTAATTAGCAACATCCTCACGAATTCTTTCGGCAACAATTCGCGCCGATGTCATGTTGCTCATGTTAGAAGGCAATATAATCAAAAATTCTTCGCCACCGTAGCGAATGGCAATATCAGTTTCACGTACGCGTTTCAAAATAATGCGCCCTATTTCACTGATCACCATATCCCCCGCCTTGTGACCATAGGTGTCATTAACACTTTTAAAATGATCTATATCCATCATCAACACGGCGAGCTCTTCAATACTATCGCGATGAAAATTACCTATAAGACTTTTTACACTGTCTTTCATAAAAAGCCGGGTATAAAGCCCCGATAAGGGGTCACGAATAGCGGCTTCATACACGGTCAGAATTTGCCGCTCCAATACGGAGACACGCTCAATTTCTTTTTTGGCTTGTTCCGTCTCGGTCGCATCTTCAATCAGTAAAATAAAACCCTCAATGCGATTGAGTTTAAAAATAGGTTGGTAATTAATACTCAACCACTTGGTATGGGCATAGCGAGCATCATTAATCGCGATTTTTTTCGGAAATAATTTCTCAACAGTATCGTAATGATTTTTGCCTTGTCCAAAACAGGAGCTCAGATTACCTAAGCCTTCAACAATAAGCCGATCAGCCCCATTTTCAGCTTCTTCAACCAGGGAGGCGAAAGAGACGCCGATAAGTTCGTTACGGTCAAATAAAACCTCGCTAAATTGTGACAGTACTTCTTTTATTTTGCCCTTTTCATCAATCATCAACATGCCGAGTGGCAAGTTGGAAAAAATATTTTTTAATTTCATTTCCGATTGATACAACTCGGATAAATCTTTTCCGCTGATGCTAATTAGATCGCCTTCAGCGCTTTTCTTGAGCGACACCAAACTGGCTTCCCAGTAAAACTGGCGAGTGTTTTTCTTGTCATCCAGCAGTGTTATTTCGAGTTCAAAGTTAATGCGTTTATTGGGCTGCCTGCCGTTTTTTAACAGCGCAAACTGGCGCTGCAGAATATCGGCATTTTCCGCACTAAACAAATTCACGAATTTAAAACCCAGCACCGTTTCCATATCGCGACCAGACAGTTTGACAAACTCCTGGTTGGCACGAATAACTTGCAGGTTTTGATTTAAAACAACTACCACGCCCGGCATATTATCCAGCATGGTTTCGGTATTATCGCTGGCTGTTTCCAGCATTGAGAGAACTTTATAACAGGCTAGTAATTCATTATTTTGACTCACAAAAACTCCAGCTCATCATCATCGTTAGAAACTTCTTCATCAACATATTGCAGGTTGGTGACGGCCGTTGGCTCCATGATTTCGACGTAGGCGGTGCACACCAGCGAACCAAAATCGCCATTAATTTTCCACGCATCACCAAATTTTTTAAGCTTGCCATCATCCAGCGCATAGTCGGTATAAAGTTCATAGAACCCATGCATACTCAGCGGAATACACATTCCCAACACCAGCTCATTGCGCTGGAAGATACGACAAATTCGCCCACATACCTGATTGGTGAGTTCCTTCATGTAATCGAGGGTTTTGGCCGCGGCAATTCGCTCATCGGTGATAGGAGTGCGAAATTTTACTCGTCGCAAGCGATCGCTAGCACTGCTATTAAAATGAATTTTGAACAGGATTCGCAACTCAGCACCCGAGATAACGATTAATATCATCTGCCGCGCAAGCACCTGCCCTAACTGAAAACTATCGTCCAATTCCACTAATTCCAGCGCCTCGCAGCCGGAAAACTGGCGGGTCTGAATAAGCGACGCATTCCGAAAAATGCCGACGATGGTTGATCTTATATCTGTGCCGACTGTTAACATGGTTTGATTTCACATTGCAGTAGAAGTAAAGGCATCGTAAGCCAACATCGCTGTTTTTATTTGCCACTGGGCATTGTTGAAATTCAGTATAGTAGCTAACAGCAAAACACACAGTGAATTTCAATATATTGAAAAACTTTTTTATAGGTTATTAATGCAGCTGTTTATAGGCGTTATCCCTATCCAGTTTTTAGTCGTTGAGACGAGAAATACTCAGGTTTAAACTGCAAGTTTTACCCCTGGATTAGCTGCCAATCGGTATTTAGGGTAACTGGAATATGGCTTCCAAGGTTTAAGCAACACCAATTGCAAGATGGTAGCTATGCACGCACTACCCCAGAATGTTCCAATCGGAGCTTGCCAATACCAATGAGGACTTGCCAATGCTAATAAGATTTTCCCAACTGAGAGTATGCCAATGAAAGTCGCCATATTTAGCAGCAAAGCTTACGATCGCGAATACCTGACTCGCGCCAATTCCCTACAAAACCTGCACAACCTGGTTTTCCATGAAGTCCCCTTAAATATTCACACTGCCTTGCTCGCGCAAAATTGCAAGGCGGTATGCTGCTTTGTGAATGACCATCTCAATGCAGAAGTACTCCAGGAATTGGCGAGACTTGGTGTAGCAATCATTGCGCTACGCTGCGCTGGCTTTAATCAAGTGGATATTGCGGCAGCTAAAAAATTGGGGATCACCGTAGCGCGTGTTGCCGAATACTCACCGCACGCGGTGGCTGAACACGCACTCGGTTTGATATTAATGCTAAACCGAAACTTACACCGCGCCCACAATCGAATCCGCGAAAACGATTATTCGCTCAATGGCCTACTCGGTTTTGATTTAGTGAATAAAACGGTAGGCATTATTGGCACGGGGAAAATTGGTCAGGTATTAGCCCAGATCATGCTGGGTATTGGCTGCAAGGTTATTGCTTATGATCTTGCACCTAATGCGGAACTCATTGGCAAAGGGGTTAGCTATTTACCGCTCAACGAGATCTGGCCGCAAGCCGATATTATTTCGCTGCATTGCCCGCTCTCACCGACAACTCACCATCTTATAAATGCAGGCACGACCACCCAAATGAAAAATGGCGTAATGCTTATTAACACCGGGCGCGGCGGCCTGATTGATACCCCTGCAGTCATCGCCGCATTAAAAACCAAAAAAATTGGTTATCTGGGTTTAGATGTTTACGAAGAAGAAAGTGATTTATTTTTTGAAGATAACTCGAACAAATTACTGCAAGACGATGTCTTTGCCCGCTTGTTAACGTTTCCGAATGTGGTCATTACCGGCCACCAGGCATTTTTTACCCGCGAAGCCTTAACCGCCATCAGCGAAATCACTATCGCCAATATCAGCCATTTCGAACGCGGCGAATTGGATCAGGTTTGTAGCGTGACCTAAAAAAACATCACTCAGCGACTCCCACACAGGACACATCGAACATGCCAGTATTTCATCGTCCCTTACCCGAGAGTTTAACCGTCCTGCGCGAGCTAGCCATCGACCTGCACTGGAGCTGGAACCACCGCGGCGATATGCTTTGGCGCCGCATTAATAAAGAAGTATGGGAGCAAACCCAAAACCCTGTTAGCGTGTTGCAACTCACCAGCGATCAGCAGCTACAAACCCTGGCTGGCGAAGTCGATTTTGTGCAGGAACTGGAAGCCATAGTCCAGGCAAAACGGGATTATTTAACCAAGCCCAGCTGGTACTCGATGCATTTTCCCGGCGACCTCGCCCAGAATCAAACCGCACCGCAACCCTCCCAACAACCCGCCAAACCTTTACGCGGCATCGCCTACTTCAGTATGGAATTTGGCTTATGTGAAGCACTGCCACTCTATGCCGGCGGTTTGGGCATGCTTGCTGGCGACTTCTTAAAAACTGCCAGCGATCTTGGTGTACCGCTTATTGGTATCGGCTTGTTGTATCAGCAGGGTTATTTTCACCAAAGCTTTACCAGCGACGGCTGGCAACAGGAAACTTATTTATACAATGACCCTGGCAGCCTCCCCATAGAACCGCTGCACGCCAGTGATGGTAGCTGGTTGCATATAGAGACCCAATTCCTCTGCCGCCACGTCAGCTTTCGGGTCTGGAAAGCGCAGGTTGGCAGAGTCACGCTCTACTTGCTCGATAGTAATGTCCCCAGCAATCAGGCTCGCGACCGAGGCATTACCAGCACCCTCTACGGTGGCAATACCGAATTACGCTTGATGCAGGAGTTAGCACTGGGCATTTGCGGCTGGCGATTAATCGAAACTCTTGGTCTGGATATAGACGTTTGCCATCTCAATGAAGGCCATGCGGCATTTGCTACTTTGGAACGCGTCAGCGCCTATCGTCAGCGCCATAAAGTTGATTTCGAGCAAGCGCTCTGGGCAACGCGCAGCGGTAATGTGTTTACTACACACACGGCTGTCGCCGCCGGTTTTGATCTTTACCCGGAAGCGCTGTTACGTCCTTATATAGGCGAACTCGCATCCCATTTGGGTGTGACCACAGAAGTTATTCTGGCACTGGGTCGCCCGCCCGCCCATGGCCCATTGCAACAGGCTAATACACAAGAACCCTTCAACATGGCTTTCCTTGCGCTGCGAACCTGCGCTCATAACAATGGTGTTAGCCAACTCCATGGCAAAGTGAGCAGACGTATTTTTCAGCCGCTATATCCACGCTGGCCAGAGCGCGAGGTGCCTGTCGGTCATGTGACCAATGGCGTTCACACCCCTACCTGGGATTCAGCCTGGGCCGATGCGGAATGGACGCGCATATGTGGCCAGGATCGCTGGCGTAGTGATGTGAATGTGGTACCCACGGCACCACTTGAACAACTTAGCGATGCCTGCCTCTGGAAAATGGCGACGCAAGAGCGCGCGCAGCTGGTGGACTATGTGCGGCAACGTATCGCAAATCAATTGCGCAACGAATCATCCCTGCCCCATTGTGCAGTAACCCTACCCTTATCTCTTGATCCTAATATTCTCACCCTGGGTTTCGCGCGTCGCTTTGCCGAATATAAACGTTCAGATTTATTGTTGCATGACCCTGAACGCCTGGCCCGCTTGTTGAGTAACAGCCAACATCCCGTGCAATTAATTGTCGCAGGCAAAGCCCACCCGGCCGATAACCTGGGCAAGCAAGCGATACAACGCTGGTATCAATTTGTGCAACGACCCGACGTACGAGACCATGTCGTACTGATTGAAAATTACGATATAACCCTCGCGCAACAACTGGTGCAAGGTGTGGATGTCTGGATCAACACCCCGCGCCGTCCATGGGAAGCTTGCGGCACTAGCGGCATGAAAGTCTTAGTCAACGGAGGCCTCAATATTTCCACGCTGGATGGTTGGTGGGCAGAGGCTTATCAACCTGGTTTAGGTTGGGCGCTGGGCGATCAGGAAGAATCCACCACCGAACACCACAGCGAAGGCGATGCAGAAGATGCCGAACAACTTTACCAACTACTCGAAAATGAAATCGTACCGCTTTTTTATCAACGCGATAGCAATCAAATCGACAATGAAAGTATTCCTCACGCATGGCTCACTTATGCGCGCGCGAGTATGGCCACACTTACGCCACAATTTAGTAGTAATCGCATGCTGGAAGAATATTTAAAAAATTATTATTTGCCCGCAGCCGCTGGTCTCGATGCTCGCCAAAAAAATTCCGCTGAGCTCGCCAAACAACTGCTGCAATGGGATCAATATCTGCATTTGCACTGGCATGAAATTCGTAGCAGCGAATTAAATATAATTGTTGAGAAAGAAAATTGGCGGGTTGATGTCACTGTGTATCTGGGTGGCATTAACCCGAAAGATATCAAGGTACAAATGATTGCGGATCCCACAGCAGAACAACCAGCGCTCGCCATTGAACTCCATGTATTATACCCGGTAGAAGGTGCTATTAATGCTTATCGCTTCACGGGCGAATTACCTGCATCGCGTGCGGCGCAAGATTTTAGCCTGCGGGTTATTGGCGCTCACCCGCAAGTTAATATTCCGTCAGAAAATACGCTTATTTATTGGGAAACAAAAAAATGATTTGTTGGTTGGGCCGGCTGAGGAACGAAGCCCAACGCTTCATCCTTGCAAATCCACATAATATAATTTTGAAATACAAGTAAAAAAGTCACAGAATTTTTTATGGTTTGTAACGGTACATGAACATGTTGGGCTTCGTTCCTCAGCCAACGTGGCCCGGCCCAACCTACCCGCTCAACAATATTTAAATCAGAACAACAAAAAATCAAATCACATCACATCACATCACAAAAATTTTTAAACTTTCGCAAAAAACCTGTTGATTCAACCAGATTTTTAGTGTTTTATAAGCGTGCAGTTTTTACTCAATCGGAGGTACTACTAACTGTAAATTCAAAACTTAAGAAATTTAAAGGCGCCACCCCTGAGTGATTGCAACACCCAGAGGCAGCTAACCACAATCGATATGGAGACTATCAATCATGGCTAAACGTACTATAACGCCAGAGCTTCGCTCTGCCCAAGAAAAATCTTTCCCCACCCGCAAATTGAAAGTCCGCAGGGCCTTTTACGATTATCTATTAAGCAGTAGCCCCAGCACTTACAAAGCACCACCTCCCGTCCCCTGGATTGAGCTTAAAGGTTATTGGCTTAAGAAAGCAGGTTTTCCTATTGGGACTTTTATTCATGTTGAGGTGAGTGAGGGTTGCGTGGTTCTTAAAGCTATTCCGGTAACGCCTAAGTTAAAGTAGCGTTTGATTTAATGCTTTTCTTAGGATTAAATCGGGGTATATTGAGCCAAGCCTTTAGGGGCTTGGCTCAAATGACTATGGGGTGTGGTCTGACTTTTGGAAATCCAAAAATAATTTTTGGGAGTGCCCAGGAATGAATAAAATACTATTTTCTTTTTTGGGTGCAGTCTTAGCGGGTGCTATTTGCAATATTTTATTCTGGAGTACAGGTCAGCTAGCACTAACATTTGACATAAGACTCTATAATAGTGAAGAAGAAGCGAGTAGAAATTTTCTGATATATTTATTTTTGTTTTTCATCTCTGTTATTTCTGGAAGCATTTATGGTTATTACATAGCAAAAAAAATAAAACAAAAATAATGCGTGTAAACAAAAGTATGGAATGGCGAGAGCTATATGATTAAAAAAAATGATTTAGAAAAAGCAAACGAAAGAGCTAAAAAAAGGGCTAAAGATATTTTCCGCCCAGCTCCTCCGGAAATTGAGAAAGAGCTAAAAAAAGAGAAAACCTTAGGAACACCAAAAAACCTGGTGCGTCCAGATAATAAAAATGAGTAGTTAACAATTCGCAGCAGTTCGGTTTGCTGGATATAGCTAATAACTTTTGTTGTAAGAGATTGAATAAATTATCACAGTAGGCAAATTTTATTAAATCAATTAGTTGTAGGAAGCTAAAATTAAATTTTGCTTTTTCTACAGCCTCGTTAGCAATAAGGAGAAGGTCGAAATGAACTTATTTGACAAATTATGGAAAAATCATCCAACCATTACTGATGATGACAGTCCATGCTCATCACATGGGAAGAAAAATTTTGAGAACCAATGCGCAATTCGACTGGGTGAGTGTTTAGAGCGAAGCGGACTTAAAACAAAAATATTACCTGTAAGGCGCTGTTGGTTTCATAAAGACAAGCCGGGCCACATACTGGCAGCAGACGAGCTGGCGAAGGCGCTCGAAAAATTTACCATAACGCCAAAAATACAAAAACCGATTAAATTTAGTGGAAAAGACGGGCTCACGAAAATAACTGGGAAAACAGGAATAATATTCTTTAAAGATTATTATGGGCCATCAAACCAAGGTGACCATATTGATCTTTGGAATGGAAATAGGTTAACCCGTTTTAGCAGCCTCTGGGATTTTTTCATTATGGGTGGTGGGCGCTATAAAAAGGCTGAAATTTGGTTTTTTCCAGTAGTGGGGTAACAAAAATGAGAAAAGGCACCATATGGTTATCTTTGGGAAGTTTATTAATTGCAATAGTCGTTAGCCCTTTTATTGCCTCATTAATTAGCAATTTATATATTCATAATGCAGAAAGCGATGATTCAATATCGAAGGTATTCGAGATTTCAACGTTGGTTTTATTGCCGATAGTTTTTTTAATTGTTTTTATTTCATTAAGAAAATTAGTTAAAAAGTAGGCAGTTGCTAAATTGGGCAAGATAAAGCACGCGACTGATCGTTAATCGATAGGTTCGGTTTGCTGGATACAGCGACTAATTTCTGTTGTAAAAGTTTGAATAAAATATCACAGTGATCTAAATTTTTTAAATCAATTGGCAGTAGGAAACTCGATTTAAAATTTGGGTTTTCTAGAGCCTCGTTAGCCAAAAGGAAATTCTCTCCCATGTTTTTGCAATCACCTGACATTTTCGAGTTAGCGATCCCAGAAAATATGAAAGGTATCTCTATACTTCCATTTGAATCTGAGTGGGGCGTTACTGACGAATTGCTTTGTTACTATGAGAATACACTAATTGGTTTAGTCGCTACGAAAATTGCAAAGCCGTATTATCTAGGTCAGAAAACTCTATTTATATATCTGCTACCAAAAACAGATCGTAGAAGAAATTATCCACGTCCAAGCTACTCAGACTTCTTGAGTGCACTCACAAGCCTACTTAATGAGGGTTTAGTTTGGGATTTACATTGTGAATATGACTGCGAGCAGTATCCAGTAGTAAATATAGAGGAAAATCTACCTGAAACTATTAAAGAGCTTGAGTCTGCTTTACTTTATAGTGCTGGCAATACACAAGTGTGTCCAACTTTTTGTGCTAAGCGTGGATATGGCTAACAATCACTCAAGCACCACGTTAACTTAACGCTAGCAATGGAAGCTATTACTTGCTATAGAAAGGTTTGTAGTTATATTTCCATGTTTAAGTTTGGAGATATACGTCCGTCAAATTTGAATAAACTGTTAAATATAAGGAAAGTCTGTGTCAAATTGCTGGATATGTAACAAAAATGAGGCTGTAACCGGCGAGCACATTTTTAAACATAGCATCTTGCGTGATATGTACGGGCGTAGTCGGCTTGAAAAAGGAGATCGATTAATAATTTGGGAAGATAAAAATCACAATGGAAAAATAATTTCTTCAAAGAAATACATTGATTCTACCGACTCGGGTAGCCTTAAGTTCAAAAAATCACTTTGCCATTATTGCAATGGAGCAAAATCTCAAAAATGGGACGACCAGTTTGATATTTTTCTTCGCTATTTGCTAGAAAATTATAAGACGTTACTTGTAGATGGTTATATAGACTTAGGACAGTCTATGCCAAACTTTTCAAAAACTGATACACGAAATTTATACAATTATTTTTGTAAGCTTTTTGGTTGTCTATTATTCACAAACGGGCAGTCAGTACCAACGGGAATAGTAGATGCTGTCAATGGTTCAAATTATACAAATGCTTTGGGACTAAATATTGTTTTTGACGTGCGGCTGCAAAGCGTTTCAGAGCCACGCGATTATCTTGTAAATCACGAATTGGTTGGTGATACTGCAAATGAACTTAACTATAGGTGGGCATTAGGTTTTGACCCAATTAAAATCGGTTTTTGGTTCCGCACACCAGCGGAGCTTGTCGTAGGCGAGCAGTGGTTTGGGAAATCAAAAATAGTGCCATTCGTAAAAAATATTTAGATCGGGTAAGGACGAGTTTTTCTCTCACCCTCCCCACACCACCGAGCATGCGGCTCCGCACTCGGCGGTTCCCTAACCGTAATTAATTTCAACCCATCGATCTCGCAAGGAAATTAAACCTTTCTCTGCGAAAAATTCATTGGTTAGCGCGCGATTTATTCCTTCGGTTTTTGCACTTCGCCAGTAACTTTTTCCCGATGCACCACAGCTAACCGCAAGGTCATGAGGTACACCAGATTTTAATAAATTTCTGATTTTAGTACGCGTATTTCGCCATTCTTTCCAATAACACATTCTTAACCTGCGACAAATCCATTGATCGAGGTCTATGCATTTTTGAATTCCTTGCCCAATGCCGAAATAATTTATCCAGCCACGTAAATATATCGTGAGTTCATTAATGCGTTTCTCCATCGATATTCCGCGCGATCTCCCCGTCAGCGTTTTAACCCGATACTTGAATTTTAATTCGGCATCGGCATGCCATTTCACCGCGTTACCATGAAAGGTGAAACTGAGAAATTTGCATTGGTTAACGGGTTTCACACCGCTCTTTTGATCGTTAACTTTTAACTTTAGTTTGCGCTCAATAAAGCGAGTGATGCTGGCTAACACTTGCACACCATGACCTTTACTTTTTACGAGAATAATAAAATCATCCGCGTAACGAGCAAACGCATGTTTGCGGTGCTCAAGTTCTTTGTCCAGAACGTCGAGTACAATGTTTGATAATAATGGTGAGAGAGGACCGCCTTACGGCACACCTTCTCGATATTCAGACCATACATCGTCCTCTACACTTCCTGCATGCAGATATTTTGCAATGAGCTTTAGTAATGATTTATCGCGTATCCTTTTTCCCAGTAGCGTCATCAGTAAATCATGATTAACTCGGTCGAAGAATTTTGATAAATCCACGTCGACAGCAATTTTTCGACCTTGTTTTACATACGCCTGAACTTGCTTCACCGCGAGGTGTTGCGATTTGTTCGGTCTAAAACCAAAACTGTATTCAGAAAACATGGGATCGAAAATCGGTGTGAGTATTTGCACAATCGCTTGTTGAATAACACGGTCAAACACCGTGGGTAGTCCCAAACCACGTAAACCCCCACTTTCTTTTTCAATGTAGGCGCGCTTTACAGGGTATGGTGAATACCATCCATATCGTATTGCATTGACAACACTTTTACCTTGCACGCGAAAATGGTCGACAAATTTATCAATGGTTAATCTATCGATACCGGGCGCCCCGTCATTTGCGCGCACACGTTGCCAAGCGCTATTTAGATTTTCAGGTGAAAGCACCTGCTCGAGTAGATTTTCATGTGGGATCGGTAACATAACAGTACGCTATTGAGTTGGTTTTCGTTAGGTTAGTTATACCTAAATCCCGAGAGTTAAGGTTCAGGCCTTCACCGTGTCTGTTTCATTACAAAACAGCGTTTGGCTACTATGCCGTCTGCTGACTTCTGTTTAATCATCAATACGGTTTCCCGCATAAACGCTTTCGTGTTCCATCCCGTTTTATTCATCATTCCGGACGGCCGAATGATGTAGAGGTTAATTTATGAATCAGCGACCGAGCTGATTAATTTCACGAGAGCTTGTTAAACAGATCTCCGGAATGCCGGACCACCCAGATAAGAGCGTAAACTTTCACTATGCAACCGCCACATTTACCTTATCTCTTTGATCAAGGGCTTTGCGATGCTTGGCTCGCTTGCCCAGAGAAGTTGGCCTTATATGTGATTTCTGTACGTCGGCTCACAGCTTTGCTAGCGGCTTCCTCCGCACCAAACCTCGCGATTTAGCACTTGCCATTCGCTAGTGGTTACCGTCTAATATTCATCAAACGGTGATCAACCCACAGAGGACTTTCACCTCATAAGTTTACGCCCATGCTGGGCGTACCAAGCCAATCAAATTCGCTCCCTTCGGTCGCCGGATCTCGCTTCCGCTCGACCGTTTATTGGAGCGTTAGAACCTTAGAATATGGAAAAACCACCAATATATTTGAAATCAAAATTCGTCTCAAATCCTAGTGAGTTGTTCACGTTTCTTCGTGATTCAATTACTTGGGATGAACGTATGAAAGCAAGAAAAACTGCTAGCTTTGGCGTTTCCTATGATTATTCGCAAATATCTTATGAGCAAATAAAAATGCTGCCTGAGTTAGAAACTGTTTGTGGGCTCATTGAATTAGAGCTTGGTTTTCGTCCAAATAATTGCCTTCTAAATTACTATCTTGATGGTAACTCTTCAATGGGTTTTCATTCTGACTCTAGTGAGGAATTAGCAAAAGCCACTGGTGTAGCAATTGTTTCTCTTGGGGCTGTGCGTGAAATAGCATATCGTTCAAAGCTGGAACCGGTTGTAGAGTTTTTTTACCCTTTAGAGAGTGGTTCTTTGCTTTATATGTCACAAGAAATGCAAGAGTTTTGGCTTCATGCAATACCTAAGGTTAATACTAGTGGTGAGCGTATCAGTTTAACTTTCCGTCAAATTATCAAATAGTTCTTAAACTCATACTTATGCAAAACGGAATATAAATGTATTTTTAGTATAGTTGCTACTGAAAATTTTAATATGCTCAGGTAAGGATTGGAAAATTGCAAAAATTAAATTTCGAAATTATTTTATTTTCTATTTTGGTTTGTAGCGCTTTTATAGCTGGAGCTCTATGGAAAAATAAGCATTTAACTCATTCAAATTGGTTGCAAACATCGGCTGGCGGCGTATTTCTTGGCTGCGGAGCAATCGTATCCATTTGTATGAGTAAGATTTTGTTTGCAGTAATTATTACCGGTTACATTATAAATTTTTATTATCTTAAATATTTTGCGGATCCCAGCATCAAAAACACTTGTACTATGCTGTCATTGGTTGCTGGTGTGGTTGTTGGTTTTTCGGGAATGCTTCAGTGGTGTTACAATTGCGCATAACAAAGCGACTGTGGTGTCAACATTTGAATTTTATGCATGGCACCACTCTTTTTTTTCTCTCACCATCACATATAAAATTGTAATCAATCTACCCACACGAGGAGCAATACGATGACTAGTTCCATACGCACCTGCCTTTGGTTCCGCGACGGTCGTGGTCGTGAGGCCGCAGAGTTTTACTGCACTCTGATTCCGGGAAGCCGGATCGAAGCGACCTTCGATATCTCCGGAGATGGTGCTTCCTGGCTAATTGACTTCACGCTGGGCGGGGTGCCTTATCAGATACTCGATGCAGGACCGATGTTCACCCTAACCGAGGCAGTGTCGATTTCGGTCGAGACGGACGATCAGGCAGAGACCGATAGGCTTTGGGCAGCACTAACCACAAATGGCGGCGAGGAAAGTCACTGCGGCTGGCTAAAGGATCGCTACGGAGTGTCATGGCAGGTTTTCCCGAGGCGGCTGACAGAATTGACTTTGAGGGCTGACAAGAATGTGACTACCAAGGCGATCGCGGCGATGATGAAGCAAAAGAAGATCGATATTGCCGAAATCGAAGCGGCGGTTCGTGCCTAGAAGTCTATGGCCTAACAATTCATTCAAGCCGACGCCGCTTCGTGGCGTGGCTAATTCATGCGTTAAAATATGAAAAATCGAATTACCATACCGTAAAATTGATGAGCGGCCCGTTAATAAAGGCAACAAATTATCACTGAAGCTTACTAAAAAATAATTATTCACTATATCTAATAAGGGGATTGAGCAATGAAGCGCAGGTCTTTTATCGAAGCAGGATTGGGTGGAGTTGCAGGTTTTTATCTGACTTCATGTGGACAGTTAAAAAAATCTTCCAATACTGCATTAACAAACAAAACCTTTATGTCAGTGCTTGGTGCGCAGCCAGCATCGGATATGGGCTTTACTCTGACTCACGAGCATTTATTTGCCGATATACGACCCTATTCAGAACAACTGAAAAATCCACTTTCGTTGGATATGAATAAAGTTGTCGCAACTGTCCTGCCGCACATAACAGAAATACAAAAGCTCGGGTGTAAAACCTTAATTGATTGTACCGCTGTGGGTCTTGGCCGCAATCCGCAATTACTCAAAGCCTTGTCGATTGCTAGCGGAATGAAAATAGTAACGACTACTGGCGCTTATTTATCAGCAGATTTGCAATTTAAACCCGATTATTTTGACAGCATGAGTGCTGAGGCCTTGTCAGAAAAATGGATTAATGAATGGCAAAATGGAATTGATGGCACGGGCATAAAGCCCGGAATGATTAAGATTGGTGTAGGTGGTGGCTCTTTAACAACTGGCGAAACTAAACTGTTGAAAGCTGCAATATTGACTCATAAAAAAAGCGGTATGGTGATTGGTTGCCATGTGGGGCCTTGGAAAGAAGTGAAACCAGGTTTTAACGGCAAGTCGGCATTGGATCAAGTAAAACTTTTAACAGAAGCTGGTGTTTGCACCAATAGATGGGTTTGGATACACGCTCAAAATGAAGAAGACTTTCAAACTCATCAACAGGCCTTAGCTCACGGCGCATGGATTTCTTACGATGGCTATCATCCTGATCAAACTCAAAAATATGTAGACTTAATTGCCCGAGTAAAAACGGCGGGGCATTTGAACAAACTACTTGTCTCTCAGGATGCCGGTTGGTATACCGCTGCTGAACCAAACGGCGGAAAATTTAATTCGTTTGCTCCCTTGATGACAAATTTAATTCCAGCATTGAAAAGCGCAGGCTTTACTTCGGACGATTTAGCGCAAATTTTTGTACTGAATCCCGCTGAAGCTTTTCAGATAAAACTTTAATTCGCATGAGCGTTTTTTGGCTCTAATTTTTTAGAGAAAAAATATATTTCTTACGAATACGGCACGGTTAGTATTTTTATTAAGTGCAGGACCAAGAAGTAAATGCATAGCGCTTAAGCACCGTGCGCTTCGCGCGCTCGCCAGTTTGTAAGTCGCTTTTTTGTGATTTTGTTGCGCAAAAGTATTCCAAAAAAAATCAACTTACAAACTGCAGATGAGCTTAACGTTAAGCTAGCCAATAGGAGAAAAATATGGAACACAAGCTATCTGAAATTGGACAAATTGCAATTACGGTTAATGACGTTTCGGTTGCTTTACCTTTCTATCGTGATGTTCTCGGTTTACATTTTTTATTTAGCCCTTCTCCTGATTTAGCTTTTCTAAGTGCAGGTTCAATTCGAATCATGCTGAGTATTCCGCAAGGTGCTGGAATTGTCGGTGGAAATTCAACGTTATATTTCAAAGTAAATAATTTAAATGCAGTCTTTTCTGCAATTGTTGCTCGTGGCGCTACAACTGAGCGTGAGCCACAAATGACTGCAAAGCTTCCCGATCATGAGCTTTGGATGGGCTTTCTTAGAGATCCTGATGGTAATTTAATTGGTATTATGGAAGAAAAGCGGTAGAAAAAAGTAAAGCTTAACAAACACTCAAGAAAGTTTCGCATTCAATGAGTGGGTTCATAAATCGCGCTGGCTTTTTCGTGACACCTGCCGTAGCAACTACCTGCGTAATATTGTTATTCCCGCTGATGCCGCCAGGCAGATCCAAATCATCATAGGAAACATAAAATATGACGCCACCAGCAACAGTTACAGTGGCAGCCTCTGAAAGTGTGCTGGTTGCCAGCATTAATGCGGTAGCAATAAACAGGCGTTTGGTTTTTGTAAATTTCATGTTGAATTATCCTTCTCAATTAAATTAACGGAAGTCAGCTAAGACTGACCGATAATTAATTTTCGCTTAACTCAATGACAATATCCGTTAATTAGTGGTGCTCCCGCGCGTGAAAAAATCACATCATTGCATTATGTATGTTTGTAAGAAAATCTTGAAAAGGATTCATGCGACATTGAATTGGGGGCAACAGCCAAAACGCTGCGTGCGCCAGAGGACAGATAAAAAATGCAGGTGCCCCCATACTCCAACACTCAACTTTTTTTACTGCTGTGTTTCACTACTGATATTCACTGCGGAAATAATTACATGAAAAATTATATCGCTATCTTATTAAGTTGTGTTATGGGGCTGACCCTGTTAACGGGATGCCACATTCATGCAAACAATCAGCATAAGCATAAGCCCCATCACAAACAAAAAATCCACAAAGCTCCCCGGCACGGAAAACATTATGGCAGCGATCAGGGACAGGTCAGCAATATAGAAATGTTTGTAGTGAATGCCCATAGCTCTGAGGGAGCAGTCATAGTGGGTGGCGTGGTTGGGCAGCAGATGGTCAGTGATAGTGGCCGTGAAATAATCACGGGTGTTGGTGCAGTTGATAACGCTGTAGCAGGCAATGAAATTGAACGACGCAATGAAAGCGATCGTGAAATTTATCGTATTACCGTGAATGTTGACAACGGTGATACCTTACAATTTGAATATGAGGAGATTGAAGACTTGCAAATAGGAGATCGCGTCAGAATAGAAAATGGCCACATTGATTTAATTTAGTAAATAAACTCGTAAATACATAAAATAGAATAAAAAAATCAAATAAAATAAAAACTGCCAGGTAATAACAACAGAATAGTTTCAATAAAAAAATAATGGGTATCTTGGACAAAAAAATAAACAACCTTGACCTAGGTTTTCTCTGACTTTTGATTGGGTCAACTTTTTCGAAAACATAGAGACCCAAGTGGTGTGCAACGCGATATCATTTTATGCACCACGCTCGCCATTACCCAGCTTACGGCCAACCGCACTCAAGCCTAATGCAATCTTGATGGAAGCTTAATCAGGTAACTACCTTCACCATATCTTTTCTTACCATTCCCAACCGAACCCTGAACGCCAATTCTCACAGGCCTGCGTACAAGCGAAGCAGATACCTGATATAAGAACTATTTACTGCGCGGTATTAAGATTCATAAAATTTAATGCAATTAATCAAGCAAAATGAGTTCCATGCCAATTTTATGATGTTTAAAAATAAAAACCATTATTAATTTTTATAATGGCTCTTAACGCCGCAAATTTAAATTATTTTTATGAATTTAAATCAACAAGCGATTACACTTGCACATTACTTAAATCCAAGCTCGTGCGTGCGGGCTATTCTCGAACTAGAAATCATGCCAATCAAAAAAAAGGATAAAAAATCCACTTTACCAGTAATACTTGACCAGCCAGTCGTGGCAGATCCCGAAATTTCTCGCAACCGCTTTCCAATAGTAGGCCTTGGCGCGTCAGCCGGGGGACTTGCTGCATTCGAGGCTTTTTTTTCAAGCATACCTACAGATACTCAACCCGACATGGCTTTCGTGCTGGTGCAACATCTAGCACCGGACCACAACAGCATTCTTACCGAACTGGTTCAGCACTACACCCAATTAAAGGTATTCGAGGTTGAAGATGGCGTAAAGGTGGAAACTAACTGCGTTTACATTATTCCGCCCAATCGCGATATGGCGCTGTTAAACGGCACATTACAATTACTCGATCCAACCGCCCCACGGGGTCACCGCCTGCCCATTGATTTTTTCTTTCGCTCCCTTGCGCAAGACCAACAGGAGCGCGCAATTGGCATTATCTTATCCGGTACCGGTAGCGATGGTACCTTGGGGGTTCGCGCAATCAAGGGAGAAGGCGGAATGATTATGGTGCAAAGCATTGCGGCCAGTGAATTTGATGGCATGCCCCGCAGCGCTATTGCTACAGGCTTAGTGGATTATGAGCTTACCCCGACCGCCATGCCTGCTCAACTCATTGCCTACGTTAGCCATGCGTTTCACAGACCATCAGGGCTTGCTACCAATGCGTTACACCTTAGCGAGAATGCCCTAAAGAAAATTTTTATTTTACTGCGCACACAAACCACACACGATTTCTCGCAGTATAAACCCAGCACTATTTGCCGCAGAATTGAACGGCGCATGGCGGTCCACCAAATTGTTTCCATTGATGCCTATGTAAAGTATTTACAGCAAGCACCGACGGAAGTGGAAGCATTATTTCGCGATTTGCTGATTGGCGTGACCAGTTTTTTTCGCGACCCCGACACCTTTGTGGAGCTGGAGCAACGAATTATTCCCAAGCTGTTTGAGGGCAAACCCACCGGCGCTATTATCCGTGCCTGGTCCACTGGCTGCTCCACGGGGGAAGAGGCCTATTCAATCGCCATTTTGTTACAAGAGCGACTAGAAGCACTCAAAAAAAATTACAAGATACAAGTTTTTGCCACTGATATTGACAGTCACGCCATTGCCACGGCGCGCGCCGGAGTTTATCCCGCCAGTATTAGCGACGATATAACGCCCGAGCGACTAGCGCGCTTTTTTACCGCAGAACCTGATGGTAGCGCTTATCGCATTCATAAAAATATCCGCGATATGTTGGTTTTTTCTGCCCACGATCTCATTAAAGATCCACCCTTTTCCAAAATCGATTTAATCAGTTGTCGCAACCTTTTAATTTATATGAACGCAGATTTGCAAAAGCGAGTCATCACCCTATTTCATTACGCTTTAAACCCCGAGGGCATGCTATTTCTCGGCACTTCGGAAACGCTAGGTGAGTTTGCTAATTTATTTACCACGCTGGATCGCAAAGCCAAATTGTTCCAACGTAAGGAAGATTTTCAAGGTGCTAAACGTGCTGCACTCAATCGCTTTTTACCCCCGACCATGGCAAAAGACAGGATACCCGTATTAGGCTCAACCAATACCCTGGGTGAAAAAATGCTTAATTCCAAAGTCTCGTTGCGCGAGATAACCGAACAAGCGCTATTAAAGCAAATCGATGTAGCCTGTGCCCTCGTTAATAACCAGGGCGATATTCTTTATTTACACGGCCGCACCGGGATGTATCTAGAGCCAGCGCCTGGCGAGGCGGGTATCAATAATATTTTAAAAATGGCGCGTGAAGGATTGAAGCATGAGCTGACCACCGCTTTGTATAAAGCTGCGGGCAATAGAGAGCACATCAAACTCGCTAATTTACGCGTTAAAACCAACGGCCATTTTACTCCCGTTAATGTCACCGTTTCCCCGATAGCCGCAGCGGCACTAGATTCGCCATTGTTTTTAGTGATTTTGGAAGAAGCACCGGATGTGATTCAGTCGGTTTCCTACGCATCAGCACTCTTAAACACTACTGGCAATGAAGGTAAAGATAATGTGGCACAAATTGCAGAATTGAATGAAGAGTTACAAGCCAAGGAAGAATATCTCTATGCCGCCAACGAGGAACTGGAGACTTCTAACGAAGAATTAAAATCTTCCAATGAAGAAATGCAATCCATCAACGAAGAACTGCAATCTACCAACGAGGAACTCGAAACCTCTAAAGAAGAGTTGCAGTCAATCAATGAAGAATTAGCCACTGTAAATACTGAGCTACAGACTAAAGTTACCGATTTGTCCCGCGTCAACAACGACATGAACAACTTATTAGCGGGCACTGGTATAGGGACTGTTTTTGTCGATCACAGCCTGAGCATTTTACGCTTCACACCTGCCGCCACTCTAATTATCAATCTGATTGCCGGCGACGTGGGGCGACCAGTAGGTCACATTGTTTCCAACCTGATTAATTACCAAAACCTGGTAGTCGATATAAAAGAAGTACTAAAGACACTGCAGCCCAAAGAAGTTGATGTCCAAACCATCAGCCACGAATGGTACACCCTGCGGATTTTGCCCTACCGCACACTGGATAATGTGATTGAAGGTGCGGTCATTACTTTCGTCGACATCACCGAGATGATGCGTATCCGTGAAGCGCTCCGCGTTCTCAATGAGCAGATGTTAGCCGTGGCGAGAGCAGAGCAGCTTACCCCCATGCAGGCTATTGAAAATCAGGAGCCCTAAATGCCACACCAGGATAAAGACGACCTCGATCCTTTGTTAGTCAACTTAAAGCAATCGCTGCGAAATGTTGACCAAAGTACTTTTGAGAAAATGGTTTTATCGCCCGAAACCCTGGAGGATTTATCTCCGGGCAACATGCTAAAGATGATGCATCAATTGCAAGTGCATCAGATTGAACTTGAAATGCAGAACGAGGAACTGCGCCGCACCCAATGGCAGTTGGATGCCGCGCGTATACGCTACTTTGATCTCTATGACCTTGCCCCGGTAGGTTACTGCACGCTTGATGAGCAAGGCATGATTATCGAGGCCAATCTGATGGCCGCACGTTTACTAGGTTGCGATCGTACGGCACTGGTAAAACAACCCCTCTCGCGCTTTATTGTGAAAGCAGACCAAGACTCCTACTATTTACATCGCAAATTACTGCTTGAATTAACGGATCCACAGTCGTGTGAGTTACGCATGTTAAATGGTGATGGCACAAGTTTCTGGGCCTCCTTGGCATCAACCTATGACAAAAATCCTGAGGGGACACCTTTATTGCGCATGGTAATGAGCGATATTAGTGAACGCAAAAAAGCCGCAGCGGAGCGAATGCTGCTCGATGAGCTACTGCAGCAAAAGAATAATCATCTGGAGCATGCTATTGCTGCAGCGGAAAAAGCCAACATCGCTAAATCTGATTTCTTATCCAATATGAGTCACGAATTGCGTACCCCCTTAAATGCCATTTTAGGTTTTGCACAATTAATCGAGATCAGCACTCCACCCCTAACCTCACCGCAAAAAAAGCACCTGGATCAAATTCTGCAAGCGGGTTGGTATTTGCTGGACCTGATCAATGAACTGCTTGATCTCGCACTCATCGAGTCAGGCAAACTTTCTCTGTCGATGGAAACTGTCTCGGTGGCAGACGTGCTTCACGATTGTCAAACCATGATTGAGCCACAAGCAAGAAGCCGGGGAATTACTTTACATTTTCCGCAAATGGACATCGTGCATTATGTCAGCGCTGATTACACCAGGCTAAAACAAGTCATTATCAACTTGCTCTCCAATGCAATTAAATACAACAAAAAAAATGGCACAGTGGTAGTCAGCTGCGTTAAGCAATCGGCAGAGCATTTACTCATTTATGTGGAGGACAGCGGCGAGGGCTTAAGCTCGGAACAAATTCATCAGCTATTTCAGCCATTCAATCGCCTTGGTCGGGACACCGGTGGAGAAGAAGGTACAGGCATTGGCTTGGTAATGACGAAACGCCTGAGCGAGTTAATGGGTGGAGCAATTGGAGTAGAAAGTGTCCTTGGTCAAGGTAGTAAATTTTGGATAGAAATAAATCTGACAGAGGCAGCGCAAACTTGTCTGGTGACGGATCAATCTCAAGCTAACCTGGAGGAAGATTTTAAAAAGGATTCAACACAACATACGCTGCTGTACATGGAAAATAACCCTGCTAATTTAATGCTAGTAGAAGATCTTATCGCACGCCGGCCTGATCTGCGCTTACTCACTGCTGTAGATGCAAATACGGGTATTCATCTCGCCCGCAAAGCGCAACCCAATATTATTTTGATGGATATGAATCTGCCAGGCATGAATGGGATAGACACGTTTAGAGTTTTGGCGGAAGACCCACTTACCGCACATATTCCTGTTATTGCCGTGAGCGCTAACGCTATTCCCAGGGATATTGAAAAAGGGTTGAAGGCCGGGCTTTTTCGCTACCTGACTAAACCGATCAATATTAGTACATTTATGGTGACCATCGATGTGGCACTAGCCTTTAACGCCACCAAAAAATTACCGATTTAATCTAATTTTTTACTTTTAAGAATAATTTTACTTTTCATTTTAATGTTTAAAATAGACAATACGACAGCACCACCAATCCTCTTATGTATCGGCTGAAAAAATCGCTAAGCAAGATTAAATCCGTTTTATAGTCAGGCGGTAATCCGCACTATTCAACCCCAAATACCCAATAACACTATCGACGGACGTCAGGTTGGAGGAAAAGTTGGCTAAGAAATTTGACAAAATCCGTAAATCCAAGATTTGGTTTACTGCTCCATCCCTAATAGTTTTATTGTTAGCGGCGACTTTGTTTTGGTTTTTCAACCAACTAAAAACCACTGATATCAAACGCAAACAGACTTTACTTTTACTGGATACCGCTCAGTCATTGCTCCATAGACTAACAGAAGCAGAAACCGGTGCCCGTGGATTTTGGTTAATGGGTGATGAAAGTTACCTGGCATCCTATGCCGACATACGCAGTGACATTACACATGATCTGCAACAACTGCAGCAACTCACTGATAACTCCGCTTTAGATATTTACATTACTGCCACACGCCCTCTGGTAGAAGCAAAATTAGCCTACCTGGAACAACTTAATACCATAAAACGCACCCAGGATTCCAATGCCCTCGTCACTGCACAGAGCAAACACGAAGGCAAACGTTTAATGGATTTAATACGCGTAGAAATAAATCAATTAACGCACTTTGGCAACGCGGAACTCAATCGGTACGACAGCCAATTCCAAACTACTATGGGGCTTTTGTTTACGTTAATTGCTTGCGCTAGCGTATTTATGCTGTTATTTGCACAGGGATTTACTTACGGAGCCTATCGCATCATAGGCGAGCGGTTACTGAAATTAACCCATGTCAAAACCAAATTATCACTCGACACTCAGGAAGCACTAAATCAACAACTCAATCTTGCCTATCTAACAGTACAACAAAGTGAAAAAAAATTAGAAGTTACGCTCAACTCTATCGCCGATGCCGTTATCGCAACTGATGCCGACAGCAAAGTCACGTTAATGAATCACGTCGCAGAGCAACTGACGGGACGAACGCAAGAGCAAGCAATTAATCAACCGATAGACGAAATATTTCGAATTGTCAGCAAAGAAACACGTGAACCCATTAGCACTCCTGTGCTGGATTTATTTTTACAAGACAGCTCAAAAGCAGACAATCACACCATCTTAAATCTTCACAACGGCAGCGAACGCATTATCTCTCACAGCTGCGCGCCGATTCGCGATCAGAAGCATAATGTGATTGGTTCCGTACTGGTATTTCGCGATGTCAGCGCCGAACATTTAGCAACGCAAGCACTGCACGATAGCACCCAGCTGGTTCAATCGATTGTTAACACAGTGCTGGATGGCATCATCACCTTTCATGCTTATACCAACCGGATTGAAACGGTAAATCCTGCAGCTGAAAAAATGTTTGGCTATTCAGCTCATGAACTGATCGGCAAAAAATTTAGCGTGTTAGTTCCGGATCTGCACAACGGCCAAGGCTCCCTCGAATATTACAATGCCAGTCCTGAAGCCCGTGCGAGTGGTCTTGTCCATGAAGTAAGAGGTCGCACTCGCGATGGCGATACTTTTCCAATGGAAATTGCCGTGAGCGAAATGCATCTGGGGGGGCAACGTTATTTCACTGGCGTATTGCGTAACGTCGCTGCGCGAAAATTAGCTGAAGCCGTAGTGCGAGAATCTGAAGATCGCTACCGCAATTTATTTAATTCAATTGATGAAGGGTTTTGCGCAATCGAACTCGTTTACCAAAACGAAAAACCCGTAGATTACCGTTTTTTAGAAGTAAACCCTTCGTTCGAAAAACAAACCGGATTGCACGAAGCAGAAGGTAAATGCATCCTTGAACTCGCGCCTGATTTCGATGCGCAATGGTTTGAACTTTTCGATAAGGTTGCCAAAACTGGTGAACCCGTTCGCTTTATGAATGAGGTACAAACCCTAGACCGCTGGTTCGATGTCTACGCTTGCCGGATTGGTGAATCGCAAAGCCGAAGGGTTGCGGTGCTGCTCAACAATATTACTGAACGCAAGCGAACAGAAGAAACATTACTGGATAGCGAACGCCATTTACGCAGTGTTATTGATGCTTTACCCGTAGCGATTTACACCACTGATGCCAAGGGTTGCCTGACCCATTTCAACCAGGCTGCCGTGGAATTTTCAGGCCGCACACCCGAGCTGGGTAGCGATCATTGGTGTATTAGCTGGAAACTGTTTCGCACCGACGGAGCCCCACTGCCACACGATGAATGCCCTATGGCACTTGCGCTTAAATTTAACCAGCCTATTTACGGTGCCGAGGCTATTGCCGAACGTCCGGACGGGTCCCGCGTTTGGTTTAAAGCTCACCCGACACCCTTGCGTGATAACCGCGGAAAATTAATCGGCGGTATCAATATGCTGGTGGATATTACCGAGCGTAAGCAACTGGATCAGGCATTACTCGACAATAATATCGAATTAAAAAAAGCAAAATATTTAGCAGAAAAAGCCAACCTCGCCAAATCAGATTTCCTGTCAAGTATGAGTCATGAGTTGCGCACACCTTTAAATGCAATTCTAGGGTTTGCCCAATTAATAGATGGCAGCACACCTCCGCCAACAGTGCCACAGAAGAGAGGTGTGGAGCAAATTCTTCAAGCGGGTTGGTATTTGCTGGATTTGATTAACGAAATTCTCGATCTCACCTTGATTGAGTCAGGAAAACTTTCGCTATCAATGGAGCCTGTTGCGCTGTCTGACCTTATGCTGGAATGTGAAACCATGATTGAGCCCCAGGCGCTCAATCGCAACATCAAACTCGAATTTCCAAAAGGTGAATATGCCTTAGTAAATGCCGATCATACGCGACTGAAACAAGTGCTCATTAACCTGCTTTCCAATGCCATTAAATATAATAAAGAACAAGGTGAAGTTAAGGTAAGTTGCCACGAAACTAGTCCAGAGCAACTCCGTATCTGTGTTCAAGACACCGGCAAAGGTTTATCAGCTGAAAAAATTTCGCAATTATTCCAGCCGTTCAATCGTCTTGGGCAAGAAAATGGCAAAGAGGAAGGCACTGGTATTGGTTTGGTGGTAACGAAAAAATTGGTCGAACTCATGGGCGGTAAAATCGGTGTAGAAAGCATTGAGGGCGAAGGCAGTCAATTTTGGATTGACCTTGGTATTGCGAAGCAAGAACACGAAATTAACGAGACACCTGAAAATCAAAAAATTGCTCGTCTGGTTAAACCCACTGGGCCAAAGCGCACGCTACTTTATATTGAAGACAATGTAGCAAATTTAATGTTGATTGAAGAAATTATCGCCAAGCGCTCCGACATTCATTTGTTAACCGCGCGGGATGGCAATAGCGGCGTTGAGCTCGCGCGTTTAGCACAACCGGATTTGATTTTAATGGATATTAATTTATCTGATATTAGCGGTATTGATGCATTGGCAATTTTAAATAAAGATCTTGCAACGCAACATATTCCTGTAGTAGCGCTGAGCGCTAACGCTATGCCGCACGATATCGAAAATGGGCTTAAAGTAGGATTTTTTCGCTATCTCACTAAACCCATCCGCGTGAATGAATTTTTGGATACATTGGATGTGGCATTTGATTTCGCTGCGCAAAAATTACCGCAAGCACAAACAAAAAATATGGCATGACGTAACGAAGAAACCCTTCAAAACGTCATTGCCATACCATTCAATAAACTGACATTCGCTTGATCAATATCAAGTTATCGCGAGCTTTTAATTAAAGCTTTCTGCCCTGGATAACTCTCACCAATATCATAATGACTGCGACAACTAATAATATGTGGATGAAACCACCTACAGTAAAAGATGAGACAAGTCCTAGCGCCCATAAAATAAGTAAGATAATTGCAATAGTTTCTAACATGTTGTTCTCTCCAATTTTGGCCAGCAAGCAGCAATAAATAACATTTCGTTATCGAGGCTCTTATAAACCCCGGTAGCTAAGATTGAGCCCAGGCCACTGGCATATCGGTGCGCGAACACACACAGATCCGTGTATTCCTTATTTCTTAACGATATAGAGATCATGAAATAGTGCGGCTTTAAACTAATTACTCATCCACGGACTCTATGTGAGGTAACACACAGACTGGCACATAAAACAACGACACAATCAAAAGTTACCAAACTTGAGCACACCTATAAATGAAAAATAATCCAAAGCTCGCGATTTGGTTAATAAGCGCTCTAATTTTAGTGGTAGTCAGCGTAGCCACATTATTTACATTCTTTTGGCAACTTAAAAGTGCTGCCGAAATGCGTCAACACACTTTTATCGTATTAAATAATTCACATAGCCTGGTTTCGACATTACGAGGGGCCGAAACGGATTTGCGCGGTTTTTTATTAACAAGTAATGAAACATTTTTACAGTCATTTACAGACTTGCGTGAGAGTGTGAATCTTCAATTAAAACAATTGCACCAGTTAGCGAAAATTCCCGCAGCTCAAGCTCATCTGAACATTGTTACGCCTCTTATTGAAATAAAATTGACTCACATGGAAGAGCTTATTGAGCTAGCTCATAGCGATAAAATAAGCACCGCAATTACTGCCGCTCGCGATGCAAGCAATAGCGATGTAATGGATGCTATTCGCACTGAAATGAAAAGTTTTATAGAAATTGAAGAGGCCGCATTTAAACAATACGACACTGCTTTTCAATCACAAATGCGACACCTGTTTGGCATTATTATTTTCACTAGTTTGTTTGTAATATTATTTGCAGCAACATTTGTCTATTTTATTTTTCGCAATAGCCAGCAGCAAATTAAAAATTTAGTTCATCTGGAAACCAAACAATTACTAGATACGCAGGAAGCGCTAAACGAACAGCTGCAGCAAGCATACTCCATAGTACAACAGCGAGAAGAGACCTTGCTTGAAGAGGGTGCATTGCAACGCGCTATTTTTAACAGTGCGAATTTTTCCAGTATCGCAACTGATGCCCAGGGCGTCATACAAATTTTTAACGTGGGTGCAGAGCGCATGCTGGGGTACCAAGCAGCAGATGTTATGAATAAAATTACCCCGGCAGATATTTCCGATCCACTGGAAGTTATTGCTCGTGCTGCCACATTAAGTATCGAACTGGAAACCAGTATTACGCCTGGTTTTGAAGCGCTGGTCTTCAAAGCCTCACGCGGTATTGAAGATATTTATGAACTGACTTATATCCGCAAAGATGGCAGCCGCCTTCCCGCAGTAGTATCAGTTACCGCACTGCGCGATGCCGCAGAAACAATTATTGGTTACCTGTTAATAGGCACGGATAACACCGCGCGCAAACAAGTTGAAGAGGAACAAAAAAAGCTGGATCAACGTTTACGCGATCAGCAATTTTATACACGCTCACTGATTGAATCTAACATTGATGCGCTCATGACAACCGACCCTGCCGGGATTATTAGCGACGTAAACAGACAGATGGAAGAACTGACAGGCTGTACCCGTGACGAATTAATCGGTGCCCCCTTCAAAAATTATTTTACCGATCCGGAGCGCGCTGAAGCTGGCATAAAGCGTGTTCTTAGAGAAAATAAAGTAACCAACTACGAGCTCACCGCGCGCGCGCGCGATGGCAAACAAACAAATGTTTCCTATAACGCGACCACATTTTATGACCGCGACCGAAACTTACAGGGCGTGTTCGCCGCCGCGCGTGATGTTACCGAACGCAAACGTTTAGATCGCGTGCTCGAAGAAAATAATGTTGAACTGGAAATGGCGAAATCGGTTGCTGAAAAAGCTAACCTCGCCAAATCGGATTTCTTATCCAGTATGAGCCATGAATTGCGCACACCGCTAAGTGCCATTTTGGGCTTTGCACAATTAATTGAATCGGGCAGCCCTACTCCATCGCCGATGCAAAAGCGTAGCCTGGATCAGATTTTACAAGCTGGCTGGTATTTATTAGATTTGATTAATGAAATTCTCGACCTTGCGTTAATTGAATCGGGTAAATTATCGCTGTCAATGGAACCCGTATCACTTGCGGAAGTGATGCAGGAATGTGCAACCATGATCGAGCCTCAAGCGCAGAAACGTGGCATCATCGTTAGCTTTCCGCATTTTGATATTTTGTACCGGGTATTCGCTGACCATACACGAGTAAAGCAAGTGCTTATCAACCTGCTTTCCAATGCCATAAAATATAATAGCGTTGGTGGCAAGGTGGTTTTAACCTGTGCAGAACATACACCGGGGCGCTTGCGCATCACCGTAGCAGACAACGGCGAGGGTCTATCTCCCGAAAAAATTGCGCAACTGTTTCAGCCATTCAATCGCCTGGGACAAGAATCCAAAGCGGAGGAAGGCACTGGTATAGGCCTGGTAATGACCAAACGACTCATTGAATTAATGGGTGGTGCTATAGGCCTGGATAGTACTGTTGGCAAAGGAAGTATTTTTTGGATTGAATTAAATTTAACGTCTGAAAAGGCAAAGATCGGCGCATTAGAGCCGGTCTATTTCCAATCAGAAGCGACTACCGGGACATCCCTGCGCACCCTGCTTTATGTAGAAGATAACCCCGCTAATTTAATGTTAGTGGAGGACCTCATTGCACGGCGTCGGGATATTCGCTTATTCACTGCACGCGATGGTCACAGTGGTGTAGCACTTGCCCGCGAAATGTTGCCTGATTTAATTTTGATGGATATTAACTTACCCGGAATTAGTGGCATTGAAGCATTAAAATTACTTAGCAAAGACCTGACAACCTCTCATATCCCGGTAATAGCACTGAGCGCTAATGCTATTCCACGAGATATCGAAAAAGGTCTACAAGCCGGGTTTTTTCGCTACTTAACTAAACCGATTAGAGTCGACGAATTTATGCAAACGTTAGATGTAGCCTTAAAATTTGCCGACGCAACCACGGTAAAATCACTGAAAAAACATGGAGCTTAAACATGAACCCGAACCCACGACATTAAACGGTCAATCGATCACACTATCAACCAAGAGAATCCAGAAATCACAACACAAGAGAATAAAGCATGAAACTCACCGCCGCAGACATCCTTAACGCACGCATATTGATCGTGGATGATCAACAAGCCAATGTGCAGTTACTTGAGCAATTATTGGGGGACGCGGGTTATAGCTGTGTCAACTCCACTATGGACCCGACGGTGGTTTGCTCCTGGCATCGCAAACACCATTACGAACTCATTTTGCTCGATTTACAAATGCCGGTCATGGATGGCTTCCAGGTAATGGAAAGCCTTAAAACGATTGACAGCGATGGCTATCTGCCGGTGATTGTATTAACGGCTCAACCCGGTCATAAACTGCGTGCGCTGCAAGCGGGTGCGAAAGATTTCATCAGCAAACCATTTGATTTAGTCGAAGTAAAAACACGCATTCATAACATGCTGGAAGTGCGCATGCTGTATAAAAAATTGGAAGATTACAGCAAATTATTGGAGGAAACCGTTGCTGAGCGTACCGCTGAATTGCGTGAGAGCGAAGCGCGCTTTCGCAGCCTTACTGAACTTGCCTCTGACTGGTATTGGGAACAAGACGAAAATGAAAACTTCACCAAAGTTTCTGGTCCGGTATTAGAAATGCTAGGCATTAAAGTTGACGGCATGATAGGTAATGCCGACGCCTCTGATGCAGGCTGGAATCAAGCCGAACGCAAACTATTACAAGAGCGTATTGCCGCACGTCAACCGTTTATTGATTTTGCTTTTAGCCGCGTTAATACAGATGGGACAGAACAACATTATCGTGTGAGCGGCGAACCCATGTTTAATCAGTCAAGCCGTTTTATTGGTTATCGCGGCATAGGTATTGAATGTAAAGACATGAATCAAAGTCAGACCAAAGCTTCTACAAAGGATGACAATGCAACCAATCCTTAATCACAACCCACTGCAGAACCATTTATTAGCAGCCTTAACCGCAGAAGAATTTGCGCGTATATCGCCGCGGTTAGAGTTGGTTCCCCTTCGCTTGGGCGATATGCTCTATGAACCCAATGAACAATTGCGCTACGCCTATTTTCCGACCACCGCTATCATTTCATTACACTATGTCACTGAAGCCGGCGCATCTTCCGAAATGGCGGGTGTCGGGAATGAAGGTATGCTGGGGGTCTCACTCTTTATGGGTGGAAACACCACGCCAAGTTCAGCGGTGGTGCAAACTGCTGGACATGCGTATCGATTGGAACGCCTAGCCCTCAAAGAAGAATTCAATCGCGCCGGTTTCTTACAACGTTTGCTGCTGCGTTATACACAGGGGCTCATGACCCATATGTTTCAAACCGCCGTTTGCAACCGCCACCATTCAGTAGAACAACAGCTATGCCGGTGGCTACTGCTAACCGTCGATCGCATTCCAGACCGTGAGTTAGTCATGACTCAAGAACTAGTTGCCAGCATGATCGGAGTACGCCGCGAAAGTATCACCCAGGCCGCCGGAATTTTGCAAAGTGCTGGCTGTATTAGCTATCGTCGCGGACATATGGCTGTACTGAATAGAAAAGCGGTAGAAGCAAAAGTGTGTGAATGTTATAGCGTAGTTAAAAAAGAAATGATTCGGCTAATGAGTGATATTCGCTAATTCATCAAGCAGAGGAAACTAGTCAGGCAGTGTAGTAATTAAGAAATTTACAGCAATTAATTAAATGGATAAGCATAAGACGCCGAATTAAGAAAAATTTAATTGAGTCAACAATAAAAAAGCTGCAAGCCCAAAAGGCTGCAGCTTTTTACAATGGGCCAGCAAGTAAGAAAATTACCGTTCCCATCACCGCCATATTCAAACAAGGGCGTACCAGCAAAGAGGCTAACTGATTTTTATTTAAATATTTTTGTAAAAAGGGTTGGCAAAGAAATACATCCTTTATAGCCGCCCCATTAACAACAGAACTACAATAACGATAAGCAATAAACCTACGCCACCACTAGGACCGTAACCCCAACTGCGACTGTGAGACCAGGTAGGAATAACCCCAACCAAAGCCAAAATCAAAATAACTAATAAAATCGTTCCTAAACTCATAATGTTCTCCAAAAATAATCGTAAAGGGTACTCGTTCGTTTAACGCGAAGCTAAAGAACGAGTAACCCATAGTGCATGAACTTATTTAGCGTCTGTTGCAGGATTTGCAATAATAACTTCAACACGACGATTCATTTGACGACCACCTGCCGAGTCATTACCGGCTACAGGTGAACCTTCACCCTTACCCGTGGCAACAATACGATTTCCGGCAATACCCTGATTTAACAAAAAGGATTTCACTGAATCGGCGCGGCGTTGCGACAGACCAAGGTTATAATCTTCAGCACCGGTACTGTCAGTGTGACCTTCAATGATTACGCTACGATCTGTATGTTTATTAAGAAATGTGGCGAGCTTGCTAAGATTATTCATTGCGTTATCTTTTAACTCGGCACGACCAGTTTCAAACAGCACATCACCAAGAGTTACCACTAAGCCCCTATCTGTTGCTTTAGCATTCAACTCAGAAATTTGACGCTGTAATTCTTCTGCCTGTTGTTTCGCAAGCTCTGCTTGTTGCTTGGCAAGTTCAGCTTCTGTGCGAGCTTGATTTGCTTCAGCAGTGCGCGATTCTAAACGTGCGGTCGCACTTTGCTCACCGATTGATTTAAATTGATCTTCAGCCAAACGAGCTTCAGCTTGAGCCACCGCTGTTTGCACTTTGCGATCTGCGATCCAAACTAGATGCTTTGACAACGCTTTATCTTCTGTGGGTTTCTCGGCAGCGCGAACAGCTTGTTCAGCATCATTAATCGCTACCGGAGCACGGCTCGCTAACTGCGGATCAGATTGCAACTGACTTAACTTACTACGCACAGCAACCGCACCTTCTGGAGTTTTAGGTGTGCTAGCACAAGCTGTTAACACAAGTGCAACTGCTGCAACCATGCTCAGTTTTTTTAAATCATTTAGCGTTTTTTTCATGGCTAATGTTTTCATCGTTAACGTACTCATTATTTAACTCCCGTGTTACGGTTCATTTCTTGTTTTAAAGTAGAAATGCCTTTTTGCATTTCTTCATTAACGGCCTTAGCTTTAGCTGCATTTTGTTTAGCAAGGGCCAATTCCGCATCTACTCGTGCCTGCTCTGCAAAACGATGTGCCGCTAACATGTCTTCCTTTTCAACAGCAAGTCGTGCCGCTGTAAGTTTTTCACGCGCTTCAACTAACTCCGGTGATGCATAATCAGCAACGCGTGCCTGTTCGGCATTACTGATGGCCGTTTCTGCAGCCTGAAGAGCTTGGGTTGGTGGTTTTGGCGTCGAAGCACACGCACTTAGCAATAGAGCAAAGGTTACAGAACTTAAAATTGCGAGAGTCGCTTTTGGTAAAAAACCTAGCGAAGGCCGATCTGATTTTGAAAGAACAACTATCTTATTTGTGTGTTGCATAATGACTTTCCTCGTGAATATCGTCGACGCGTATCGCTCCGACCTTGCCACCATCTTCAGATATCACGATTTATCTTTCAGTGTGCTGGCGAACTTAACAACAAACTAGTGATCGTGAGGTTACTAAATACCCCTTCAGTTAAGATAAAAAGTAAATCTTATTCTTGCAAACGTCTTATCTGTAGAAAACAATTTTTATATAAATTTCAAAAATATTTTGCGTGTGTTCGCGCACAGACGTAGCCCGGCACGACACTTAATGTACTAACAAATAGGCGGGATAATTAGTACGCTGTCTTCAATAAAAAATGAGTAGGAGAAAGTGAAATATGGGTTGGTCATCGTTTATAAATAAATTGAATACTCCACCGCCACAACCGGACGGAACTGCCACATTGATTAATTCATTGGACATTATTCGTTTATTGCGTTCTGCTGGCGGGGCTTTATTTGCTCAAGCCGCGCTGCACACTGAACTTATACGCGTGGAATGGGCTGAAGAAAAAAATAGACTAGTGCAAATGTTGGCATTTGCATTAGTTGGATTTGCTTGCGGGCTTTGCCTGTTAATTTTTGTTGGTGTGCTTGTACTAGCATTAAGTTGGGATACGGAATATCGCATCCATGCGGTAATTGCTTTAATTGCTTTTTTTGGTCTGGGAATATTTATTGCCTATAGTCGCTTTCAAAAACTATCTGTACTGAGTCCAAATGCTTTTGCTGCCTCTCGTGAAGAACTTGCAGCGGATTTGGCGCTGATGAAAAGCGCATTTATCAAGTAATTATTTATGTATCAGGAGTAAAAAATCATGGCCTCAGCTGCAGAATTATCGCTAAGCGAAAAACGTAATATGCTACGTCAACAAATACATCAGCAACGGGAGCTCATTGCTCGTGAACTTATTCACACGACTGAGGTTAATAATACTTACCCTCGCAGTATCACAATGCGTTTTTTAACTCAGCAATCTGGAGCAAAAATAGTGGCGGAAGTTGCTACTTTGTTTATAGGTGCACGGCTTTTCAAATCCTTGGGTAAAGCATTTACCTTTGCAAAAATTATTAAAACAATGGCATCCAAACCAAAAAATTAATGGGATGACTCATTTAACGAGTTGGGATCTAGCAAGGTTTTTATAAACGAAGAAAGATAATATTGAGATTTGAAGACCAAGGGAATATCCAGCCCGAATCATTAAGAATTAACGCAGATGGTGGCATATCAACCTGGATTATCAAGGATTCGACCGAATGGGATTTCAATGGTAACGCAACAGCCATTAACATTTATTTGATTAGCAATTGTAAGGCGACCGTTGTGTGCTTCAACAATTTGTCGGCACAAAACCAGACCTATACCTGAACCATATTTTTTTGTACTGTAGAACGGAATAAATAAATTGTCGGGATTACTGATTCCACCACCCTGATCATAAATAGTCAATTTAAAAAACGGTTCAACAGCAAACCACTCTACTGTGATAACTCCTTCCAAATTTGTTTGTGACATTGACTCCACAGCGTTTTTGAACAGGTTAATTAACACTTGCTCAAACTGGACTGGGTCAATAAACAATTGGACATCATTTATCGATTCGATATGAATGGATTGATCCTTAAACAGAACCCGAATTTTTTCAAATAGCTTCAGAATTGAAACCATTTTTCTTTGTGGTTCAGGCAATTTCGCCAACTGCTTATAACTTTCCACGAATTGGCTTAGTCCATTAGCGCGCTCGGTAATAATAGTTAATCCTTCGATAATATCTTTACTGGTTTCAAGGCTATTTGCATTATTAGTTTGACGACTAATAACTCGACTCAATGTTTGACTAATCGACGCTATGGGTGAAAGTGAATTATTAATTTCATGGCTAATAACTCTAACCAAACTTTGCCAGGCTTTTCGTTCTTCGCTACGTAAAAGCGTCCTCACGTCAGTAATAAAAAGCAATTTATGTTGCCTGCCAGACTCGCGAAACTCTTCAACATGAACGTTAAAACGCCCATGCTGATGCCCTAAGGATAACTCCACCACTTGGTGACGACCACTGGAAAACGACTGTACAAAGGCCAGCTGTTTAAGCATCTCATCAATTGAATCGGATTTATCAAGCAGTAGTAATTTTTTTGCGGCGGGATTAAGAAAACTTATTTTATTTTCCTCGCTCAAGGCAACTATAGCCACATCAATATGTTCAATAACTGTATGCACCAGCAATTGACTTTCGACGGATTCTAATCGTTGTTTGCTCAAGCGTTGCGCAAGTCCGTTAATGGATACAACTAATTCATCCAGCGCACCATGGCTTTGATCTGAACGCGCCCTTAAACTGTAATCCCCCTGTATCATCGCGTCTAGCAAATTGCTTAATCGGCGAAATTGATAAACCGAATTTTGATGAATTTGATAATGAGTGTAAATAATCGAAATACTACCGAATAATGTCACCAGAAGAATTAGCGCGATAGAGATATCGGCATACATCATCACTAACAACAACATGAACAATAGTGGAACTGATGAAATAAGTGAAAGCCGAGTTAATTGGGCTTCAAAGGGACGTCTTTTTTGCATAAGGTTTCCGCAGGTTCAAGTAATTTACCTCGCACTTGAGGCCAATCTTAATGCAATTAACTTTGCCTTTGTTCTAGTCTTTTGATTTTTCTAATCGGCGGTAAAAAGCACTTCGACTTAACCCCAAAGACTTTGATGCTTTTAATGCGTCCCCACCAAAATAGGTTAATCGCTTATCAATAATTTCGGTCTCAATTTCATCAATTGACCTTAGATCATTGGCATCTGCTCTCACCGCAACTTTTTCTTGCTCCTGCATTGTCGACACATTTAATCCGAGATCACACACCTGGATACTGGATGTTTGACATAAAATTTGCGCACGCTCCATGACATGACTTAACTCCCTGACGTTACCTGGCCATAAATAAGATTTCAACGCTGATTCAGCGGCACGGCTAATGACTAAGGTGGGCTGCGAATACTTTTTGGCTGCATTGATTAAAAATGCATTGGCTAATGGAATAATATCTTCAATGCGGTATCTTAAGGCGGGTATTTCGATCTCAACCGTGTTAATTCGATACAATAAATCTTTACGGAACCTACCCTCGCTTACCGCCAAATTCAAATCTGAATTAGTTGCGGTTATCAAGCGAAAGTTAACAGTTTGGGTCTTGCTTGAGCCTACTTTTTCAAACTGACTTTCTTCCAACACACGCAATAATTTTCCTTGCTGTGAATAGGGCGTATTGGCTATTTCATCAAGAAATAAGCTACCCTCATCGGCCAATTCGAAACGGCCAATTCTGCTGAGCTTGGCATCGGTAAAAGCGCCTTTCACATGCCCAAACATTTCACTCTCAAAAAGTGATTCAGTTACAGCCCCCATATTGACCGATATAAGCGCTGAATTTTTACGCGGGGAGAGATTATGTAAATAGCGCGCAAACATACTTTTACCCGTTCCATTTTCACCCGTGAACAATACATTAGCATCGCTTTTCGCTACCTGCTTAATGGTATTTAACACGCGCTGAATTGCATCTGATTCGGTAATAATATCGCTAGTCGGACTCACTTCTTCGCGTAACAATTGATTTTGTTGCGAGAGTTTTTGCGATTGTTTTTGCGCATTTGCTAACTGTATTTGATTTTTAATAATGGCAAGCAGTCGATCATTTTCCCAAGGTTTTTGGATAAAATCATTCGCACCATTTTTCATGGTGTTGACAGCTACTTCGATAGTTCCCCAGCCGGTCATTACCACTATGGGCACCAATTCATCCAATTGCCGAACAGCGGTTATCAATTTTAAGCCTTCATCACCGGAGGTTGTATCCAGTGAAAAATTTAAATCCATAAGAATTAAATTAAAATCCTGACTGCGAAGCGCAGCTAAAGCTTGCTCGGGAGATTCGGCGGTTACGACAGAAAGGCCTTCTGATTTCAATAGCATCTTCAAAGCAGAAAGAATGCCTTCATCATCGTCAGCAACAAGAATATTGTGCGTCATTATTTATCCTATTCGTTTATTAAAAAATACCCTCCATGAACTCTTAACGGCGCCTTCCGAAAAAAGTTATTTTATATGATACAAATTGGCTCAGGATAGAGTTTGATCCAAGCGAAAACCCGCTGTAGTTTAATGTTAGGCGCACCGAAACACAAACAATATGCCTTGATGACAATTGCACTATAGATAATCACACGTTATTGATTGACAGAACTCGGGGAAAAAGTCAGAGAAATTACACGCAAACTCAATGCGTGAACTGGAGGTGCAGGGAAATTGAAGGGGGGTCTGGAGGGATAAATATCGCAAAAAAATCGCTGTTTAACGCTAGATTGTGCGATCGCTTCCATGCGACGCACATTGCTTGCTAACTCTAGATTATGGATTTAAAAATATACGTTCTTCGACGTGCAGCTACTTTGAAAAATATACCCGCTCTCCAGTCAGTAAATCTACTGCCATGATTGCGTTAAGGCCGAAGCCCCCTTCAGTCACCAAAGCACGATTATGAATACTGTCAACAACTATGTCCAAGGGAACGGCCAGGGCGTTTGCGGAATTAGGCGTTGTGCCATCAGAAAGAATGGAGCGAGTACCATCAGTCAAATCAACCGCAACCACAGCACCAATACCAAAATCTACCAATAAGGCGCGGTTACGGGGAGTATCAAGCGTGATGCCTATGGGGTTGCCCAAAGCATTGTTTGCATTAGGAATAGTGCTGCTTGAAAGTATCGTACGTGCTCCGCTCGTTAAATCCACAGCAATAACAGCTTGAAGGTTCAAATCAGTCACTAAAGCCCGATTACGAGCGTAGTCCAGAGTTATGCCTAGAGGGCTGGAAAATGGGTTGTTCGTATCAGGTAGTGTATTACTCGACAAAATGGTACGAGCGCCAGTGGTTGCATCAACGGCGATGATTGCCTGAACTACGAAATCTGTTACTAAAACCCGGTTAGCTTTGCTATCAAACACGATACTTGATGGATCAGAGAAGGGGTTAATCGCATTGGGAGTTGTGTTATCTGATAACAAATGCCTAGCACCAGTGGTTAAATCCACGGTATTTATTCCCAAGTGCGGATCACGGCTACCATCTTGCACAGATGCATGAGCTACAAAAGCGCGATTATTCGCAGCATCCAAGGTGATATATGAAGGTGAGTTAAATTCATCAGCAGCATTGGGTGTAGTGTTATTGGACAGCACACTGCGAGCACCAGTACTAAAATCAAGCCCCAGCACGGATTGAAGAGTGTAATCCACTACTAAAACACGATTATGGGGAGCATCAATGACAATACCCGTCGGATCAGAAAAGGGGTTTTCCGCACTGGGCGTATTGCTGGTGGATGGAACTGCGCGCGTTATGTTTGCAACAGCTGAAATGGTGTTATTTTCACTATCCTTAACAGTCGCTGTTAGCGTGTTCGCGCCCATAGACAAAGGTACTCGCACTTGCCAGTTAGTATAGTTATCCGACGTGGTTGCCGCTACGTCATTCACTGTAACACTAGCAACGCCACTTAAGCTGTCACTTGCAGTACCACGCACCAGCACACTGTCGCCGTCAGTCATAGACACGGGTGTGGGGAACATAATTTGCGCAACAGGAGCAGCGGTATCAGCAAGTGTTGTTACTATGAAAGTACTACTCACATCTCCAACAGTTAATACTGCCTGTTTTGGCGTATTGAAAAGCGTGGAGGTTGTGATCCTGACCACCACAGTTTGGCCATTGCGGACAGTGCCTGTGTTACTAGTGAATTCGCCACTACCAATGGCGTACTCACCACCGCTAATACTGATGGTAGCTTTGGTATTAATGCCCTTAACAGTTGCCACATTAGAAGTCACCAGGCTATTTAAGGCTGCATTGGTGACTGGCTGAAAATCTAATGGCAAAGGTGTGGTGTCTTTATGATCACCACCACAAGCTGCTAGTCCTGCAATTAAGATAAGTGCAACAGTACGCACAAATCCTCGGTAAAAAAAGTTTGTCGTTATGGTCGTCATGATGATTAAATCCCATTAATGAATAATGTATAAAATTAAGTCGTGGGTAAAAAATTAATAGTGAGCTATGTTTATTTCAATAGCATTATTAATCAGAAAAATAAAACTCAAAAAAATTACATGCAAAACCACCCACATTGAATTGACTTTCACTGTGGGTGGTTACACAAAGGATGAAAAAAATAATTATAAATTGCTGTTAACAAATTAACATAAATGCAAAAAATTTATATGACACATTCAACTACTTAACATGCTCAATATATTGTTTCATTTTAGTTAAGGTGTCATAAGCCAGATCTGGCACTGCAGCATTCACTGCAGAGACAGGTAGATCTCCACCCGGTAGAAACTTATATTCATAAGTTACTATTACATTGCCATCCTCGGCCGGTGTAAATTTCCAAAACCCCTTTACCATTCCCATACGAATACAACATTTATTTGCGGGAACTCCATCTTTCAGGTCGCTAAAATCAATTGTGGCTTCACCGGTTTGGCTATTCCGAGTCACATTAATTTGTAGGATATAATCCCGATTTTTAATAGGCCATGGATTATTTACCTCGGTATAGGTAATGAATTTAGCATCGGTGGTTTTCTCAACCAGGTGTGCAGATTTACAGTCCGGCAGCCAATCCGCACATTTGGCAGGATCTGAATAGAGTGCAACAAGATCAGCAACAGTTGTTTTCATTTTTACTGTGGCATGAAATTCCTTGAACACTGCACCTTCAAGTTTGCGCGTATATATTTTGATTCCGTCTTTATCTTTTGCAAAATCCCAACCTTCCAATTTGTCTTCCGCCGACCAGGTGATCGAAGACATGGCTAGCAAAATACTGGTTAGCATAAATTGCGTTAAGGTTTTCATATCTATCTCCTTACTCAATAATTTTTTACTAAAATTATTTCGTTAACATTTATATCTATGCAAATCGCGTATCCCTGAAGGGGCAATATAAATTACCCCTTCAGTTGCCGTATTTACTCGTAGCGCAAGGCCGCACTTGGTTCCATTAACAACGCGCGTTTTGTCGGTATATAACTTGCCAACATCACAACGCCGCCGATAACAATAACCAATCCAATCGCAATAAATAAAAGATCCGCACTGCCCATGCCAAACATTTGCGACATGGCGAACCCCATTGCACAACCAATGATTAATCCGGGTACACCGCCCCATAAAAATTGATTAAAGCCAGCCATTAAAAACTCTTTTGTGATTCGTTCTTCCACTGCTCCCAATGCACGCTTAACACCAATTTCCTGAGTTTTCTGGCTAATGGTATTGGACATAACGCCATATATACCACTGCTTGCCAATATAGCTGCGGCAGTACCAAATATTAAAAACAACACAGCGCCAAACAGCATCGGAGCAGTCAACCGGGAAATGGTTTCGTCATAGAGCTCTACATTAAAAGCAGGTAATTCTGAGTCAATTGACGCGAGTGTTTGACGCAGCGTACGCGTAACATCTTCAACATCAGTTTTTATTTTCATAGCAACAGTCATTTGACCGCGAGGTGCTTGTGAAAAAGGTCTAAATACTGATGGAGTTTTTCCCGGCTCTTCAATGGGCGACCCTTGAATAGTATGCTTAACCACACCGATAATCGTCAGCCAATTAGGCTCGTCACCGTCAAGCTCTACTACACGCACGCGTTTTCCAATTGCTGATTCATTCGGAAAATGATGTGCGACAAAGCTGTCAGTAACAATTACAGATTTTTTATCCAAGCCATCATCGCTGCTATTGAAATAACGTCCGTCCTTTAACTCCACGCCCAACTTCTCAAGTGAACCTGGTGTAGTAATAATATAATTTGCACGGGGATAACCGTTATCTTTGGTGTATTCCTTTCCTTCCAATGCCATAGTGGGTGTGGCAGTCACTACGCCAGGCAATGCAGAAGAAATCATTACATCACCAATTCCGGCATTATTCTGAAGACTGGATTCAAGTGTCTTTACAAATTGCGTTTGTTTATCAGGAGTATCGTATTTCGATTCGATTAAGAGCACTTGCGCCGTCAAAATATTTTTAGGATCAGCGCCGTAATCAGCGTTTGTAGCTCTGAAGTTCGCCACCAACATTACCGCAGCAGCAATTAACACTGTCATAGATACAAATATTTCGCTGATAACTAATCTGCGATTAAGTTTTCCTGCCTTTTTCCCCAAAGCACCACGTGTGCCATCGCGAAGTACGGCATTAAAATCCGAACCGGAATTTTTCCAGGCAGGCAATACGCCTGTGAATATAATTGCACTGATAACAAACAAAATGGACAAAGTGATAGTGTAGCTATCGATACCAAACGTCTGCCAGAACGGCGGTCTGTCAATGGTAAAACTTATTAAGGTTTTCTCGGTCACTTCCAAGCCCCAAATCATTACCAGAAAACCAATAATGCCGCCCAAAGTACAAATAATGACGCTCTCCCACAACATTTGGCTTATCAAACGTGAGCGCGGCGCACCTAGTGCAACTCGTATTGCAGTTTCTTTTCCACGCTCTATAGCTCGTGAAAATAGTAAATTACCCACATTAATAGATGCGAGAACCAGGATTAAAAAAACCACGAATTGCATCGAACGAACAACCGGTGCGCCATCCTCTACAGCTAACTGCGGAATAGGAGAAACATAAGCACCAATTCCGTTATTGGTTTTAGGATATCTCTCTTCAAGCCTCTGCATAATCACAGCCAACTCACCGTTAACATCGCTCAGTGAGACACCATTTTGAAGATGGGCTAAACCAAATACGTTGCCGCCAGCACCTCTCGTTATACGAGTTGCATCCTCACGCATGGGTACCCACATTTCGGCTGATATGGGGAAGAAATAACCCTCGGGCATCACACCAATAATCCGGTGGCTCTCGCCATTAATTCGCAAGGATTGATCAGTAACTTTAGGGTCGCCACTAAATTGGTTTTGCCAAACGTCATAACCAATGACAACAACATTTTCGGCACCTACCTGATCATCAGCTGTGGTAAATTCACGCCCTACAAGTGGTTTTGTCCGCGTTAATTGAAAAATGTTTGGTTCGGCTGCTACTGCGCTATATCGTCTCGCACCATCACGCCCGGACACATTGAGGCTGACATTTTTATAGGACCCAAATTCCGCCAGATTTTTAAGATTCGTTCTAATCTCGTAGTAATCGTGCAAATTCAAGGTACCCACTTTCCAAACACCATTTTGCGACGCACTTATCTGAATTAGCGAGTCGCCATTCTCAAAAGGTAAGGGCTTGAAAATCAGCGAATTAAGAAATGAAAACAAAAATACACTCAGCCCAATACCAGTGGCCATCACCAGGGTGGTTAAAATCGTAAAACCGGGTTTTTTCGAAAGCAACCGAATGGCATATTTTAAATCGTTCATGATCATCATATTGATGGCTCCTCAATCAAAGCAGATTTTGCAGCCGGGGTGAATGTTCCTTCAGCCTTTTTTGTAGCAGTGGTTTTATCCGCGACAATACGTCCATCCAAAATATCAATTTTACGGCCGGTTCTTAACGCTGAACGAGGGTCATGCGTTACCATACAAATGGTTGCACCTTCCGCGTTTAACTTGTCTAACAATTGCATAACCGCTTCTGCATTCTTGGTGTCCAAATTTCCTGTCGGTTCATCCGCCAGTATAATGGATGGTTTGCCGGCAATAGCTCTGGCAACTGCGACGCGTTGTTGTTGACCACCGGATAATTGCGATGGGAAATGTTTAGCTCGATGTGACATGTCTACTTTTTCAAGTGCGTCTTTCACCATTTGCTTGCGCTGATCTTTAGTCAGGTCAGCGCGATAGGTTAATGGCAATTCGACATTTTCTTCAACATCCAAATCGCTTATCAAATTAAATGATTGAAAAACAAAACCAATTTCCTTGTTTCTAATTTTTGCGCGTTCACTTTTAGAAATATTGGAAACATCCTGACCCGCTAATATATATTTACCTTCTGTAGCTGTGTCCAACAAACCGAGTACCGATAGTAAAGTTGATTTCCCGCACCCTGATGGGCCGGAAATTGAAACATATTCACCTTTGTTAATAGTAAAGGTGATATCACTTAAGGAATGGGTTTCAACTTCTTCGGTATAAAATACTTTTTTAATGTTTTCTAATTTAATTAAAGAGTTGCTCATGGTTATTTCCTCTTGATTAATGGCCAGTTTTTAATAGCATTATTTGATGCGAAACTTTTTATAGGTTTGAAAACGTGTGGGATCCGAAGTAACAATCCTATCGCCTACCAGCAAACCCTTAATAATCTGGATTTGATTCACAGAACCGTAGCCCACTTCTACTTCAACTCGTTCTGCCAACTTACCATCCTTACTTACCTTGTAAACCGAAGTACTGCTCTTGCTCTGTGTAAAAAGAGGACGTTCAACATATAGAGTGTCGGCTATTTCAGTAATTTTAATTTCACCATCCACACTAAGGTCGGGGCGTGCGTCATCAGGTAATGCTTGTGCAAAAGCGACATCTACTTGAACACTGCCATTGACTACCGCCGGATCGACCCGCGAAACTGAACCCTCTATCTTGTTGTTACGTGTGTCAATAATGACTTTTTGCCCTACTGCGACATCACGGATTTGAATCTCTGGAACTTTAAGTTCTGCAATGAGTGAATTTTGTTGCGCAAGCTTAGCAATATTGGTTCCCACGGCAATTCGTTGGCCGGCCTCTAAGGGCATCTCCAAAAGAATACTGTCCATAGTTGCTTTAACTTGTAAGTCACTAACCTGTTGTTGAAATCTTTCTACACGCTTCCTGGTAATTTTTAATCTTGCAGTCCGCGCGACATTCTGTGCACGCAAATTCTCTTGCGACTTTGAAAGCTGCTCTTGGCTAGACAACCAGCGCTGCTTGGATTGATCCATCTCCACGCGAACCCTGTCATAAGCCAGTTTTGATACCGCACCCGCTTTGATAAGTTTGTCGTGAGCGCTATGTTCGTTAACACTGCGCTCATAATCCAATTTGGCATTTAACTCTGCAGACTTTTGCTGTTGTAATTCAGATTCCTGAGCAACTTTTAAGGCTTTCAGTTCCGAATCCAATGCTTCGAGTTCCCATTGAGCTTCAGCCAATTGCTGAACGAGTTGAGGATTAGTTAACTCTACAATAAGATCTCCTGCTTTCACGACCTTACCTGCTTTTAATACAACTCGTACTACTGTTGCGTCAACTTCAGCTGCAAGCCATTGAATCTGATCTGGCACGAGTAGCCCTGTTCCCCGCACTGATACGGTATATTTCCCGCGCTTTACTTCACCAAATACCAACGCACCCTTATCAATACTAAAATCGGCCTGGGCGAGATGCCAAAGGTATTTAATACCAAAAAATAGCGGCACTGCGAGCACCAACAAAACAATATATCGTTTGGAGTTAGGTAATTTATTTTTTTTAGCAATAGCGATATCCATCAAAACTCCGGGCAAAATAATATTTAAAAAATATTTTATTTACATTAATAAAAAGTTACATACGACTACTAATGCACACCTCATGCCAATATTCAAGCCATTGATTTAAAAGGAAATTATAATTAATTTATACCGAAAATCCCAATTTGGGGAAAAAATTATTTTAATGCAATCCCAATATCGACACAGTCAGCTTTACCTTAGGAGCTAATGTTTTTTTGATCAGAGTTTTTAATTCGACTAAAAATAGGATGGGGAGCGCGAAGAGTTCGGCCCTGTTATCGTCCGGCTTAGATAGCTGATATACAGAACCAAAAAAGATTACAAAATGCAAAATATTTTGCAAAAACTCATTCGCCCTTGCGGGAGAATGAGTTCATAGTAATTTACGCTTCAATCGAGGTTAAATCATAAAATATTTCGACGACATCATCTAAACGGTTGGTGCGGGTAAAAATATCGAGTGGAAAATCGATGTTGAGTTTACCCATAACAAAGTGTGCGATCTCAGCGTAATCGATAGAATTAATTCCCAAATCAACAAAGAAAATATCCTGCTTTCTATCACTATTCTTTTTCGCTAAATACTCTGCGGCACAGGGAGAAACTTCAACAATGGCACAATGGATAATATTTAATATGTCATGCTTTTCCATGCTAAACCTCTCTTACATTCAATTGATTATCAGAATCCCTAGAATAAAATCACTTTGTTTCATCCTGATTACAAAACCAGCAACACAAGCTATTTTAAATAATCCCACACCATATAAAAAGACAGTTATTGCCATTAATCGTGTGCGATATTCACCTATATTCCCTATCTGATGCTCCCCTATTTAAAGTACCAAGATTAACATTTTAACAAAATGAAAATCAGCGACCATCTATGATTACGGCGACACTCACCGCACTCAAATCTTTTAAAGCAATAAGCATTCCAAACAATTAAATCTGCAGCAAATGCCCAAGTGAATGAAGGTTCATGCCATGAGCTCACGTAATCCCTCGATTTTATGATTTCTTCAGGTGCTTCTCGTTTCAAATGTGCATTAAAAGTATGCACACCCCCGATGTTGCTCGTGGGATTCCCACTTTTCGCAGATATGACATTATCAAATATCTACTGCAGTGGGTAAGCGCGCACAAATTTAACCGCAACTATCTACAGCATATTAAACAAAGCTAAGCATACTTAAAGAACGCTATAGATAAAAATTCATCTGAAAAATTATATTTGTATTTTTGCAATTGTACCCAGCGCGACCGCTACCAACGTATTTTCCTTATCATCGACAACGTATACTTTGCACTCACATACAGCCTGCCGCAAGCCAAAGGACAGTACCGTTGCTTTCGCAACTAACTTTTTACCAATGGCTGGCTTAACATAATTTATTTTGTATTCTGATGTTACACAATTCCCTAGAACAGTTGCGCCTGCAAAAGTTAGACAATTATCAGCCAAATAACTCAACACCCCACCGTGAACAAAACCGTAATTTTGTTTTAATTCTTCGCGTACCAATAGCGACAACTCCGCATTTCCTTCAGCTAAACCAGTGAGCTCCGCTCCCAGCAAACAACTAAATGGCTGAGACATTAAAACGTCTCGGCCCTTCGCTAAAAAATCATTCATTAATTTATATTCTCCGATTGATATTTTGTACGTTGTCGCACTAGCCTTTTATCATCTCCAACAGCACGCGGGCCATGAGCACCGGGCGGCGATAGACGCTGCGGGGCTTGACTAGATTGCTCACCTCGACCATAACCTTGTGGACATCAGGCTTGCGTGCAGCAAGCCGCACCAGAGCCGTTGCAAACTTCAGATTGCGTTGTAAATCCGCTGGACGTGGACCGACAGTCTCGGGGAAAACGAAATCAGGAATTGCAGCCATAGCCCATGGAGTTTCCAGCAGAGTCTCAACTTCAGCAAAAAAAGTTGGTGCCAACGCGGCGAGTGAATTACCTGCGTCGGCAAATTGTAAGAGCAAACGGCGCAGCAAGACTGCCTCCTGCGCTGCTACGCTCATACCTTGACCGTAAATGGGGTTGAACTGGCAGATTGCATCTGCGAAAGGTAAGAGCCCACAAGGCAAAGCGGGCACCTCCGTGAAATGCCGTCGTATACTTTGCGGGAACACATAGCGAGCTATATCATCTAGCCGTCGCGCATTACAAATCGCGTTATAAATCGTCGGAGTGCGTAGATTCCGCGCATAGTCGAGAAAACCCTCCTCATCACCCGGCGGCTTATCGGCCCCCCGCCCTCCCAGACTCACCATCCAGCGCTTCCCTTCAAGTGGTAGCATCAATCCACCACGGCTACTCTGAGGAGCCAAGGGCATAGTCATAACACCTTTCCAATCTCGCGCAGTATCTTCCGGGATTTCATAAATCGCCGTGGCATAACCTATGTCGACACCAATAGTAGTTTCCTTCGGGGCGATGCGGCCAATCGACTGCAATAGTTCAAGGGTAAGTACACCTCGCCCGGAAGCATCAACGACAAAATTAGCGGGTAACATCTGGGCCACACCTTCGGCGTCTTTGAAGCCTACGCCTTCGATAACCGTACCATCGGCACTGGCCACTATCTCGGTTACACGACACTGCTGCTGAAGCTTGATATTGGAACACTCTAGCGTGCGCTGTCTCACCGCGAACTCCAGTGTTGGGCGCGACACCGCGTAGTTGCGAATTTGCAAATCGCGCGCTGGAAATGGATCAAAACCTGGACGCTCTATGCGAATATCCATTCCGCTACGCATAGATACGGCTCCGGCTTGCGCCAGTGTATCCTCAAAGTTTGGATAGAGTTCCGACAAAGCCGTAAGCCCACCGGTCAACAGCCCATGTACATGACGTGCCTGTGGCGTGCCAGAGCGCAGAGCTGCTGTAGTCGGCAAACTATCGCGCTCAAGAATCGTAACTTGTGCGAAATGATCAGCCAGCGCACGCGCTGCGGTCAGTCCACCGATACCTGCGCCTATGACCACTGCTTGTTTACCCAAAATTTTTGTAGTCAATTATGCTTCCCCATAATAATTTATTTGTAATCAATAAATTTCGCGTATGAAAAACCTGCTTGCTGGTTTCGCAAAAAAACATATATTGGAAATTTTATGTTTCAGAAATTATGTGTCAATACACAATAATTTTCACATCAAATGAAACCAGCAATTTCTGATGTCAATTCATAAGGCTTATTCCCGTAAAAAATTCACTGCTAGTTGATTGAATTCCTCAGCGCGATCAAAGTTAGGGACATGACCAGCATTGTCGATCACTGCCAAACGAGCATTCTTTAAAATACGCTGCATTTCCTGACCACATTTAAGCGGGATGGCTTTATCTTTCCTGCCCCAAACAATAAGTATGGGAACATCAATTTTCCCTAACTGATGAATCTCATCGCTGAGCTTATCAAAAAATTCTTTGCGTTGAATTTTTAAACCGGCCTCAGTGCTGCCTGCTATTTTGTGAGCTCTGGTTATGTTGTCAAAATGGCTGTCGGTTAAACGATTTTTATCATAAATAAAGAAATTGACTAAGCCCCCCTTTCTCATGGCATTAGAGTTTAACGCTAAAAAAAACTCGCCAATGCGCGGTAAATTGAAAAATTTCGCCAGTAGGGGTATGGGATTGGGTAAGCCCGCAGCACTAACCAATACCAATTTATTAACTCTTTGCCGATGCTGTAAACAGAATTGAACAGCTGCGCCCCCGCCCATGGACTGCCCAGCAATAGACGCGCGCTCAATACCAAGGCTATCCATAAACATTAATATCTGATCAGCATAAAGTGGGTAACCATAATCAAGGGGATCACGCGTGCTATAACCACAACCCCACAAATCAAGTGCGTAGACTTTGAAGTTCTGCGCTAACGCATCTATATTTTCTGCCCACAAATAGGAGTCGTAAAAGAAGCCGTGCAGGAGAATTAAGGGCTCGCCTTCACCTTTCTCAACATAGTGGGTTTGCCTCCCACCTAAATTTATAAACTTTCCCTGGGCATATTTACTGGCCCACTGCTCAAGCGGTTGACTACTCCAGGGGATAAACTCTGCCATAACTCTGCCTCAATGGGGTGATCCGATCCAACAGTTAAAAACTCGATGGATGTCATATATTTTTTCTGTGGAATTAATGCTGACTGAAGTTCAATCGTTTCACTGATATTGGAAGGCGCTCGCAAACAACACTAAAGCCATATGGCTATTTATCTATGTTGATAGACAAGCATCAGAGCGGAGACTGACTGTAAGCTTTTCCAAGGATTTTAAATCCTTTCCAAATTGATTAATAACTTCAACGTAAAGGGAATCAGAATCGGCGGGAAGAAGATACTTAACAAATGTTGCAAGGGTGCCACTGGGACCAACGTCGATAAAAATATAGCTACCTTGCTGCAATATTGAGTTAATTGTTTTTTCAAACTCTATGGGATATCGAGTGACTTCCCACAAATAATCAGTGTTTATTTCCTCGATACTCGCCATCCTCAATGCAGAAATAATTGGCGTTCTTATGGGAGATATATTAATTTTTCGCACAAGCTGTTTAAATTTTTCTTCAAGGGGATCCATTAATTCCGTATGGAAACCAAAATTAACCGGTAATTTTTGCGAGATAATATTTTTTTCATTCAATGCTAGCTGCAGCCGTTGCACATCCTGTGGCAAACCACTCACTACGAAGCTTTTCTTAAAATTTATGCCCGTTACCCAGCAGTTTTCAAACAACTCAGGATATTGGATAGTGACTTGCGTAGACTCAATAACAGCCAACATTGCGGCAGCTGGCGATTCTTTTTCCAGAAGTTTTGCATATTCTACTGTTAATCGAATGCCTTCTTCCAGAGACACAGCACCGGAAACAACAGAAGCGGTTATTTCACCAAGACTATAACCCAACAAATAATCAGGCTTAAATCCCATCTCCATAAGTACCCGCGCTAAACTGTATTCAATACAAAGGAGCGCGGGATTGGTATAAAGTATTTTATCAAAAGTTTCAGTTTTCTTACCCTGATGATAAAGCACATCAATTAAAGAAATATCGATAAGGGGGCATAATATTTTATCGCAGTGATCCATCCACAATTTAAATCGTGGATGCATCTCATAAAGCTCCTTTCCCATCTGATAATATTGGGAGCCCTGCCCTGAAAACATAAATACAATGGATTTTTTCATAGGCACGTTAATTGTTCACCAATATTTTTAGAAAAATACTTAACTGCAGGTTTTGCTAATATTTTTCTTGAGCCGCTGCTCAGCAAAATACTCCTGAAAACAATCCACTTCGTAGATAAATTTTTCCACATCCTGGCCTGCTAGATTTTTATCATTTTTGAACAACTGAACCGTTTCCTCAACTTGTTTTGTTTGCCCCAATTCTTTGTGAATCGCGGCTTTAAGTTGGTAACCTATTCTGCGATAACCATCAACATCGGAATTCATACCTTTTTGTACAGATTGCAAAGCTCCGTCCATATTACAGGCGATCGCCATGTCTAATCCCTCTTTGTTATCCTTACCAATAGTGGCTTTATTTAAGGGTGTACAAGCTGTTGTGGATAGCGCAATGAGAAATGCTGCCATAGATTTTTTTGTAAAAAATTTCATGATTTGTGCCTCTTAAGTGTGAGCAAATGATTACAGATAAATAGTTAATTTACAATCTAAATTAAGGAGTGAGCTTGTCGCAATTCTCATCACACCGAGACACCCTTTTGTTACACAAGCTAAGATAAAAATGGATTCTTAAAGTAGGTTACACGGGTGTCACTTCTTCTAAATCAAAATAGCCATTGTATTCTTTCATATAGACTGCAGCTCTGTGCCCAAATAAAACAATAGCAGCCGTTCTGGTTTCTAAATTTTTATAGTCCGCAATTGCAGATTTTACTTTAGTGCCAACCGGATATTTAATATTCCAGGCTTTAACTTTATCTTCCGCCGCTGCAAATGAAGTAGGCTTCGGTAAAGAATCTTGCTTGGTGGCCGCAGCAGGCTTTGCTGTATCCTGTTGTGCTTTCGTAGCTGCTTGTGCTTTCGCGGATGATTGCGCATTGCTTGCTACATGCTGATCTTGCGACGCTGCCCCAGCATCTGCACTCTTTGTGCCGTTGCTCGATTCTTGGGCGGGCGAATTTTCCAAGGCTTTAGCAGTTTCCATCTTGATTGTTTTAAAAATCTTCGTCATCACTTCGCCATTGCCAACTTCTTCAAATTCCATTTCATCTGTAGCGACCGCCATCAAGTATTGAATACTGTCAGACCACCTCACACCGCTGGCAAGTTGTGTAGACAAATTTTCCACAACATCATCGCTGCCGTAAGGTCGCGCAGTTACATTTGAAATAACGGGAATTTTTGGTGCTGCAAACTTGAATTTTTTAAGATAAATTTCAAATTTTTCTTTTACGGGCTGCATAATTCGCGAATGAAATGCACCGCTGGTATTTAAGGGATAATAAAGCATTGCACCCTGTTGAAAAAATTCTTGCGCTTTGCCGATCTCTTCTAAAGGGCCAGAAATAACAATTTGCGAAGGCGTATTATAATTTGCCAAATCAATATTCGTTAATCCATTTTTCTTTAGGATATCTTCAATTTCCTCTTTGCTCGCATTCAGGATAGCAGCCATACCGCCTTCTGGAGCCTTACTCATTAACTCGCCACGCTTTTTAACCAACTTCAAACCCGCTTCAAAATCAAAGCATTCTGCGGCGAGTAGCGCATTAAACTCTCCCAAACTATGCCCAGCAACATAATCGGGTGTTTGCCCGGTTTCTTCAACTTTTTTTAGGTAGCAAAGCGCATTAACCACAAAGAGCGCCGGTTGTGTGAAGCGGGTTTTATTTAGTTCTCTTCTTGGATCTGTTAAGCACAGCTCTTTGATGGAATAACCTAAAATATTGTCGGCTTTCTCGGTGACATCCTTAAACTGATCAAATAGATCTCCGCCCATTCCCCTTGCTTGGGAGCCCTGACCAGGGAACATAAATGTTTTCATGCGTATATCCTCTAGATAATGTAATGGTAACTGTAAAATTTTATTTTTTATTAATATTTGAATTTAATATTTCTGTAAGCAAATAGCGGAATTTATTCCGCCAAATCCCATACTTAAATTTAAGGCATTTTCAATATGATGAGGGATTGTCTTTTGCTGAACCCAATTATATGCAGACTCCATTGGGTTTTCTAAATTCCTTGTGGGGTGAAGCTGACCCGCTTTCATTTGCAAAAGAATCGCAATCATTTCCACTGCACCGGCGGCACTTAAGCCATGACCAACAATGGATTTTGTGGCATTCAGATAAGCGTGATTAAGACCACAGTGCTGAATGGTTTGCAGCTCTGTTACATCGCCAATTCCCGAACCTGTGCCGTGAGGATTAATATAATCAATTTCTTTTGCTGACAATTTTGCTAATGCCAAGGCTTTTTGTATGGCCCTAACTTCTCCTTCAAAAGAAGGATTTGGATTTCGGTTGCCATCCATTCCCACGGCCCAACCAGAAATGCGAGCGTAGGGATTCGTATCCATTCTTTTCGTAGAATGTAATTTTTCTATCACAATTGCGCCGCAATTTTCGCCAAAAATAAATCCATCCCGATCTTTATCAAACGGACGACAAGCCAATGCCGGTTCCTTAGCGTAACGATCCGATCCCATTGCGCCCAAGGAACGAAAGCCCTGGCATTCCCAGTAGGAAAGATCCATCAGTGCGCCCATGGCAATACAAATATCCACTTGCCCGGATTGAACGGCTTCAATGGCTTGCACAATTGCAACTTGTCCACTGGCAGAAGCGCCACCCAGGGTATAGGCGAAACCTTTAATACCAAATACTTCCGTACATAACCCACAGAGGTCAGAGTCCATAAAAGACATGCCATAGGTAGGCCGCAAAAATTGCATGCGATTTTGATAGGCTTGGTGGGTTTGCACTAATTCTCTTTGTTGAAAATTAGATCCGCCAATAATCAAGCCTATGCGCTCCGGGTCTACCTCATTTAACTGAGCTTCGTGCCAGGCTTCATGAAGCGTAGCGAGTGCTACCTGACCAGACAAGGAAGCAGTTCGCAATAAATTTTTAGGGATGGAATCTGGCATAGACAGCACAGATATTTCCGCACCTAAAAATTCGCTAGTCTGTTCCGATCCCACCCCGGTTTCATCAGCAGGAAAAGAGGTTTGTCGACCGGGACGTTGCATCACCGCAAACTTATGCTGGCCTTGTAGTAAGGCCGCGATAAAATCTGCTTTCCCCTGACCAACTGAAGAAGTTACACCAAGGCCGGTAATGACAATTTCAGATTGGTTATGGCTTTTCATGCCGCCATTTTATCCTGCAGTATGCTGGCTAACTCGCCAATATTTTCAGCTCGCGCGATAACGATTAGCGGAATATTTAACGACAAAGACTCCAGTGTCATCATGATAATTTCCGAGCGATCAATTGAGTTAGCACCCAGATCTCGCATTGAATCTGTTTCTTCAAACTTGTGATCTTTTAAACGCGGAATAACTTCACAGATGTGGCCCGCAATGATTTCCAAAATTGCTTCTTTGTTCATGTAATTCTCCAATAATTAAAAATGGTTAAGGCTTAACATCAACAATAATGTTCACCTCGATTCAGGGTACGTTTTATTCTTACTTTTTACCTTTTATTTTTACCTGCCAAAGAAAGCTTCAATACGCTCTTTAACCTCAGGCTGATGAAATGTTTTTTCATGCATCACAACTTCCTGAGCAATAACCTTCGGCAGCCCTTCACGAAGATGGGCAACTAAATGATCTTTTAAAGTAACAAGAGAAATGCGCGGTTTTTCTGCGAGCGTAGTGGCTAATTCAAATGCATACTCCATAACATTTTCCCGAGGTAACACCGGAAAGGGAATTCCCCGTGCCTGCAACTCTTCACCACGATAAGTTTTCGCGGACAGCATCATTTCCTGAGATAAGCTGATGCCGAGTTTTTGCGGCAGAATAAAAGTGGCTCCCATTCCTGGAGTAAAACCATACTTCATGAAGTTAGTGGTATAAATACTCTCGCGACTGAGAATGACAAAATCGGCAAACATTCCCATCACAAAACCACCACCTATGCCGTGCCCTTGCATGGCAGAAATAACTGGAATTGAACAATTCAACGCCAGACTGTAGAGATCTTTATCAGAAAATTTACCCTTGCCTTCGGAAAGATACAGTAAGGCTTCTTGCGTTCCACCGCTGGCGAAGTAACTATCATAGCCGGTAAAAATGACCACTTTATATTGAGTCTGGTTTTTGATGGTTTCAAAAGCGTCAATTAATCCATCCGTAAGTTCTTTAGAAAAAGTATTTTTGTTAACCTTATCTTGCATCTTAATTTGGACTATTCCGGGCCCTACTTCTGTCATTTCTACAACGGGTTCGCCCATGGTTATTCACCTTCCCAGGGAAATTTCCCTGTAGTTACATAACGTGAAATCATTTTCAAATTTACCGGGTCAGAAAATACTGCTCTATTGCCTTCAAGTGCTTTTGGCTTTGCAGTGACAAGCGCATTATCCAAACTACTCATATAAGTTTTGTAATGGGAAATTCCAGTTTTAGTCAGGCGCCTGATCCGCAATAAATGTTTGCGCAGAAGATTGTCACTGTTCTCCTCGCAAGCATCCACCAAGCCCCAGTCTAGCGCTTGTTTTGCAGAAATAGGTTGGGTCATAAGCGTCATATAGTTCGCTTTGGCAAAGCCCGTGCGACGAATTAAAAAGGGTAAAACACACGCAGGCATTAAGCCAAACAGCAATTCAGACAAACTGAATATGGCTTTATCTTCACAGAGCACAATATCGCAGGCGGCAACAAAACCAATTCCACCGGCATTGGCCTTACCGCGAACATGAGCAATCGTTATATAGGGGCCAGCTGCAAGCCGTAACCATAAATCATAAAGTGGTTCCGGGTTTTGCTCCTGATGTTGGTTTTCGCTGTCGAGACTTTTTTGAATACCTTTAAAGTCCGCACCAAAACAAAACACTTCCGGCAAACCTTCAAGCACAACAACTTTTACTGACTTTTCGCAGCGATTAAGTATGTCGGTAAACTCTTCAATCAGGCGATCATTAATCGTGTTGTTAGCATCGGGGCGATAGATTTGAATAAAACAAATATCGTCTTCACCTCTAACGCGAATAGTTTCGTAATGAATAGTTTCGTAATCAATGGCAGTTGGTTTTAAGATATCCATTCGTATTCTCTATGAAATTCTTTAATTTCTTTTAAAAATAAAGTTTCCTTGCCCATCACACTTCTGGCTTGCTTAACAAAGTTTGTATCCAGTACTACATTGCGCGTGCCAAATTTCACTGCATTACTGCCCACGAGTAAATTGTCGTATTCTTCCATAGTAAGTTCGTGTCTTTTATCCAATTGGCTTTTAATTTTTAATGCACGCAAACGATGTTGTCCGTCCTGATTGACAACACCGCTAAAAAATTCTGAACAACAACCTGAACCATACGAAAACAAACCGATGCGTTGCGGTGTTTCAAAGTTACCATGATCAATAGTACTGGCGAGCGACAACATAGTGGTTGCGCCCATAATGTTGGCAACGCGCTGGCAATAGATTAAGCCAGGCATAACGCGACGTTCAAAATCCGCTTCAATCTCGTCCGGTTTAGCGCGTACTATTTTGCGCATCATGTTGCGGTGTGCACCTTTAATCATGCCGCCAAACGGGGTATGCATTGCCAGATAATTAAAGCTCTTGGCATAGTCGGCGCCATCAACACGTTTTTGATATTCGAGAAACGAATTTTCACAGCAATCCAAATAGGAGAGCAATGACAAATCAGAATCTCCAGCATCGCAATCTGCGGACGGCCGGCAGGTATCCATCACTTCGTAACCGTAATAACCATTCGCACCCACATCCACTTGAAAGATGTAAGGCTTTTCACTGACCAACATTGCCACTGCGCCTGAACCACCACTAGGTTCAGCAAAAGACCAATCCTGTGAAAGTGCTTCGCCGCCTTCTTCAACCATAAAGCGGGAAATATCGGTGGCAATCACTAACACTTTTGCACCGGGTGACACTTGCGACAACACAAAATTAACCGCCATTTGCAACCCAGCCACACCGGAATAACAGGCGTTTTTTATTTCAAACAAACGGCAATTGCGATTCAAACCCAACAGATGATGGCAATAGGTGCTCATGGATTTACCAAAATCAAAAGAAGATTCCGTACAGGTGATAACCATCTCAATACGGTTCTTCTCTTCTTCACTTAATGCATCGATTAAGGGCTTAGCTGCATTCACACCAAAAGTGATTGGGTCTTCATAGGGAAGCGCTACCGTTTTTTGTTTCATTAATAGATTTTCAAATCGGGTAGTGTCTAATTTGCGATGCTCAGCAAGCTTTTTCACGTCCAGATAGGCCGTGCCTGCAAAAACATTCATCGCTTCGATTCCAGCTAAACTCATATACTTTCCTCTATTGGTATGTTGTTAATTTTTTAATATTTTTGTTAATATTTTTTAGTCATTACTAACTAAAATTGAACATTTTTGCTTTGTTTTGCCCGCTTCTTAAACGAAACCTGGCGAACGAATGTTTGTCAGTAAATTGCAAATAAATATTGTCTTGCAATAACTGCGAAAATAATTGGCCAGGCAATTTTCCATAAGAGTGACCGGGGAATATACGCGTTTGCGGTTTAAGCCCTGTTTTCAGGTGTTCGAGGCTTGTAAACATCGCGTGTGCCGCCTCAACATCAGGGCAAATACCGCAACCCTCAGCAAAGAGAACGTCACCCGTAAATAAATTATCTCCTATGCGGTAACAGATGCACCCCGCAGTATGCCCCGGTGTAGATATAGGTTGAATGAGCATCTTGCCAACAAACCAGGGCGTTTCATCGATACCGATTAATTGCGGCGCGTTAAATCCGGAAACCGCTATTTCAGTTTTTGACATCCAGATGGGACAGTCATATTTTGTTGCCAGGGCTTTTGCCAAATGAATATGGTCAGGATGAGAATGGGTAATCAAAATACCACTCAGGCTTGCTTGAGAGTCGTTTAATGCCTGATCTACTTTTTCCATTTGCCAGGCCGGATCGATAATGACAGCCTGCCGACTTAAAGGGTCAACCACCAAATAGTTATAATTTTTTATAAATTGATACATCATTTCCAGCACAACAACATAGGGTATGGATTCGCCGCGCCCCAGATTTAAATAATGACTATTCACTGTAAATTCCCTCACGATTGTAAGACTTGATGTTGTGAAACTTAATTTGCGATATCTTAGTTTTTCCAAGTTTAATTTTTTAGAAATAGTTCGGTAATATGTTTCAGCGGAAATTGCTAACTAACAACTTATGCGTGCATAAATTGCCAATCGATTTTTGTGCCCTTTACCCACAACTCTGCTAATTTCTCCGCTTCATTGGTGACGATTAGCTGTTTAATATAATCTTTGCCTGCCTGGGTATCACCAATTTCCAGGTTATTGGTTGCGTTGCTCTTAACAGAACCGCGATATATTTTTCTATTGTAAGCTTTTCCTTTTTCTTGCAGAAACGTATCAAGTTGTTCGGCCCATTCATCGATAGATTTTGCGACGAATACTACTCGCTCCTGCATTTCAGAACGACCAGTTTGCAAGGTGTAAGCCATGCGTTTTAAGGTAGTTGAACTCTTGTGCATAGTTTTTATAAAATCAGGAAACTGTGCAACATAGTCAATTAAACTCTCTTCATTACGCGCGGAAATAATCAGTAACTGCTGTTGATCCGGGTCATTCTCGCTGTCTTCCGGTGCAACAGGAAGCTCCTGAAACTCTTCCAAAATAATGTGCGCATTAACTCCACCAAAACCAAAACTACTAACACCGGCTATTCGCGTTTGGCCTGGCGCCACCTGCCAATCACAGGCACTTTGTGCTACTGCAAAGGGCGTACCAGCAAGATCGATGTAAGGATTTATCTGGTCACAATGTAAACTTCTGGCAATTTTTTTATGTTGCATTTGCAATACAACTTTAATTAAGCCGACGGCACCCGCAGCATATTCGAGATGGCCAATATTGGATTTGATGCTGCCAAGTTTGCAAATTTGATTGCTGTCTCTGTCTTCCAGCAAATCATTAGCCACTGTTTTCAGGCCTTTAATTTCTACCGGATCACCCAATTCTGTACCTGTACCATGACACTCTATGTAGCTCACACGACTAAAATCTATATCCGCATCGCTAACGGCTTTTTTGATAACAGCAGCTTGTGATTTGGGATTAGGTGCAGTCAGTGAGTTTGTACGTCCACCGTGATTTTCTGCAGTGCCTTTAACCACTGCATGGATGACATTGCCATCTTGTAGTGCAGTTTTCAGAGGTTTAAGCATAAGCATTCCTACGCCCTCACCGCGAACATAACCATTGGCTTGGTTCGAAAATGTTTTGCATCTGCCATCTTCAGCAAGCATGCCGGCTTTGGAAAAACTAATGTAACCATCGGGCGCAAGCAATAAATTTATTCCGCCCGCAATAGCTTGATCGCAATGACCTGCATGAATCGCTTCAACTGCGCGATGCACAGCAACCAGCGCGCTGCTGCAAGCAGTTTCAATGGGATTACTGGGCCCATGCCAATCTTTTAAATAGCTAATACGATTCGGGCCGACGGAAGATATCATTCCCGTTGCAGTGTAAGCTTCAACCGGCATGGTGCTGAGGATGGAGGTGTAACCACTGGGACCACAGCCGACAAATAAACCAGTATTAGTGCCTTTCATGTCATCGCCACCGCAACCAGCATTGTCCAGACACTCCCAAACGTATTGCATCATCAAGCGCTGTTCGGGAACCATGTACATAGCTTCTGCCGGCGAGATGCCAAAAAAGAGTGAATCAAATTCCTTAACGCCCTCAATAAAAGAACCCCATTTACTGCATTCTGGATAATCGCGCCAATCCCATCTGTCCTGAGGAATTTCACTGATCATATCTTTTTCTTGATCGAGCATTTGCCAAAACTCATCGAGGTTACGTGCGCCTGCGATTCTGCAACTCATGCCAATGATCGCAATATCTTTTTCGCGATAAGCGACATTGGATTTGTAAGCCTTTTTAAAACCTTGCGCAAAGCTGCTGATTTTTAGTAAATCTTCTTCCGGCGCAATTTCGACGGGTGCAGCCACTTTAGTTATAGGTTGCTCTTCACCAGTTAAAGCCAATTTTTTTGCCATTTGTTCAGCGTGGTTTTCAAGCAGATATTGGCTAAAGAGCTGGATATTGGTGGCTTCAAATAAAATGGTCGGCATTAAATTCAAACTAAAGTGCGTGTTGAACTTATTCACAAAACTGGAGAGTAAAATAGAGTCAAAACCAAACACTGCCCAATCGGCAGTATCATCCAATTGATTCGGTTTTAGCTTAAGGTGTTCCGCCGCCAGCATTCTTATTTCTTGCAAAATTTCGCGAGCTAATTTACTCGTTTCACCATGCGATGTTTTTTTCTGTGCTTGCGCAACCTTGGGTTTTGCGTTTGCACTGGTTTTATCAAACAGCGTACTAATGGCTTTTTTATTGCCAAATAAAACCACTATTTGGGGTTGATCACTGGCGATAATTTGTTTTAAGGCGGTTAACCCGAATGCGCTCGGCAGCGGTTTTATTTTAAAGACTTGCAGTAAATTTTGTCTGGTGGCTTCGTCAATTTGCATTCCGGCACTTTCCCAGATTGGCCAATTGATGCTAATACTTTTACCAAAACGTTGCTGATTTTTGACTTGAAGTGCACGGTTATGAATGTAGGAGTCCATGTAGCCATTTGCTGCGGAATAGTCTGTTTGCCCGGCGTTACCCAGGGTGCCAGCGATGGACGATAGCGCAATAAAATAATCTAACTTTAAGCCTGCAGAAGCTTGATCCAAATATTCCAACCCGCTCACTTTGGGCGCTAATACGCGATCTATCTCAGCCAAAGATTTTTTAATAATTAAATTATCGTTAATAATACCTGAACCATGAATGATGCCAGTAATCTGCGGGTATTCTGCCAATAACGCATTAACTTCTGATTGCTGGGTAATATCACACTGAGCGCAAATTATTTTAGCGCCAAGATTTTCCAAGCGCGCAACAAACTCTTTTTTCTCAGCATTCAGCTCACTTCTACCCACTAAAATTAACGTACAACCTTTGCTCGTTTCGGCAATATCCTGGGCAAAGAGCATCCCTAATCCGCCGAGCCCACCAGTAATTAAAATAGTTTTATTATCTTGCCAGCTGTATACAGGGGCACTGGCCAGGTCGAGCACACGATAATCGAGGGTTACAACTTTATCCCCTAGTTTTAATCGGTAACTGATTTTGGGGTATTCAAGAGTAATTGTTTTAAGTTGGGCAATTACACCCTGCCAGGCTGTTTTATCTGCAGGCAATTGCACTTCAATAATATGTTGCTCGGTTTTATGTTGTATTAACTGTTGCGCACTTGTAAAAATGGATTTAACCAGACTGGCGTAATCAGATTGCGCTTTAATGATGGTGACATTGTTATTGCTTCGCTCATCATCAACGGATGCCTTAACTTCTTGCCACTCGGGTTTGTAATAAACAAGTTGATCTTGTTGCACACTAAGATCGATTTCACGAGTGACGAAGCCGGTGATTATAACTTTTACTTCGCCCTGATCATCGGCAACGGTGTAATCAAAACCTTCATCGGTTTTTTCTATATAAACCGTCATTGAATCCGTTAAGGGACCAAAAACTTTTGTTCTCTTTACGGCAAACGGCACCACATTGGCTTCCGGATTAGTCGCTAGAGAAAAGCCGCTTTGGATAATACTGTCGAGCATTCCCGGGTCCAGATCCATACCACGAATACTTGATCCAGGCAGGGACACAGTGGCTAACGCACAATCTTCACCCAGCTTAATGGTTTCGACACCGCGGTGACTTGGCCCTAACTCAACGCCTCTTTTTTTAAATATGGCATAAAATTGTTGCTTGGTTGGACCCGCCTTAGGACATAGTTCTGCCAAAGCAGCTACATCCAAACGAGATGATGAAAGTGATTCAGCCCGTTGTTCTTGTCGATCGCGAATATAAGCTTTGCTTTGAAAATGAACGCCTTGTTCAGTACTCACTTCAACTCCGAATTCCCCATTTGCACCAGGGTAAACTTTCACTTCAACAACGCATTTTTCTGAAACTAATAACGCTTTGACAAAAACACTGTCACTTAACACTATGATGTGTTTATCACTGATCGGCACAGAGCAGGCGACAGCGGCACGGGTGATTTCTAAATAGGCCATACCCGGAAGGATCTTTTTGCCTTGAATAATATGGTCAGCTAAAAAAAGTTCGTCGCCCGTAAATACAGAAGTGAATATACCAACGGGGTAATCTTTGGTAGCGGCCTGTAATGCTGATTCAGTCATTTATAGATCCTATTAAATCTAAATCGGATAAATCCGGGGTGTTTAAAAACTTCACTTTTTTAGAGCTTGGAATAGTTAGGTATATGGATGTTCTGTTGTTAAGGTATTTTCGTTTAAGGTGCCGTATTTTTAACGTACATGTAGTTGAATAATTGGCCAAAACAGGAAATTGGGAAGCAATAAACGCTTCGCAATTTTTCATTTGCAACTGAAATATAAAAGATATTTACTGCCAGAGATTCCTGACTACGGGTATTCCTTGTTTCTAAGGTGTATTAAAAGGTATTTTTAACTGTTTAAAATTGTTCCTTGCTACTGCAAACAAAAACTATGAAAAAATTTCCATTTTTTTCATTGGTAAGATTTAAGGTTTATTATCCGACGTTTATTTTTTAACGTTACCACCATCTTATTACTTTATTTTAGTAATAATTGAGAACCTGGACCTTGAATCCCCGGTTAGGCCGCCCATTATTTAGAGCACTTCTGAGATAAACAACACTGTAATATGACGAAAATAATCTAGACAAGAAACAAAAGCAATCAGAAGCACCTATGAAAAACGGTAATCCAAACAGCTATTGATTTTTAATAGTCCTTGAATCATTTCTTCCACTGGAGAATACCACTTCAGGGAAACTAAGCCAATCCCCACTATAGTTTCCCCTCTCTAAATAGTAAAATCAGTTAAATAATACCCAAAATACCATCTTGCTGGCGTGTTTTGACTTTACCAAAGGCTCTAACATAAAAGTTTTTTAACTTGACCAAAACATCGCCATGCTCATTCAAGATTTGAATATTAAATTTTTTAATATCGGCTTGCATTTTTTGCTCAGGGTCGGCAAATTCCACATAGGCATAACAAACCTCGGAGATGGGACGAATAATGTCTACCTCATCCAGCGCAAAGGGTAAATAAGGCACCTCTGATTCGACACGTCCAATTAAACCTACCACTGTCTGCAGGGCGCCATCGATTATGCTTGGATGCAATATAAATTGCTCAAAGTCAGCTTTTAAGTAATCCGCAAGTTTTAGCCTGGATAAGGCAAATGACTCACTGACGTAAAACTCTTCGATAGTTTGAAAGGCCGGGCCATAATTAAAACCAAATTTTTGGAAATTTTTGTAATACTGCGCACCAGCCTGCGGTTTTCCACATTGTTCCTTCAGCGTTTGGATGGGAACAGCTTTTTCGGTTGCTAACGCATGAGTATCGTGGTTTTGGAAAAACAATCGGCCCTCTGAATGGACAACCCTATCGTTTTCCTCATCCAGTGAACTAATTTCATACTCAGTGCTATTGCCTATAGGCTTAAGAAATGTTTTAACCGTTTGCACGCCATTTTTAAAACTTAAGGGTTGAATCCAAACAATATCTTTAATTTTTGCAACGCGCTCTTCTCCGGCAATATTTCCCGCGATACAGGCAATTTCCATAAAGCCAGCGCCGGGGAAAATCATTTCATTGTTGACCTGATGATCCCGGGCATAAAATTCCTTGTCTGATAACAATGAACTAAAGCTCACTTGTTTTAAGGTCGAAGAATTGTAGGAAACTAAAGGATGCAACTGCGCGATTTGCTGCTCTTCCTTCGCAAGGTATTGCCTTGCCTGAACACGTTTTTCTGGAATCAAGCTATCTGAAACCCAGTAACGCTCTTTAGCAAAAGGATAGGTAGGAAGCGCAATCCGTAGCGGTGAATTTTGTGGATATAATCTTTCCCAATCCACACTTTCACCCGCGATCCACATTGTCGCAAGTTCGTTCAGATTCTGTGATGTAAAAATGTCATTGAACAAAACTTCATTATTTTTTGTTGCGGTTTTCTTTAATCCCCGGCGCGGATCCAGGCTGCCGCGATAGACGTTATGGTCATAAGTTGTTGCACCTATATATTTGGATTGACTCCACCGGGTTAATTGACTGACTAACTCCTTCGTGTCTGCAACCACTATGGCTAATCTTTCTTGCATTGCTTCCCTGCCAACTTGAAGGGTATAGGCCAGGTTTGCAAGATTAACCTGCTCTTCTTTTTCTAAATAACTCAGTAGTCGATTTGCATACTCATGCAGACGCTGTTCATTCTTCGCAGAAAGAACAAACAAATAGGCACCCGCTATTTGCTTCGCATCTGGCTGAGAATCCTCTACCAAATTTAGTTTTTCATATTCTTCGAGAATGACACAAGCATTCACGCCGCCTGCACCAAAGGAATTAATCAGGGCGCGCCGTGGATAGATTGGCGACGACATCCAGGGTGTTAAGGTATGCTGAAGATAAAAAGGTGAATCAGCAAATTCAATATTGGGATTCACCTCATCCGAATAAATTGTCGGCACTAATTGTTGATGTTTAATTTGTAACAGAATTTTAGCTATGCCAGCCATGCCTGCTGCTGATTCCGAGTGGCCGATATTAGCTTTTACAGAACCTACGGGACAAAATTGTTTTTTCGCCGTTTGCTGTTGGAAGGCTTGCGTTAAAGCTACGATTTCAAGATTGTCACCCAGTTGAGTTCCCGTGCCATGCCCTTCGATGTAGCCAATGGTTTCCGGATGAATCTTGCCTTTTTTAAGCGTATGGGCAATTAAACTTGCTTGCGAATTTGGATTGGGGGCGGAGTAACCATTTGACCGACCACAATGTTCAAATGCACTGGCGGCCACCACGGCATAAATATGATCCTTATCCTCGATAGCTTTGCTTAGAGGTTTTAACAACACAGTTCCTACACCTTCACCGGGTACAAAACCATCATCACCCGCACCAAAGCTGCGACATTTCCCGCCTAGTGACAGCATGCGTCTGGTACAAAACGATTGGTATTTTGCGGGGTGCAAATATAAATTTACCCCACCGGCAACTGCAACCTGACATTCCTCTTTTCGCAAACTTTCACAGGCAATATGAATCGCCACCAGCGACGAAGAGCAGGCCGTATCAATCGGCATACTCGGCCCCTGGAAATCGAAGAAATAAGAAACCCGATTGGCGATAGACCAAGGCATAGCCGAAGGAGAAACCATATTGCCGCGATTCCATTCTTCCGTAGCCAAGAGTTGATAGGAGTTGGTAGTAACACCAACAAACACACCTACGTCAGCACTTTTCGCTTTAGGGAACTGGTGTTTCAAACTTTCTCTTGTGTAGCCAGCATCTTCAATTGCAGCCCACACAGATTCTAAAAACATTCTTTCTTGTGGATCAATTATTTTGGCTTCTTCTGGAGAGATATTGAAAAAAGCAGGATCGAACTTATCAAAGTCATCCAGGAAGCCACCCCACTTACAATAGATTTTTCCTTCTGCAGATTTCTCCGGATCTGCATCATAGAACTCTGCAAAATCCCAACGATTTTCCGGAACCACATCAATTAAATCTTTGCCTTGTTTTAAATTTTCCCAATAGGCATCCAGATCCCCCGACTGTGGGTAGTAGCCATGCACACCTATGATGGCGATTTGCTCAATGTCATCTTTTCTCTTATCTGCAAAAGAGATTGGCTGAATATTTTCTGTAACAGTACTTACGGTTTGATTATCACCTAGTTGAATTGCAACATCCTTGACAGAGTCTTCCAAATTAAAAAGCAGACTTAATGCTGGCTGTGCTTCCTGCGTCAAATATTGCGCAAGTTCGACAATGGTTTCATATTCATAAAGTAAGGTTTTTGGTAATACACCCAAATCCCGGCCCAGATTGGCATTAAAGCGGCCAATCATAATTGAATCAAAACCAAAGGATTCAAAACGTTCTTGCGAATCAATCTGCTCTGCTGCCAGTTTAGTTTCTTCGCTGACCAAACCTTTTAAGTAGGTCTCTGTTTTTTCCAGCAGCAAAGTGGAATCAATCACTTTTGTTGGCGCTAACTGAGGTCTATTAGCCACCACTGGCACTTGTGCAATGTAGGCTTTAATTTTGGAAGGTGTTCCATAAAGCGCAATACCTTGCGATAAATCAGAGCGTAAGAACTCTTCCCAATATTGGATACCGTCGGCGGTGGACAATGCACACAACCCGGTGCGCTTTTCAGTCAGTGCAAGATAATTTTGCGAAACAGCCATCCCCCCTTGGCTCCAGAATGGCCAATTAATAGAGAGCGCTTTGCCAGAACGTTTTTGTTGTTTTCTCAAGTCTTCTCTGTTTGCGGCAAAGGCATCCAGGAAATGATTCGCGTAGGCGTAATCACACTGGCCCACATTGCCCATAACGCCAGCGCCGGAAGAAAACAATACAAATAAATCCAGATTCTCATTGCGAGTTGCTTCATCAAGATAAATCGCACCATAGACTTTTGGATTTAATACCTCGCTCATTTCCGCTTTGGTCTTTTTAATAATAAACGCATCTCTATTCACACCGGCACTATGGATCACGCCGTTAATTGCGGAGAAATGTGCTTTTGTTTTTTGCACAACCGATTGCACATCGGCTAAATTGGCTACGTCCGCTTGCAGATAAATAACATCTTTATGATAGGTTTTTAGTTGGTTGAGCTTTTCTTCTTGCTCTGCCTTAAGCACGGAGCGACCCAGCAACACTAATTTAGCGCTGAAGTTCTTAACCAGATACTCACTAAAAATAAAACCTAGGCCACCCAAGCCGCCGGTGATAATGTAAACACCATTTTGTTTTAATGGCAGCTCAGCCATTTGTCTTTCGGCAGGATTATAGGCAACCAACTCTTTCACATAACGAGTCCAGCTGCTTGTTTCGTTTTGCACCTTAGGTTGATAGCGAATTTCTGTAGTGTTCCAGTGCTTATCCTGAAACTCGTTCAACATCAGACTGGCTTGCTCCGCGATAGAAAGTTCTGATATTCCAGGCACATTTTGAATTTCCAAAACCTTGGCAAGGTAAATCGGATTTTCCAAGCTAAGGGTTTTGAAAAATGCACCAAGCGCTGCATATTGCGGTGCGGTCGAGCTAGTGTTGTTAGTGCAAACAGACAATATTTTAAGCGGCACTTGATGCTTTTGATTCATCAAGGCTTTGCATAAATTAAAAAGTGTATAAACACCTCTATTGAGTTGATCGGACAGCTTGTCAAATTTTTCACCATTAGCAGACGCCAGACAATGATGAATAATTTGTTGCGGAAGTTTGCCTTGAATTTTAAGGTGCTCTACCAGCTGAGAGAAATGTTCTTCTTGCGCTGGATTGATGCTAATAATATTGGGCGTTATTTCTTGATAAGTATCACCAAATTTGACACTAACAATAGCGCTTTCTTCTACGCCGGTTTCGACAAGTTGTGTTTTGATATTTAGGAATAATTCATCCGTAGCATCCACAATCAATATTGGACCAGTCATTACTATTTTTTCTGTTACTGCGACAAGAGCTTTTGGTTTCCATTGCGGGTAGTAATATAACTTTTGTTTTTCCTCTACCAGCTCCGCCACTTCAGTTTTAATTTCTCTCGCCGTTTTTTGATTTACAGGCGATGAACTTACCCAATATCTTTCTTTGGCAAAAGGATATGTCGGCAGGTTCATACGTTGGGGTTTAGTGTCGTAGAATTTATTCCAATCCAACTCCAAACCTTTCACCCAAAGCTCTAATAATTTAGAAAGTTTTTTCTGGGCAATCCATTTATCCAGGGTTTCGCGCAAATCCGAATCAGCACTGAACATTGACAAGGTATCTTTATCGCGTGCCACTTGCCCCAGGTAAACTCCCTCTATCAGTGAATGATCTCCCTCTGCTGCAATATAGGCTTGAAGTTTTTCTTCAAGCTGCGCGATTGAATTAACTACAAAACCCAAACGCTCTTTCATAGCTTCTCTACCTAATTGCAGAGTGTAAGCCATAGCGGCGAGATCAATTATTTTCGCGGCTTGTTTTTCCTTGCGAATAAAACCTAATAAGTCATGTGCTTTTTGGTGGAGTTGTTGGCCACTTCTAGCGGATAGGATTATTGCAACTTCTGCGTTAGGCGCAGCGGCTGAAATTATCCGCTTGTCTTGTACTGGTGCCCGATATTCTTCCAGTACCAAATGCGCATTGGTGCCGCTAAAACCAAAAGCGCTGACACTGGCGCGACGCAATGAATTGGGTGCGACATCCCACGCGTGTTGTTCTTTTGAAATGTAGAACGGAGAATTTTCAAAATCGAAAAGAATATTTTCCTTGGTAACATTTAAGCTTGGAACCAGAGTTTTATGCTGCATAGACAACAAGACTTTTTGCACACTGGCAACACCTGCCGCCCCTGATATGTGCCCGACATTACTTTTCACTGAGCCTAAACCACAGTAATTTTTCTTCGCAGTTTTTTCACTAAATACTGTAGCAAGCGCTTCTAACTCAATAGGATCACCTAACTTGGTGCCTGTGCCGTGCGTTTCTACATAGCTAATGGTTGCTGGATCAATATTATATTTTGCATAAATTTCTCGCTCTAACTCAATCTGGCTATTAACACTGGGCGCAGTAATGCCGTTGGTTTTGCCGTCCTGATTAATGCCTGAACCTAAAATTACACCGTAAATAAAATCATTATCTTGTTGCGCATCCTGTAAGCGTTTAAGTACAACGGCACCTACCCCTTCGCCAGGTACAAAACCATTAGCAGCATTGTCAAAAGTTTTACACTGCCCTTCGGGAGATAACATTCCGGCACGACACATACCTAAATAAGTCTCGGGCAATAAATATAAGCTCACCCCGCCAGCCAGGCCCATATCAATTTCACGATTGAGTAAACCCTGACAAGCAAGGTGTATCGCGACCAGAGAAGAAGAACAGGCAGTATCTATAGGAATAGCCGGGCCTTTTAAATTCAAATAGTAAGCAATTCTGGCAGCACCTATGGCATAACTGTTGCCCGTGGTATCAACGGCACCAGCAGTATTCTGCGTAAGCAACAAAGAATATTCGGCACTCATTATGCCAAGATAGACACCACACTTTTTATTGCTGAGAGTTTTATTGCTATAACCTGCATCTTCAAAAGCCTTGTAGCTTTCTTGCATAAATAAACGATGTTGCGGGTCCATACTTTCCGCTTCAGCCGGTGAAATTTGAAAGAATAATGGATCAAAACAATCCACATCATCCATCACCCCCAACCACTTGCAATATATTTTGTCTTTTTGGGTGGGGTCTGGGTCGTAATATTGGTTAACATCCCAACGGGATTTTGGTATTTCCGTAATTGAGTTTTTGCCTTCCAGTAAATTTTCCCAATATTCCTGCAAATTATTAGCTTGAGGATATTTACCTGACATTCCAATAATGGCAATCTTCTCAAGCGAAGGTGCATAACCAGTTTGCGCTGCAGCAGAATTATTTGGCGCAGGCAAAGTATTATTTACTAAAGATAAAGCATTATTTTTTGCAGTCTGATCTACAGTGCGATTAACGCGAGCCCTTCGCGTAAGAACTGGATATGAACTTATCAATGACACCGGCGATTTATTTTGCGATGTATAAGGCGCAGGAGTTTCAGCAACAGCATATTCAGGTGTAAGCGCAATTACCGGTTTAGCACTGATTATTTCTTTAGCAGAAGTTTGTTGCCGTGAAGCAGCAGGTAATTTTTCCAGCTCTGTTACTAAAAATGCTGACAACTCTTTGATATTGGAATAATCGTAAACCCGCGTGGCAGATATGGTCAGACTATATTGTTTGTTGATGACTTTAACCCACTCCACGCCAACGATGGAATCCAGACCAAGATCAACAAAAGATTTATCCAACTCAATATCAGCGGCTTTCATGTAAAGCGCTTCGGCTAAACTTGTTCTTAATTGTTGTTGCAATTGGTCTTGTGAAAGCACAACTGCTTTTTCAACGATCGATTGATTATTTGCAGATTCATGAACAACGAAATCAGTAGCAAAACTCGCTGTCGCTACCGGCACACTGCTCAGTGATGCAATGGGTTTTGGCGTTGCTTGTTTTTCTGCCTTCGGTAATTTTTCCAATTCGGTTGCTAAAAATGCTGCCAGTTCTTTGATGTTGGAATAGTCGTACACCCGGGTAGCGGATATGTTTAATCCATATTTTTTATTGATAACTTTGACCCACTCCACGCCAACGATGGAATCCAGGCCCAGATCAACAAAAGATTTATCCATCTCAATATCAGACGCTTTCATGTAAAGCGCTTCAGATAAACTCACTCTTAATTGTTGTTGCAATTGGTCTTGCGACAGCACAACGTCTGGCATATCACTTGAATGCTGATCCACCAATGCATCGGCCTTAAATTCTGAAGCTGCTACCTCATAAGCGTCTAGTTCATCCATAAAATTTACGGGCTGCAGCGCGACCAGAGGAGCTAAAGTAGTCTGTTCCCTTGCCGGAACATGGATTGCAACTTCATCCAAATTGCTTTGCAACGCTAATTTTGGTTTAGCCGCTGCGACATTGATATTGGCTACCGCAGGTAATGCTTGTAAATTCATTAACTGTATTGCCTGAGGCTTTGTTGCAACGGAAGCGGCTGCTATGACATTATTTTTTGGTGTAGCGAGCGCTACATTTGCCTGATAATTTGTTAGCGGTTGCGGTGTTAGTTGTTGCAATACTATTTGTTTCGGTATTGTTTGTTGCTGTTGCGACACCATTTTTTGCAGCGACAAACCGCGCAGCTGTACACAAATATTTCCTTGCAAATCACAAAGATCAATATCCACTGCTACCGAATTTGCAGCACCGGTATTCGGAGAGTAACGCACCCAGGCAACCATTTCTTTTAGGCAAGCAAAGACCACACGCAATGATTGCAGCGCAAAAGGTAAAGGAGCTTTGCCAGAAACCTGAGTCAAGTCTTCAGTCAGCGCAATAGCAGCCTGTAGGGCAGCATCCATTAAACCTGGGTGCAGTAGATAATCATTGGTATTGGCTCCTGCGCGAGCCCCCCCTTGGTGAGCGGCAGGTAAACTCAATTGCGCTAATAATTGGTTCTGTCCCTTGGCGATAGCAGTTATGCCTTGATGTGCTGGATCATAGTGCAATCCCATTTTCGCAAAAACTTGATATAAGTTAGTTGCGTCGAATTGGCCCTGCTGCATTTGCGCGCTGAGTTGGGCAAGATTAAGTTTTGCGGGCGCTGGTTGGCGATTAAAGACTGCCTGGCCCTGACAATGGACCAGCTCTTCAGGACGAGCCATCGCGCTCTTAGCCTGACTGTAGATTTCAAAATTAATTAGTTCGTTGCGTCCCTCATCACTGGCAAACAAGGCAACAGTGACAGCACTATTATCTGCAGCCACAAAAGGCTGACCCCAAACAACATTGTGTAATTCGAGAATGCCTGACTCTGGTTGCCTAAGTGTTGCTTGCGCTACGGCGGCACGCGCCATCTCTAAATAGGCCACTGTCGACAGAGTCTGACCTTGGGCAAAGAAAAACTCTTCTCCATTAAAGAGTGAGCTGTAGCTTTGTTCTTTCAGATCAGAGGTATTGGTATGTAGCAGCGGATGCAGTACTGCAGCGCTCTTGCCCGGCCGCGACACTGCACTTTCAACAACCTGCCCAACTGTCTCTATCCAATATTTCTCTTTGGCAAAGGGGTAAGTAGGCAAGCTGATAAGTTGCGGATGAACGCCGGTGTAAAGCTTGCTCCAATCCAGCTCCAACCCTTTAACCCATAAATCCAGCAGTTTCGGGAGTTTTTTACGGGCTATCCATTTGCCAATGGTTTCTTGTAATTCAGTATCTTCAGTAAATAGGGATAAGGTGTCCTTGTTGCTTTTCACCTGGCCTTGATAGATGTCTGCAATATTCTGCTCAGCATTCACATAAGCCTGAAGTTTTTCTGCCAGCTGTTCCACTGAACTGACCATAAAGCCCAGGCGCTCTTCCATGGCCTCTCTGCCCACTTGCAGTGTGTAAGCCAGAGCATGTAAATCAATGGTTTTTGCTGGCTGCGCAGTTTGCTCTTTTGCTGAATGGATGAAGCCTAATAAATCGCGGGCTTTTTGTTTGAGTTGCTCCGGTGTTCTGGCTGATAGCGGGACTATGACTTCTGAGACCCCTTCTGGAGCAACCTCTGCAGACAGGTATTCTTCAATAATAATATGGGCATTGGCGCCGCCAGCGCCAAAGGAAGATAAACCAGCGATTCGCGGTAGCTGCCGACCGTCAACCAGGGGTTGCTCCCATGCTCTTAAGGATTGATTAACCACAAAAGGACTTTTGGCAAAATCGATATGGGGATTTAATTGGGTGGAATGCAAAGAGGGAACAATTTGCTGGTGCTTCATCTGCAAAAGAATTTTCGTCAACCCGGCAATACCGGCCGCTGATTCACAGTGACCTATATTGGATTTTGCGGAGCCTAATGCACAAAAACCAAACTCAGGTGCAGAAGACGATTGTTGATCGTACTGATAAAAGGCTTTATTCAAGGCCGCAATTTCAATAGGGTCTCCCAATTTAGTGCCGGTACCATGGGCTTCTATGTAACTGACATGACGTGGGTTGGTCTTGGATTCTGCCAGCGCCAGGCTAATTGCACTGGCCTGAGCTTGCGGATTGGGAACTGTGTAGCCGTTAGTCTTGCCGCCGTGGTTAAGCGCACTGCCGCGGATAATGCCGTAAATATGATTGCCCGCTTGCTTGGCCTCTGACAGCCTTTTCAATATCACCGCACCCACGCCTTCGCCAGGAATATAACCATCGCCGCCTTCGCCGAAGCTTTGGCAGTGACCATCGCCTGAAATAAATTGTCCCGCACTGAGCATCAGGTATTTACTGGGATGAATGCTAACGTTGACGCCACCCGCAATGGCCAAATCAGTGCGGCCCAGTTTTAAATCCTGGCAGGCCAAATGAATTGCCGTTAACGAAGAGGAACACATAGTGTCCAGTGTCATGCTGGGTCCATGCAGATTTAAAACATAAGACGTACGATTGGCGATACTTGCCAGACTGCCGGACAAATTATATTCGCCATACATCACCCCGACATAAACACCAACCTGACCGGCCAAATCTTTTTCGCGCGGTACTTGCAAGCTGGCGCGGGTGTAACCCGCATCTTCGATGGCCATCCAGGCATGCTGTAGAAACAAGCGCTCCTGGGGATCTATAAGCTTGGCTTCCCGTGGGGAAATGTTGAAAAACAGCGGATCAAATTCATCCACACCGGCAATAAAGCCACCCCATTTGCTGTAGTGATACCCTGGTTTGCTACGATCTTCGGTGAAGTATTCCTGCCAGTCCCAACGATCTTTGGGAACCTCCACAACGCAGTCTTTACCATCGCGCAGGTTGCGCCAATAGTCTTCAATATTGACCGATTCAGGGTAGCGTCCACTTAAGCCAACAATCGCAATGGGCTCGGCATTTAATCTGAGTGATGCTGAACCCACTGCAGTATTGGCCACGGCAAAATGGCGTTGGCGACTAGCGCGTCTACCTGGGACAAATTTGGCCAAAGGTTTCGGCAGGGTTTCCGATTGTATTTCAAGCGGTGTGACGACTGCGGTTGCCTGACTGCTGCTATTGGTTGTGGCAAACAGACTGGCTATTTGTTCTGAATGCGATTTGAGCAAGTAGTCAGTCAGTTCACGAATGGTTTGGTATTCAAAAAATAAAGTTTTGGAGAGCGGACCAAAAGTCTTTTCGAGCTGGCCGGTCAAATTCATCGCCAATATGGAATCAATGCCGTAATTCTCCAAAGGCGCCTGCGCATCAATTTTATGGGATGGCAACTTTAGCAGAGCCGAAAACTCTTTCTTCAAATAGTCCTGGGTTTTTGCCAACAGGCTGACGGCATCTACTTCCGTACTAGTATCTGCAGGCAATAAGAGCTTGGTAGACAAGGCTGGCGCAACCGGTGGTTGTTCAATTAACTTTTGTACTGGTTTGGGTTCAATCACTTGCCCGGATAGGATTTGCTGCATTTGCGGCAAATTACCTTCCATCACCAGAGTTTGGTCTTGGGATAAAGCCAGGCTACGATAAAAAGCCTCCAGCCCGGTTGCAGTTTGCATGGGTTGCATACCCGTGGCTTGAAACAGCATTTCCAGACTCACCGGATCAATGCTCATTCCCCCGGCCTGCCATAATGGCCAGTTGATGGAAAGAGTTCTGCCCAGCCTTTGCCCGGCGGCAACCAATTGATTGCGATAATCGGCAAACTGATCCATAAAACCGTTGGCGGCGGCATAATCGGCCTGACCGTTATTGCCCATCACCGAAACGCCTGAGGAAAACAACACCAGGAAATCGAGATCGATATTTTGACTAGCTTCATCCAGGTTAAAAGTGCCTGCCACTTTTGGCGTGAGCACTTGACTAAATTCAGCGCTGGTTTTCTTTAGGATAAAATTATCGGCAGTCATACCGGCGCTGTGGATAATGCCATTGAGCTGGTGGTATTTATTGCTAATGGTGGAGAGCAATTGTTTTACTTGCTCGAGGTTTGCAATATCCAATATTTCATAGTCGAGCACAGCACTGCCGGATTGGCTAAGTTGCGCAGAAAGCTTGTCTAAAATGGCCTGCTTTTCCGCGGTTAATGTTGAGCGCCCCGTAAAAATAATTTTCGCGTTGGTGGTCTGTTTGAGAATTTCTTGCGCAAATAAAGTACCTAATCCGCCGAGCCCGCCCGTGATGAGGTAAACGCCCTGATCTTTGAAGGCTATGCGTGGGCTGTCTTGTGGTGCGGCAATGGATTGCCAGGTCAGTAACTGCCGCGCGCCTTGCTCATATTTAACAAAGGTGTCCCTTGGCCTGCTTTGGTTTTCTTGCAGTTGCGCAGCCAATTCTGTTGTGCTTATCTCTGGATTGGTGAGAATTATTTGGCCATTGAATTGCGGATTTTCTAAAGCAGCAGTTTTAACCAAGCCAGCAATACCAGCAAAGATTTTTTGTTCCTGATGATTCGGAACGACAATTTGTACCAGGACTTTACCTTTAGATTTGTCCTTCAGTATTTTTTGGATGAGTTCAAAACAAGCCAGCGCGACTTCAGTGTAACGTTCAGCAATATTTTTTTGTGGCGCTGCTGGCAAGGTCAGGCAATGACTTTGCGGATTTGTACCGCGCATGAATGTTTCAAGTTGTTCGGCGTTAACCCCGGTTACTTCACACAAAATAATGTGTTGTTGGATAGCGTCACTATTGTTCAACTGAGCGGAAGATATGGGGGCCGACTCCCATACAGGAGCAGCAATTAAACTACCCAAAGTCGCTTGGGATTTTGCACTGCTTAATGCTCTGATAGCATTGCTATCCTTGCTCAGTACGCGAGAAGTAAAGCCGCGCATTTGCACACAAATATTGCCATCTTCATCGCACAGATCTATATCGAGTTTTGAAATTTTATCTTCCGGTTCACTGCCCGGTGAATATCTTACCCAGGCAAACATATTTTTCGTGCAAGCCGATATTATACGCACCGACTCTAGCGCAAAAGGCACTGATGGTTGGCTGGGGAGTTGGCTCAAATCGCCAATAAACCCGATCGAAGCTTGCAGGGCACTGTCCATCAAACTAGGGTGTAACAGGTACTTATCACCGGCGTCATTTGTTGCTACCGCTGCGGGCAAATGCAATTGCGCGATCAGTTGCTTTTCGCCTTGGTAGAGGGCGGCTATTCCCTGATGTGTTGGGCCATAGTTAAGGCCCATTGCGGCAAATGCAGCGTAGATATTATGTGGATTTAATTGACCTTGTTGCATTTTCTCTTTGAGTTGAGCGATATCCAATTTAGCGAGCGCTTGTCTCGAACTAAAAACTGCCTGACCCTGGCAATGAATCGTTTCATGGAACCGCTCTTCAATAGATAACGCCTCGAAATTTTCTTCCTGACTATAAATTTCATAGTCAATTTGTTCAGCATTTGTATCACTGGCAAACAAAGCTATAGTGATTTCCCTGGGCTCGACAACCATAATCGGTTGTAACCAAACAACATTGCGTAACTCCAGCATCATCGACTCAGTTTGGGCAGGCAGAGCTTGCTCGACCGCAGCGCGCGCCATTTCTAAATAGGCAACACCTGGCAATATTTTCTGTTTTGCATTGCCTTGAGTATTGACTTGATGGTCCGCGAGAAAAAATTCTTCCCCCGTAAAGGTGGAGCTATAACTTTGTTGACTTAAGTCAGAGGTGTTGGTATGCAACAAGGGATGAAGAACAGATGCTGTAGTCGTGTTTAACGACTGAAAAGAAAATTGTTTAATAAGTGCAAGCGCATTTATTTTTGACAATCTTTTACTTTTCAATTCTGAAACTACATATTCAATAAAATTAATCATTACGCTGTTCTCTAACTGGAATTTTTATGTCGTATAAAGTATCTGGAGTTTTATTTATTCCCTTTGGCCCTGCTTTCACCGTGACGCATCAACGGTGAATGATATTTATCAGGGACCAAAAATACTTTCCTATAAAATTTACTAATGAGTTCGTAGTAAAGAATACTGTTCAATTCAAAACACGCCGTGAATATATCCCTATAGGCTCTAATCGGCATCCCTCCGCGATCCGGTCGCTTCGGGAAACTTCCTACTTCCATGTAGGTTGTCCATGCCTCATAAGGTTTTGAATCGAACAGTATTCTTTATTTGTGCTCCGTTAGTATTTATGCTAACGACTTTATTAACTTGACCGCCTGATTGGTTTCTATGGAATCGCTATCAATTTTATTAATAATGTCTTCAATGGATTCAAAGTTTTTCACTATTTTTAATTTGCTATCGGGTTTTAAGACGAGACCTGCACCTTGAGTCAGAGGCACCTCAACCCAGCAGCGATCCTTCGCAAACGGATAGGCAGGTAAACATATGCGTTGTAGTTTTGGTTTACGCTGACCCGCTTTATCCGCTTGCTGCGCGGCGATTCCACTAAACGCGGAACTAAAACCTTGCTGGCTGAGATCAGCAGTATTCTTGTGCAATAAAGGATGAAGTGTTGATGCTGCTATACCCGTTTTTACTGCGGGCGCAGCATCAACTTTCTCAATCCAGTAACGATCTTTAGCAAAGGGATAGGTGGGCAAGTTGATGCGCTGGGGCTTAATATCGCAATAAAGTTTGTTCCAATCCAAATCCAAACCTTTAACCCACAAATCCAGTAACTTGAATAATTGTTGCCGTGCGATCCACTTCTCCACGATAGTTTCTTTCATATCATCATCTTGACTAATGATACTCATGCCTTCCCTATTGCGTTTTACCTGACCTTGATACAGGTCTTCAATATCACGCTGATCGCCGCTCTCTTCCCTGGCAACATAAGCTTGCAGTTTCTCTTGCAATTGCTCAACGTTGCCCACCATAAAGCCCAGGCGTTCTTCCATAGCTTCTCTGCCTACCTGTAAGGTGTAAGCCAGTTCCGTGATATCAACAGCGTTTTTTTGCTGATGAATAAATGCCACTAAATCGCGAACTCTTTGGCCTAGTTGTTCAGCAGTTCTGGCTGACAATGGAATAATAAATTTAGTTTGTTGAGCGACTACCGGCGCAGCAGACAAACTGCTCAAACTATTTTCTGGCAAATGTTCGGCAATAACTAAATGCGCATTGGTACCGCTAAAACCGAATGAACTAATGGCAGCTTGACGTTTGGCTGCGCCCTTCAGCTGCCACTCTTGCAACTCGGTATTGATATAAAACGGGCTATCTTTTAAACCGACATGTTCGTTTAACTTATCAAAGTTAATGGTCGGTGGTAGTTGTTTGTGTTTCAGCGCAAGAATAACTTTAATAAATCCTGAAATTCCCGCAGCAGTTAAGCAGTGGCCGATATTACTTTTCACTGAACCCAGCGCGCAGTAATCTTTTTTCTGGGTGTATTTTTTGAAAGACGCTTTCAATCCGTCTACTTCAATAGGATCACCTAATTTTGTGCCAGTACCGTGGGCTTCAATCAATTGAATATTACCCGGATCTATCTGGTACTTATCATAAACATCTTGCTGTAAACGCGTTTGCGATTCAGGATTAGGTGCAGTGATGCCATTGGTTTTGCCATCTTGATTAACGCCCCAACCTTGAATGACGCCCTGAATAATATCCTGATCTTTTTCCGCATCAGCCAATCGCTTTAACATCACCACACCCACGCCTTCACCTGGCACAAAACCATTGGCGCGCTGATCAAAGCTAAAGCATCGACCATCAGTGGAAAGCATACCGGTTTGCGAAGTTTTGATATGCATCTCAGGTCCAGCCATAACATAAACGCCGCCTGCCAGCGCCAAATCACTATTGCCAGCAATCAAACTATCGCAAGCATTGGCAATGGCAACCAGTGATGACGAGCAAGCCGTATCAATGGATAAACAAGGCCCCTGTAAATTTAAAAAGTAAGAAATTCGCGCTGCCAGAATAGAGGTGGCATCGCCCGTAAAACCCTGGGCACTGAGTTGCAGCTCGCGCGCGACCAAACGATAATCGCCGTTGGCACAACCCACAAAGACACCACATTTACTGCCGGATAAAGCTTGGGCGTTGTAACCGGCATTTTCGATAGTGTTCCAACAGGCTTGTAAAAACACACGTTGTTGCGGATCCATACTTTCCGCTTCTACGGGTGAAATATTAAAAAATAATGGATCAAAAAGATCGTACTCTTCCAGGCCGCCCAACCATTTGCAGTTGGTTTTTCCTGGTACCGCTGGCCCTTGGTTATAGTAGCTATCGACATCCCAACGTTTGGCTGACACTTGGCTGATACAATTTTTCCCTTGCGCAATATTTTCCCAAAACTCATCGAGATTTTTTGCTTGTGGAAATTGACCAGCCATACCGATCACCGCTATGGGTTGGATTTGGTAGGTAGAAGATTTTCCAGCGACAATTCTCGATGCTAATTGGTTGCGCCAGGAAGAAAGCTGCTTCAGCGCATAGGGTGTAAAGGATTTATTCTGGGAAGAAATTTTGTTCTGTGAGTCTGGAAGAGCAGTAGCAATAGTTTCTTCGGAAACAACAGGCTTGGTTAAGGCACCTGATTTTTCAGCTTCTTCCATTACATAGCGACTGAGCTGAGCCAAGGTGGAGTAACTATAAACTTTCGTCGTTTCTATCGCGGTTTGATATTTTTCATTGATCTTGCGAATCCAGGTTACGCCGGTAATAGAATCCAAACCAAGGTCAACAAATTGCGCGTTCTCACCGATTTCGTTTTCCTGCAAATGTAACTCTTGTGCTAAAAGTTTTTTAAGTACACTGGTTACTTTTAGCAAAACATCTATAACTTCCGTTGCAGCGGGCGCTGCAATAGGCTTCGCAACAGCTCTCGGTAAATTGGCAGTTGCAACCATAGCCGATGGCTTAATATCTACTGCGTTAAGCAGAGCACCTTGAGTATCAGCTTCTTCTTGCACATATCGACTGAGTTCACCCAGCGTTGGGTAACTGTAGACTTTGGTTGCTTCAATAGTGGTTTTATATTTTTCATTAATCTTACGAATTAATGTCACTCCGGTAATGGAGTCCAATCCAAGATCAATAAATTGTTTATTAGCTTCAATCTCTTCCTCTTGCAAATGCAACTCTTGAGCTAAAAACTTTCTCAAGGTAGCAGTGATAGTCGCCAGGTTTTCACCACCCCATGTTTTGGTATTGGATAAATGGGTGGCTGATTGGCTGGCAGTGACAGCCTGCGCAGATTTTTCAGCCGGGTTTACGGTTACGCTAGGGTTTATTTTTGCATTGCCATTTATTTTTTCATTTAGGTGTTGATTAGTTGCCGTATGAGAACCAATGTCTGTCAAGGAATCACTGGTGTGCAAAAAGTTATCCTGGATTTTCGCTAAGGTTTCAGACTGACCAACAAAAGTTTTTTCATGCATAGTTACTTCAAGCTGATAGGTCTCTTCCAGCGGCTGATACAAATGTTGCGTCAGCAAATGTTTAACGGCAATAAGTTGATTGCGAGAATTTTGCGCAATTTGTTGCGCTAACGTCATGGCGCTAGCAACCACTTGTTTGCGCGCTAGCACTGGCAATAAGAGTCCCTTGGTTTTCAACTCGCTGCCAGAATATTCTTGCCCGGTTAGCAAGGTTTCTCTTGCCAGATCGTAGCCGATTTTATCGGCAAAAATAAATGTCGATCCCGCACCGGGGGTGAAACCGTAGTTCATATAAGGGCTGACATATTTACTTTCTTCGCTGAAGAAAATGAAGTCGGCAAACATTCCCATGGACCAGCCAGCACCAATACCATGACCTTGCATGGCGGCAATCACTGGCAACTTACATTTCAACGGCAATTCGTAAATCTTAACATCGGTGAATTTAACCGAACCATCCTGAATTGCCAGTAGGTTTTCTTTAGTGCCACCGGAAGCAAAATAATTGTCGTAACCTGTTAGCACTATGACCTTGTAATCTGGCGTATTTTCAATGTGCGCAAATACTTCATTCATGCCGCTGATAAACTCATCAGAAAACATATTTTTTGCCTGACGGTCTTCCATGTTTACCACCAGAATACCTTCCGGGTGAGCCGTCGCAGTAATGACACTTGAAGTCAGCGCTATGGCCACAGGTGTATTTTTGACACTGACCGGTGACACAATATTTTTTTCATTCGCACCTAACCACGCGGGTAACTGTTTGATTTTTCCCTGGAGACTTAGCGCTATTTCCTTTTTCCAGGAGACTATTTTAGCGCGCGGCAACCCGGACCAGGACTCAGCTATGAGTAACGCCTTTGCCAAAACATCAGCTTGGGCTGCCACGTTTAGGATACCAACACGTTGCTGTAATTCACTGCCGGAATAGGCATGGCCCGTCAGTAATATTTCCTTGCCAAGATAGTGGCCAAAATGATAGGCAAACATCATGGCAGCGGTTTTTGCCAGTTCAGTATTGCGCACCATACTTTGGCCAAACCCGTAATGACCTTGATCGCTATAGACACAGGCATCGCACAAGAGCCCCACCAACCAGGCAAGGCCTTTGGCATTTTTATCTAACACTGCGATGACGGGAATTTGCGCATCGCGAATAATGCGCTGCAAACTCAACACGGTTGTTTCATCAACAAGCTGTTCGCTGTTTGCCAAAAAGTTGGAATAGTCGCTAGCTAACACAACAGAGTGATAATGTGTCGATTGCTTCAACTGCGTAAATACGCTGGCCAAACTTTTTACCAACGCGTTCAGCTCATCGGCAGGTTTAGTTGTTTTCTTGCCAACTGGAATCATTGTCGACATTTTTATAACCAATGTTTTTTCGGCGCGCATGTCCAGCTGAATATTATTTGCCGGCGAAATTATTTTGTTTTGTGTTTTTTGCTCGTCGTCGCTTGTCAATAAATCGGCTTCAATACTTGTCAATGCATCAACACGGGGAACCATAGTCCGCGTTAAATGTTGCTTTAATAAGTGCAGGGAAATCTCCGGCTTTTTGGCAAGTGTTGCGACCAGTTGTTGTGCGTAATCCTGAACTTGGTGCGCTGGCAAAATCGGACAGGTCCAACCTTTTTCGCGCAGTTGTTTGCCGCTTGAAACGGTAGCGATATATAAAAATTGGTTCGCGTGAAGATCGCCAAAGCGCTCGGCAAAAAGCTGATATTCGCTGCTTGCAGGATAGAGACCTTCTTGCAGATTGGTGTAGGAATAGTGTCCTTCCTCACTGCAAATCATAAAGTCACAGAGCGCTCCCAGGAGGAAGCCTGCACCTGTGGCATCACCCTGCATGACCGCAATCACCGGGCATGGAAAAGCAGCAATGGTTTGATAAAGTTTTTGTGTGACAGCAGCGTTAAATTCTTCTCTGCCGCCGCTTAAAAAACTCTGCGCGGTACCGCTGATGGTTAAGACTTTTACCAGCGGGACTTGTTGTACTGCTGCTAGTGCACCTGACAACTGCTCAATCACCGACCGCGTAAGTTTATTAGTGTCTGGAGTAGCAATATGAATGGAAAAAGTACCATTGCCATTATCGTAGAGGCTAACCGCAGAAGATTCTGCCGGTGTAGCTTCAGGAAGAGATAATGCCAATGTAGCCTGGGAAAGCGTGATAGTGGTTTTTGCTAATGGCTTTGAGTTTTTTTCCAAGGCTACTGATTTTTCCAACGTGATTGCCATTGGAGCTGAAAGGGAAATGCTAGGCTTTTTAGTGGCAACTTGAGCGAGTGTGGACAATGCCGGTTCAGCAATTGAAATTTTTTGTGACGATGAAGCCGTGATTGACGGAGCATTAACTATTGGCGAAAAAATAATTTTTTTCGGTGCTATTGTTAAGAGCTCAGGGGTTGAAGGCTCTGTAGCTAAGACACCGGTAGTTGGAGTTAGGACCAGGTCAGCGACTTCATCCAAAACTTGTTCTACGGAGGTAAATGTTTCTTGCTGATTGAGCAACTCTTGCTGCGCGAGCAATTCTTGTTGGTATTGTATGCCACGCATCTGCACACACACATTGCCCTGTAGGTCACACAAATCAATATCCAGAGCGATTACTTCATTGGCCTGTGTATTAGCCTGGGAATAACGCACCCAAACCAACATATCTTTTGTGCAGGCAAAAATTATACGCAAGGTGTCCAAAGCAAAAGGTAAAGATGGCTGATTGGGAATGTGAACCACATCAGCAATCAAACCAATGGAAGCTTGCAAGGCACTATCCATCAAACTCGGATGGAGAATGTAATCACTGAGCAGCCCGCCCAGCGGATTATTCTCAACACTATCAGGCAAGCTTAGTTCAGCAAGTAGTTGATTCTCGCCTTGATAGAGCGCAGTAATTCCCTGATGCGCAGGACCGTAATTAAGCCCCATTTTTGTGAAGCTTGCGTAGAGACTCGCCGCGTCTAACTTACCCTGCCCCATTTGGTTTTTAAGATGCGTTATATCCAGCCTGGCCGGTGCTGGTTGATGACTAAAAACTGCGTGACCCTGGCAATGGACAATATCCAATCCCTGATCTCGCGATTCTTCTCCGGAACGGTTCCCGACATCTTTATCCAGACTATAAATTTCGAAATCAATTTGCTCTTTATCTTTTGCAAACAAGGCAATGTTGATCTGCTTGTTCTCGGCAGCGGCAATCGGTTGCGCCCAGACAAGCTTGTGCAACTCAAGAATGCTAGCTTCCTGGGTAATCGGCATAGCCTTCTCAACGGCAGCGCGAACCATTTCCAAATAAATCACTGCTGGCAGTATTTTTTGCCCGAGACGACCATCAGTGCTCACCTGATGGTCCGCAAGAAAAAATTCTTCGCCACTAAACGTTGAGCTATAGCTCTGCTGAAATAAATTGGATGTATTGCTGTGCAGTAACGGATGCAGTACCGCCGTTGTCATGCCGTGAGACGATAAGCGGCCTGACGCGGGTACCAGGCTATCAGCCCAGTAGCGTTCTTTCGCAAAAGGATAAGTGGGCAAGCTGATCAGTTGTGGCTTAGCTCTATTGGATTGCGCTCCAGTAAGAGCACTTTCATCAAAAGCCTCCTCATAAAGTTTGTTCCAATCCAATTCCAAACCTTCAACCCATAAATCCAATAACTTGGTGAGTTTTTTATGGGCGATCCATTTATCAATGGTTTCTTGCAGATCTGTATCGGTACTAAACAAGGAAAGCGTATCTTTGTTGCGCTTTACCTGGCCTTGATAAGCGTCTTCAATATCCTGCTCACCATTCACATAAGCCTGAAGCTTTTCCGCCAGTTGCTCTATCGAGCTGACCATAAAACCCAAACGTTCATCCATGGCTTCTCTACCCACTTGCAGGGTGTAAGCCACAGATACCAGATTCATTGCTTTTAAGGATTGCTCGGTTGCTACTTCCGCTGCACGAATAAAATCTAATAAATCCTGCGCTTTTTGTTTTAGTTGTTCGGCGGTTCTGGCTGATAGGGGAACAATGACCTGAGTCTCGGGTGTTGGTGCAATACCCCACTGGCTAATCTCCATGGGCACTGCATATTCTTCGATAATAATATGTGCATTGGAGCCACCGGCGCCAAAGGAGGATAAACCTGCGATTCGCGGTACCTGCTGACCATCAACCACGGGTTGATCCCACGCTTTCAAGGCTTGATTGACGACAAAGGGGCTTTTGGCAAAATCAATATGGGGATTCAAGCGCGTGGAATGCAACGAGGGCACGATTTGTTGATGCCGCATTTGCATTAACACTTTGGTGAGCCCCGCCATACCAGCAGCAGACTCACAATGGCCTATATTGGATTTGGCGGAGCCTAAAGCACAAAAGCCAAACTCCTTCGACGCAGAGGATTCCTGGTCGTATTGATAAAAGGCTTTATTGAGTGCAGCAATTTCAATGGGGTCGCCCAATTTAGTTCCGGTACCGTGGGCCTCTATGTAGCTGACATGGCGTGGATCTGTATTGGACTCCAGCAATGCCTGACTGATTGCACTCGCCTGCGCCTGGGGATTAGGCACACTGTAACCATTGGTTTTACCACCATGATTAAGTGCACTGCCGCGAATAACTCCATAAATGTGATTGCCGGCTTGCTTTGCTTCCGACAGCCGCTTCAGTACAACCGCACCCACGCCTTCACCAGGAATATAACCATCACCACCCTCGCCAAAGCTTTGACAATGACCATCGCTAGATATAAATTGCCCGGCACTCAGCATCAAGTATTTATTAGGATGAATACTGACATTAACACCACCAGCAATGGCCACATCGGTGCGCCCTTGTTTTAAATCCTGACAAGCTAAATGAATTGCCGTTAACGAAGAGGAACACATGGTGTCCAGAGTCATACTAGGACCGTGCAGGTTTAATACATAAGAAACCCGGTTGGCAATGCTCGCCAGGCTCCCTGAAACATTGTATTCACCATACATCACCCCGACATAGACCCCGACCTGACCGGCAAGATCTTTTTCACGCGGTACTTGCAAGCTGGCGCGGGTGTAACCCGCATCCTCAACGGCCATCCAGGCATGCTGTAAAAACAAACGCTCTTGCGGATCTATCGACTTGGCTTCGCGTGGGGAAATATTAAAAAACCGCGGATCAAACTCGTCAACACCAGAGATAAAACCACCCCATTTGCTGTAGTGGTAACCTTCTTTAGTGCGGTCTTCACTAAAGTATTCACGCCAATCCCAACGATCTTTAGGCACTTCTACGATGCAGTCTTTACCATCGCGCAAGTTGCACCAATAGTCTTCAATATTCACTGCTTCGGGATATCGTCCACTTAAACCAACAATTGCAATTGGATCTGCGCTTACCGCCAGACGCAGAGATGTCGCAGCATCGACGGTGCCGTTTTGGTTGTTTGCATTTGTCTGTCCGCCATCAGCAACACGTTGGCGATTAAAGCGTCTTCCCGTTATTTGCGTAACTTGATTTTGCGATGCAGTCTGAGCCGAGGTCACAAGTAAGCTGTTAGTGGCCGCCGATGGCTGGCTTTGACCGCTCTTTGTGCCACTGAAGATAGTTGTTAATTGTGCCGCATAGGATTTAACAAAGTATTGCGTTAATTCACGAATGGTTTGGTATTCAAAAAACAAGGTTTTGGAAAGCGTACCAAAAGTAAGTTCCAACTGACTGGTTAACTTCATTGCCAGAATAGAATCTATACCGTAATTTTCCAAAGGTGCCTTGGGATCAATTTTAGCGGCAGGCAATTTCAACAGCGCCGAAAATTGTTTCCGTAAATAGTCCTGGGTTTTTTCGAAAAGGCTATCAACGTCCAGCGCCGAAACTTGAGCAACTGTCCGGGTAACTTTTGCCGCAACCGCTTTCTCGACCACAGCGATTGGTGTTGTTGCTAAAGTATCGGTTTGAATAGTTTGCTCCAGCACTAAGGTTCGATGCATTTTCACCAGATCGCCTTCCATAACCAAAACTTGATCATATTGCGATTCCAGTCCGCGATAAAACGCGTGCATACCTGTAGCGGTTTGCATGGGCTGCATGCCTGTGGTTTGCTGCAACATTTCTTTCGTTGTTTGATCGAGCAGCATTCCGCCTGACTGCCATAACGGCCAGTTGATAGATAGGGTTACACCTTGCCTTTGTTTGGCAGCCACTAATTGATTGCGGTAACCCGCGAACTGATCCATAAAACCATTGGCAGCGGCATAATCTGCCTGCCCCAAATTACCACGCCATGAAGCCACTGAAGAAAACAACACCAGAAAATCCAAATCAATACCTTGACTGGCTTGATCCAGATTATAGGTACCCGTCACTTTGGGTGAAATAACCTGACTAAATTCAGCGGATGTTTTTTTCAAAATAAAATTATCTAAATTCATCCCGGCACTATGGATAATACCGTTAAGTTGTTGATATTTATTTTTAACACTGGCGATCAGTTGCTTAACCTGATCCAGATTAGCCAGATCGAGTTGAATATAGTTGAGTGAAAAACTACCCGGAGCTGGCGCCGACAACTCGTCTAAAAGCGCACGTTTTTGTGCAGTTAATACCGAGCGACCCGTAAAAATAATTTTTGCTTTGCTGGTTTGTTTAAGAATTTCTTTGGCAAATAAAATCCCCACACCACCGAGTCCTCCGGTAATTATGTAGACACCATTGTCCTTGAAAGCAACTAAGGGTTTTTCCTGGCTGAGATTCTGCGTCGCCTGCCAGCGCAAAACTTGTCTTCCTCCCTGCTCATATTTAATGATCGCATCCTGCAATCTGTTTGCATTTTCTTGCAGCTGCAACGTCAGTTCACTCGCCGTTATCTCAGGGTTAGTAAGAATAATCTGACCCACTATTTGCGGATTTTCCAACATGGCTGTTTTCAGTAAACCTGACAAACCCGCAAAGAGTTTGTGCTCTTGCTGATTAGGAATGACAACTTGCACGAGGACTTTATTATCGGGTTTACTCTTCAGTATTTTTTGAATGATTTCAAAACAGGTTAATGCCACAAGACTATAGCGGTCAGCAATATTTTTTTGCGGTGCAGACTGCAATAGCAAACAACTAGCATCCGCAATCATAGTTTCCAGTTGTTTGGCTTTAATGTTGGTTATTTCACACAAAATAATATGTTGCCGGAGGGTCGAACCAGTGTTAGCAGACGCACCTCCAGACGATGTTACTGTAGTTGTTTCCCACACAGGTTTGGCAAGCAATGCCCCCACAGACTGAGACAATGACTCAGCAATTTGCTTTGTTGCTTGTTCCTTCAGTTTTATATCTTTAATTTTCTGCAAAGCTTCTTTTTGTGTCAGCAAGCCGTTAGCTAAATCACGATATATATTTTTTAGTGTTTCGTTCATCTGCTTTATCACCCTAATTCCACTGCTTCATCAACAGAAATTTCATTTTCTAAAATGCTCTCAATAACCTTTTGGTAAAACGCATCGTCAAAGGGAGTCTTGTCTGCTAAAAATTGCGAATCTTCAGCGCTGTGATTGACGATTGTTTTGTGCCGAATTGAACCAATGTCAGTGTCGAGAATTCGCGAGGAGAACCCTTGCATTTGCACACAAATATTTCCCTCTTGATCACACAAATCAATATCCAGTTTGGTCACTTTATTTTCTGAATGGCTGCCCTGCGAATAACGCACCCAGGCAAACATCTCTTTGCTGCAAGCAGAAAAAATTCGTAACCTTTCCAGTGCAAACGGAACTGAGGGGCGAGTCAAATCTTCGATTAAACCAATGGAAGCTTGTAAGGCACTATCCATTAGCGAGGGATGCAACAGGTACTCGTTGCGGCGACTGCCCGTTTGGTTAGCCGCCAATACTTTGGGTAAACTTAACTGTGCAAGAAGTTGTTTCTCTCCCAAGGCAATAGACACAAGTCCTTGATGTGCTGGCCCATAATTAAGGCCCATGGTTGCCAGGGTCGTATAAATATTGCTGGAATATAATTGCCCCTGCTGCATTTCACTCAGGAGTTGTGCTATATCAAGTTTGGCTGGTGCCGACTTAGGTAAATAAACAGCTTGGCCCTGGCAGTGAATAACGTCTGACGTTACGCCCTCAAGATCCGTGTCCTCGCTGTAAATATCAAATTCAATTTGCTGATTGTTATGGGCGCTCTGCACTACAGCAGGGGCCACTACATCATCGGCAAATAAGGCGATAGAAACTTGTTTTTGTTCGGCAACGACAATCGGGCGAAGCCAAATAACATTCCGGAGTTCAAGAATATTGGCTTCCATTTGCGGCGATGAGGCAAAGGCAATGGCAGCGCGAGCCATTTCCAAGTAAGCCACGCCTGGCAATACTTTTTGCCCATGAACTTCATGATCTTTTAAGAAAAATTCTTCGCCACTAAAAGTTGAACTATAACTTTGCTGATTAAAATTCGACGTGTTGCTATGCACCAATGGATGAAGCACAGAAAGATTAAGGTCTTTTGTTGGAACGGATACGAGATCCACTTTATCAAACCAATAGCGTTCTTTGGCAAAGGGATAATTGGGTAGCCTTACACGCTGAGGCTTAACTTCTCCGTAAAGTTTATTCCAATCAAAATCCAAACCTTTTACCCATAAATCCAACAACTTCGACATTTTTTTACGCGCAATCCAGTTGTTAACAATGGACTCTTTCATTTCATCATCTTGACTGATGATGCTCATACTTTCTTTATTGCTATTAACTTGTCCCTGATAACTCTCCTCGATGTAAGGATGAGTGCCCACTAGTTCACCGTCGATATAGGCTTCCAGTTTTCCCGCTAATTGCGCAACTGAATTTGCCAAAAAGCCCAGACGCTCTTCCATAGGTTGTCTGCCAACCTGAAGGGTATAAGCCATCTCGATAAGATCAAGTGACTGCTCCTCGCGACGAATAAATGCCAGCAGATCAAGCGCTTTTTGGGTTAGTTGTTCAGTGGTTTTAGCAGACAGTGGAATGATCACCTTGCCATCCTGAGTGATCACGGAAACAGGTGGTGTTACATAGGTTTCCAGCGGTGGCAAATATTCTCCGATAACAATATGAGCATTAGTACCACTAAAACCAAACGAACTAACCGCACCCTGACGGCGTGCTGCACCTTTCAGTTTCCACTCTTGCAATTGGCTATTGATATAAAACGGAGTTTCATGCAAACCAATATGTTCATTGAGCTGACTAAAGTTAATCGTCGGCGGCAGCTGTTTGTGTTTTAGAGCCAACACCAATTTAATAAACCCGGAAATCCCTGCGGCAAAAAGACAATGGCCAATATTGCTTTTCACCGAACCTAAAGCGCAATAGCCCTGTTTTTGTGTGTACTTTTTAAAGGATTCTTTTAGCCCCTCAATCTCAATGGGATCACCTAACTTGGTGCCAGTACCGTGAGCTTCAAGCAATTGGATATTGGTGGGATCAATGTTGTATTTATCATAGACATCTTGCATTAAACGCGTTTGCGATTGCGGATTAGGTGCAGTAATACCATTGCTCTTACCGTCTTGATTAATGCCCCACCCTTCGATGGTCCCGTAAATCATATCCTGATCTTTTTGGGCATCCGCCAATCTTTTTAACATCACTACGCCAACACCTTCACCTGGCACAAAACCATTAGCGCGTTGATCAAAGGTAAAGCAGCGACCATCGGGCGAAAGCATTCCGGTTTGTGAAGTCATAATATGCATTGCCGGACCCGCCATCACACTTACACCACCAACCAGAGCCAAGTCACTGCTGGTCGAGGTTAAACTTTCGCAAGCATTGGCGAGCGCCACCAGGGACGAAGAACAAGCCGTATCAATCGATAAACAGGGTCCCTGCAGATTTAAAATATACGCAATACGCGCAGCCAAAATTGAATTCGCACCACCGGTAAAACCTTGCGCGCTCAGTTGGTGTTCGCGCGATAACTGTTGATAGTCGCCAGTGCCGCAACCGACAAATACTCCACATTTACTACCAGAAAGTGTTTGCGCGTTGTATCCGGCATTTTCAATCGCGTGCCAGCAAGCTTGCAAAAAGATGCGCTGTTGCGGCTCCATGCTTTCCGCTTCTATGGGAGAAATAGCAAAAAATAATGGGTCAAACAAATCATATTCTTCCAGCGCTCCCATCCATTGACAGTTGGTTTTACCGGCAACCGGATCACCTTCGTGATAGTAGGTATTCAGATCCCAACGTTTCGCTGAAACTTTGCTGATGCAATTTTTCCCTTGCGCAATATTTTCCCAAAACTCTTCCAGACTTTTTGCCTGCGGAAATTGACAGGCCATACCAATCACGGCAATTGGCTGTGCCTGATAATGAGTAGCAGAAGACTGCCGCGCATTATCGGAGGTCGCTCGCGATGCCCCTTGCTTACGCCAGGAAACCAGTTTTGCTACGGCCCATTGTCCAGCCACTTTATTATCAAAACCAGTTTTGTTCTGAGGAATAGTTTTATTTTCTAAAATAATTTTATTGGATGGCGCCAACGGAATGCTGCCAGTACTGAGTGAAATAGCGTGCTTACCTGGCTCAGATTTGTTAGCTACTGGTTTAGTTAAAGTACCGCGTTTTTCTGCTTCGTCTCGCACATAACGACTGAGCTGCGTCAGCGTGGGATAACTATAAATTTTAGTCAGCTCAAGGGAAATTTTATACTTGTCATTGATCTTGCGAACCCAGGTTACACCACTAATGGAGTCCAGCCCCATATCAACAAATTGCGTATCCTCTGCAACATCCTGTTCTTGCATATGCAATTCATGGGCTAAAAGTTTTTTCAGGCTCGCGATGATCTCAGGTAAAATCTCAGTGACCTGCCCATCACCAGTAGTAAGGGCAGTCGCAGCAATGACAGCACCAATATTTGCATCAAGCAACACAGGTGCGCGTTCAACTCCGGAGGTTTGAGATACAAAAGCAGTAGCGGAAGCACTAACAACAGAAGCAGGTTTAGTTAATGTGCCGCGCTTTTCTGCTTCATCTTTTACATAACGACTGAGTTGAGTCAGGGTGGGATAACTATAAATTTTAGTCAGTTCAAGTGAAATTTTATATTCATCATTGATCTTGCGAACCCAGGTTACACCGCTAATAGAATCCAAACCCATATCAACAAACTGGGTATCTTCATCCACATCTCGTTCCTGCATATGCAGCTCGTGGGCCAGCAGCTTTTTAAGGTTAGCGGTAATCGCAGGCAAAACATTGGTATTAGGTGTTGCGTTTACTATGGCTGGTGCCTGAGTTGTTTCGTTAGAATTCATTTCTACATATTGATGACTGCTTGACTGATCACCACTCTGTAAAAACTTATCATTAATTTGATCCAGTGCTTGAGTTTGCCCGACAAAGGATTTGTCGTGCATGGCTAATTCAAGATTGTAAGTTTCATCTAAAGATTGTTGCAAGTATTGGGTGAGCTGATGCTTAAGCGCAATCAGACTGGTACGCGAATTTAGTGCAATTTGTTTGGCTAAGTTCATCGCCGCGGCACGAACATCTTTGCGCGGCAACACAGGAAGTAGTAATCCTTTGCCTTTTAATTCACTGCCCGTATATTCGTGAGCGGTCAACAAGGTTTCTCTGCTCAGGTCATAGCCGATTTTATCAGGGAAAATTAATGTGGAGCCCGCACCTGGCGTAAAGCCATAGTTCATATAAGGGCTCACGTATTGGTTTTCTGCGCTGAAGAAAATAAAATCAGCAAACATACCGAAAGACCATCCGCCGCCAATAGCGTGACCTTGCATGGCCGCGATCACTGGCACTTTACAGTCCATGGCCAATTGATAAATTTTAGTGTCAGTAAATTTTGCTTTGCCTTCTTGAATCGCCAATAAATTTTCTTTGGTGCCACCGCAAGCAAAATAATTATCGTAACCTGCCAGCACTATCACTTTGTAATTGGGTGCTGTTTCAATGTGCGCAAACACTTCATTGATGCCGCTGATAAACTCATCAGAAAACATATTTTTTGCCTGGCGATCTTCCATGTTCACCACCAGAATACCTTCCGGGTGAGCCGTTGCGGTAATGACACTTGAACTCAGCGCGATGGTCACAGGGGAATTGCCTGACGCACTGACTGGTGCTGCATCACTCTCGCTAGTTGCACCTAACCAAGTGGGTAAATGTTTAATTTTCTCCTGAAGATTTAGCGCCGTTTCTTTTTTCCAGAACACGATCTGAGCCCGCGGTACCTTGATCCAGGATTCTGCCAATTGCAATGCAGTTGCTAAGACATTAGCATGCGCTACTACAGTGACTGTACCAACACGTTGTTGTAATTCACTGCCGGAATAACTGTTGCCCGTCAGTAATATTTCCTTGCCGAGATAGTGGCCAAAGCGATGGGCAAAAATCATGGCAGCAGTTTTTGCCAGCTCCGCATTGCGCGCAGCATTTTGTCTCACACTGGCGAACACATACTGACCCTGATCGCTGTAAACACAGGCATCGCACAAGAGACTCGTCAACCAGGCAAGACCTTTGGCATTTTTATCCAACACAGCGATAACCGGAATCTGCGCATCGCGAATAAGACGCTGCAAACTCAGCCCACTGCTTTCCCCAAGATGCTGATCGACATCCGGCAGAAAATGATTATATTCACTGACAAGAACTGCCGCATGATAATGTGTACCTGCATTCAACTGTGCAAAAATACTGGTCAAATCTTTTACCAATGCGCTGAGCTCATCGGCAGGTTTAGTATTTTTCTTACTTGCTTGATGCAAAGCAGCAATTCTAATAAGCAGTACTTTTTCAGCGTGGGTTTCCAGGCGAATATTTTTTGCGGGCGACGTTATGTTGCTTAACGCAGCCCGGCCATCACTTAATTGGCCCTCATCCGTTATTAATAAATCGGATTCAACGATTGTTAAAGCCACCACGGATTTTAAAATACGCCGCGCCAAATGTTGCTTTAACAAGCGCAAGGAAATCTCAGGTTTTTTGGCAAGTGTTGCGGCCAGTTGTTGCGCATAATCCTGGACTTGTTGCGCTGGCAGAATCGGACAGGTCCAGCCTTTTTCGCGTAGTTGTTTGCCGCTTGACTCTGCTGCGAGATATAAAAAATGGTTCGCATGAAGATCGCCAAAGCGCTCGGCAAAAAGACGATATTCTTGATTCGTTGGATAGAGACCTTCTTGCAGATTTGTGTAGGAATAGTTTCCTTCCTCACTGCAAATCATAAAGTCACAGAGCGCTCCCAAGAGGAAGCCTGCACCTGCGGCATCGCCCTGCATGACCGCAATTACCGGGCATGGAAAAGCAGCAATGGTTTGATAAAGTTTTTGCGTAACAGCAGCATTGAATTCTTCTCTGCCGCCACTCAAGAAACTCTGCCCGGTACCGCTAATGATTAAAACTTTCACTGTAGTGGATTGTTGTACTGCCGCGAGTGCACCTGACAACTGTTCAAGCAACGACCGCGTAAGTTTATTACTGCCTACCGCAACAATGTGAATGGAAAAAATACCATTGCCATTATCGAACAGGCTAATCGCAGAAGATTCTGTAGGTGTAGTTTCCGGCAGAGATAATGCCAATGTAGCCTGGGAAAGTGTGACAGTGGTTTTTGCTAATGGCTTTGAGATTTTTTCCAGGGCCACTGATTTTTCCACTGTAATTGCGGCGGGCGCCGCCAGGGAAATGCTGGGCTTTTTGATCGCAACCTGAGCGAGCGTTTGCACTGCCTGTTCAGCAAATGAAATTTTTTGTGGCGATGGAGTCGTCACTATTGGAGCTAAAGCAATTGGCGCTAGCGTAATGTGTCTAGGTGTCGCATAACCTGGATTTGCAGCCAAGTGGTTCGAAGTCGTTTGATTCGATGCAGCTTGGTCCGAGAGCGTTTGGTTCGAGAGCGTTTGGTTCGAGAGAGTTTGGCTAGAGACAGCTTGGTTCGATGGAGTCTGATTCGATTGCAATTGCAATTGGGTTTGTTGATAACTTATTCCGTGCAATTGCACGCAGAGGTTACCCTGCGCATCACACAGATCAATATCCAATTTAATGCTGCTGTTATTCTGTTGTACTTGTTGAGTTGCGTAACGCACCCAGGCAAACATTTCATTAGTACAGGCCGAAAATACTCGCACGACTTCCACCGCGAACGGCAACGAAGGCAGTTTACAACCGGCGATTGATTCTATAGCTGCTTGTAAAGCACTGCTAACTCCCGGATAAATTGCGTAGTCATGCGCGTGAGTTTCGGTAAGCGGTAAGCGCAGTTCAACTAATAATTGTTTATCATTTTGAATTTTGTTGAGGTGAACCACATCCAATTTAGCCAGTCCAAGCTGACTATTAAAAATGGCCTGCCCCTGACATTGCACAAGATCCTGGCCATTAGCCGCCTCTGCTTCAGTAGCATAGATTTCAAAATCAATCTGCGCGTTATTTTTCTCAAACAAAACAATGGTCACTTGTGTGTTTGCAGTAATAGCAACAGGTTCTGCCCAAACTATATTGTGCAGTTCGACTATGACAGAATCTTGTTTCTGCGAAGCGGGTAGCGCACGCTCAACTGCAACACGGGCCATTTCCAGATAGGCCATTGCCGGCAGGACTTTTTGCGCAGCAGTATTTTTACTTGCGTCGCGACCTACCAGGAAAAATTCTTCGCCACTAAACGTCGAGGTATAACGCTGTTCACTGAGATCAGAAGTGTTGGTGTGTAATAGCGGATGAAGCACAGCTGATGTGGGTGCAGTCACCGTTAACTTTGTTGTCTCTGCGGGATCAATCCAATATCGTTCTTTAGCAAATGGATAAATGGGCAAACTAAGGCGTTGCGGTCTATTGCCATTTCCATAAAGTTTATGCCAATCCAGCGCCAGACCTTTCACCCATAAATCCAACAATTTTGTGAATTTTTTATGAGCGATCCATTTCGCAAGGGTTTCTTGTAAATCACCATCCTCAATAAACAAGGCCAGGGTTTCTTTGTTATTTTTTACTTGCCCTTGATAAACGTTTTCAAGATGTGCGGAGCCATCCTGAATATAGGCGTTTAACTTTTCAGCGAGTTGCTCAACCGTATTGACCAAAAAGCCCAAACGCTCTTCCATGGCTTCTCTACCCACTTGCAGGGTGTAGGCCATAGCGATTAAATCAACTGATGGTTCTTCATCGCGAATAAAATCTAACAGATCTATAGCCTTTTGTTGCAGTTGTTCTGCAGTTCTTGCCGACAGCGGAATAATAACGCCTTCATTTTGCAAGGCTGTTGCAGCACTGGCGTTAACTTTTCCCAAGAGTGGGGAAACCACTAGAGGTTGATACTCTGCAACAATAATATGCGCGTTGGCACCACCTGCGCCAAACGAAGATATACCAGCGATACGCAGCAGCTCTTCCCTAATTCCATTGATATTACGAATGGGGCGCGCCCAATTTTCCAAACTTTTTTGAATTTTAAATGGCGTTTGGCTGAAATCGATTTCAGGATTAGTAATATCCGAATGCAGCGAAGGAACAAGTTTTTTATGTTTTAGTTGCAATAAAACTTTCGTTAAACCGGCAATACCTGCAGCTGATTCACAATGACCTATATTTGATTTCAAGGAACCAATTGCACAGAACTGTGTTGTGTTATTGGTTTGGTTAAGAGCATTGGCAGTTTCTCTAAAAGCGCGCGCTAAACCAGCCACTTCAATAGGGTCACCCAGGGCTGTGCCGGTACCATGAGCTTCTATATAGCTGATTTGTTCAGCTGTCAAATTCGCGCGCGCTAAAGCTGCGGATACCAAAGTAGATTGCGCTTTGGGATTTGGCACTGTGTAACCATTGGTTTTTCCACCGGCATTCACAGAACTTCCTTTAATCACACCATGGATATGGTCACCATCCAACACAGCTTGTTGTAAGGGTTTTAACACCAAACTGCCCACGCCTTCTGCATCAACAAAACCGTCAGCATTATCGCCAAAGGATTTACATTGATCACCACTGGACAGCATGGTCAACTCTGAGAGTTCTAAATAATGTACCGGGTCAATGATCAGATTAACTCCACCGACAACTGCACACTCACTTAAACCACCATACATACTTTCCAAGGCTACATGAATTGCAGTTAAGGATGCGGAGCAGGCAGTATCCACCGCCATTGATGGGCCCTGGAAGTTAAAAACAAATGACACTCTATTCGCAATGGAATAATGCAGCGGTTGCGACGTATATCGGGAATTCATTACACCGACAAATACACCCACTTTTTCGGTGTTGCCTAAAGTCTCAGGGGTATAACCTGCATCCTCAATAGCGTGATAACAGGACTGCAAAAACAATCGCTCCTGCGGGTCCATACGCTTGGCTTCTTTCGGCGAAATTTTAAAAAAGAGTGGGTCGAATTTATCGATGTCCGTTAGGAAGCCGCCCCATTTGCTATATATTTTTCCGGGCTTACCTTTTTCAGCGTCGTAGTAATCTTGCCAATTCCAACGCTCCTGCGGAATTTCAGTAACGCAATTAACACCATTCGCTAAATTTTTCCAAAATGCATTCAGGTTAGGTGATTGTGGATATCTGCCACTAACACCAATAATTGCCACATCAAAAATAGCGGATGTAGCAGAGGTAGCTGCAGCCGCCGCAGTATTGTTTTGTGGTGTATTAAACGCCTGCTGACGACTTCTTCTTAAATTTCGTCCGCCAGTAGGTTCACTGACAATTACCGCATCGGAAGCTGTAACCAATTCAGGAGTCTCAGCAACGACTATAGTTGCGGTTAATTCAATTAAGGTTTCTCTTTTAGTTTCTAAAAAATAATCGACTATGCCATCAATGCTTTGAACTTCAAAAAATAGCGTACTTTTAACTTCCGGAAATATTTTACGTAATTTATTGGTGAGCTGAACAACCAGGATTGAATCCAAACCGTATTCAGCCAGTGGTTGATGTGCATCTAATTGATAGGATTTCATGCGCAAGGTTTCTGCGACGAATTTTTGAAAGTAAGCAATGCTGTTTGCGCGCAAAAGGTTTGCATTACCACCAAGTGGTTTACTGTCGCTCGTGCTGGTTAATTTTGCCGTTGTATTCGCTGCAGCCGCAGGGGTCAAACTTTTAGCAACACGGGTAGCTGGCTTATCAAGTTGCTTGACCAAGCGTTGACGTACCCAGCCATCGCTACTCGATGCAATAATTTGTTGTCCCAAGTGATGGGCATTTTTGACAGGAAACAGAATGTCGGCATAGCCTTCATCTTCAAGAACTTCCTGCCATTTTTCAGGCGCCAGACCCACACTGCCCGCCAGACGTAAGGCAGTATCTTCATGTAACCACCAGCCCTCTAATAAACCAAATGTCAAATGACTAAACAGCGACCAGGTGCTAATTTCATTAAGCAATAATATTCCCTGATTTTTTAAAGTGGCTTTAACATTGCGCAAGGTTTCGCGAATATTAGGTGTTGCATGCAAAACATTGGTTGCAATAACAAAATCAAAATGATCTACGGCAATAGTTTGCGATGCCAAAGGTTTGGAGACATCAAAGATAGCAGTAGTCAGCGCCGGGAATTGCGGTTGATAGTGCTCTTCTGCGTGCATTAAAAATGCTTTGGATAAATCGGTATAACAATATTCAGTAACGGCACCGGAAAATTCTTTCAATAGAGGTAATAATTTTGTGGTAGTACCGCCAGTACCTGCACCAATTTCCAGTATCCGAATTTTGCTGGCTTTATCGCTGTGTAAACGTTGTTGAATGCAGGCAGATAAAGTTTCACCCAATGCCTCATTGTAATAATCAGACAAAGCATTGCCATTGTAGACACCTTCCACAAGCTCCATGGAAGAGTTTGGAAACATCACATCCGTTGCCAGTTGCTTACCGCGCAAAATATCTGGCAAGGCTTTTAAACAGGCTTCCAATAAATTAATTTGTGCTTGCAGATTTACATTGCTTGCCCATTCCGATTTTTTCGTATCCCACTCAAGCCACAAGCTATTAAGTTCTCTTACTTTGTGACTAAGACTTAACTTGTTATCAAGAATATTTTGTTCTTGTAGATAGTGGATACTGTTAGTTAACCAGCGCTCGTAAAACGGCGCCGCTTGTCCGTTCAATAAATTGCCAGCAGATATGTGCGCGGTCGCAATATTGTTAGACTCACGCTGCTTGATGAGTCCTACCGAAATTAAACTTGCCGCAAGAATTTCTTTCGCTAACTTATCCATATCCGCAGTGAGCAATAAGCCTCCTTGTAATCCGGAAACTTCTTTGCCAACAGACAATTGTTGTGCCAGCGTTGTTTGCAGCTGAGGTAAAACATTGCTGGCAGTCGCAGGATAATAAGAGATTGCTTCCGACAAATTTAAATCGGCAATACCCTGGAAATTTAAAGTTTTAATTAGAGCAACTTGTGGCAAATCAGAACTGACCAATGTTTGCAGCGATTCCATGCCTTCACTTGCTTCAATAGAACCGACACCCACTTGTGCCATACGTGCGGTATAAAATTTATCGGTAACAATACCCACATTGCCCCAATATCCCCAGTTCATAATTTTTACCGGGTAGGTGTATTGCTGCCCTAATTTATGAGCGAAGCTATCCTTAAAGGTACAACCCGCAGCATAGTTTGCTTGCCCCAGGGATTTGGTGAAGGACATCATGGAAGAAAAGAAAATCATAAAATCCAAATCTAATCCGCCGAATACCTTATCCATATTGACACTGATGTCCACTTTCGCGGATAGGCTTGCTCTAAATTTAGTTTCCTCCATGTGGGTAAGGCTTTGATCCTGCAGCACTATGGCAGAATGTACAACGCCATTAATCGCGGGATATATTTCCAGGATTTGTTTATAGGCCTGCTCCAAATCACTGAGATTGGTTGCATCAGCAGAAATATAGAAAGGCTCATGACCTAAATGACTTAGCGATTTAATTTTATCGGTAATAGCGGGATTATTTTCCTGGCGACCAATCCAGATTATTTTTGCCTGGAAGTGTTCGATCATAAACCGACTCCAGACTTCGCCAAGACCACCAGCTCCGCCGATAACTATGTAGACACCGTTTTGTTTGTAGGCAGGTGATTGCGACGGCAAGGGTGCGAGGTATGTTAAGTCTTGCCTAAACCATTCACCCTGACGATAGGCAAGGCCATTGCCTTCCTTATCCCCGACCAGTGCAAGGCATTTATTTGCCGTTAATAGTTCCAGTGAATCCACATCCAATAATGTTAAATTCCAATGCGGAAACTCTTTCGCAAGACTGCCAATTAAACCAAAAACTCCAGCATGCGTGGGGGTAATGCGCGCCGCTTTTTTCACCGCTTGTGTCTGGCCGGTAATAATCGTCCATTGCAAATCTTTGTTTGCGTAGTCTAATTCCAACAGGGATTTTATGATGCGGAACAAAGCAATTAATCCCTGCTCTTGTTGAGCAACCATTTGATCATTGCTGGCTTGATATTGACTTTTGCTTTCATCATTACTCTTTGCTACAACATCAGGAGCGATCCACAGCAATTGATCGAAGGTAAACTCTGCCATTTTAGTTTTAATAGCGGCAATGCTTAAGTCAGAAGATAAATGTAAAATTTGGGTATTGGGATAAGATTCTTGTACCCAACTTAGCTGCTCGGCACCGGAAGAAACTTGTTCGCTGGTTAACAGCAGTATTTTACTGGATGCAGAAAAAGGTTTTCTTTCAAGCGCTTCAGAGCGCACAGAATTCCACGAAGGAACCAGGGATAACAAACCTGGTTTGACCTCTAAACTTTTAATACTAGACGCAGCTTTCTGCTCAATCATGCGCGAGGAATATCCGCGCATCTGAATGCAAATATTGCCATTTTGATCGCACAGATCAATATCCAATTTAACAATTTTATCTTCAGCTCGACTAGCTGCAGAATAACGAACCCAGGCAAACATTTTGGGGGTACAAGCAGATAATACGCGCAAGAAATCCAGCGCAAAAGGCAATGCCGGTGTGTTGGGGAGATTATTCAAATCAGCAAGCAAACCTATAGTGGCTTGCAGAGCACTATCCATCAAGGTTGGATGTAAACAGTAATCGTGACCACCGGCCGGACTAGTTTCAACAGCGGTGGGTAAATTCAGTTGTGCAAGTAGTTGTTGCTCGCCTAAATAAACCGCTGTAATTCCCTGCAATGCCGCACCATAGTTAAGCCCCAACTTAGTAAAGCTTGCATACAGGCTTTCGGCAGCGAACCTATCCCGCTCCATTTGCAATTTAAGTTGCGCTATATCAAGTTTTTCCGGTGTTGGATGAAAACTATAAATCGCTTGCCCTTGGCAATGAACAATTTCTTTGTCCAGATCCTGGCTGTAAATTTCAAAATCTATGAATTGGTTGTTATCACTTGTTGCGCTGCTCCGATGTTGATCATTGTTGACAAATAGCGCTATGGTAACTTGTTTGCTTTCAGTCACTACAATGGGTTGCACCCAAACTACATTATGCAATTCGAGAGTGCTTGATTCATGTTGTTTAGGTGAAGCTTGTTCTACTGCAGCCCGCGCCATTTCTAAATAAGCCACTCCTGGTAAAATTTTTTGTAACCTATCCCCATCAGTATTGACTTGATGATCATTTAAGAAAAACTCTTCACCGTTAAATGTTGAGCTGTAGCTCTGCTGTATTAAATCTGAAGTATTCGTGTGGAGTAATGGATGTAGATGCGGTGTAGTGGCCGGGGAATTGATTTGTCCCGACTCGATCCAGTACCTATCTTTGGCAAAAATATAAGTAGGTAAACTTATGCGTTGTGTTTGCGCATCACCCAACAGGCCTTCGCTATAAAGTTTTTGCCAATCCGGGTCAATACCATTCACCCATAATTCAGCCAGGTCTCCCCATTGTTGTTGGTCAATCCACTTTGCAGTAACTTCTGTGAGATATTCGCGGTTTTCGAATAACTCTGTGCTTTTTTTATTTTCTGGTTTCTGTTCAACGAAAACATTAGGCGATGTATCGCCAGCACCTGCCAAAAATAAGTTTAAGTAAGTGCTCAATTCAGCAATTGAAGATGCAACAAATGCCACGCGATATTCCATGGCATCACGACCTATCTGCAAGCTATAGGCAAGATCGGCAATATTTACTTCGCGCTTTAATTCTGTGGCTGTCGCAATAAAATCGGCAAGTTTTTGCACATAGTGCTGTAAGCTGATTTTTGTCTTAGCAGAAATGGGAACTATGACAGGTGTGATAACACGTTTTTCCACAGATTTTTCTGCAGCAATATATTCTTCTAACACTACAAAAGCATTAGTACCACCTACCCCCAAGCTGTTAACAGCAGCTCTTCGCGGTGTGTCACTTGCATTCCATTCAACCAAGGTGTTGTTAACAAAAAATGGCGTGTTATCAAATTTTATTCTGGGATTAGATTTATTAAAATGTAAAGTCGGCGGAATTTTTTTATGGTGAAGTGCGAGTACCGCTTTAATAAAACCGGTGATGCCCGCTGCCGCTTCTAAATGTCCGACATTGGTTTTCACAGCACCCAGGGCGCAATAACTTTTTTTATCAGTTTGCGCTTTGAAGGCTAAAGATAAGGCTTTTACTTCTTCAGGATCACCCATAAAGGTGCCAGTACCGTGAGCTTCAACGAAACCAATTGTGCTGGCATCGACTTGTGCTTTGTTAAGCGCATTACTAATACAAGCAATCTGCCCCTTGGCGCTAGCAGCGGCATAGCTCATTTTTTCCTTGCCATCGTTTGAAATAGCGGAGCCTTTAACAACCGCATAAATATGATTTTTATCGCGAATGGCATCGTCAAGCTTTTTGATTAAAACAAGCCCCAAGCCACTGCCAAATACAACTCCATCTGCTGCTTCATCAAAAGTTTTTATATGTCCTGACTTGGAAAATATATAACCTTCACTGTACTGGTACCCTTGAATGTGGGGGACGCGAATAGTAACTCCGCCAGCCAACGCCATATCGCATTCACCGTTGAGTACACTTGAGCAAGCTTGGTGCAGTGCAACCAAAGAAGTAGAGCAAGCGGTTTGAATCGTCATGCTCGGGCCAGTGAGATTTAGCTTATAGGAAATATAAGTTGCTAAAAAATCTTTGTCATTTCCTAAATGGGTGGGGCTGGCAGTTATTTTTTCAAAGTGACTGTTCACATTCACGAAATTGGAAAAATAACTAGTGGTAACTCCACCAGATCCAGCAAAGACTCCGATGTTTTGCGCGCGCCTCGTTGCATGACCGGCATCCTCTAATGTTTCCCAGGCACACTGTAAAAACAATCTCAGTTGCGGATCCATTAATTCAGCTTCTACCGGTGATATCTTAAAAAATGCCGGATCAAACTTATCAATATCTGCCAATATTGGAGAGGCCTTCACATAGGCACTATCCTTTATCTCCGCTTCAGAAACACCAGCGCTTTTGAGTTCGCTATCTGAAAAGGAATAAATACTTTCCCTGCCTTCGCAAATATTTTCCCAAAATTGAGAAATACTAGCGGCACCCGGAAAATTTCCTGCCATACCAATAATTGCGATATTGTTAAATTTAGTATTCATGTGCTGTTTAATACTCTTGGAATTTACACAAAAGCTGCCATCAAAAAATGCGATTGGCAGCGTCTGGGTTAGCTGGAACTGAAATTGACAAAGTGTGTAGGATAGGGTTTAACTAAAATCAAAGCAGGCCGAACGAGTCCATATTTAACCGCTGTTTTGCAACGCTTAATTTATTATTGCTGAAAGTTAATTACGCAATAAAACTAAGCGCCACTTTTTTCCAGACATGCAGCGTAAACTTCACAAATGTCTTTAATAGTTCTGATATCGGTAATCATGACATTTTCGTCCTGAAAAGGGTCTACACCTAATATTTCTTCCAAATTGGCGATTAATGAAGCTACGGATAAGGATGTAAACCCAAGATCATCCACTACTTCCAAGCTATCTTTTAATGCCGGCAATTCAATTTTTTGCGCCTGTGCCACTTCTTTGATTACTTTTTCAATAATTATTTTTAATTCAGTATTATTCATTTATAAATCCCCAGTTAAACTGTTAAACCACCGTCTACTACAATTGTTTGCCCGGTAATAAATTTTGCATCTTCTGAAAGCAAAAACTTTACCAGCGAAGAAACATCATCAACTGTTCCCAAACGCCCCAAGGGTGTAAGTCTTATAATTCTCGCTTTTTGTTTATCGGTTAGCGTTGCCGTCATATCTGTTTCCATAAATCCAGGCGCAACAGAATTTACACGAATTCCCATGGTGCCTAATTCTTTGGATAAACTTCTGGTAAGTCCATCCAATGCTGCTTTGGTAGCGCTATAGGCACCAACGCCTTTAAAACCGCGAATACCGACAATCGAAGATATATTAACAATGACACCAAAGCCGCCAATCATCATTTGCTTAACACACATTTGCGACAAACAAATGGAGCCTTCCAAATTGACCTGTATCATTTTAGAAATTTCACTGCTCTTCATCAGCGTCAATAAACCTTCTGGTGCAACACCCGCACTATTGACTAAATAGCCTACTCGACCAAACTGCTTTTTTACATTTTGCAGAAATTGAAATAATTTCGGACGATCACAGATATCTACTGGCTCCCAATAAACTTTTCCTTCATGCGCTTTAATCAGGCTCTCTAATTCAGGCGTACTTTTTCTACTAAATGTTGCTACCCAATAACCTTCTGACAATAATCTTTTAGCTATACTCAAGCCAAGTCCTTTACTGCCGCCGCTAACCACAACCACTTTTTTTTCTAATTCTGCCATTTTTGTACTCCATTATAATTTTTAAGGAGGAAATTTATAACTTAACTGTTGTTACAAAACTGTTTGCATACCTCAAACGCTTTCTGTTTTAGCTTTTCGTATTTTCTTGAACCGCGAGCCCACAATATTGTCCTGGCTGGTAACGGTAATTAACCTGGGTACTTTAAACTCAGGAAAATAAGCCTGACACGCAGCAATAATTCTTTGCTTGAATGTCGCTATTTCCTCATCTCTATTCAAAACAAATTCAGCCCATATTATTTGACCGACGATTGGGCTACGTTTGGCTCTTACTAAAACATCTTGCACGTTGTCGAGCGTGAGTAAAAAACTTTCAATTTCAATAGGGAAAACCTTTTCCCCCGCAACATTGATAATTTCTGACTCTCGTCCGAGTATGCGAAAATACTCGCCATCTACTTCGACTTTGTCACCGGTGTTATACCAACCCTCTGCATCAAATGGACTATCCGCATTTAGATATCCCAACATCGCCTGATCGCTTTTAATCCACAATACATCGTCCTTAACTTTTATATTAAATCCTGCTCCACCGATCTTCATCCACTTGGATTCAGAATTTTTAGATTGTGTCGGTAAAATTCCTAATTCAGATAATCCGTAAGTTTGTTTTAAATTGACATCAGGAAATATTGCGTGCATACCCGCCAATGTAGAACTCGGCATAACTTCAGTGCCATAGGTAATGACTTTCAATGATGACAAATTATAATTCTTATACATATTGGACATTAATAACATATTCAGAAAAGACGGCGTTGTTGGCAACAGCTCCACTGAATACTTTTCGATGCAGCTACAAATATCACGCGCTTGACGCGACGGTGGTGTCACAATAGTACCGCCGTTAAAAATCACCGACAACAATGTATTCAAACCACCGATATGATCTAATTTCAAAAATAGCAAAGTACGAAACGATTTCCCTATTTTTTCCTTGTACTTGCTAATCATTCGTTCATATTCCAGAAGTACCGCCTTACTTTTGCCAGTACTTCCTGAGGTATAAATAACAAACCCAGCTTTTTTGTTTGCTAACATAGGCAGCATCAACGAATTAACTTCGGAAGTTTTCGCTGTGTAATCCTGACAATTTACCGTAGCGGAATTAATAAGATCGTAATTCGTCACAACAATTAATTTTGTAGCGCAGGCAATATCCAATCGTTCTTCTAAAACACTTTTATCATCTTCAGATAAAGGAACAACAATACAGGCCGACTCCACTAGCGCCTGTAGAAGCGCGACTACGTCAATATGATATTCCGACACTAGCCCCACGCGATCACCGGGCTGAATGTTCCACTTTTGAATAGCACCTAGCCAACCCTCGACTTTTTGCACAAATTCGGCGTAGGTCACCGAACCAGTCTCATTCACTGCAATTAATTGTTGATCAAATCCTCGAAAACGATCTTTAATCCAACTCATAATTTTTAATCCTCATTTACTCGCATCCTCTATACAACTCCACAAAAAAAACAAACAGGTTTTTTAAGTCAGTTCGGATTTTTAATTCGTGTATAAAAAAATGCTAAAAAAAAAGCTGGCGTAAACCACTCAAGGAACTACACTCTAAAAAAGAATAGTTAGCTCTAAAAAAGAATAGTTGTTTGCGGTAATGGTCAATCTATAGACGCAGGCGCTGCAACTTTATAGAAAAGAAAAGAATTCTGTTAATACAAGGTTAAGCCGCACATCCTTGTGCGTCGAATAACTTAAGTACCATCTGCTGGAGCAGTGCCCGCTTCTGCAGGTACTACTGCTGCATCTGCAGTTGGCGCTGCTTCTGGCTGTGGCACTTCTTGACCAACTTCTAATACATAGTCAACTTTAGCCACTTGGTATTTCTCTTTAGCCACATTAATTTTTAGCAAATTAAATGTATCTTGATACAAAGGCACCACACCCAGATTGGTTAAGGCATAAGGTAGTGCACCACCCATATCCCCAGCGTCATAATTAAATTCAACTTCAACTTCACCATTGCCTACAGGAGTAAATCTCCAGGTGTTATACATGTAGGTTGGGCGCACACAGCAATTTTCTGGATCAGGAGGCATTTTAGTGGCATCAATTTCAAAGGTTACAAACATTGCTTTGGTGTTTGGATCCTGAGTAAATTCTGACTTACACACGAACTCTCTAGGCTTAAAAGGAAAAAACAGATCATAGCGAAAGGTGTAATAAACAAGACTGGGATAATTCGATTCCTTTAAGTCCAGAATTCTTGATGCATAGCAACCAACGTCATCACAGCTCGCCGGATCGCGCATGAATTTCATTATTCCCGCTAAATTAGATTTAATTCGTGTTGTCCCCTTTGCTAATAGAAAAGGATTTCCAGGAACTTTCTTGGTCCACACTTTAATTCCATCGCCTTCAAATGCTTCCTCCCACTGACCTGTACCGGAGCTTTTCCACATAAAATGAGAAATAACACCAACGACGATCAACGCCAATAGTACAAACAATAAATACTTCTTAACCTTCTTTTTGGGTTTACTTGCCAGGTTTACGCTTTCCATTTTGATCTCCAGAGTAGATAGTTAAATTGATAATGGTTTGGTAGAAGTTAATGACTTATAAAAACGGCTACTGCATATGGCTGTCGCCAAATCCAAGCCGTAATTCAACGCCCTATAGTTTGCTAAAATTATTTAGTTTCATTAAAGGCGTGACAGTAAATGTTTGGCTAAATATTTTGCTAAACAGATTAGGGTTAACGTGGGATAAACGCGAATATTTTCAGGAATCACAGAGCCATCACAGACATATAAATTATTAAATTCAGTTTGCAAGTTTTCATCTAAATGTTCGTGGATTCGTAAAACTCCACCGACATTTCCGGCATCAATACCCGTATTAAAAATATTTTTTGCACCAGCATTCTTTAAAATTTTTGTCGCAACCTCTTCGCCTTTTTTTAACTTTTTATATTCTTCCTGAATTAGTTGCTTATGATAACTTCCATCTTTTTGTAATCCCCCCCCCAAGCCATCCTTCACCACTACGCCTACTGCCATGCTATTAGAAAATGAAAAGAGACGAGAAAATTTAAGGCTGGCAAGCATAATTATTTGATAAAAAGTACGCGGGAGATTTGCATCACCTATAACTATATCGTCTCCTATATCAGCACTCATGCAGCCCACAAAGGTATCCCTTCCCTTTAACCCGGCAACTGTGCCGAACATCAGAAAACCAGGATTGCAATAAAATCCGCGATTGGCGACATTTTTTACTCCACTATCACGCAAAATAATCGGTGTCGCTAAGACTCCGGCAGCGACAACAATCTGTGCGCCATAAGCTTGAGAGATTTTATTTCCTATTTTATATTCAACACCCGTAGCTCGATTTTTTTCAATCAATACTTTGTTCACCACTGCGCGATTTACTAAAGTCGCACCACCTGCTACGGCTTCAGTCACGTAGCTTTTCGCTTTCCATTTTGCTTCATAAGAGTAGCCGGAATCACATTGCGACTGATCAACCAACATCAGGCTTTTTTGCCACTGGTATCCGAGTTTCAATGCGCTTTCACGCAGCTCTATCGTCTGATTTCCCAACAGCTCGTCAGGCAATACTGCCATTGGTATTTCCTTTTGAACTTCGGCTAGTTCTCGAGAAAGATCAATATCCAGCGACAAAAAAATATCTAAAGGTGGCAGCTCAGCGATTGCAGCATAGATTGATGATGAGCCACCGGTTGTGATGGCGCGCATGGACGATAACTTATCGCTAACCGGAACCTCTTTTACAATTGAAGCGAGTGTTAAAAAACTTTCTTTTAAAGGTGTATTGGCGCCGCGCTCAAGAATTAATACTTTTTTCTGTTGCCTGGTAAGTTCTCTGGCGATAGTTGCACCACTTGTCCCCGAACCTATAACAATAACATCGTATTCATTTTCCCTACGCAGGCTATTCATGGCTATTTTTTCTTTTTCTTAACGGTTAAATTAATATTTTTAGCGACTTCCTGAATAGGCTCATTATCAACGATCGATAAGTGGTCCGCATTAATATCACAGGTTCGAATGGGATCCATTAATAGCTGATTCCAGCCATAATCATTAGCTATTTCAGGATAACCATTTAACGCGCGATATAACGTCACATCGATCTTTTGAGATAATTTCAACGGTTTATAAATTCGACAACAATTTTCACTAGCTATAGCAACATTATAACTTGCAGTGAATTGCTCTCTTGGCATTTCAAATCCCTGGCCTGCCATAAGATTATATAAATAATCACAGCGCTCACTGCCGGGAATTTGTTGCAATTGTTGAATATCCAAATTCAAGTTAACGCCACGATTTTTCATTACGCTATTACAAATATCAACTATCTCATCGATAACGTCATTCGTTTGTAGCAGTGGACAAAGGCTATCCAATAGTATTAAGGACGCAATTTTTTCATTTTGTTCCAGCAACATTCTCGCCATTTCAAAAGCAACGACACCACCATTGGAATAGCCAACGAAAGTATAAGGCCCAGATGCTTGTACCGTTTTTAACGCCGCAATATTGGCAGTTGCCATCTTTTCAATGCTGTCCAGGGGTGATTTATCGCCATCAAATCCAACAGCCTGCAAGCCATAAAATGGTTGCTTTTTTCCCAGCGCTTGGCTTAAAGGTTGTAGCGATATTACGCTGCCTCCTGCACCCGGCATCGCAAATATAGGTTGCTTATCCCCTTCGGTTTGCATTGGAATCAAGATATCAAAAGCGGTGGAATTTCCACTTAGAATCAACTTCGCTAAAGCAACGATATTAGGCGCGGTAAAAAGTATGGCTGGAGGCAGCATTTGTCCAAATTGTTCTTTAATTTTTCCAATAAATAGCATCACCTGCTGCGAGTTGCCACCTAACTCAAAGAAGTCATCATCCACACCTATGGCTTCTGGAGACAAGTTAAATATTTCCGCTAAGATGGAGACTAACTTTCTTTCAGTGTCATTGCCTGGCGCAGATTTCAAAGCATGTTGTTTAACATTTTGCCTAGCGGGCTGTATCTTTTCTTCTCCAGCGACTTCATTAGTTTCTCTACCGATCCAATAGGTTTCTGTTGTAAATGGATAGCTAGGCAGAGATATTCCCTGCACTGATTTACGCTCCCATATTTTTTCCCATGGCACACTCACACCGTTTACCCACAACAAAGCAATTTGTTGCCACTGTTGTGTTTGCAGGCTTTTTTCAATGTGATTACTGCTCATGTCTTTCGTAATTAAACTGACCAGCGGATTGTTTTTACTTTTTTCCAGGTTACCAAAATAAATACCCCGACCTTCCAGACCGTTCTGTTCTTGTACACCCAGGTCCATAACCAGACGCAACTTTTCAAGCAACTCATTGTTTGACGCAGCAACAATTGCCAAACGCTCATCCATCGACTCGCGACCAATTTGCAGCGAGTAAATCATATTGGCAAAGGGAGTAGCAGCTCCGGCTCCCGACAAAAAATCGATATACTTTTTGATATAGGTTTCCAGACGAGAGCGATCTTTTCCGGAGAGCACAAAGAGTTGTTTTACAGGAGCATTGCTCTCTACCGAAGCTGGTATTTCTGCCATATATTCTTCGACAAGAATATGCACATTGGCCCCGCTATCCGCGAAGGAATTAATACCGGCGCGAATGGGCGTAGAGCTGTTTTCGCGTATACTTGCAAATGAAATTTCAGTATCAGCAATATATAAAGGGTGTGATGGATTTTTAATATCAATAAATTCATTGATTGTTTTTTTGGTGATAGTTGCCGGAAATTTCTTATTGTGAAGCGATAGTGCAATTTTGATAATGCTGGCCATTCCACTTGCAGGCTCAAGGTGACCTATATTCCCCTTTACACTACCCAGTGCACAATGCTTCTGCTTCAGATCTGGACTTTTGAAAGCATTTTTAATGCCCTCAAACTCAAACGAATCACCCCATTTTGTTGAGTAGCCGTCAACCTCAATATAATTCACAGATTCAGCAGCGATTGCAGCTTTGTCGTAACATTCGCTTATCACTTTGGTAATAGATTCATGCTTAATTTCCGATAGCGAGTTGGCATTGCCTCTATTATTTTGCTGACAGGATTTAATAACACCGTAAATTCGGTTGTTGTCTTTTTTGGCATCATCAAGGCGCTTCAGAATAACAACACCAACACCCTCACCGCGGGTAAATCCATTCGCATTATTATCAAAGACACCGCAGGTACCATCGCCAGACAGCATTCCATATTGGGTTGCATAAATATAATCATCAACAAACAGGTTCAGCGACACTCCCCCTGCCACAGCTACTTTACTTTCACCATTTAGTAACGAGTAGTAGGCTCTGTTGATGGCCACTGCTGAAGATGCGCAATTGGTATTAACTGATTCACTTGGGCCGCAGAAATCAAACAAATATGACAGCCGATTTGCGAGGTAATAAGTTGGACTGGACGAACTGTAAATGGGTGCATCCAGGGTGTGATTTATATTTTTTCTTATGTATTGCTCATACTCAGCATATTCATAGCCAAGAAAAACACCGGTATCCGAACCTGCCAATTTTTTAACATCAATATTTGCGTCTTGAAATGCTTTATAGGTTTCCTGCAAAAGCAGCCGCTCTTGCGGGTCCATCAGTTTTGCATGCTCTGCTGGAATCTTAAAAAAATGCGCGTCAAAGCAATCAACGTCGTCAATCAGTGCGCCCCATTTCGATATGGTTTTTTTAGGGCTGGCTGACTCTGCGTAATATTCTTCCCAGTCCCACCTTGATTTTGGAATCTCACGGATACTATTTTTTTGACTCATTAAATTATCCCAAAACACCTGCGCATTGGCAGCATCGGGAAATTTGCAGCTAAGACCAACAATCGCGATATCGCCATTTTTTTGATATTGCTCACTACTTCCTTCCAACAAAGACGCATCGGCATTTTCTGTATCGAATAGGTTCTCTTCAGTCACAAAATCATCAGAAATATTGTAGTGATACATTAACTCATTCAAATGTTCCGAAACCAAACTGTCGACAATTTCATCAATTGTCGCATATTGATTACGGGCAAGATCAATTGAATATTTTTGCTGCACATAGCTGATTAATTTTTGTAGGGGTAATTGATCTTGCTTTTTATTTATCGCTTTAGTCTTGAGCGATCTTTCAGCAAAACTGGCAACCGGTTTAGCGGCCCTGTAATTTGAACTGACTAATTTCGGACTAGTGTCTAGCGACTTTTTAGTTGGGTTGGGCAGACTAACGCTTGAATTCGATTGCACTTTTGGCAAAACATTTTGCGTATTAACTTTGGCTTCCTTAACCGCGTTATTTTTTGCACCATTGAGAATAATCTCAATCAAATCTGCTAACTCTTTTACCGTATTTAAATTGGTAAATTGCGCAGGAGTAATTGAAATATTAAATCTTTTTGAGAGATTAGACATTAGCTCCATCGCGATAATTGAATCCATACCAAAGCTTTCAAAGCCTGCTTCCATATCAAGCTTGCCAGAAGGCATCTTGAGTGTTGATTCAACTGTTTTCCTTACTTCACTGACTACATCAAACTCTGCCACCGTCTCCATATCAATGCTCCCCCAGGAATTTTTGCAAATCAGACTTTAATAGATTCTTTATTAATTCGATGTGATAACTACTATTATTTTCAGCGTGTTGTGTTTCAATAGTATTTATTAACGCATGCACAGGTTCACGGAGATACTCCACCTCTTCCTCAGCTTCTACGGTAACGAGCTCTGGCACATAAAAAAAGCCTTCGGCCAACAGAGTTTCAACACTCTTTTTAACGGCTGAAACAATAGACTTTATGTTTTCATCGGTATGCGCAGTTGTTAAAAAGAAATTCCCGGAAACACTGGTTTCAACTCCGTTCATTCGCATTAAAATAAATAAGAGTTCACTGGTCAGACCATTTGGGCTATCTAAAAACCTGAATCTAAATAAAGAGCTAAAGCTCTCAATAATAATGGGAAAATTATTATTCAAGAAATAGACGTTAAGCTCGTCAACCATAGATTTTGTTTTTTGATTCAATTCTTTTTGGAAGCAAGTACAAGTGGCGCATTCCAATTTCCCTGAACATCGGGCATTTATTTCTGATAAGACTGCAAGACTAGCGGCAATTTTTACGGGGTTTCTGGTGTGAGTTCCTGCCATAAGCGTTCGTTTCAAACTTGGCATAGAATCATCATCAAAATTCCAGGTCCCGCCATCCACATAATTCATATATTTAGCCAGGCCGGCAATCATTCCGGTTGGCATGCCGCCGCCGGGGATTTTGCCATAGGTGGCTATATCCGCCTTAATATTGAAATAGCCTTGTGTACCTTTTGGACAAACCCTGAATCCGGTAATCATTTCATCAAAAATTAAAGGGATATCTTTTTCCAGGGTTAACTTACGTATTTCTTTAAGGAACTCGACAGGTTGGAGGTCAGGATGCCGGGACTGAACTGGCTCTACCAACACTCCTGCAATTTCATCCGCATTTTTTTCGATTATATCTAGCTGATCCATATCGCCATAATCTAAAACAATTAATTGGTCGGCGAATTCTTGCAACATACCGCGCCCTAGAGCAAGGCTATTGCCAAATTGATCTTTCATGGCAATTACGGCGTCTGATAATCCATGATAAGAACCTTCAAAAATAACTATTTTCTTTTTACCTGTGGCTGCACGTGCAATTCTAACTGCCCACATCAGCGCTTCGGTTCCCGACTGGGTAAACAGCACTCGTTCATGGCCAGTTAAATCGGTAAACAGTTTTGCCGCCTTAAACAGCTCATCGGTATAACCTACTAAAGGAAATCCTTTATTAACGCGCGCTATAATGGCTTCTTTAATAAACTCTGGTTGGTGTCCAAAAATGTTGACGCCGTTATCGCCGGTTATATCAACATATTGATTTCCATCAATATCAAACAAATAAGAACCTTCTGCTTTTTCATAAGTTAAATGAAATTGCACTGACTTAAGACATTTTTTCAAATTTGATATCTTGCGTTGATCCACAAAATATTGCTGATGCTTTAAAGCATTTTCTTTTGACTTAGGTGCGAAGTTTCCCAGGTCTTTAGCAAGCTGGCTAATATATTTTTCGTGCTGCTCGTTTAGACTACGTTCGTCAACTGTCTTTAACAGAACAGCTTGTTCTTTTTTTAACGCATTAGTTTCTACACTATCTGTGACAGCATTGTCGCTACCTGACAACTTAAATTTTAGCTTGGAAATTAATAGATTTTTTTCAGGTTCTGACAAACGTTCAAAGCTGCGAATTGCTTCTTGTTTATCAATTCCATTAGTAAGAATTTTTTCAGCGATGGTATCAATTGTATTCAACATGTTTTTCAGCCTTTAATAAATATTATCTAATATTTGTTCAAAAATATTTGTAGAGTTTTCAGTTTCATTCAGTTTTGGACTACGCATATCTGAATTACTAATGGAATTTAGCAAGGATTCAAAGTTACTGCGTTGCGCTTTATTTTTCAGATCAAATTGAACGTTATTAAATGTTAATGCTTTAAACTTTATACAGATATTTCCCTGGCTATCAATTAAATCTATATCCAATTTAAGTATTTTATCTGCCGCCTTGCTGCCCCTCGAATAGCGCACCCATGCGTACATTTCATCGGAACAGGGCGATAATATTTTTAAGGATTCAAGCGCAAAAGGAACTACAGGCTGATTCGGTAGTTGAATTGGATCTATCATTAAACCCAGCGCAGCTTGCAACGCAGATTCCATTAAACCTGGGTGTAAAACATAATCTGCTTGCGCATTTTCAGCGGCTTCCGACCAATTCAGTTGCACAAGCTGTTGCTGATCGCCGGGATATATAGCTTTTATACGTTGGTAGGATTCACCGTAGTTCATGCCCATGTTGGCAAATACCGCGTAGAGGTTATCCGGGTCCAGCTGTTCAGAACTCATTTGGCCTTTGAGCTGTTGCAGATCCAGTTTCGCAGTGGCTGTATTTTTATTACCAACAACCGTACCTTGTCCGTGGATAACTTCTTGAGATTGACCTTCGTCATCTGTCTCTGCGCTATAAATTTCAAAACCTATTTCGTTCTCATCATTTTCAAACAAGGCAATAGTGACTTGTTTATTTTCGCTAACAGCAAGTGGTTGCAACCAGCTTGTATTATGTAGCTCCAGTAGACCCGGTGTCCCCTGTGTTAATGTCGCTTGCGCTACAGCTGCACGTGCCATTTCCAGATAGGCGACTGCAGGTAAAACTTTTACGCCGAGAGCACCATCTGTATTCAAGTGATAATCGGATAAGAAAATTTCTTTACCGCTAAAGGTTGAGCTATAACGCTGTTGACCAAAAATAGAAGTATTGCTGTGTAGCAAAGGATGTAGCACTTCAGCAGCGACACCTGGACGTGACCGCGGCGTTGTAACTGCTTGCCTGTCAGATTCACCAAACCAATATCTTTCTCTCGCAAAAGGATATGTCGGCAGGCTGATACGTTTTGGCTTAAGCTCGGCGGCGCTGCCCACCGCATAGAGTTTATTCCAATCCATATCCAAACCTTTGACCCATACCTCCAGGAGTTTGGAAAGCTTTTTATCAGCAAACCATTTTTCTATAATGGCTTCTTGAGTTTCACCATCTGTATCTGCATCAACCACATTAATACTTTCTTTATTGCGACTCACACGTCCGCAGTAAACATCCTCAATATTTTGTTGGCCAGTAACATAAGCGCGAAGTTTTTCTTGCAATTCCTCCACCGAATTGACGGTGAACCCTAAACGCTCTGTCATAGCATCTCTACCTACTTGCAGGGTGTAGGCAAATTCAGTCAAATTAATTTCTTGTTTTTCAATATGGGCAAGCATTAATTGCGCATAAGCTTTCAAGCGATCTTCATGCTTCGCGGAAAGCACAATGACGAATGGTCCTTCAGCTTGACGCGGTGATTGAATAGTTGAGGGTATGTATTCCTCTAATACAATATGCGCATTGGCGCCGCCAAAACCAAAAGAACTAACACCTGCCCTGCGTGGTAACAGCGTTCCGTCTGGAGCTTTGATAGCTTCCCATGGCATGGTTTTATCGACGACAAAGAAAGGGCTGCCCTTTAAATTAATGTAGGGATTAAGCTCTTCAAAATGCAAGGTTGCGGGAATTTGTTTGTGCTTCATGGCCAGCAACACTTTGAATATACCGGCAATCCCCGCAGCAGTTTCCAAGTGACCAATATTGCTCTTAACTGTACCTAAACCGCAGTGAGGAATTTCATCCGGAGTTTTGTTGTATTTTTTATAGAGCTCTGAAAAAGATTTTTTCAGCGCTTGAATTTCAATGGGATCACCCAGGCTGGTTCCCGTACCATGACACTCAATATAACCTACAGTAGTGGGATCGATTTCAGCTTTTTCGTAAGCTTCAATTAATAATTCTGCTTGCGCATTGGGATTAGGTGCAGTTAGGAAAGTTACGCGCCCGCCATGATTTTCTGCGGTTGATTTAATGACAGCATAAATGTGATTGCCGTCAGCTTCCGCCATGGTTAAAGGTTTCAAGAAAATAGCTCCCGAGCCCTCACCGCGCACATAACCATCCGCGCGCTTATCAAACGATTTACATTTGCCGTCGTTACTCAACATTCCCGCCATGCCGAAAGAAATGTAGGCCGCGGGTGTCAACATAACTTGAACGCCACCGACAATCGCCATATCTGAACTACCGGTATGAATCGATTCAAGGGCGCGATGAACAGCAATCAACGAACTTGAACAGGCAGTATCAAGTGGCGCGCTAGGCCCACGCAAACCGAGCAAAAAGGACACCCGATTGACCAACACTGAATGAGAATTTCCTGATGCCGTATAGCCATCAAGTGAAATCTGTAATGTGTTCATTAAGTCGGTGTAATCGTGAGTAGCGGCGCCGACAAATAATCCCGTTTTTGTGCCCGCCAAATCAGATACTTTGTGGCCGGAATCTTCAACGGCTTTCCATACATCTTCTAAAAATATTCTTTGTTGCGGGTCCATCATTTCCGCTTCTCTTGGCGAAATGCCGAAGAAAAGCGGATCGAACTTATCAACCTCTTTCATAAATCCACCCCACTTGGAGTTGGATTTATTCACTTCTTTAATGGGATCGCCGTCATAGTCTTCCCAATTCCAGCGATCTCTTGGAATTACAGTAACCATATTATTTTTAGCGGCTTTTAGTTTTTCCCAGAACTCTTCAAGATTTTCTGACTGTGGCATGACACCGCTCATGCCGACGATTGCGACAGGCCGCTCTATAAAACGACGCTCCGGAGAGAAGCTACCACCCGATGTGTAAGTTGTGTCCTGGGTTAAAACACCAGGTACCCAACCTTTACTGATTTTGAAAGAAGCCTCTTGAACAACTTCAGTGCTTACCGCTCTAGCGACAGGTTTTGCAGCGCTGGCGGAGGAGGACGCACCAGCAGACTGATGAGCACGAAGCACCTCTTGTTTGTGTTCCGTGGAAATAAATTTGGAAATTTCTCTAATGGATGGGTATTCGAAAAAGAGTACGGGCGTAACATCCAATAAATATTTTTCATTTACCAGATTGGCAAATGTTGTTAGGCCTATAGAGTCGAAACCGAGATCTAATAATATTGAATCCAGATCGATATCGCTCGCATCTATCTTCAGGAAGTCCATGACAATTTTAGACAAGGCATTTTGCACTAAAAGTTGAAGATTCCCGTCAGCACCTTGAGGCGGTGCGACTGCAGCAGAAACCTCGGCGGTGCCAACCGTTGCAGCAACTGTGGCAACTGGAGCTTCTTTTTTACGTAAACCCCAGGCTAACTCTATTTTTTCTTGCACACCTTCTAAAACAGCAACCTGGGTCTTGGTTGAATTAAGCCCTTTAATAAAGGCGTTAATACCGGTTTCTATACTTAAGGATTTTATTCCCAAATTCTTTTTAAAGAAAAGTTCTGTTTGCTCGTCGAGTCGCATTCCTCCATCAGCCCAAATGGACCAATTGATACTCAAGGCTTTACCAGAACGCTGACCTTTTGCGTGAAGCAGTTCACGTCTTGCGGCAAACGAATCCATAAAATGATTGGCAAAAGAATAATCGCTTTGTCCGGCATTTCCGGCAAGAGCAGCGAGCGAGGAGAAGGTAACAAAGAAATCCAGATTGTCTGTTTTGGTTAATTCATCGAGATAAACGGTGCCGTATATTTTTGGTGCAAACACAGCTTGCATTTCTTCGCGTGTTTTCTTGCGGATATAAGAATCGCGCAAGACACCGGCACTGTGAATAATACCGTTGATCTCACCGAATTGAGATTTGGTTTCTTTAATTAATTGCGCAACCGCATCATAGTTAGATACATCCGTTGGAACATAAAGCACTTCTGCACCCAGTTGTCTAAGTGCTTCCAGTTTTTCCTGCTGTTCTTGCGAAAGTTTAGAGCGGCCAGTAAGCACCAATCTTGCTTTAAATTCCTTCGCTAAAAACTCAGCGAAAATTAGACCTAAACCACCAGCTCCACCCGTAATTAAATAGACGCCGTTTTGTTTGATTCCCATACCCAATGAAGGTGAGGAATGTTCACTACTTTCGAGATCGAATTGTTTAATTTTTCTGACATAGCGTTTTTGCTCGGCATAACGAACCGTCAAATCATCCTGTGTTGCTGGATTAAATTCTGCCAATATTTCATCGACAACTGCAGTGAGAGAAAGACTAAGCTGTTGCACTTCCAAGGTTTTACATAATAACTTGGGGTTTTCAACCTGAAGGATTTTAGCAAAGCCGTTAATCGCTTCATTGTGTGGTTGAAGATCATCGTTTTTAACCAGGTAAAGATAGAGCAACTGAATTTTGTTTTCCAGCTTTTGCTCGATAAGCGCCTGACAGAGATTGAGAAACGAATAAACCCCTTTCTCTAATGCCTCCGTAAGAGAGTTTTCTTTATAATTTACAGGGTCAGCTGGCCAGGCATAACATATTTTGCTTATACCTACTTGCTGTTGTTTCAAGGAATCGAACAGTTGCGTGTAATCAGATGCAACCTGTGGATTTATTTCGTAAGTACCATTACCTAAATTCTGGAATGTGTTACCCGGCTGAACCAAAACAACCAGATGAGATTTATTGCTCGCATAGTTAAGTCGTTCCTGGTAGAGATTACGCAGGGTGTCATTAATATCAAACAACAAAATAGAATCCAGACTATTTTGTTGTAGGCTCACAGAGTCCAGCGGAGTATTTTCCCATACCGTTGAATAATATAATTTGGCAAAGCCCTCGGCATCACCATGCTGTGCCGGTTTCTCGTGAACATCTGTAAGCGGTACACCTACAGAATCCCGAACTTTCACAAGAACTTTTCCATCTTCATCCAGAATAAAAACATTCATTTTGGATAACTTGGAATTCTCTTTTTTATTATCCGGCGAAGCTACGACATAACTAAAGCAATTCTCAGTGAGCGGATGAAGAATTTCAACTTCACCCAGAGAGTAAGGAACAAACATTTCCCCCGAAGTACCTGCCAGGCGCGCGGCCATAGCGGCTTGGAATGAACCATCAACCAAGGAAGGATGGAGGATAAAATCATGGAAGTCGCCGCTGCGGAATTCCGGTATTTTCAGGACACCAAAAATTTCATCTTCATTTTTGAATATTTCCTGAAGTACCTGGAAGCTTGGCCCTAAATCCAGCCCTAGCGATTTAAAAAGCGGATAGGCATCTTTGCCATCAATCACTTTCTCACATCTTGCACGAATGCTGGCAATATCAATATATTCCGGTTCGGCTTCCATCTCCTGTGGAGTTGCGAAGAAAAGCTTTCCTTGTGAATAAAGTTGTTTCCTGCCGTTTTCGCCTTCGCTATAAACCTCAAACTGAACCAAATCGCCGTTGGGTTTAAGTTCAATGAATGCTTCCGTCGGAATAGAATTTTTAACAGTCAGGGGGCTAACCCAGAGAATATTTTTAATTTTTTGTACTTTTCTTCCAACGGCCATTTCACCGGCTTTGCGTGCCAAATCTAAATAGGCAACACCGGGCAAAGTAGGAATATCAGATACTAAATGATCGTAGATGAAGAATTCTTTTTCGGTAAACGTCTTCTTAAAGATTTGCCGCTCAAACGTTGATTCGTTGGAATCAATGAGTGGATGCATTACCGTCTTTGACTGCAAAGATACGCCAATGCTTTTCAGCGTATCAAATGCCCAGTGACGCTTATCCGCAAAGGGATAAGTAGGTAAAGAAATTCTTTTTCTTATGCCTTGAGCCTGGAAGCCTTGCCAATCGCTTAGCAAGCCATCAGTCCACAGTTGCGCCAACTTAAGTGGATCACGGCGTTGCGATAACAAATTAATAAACTCTTCTTTTTCCTTGCGATTTAATAATTTGGTAATGCCATCAGAATTTTTTACATTACCGGTAAGAATATGATCGTCTTTTTTTCCATCGATAAATTGGCTTAACATTTCAGCTAATTCAGTTTTCGTTTTTGCAATAATTGCTACACGACAATCAAAAGACTTTCTACCAACCTGCAATGTGTAGGCAAGATTATTCAAATTTTGTTGCGAGGCCGATGCCTCTTGAGTGAAGTCCTGCTGGAGATACTTTCTTAAATTAATCGCCACGTCGCGCAGCTGATCTTCATTTCTCGCTGAAAGCGGGAAAATTTGTTCAATCGGCTGCAATGCATCTGCAACTGATTCTGCGGCTGGTTCATAGCTTTCTAAAATAACATGAGCATTAGACCCACCGGCTCCGAAAGAACTTATTCCTGCGCGGAGAGGATAACGAACGCCATCAACTTCTTTGCCTTTCCATTCCTCTAGCTTTTGTTCAACATAAAAAGGCGAATTTTTAAAATCAATAAAGTCATTTAATTCCGTGGAATGTAAGGAGGGAACCAGTTGACGATGTTTCATTTGCAAAAGAATTTTGCAAACACTTACCACTCCAGCGGCTGCTTCAAGGTGGCCGATATTGGTTTTAATGGAACCTATGGGACAAGTTTGATTTTTGACGTTATAAGCTTCAAAAGCATTGGTTAACCCGGTAATTTCAATGGGATCACCCAATTCAGTCCCAGTGCCATGGGCCTCAATATACCCAATGCTCCGTGCATCAATTTTTGCTTTTGTAAGCGCCGATAAAATTAAATCGCTTTGTACTTTTGGATTGGGAACAGAGAATCCACTGGTACGTCCGCCGTGATTAATTGCAACACTTTTAATAACACCATGAATGTTATCGCCATCATGGATTGCCTGCTCAAGCGGCTTAAGGAAAACTGCACCAACGCCCTCGCCAGCCACATAGCCATTAGCACCCTTACCAAAGCTTCGGCATACACCGTCTTTTGAAAGCGCACCACCAGCCACACTCATTTCTTGTTTGCTTTGATGTAAATCCAGGTTTACACCACCAACAATCGCACTGGAACACTCTTCATTTTGGATGGCTTCACAGGCGAGATACAGGGCTGTCAAGCTGGCCGAACAAGCCGTGTCTACGGTCAAACTCGGGCCAGTAAGGTTCAAGCTATAAGAAACGCGGTTAGCGATACTCCACAGGAACGAGTTGGTGTATATCCTATTCCCAGCGAGCCGCTCCTCTGAACCTATGGTTTGATACATTGCCCATACGGCACCGACAAAAACACCGATATTTCTCGGAGTATTTTCTTTTGCCAGGGTTTCCGGGTAATAACCCGCATCCTCAATAGCCTCCCAGGCTACTTCCAGGAAAAGTCTTTCCTGCGGATCGATTGTTTCTGCTTCCCTTGGTGAAATATTGAAAAATAGAGAATCAAACTTATCAACATCATCGATAAATCCACCGCGATATTTTTCACCAAATTCATTCTGACGGCGCTTTTCAAAACGATTATCGGGAATAGTCTCTATGCAATCTTTGCCCTGAATTAAATTTTGCCACATTTCGTTCAAATTTTTCGCTTTGGGATAACGACCCGCCATACCAACAATGGCAATATCCCCGGAAGGCTTTTTATGAGCGCTAATTTGCGTAATTTCAGCAGTAGTGGTTTTTAAGTTCGCGTTATTTTTTGTGGCAACAGCTTCAGTTGCAGTCAAAACTTGAGTTGAACTAACTGGCATTGACTTAAGTGTAGGATGGGACGTTGAAGCAATTGTAGGGCTTAGCGAAATATTTTCAACGCTTGTTTTAGCAACAAGATTACCTGAAATATTGTGATATTTTATTAACGAGTAGTTGGCATGCACATCGCCAAATGATTCCGATGCATTACCGGAAAATGTAATTTCAGGAATATTTTTCTTGCTGCTAAACAGATCAACCAGCCTATCGATCATGTCTTTAATTTGTTCTTGTTTTAAGCCAACGGGAATGGCCAAACGCACCAAATCATTGATAGTGGTATTTTTTTGCATTCCTACACTGTGGGCACCGGCACGAATTCCGGTATTGAGATACATCCAGGCCAAAAACGATGCTACGGGATAGGCGAAATCTTTGAATTCAGCAATTTGTTTCACATCAATTAGTATGCAATGTGCACCCGCTGGCTGAACAACAGGAACTTTTTGTGACTTTAATGCTTGCCAAACCTGACGCACGCCTTCCATTCTGCGCAACACACTGGTTTCGATTTGTTTACGATTTTGCAGCGAAAGAGCAATAAGCTTTTTGTCAATAACATCAAGGCCATTGCCTTCTTCCTGAATTAGATCCTGAAGCTTGGCAAAAAGATTTTCATCATTAGTGGCGATCAAACCGCCTTTATTCACACAAAAATCTTTGGCGAGACTGCCTATCACTATATCTGCGTAAGAAAAAATTTCCTGAGCTACAGCCCAAATGGTTTTGCCGGCATATTCCTTTTCACTCTCAATGACTAACTGAGCGTTCTCCAGAATGCGTGTGCCGTCGATAATAAGGGGGATGGAATATTGATTTAGTAAATGTTTAACTTGTTTTAAATGTTGGACAGAAACCGGGTGGCCTCCTGCCGCATTATCACTTACCTCAATACACACAAAAGCAATATCATTAGCATATTGTGCAACCTGTTCTTGTAACGAACTCCAGGCTAAATTGCCTTTGTATAGCTCGTCTGATTCAAGTCGAAAAACTTCCGGGTGAGGCAATTCACGAGGAGTAAATCCTTTATCAATTTGTTGAAAAATACCCGTTGGGAATAACAAATTTTGCAGTACTACGCCTTTTTTGGGTAAGGCTTTACACAGTATGCTTTCAGCCGCGCGACCAGAAGCTGTCAGCAGAAAATGATTAAAGGGGAAAATGGCTTTAAGGCTTTCATTGACATTCACAGGTTGTTGCAACTGCGTACGTAAATGCGCCATTTGTTTTTCTATGGCAGGCATTTTAAGTTGTGCCCATGAGTCTGTTTTTAAATCAAACTCAACTTGCTCTTGAGGAATATTCAGGGGATTGAAACCAAAGTCTGATAACACAACAGATCGGACTTCGCCTTCGATCGTCAAGGCTTGTTGTTTCACCTCCCCAACCACAGTAGCTGGATTTGTTGGCTCAGATATTTGATGAGTTGCCTGTGTATCAATTTCTGGTACGGGCGTTTTTTCCAGAGTTGCTGCAACTTGATGCAAAGCGACTGCGGGATACTGGTGTTCTTCATCAGAAGTTTGCATCTTCGCTGGATCTGCAATCATCATGATAAGGTCAATAACATTATCTGGATTGCCGCTGCCGACCGCACGGCAGAGAAAAATACTTTCATTTTCAGGACGGAATTTATTTTTGAACTGCAAGTTTCCTTCATCATTAAAAATATTTTGTTTGCGCAAATCATCTAAAATTTGCTCAATCTCAGCGTCTGCGTTAGAAGAAGGATTGAGCTTACAGCCATAGGTGCCACCCAAACTTAGCATGTTGCATCCTTCTGCAACTAAAGTTTCAATAATCTTAACAATCGCAAACTCTAACCCGCCTAAGGGCATATCCAGAGAATAGAATTCCAAATCCATCAAACAGCCATTCTGTTCAGCAGACATTGCAGAAATAAGAATAACATTCTGTAAAACGTCACCAATATAGGTTAGAAAAATACGATGCTCGCGGCTTAAAGTGCCCGCTAAAATTTCCTCTCTAACAATATAAATTAACGGATTGACCATGGTTCTGGTAGTGCACCATTGATCCATAATATTGGCAATATTTTGCGCAATTTCAGGGTTGGAGCCGCAATGATATTCTTCAGTTCTACACGCACCTTCCTTGTCAAACTTCGATACCTGATAGCGCAAACGGCGCATTGCCCCACCTTCGAGAGTAAACTCCTTGATGTTTAATATTCTTTGCATAACTCCAAATGGAGTGGCAGAAAATGGTACATCACCCACAAATTCCAGTTGATCACTGGCAAAGATGTTGAGTTGCAAATTATGCTTAATACAGTGCTGGTACATTTCCCAGGCCAGCTCAGGAAAGTAATCTTTAGGTCCCGTATAGCCATAAGCTAATATGATATTTTTGCTACGGCTGTAATTAAAATAACCACGTTTTTCGCTGCCAATAAAAACATTCGGCGCAATGTTTCGCGTCCCTCTTGAAACCGAGGATTCATTTTTATATTCCGCAAAAAGGTCTTGGATCAACGCGCCTAATTCAGGATGAGACTGAGCATCTTTTTCCAGAATAAGAACAGGGGTCCTAAGCGGAATATCACTTGTTAAGTCGTTAGTCACATTAGCTGGCAATGGATTTACTTTTACCTCATGAGCTACCACGTCAGGCTTTACTTGCCCGTCAGCAAAATCCGTAGACGGATTCGCGCTTTGTAACTCCTTTGCAAACTTTACAGACAGTGTCTGCTGATGTTTTTTGATGAAATACTGAGCTAAATCATGAATATTAAAATTTTCAAATAGCAGGGTTTTAGGCAGGGTGCCAAAGTCCCCCTCAAGCTTTTTGACAATTTTTAACACAAAAAATGAATCAATTCCCAACTCCCCAAATGGTGCAAAGGAATCAAAATCCGCATCTAAAGATTTTGCAAACTCAGATATAACAGACTTCAGATAGGACTCGGTTAACTCTAGCAACAGGGTTTGATCAATCATCTTGGTTCACTTGACTGTAAGAATGAAAATTAGTAGGAATTAATCGATCGATGGAGGCAACGATCATGTTTTGGATAGGGTTTTAGCTGAAATAAACGAAATGAGCCTGCGAAACAAATTTATTATTATGGGAGATATCCATATTGACGCTAGGGTTGTCGTGGCAAGTCGTACCGGGAAAGAGGGCTCTGCAGCCAAACATTTTCTTTGCAACGATAATGATGCGCAGGCACGCTACCGCCCTACAATTTCTTGCATAACATAAAAATGTAAGTTCGATTCAAGCTGAAAACCTCTGTAGTGCCAAAAGCACAAACATAGGCATATGTACATACAGACCAAAAGATATAAAAACAATAAATGAAAATAAAACGAGTGGTTGATATTCTAAATTTTCCATGTTCTCTAAATTTAACTTTAAGAACTCTTTCCTAAATTGGCGCAACAATCCTGTTAGTTCAATAGTAACGGAGTATTAATCCTATTGTAAAGTGCAAATGTCCGTTGACACATAAATTATCCAGCATTATGCGCATCAGTTATTAAGCGGCTCACATTTCGTGCAATCATTGTATTTGGCGTACCATTTTTGTGCACTATCGCCACTTTTGGAAACTGGCAATGTAATGACATAGTGTGACAATAATATTAAGTTTAAGAAAAATTATGTTTGATAATTAGTAGTGGGTTGAGCAATTTAGCAAGGTACATTTATAATCATTAGCCATTCAACATAGACATCTACCACCCTCTCTAGTCCGCTTAATTTTTGAGCTGCAATTTATTCCAGTCTTTTCCTGACTTATTAAATTACAGCTGAAAAATTTACATAACCCTTGAGTAGCTTTAAGACAAGTTTCAATTCACACGCTTATGGTAACGGCAAGAACTCATTCATATATTAGTTGACGCATAACTATTCATTATAATAATACCGAATTATACAGGTAGGCTAAAATCGATATGGGGTAGTGTGAGCTTAGGCAGCTGGCGATCTTGATAATTTACTCAACTGCAAAATTTAAATTTTTTCTGCAATGAAAAAATAAATATTTTCCCAATATTTTTTCAATTGAATTCTGTAAAAATCAAGCTGCGATTAATTAAATTAATAATGCACTCGGCCCATTTTTTCTGCACTTTTTTATAAAAAATTTCCGGAAATTTAGAGGTCATGCTAAAAAACGTTGTTGATTAATGAAGTACAAATCATATTACGTTTACTATCACCAAGTAAAACGAAGGCGGTTTCCGCACTGCGCGCGCGTCTTTTCTCAGCAAATACCTATCAGAATTTCTGACGCACGTCACTTACTATGACTTTCATTATTAAGTTGTAGTCACTATCTCCCGCTTAAGTTACTTGTACCGGGTCGCGCCATTTGGCCTCTTACACCCCACCGTTCGACACCCTAGAGCTGTGTTTCCCTTAGAAAACCTGGAAGCTTAATCTCATTACACTTTTAAGCTTGACCTCGACCAAGAGCACCTCAGCAAAAATCTTTTAGTAATGTTTACCTGTGAGGACATCAAGTGGTTTGCTAGAATAGTCGGCTGTCCAGGCGTGTTATCCATTTTAAGCTGATAGTATTTATGATTTCAGCGCACCATAAAATATTGATTAAAGAGATATACAAATAAATGAATGAAAACGGTGACTTACAAATAAATCAAGAATCGTTACACACTCCAATGATGATGCAGTACTTGCGTATCAAAGCGCAGCATCCGCATGAGCTAGTGTTTTATCGCATGGGAGACTTTTACGAGCTGTTTTTTGATGATGCAAAAAAAGCCTCTGAGTTATTAGATATAACCTTAACTGCGCGCGGCAAGTCTAACGGTGAAGCAATTCCTATGGCAGGCATTCCTTTTCACTCGGCCGATGGTTATCTTGCCAAGCTCGTAAAAGCAGGAATATCTGTCGCTATTTGCGAACAAATTGGTGACCCAGCCACGAGCAAAGGTCCTGTTGATCGCAAGGTAATGCGCATAGTGACTCCCGGCACGGTGAGTGATGAGGCATTACTGGATTCACGGCGGGATAATTTATTGGTTGCTTTACATCAAGCCGGCGATACTTATGGTATAGCTTCCCTGGATATGGCCAGCGGCCGTTTTTTGGTTTTGGAAGTTGAAGGCTTGGATGCCGCACTCGGCGAGCTGCAGCGATTAAGCGCAGTCGAATTATTATTAAGTGACCATCTCACCACAGCAGCACTTATCGAAAATCGTAAAGGATTGCGTCGCCGTGGCCCCTGGGAATTTGAATTGGAGACAGCACAGCGTCTGCTAGTACAACAATTCGGCACCAAAGATTTAGCGGGCTTTGGTTGCGATCATCTTACAACGGCACTCTGTGCTGCCGGCTGTTTGCTGAATTACGCACGCGAAACACAACGCACTGCCCTGCCCCATGTACGCAGCCTTGCTCATGAAAACCGCGATGAAGCAGTCATTATGGATGCAGCTACACGGCGCAACCTGGAAGTTGACACTAACCTCAACGGTGGCGACGAACACACGCTTTTTTCGGTCTTGAATCGCGCGGCTACCAGTATGGGCAGCCGCTTGTTGCGTCGCTGGCTAAACCGCCCCTTACGCGATATTGGCCAGCTAAACCTACGCCAGGCAGCCATTGCCACACTACAACTTAACTATGCTTTTGAAGGCATTAATAAAGTCTTGAAACAAGTCGGCGATATGGAGCGAATTCTGGGTCGGCTGGCATTGCGCTCAACTCGCCCCCGGGATCTCTCGCGGCTAATGATGTCACTTGCGTGCTATCCCGAATTGCAAACTGAGCTGGCAAAGCAAGCATCACCACTCTTGCTTCAACTCGCAGAACAAATTAGCACCTTTCCGGCGTTAGTTGATTTATTAACCCGCGCCATTATTGAAAACCCACCCGTGGTTATTCGTGAAGGCGGTGTCATTGCCGATGGTTACGATGCCGAGCTGGATGACTTGCGCAATATCAGCACTAACGCCGGTCAATATTTATTGGATTTGGAAATCCGCGAACGCGAACGAACTGGGATCTCAACGCTTAAAGTGGGTTACAACCGCGTGCATGGTTATTTTATCGAACTCACCAGCGCACAATCGGAAAAAGCACCTGCAGACTATATACGTCGCCAGACCCTTAAAAATGCTGAACGCTATATAACACCAGAATTGAAAGAGTTTGAGGACAAAGCACTTTCTGCCAAAAGCCGCGCGCTTGCTCGCGAAAAAGCACTTTATGATGAGTTGTTGGATATTCTTAACGAACAACTTATTCCACTCCAGGATTCGGCCGCTGCCGTATCAGAACTGGATGTACTTACGACACTTGCCGAGCGCGCAGACGCATTGAATTTTTGCCGTCCAACGCTTAAGCAGGATTCCGGTATTGATATCCAGGGTGGGCGTCACCCGGTGGTCGAACAAGTCACCAACGTGTCCTTTGTACCCAACGATTTACGCTTTCACAGCGAACGCCATATGCTAATAGTCACGGGTCCCAATATGGGCGGCAAATCAACCTATATGCGGCAAGCGGCGCTCATCGTTTTACTTGCGCATATTGGCAGCTTTGTACCCGCGCAGCGGGCAACTGTTGGTATCGTCGATCGCATTTTCACGCGCATAGGCTCATCCGATGATCTTGCCGGGGGTCGCTCAACTTTTATGGTGGAGATGACCGAAACCGCCAATATTCTTCATAATGCTACCGCGCATAGCTTGGTACTTATGGATGAAATTGGCCGCGGCACCAGCACTTTTGATGGCTTGGCTTTAGCTTGGGCATGCGCTAAACACCTCGCCGAAACTGTTAAAGCTTTTACACTTTTTGCAACCCATTACTTTGAAATTACCAGCCTGCCGGAAACAATTTCCGGCATAGTCAACGTGCACCTTAACGCAACTGAACATAACGACAACATCGTTTTCTTGCATAAAGTACAAGAAGGCCCGGCCAGTAAAAGTTATGGCTTACAAGTTGCAAAATTAGCGGGTATTCCGGCTTCGGTTTTGGTCCAGGCACAAGAGCAGTTACGCTTGCTGGAAGAAGGTATTCATCCGCAACATTCAACCAAAACCGCGAGCACCGCCGGGTTGAATATGTTAGAAAATCAGGCAACTTTTACTGCACTATCCAGCGCACTATCGCCACAGCAAACAGGGTTATTTGATGCCTTGCCAAATCCTGCAATGGAAGCGTTGAAAAAAATTAACCCGGATAATCTATCGCCCAGAGAGGCCTTAGAGCAGTTATATCGATTAAAAGAACTCTACAGCAAAGGCAAATAATTTTCTGCGAAAGCCAAATAATCCTATAGGTAGCACAAAGAGATGGCCAAAATGCTACCCAAAACAATCAAGCCTGTTTAGAATGCGAATTCTTGAATGACCAATTTTGTTGAATAACCTTGGAGTCACCTATGACTTTTGTAGTTGGGGAAAATTGTATTAAATGTAAGCACACTGATTGTGTAGAAGTGTGCCCGGTAGATTGTTTTTATGAAGGCCCCAATTTTTTGGTTATTCATCCAGACGAATGTATTGATTGCGCGCTATGTGAACCCGAGTGCCCCGTAGGCGCTATTTTTTCTGAAGATGAGCTCCCTGAAGATCAAGCTAACTTTCTTGAACTCAACGCTGAATTAGCGGAAGTCTGGCCTAACATTACCGAAATGAAAGAATCACCGCCGGATGCAGAAGAGTGGGATGGCGTACCGGGTAAACTGCAACATCTGGAACGCTAGTCCGAAGCGTGCCAATCATCATTTCCCACTTCTAATAAAAAAGGCAGCTAAGCTGCCTTTTTTATTAAGTCTTTTTTAGTGTTTTGTTTATACGCTAAAAAGCGCTTCACTATTCAAACCTTGTTTTTCCATAATATCGCGCAGACGCTTCAAGGCTTCTACTTGAATTTGACGCACTCGTTCGCGAGTTAAACCAATTTCATGACCCACCTCTTCCAGAGTACTCACTTCGTGACCGCGTAAACCGAAGCGGCGAGAAAGTACTTCACGCTGTTTTTCAGTCAACTCATCCAACCAAGAGTCCAAGCTCAATGTCAGGTTATTGTCTTGTAGAATTGCAGCAGGATCAGAGACATGGGCATCGGCAATGGTATCAACAATGGTTCTATCAGAAGATGGGCCAACAGGGGTGTCAATGGAAGTTACGCGCTCATTCAAACTGAGCATACGCTCAACATCAGCAACGGGCTTTTCTAACAGATGGGCAATTTCTTCAGGGGATGGCTCATGATCAAGTTTTTGTGACAGTTCACGTGCAGCTCGCAAATAGATATTTAATTCTTTCACTACATGTATTGGCAAACGAATAGTTCGCGTTTGATTCATGATGGCACGTTCAATGGTCTGACGAATCCACCAAGTGGCATAGGTTGAAAAACGAAATCCGCGCTCAGGATCGAACTTTTCGACAGCACGAATTAAACCCAGGTTACCCTCTTCAATCAAATCCAACAAAGCCAAACCACGATTTACATAACGACGGGATATTTTCACAACAAGACGGAGGTTACTTTCGATCATGCGCTTACGCGCAGCCTCTTCACCTTTAAGAGCCTTACGCGCAAAAAAGACTTCTTCTTCAGCACTCAACAAAGGGGAAAAGCCAATTTCATTTAAGTAAATCTGTGTGGCATCGAGTGTTTTGTTAAATTTATCATCGAGAATTCGTTCACTCGTACCTGCTGATCTTGCCGCTTTCGGGCTGTCAGCTTCATCGTCACTCAGTGAAATCTCGTTTTCATCGAAATCGATATCTGACGTTACGAAAACGTCATCGCGTTCGAATGTGCCTGATTCCCTACTTTGTAAAGTCATTTTGTTCTGCCCCTTCTAATCATCAAATTAATTGGTGAATGCACCAATTTACCAAGCCGTACCTCCCCCCAGCGCACAACCTACTTCGTTTTTTGAATCAGGTGTTGGTTCTGTAGACTCTGTTGTTGTTTTTCTCCGGTAATTTCTAATATGAATGTTTTATTTCGTTATTAACGCACTGGTAAATATTTTTGGGGATCCACTGGCTTGCCTTCGCTACGAATTTCAAAATGAAGCTTTACCCTATCGGTACCACTTAAACCCATATCGGCAATTCTTTGCCCAGCTTTAACAAAATCTCCTTCTTTTACCAACAATTTATTGTTGTGGGCGTAAGCGCTTAGAAAAATTTCATTATGTTTTAAAATGAGTAAATTTCCGTAACCGCGCAAACCACTACCGGAATAAACAACCTGTCCGGCTGCAGCTGCGATTACAGACTCCCCCAATTTCCCTTCAATATCAATACCCTTATTAGAGCCGACTGCGCCCTGAAATGCAGCGAGTAATCTTCCGTAAGCCGGCCACTGCCATTTTAAAGTGCTTTGTTGGAAAGTATTATTAGCATAAGGATTTGCAGGACTTGTCTTTATTACTGAACGATTTCCAGATTCACGATTTTGATATGCGGACTTTGCGCGCGGGGAATTTGGTTGCGGATTTTTATTCCGAAGCTGCGCTGAAGAAATAGTTTTTGATGGATAAATATTCGCTTTGCTGGCAACCAAATCAATGCGAATTTTTTGGCCGGAATGTATAAGATAAGGCGGTTTTATGCGGTTAACAGCAGCTAAAGAGTGATAGTCCAACCCATAGCGCCAGGCGATTGAATACAGTGTGTCGCCATGCGCAACAACATGAAATTTCTGAGTGGTTTTTTGCTGCGTAGAACTATCACTTACCGCAGCAGCGCGCTGCGAACTACAGCTTGAAGAAACAAACGAAGCGGACAGTATACTGACCACCATTACAACACTTATGAGATATTTTTCGAACCAAAGTGACATAAAATAACTCAGAAGTGCTGATTAATTTTTAATCATCCTTATAGCTTTTAGTGCTTAATATATAAAATTTATTTTAAAATTATCTAATATTTTCATATATAAATGTACCAAAACTGAACAAAAGTCCTTCCTTAAATTAATTTCCGCGTTTTTTTTAAATTTAACGCCCTGATTTAAATCAAAAGATCCTAAAAAACAAGAAAAATAAAAGCAAAAAAAGTGCAGTGGTATAGCTAAATTAACGCAATGTACCAGTCACTAATGGGACAAAATTTACGGGTTCTATAATGCGAGTAATAAATTTATCACTGTCTCCATCGCGCATAATTAAATTCAAATGCTGCTTTTTTCCACCCAAAGGAATAACTAAAACACCTGATGGTGCTAATTGCTTCAACAATTCTTCGGGCACCGCATGGGGCGCAGCCGTACTTAAAATGCCATTATAAGGCCCCATTTCTGGCCAACCAAAGCCGCCATCCGCATGGCGTAATTGCACATTGCGCAACCCTAGTTGGCGGAGCCTTTCGCGAGCTTTATCTTGCAAAGGCTTAATGCGCTCAACACTGAAAACCTGAGGCACCAATTGCGCGAGTATAGTTGTCTGATAACCTGATCCAGTACCAACCTCTAATACTTTTTCCAACTGCCCGGCAGCACCTAACAAAATTTCTGTCATGCGCGCAACAGTGTAAGGTTGAGAAAGTGTTTGACCGTGTCCAATCGGAAGTGCGGTATCTTCATACGCACGATGCGCGAGCGCTTCATCCAAAAAAATATGCCGCGGGGTATCCCGCATAACATCGAGTACGCGCATATTGGTAACACCTTGATCAACCAATCGCTGAATCAAGCGGTCACGTGTTCGCGCCGAGGTCATGCCAATACCTTGCAATATCAAGTCACTCACTTTTTAAGTCTCCATATTGCATGATGGGTATACAAAATTAAGTTATCTATAACCTGAGTAACTATAGAGTAAAGTGACTATATCACACGATCTTATCTTCTATCACAGGACCTTATCTTCTGCTTTTATTGCCAAAGACAACACCGCTAACTCGCGCAGTATAGTGGTAGCAAACTCACCACTTCCCAATGAAAAACTTAATTCAATATCGTCGTCCAGCCAACGCCAGGAAGCAGATTCCGGCTTTAAGATCAGTGCTCTGCGCTCTTGCTGCAAACCCGCGTGCTCAAGTCCATCACACCAATCCCCCCAATGTGCAATAACTGACTCTTCGAATTGTGCAGCTTCGCCAGATGCGGCAGAGCGGCCGCGCCCCCAGAGTGGTGCAGTAGGTACAGCATCCGGTTCACCATCTAATAATATCTGCCAATTCTCCGCCAATACACGTGCGGCTACTACCTGATTAAAAAGATAGGAACGCGCAGCAGATAAAAACAATCCACGCTTTTGTTTATCGCGAATTCGCTTACCCTCCACTAACACGGCATGCGCCTCGGGTAGATTATTTGCATTGCGACCAAAGCGCTGCTCGCCAAAATAATTTGGTACACCTTGAGCCAATACCTGATTTATTTTTTGTGCAAATGCAGTTTTATCGGCAACAATGAAATTACGTAAACGAATTACAAATTGATTAGACTCATGGTCACCGCGACGCAGTTTATGTTGATGGCGGATCACTTGTAAAACCTGGATGGAATCAGAATTTAACGCCGACCACTGCGGCTCAACATCCACTTTTGGCAAATAAACACTGAACCATTGGGTGGTAATAGCATGGCGATCTTTGCGGCCACAGTAACCGACATCCATTACCAGAACCTGCGCCAGAGCGGCGATCTTTTCAGCTACCCAAGCAGTATTTTCACCCCGCTTACTTATCTGCAAATAAACATGCTCGCCTTCACCACCGGGCACAAACCCTAAATGTTCATATACCTGAAAATCTTCCGGCTCGGTACGAAAATCAGCAGTGGCATCGGGGTGACCATAAGCATAAGGAAAATCTAACGAAAAGGTAGGTAGCATAAATTCCAATATTATTTTAAAAAAAGAGGTTTATAGAAAAAAGATTAAAAAACTTATGAAGCAAAAGAACACACAGCAACAATTGGAATTGTGGGAGTATTAAACCGCTTTCAATAAAACCACAGCATAAGCCGCAATGCCTTCTTCACGCCCGGTAAACCCCAAACGCTCTGTGGTAGTAGCTTTAACATTTATCTGTTCGATAGAAACGTGCAAATCAGCGGCAATATTTTCAACCATATAAGGAATATAAGTCGCCATCCGTGGAGCCTGAGCAACAATGGTCATGTCGGCGTTTTCCAGCGTCCAACCTTTCGCTTTCACTTTACCGAACACCATGCGCAACAGCGAACGGCTATCAATATTATGGTATTGCATGTCTGTATCAGGGAAATGCTTACCAATATCTCCCAAGGCTGCCGCACCTAAAAGCGCATCGCAGAGAGCATGCAATAAAACATCGCCATCGGAGTGAGCAATTAACCCGCGAGTGTGAGGAATTACCGCACCACCAATAACGATTTTGTCACCATCACCAAAAGCGTGAACGTCGTAACCATGGCCAATTCTCATATATTAGTCTCCTGCAATTGCAGAGTTTTTTCCTGTTGTTGCAAAATAAAAGCAGCTAACAACAAATCATCTGCGCGAGTGATTTTAATATTGTCACTGCGACCCTCTACTACTTTTGGAGCATATCCACAAAGCTCTACCGCAGAAGCTTCATCGGTAATATTTTCACCGCGTACGAGAGTTTGCGATAAACAATCACACAATAATTGATAGCGGAATAACTGTGGCGTTTGCGCCTGCCACAAGGAACGGCGATCAATCGTTTTTAAAATGGTATTTTTTGCATCGACTTGTTTAAGCGTATCACTGACCAAAGTTGCTAAAATGCCACCCACTGCATCATCAGACAATGTTGCGCACAAGGTTTCGATATTAGCGAGCGTTACACAAGGGCGTGCCGCATCGTGCACCAGCACCCAATCTTGCGGCTGAATTTTTTCATATAAATAATGGAGGCCATTTAACACCGAGATAGCTCGTTCCGCACCACCTGCGACAGAGTAAATGAGCGGATGTTTACTGATCGGTAACTCTGGCCAATGCGTATCGTTTTCCGAAATCACGATCACAATGCCAGCGACAAATGACAAGCCAAGCAGACGCTCAAGCGTGTGCTCGATAATCGTTTTTGCACCTAAGGTTAAATATTGTTTTGGTATTTCCGAACCCATGCGTGAACCGACACCAGCAGCAGGAACAATGATCCAATAATGTGCGTTTGATAATGGCTGCGGCTGCGATTTTGTTGGCATGGCTTTTATTGGCATAGCGTTTACACACTGGTTAGCTAATTATTTTTGATCTGATTTCTTCTTGGCTGGAATCATAAAAAAAGTTTCATCTTTTTTAATCATGCCTATATCGTTGCGTGCGCGTTCTTCGACACTATCTGCACCACCTTTTAAATCATTTACCTCTACTTCTAAAATGCGATTGCGCTCGCGCATACGATCATTTTCAGCTTGCTGCTGTTGCACGTTTCGCTCTAACTTTGCTGCCTGTGAAAAACTGCCTTCACCGCGCCATAAACGATATTGAAGCCCGATGAATAGTATCAGCAAAACTGCAAGGAACCATTTCATAAGAATATCTTTTACCTGAATTAAAAATAAGGGCCGAATAAATCGACCCTATTCCTATTGCTCAATCAAATCCATTGTTTAATAAAAAACAAAAAATTATGACTTAAATTCAGCACGGCCTTTATAAGGTGCTGCAGCACCTAACTCAGCTTCAATGCGCAACAAACGGTTATATTTGGAAACGCGATCTGAACGACACAATGAACCGGTTTTAATTTGTCCTGCAGCAGTCGCTACTGCCAAATCAGCAATGGTAGTGTCTTCTGTTTCACCGGAACGGTGAGAAATAACTGCAGTATAACCTGCTGCTTGTGCCATTTTAATCGCATCTAAAGTTTCAGATAAAGAACCGATTTGATTAAACTTAATCAGAATCGAGTTAGCGATTTTTTTGTCGATACCTTCTTTCAAAATCTTAGTATTAGTAACGAATAGATCATCACCTACCAATTGAATTTTGTGACCAATTTTGGTAGTCAAATCTGCCCAACCGGCCCAATCACTTTCATCTTTACCATCTTCAATGGAAATGATCGGATATCTAGCAGCCAAACCAGCTAAGTAATCAGAAAATTCATTGGACGAAAATACTTTACCTTCGCCAGCCAAATCATAATTACCATTTTTGTAAAATTCGGTTGCCGCGCAATCGAGCGCCAGGGTAACGTTGTCACCTAATTTGTAACCGGCTTTTTCTACCGCGATAGAAATTATTTTTAATGCATCTTCGTTGGATGGCAAATTAGGTGCAAAACCACCTTCATCACCCACTGCAGTGCTCAAACCTTTTTCGTGCAGAATTTTTTTCAAGGTATGAAAAATTTCAGCGCCCATACGCAAAGCTTCAGCGAATGTTTTTGCGCCAACTGGCTGTACCATAAATTCTTGAATATCAACATTATTATCAGCATGCTCACCACCGTTGATGATGTTCATCATAGGTACTGGCATTGAATATTTGCCGGGAGTGCCATTCAAATCAGCAATGTGTGAGTAGAGTGGAACTTTTTTGGCAATAGCAGCCGCTTTAGCAGCAGACAAAGAAACAGCGAGAATCGCGTTAGCACCAAGTACTGCTTTGTTGTCAGTGCCGTCAGCGTTGATCATGGCGTTATCAAGCGCACGTTGATCCAGTGCATCCATTCCCACCAATAAATTTTTGATAGTCGTGTTGATATTGTTAACCGCTTTCAATACGCCTTTGCCCATGTAGCGAGATTTGTCGCCATCACGTAATTCCAAAGCTTCGCGTGAACCGGTAGATGCACCCGATGGTGCGCAAGAAGAACCTACGGCACCGCAGGCCAAAATAACTTCTGCCATTACGGTTGGATTGCCACGGCTATCCAATACTTCAAAGGCTTTAATATCAACAATCTTAGTCATGTGTCTTCTCCAAAATTTTAAATTTACTATCTAGTTAATATCTAATGCAGGGAAATTTTTCACCACATCATCAATGGCTTTCATTTGTAACAAAAAGGGTTCTAATTTATCGAGCGGTAAAGCGCTTGGGCCATCGCACTTGGCATTGTCTGGATCCGGGTGCGCCTCTAAAAATAAGCCAGCTAAACCAACTGCCATGCCAGCGCGAGCCAATTCAGCTACCTGATGACGACGACCACTGGAAGCACTGCCCATAGGGTCGCGACATTGCAATGAGTGAGTCACATCAAAAATGACCGGTGCGTTGCCACTAACTTCGCGCATAGTGCGGAAGCCAAGCATATCGACAACTAGATTGTCATAGCCAAAATTGCTGCCGCGATCACACAAAATAATTTTGTCATTCCCACATTCATGAAATTTTTCAACGATATTTTTCATTTGGCCGGGGCTAAGAAATTGTGGCTTCTTAATATTAATCACCGCACCTGTCGCTGCCATGGCAACCACTAAATCGGTTTGCCGCGCAAGGAATGCAGGCAACTGAATCACATCACAGACTTCGGCAACAGGTTTACATTGATAAATTTCGTGCACATCGGTAATAACCGGGATCTTAAATGTTTGTTTAATTTCCTGGAAAATTTTCAAACCTTCTTCCATACCCGGACCGCGGTAAGAATGAATGGATGAGCGATTCGCTTTATCAAATGACGCTTTAAAAACGTAGGGAATACCTAGTTTTTGTGTGACCTTCACATAGGCTTCCGCGCATTGCATGGCCATGTCCCGCGATTCAAGAACATTTATGCCACCAAACAAAACAAACGGTAGCGAATTACTGACTTTTAAATTACCAATGTTTACGATTTTCTCAGTCACTTTTATTTCTCTTCAATAAATATCACGCGAAAATATTTACATCCGTAGGGGCGCCGCTTGCTGCGCCCTTTCTTTAAAAACAGGGCGCGGCAAGCAGCGCCCCTACGGATTAATTGTGCAAAATGGGTGCGGCAAGCGGCGCCCCTACAGCTATTTATTGCTTTTTATTTGTTAGTGCCGCATTCACAAAAGCGGTAAACAACGGGTGTCCATCACGCGGTGTAGAAGTAAATTCCGGATGGAACTGACAAGCAAAAAACCACGGATGATTTTCTAATTCAACGACTTCTACCAAAGTATCGTCTGCTGACCAACCACCGATTTTTAATCCCGCTTTTTGCAATTGATCAACGTAATTATTGTTGACCTCATACCTATGGCGATGACGCTCAACAATAATATCTGCACCATAAATGTCGCGCGCTTTTGAATTACTCACCAAACGACATTCTTGTGCGCCCAAGCGCATAGTACCGCCGAGATCAGAAGACTCATCGCGCTTTTCTATCACACCTTCAGCACTGATCCATTCTGAAATCAAACCTATGACTGGATGCGGAGTATTTTTATCAAACTCCGTAGAGTTTGCGCCTTTCAAACCCAACACATTGCGCGCAAATTCGATGACGACTGATTGCATGCCCAAACAAATACCGAGATAAGGCACTTTGTTTTCACGCGCATATTGCACCGCCATTAATTTACCTTCGACACCACGTTCACCAAATCCACCGGGGACAAGAATTGCGTCTGCGCCTTTTAGAATCTCAACGCCTTCTTTCTCGACACGTTCGGCATCAATATAATTCATGTTCACTTTAGTGTGCGTATGAATACCTGCGTGGGTGATAGCTTCAATCAGCGACTTATAAGCATCCAGCAAATCCATGTACTTGCCTACCATGGAAATAGTAATGGTATGTTTCGGATTTAATTTCCCCTCAACCACCTTATCCCACTCACTTAAATCAGCTTCGTGGCACTGCAAGCCTAATAATTCCACAACGATTTGATCCAACCCATAACTTTGCAATAACCGTGGAATGGAATAAATAGTTTCTGCATCTGGCAAAGGTACAACGGCACGTTCAGCCACGTTAGTAAACAGTGAAATTTTACGACGCGATTCTTCATCAACCAAGCGCTCGGAACGACACAACAAAATATCCGGTTGCAAACCAATAGAGCGCAATTCTTTTACTGAATGCTGTGTGGGTTTGGTTTTAGTTTCCCCGGCGGTCGCAATGTAAGGCACCAGAGTAAGATGAATGAGCAAGGCGCGCGAACCCATTTCAACTTTGAGCTGACGCACTGCTTCTAAAAACGGCTGCGATTCAATATCGCCAACCGTACCGCCAATTTCTACCAGGGCCACATCGACATCGCGGCCACCTTCAAGAATACGGCGTTTGATTTCGTCAGTAATATGGGGAATAACTTGTACAGTACCACCCAGATAATCACCACGGCGCTCTTTGCGCAGCACGGTTTCATAGACGCGGCCGGTGGTAAAATTATTGCGGCGCGTCATTTTTGTACGAATAAAACGCTCGTAATGGCCTAAATCCAAATCTGTTTCAGCGCCATCCTCGGTAACAAACACTTCACCGTGTTGGAATGGGCTCATAGTGCCCGGGTCAACGTTAATATAAGGATCGAGCTTCATAATGGTCACTTTCAGACCACGAGATTCAAGAATAGCGGCAAGCGATGCCGATGCAATACCTTTGCCCAAAGATGAAACAACACCACCGGTAACGAATATATATCGTGTCATTGAAAACCTGATTAACTAATAGTAAGAACTGTGATTAAACAAAGCAGATGTGGGATAAACACCGGAACAGCACTCTTTGCAAGGCCGCGGATTTATCCAATAGGACGGGGCGCTAGGGTAACAGAAAGCACCCCGAAGGCTCAATGAAAAGGTGCTTGGCAGCGATTTCATTTTTGTTTTAGTGCGTTTTTGAACCTGTAACAACGTGTATTAGCGTCTCTGTGCGCATAAGTTGTCCGCGAGCAAATGACAGTAACAAACTATCCTGCAACTTAGCCACGAATCTTAGCAGCCAATCCCCTCCTCTTATTTCGGCTTATGGCGTACCCTACCGCAAATAGAAACAAGCCTGACTTAAACTTTAAACCGAAAAAACAATGACCGACATCCCAAGCCCAGAGCAAGATAAAACACACCCTAGCGAATTTTATCGCACCCAACACAAGTTGCGCTTGAGCTATATGCCGTGGCTCTACGCAGACCTAAAACCAACGCACAAACTATGGGCTGAAGCATGGCAACAACAAGTGCAGGCTTATTTTCAAGCCGTTGAAAATATTCATATAGGCAACAATTGTTTTATCGCCCCCGAAGCAAAGCTATTTGCCGAACCTGGCCGCGCCATAATAATGGGTGATAACTCCTACATCGCCGCCGATGCTGTGATTCATGGCCCTGTCACGCTGGGCACTAAGGTTTCCATTAATCATCACGTCACCATGGATGGCGGTAGCAAAGGTATTCATATTGGCAACAACACCCGCGTCGCAGCTTACTGTCAACTCTTCGCGTTTAATCACGGACTGGAAACCGACCGATTGATTTGCGAGCAACCAACCCGGTCCAAAGGTATTCACATTGGCGCTGATGTGTGGATTGGTGCAAATGTTGGCATAGTGGATGGGGTGATTATTGAGGATCATGCGGTGGTGGGCATGGGCAGCCAGGTAACTCGCAGGGTGGAAGCCTATCAAATAGTCGCAGGAAATCCCGCACAGGTTATTGGCGACAGGCGAACAAAATAATCAGGAACGACGCGTGAACTCTAATGCAAAAACGACTCGTGCATTAGTCACGAGGGGCTCTAACTCTGCCCCTTGCTTAACCTTAAAAAGCTATAACAATTCAATAAGAGCTACAAGACTCAGCTTACCGTTTTGCATTGAAAAAACTGCAAATCCGCCTACTAAAATATCATCAATAATCTGAGCCTCCGCATACACCCAATATTTTGATGCACTCGAAGATAAAATGATTGGATCTCCCTCCACGACTTCAGGTGCATTTGCCAAAGTTTTCTTTAAAATAGCTGCCCATTGATCATAAGGAATAGTTTCAATTTCAGGCAATAAGGTACGACTAGGCAGCGCCTTAAACGACTTAATCGGCAAGCTTGAAAAAAGCCCCAACACATCAAAAGGTGTTTGGTCTTTTATGGGAAACGCAAATTCTTTATCCATTTTATTTGCGTTAATTTTTTGGCTGAGCGATAGTCCTCTTCCACCAAGGTTGCCAGACGTAAATGATCGAACAAGATAAAGTCCAGCGGGATTTGCAAGCGTGATGAATGACCCAACATCTTTTTTAGTAACTGCTGCTGAGAAAGAATTAATCTCGCCTTCTATACTTAGACTGTTGCTGGTTACTGTATTTTTAGCCTTCTCTGCCGTTGCGCTTTTTGTTTCGGCTTTGCAACCCAGAGTAAAAAGAATAACTGACAGAGTAATAATAAAACGAATATTCATATAAGTTTCCACGAGGTCATAATTGTAATAAGTAGCTTGGCGTAATTTGGATCGGTTGCGTAGACAGCTTTCTGAAGGCCTTCAGCCCACTTTTTTGGATCTGTAATATCAAAAAGATGCTTGTAGCGTTTATTTTTTGTTAAGAATTTAGTTCGCCCACTGATTGATTCTGAAAAGCTATGATAGGCTTGAAATTTATCCAAAATTTTAATTCTTTTACCATTAATAACTTCATGAGTATAAACAGTTACCGAACCTGCTGTTCCTATACCCTTAATACCAAACAAATTGTAACTATATTGTTTGGTATTCATATCGGTAGGAACGGATTTTCCATAGCCTGTTTCCAATATGGCTTGTGCGGTTGTCACTGCAGCGGGAATTTCGGATTTTGTTGCTTCTTTTTTTGCTTCTTCAAACACCTGTTTAACAAATTCGCTTTTAGATAAAGTTCTCAGATCCGAGTTGGTGTTTGAGCTGACATTCAACGCTTGAGCTTTATGAGTAATCACTCCTGCAAGAAGCCCATACTGAATTCGATTAAATTGTTGAAATACAGATGCGAGCTGATTCTCGGACCCCTTGATTGACGAACAGGTGTTGGCTTTTAATATTGAATTTACGTTTAATTTTCCCGTAGCTTCAATAAGCGCATTAAGTTGCTTTAATGTTTTTCCGCCAACGTCTATACGTCCGTCTGGTGCTGCCATTGCAAGTGAAACACGCTGGAATTGACGAATAGCCAACTTGGTATTTCTTCCAGCAATACCATCTTCTTTAAGTGGCCCAAGAGGGACTAAAATATTCTGTTGTACTATCTGATTTAATGCTTTTTGAATGGTGCGTACATCACAATAATTATTTTTTGCATTTTCGCCAACTGATGCAGCTATACGAATTTCGTTCATAAAAAATCCTTTTTTGTAATCCAAAGAAAAATAAGATCCATCTGTTTCGCAGCAGAGTATATTCCGGTTTCCTTAAGAGCTCAATTGCATCTAATAGAATTTCAGCCTCAATTTATTTTCGATTAGCACAGCAATGCAAAAAATAGTAAAGCAGCGCCATTGATTAAGCTTACTGAGGCACGCGATCCAAAGAAATATGTAATAGACGCGGGAAGCCGCACAAAATTTTAAACGATCGACAAGCATGATGATGATTGAGATACGGTTTTCGCTGATTTCATTGATGTTTTAGCCCATATTGCAAACTATACCCACCACCTTGGGCGGTATAACCCTCACAAATCCACAGATCTGCTACAGCTACCAAAATGTCATCGCTATAAAGCAACGGTAGGCCCTCACGCAGCCAAGGTGCGATTGCATAATCCTGCAATAACCGTTTCAAAGTTTGGGAGTGAGCGCGCCCTGCAGGACGACAGCGCTCGCTGCCTTGCCGATAACGAATATGCAGATTGGGCAAATCGGGATTTAATAGCGGCTTATGGCCCATCTCACTCATTACCCATTGCAGCTCACCGACTACTGGCAATTGCGTCAATGGCAAGGCGTAAACCCGGACGCGATAAACCCTCAGGGACGCATCACCCCAATTAACCTGGGTTTCAGCATCCAATTGCCCGCCAATAATCTGGTTCTCGATTTGCGTTAAATGTTGTTGTTCCGGCACACTCAGGCCCTGCCCGCGCAACCAAGTACGCAGCAAATTGTGACGGCGCGCCACGGACAAATTTGAGAAATAAGGTAAGGCGATGCTAGTGCCGACCAATTCAGTCTTGAGATCAGCCGACAATAAATCTTGCGTAGCCAATTCTTCAATTAAGGCTTCATTTGCCGCACACAGTTCGGCAGTTTGTTGCCATTTTTGCGCAAACCCGGGCCAGCGACCGCGCAATAAAGGCATCACCTGATTGCGAAGATAATTGCGATCGTAATGGTCATCCTCATTGCTTTCATCGTTCACCCACACTAGTTGATGACTATGAGCATAGGTTTCCAATTCGCTACGGGTAAAATCCAACAAGGGGCGCTGTATTATTCCCTGCCCTAATAAGCGCGAGCGCGACATAGCGGCCAAACCGCGTGGACCCGCTCCGCGCATTAAGCGCAACAACATGGTTTCGCTTTGATCATCAGCATGGTGCGCAGTGAACAGATATTCTCCACAGGTCAAATGTTGCTCGAATACCGTGTAACGAGCATTGCGTGCAGCATCTTCTATACCGCGCCCCCTATTTTCAACAACCACTTTAACAGCAGTAAAATCGACACCTAAAGTTGCGCAAAAGTCTGCGCAATGTTGCTGCCAAAGATTTGCATTAGGGGATATCTGATGATTAACATGCAGAGCCTTAATCTGAACAGGAAGCTTTAATGCAGCCAAGGCATGCAACAAGACACAGGAATCCAAGCCACCCGAAAACGCAATCCACCAACACACTTCAGGTGAAGCAGTGACAATAGAAGGCAATGCATCTTTAAGGCGTACAGGTGAAAAAATCATAATAAGAGTGATCTAAAAAGAAGCCGCCATTTAAACGGATATTCAGCTAAATAAAAACCCCGCGTGCAGTTGTGGAAAAAATCTCACGCAAAGCCGGTTAAAAAGCCACAATAGGCCCAATATCAATGTGCTCAACAATAGCAGATAGAAATCTATGCAAAATATTTACCGCTACGGGGAATGGCCATCCATTATCACCGCTGATTTATTAACCGCGCAAACCCTGCGCCTTAGCGAACCACAAGCCTTGCAGGACGATATTTTTTGGCTGGAAACACGCCCTAACGAAAAAGGCCGCAATGCATTGGTACATTTATCGGCAGCAGGCCAGCGCCAGGACCTATTGCCAGAACCACATAGCATTCGCACCCGTGCTCACGAGTATGGTGGCAGTAATTATCTAGTGACTGCTCGACATATCTTTTGCGTATTGGATGCTGACCAACGTGTTTACGCTATTGAACGAGCAAATAATAAACTCACACCATTGAGCCCTGAAGGAAATTATCGCTACGCCGATTTCTGCTGGGATGAGCAACGTCAAGGCTTGATTTGCGTGCGTGAAGATCACCGTATTACTACCAGCAACCACACCAACAACAGTGAACAATTAAAGATAGAAGAACGCAGTGAAATTGTTGCTATAAATTTACAGGGCGATGTCACCATATTAATAACCGGCGCTGACTTTTACAGTAACCCGCGATTAAACCCTGCGGGAGATAAACTCAGTTATTTATGCTGGAATCATCCGCAAATGCCCTGGGATGGCAGCGAATGTTTTTGTGCTGACCTCCATCACAGCGGCGAACTCATAACACAGCAATTAATAGCGGGCAGCAAAACCGAATCTATTTTTCAACCGCAATGGTCACCGGCAGGCGATTTATTTTTTGTATCGGATCGCAACAACTGGTGGAATATTTATCGCTACGATTTTTCGCAATGCAGCGATGAAATTATTTGCAATACCGCTGCCGAATTTGCCACGCCGCAATGGGTGTTTGGTATGAGCACTTACGGTTTTTTAAATAAGGAAGAAATTTTTTGTTGTTACAGTCAACAAGGCCAATGGCAACTGGCAACAATCAACATTAAACATAAAACCTTACATCCTATATCTACATCTGAAAACTTTACGCAAATATCCGGCATTTTTTGTCATGCAAACAAAGGGTACTTCCTTGGGGCTAGCGCAACCACTACCAGCGAACTATTTTGTTGTGAACACCAGAAAATAAAATCCTTAGCGAAATCGAGCAATGTGCAAATTGCAGAAGATGAAATATCCTTACCGCAAGCAGTAAGTTATATGACGGAAGATCGAGAAACTGCACACGCATTTTATTACGCGCCAAAAAATGCTCAAGTTATAGCACCGCAAAATAGCTTACCGCCCTTAATTGTTATGTGTCACGGTGGCCCTACGGGTGCCACAGAAATATCACTCAATTTAAAAACACAATTTTGGACTAACCGCGGCTTCGCTGTACTTGATGTCAATTATCGCGGCAGCACTGGTTATGGCCGCAAATATCGCGATCGCCTCAAAAATAATTGGGGCATTGTCGATGTGATTGACGTGTGCAGCGGCGCTGATTATTTAATTGCACAAGGTTTGGTAGATAGCCATAAAATTGCTATTCGCGGCAGTAGCGCGGGCGGTTATACAGTGCTGGCAGCATTAACTTTTTGCGATACGTTTAAAGCAGGTGCCAGCTTATACGGCATAGGAAATCTGGAAGCACTTGCTAAAGACACCCACAAATTTGAAGCACACTATTTAGATTCTTTGATCGGCGAATATCCTGCAGCGCAGGAAATTTATAAAGCGCGCTCACCGATCAATCACATAGAAAAATTAAATTGCCCGGTGATTTTTTTGCAAGGATTGCAGGACAAAGTGGTACCGCCCAACCAGGCCGAAGCTATGGTTGCCGCATTGACCAACAAAGGCATCAAGAACGCATACATCACCTTCCCCGACGAAGGTCACGGCTTTCGCCAGGCAGAAAATATCAAGCGTGCGATAAACGAAGAATTAGCTTTTTATCAATCTGTTTTTATCACTAACATCAACACGGATACATTATGAGTCGCTGGCGTCCACCTAGCCCAAAGGGGTCAACCTACATTACCGCAGCCGGTGCAAAGCGTTTAAACGATGAATTAAAACAGCTTTGGAAAATTGAACGCCCGGTAGTAACACAAGCAGTGCACGAAGCCGCAAAAAATGGTGATCGCAGTGAAAACGGAGATTATATTTATGGCAAAAAACGTTTACGCGAAATTGACTCACGGGTACGCTTTTTAAGCAAACGCCTTGAAGCACTTACAGTCGTAGACCAATTGCCCAACGACAAAAGTAAAATATTTTTTGGCGCCTGGGTAACGTTGGAAGATGATGACTGCAACGAACAAACTTATCAAATTGTCGGCCCCGATGAATACGATGTGAGCCAACATAAATTAAGCATGGATTCACCCTTGGCGCGCGCCATGATGGGTAAACGTTTAGAGGATGAAATTATTTTAAAAAAGCCAGACGGAGAAGAGTGTTATTACATCACCAAAATTGAATACAAACCTTATGATGCAATTTGACAAAAATTTTACTGCGTAGGTTGGGTCAGGCCACGTTGGCTGAGGCACGAAGCCCAACATGATCATCTTTAATTACAAACCATAAAAAGAAATTGCGATAGCTGTTGATTTTTAAAATTGTATTGAGTCAATTTGCGAGGACGAAATGTTGGGCTGCGCAAGCTTAGCCAGCGTGGCCCGGCCCAACCTACGCGTGCTCCCCCAACCACATAAGTTCCCTTTACCATTGTGCATTATTTAAAAACCGACATTTTTAAGACGATTATAATCGTCTACACCAACAACCTTTTCTTTTAGACTACCAGACTTAAACACGAGCGCCATACCTACATTTCGAAGACCGTATTGACGCGATATAACATCACCGGTATCGACAAACACTGGCACTTTCAATGCAAAGCGTTGTTTGTAATTTTTTATTTCTTCATCACTTATCCACATAGGTGATACGAGAATTTTTATCTTTAACTCTGGCCTTTCTTTTTTTAATCTCGCAATATTTTGTGACACTTTTTTACAACGTTCTGCCAGAGACTTGTTTGTGTCCAACATATACCAGTCACACCATGCAATGGTGTAGAAAACAACACCATCTTCCTGCAAGGTAAACCCAGGCGATTGAAGTGCAGATACCTCTACTAAATGTTTTTCCTTCAATTCTGCTTTTTGAACCGGATTACCTGCAAGTACACTAAGAGTTAGGCTGAGTTGATCATCCGCGCTATGACCTTTATGCATTAGCTTCCAATCCCGATCGAAAAGTAAATGATAGGGAGTGCCAACGAATCCAAGTGTTTGCCCTAGTGTGCCATCACTATCAATCGCTGCAGGCATTTCCAATCCATACTCGCGATAAATACGTTTAATATCCTCTTGCGTATCCTCAATGCCAACATTAACCGTTAGAAATTGAATTTTATCGCCATATTTTTTGAAATCTTCTGCCAGCTTCGGCATTTCTTTCAAACAGCTCGCACACCAACTTGCCCAAAACTTAATGTAAAGTGGCTTATTTTTTTGAATAGCATCTAATCTGGTTGCTTCACTATCCACAATAGTCACCGTTAAATCAGCGATGGATGTTTTATTTTGCGTTTCACTGGCAGCACTACAACATGCCGACCCTAGGCCGACTATTAAAACAATCAAATAACTAAGCACTAAAGAAAATTTCATCATAATTTTTTCCCTAACATACGCTTTAGTGTTGCATCCCTGTCAACAAAGTGATGTTTCAAAGCTCCAGCAATGTGCAATGCAATTAATACCATCAATGCATTCCCAATATATCGATGCGCGGTTTGACCTGCATCTCGCCAAACTTCGCTATAAGCTATCGCCTGCCCGTCTTCAGTGTAATTATGCGGAACCAACTCCAAACCGAAAATGCCAAATCCGTGACCACTAGCGCCTGAGTAGATCATTCCCGCTAATGGCATGAGAAAAATCAGAATGAGAAGAAGCCAATGCGTCATTTTTGCCAGGCTATGCTCGACCGCTGAATAACGGCTGACAGCAACAGGCCACCCTTGTTTCAACCGCCAAATGACCCGAATAACAATAATGGGAAAAAGTATTAAGCCGAAGGATTTGTGATACGGATATAGCGACCAAGCTTCGTTTGCTGTCATGTAAAGACCGATTAAGGCCAATGTAATAATGCCCAGTGCAACAATCCAATGAAGCACTATTGAAACAAGACTCAAATCTTTTTTACTCTGATGGAAATCTGAATTAACGTTCATTCTTCTGTCACCTCACGGATAGCTGCTTTAAGTAACCAGCATGCTACCGCCAAGGTTTGTTGGAACTCATCAACTTTGTGATAAGACCGAAGAATTAGGGATGAGGGGATAAAGTGATAAACGTTAACTTATTGAAAGCTATTTAAATTCTTTCTATATCGTTGGCTGACGGTGAGTTTGGTTCCGCTGTTTAAAACCAACGTATCGGCTTGTACAGACGCTATGGCGGTAGGATTGACCAGGTGGGAACGATGAACCCGAATGAAATTGTATGGCTTCAGTTGCTCTTCCAGCTCTTTCATTGTGGAGCGCAATAAATATTGATTGTCTGCACAATGAAGCTCCACGTAATTCCCTGCTGCATTAACAATTTGAATGGAGTTAATGCTAACTGAAACACTTTTATTGCCTTTATAAGCTACCAGTGATTCAGCTGATTGCTCACTTTTAATCGTTTCAATTTCTTCACTCCTAATTTGGTCACTTTTTGGGAGCCGATGCTCCACCTGGCGATATACAAGTGCCCAAGCCAGCACAACCAAGAGAGTAATTATCACGTTGCTCGGCGTAAAATAGACCAAACTGGATAAAAATTTTGCGTCAGGATTAAGGTAGAAATCCAGGCTCAAACGAAATGCGATGCTGCCAAAAAGCGATACAACGACTAACAGCCAAAACCACCCGATTTGTCGCTGACGGCTAAAATAGCTTAACCCTATCAACAAAACCGGCGTTAAGATGATCCAAAATCCATATTCTTGAAAAAACCAAATGACAGATTCTGTCAAACTTTCCGGCCTTGAATTTACGTAACGCATATAAAGAAAACAATAAATTACCGATACACACAATGCAAAACTCCAACCAACAGCCGAAGTAAGCAAGGCTTTGCGAGGCATAGAAAGTCTTTCAAATTTTCTTAATGGTTTGGAATAAGTGTCAGTTTCTTTCATAAAGTGCGGCACAGTAACGAATTTCAACGTTGAGAATAATACGGTAATGATAATACCCACTCTATATCTAGTGAGCCCTAAGTCCAGACAAAAAATCTGCCTGGTTTAAATAGTCTCTTTTTGCTCCACGGCTGGTTGGCGCTACCCAGTTTTTTCGTGAAGGATTATTCTGGATTTGAGGGTCCACCATGGTAGCGGCTGCGCTATTCATCCGTATTTATTAAGTCCGACTGACAAAAAACCATAATGCAACCATAATGCAACCACTTTATTTTCAGGAGATAGTATATGGCCTCTTTAACTATTAAAAATATACCCGACAACCTTTACGAACATCTAAAACAAGCCGCCGCTATTCACCATAGAAGCATTAATAGTGAGCTTATTGTTTGCCTTGAAAGGGCGCTGTTACCTACCAAAGTAAGCGCTCTAGATCTTAAAAGCTCAGCACAAAGACTTCGTAGTCGAGTAAATACAAGCGCCTTCACTATTGATGATATAACCGCAGCCAAACAAGAAGGCAGGTCATGATTGTAGTTGATACAAACACCATTGCTTACCTGCCCTTCCAACGGAATACACTAGCGATGTAGAAAAACTGCTAGACCTAAACTCTTATTGAGTTGCTCCAGCATTATGGCGTAGTGAATTCAGAAACATATTAGCTTTATACATTCGTAAAAACTTGATTGATATAGATACGGCTTGCCAAATGCAGTCAGAGGCAGAGCTTGTGCTTGCAAATAACGAATACCAAGTTAATTCAGTAACAGTTTTAAAGCTTTCTGCAGAATCAGGCTGCTCTGCTTATGATTGCGAATTTATTTCTCTGGCAAAAATGCTTAATGTAAAATTAATTACGGCAGATAAAAAGCTTTTAAATACTTTTCCTGCGATTGCCGTTACTGCTAAAAACTATGTTACTGGATTGGCTTAAATGCAGCAAGACCAAAGGCAAGTGCAGAAAAAAAGAATTCATCCATTCTCGAAGACCGATTAGTTTCTCACGTTAAAGATCACTGGCGCCTATGGTGTGCTGCAACGAATTGTTAGATTTATTCATCGCTCGGACAACCCCAAAACGCAGCAAGATAACGCTGCTCATCATATTCTTCTTTATATTTTACAAAAGTCCTTTTGAATTGATATTTAATAGGCTCCGAATTTCCGAATTTCATAAAAATATAAAATGATTTTTTTGATGAAAAAATTGGATTATAGATAGACAAATCAAAATAGCTACCAGATTTTGACGCGCACGTTGAATTACCTACATTGTAGGTGCAAAGAATGCCTCGCTTATACGTTGCAATAATATTTTTCTTACTCGAATAGATCGTTAAGTCCTCTTCACCCTTATAGAAAAGCCAACCTATGGCTTCAAGATATTTTAGATTAGGGTTTGACTCTCCTCTTATTTTTGTTACCTCAATGATTTTTTTTGGCGAAAGAACAACGGAGCATGCATTAACCTCTCTTATCGTAAAAAACAATGCCACTAGTAAAAAAATTGCAGTTCTGTAACTCATTTGAGAATTTCCCTTTTTTTTCAATCACGAATCTAACGAGACTGTAGAAAAACCCACAGCGATTTTAATAAAAACAACTTTGTTCGAATATTAAAAAATTTTCGCACCCCTATGCGAACTCTAGTTCAGTTTAATAACGCGAAACTAATTCTATTAAAATAGGAGCGCGAAGTTTCGAAAATGATTTACCTTCGCGGGTTTTTCTACAGCTTGAACGTGAAGGCAAAAGGCACCGCTTGCGGCGTCCAATGAGCGAAGCGGAATGTGTTACGCCACAGTCGCTTGTTAACGATTTACTCATACGTACAACTTGCCAGAACGTTACCTGCATTTAGCTTTTCAATTGCATAACCACGAAGTGGTGAGTTATGGTTTCTTTTAAACTCTATATTTTTTGGCTTTATGTCACACTTAGAATATAGATTAAGATGATTTTTAATACCTTCCCCATCAAGAGCAACGGCACAAACTAACGATTCGCCATAAGATTCGCCAACATAATAATCCATTAACGCAACTCTCGCATATTTTGAAGATTCGTCTTTTGCGCTAATTAGAGTATTGAAGGCATTTTCGTATGGCTCAAACCAATAGTTGTTTTGTTTTTTTGCCTCACCGAGAGCCAATAAAACGGGGCGTAACTTCTCTTCAACATCGACAGGAAGATATATAGGGCAGTTAAAGCTCTCCGCCAACACGCACGGACAAAACGAAATAAAAAGAGATGCTAATTTATTTTTCATATTTTGTTATCGCTCAGACTTACGGCGTATTTAGGTATCCGTCAATATTAACTTGTTAGGCATTTAGTTAGTAAAAGTTAATAAAAACATAGCAAGAAAAAATGTAACCACATAGCGGCGCCCAAAGTGCTTTATAGTTTCTGTGACCGCTTTACGTCTCCAGTTGAAACTTGGATTTTTTATTACACCGAGTACAAATACATTGCTAAGCATTTTGTAGTTATTAGCGATATCCCTAATCAATAGTACAATTGCTGATCCAGCCAATATTTTAAATGAGATAATTAAAGCTGTATTTGAGACTAGGTTAGCTGAATTGATTTTAGTTAGATATGCCAGAATAAAGCCAATAGCAAGAGGTGGAAACGTGTTCTTACTAGGCAAAGTGTATGTAACTGGTAAAAGCTTAGTATCTAAAGCTTCTAATCTAGTTTTCAACCAGCTTTTTACTTTACTGGTATCAACGACAATATTAGTGAAAAGATTTTTTTCGGGTGCATCGAAAAATTTATTTTGCATTATGCGCCAATTATCTGACCTGTCTATTTGTTTTAAATAGCTAACAACCCTATCAAAAACTATTGTTCTTCTGGCCCAGGAGCTACCTAGACTTTTTCGCAGACATACTGGGGCTTCTAAAATCCAGTCTATTCCATTAGAGCTTTCGTTGCTTGCGTATACTCTAAAACCAGCTTGAAAACCTTCTTCCTTATAGTAGACGCTAATTACTAAGTATCCATTTTTATATTCTGGCTCTCGAGGATCTCCCCAGCTATGATCGATTTGGTAACTTTCTTTGTTCATGGTTGTAAATGCCTAAGTTGCTATAAACGGCGCCGCTTGCGGCTTCCGACGAAGGTGCGAAGCACCGTAATGAATTTAATAGCTTTGTTAGGTGATGGTTACCTAGCAGGATGTATTTTTAAATTAGTCAGATCTACATACCACAAACCGTCTTCAATATTTCCACCCGGCTCAACAAATATTTTTTCTAAGTTACCAAACTCTGGATTAAATTTAACCTCAAGCTTCTCATTTTTCTTAACAAGTTCATTCTCAACCATTAAAAATAGCTCAGGAACTGTATAGTTAGCACACTCTGTTTTTTCCCAATGCTCTTTTTGTAAGCTTGATTTCAATTTTGCGGAGCATGTTTTTCCCTTAACGTGTATTTTGTATTCTCTGGATGTGAACACACCCCCTGCAGTTAAAGAATATGAGTATTCATAAATGTTTTTTGACTGCCACAGCTGCTTGGCATGAGCTAATGACTCCGAATAAGAAGGGGTCTCAGCAAATACACAAACAGAAATACAAATTATTAGTAGTGGAAAGTATTTTACTTTCATGCTCACCATCCGTTTGATCGTTTGTTATAAGCCTTTTTCGCGTAGCTCTCTCATTTCTTGCATTAATTTTTTATGTACCGCTTCAGCCAACTGTTTTAAAGGTTCAGCTAGATGATTGAAAAGCACTTCAACGTTGCGGTAAACGCATCTAGTGGAGCGAAGCGGAACGGTGTTTGACCACTTTGTAAACCTTACATTTTAGGGCGACGATCAAATTCGTTTCTTAACTCAACAAATGGTAGCAGTCCCTCTTTTAGAGAATCTTCTGGGATTTTTTGAAAGTCTATGTGTCGTATTCCTTTAACAACATCATATTCACCTAGTGTTGCGTCCAGCAAAATATAGCACCCGGCAATTAGTAAATTGCGATCTTGCTCACTATAGTTGGGCAAGTAGACTATCAAGTCAAAAAAATTACCGTCTCTAATTGGATATATCCAAATATTATTCGGATCAAACTCCCTACCTCCGTAGGTTAATTTTATTTCTTTAAATTTATCCATTCTTGGTCTAAATGACAAAACTGACCATTTTTTCAACTCCGGAGCTGAGTTCGCAAGTTTGATTACATATGGAAAAAGCTCCGCTACTCCATCAGCACTTATTATAAATTCTCTTTTACCATCAATTTCCTTTGATACCTCAAAAGATAGACCTTCTTTGTATTCTGTAAGTTTCTGACTCAGTTGCTCAATTGATTTATTCTGAGATGAAGAATCAAGTGATATATTTGCTTCATTTTTAACAAACCAATTCCAGAACTTTTGCTCTTTGGTTTCATTTGCAAAAATCCCCATAGAAATACTCATTAAAAGAACAAAGGTAGTATATTTTTTCATATTTTTGGTTAACGAGGCTGTAGAAAAACCCAAATTTTAAATCGAGTTTCCTACTGCCAATTGATTTAAAACATTTGGCCTACTATGATATTTTATTCAAACTCTTACAACAAAAATTATTCGCTGCACCCGGCAAACCGAATTGATCAATTAACGATCGACTGCAAGTGTCATCTCACCCAATATTGCTTTAATGCCTTACTTCACGATTCAATTCCCCGTAATTCTTTAACTTCTCAATATTGTGAATCATACAAAATAACTGCCATTGGCCTTGTACCTTAACTTTTCCACGCAAGCTAAAGCGCTTAATGAAACTTGTCGACCATGTCCCTTGCGGTCATTCGCCGCGTCAGGATTTTTCATACATTTATTTTTTAATGGGCATTCACGACATTTGCTGAGCGGATCCTCGAAAAATAATTTTTATTTTTCTCATACTTATCGAGACCTTCATGCTTGAGCCACAGACTTTCGCCCGCAGGGCAAACACAGGTTTTTAGTACGGGATCAAATTGAAACTCACTCGCCGCTATCACTGTGGGTTCGTCTTTCTTTTTAGTATCCTGATGAATGCCTTTACCGGTCATCATCTTTGCCGATTCATCATCCATAAAATTATGTTGACACCACAATCGCTTGTTAGAAATAAGGCTAGAGCACCAAACTACTATTTTTAAAAAGAAAATACGCTTTATAGATAGATTCAAAACCAAAAATTGCCATTATTGCAGCCAGTGCTTTCATAACAATAACATAACCATGACTCTCTAGAGCTGGTCTAAAAAAATAGGCTAGAATTGCAACAAAAAATTTCGCCAAAGAAAGCGTAAGGATAGCGGTGAAGACAAATATACTGCTTTGAAATACATTTCCTCGCAGTATGTAAGCCCCACCAATAGTAAACCAAAAAATATAATGACTTGGATTTAAAAAGTTAATTTTCACTGCAAGCAAAAGAGAACTTTCTTTTTCAAGAGCCTTGGATAAATTAATTTCCTTAATCAACAATATTTTTCGTGACAGCCATATTAAATATAACCCGCCTACCAGACATAATGTTGCAGTAAAAATATCAATATTTTTAGAGTTAGAAAGCATTAAGAAAACAGCAATAATAATTGGGCCATCAGTTATAAATGGTGAAAAGCTAGCATAAAAACCACTGCGCAGGCCCTTTGTTAGAGTTTGCTGAATTACAACAATTCCTAAAGGGCCTGGTTTTAAACCTGCAGCAAGACCAAAGGCAAGTGCAGAAAAAAAGAATTCATCCATTCTCAAAGACCGATTAGTTTCTAACGTTAATGTAATGTGCGCAATGCCAGGAGTCTCGCACTGATATTTTTGGTAGAATTTTTTCTTAAGATAAATACTACGCCATAAATTTTCAATCATTCCCTTGCCATTCCCATTCACCACGTGCACTACTTGTAAACTGTGATCAATTAGGATTCAGCAACACCAAAATGTATAAAAGCGGGGATTTACTGGCAACGCAAAACCAGACTTTTATCCTTCATAATATTATATCGGCATTGATTTATTTTTTTAGCGAGGTTTATATCTACACTGGTGTTATCGAAATATTTACAGCGAATATTTACTGTGCGACCCGCCTCATATACATAGGCTAAATTCCAAAAACCCCGCGTTTCCTTGGCCTCATCGGGTATTAAAATGGCCATCTCGGCTAGGGGCCCATCATATACATGCACTGATTCAACAAAGCTATTGGGCCGCGCAGGACAAACGTTATTTGCTCCCTCTTGGGCGAACGTGCAACCGACAAGAGTAAGGCTAATCAACAGCAATAGGGCTTTAATCGACCACATAAAATTATCTCCGTTGTTGGAATTGCTTGCTGCACCCCACCGCAACATTCCCGGCCCTACGGCTTTGTGCTCTGTTAGTATTACCCCAATCTCTATGTGTTTAAATAATCCCCCGTTTTTGTGTCGGCTTGATTTTTAATTATGTATTATTACTTAAAGATTGGTCAAAATTTGCAATCTTCTCCTTACACAACTTTTCTGTTAATTCTTGCAAATGCTTAACTCGTTCCCCCAACCACGTAAGTTCTTCTAGAGATATTTTATAATGCATTGAATAACGCGCTTCCACATAGGCTTTTTTCAATAATTGAAAACGGCTGCGATGCATTTTGGTATCTTGTGGGAACACCTCTGCGATGCGTGCATTTTGTGAAATAGCTAAAGAGTTTAGTCGAATTAAATTATGGGTATAGGGTTTGTAGTTGGTTAATACCAGTAGCAAACATGCAAAGCAATGCTCCGTAGCCTGGTGAAGTTGAAAGGCCGCATTTCTGTAATCAGGGATATGTATTGAGGTTTCATAGTGAATATAAAACGATTTCGAACTTCTATGCCAAACATCGAAATGTTCCTCCGCAATAGCTTTGTATTCCTGCGGCGTTAAATTG
>JAZKHP010000029.1:0-21279 GCA_040385335.1 Pseudomonadota bacterium
AGCGACTTTACGTAAGTAACTCTTAAATCGTGGCCAAATTTACTTGACCACTACATACCCTGTGCAATTGGAGTAAGATAAGTTTCGCTCGGGGCGCTGATAACAACCCCTTGGAAATTGGAACTATTTATGATGGATGAATTCATATTGTTTTCCATTTTGTTATTGACGCAACCATTAAACAATGTAGCTAGCAATAGAACAACGAACTTTCTTTCTCTAAACATGTTAAGTGATTTAATCCTTATTATTAGTCAATTGCAATCGTTGCTGATTTTTTGGTAAACCGAAAAACGATTATTTTTATTTGACTTTCGTTTTTATGGTTAACACATTGGACTTAAAATCACCCAATGTTGCGTAAACGGCGTAAGTAGCATCAGCTATGGGAACACCCAGGTTTTCAATCAAATCCATGTTGAAATAGTTTGCAACAGGTGAATTCAAACTAAGGCTTCACATGAAATTTTTTCAATTCAATATATTCTTTAGGGGTTTTTGCATCTTTCGGTACTGTATCGTTGTAAACCCTTATTTTCATATTTTGCCTTGGTGCTTGCGCATCAAATTCAATGTAGACTTTTTCACCGTGAGCACCTAGCTTTTCAAAGGCTTCCATAAGTTCGAATTCTTCAAAGGTAATAATATAAAAAAGGGATTCATCACCAACGTCTACAGAAAACTCTAGGTGTCTTGGTAGGGGGCGAGGTGTATTTGCCACTTCGTCCGTTAGTATGGTTGGCATCATGTACCATTCCCCATTTAAGAATTTTGCCACCATTTCTTTATCGGTAGAGTTCTTTCCATCTTTATAAGCAGGTGCCCATTTATATAAATTGCGATAACGCGCCCAGGTACCAAAGGGTATGCCATTTTTTTTGAGAGATGCCAACTGTTCAGGCGTTACTGTATCTATCAAAATCTGTTTAGCATAAGCCTCAGACTCCTCTTTAGACTCGAAGGGTAAATCAAAACTATCACTCGGATCTATACCGACTTTTTTGGCTTGGCCGAAAAAAACTTCCTTTGTTCGAGAACCTTTTAGCCAAACCGAAACAGCCCCGCCTGGAGCCACACCAATCATAATGCCATCATAAATAGGGTCATCGGGATCTTCTTGAACGCCTGCGCGAAAGAGTGCAAGTATTTCTTCATAAGGTAAATCAAATTCACCGTGGTAAAACTGATTTTCGGTGTAAGAAAAGAAATAGATACTAACACTGTCAGGTAAAGGTTTTTTTCTAGGTCCCGTCACGTGTCTTGAAACGTCTTGCCCCCAACCGCTACGCAATGTTGCACCCGCGGGTATATAGAGACCACCGCTTTTATCGTGGTAATGAAAATCTCCCTGCCTGATCTCCATGGGGTAACCCTCCGGCGCGCTGTCGGTAGCGTGCCATTCAAATTCGGTTGCATTTTTATTCATTGCATTTCCACACCCTGTTAAAAATACGCAGAGGGTGGTTAGACTTCCTTTTAAAATTTGTGTTACTTTCATTGTGGTTTCTTCAGAACTTATATCATGGATTAATGACTTTTAAAAATAAAAAACGGCGAGTGTTTTTAGCTCGCCGTTTTTTTCATACATTTTTTAAATTATTCTTTAATTTTCATTTTCTTTAATTGAATCGATTCCTTATCGTTGTACACTCTGATTTTCATATTTTGTCTGGGTACTTGTGCATCAAATTCAATAAATACTTTTTCACCATTTGCACCAAGCTTTTCGAAAGCATCCATTAATTCAAATTCTTCAAAGGTAATCATATAAAAAATGGATTCATCGCCAACGTCTATTCTTATGTCTAAATTTCTTGGTAGAGCACGAGCAGTGTTGACCATCTCATCCGTCAGGGTAGTTGGCATCATATTCCATTCGCCATTTAAGTATTTTGCAACCATTTCTTTTCTTGTCGGGGCTTTACCATCCTTATAAGTAGGTGCCCATTTGTATAATTTGCGGTAACGTGCCCAAGTGCCAAAAGGAATGCCATTTTTTTTAAGCGATGTCAGCTCTTCAGGCGTTAAAGTATCAATCAAAATCTGATTAGCGTAAGCATCTGCTTCAGCTTTAGAATCCAGCGGTAAATCAAATCCCGCGCTTGGACTGAGGGTAATTTTTTCCGCCTGACCAAAAAATACTTCTTTAGTACGCGAACCGTTCACCCACACTGAAACAGCGCCGCCAGGCGCTACACCCACCATAATGCCATCGTAAATGGGGCGCTCTGGCCTCTCTTGGTAGCCTGCCCGAAAAAGTGCAAGTATTTCATCGTAGGGCAAGTCAAATTTGCCGTGGTAAAACTGATTTTCTGCATAAGAAATGAAATAGATATCGATACGATCTGGTAATGGCTTTTTTCTAGGCCCCGTCACATGTCTTGAGACATCTTGTCCCCAACCACTACGTAATATCGCGCCCGAAGGTATATAGAGGCCACCACTTTTGTCTTGGTAAAGAAAATCTCCTTGTCTAATTCCCATGGGATAATGCTCGGGCGCCGATTCAGTTGCGTGCCATTCAAATTCGGTTGCATTTTTGTTCATCGCATTTCCGAACCCTGTTAAAAAAACACACAGAGTGGTTAAACTTCCTTTTAACATACATTTCATTTTCATAATATTTTTAAGAAGTTACCGATTTACATAGCACTATGACAACTGTAGATTTTGGCGAAAAAAAGCGAGTTTTTAGCTCGCCTTTTTACACGATGTAACTAGCTATGGCTTCACATGAAATTTTTTCAATTCAATATGTTCTTTAGGGGTTTTTGCATCTTTCGGTGCTGTATCGTTGTAAACCCTTATTTTCATATTTTGCCTTGGTGCTTGCGCATCAAATTCAATGTAGACTTTTTCACCGTGAGCACCTAGCTTTTCAAAGGCTTCCATAAGTTCGAATTCTTCAAAGGTAATAATATAAAAAAGGGATTCATCACCAACGTCTACAGAAAACTCTAGGTGTCTTGGTAGGGGGCGAGGTGTATTTGCCACTTCGTCCGTTAGTATGGTTGGCATCATGTGCCATTCCCCATTTAAGAATTTTGCCACCATTTCTTTATCGGTAGAGTTCTTTCCCTCTTTATAAGTAGGCGCCCATTTGTACAACTTGCGATAACGCGCCCATGTTCCAAAAGGGATGCCATTTTTTTTGAGAGATGCTAACTGTTCAGGTGTTACAGTATCTATCAGAATTTGTTTTGCATAAGCCTCGGATTCTTCTTTAGACTCAAAGGGTAAATCAAAACCATCACTCGGATCTATACCGACTTTTTGGGCCTGGCCGAAAAAAACTTCTTTTGTTCGGAAGCCTTTTAACCATACTGACACAGCTCCACCCGGTGCTACGCCAATCATAATGCCATTATAAATAGGTCGATCGGGCCTCTCTTGAACGCCCGCGCGAAAGAGTGAAAGTATTTCTTCATAAGGTAAATCAAATTCACCGTGATAAAACTGATTTTCAGTATAAGAAAAAAAATAGACACCAACACTGTCAGGTAATGGTTTTGTTCTCTGCCCAGTCACATGTCGTGAGACCATTTCCCCCCAACCGCTATACAATGTTGCGCCAGCGGGTATATAGAGGCCACCGCTTTTATCGTGGTAATGAAAATCTCCCTGCCGGATTTCCATGGGGTAGCCCTCCGGCGCGCTGTCAGTAGCATGCCATTCAAATTCGGTTGCATTTTTATTCATTGCATTTCCACACCCTGTTAAAAAAATACACAGAGTTGTTAAACTTCCTTTTAAAGCTTGTATAACTTTCATAATGCTTTCTTCGAGGGCTAACTATATTTATAAATGCTTAAAGCAAAAACGGAAACTTTTTTAGTCCACCGTTTTTTGTGATAAAAAATTTCTTTAATTTGGAAACAGAACTTCTTTACCGAACACAGAGCGTAACTCACTCAACTACTGCAAAACAACTTTGAAAAATTCGTTTAAATTCATTTGGATGATTGGGTGTCACAGCAAATAAAAAATTGTCGAGATAAAAATGCTCGCGGTCATTTTTGTATTTGGGCTTTACCTCTTACCACTCCTCAATGGTCCATTTTGTTAACTGAATAGATTCTTTACCATTACATAATCGAACTTTTGTGGCAGATTTTGGTAATTTTGGCTCAAACTCAAAATGCAATGATTCTTGTTTGCTACCAAGCTTTGCAAAAGCAGCAAAGGTTTCTGCTTCATCAAAATGTATGATAAAAACATCAGCTTCTGTCTCACCTTTCATCAACGAATTAAAACTTAATCTCATCGGGACTGGTCTTGTATCAGCAGCAACGCTTTCTTCAAGTGGCAAAAGTAGGCGATCATTTTCACCATTAAAATAAACTACATTGGTATGCTTGGGCGTTTTCCCAGCTATAAACGTTGGCACCCATTGGTATTGCGTACGAAAATTAGCCCATTGGTTGAAATGAATACCATTTTTTCGGATAGCCGCTAAAACTTCTGGCTCTACAGCCTCCTCCTGTCGACGTTTTACAAACTCTGCTCTTTCATTTTCCGGGTAGTTCATGACTTTGCCCCAACTGAGATCAGCTTTGTGTGCCTTTCCAAAAAACACCTCGACTGTTTTTTTTCCCGACACCCATACGGCCACTGTCCCACCTGGAGCTATACCAACCATAACTCGATTATAAACTGGGCTATTTGCATCCACCGCTACGCCTTCTCTAAAAAGACTTAAAATTTTAGCGTAAGGCAAATCAAAGCTACCTTGGTAAAATACATCTTCTAAGTAGGAATAGAAGGTAATGTCCAGCTTGTCTGGTAAAGGCTTTAACGCTGGTCCAACTGCATGGGTAGAAATAGCATTACCCCAGCCTTGATAGAGCGTTCCCCCACTAGGAATATAAAGCCCATCATTTTCAGCACCATGGTAGCGAAAGCTACCACCACGCATAATTTGCATTGGATAATCAGCCGGAGCGCTTTCAGTTGCCAACCAATTAAATTCAGTAAGTTCTCTTGCATTTGCCATAAGACTCGACCCAGCGAAAAAAATTAAAAGAAAATTGATGCTTTTTTTTAAGGGGAACTTAACCATTAAATTCATACCTTTTGCGTTGACTACTAAACCAACCAAAACGCGGAGCAAGGGGGAAAATTAATCCGCCCGCAACAGGGTCATTATATTTTGAAGACATATGTAAGTGTTTATACCTGATATCAGTGAATGATTGTATTGAAACACCTAAAGGCTTAGGATTGCTACCTTTCCAGTCAGATGGTTTAGAGCCTGATCCTACTTTACCAATGTAGGATAGTATTGCCCCTTCTAGGGCTTGAAGCTCTGGATATGCATTAATTTTTGTTGTAGCCTGCTCTTCTAATTTACTCTCGATTGTAATTTTATTTTTTGTCGCATGATCCGCCATAATTTTTAAAGGAATATTGCAATAGGCATTGCTTACCGCTCTACCTTTTACCGTCAAATCGACTAAGATGACCTCATCTGTTTCTATATTTCTTGAAAGCACGCTCTCTTCCAAATCTGCTGCTACATACCAACCCTCATCAATTAAATGATTACGATCTGCATTTACGGATGATGGCGATCCACGACATACAATAAGACCTGCATCCGAATCGCCATCAACATAACTTCCCCCTACATCAGAGTGCACTCCAGGTAAGAAATATTCTTTCCCTTTTTTTCCTGCACTTTTAATATTATGAAGACAGAAATTTTTCCGATATTCTTCAGCTGCTGCAAGGTGCAAAACAGCTTCCGCATGTTGAACGGCTTTTAGTTTGAGTATCCAATTTTCAGTAGAAACGACAGCTACTTGTTGAGCGAAGTTATAAGATGCAACCGTATCAAATAAACCCGCAAAACATACTGTCACCTTTTGGACTTCAAACCCTAAATTTTCAATACGTTTTTGAATGGGCACATCGCCCTCAAGTAATTGATTAATACAGTAACGTGCCGCTGCCGCCCCACGACTAAAACCAAAAACATCTAACACCAGCTCTTTAATATAAACTTCATCAGAATTAAGTTCTGTTTTGTTCTGAATTTGACTTACCGCTTCAACAATGCCGGTGAGTACTTTAGTTTTAACGCCCGATGCTTCGCCAGAGCCCATGCCATAACCCCGAGTATCATCGGGTGAATATTTGACTGTACCGGGACCGTCGGTATAAACCTTAAATACATGAAATCCATGATCTATCTTCTTTGGCCAAACATTGGGTTCAAGCGTTGCTATGTTGGTATAATCATTTTCATAACTGTCATCACCTTTACCACTCAATGGCTTTTTGTCCTTTTTTTCGCTCGCTGCCTTATGCGCTTTATTTGCTTCGTATTTATCCGTATGAGACTCATTCTGCGCATCTAATTTTCCTGTACGCGCATCGGTGTTATAACGGTTATTGCAAGTACCATCAAAGAATAAAGAACAACGAATTTTGATCGGCTTTTTTTTGACTTTTTCTTTTTCTTTTTCCTCTGCAGTAGTCGTGGATTTTTCTTTAGTTTCCATAGTTATCTCCTGTTAAACCTGTTCTAGAGCATTTATTTTTTCAATTACAATCGCACCACGTTTTGCAGTATCAGATGAACTATAAACTAAATGTGTTTGGAGTTTTGAATGTTTAAATAAACGCTCTACAGCTAAGGCAATTAATATTGGCGCGGTGGCTGAACCCACATCACCAATACAATCCGCTGGATGTTGAATTTTTACATTTTCAGAAAACGATTTTTTATTACGTATTTGCGCTACACCCATTTCTTTGGCCCAATAATTCTCGCCATTCATACTACTGTAAATATATTGAATATTTTGTTGTTGATGATTAATTAACGCTCGTTTAAACGCTTGATCTAAACCGTCACCACGGTAGACTACTTTACTATGCAAATGCCCCGACTCTTCTGCAATACCAGGTGGGTGAAGTGCAATAATTTTTCCTTCACGTACGAGCGCCAATTCCGGGTGACGTGTTAGTAGCAAAAAACCAGCACCTTCGCCGGGAGCGTAACCGTTTTGAACTTGATTAGCCAATAATCGCCCTGCACTGTCAAGCTGAGCCAGAGATGCATCCTCAACACAAGAATCACTACCGCCAATCAGGATGAAATCTTGCGGCGCATCGAAAAGATAACTAAACGCAAAATCAATAGCTTCTATACCGGCAGCACGACCCGAATAAAAACTACGCGTCAATTTTGGATCAATAATGGGTCGACAATTTTCCGCTAGACTTTGTATAAAAGGGACGAGATCCGAGAGATCTCTCGGTACATCTGTCATCGCCATAAGCAGCGGAATTGGTTGTTTGATACTCTGGTATGTGCTGGCTTCATTCGCGGCCATAATTGCCATTTTAATAATGCGATCATGTTGCGCACTGAATCTATCGCCCTCACCTATTTCCACATGCATTTCATCAAATATTTCATTCGGTACTAACGCCATAGTAACTGCATTGCCGTTCACACTATAAAAATCGGATGCGGCATAGGCACTAATCCCAGCATTCACCGTCGCTGCGGTCATTGCGACATTACCTCCCACAGGGCTCACCATCCCCATACCCGCTATATAAAGTTTTTTTTGGGAACTCATGTCACTCATCTTCTGCTAATCCCTTAAACGCGTGATTCAATAAATACTGTGCGGGCTGCAATAAAGCTAGCTCCAAAGCAGCCGCACGCCGTTGGTGTTGATTGCCCGAGTTATAAACACTGGTGAGATGCTCCACAGTTATCACTTGCCCCAGGAAATAATGCTGACCCGAAACAAATCGCTGTTGGTATTTTTGCCAGACAGCGGCGATTTTATCCACGTCGGGAAATGGCAAGCGGTCATCTTCATCCATCTTCACGTTGGCATCTGTCGGATCTTCATTGGGCGCGAGCAATGCATCGAGATCAGGCAGCTCTTCCAATGCAAGCCGATGCTCTTCAAGATCAATTCCAGTAATAGTTGTAAATGCCTCACCCGCCAAACGAGTCAACACCGGCACACGCATTTGCGCGATAAGCCAATTGATTGCGTGAGGGTCACCAAGGTTTGCCGTGGCTTTAATAACATTGCGAATTTGTTCGGGATCTTTTGCTAATTCACTGATCCATACTCGTGCAGTTTCTACAGGCAAAACGCGAAAGGCCAATTCAATAGCCCGAGCTTGATGAGCGCCAGCTTTTAACACAAAAGGCTGCAGATTTTTGACAAAAGATTTATCGCCCAACATAACTGCAGACCAACTTGCCCAAAATAAAACATCGGGGTTTTCTGATTGCATGGCGATAGGTAAAGCGGCAGAAAGATCGCGGCGTTTTAGTTCGCCCACTAAACGCAATGATCGTGCATAAAGTTTTTCGTGGGCGATACAATCTTCGCGTTGAAAAATAGCCGTGAGGTATTCACGTGGGTCTTCACGGCGCACACTGCATGCTGCCACTGCGAGATACTTATGATTGAGATCTTTACTGGTGAGGAATTTTTTAATCCATGAGTGGCATAACCGCCCCGGCAACCAACCTAATGCAGAAACCAATCCTTGAAAGCCTTGCGGTGAAGTTAAACCCACTTCAATAACACATTGAATTTTACTCACATCGAGGCTGCGAAAAGCGAGAACCGCAGCTGCAAAAACTTCTCCCGCCTGCTGCGTTACCATTGCGGCTGCACACAACTCCCATGATTCTTCCGGTGCAGCCATTAAGCCATCAAGCCGCGTATCGACTCGCCTATCCAATATCAATAAATCAACACTTCTAAAATTGGGTTGATTAACGGCATTGTTGCGCAACAGCCACAAAAAAGAAGCGTCCCCCGATAATTGATCATAAATTTCGCGATAAGCTTTCACACAATTCCTACAAAAGTAACAGTAGATTTAAATAAAATTTATTCTGCATTGCTTATTAACCCATTATATTTTTTTTGTTATGGAATAAAGGATCACCTAAGCGGCAGACATTTTTGTCTTCAAACTTTACGTCGAAGGAGTACATCATAAATTCGCAAACGCCCATTTGATCACTGCTTATCAAACCCTTTGCGGTGCCAGCTTCGTCGCCAGAGCTTTTAGAGTATTGCGCTTCTTTAACCATGGGCATCTTGCCATCGGTTAACACGGTTTTCGGGCCTTTGCTGGTATCAGCCGACTGACCAATATTGGGGTAAGGTATAGGTACGGGCCCGCCTGGAGTAGGTGTTTTACATACGTCGGGAAATACCATACTCATACCGCCACTGCCTTTATGGGCAATACCTCGAGTATTCGCAAATGTTGTTTGGCCCATACATACTCCTGCTGCTATTTAGTTAGTGCTTATTCACGAGCAATTATTAGTTATTGCAATAAACTTCAACGCATCATGCTGACGGTAACTTGTTTAACTTTTAATGCTTTTTTATCGCATTCAAATGCGGACCGCCACACCATGGATAGCTGTAATTGGTTAGGGTCCAGCAACACGGTTTCCAAGGTAAAATCAAAGGAGATTTCACTGTCTTCCATGTGTATTTTGTTACGTAATTTTAATATGGGTAAATTGAAATTCAATTCGCCCAGTGGGTGCATACCGGTAATTTTTACGGCTTCGCCGCCCTTCAAAAAATTTGCACAAATTAAATCCGGGTGCGCGACATTCATAAAACGAGGGTGATAATCTTCCGGCAAATAAGGTGCTCTGGTGGTTTGCCACAGCTCATCGTAAGTACCCGCCAAAGCAGCCCTGGGTTGCCAATGTGGTGCGACTGGACCAAAGCAGGCTGGCACTGGCAAATCATCATAATATTGAATAAGTTGATCAGGACATTCCAAATTGGGTAAAGCAATGCCGTTCATTTCGCTTTGTGATTTCTTGCCCGCAAACCCGGTACCCACTGGATTGCGCGCTTCGGCCGAACGCACCTGATCTTCCACAATATCGACACCACCGAAGGCTCGTTCATAAACCAGGGGCATGATGGTAAACGGTTGCGGCGATGTGATTAGCCCTTGATTCCACTGCCGATCACCAAACACGCGTATTTTTTTACTGACGCTGCCGACACTTAGGCTCACGTCCATTTGCCGCACGGATTGATTTTCCGGTGCGCAGGCCGAACCGATCATGAGGATATCGGTTAACGCTTTACCGGTATGAAAATCAGAGGCAAAACGTAAACTGGATTGCCCGGGCTCACCCCAAAAAACATCTTCTTTTTGCGGTTCCAATTGCTTCTCAACAAGCGTCCATTGCTGGCCAATTTTAAACGTTGCTTTCACCATGGTGTAAAGCGTATCTACACCTTGCTCATTGGGAAACAGAGTAAAGGCTGCAGCGAATGGTGTGTTATTTTTGAGTTGCAACATCCTGATAAAATCCCGAGAGCTTGGTCAGCTTTTTCTTTCTATTTTTCTTTCTGTTTCTATCTAATTCAATTTCTATTTACTATTTTCCAGTGCTTATCTGCACTGGTTCAGGTAACCGGGGTATTGATAAGTAGACGTGTAAATTTTGCGGTTCAGGGAATATTTAATTAACTTGAACCGAGCCACCCAAAATGCGATTAACACCACTGGAGCGGCTGACGAGATACTTGCCGCGAATAAGAATTTTGCCCGCTTTAGTTAAGGTAATACTTGATTCGCCACAACTTAAAACAATTTCTTCCTGTCCTTCTATAACAACTCTTTTACCATCTACCTGAATGGTTTCCAGTGGCTCGCTTGATTTAGGTGCGATGACTTTATTGCCAGCAAATGGATCTGTATCTGTCAGATCATTTTCACTATCGGGCACTCCACCCGTAGACACTTCAACATTTTGCAACATGGAAAAGTTTTCCAGCAAATCAAATAAAGGACTGTGAATAAGGCCTATGATGATTGGCTTTTGCACATCGCCATTTGCAAATAGCAAAGCCACTTGCCGACCAATATATTGATGCGAAACCGCAACCGTGGAAACGGCAACTAGCGAATGAGAATTAGCGATTTGTGGAAAATTAACTTGTGGGTTGCCGCCTGCATCAATAGCAACAAGACTACCCAAAATAATTTCTCCCGGAGCCAAATCAAGCGAAATGGTTTGAAGTAATTCTTCACTTCCCTGTGCATTTTCAACGACTAATTTATTCATCATCACCATTAATTCTGAGTAATTTTGCTGCCTTTGATAACCACATTACCAGAGCCTTTCACATTGATATTGGCACCGGAAATAGTGATATCGCCATTACTTTTCATCACGATAGAAGCCGAACCGGTTTTCAAGGTGATTTGGTCGTCTGCAGTCATGGTGATTGTTTTTGCGCTCAGGGCATACTCTTTGGTCACTGTTTCCGTGTATTTTCCCTCAACGGTTTCGCGTAGATCTTTAGTGACCCCAATGGTCATATTTTTGCCAACAGTTTCAGTATGATTTTCCGTAATATCAATGGAAATATTTTTACCGACACTGAGGGTCATATTTTTGCCAATGGTTTCAGCGTGATTATCGCCTACATCAATGGTTTTATTTTTTCCGATAGTTTCTGTTTGATTGTTACTAACGGTTTTATTGCGATCGTTGCTGATCGTTGAATTTTCATCGTGCTTAACCGTTTTGGTACGATCATTATCAACTGTCAAGGTTTGATCGTTTTCTACACGAGTATCATAATTTTTCTCGGCGTGAACATAAATTTGCTCCTCGCCTTTTTTATCTTCAAAGCGCAACTCGTTATAATTTTCTGGCGTACCATCTTTCGTTGAGCGAGTTTTTATTCCACTTTGTGTTTTTGATGGATAAGTGGGTTTATTCCAGCCGTTGTAAACCGAGCCGGTAACCAATGGGCGATCAGGATCACCATCCAAAAAGTTAACAATAACTTCGTGGCCAATGCGGGGAATAAAGGAAGTGCCCCATTGGTTGCCAGCCCAGGTTTGCACTACCCGTAAAAAGCAGGAGCTGTGCTCGTCTTTTTTGCCTTCGCGATCCCAAATAAACTGGACTTTTATGCGGCCAAATTCATCAATATAAATTTCCTCGCCTGCAGGGCCAACCACTAGCGCGGACTGGGGACCTTTCATCACGGGTTTTACATGATCTGATTGCGGGCGAAAATGCACATCGGCAGGAATACAAATAAATTCATTGGTGTAGCCTGATTCAGCTTCTTGCCCGGGGAAATAACTGGAATCCGAAGCTTTGTGGGTTACGCTAACCAGTACGTAACTACCTTTTTCCGAGCTTACTGCGTGCTTGGCAACCTTGACTTTGCCACCGGCAAAAAAGCTGCTGCAGTCGCTGGTGCCTTTGATCGAATTGCGATTGGTTTCTTCCGCATCCAGGCGAATTTTTACCAAATCACTGCCAATCGTCGTGTCATAAAAACCCGGGTACTCATAGTGCTCATAAGTATCATTTTTGGCGTATTGGCTTTTGGTTTTGGTGCTGACTTTTAAGTCCTTTTTAGGCTCTTTAAAGTTGTAATCATTTAAAGACCACTTGCCCTTTTTAAACAAATAAACATGTTCCCAGCCGGTAATTTGCGAGTTGGGTGTGCTGCCTTTCGAGTATTCGAGATTGGTTTCAGCAACTTCGGCATAAGCATTTTGCTGATCAACCAATATTAATTTATGTTTTTTGTCGTCATGCTCAAAAAAATAGGCAATGCCATCTTCTGCCAGCAAACGCGAGATAAAGTTAAAATCACTTTCATTGTGCTGTACACAATATTCCCTTTTTGCACCGCCCGCAGCGCGGAAATCAAAATCGGTAAGGCCGAGATCGCTGAAAATCTGGGTTACGATTTCTTTAGTGTTCTTTTCCTGGAAAATTCGATGATCGTTAGTCTGGGTCAGGAACCATAACCAGGGCACCATCACCATGCGATATTGACGAACGCTGTCAGCTTTTATTTCGCCAAAGGTGAAGGATTTAATGTAGCCATTAAATTTACGATTTTGGTCGTTTTTGATGGAGACGGTCGCGCTTCTACCGACGATTTTATTAGGGTCTATTTCGTGGTTTTCAGAGATCACATCTATCTGAAATTCAAACAACCCGGAAATATATTCAATGCCGCTAAACGCGGTTAAAAGAAAAGTGTCTTTTCCAAGGGAAAAGTCGGTGATGGAAATAAGTCTATTGTCTTGACTAAGTTGACTCATGCTAGCAACCTCAACATGACCGTCATGCAGATCGTGAATGGTTCATCCCTGCCCCGCAGCAATAATTAAGGCTTTACGGGCTCAGATATAAAAAGCCCTGAAGGTGAGCCTTCAGGGCTTTTCTCTATGTTAATGAATTACAAAGGTTTGGCCAAAGCCAAATCGTAACCACAACGTTGAGGATTTGAAGTTTTGTTAGTCTTATCAAAGTCATTATAATTGACCATGATTTTAGCAAAACTTAAAGAAATTGATTCCATTGGATCGCTTTCAGAGTCTGCAGAGATGGAATAACCACTCACCAAACAATCTTCCAGTGTGTAAGTCATGAACTCAACAACTTTATCAGAACCAGTCTGAACAAATTTGATGGTTACTTTTTTGCCAGCAGCGCCAGTAACAGCTTCTTTGAAGAAAGCGGTTGCAGAAGTATCAGCAGCTTTAGTCAAGGTGATTTCACTGATGGTAGGACGAGTTGCTTCGCGGTTTGACAGCTTGCCCGGCTCCATAGAAATACCGCGGCCAACACCAAACTGAATAGAACTAGCTGAAATGTGGTCTTTATAACCATCAGCAGTTACATTTCCTTTAATGCCTTCATACTCAATATAAATCGCCATTTTACTACTCCTTACTAATTAATAAAAAACACATTACGATAATTCCTACTCAGCTTAAAGGCATTGCATTAATTATCAACTTTTGCAACATGGATCAAACTTATTGCCCAGGAACATCGTAGTCTACTTTCAACCCCCAAACAATACGAAGCAATCACTTTTCTCTAAATTTTACAATAAAACCCGTTAATAAACCCAAATTGGCAATTAAACTAAAAAAAACTTTCTCCTAGCTACTAAAAATGTTTCGTAAGGAATCAATCCGTGTTTTTTTACAATTTAATCGTCGGTAAATTTAACACTCACTTAAAAACCGCAACACCTGACAAAATAAATACTCATGCTGTTAGTGGCTTTTTTTACTCTACTAACGCAGATCTTTTGTAAAGAATCGGTCCCTTACATTTACAAAAATTAATTGTCGAAAAATTTAACACCTACTAAAAACCATACTGCATATCAAAATATATATTAATGCCGTCACCGGGCTTTTCTCCCTCAACAAAGGTAGAATTTTTTGCGGCGACAGGAAAGGCAATAATTAAATTTCCGCGCATACTTTCTTTATAATTTAGCTTTAGACCAAAGCCTACGTCTGCTAACTGAGCATAGTCATCACCCGAATCCTGGGTTGGATTGAGTGTAGTATTTTTTAAAGAATGCACCACACCATAACCAACATCAGCAAACACAAATGGCTGCATTATATTATCAATTCTTTCTCCGGCAATTTTTAGCCCATTAAAACCCGGACCTTTAAAAATCCAATCAGCGCCGAAAAAAATTGCGTCGTCCGCAGAATATTCTGTTACTGAAAATCCACGCGTGCGCGTAGGGCCAGCAAGTGCATATTGATTGACGGAGGCCAATGCCACTCCTGAATATTGCCCAGACGCTCTCAGCACCATTTTGCTTTCTACTTTCGTAAAAGGAATATTGATAAATGATAATCGTGAATAATCAACACCCAGCATATAAGCCGACTCTTCTTGACCATCTTCAACACCGGCAACAAATTTCGTTGCAATAATCGAAATGTTACCCTGATGCAAAACGCGAGCTTTTTCATTAAGCAAATCAAAGTCGCCAAACAATTCCATGTTTTGCAAAGTATCATCGAGATCACCACCACTAATTTGACCAATGCTAAGTGTAGATTCAATTTTAGAAACTTTTACACCCGTTGCTAAATTTTTAACCCTGCCTCTTTTTAATTGATATTTTAGACCGGCATCAAAGACTTTCGATTCACCTAAAATCGGCAGATTCAAACTGTTATTACTTTCGAAATCATTATTGGACACACCCGCAGAAAACTTTACTTTTGAACTTAAGACGGGCACGTTATAGCGCAGCGAACCGTAAGTAGAATTTTGTGGATCGAATGTACCCAGCACACCTACTTCTAATTGGTCACCAATAGTAAGCGGATTGTGCAGCCTAAACTCAGTATAAGCACGGTATTCGCCCGAGCGGGCCGAGCCGTGATTGTCGACCCGCACAGTGGCGTTATACCACTGCTCAGACGTTACATTCACATTTAATTTGGTGTCGCCGACTTGCGAGCCAGGCTCAAAATATCCTTGCACAGAAATGCCTGGGAGATCATTAATTAAATAAAGATTTTCTTCGATTAAATCATTTGTGACTGGCTTGGCCAGATCACCTTTAAAAACATTTTGAATTGTTTTAGCTGAATAGCGCCTATTATTTTGTACCGTAACTTCACCCAGTTCGCCCAACAATACAGTCAAGGTTACTACGCCCTCCCTGACTTGTTGTTTGGGAATATAGGCTTTAGCGAGTATAAAACCATTCTCGCGATAATAGCGTGTAATGGTATTGGCAACGGTTTCAATCATGCCCAAGGTAATGCCACGCTGCCTGCGCTGTTCACGAATAAGAAATACTAATTTTTGTACTTCCAAAGGCCCAACGTGCTGGTCTTGGGTTTCCGTTTCAATATCGGCAATAAGATCTGAAACCTTGCCTAACTCATCCAGCGTATAACCAGACTCTAATAATTTTCCTTCGCCCATCATATCAAAGCGAATAGCTTCTACTTGCTGAATAATTTTTTCACGGGTAATTCCCTGATCGGGAAATTCAACCAATCCTTGAATGCGAAACTCTTTCACATTTAATCGCGGGCCTGACTGAGGGTCAGGGTCGCGATCTTTTACAGCAGGTATATCCAAGTCCGTTAACAAACTTTTGCGCTCAAACTGTGGCGCTTCAGTCGTATCAGGCATTTCAAGAAAGCCCGCGCTTACGGACATTGAAAATAAAATTAAAGCTGTGCAGATACAGTGAACAGACTTTTTTATCAGCGCAGCAACAGCAAAAAATGAAAAAAGAATATTCCATTTCGATAAATGTTTTACTATTTTTATTTGAAACATGTAAACAACCAACCATCGATAGTGTTAAAAAATACAGCGTACAAACTAAACGTTATGCACCGCGAAAATTTATTTAAAAATATTATTCCTCAGAATCCTTGTCATCATAACGCTGGTCTGCGGGCATAAGAATGGCAATATCATCGTACACATAGTTTCTAACACCCGTAAAAATTGCGGGATTAACTTCATCAAGGGTTTCCACCTGAACTAATTGTTCAGCACCGGCGCCAACGATATCAGCGATGTTGCCTTTATAAGTTGAGAGGTCTTCAACGGGTGCAATATCAAAACCATACAGGGGCTTCCAACTAAAAATATCGGCGTAAACATATAAGGTATTTTTTACATAGACAACTAGCGGCCGTGTATCACCGATATAGTTACTTGCCGTTAAAGATGCGTTGAAAGCAGTAATATCAGGGTTGGTTTTTTTCGCAGTCCCGGACGCCGTTAAACTACCTGCAGCAACATCTATCGTTAAAGTACCAACATTATAGTTGGCATTTGTGGTGCCGAAGCTTGTTAAGGCATTTGTTTCTGCAGGATTATCAGAAATAGTGCGAACAAAAGGTGACCCTTTGGAGTTATCCAATACAATATCACCCGAAATGTTACTCAAGGTAATATCCCCATTGGTGCGCAAACGATCAATAGTAACGGAACCCGCGTTTTGGATACCGATTGAACCATTCTCGTTGCTCAGTGACAGCTCGGTTACGGCAGTATCAAATAGACCAGGAAGGCCCGCATCAGTGGCCCCTATTCCGGATACAGCGTCAGCCACAAAACGTTTGGCGGTAATATTGACTGCGTCCGCATTCATGTCGTCAATCGCACCAGTAGCCTTAAGCACCACATCGCCATTGATTGCATCCAAAGCCATCATTGAAAGCTTGGCACCGCTGTAACTGATATTGCCATTGGTGGAATGAGTGATTGCATTAGTGCCCATGCTGATATCACTGCCGGCATTAACCGCTATATCGCCAGCACTTTTGATTTCTGCATTTTGAATCATGTTCTCGCTAGCCTGCAGACTGACTAAGCCACCGCCGGCAATGTCGGCACTTTGCGTAATTGTCTTGCCAGCTACAGTAATGGTTTGTTTACCCGTCGTATCCAGCTTGCCATTTAAGGTTACATTACTCGCCATGCCATTAAGATCAATGGTAGAAGCAGTCAAGTTGCCGTTGGTGACAATACCCTGAGCAGCAACATTAATACCCGCAGCAGCAGTGATATTCGCCAGAGTTGCCAAACCCTGACCAGCATCCAGAGAAACATTGACAGCATTAATGGCAACGCTCGTAGCCACCCCTCCCGAATGAGTTACAAAATCTCTGGCAGCAGTAACGTCGGTAAAGGTAATGAAATTGAGATCAGTGATGTAAGCATTATTTGCGGAGCCAATTGTCAGCGAATTAAAATCATTGGCTGCATTATTTAAATTGATATCACCACCAGAACTAAATGAAGCAAGCCCGGTTACTCTAATGGGACTATCATTCCCGTTAATAGCGCCACTGGAATTAACCGTCAACACCTGTGCGGTAAGACCGTTTAAGTTAGTGATGCTATCGTTGCGTAAATAAATATTATTGCCCGCAACCAGATGAAGCTTGCCACTCAATGAATTTTCTTTATCCAACACAATATCGCCAGTGGTAGTAATATTCACATCGCCAATAGATGTTAATTTCACACCGCTAGTGAGATTTCCATTTGATACAAAATCAAACACGCTATTAGTCGAAAATTCTGCGATGTTGACATTATTGATTGCCTGCAAATAAATATTCCCTTGCGCTGCACTGACCGACAAGTTTGCAATATCAACGTTTAAGCGTTGCGTCAGGCTACCCACATTAGCGGTGCCGGTTAAACTTAAAGTGTTTGCTTTAATTGAACCATTGGCTGTTGCAGTGACTGTTGCGTTGCGAACACCAAGATCATTGACCGCCCTAATAACACCATCAACAATTACTTTATCATTTGCATCCGAGGTCGCTATGAGGAGATTATTTTTATTACTGTAAAATACTGCAGGAGAATTCACTAATGAATAGCCATTATTTTTAAACGTAAATACATCGACATTTTGTGTATCGTTGAGCGTTAACTTTTCTGCAACAAGATTGTCATTAAGGGTCGCAATACTGGAATAAGAAATATTGTAGGAAACATTATCTATATTTGAATAGCTGGCTTGTCCCGCTGCTGCGCCTAGCGCAATATGTTTAGCCTGGTAGCCAATGCCACCCCCGGCAACTGTGATGGTATTGGTATCGTCGCCGCCATTAAAATTGATATTTCCGGTGGTGCCGCTGACAATATTCACCGCCAAACTGTCATCACCACCTTGACCATTAATACTACCGCTAACCGAATCACCGGTGATATCAAAGCTATCTTTTGCTGAGCCGCCATACAGAGTAGTGAAGCCAGCAAATCGTATCCCATTGATAGTGCCATTATTTTGCGTACCACTTAACACCCAGGTATTTTCAGTGTTATCGCCGCGCAGAATACTATTAATCGCATTACCAACATAGGATTCAATATTACGGTAACCAATTTGAGTACTACTTAATAAAATATCGACATCGTTCAACGCACTTAAATTAACCGTGTCACCGCCATTAAGGGTATGGCCTTTGCCATCAACATATCCAGTCACACTTCCTGTGCCAGCAAATGTAAAGGTATCGTCCAGGCTGCCGCCGATTAAATTATTGAAATTAGTGAAAACAATTCCCGTGCTTGTTAGCGATTTATTCAAGTCACCACTGTTTGTTAAATTAATGTTCCAGCTATTAACCAGATCACCTGCGGTTAAGGTATTGATGAAAGTGGATGATGCGTTAATCGTTTCAGCATTGATAACATTAATATTATTAGCAACCATATTATCGAGCGCGGGATTGAGAAGGTTCACGCTCACAGCACGGCCTGTTGCTAACAAATCTACAGTATCGGCACCATCTCCCGCATCAATAACGCCAGCGATATCGGCAGTGCTATTTAAAAATTTAAATGTGTCAACCAATGCACCACCGGTTAAATTTGCAAAACCGGTAAATGAAAGTGCATTGAGTTTTCCTTGCGCGTTGCCATTAATATCCCAGGTGTTTGCAATGGTTTTATCGCCAAGCAATGTATTATTTCTGGTTGCATTGGCATTTACTGTTTCAATATTTTTTATGATCAAGTCAGCAGTCGTTGTTGCCTCCAGGCCCACACTCATATCGCGATTAATACCCGTCAAATTAATAAGATCGGTATTGCTTGCACCGCCGGTCAAACGAGAGAAACCATTAAATGCTATACCATTTACAGTACCCGCAGCTTTCGCAGAAGATGTAAAACTATTTACCGTCCAGGTATTGGCAGTAGTCACACCAATTAACTCACTGACAGCGGTTGTTGACCCAGTGATAGTGTTGAAGCCGGTTAAATAAGTCGTGTTAGCACCCACGCCTGAAAGTGAAATTATTTGTGGAAGTGTCGATGCAGACGCGTTAAAAACGTTAGTACCATTGCCACCGTTGATAGTGCCAACAAACTGACCTCTTGCGGTTAGATTAAACGTATCGTTTTCCGAACCGCCGTTGATGATATTGAAATTTTCAAATGAAATAACTTTTGATGCGATAGTAATTTGCCCATCATTAATGCCGTCAGCACCAGTAAAAGCACCCAGTGTCCAGATATTAGTTCCACCGTCAATTCCGATGGAACTATTGAATGAGGTATTGTTAATGCCGTCATTGTTACCTGTAATTCCTTCAATGCCCCCGATCACATTGCCACCGAATGAACCATCGCCACCCAAGGTAATTACAACTGCGCTTGTAGTTTTTGAATAATCGATTGAATCAACACCATCGCCATCACCACCGTAAATATTACCGCTGGATGCAGCTTGAACTTCAAATGCATCACTGCTAGTGCCGCCTCTTAAATTACTAAAATTCGTAAAAGCAGTTGTCAATTCAATTTTTGTACTGTCGAGAGAAACCACACCGGAATTGCCGTTGATAACCCATGAATAGCTCTCATCCGGATCCGAACTGCTAGCACCAATTAATGTATTGGCAAGCCCTGATTTTGCAGTGATGGATTCAATATTTTTAACATAGAGATTATTATTCGATGTCGGATTAGTGCTGCCAACCAGCTCGACGGTTACAGCACTTGCCAATGCCTTTATATCAAGACTATCAACAACACTGTTGGCGTTTACTGAGGTACCACCATCAATAAGCCCGGTAATGTTTGCTGTAATATCAAATATAAATTCATCGGCATCTACATTGCCGGTCAGGTTTTCCATGTTGGAAAAACTGACCGTAGCAGGTAGCGCTTTATCTTTTAGCGTGCCTCCATTTTCATCAGTGATTGTCCACAGATTATTTTTATTGTGGCCGAGTAAAGTGTCGCTACCACTATCACCGATCAACGTTCGGATATTGGAAAAAGAAATAGCGCTATTTAATGTTCCATTATTAACGCTGTCGGTTAATTGCCACTGATTAGCAGTGCCACCGGTTTTACTCAATGAGTTAGCGCTAATGTCGGTGCCGCCGTTAATCGATCCTATTGTAGCTGTACCCTTAACCGTAAAATTATCAGTCGCAGTGTTAGATCCAACCAGGGACGCAAAGTTAACGAATTGAATACTTGCACCATTGGTAAATGTTCCGTCGTTGATGCCATCCATTCCCGCACCGCTGACATTTTCGATAGTCCATTCATTAGTGCCGGATGTTAATGCTTGTAAAGTTTGTGAGTTGCCGACAACCCGCTCGGCATTGACAACGCCCTGCACACTATTCGCTGTTAAATTGACAATGAGTGTATTGGCAAGACCTGAGAAATTTACCACATCAGTGCCCGAACCAATACCTGCATCAATGGTTCCACCATAGGCAGTGCCAATATTAAATGTAAACCTGTCAGCGTCTATGCCACCGGTCAATTTATCCATTGCGGTAAAAGTTAAAAGTCCGTTTAAACTGCCTGAGTTGGTGGTATCAATTTGAAAGAGATTCGTACCATCGGTGGCTTTCAGAGTATCAATACCTGTACCGCCATTAATGGTGCCACCAAACGTTATGCCTGAGCTCAGCGTAAAA
>JAZKHP010000029.1:21379-110369 GCA_040385335.1 Pseudomonadota bacterium
GGAGGCAGTTCTTAATGAACTATTGGTATTGTTTCCTGTGAAAGATTCAATGCCACTTACACCATTGACACTGGCGGCACCCAAGGTTACGTCTACCACACTCAGCAGGGAAAAATCTGCTGTATCCACAACAGGGTCCACTCCTGATGACACACCACCGCCATCTGCAGCGACGATTGAACCTAATCCGCTAAAACGAAAGGTATCGGCAAACCCTGTACTACCGGTTAAATGTTGGATCGATTTAAAACTTGTTACATATTCCGAACCGGCCGCAGCCGTTAACGAGAGATTACTACTATCCCCACCGTTAACGTTGTTGATATTCCAAAAAGTGTCCGCGTTGCGACCAATAATTTTATTATCATCACCACCGGCGCCATCAATTTCTCCACTAATACTGCCCGTAGCCGATGAAAAATTAAAAGTATCATCATCACCACCACCGATTAAATTCTTGAAATTGATAAAGCGAACACCTACTACAGTTCCGTCGTTGGCGCCGTCAGCAACAGTGCCTGTAAAAGTAAAATTAGATAAACTCCATTGATTATCGCCAGATGCAACCGAGAGCGATGAAGCACTATGATCATTGCCAATTATTTTACCCATGCCGGTTACTGTTAAATCCGCAGCTGTATCAGCAGCATTTATGGCAACAGAATAAGCTCTTGTTGTTGCAGCACTAAAATCTAAATTATTTGTGCCAGCGCCGCCGTCAATTAAACCTGTGATTCTGGCCGCCCCCGTTAGGGTAAAAGTATCATCGCCAGCGCTGCCGGCAAGTTGAGAGAAGTTAACAAATTTAACCGTTTTTGATGGCGTTGAAGAAGTTAAAGTGATTTGTCCGTTATTTTCAGTGGCGCCTATAGCCCACTGGACCACATCGCCCAAATTGCTTGCTGCAGTAATTTTCTTATCAGCAACTGAACTTTCCAAAACCTCTGCTTCTTGAACTCCATTTAGTGTAAAGCTGGTTGAGGTGAAATCTACAATTGAGTCGGCTGAAACTAAAACAATATCATCTACGCCAGTACCACCTTTAACAGCTCGATTGCTGGCTAATGTATTCGCTAAGATAAATGTATCTTTAGCGGTTCCACCGGTAATATTTTCGATGGTAGAAAATGTTAAATTGCTATTGAGTGTTTCATTTGATCCTGTGTTTAAGGCCCAGCTATTGGTTTGACTGAAACCTATAATTGTATCGCCAAGAATTGAGCCATCAGCACCACCGTTCAGGGTTGCCGTCTGGGCTCCGGCAATATTTATATTAAAAGTATCATCACCTGTATCACCATTAAAAATACCTTCCGTTAGCAGCGTATTAATATTAAAAGTATCGTTGCCGCCGCCGCCGCTTAGGGTACCTGCTGGATCTGCATTTATGATGAAAGTATCGACATTAGTACCGCCCAGCAAATCTTCAAAATTGCTGTAAGTAACTGTTGGTGCAGCAACATCATTTATTTTACTGGTGTCGATAACTTTACTGGTATTGATGGTCCAGGTACTGGCGATGTTTTGATTTTTGAAGGTATCTGCACCACCAGCTGTGCGACCAATGACGTTAATGTTGGATGTGAAGCTTCCCAGGTATTGCCTAAAATCAATTGAGCCCGCAGAAGTATCAGAGCCTGAAAGAGAAAATGCTGCCGTTTTGCTTCCAGAGTTCACATCACCTTTTAGTGTAATCGTGGGGGTGCTACCTGCTGCTGTAATTTGTATGCTACCCGCATCACCTGCGGCTGCAGCAGAAGAATTTATGGCATTGGTTGAATTGCCGAGCGTTATAGCTCTTCCATCAATAGTGACATCACCGCCTACTTTGCCAACACCAGCGCCGTGAGTATCTATGGTGTCAACAGTGACCACGCCGGTGCCCGCATTAATTCTAACTGCGCCACCCGCTGTATCAGCAGCGCCGGAAGTATCAATATTGTTTAGGATGACGCTAACAGCAGACAAATCTACTCCACCACCAGAATGGTTGGCGATAGTAGTAGAAGCCGTTTGTGTAATATTAGTAATTGCCGTGACTTTTAATGCATCAACGGTTGTACCGGTTAGTAATATTGAACCCAACTCTAACGCATTTGTATCCGCAATTTCGGCTGTAGTTGCTGAAGTAATCGCGAGCTTACTAAAATTATTTGTGGCTTGATTTAACAGGATACTCGCACCAGAGCTAGTAAATGTCGCTAAGCCACCCACCGTAATATTGCTAGAAGAAAACTGAGTCACCGCGCCACTGGTAAGCGTGAAGTTATTGTCAACTTTAAAAGTAGTACTGGCCTTTCCTAATTCTATTCCACCGGTTGAATCAAATAAAATTACATCCTTATTTGCACCAGCATTAACCTGATCAATATTTACCTTAACCAATTGGTTCAACATATCATCAAGCGTAATATTACCGCTTGTTGTAAAGTCAGCTAAATTAGTTACGTTAACTTTTCCAGAATTGCTAATATCACCCACTGCATTTACGGTTAAATTTGTAATAGCATTGGTGGTAGTTAAGGCTAAATTGCCCGTTATTTCTTTAAAGCTTGCGTTGCCAGCGTTAACAATATTCAGGCTACTGAACTTATTATCATGAGTGCCTAAAACAATATCGGCAGTACCAGTATTAAACGTCGCGAGGTCAGTTACATCTAAAATGCCAGATTGAGAAATATTACCCCCAGCAGTTAAGAGTAAAGCTCCACCAATAGTTGATGCACCCAAATTAATTGCTGTGGTATCAAGCAGGTTTACATTACCCGCTTTGGTAAAAAGAATATCTCCAGTAAAAATATTACCTGCGTTATTGAGCGTAAGAGCGCTTAATGTTTTATCTGTACCCAGATTAAAAGTCGTTGTGCCATAAACATTTAAAGCTGCTGATGTTGTTTGTGTGACGAGAACATTATTGGACGAAGTATTGATACCTTGAATTAACAATTTACCTTGCACATTAGCTTGAGTTGTCGCAGTTCTATCTGTAACGACTGAACCTAAATCTACCGAAGTGATCGCCTTAATGGTGACATCGCCTCCGTTAGACCACAACCCGACAATAGGGACAGGGGTTACGGTTCCACTATTAAGATATGTACCGTTATCGTCATTCGCTAAGTCAGTATTAATTAGGTAATCTTTCGAAATAAAGCTGCTGCCCTGCGCTGTAAAGGTACCGCCAGCGGTGTATACATCGTTTTCTAGTGTTATAACACCTGTGGGGCCTGTCGATGTTAAATTAATATTAAACGCATCACGGGCATCACCCCAGGCATCATAAATTTTACCCGCGATGGTAATATCTCCAACTGCCGTTACATTTAGCGCAGCATCCTGGCTAGCAACAGCAGAGTCGGTATAACCGTTTCCACCTGTCGAATTTCTTTTCCCTGTGTCATTAAAATTTATCGCATTATGTAAAGTAGCATCAGTGCCAGCATTAATGCTTAGGGAACCAACACGTTTTAACGAATTTGCCGTCGTTATTCTCAGGCGTTCACCCTCGACATTGGCTGTCGTATTACCCGGGTTTGTAACAAGATAACTATAACCAAAATTAACATCACCAAGATCTACCGCACCAGTCGTAGCAATGGCGATATCACCACCACCGTAAGCATTGTAGGTTTTGATTAATCCATTGGCAGAGTTGTTTGAAAAACTTGCAACTTTATTAACGGGAACTCCGCTGTTAAAAGTGCCTACAGTAAAATTGCCACCACTCGTATCAATAGTTGATTGAATACTAACAGCACCGGTTAAATCCAATAAAACATTGCCGCCAACTCGTGAGAGGTCATCATAATCATCCGCATCATCTCCGTCATTAATTACCACATGCCCCGTAGATACTGCCGTTACTAAACTAACTCCCGTCGTAAAGTTAACGCCCTGTGCTATAAAATCTGCTCCGCGCGTTTCAATTGTTTTTCCGGCTAGAATGTCGATGTTGCCACCGCCACTGCTATCACTGTTTGCCTTCAGCGTTACTTTTAATGCGTCACGCTCGTTAACTTTACCGCTGTCGGTGATATTTGCGTTAATTTTGATATCGTTGACTGCATTAATCGTTAAAAATGATGACTGATTGGTGATAGCCACACCAAAATTTCCGGTTTTCTGAAAATCCAGGTCACTGTTAAAAAACACATCATGCCCTGAACTTATCAGTGCTGAACCAATTCTCGCCGAAACGCCATCAGTATTGGTTTGCGTGTAACCAAACTTTAAAGTGCCGAGCTTTATATCACCGGCAATACCTGCTCCGGTTGATGTAATAATTATATCGCCTCCACCAGTAGCATTACTTGAAGAGGTATCAATAGTGCCAAGTTGCGAATCAAAACCAACACTCTGTGAAGTAAAATTTCCACCGTTTAAAGCTATAGTTGATGTGCCTGTAATACTGACACTGTTACTGGCAGTCAGAGAAAGATTTAGGATGTTATTAGTAGATATGATTGTGCGGCCAGTGATAATGATATCGTGATCAGCGATAAGATTTAACGTGCCGGTGTTTGTACCACCGCCAATATTAAAATCAAAATTTTCATTAATTGTTATATCACCCAAGCCAACGGTTCCTGTTCCCACACTCGCCGTTTGTACAGTTACTGTTGAGCCTGCGCCTGCCGACAAACCTGTTTCTATAGTGTCCCACTTAATAACTGAAGGACCAACTTGTGATTTGTAAATAAATAATGAACCCGTACCACAGCTTGAAGTACAAGAATCTGTAGTATTAAAACTGGAATCAACACCTCCACCGATAGTGATATCGTATGGATCAATTAACCACGATCCACCAAGACCGTTTGTCGCACCAATATCCGGTGCATTTAAAATTTCAAATCCCTTTAATCCCGATGTTTCAATAAACCCGCCATTGCCTGCTTCATTACCACCGCGCGCCGAAAGCGAACCATAAATTCTTGCCGTATCACTTGCAAAGGTAATTAATTTTCCACCATCGCCATTTAACAACGCATCAGTTTTTACAGTAGAATTTTCGCCAAGATAAATAAAATCCGCATTGCGAATACTTTTATTTGTTCCCGTTTTATCACCGCCAATTAAAATTTGGCCGCCGCCGTTTGCACCGGATGCATCAACGCTTGCGGAATCCAATAAACCCACTTTATTGCCAAGAATTTTTATATCGCCGCCCGTTCCTGACGCTTCTGCTTGTGCAGAAATTTTTGCAGTTTGTGTTAGTTCTGTGGTGTCCGTACTGTGTAATTCTATTTGGCCTGCTGAACCCGCATTTGAATTTGCGAGAATGTTACCGCTGTTCGAAACATTATCACCCAGTAAAACAATTTGGCCTGCATCGCCAGTGGTGTTGGAAGTGGAAAGGCTGCCGGTGTTAATCACATCGGCTCCCGCGCCTAATGTAAAACTACCATCGGCATTCATCACCACGCTATTGGCCTGGTTCATTCCGCCGTGATTAACTGCCTGGCTAAAAATATCCTGGCTTACGCTTGCGGTTATTAAAATGCGACCACCTTGCGCAATAATTTCACCGCTGTTAATTACTGCAGGGTCCAACCCTAAATCGTTTTGCAAAACGGCTTGGGTAATTTTTACGCCTAGCATACCGCTAGGGTCAAAGGTCACCACTGCCGCTTTACCCGCAGCAAGATTCACTGAACCTAAATGAGCAGAAATTAAGCCTTCATTTTTAACTTCTGTACCGAGCAATGTTACTGAGCCACCAGTCGCAGCATTGATAATGCCGGAGTTAATCACCTTGCCTTCAGTACCTTCAATAGCGGTTAAAGTGAACTCGCCATTCATGAAATCATTAGGGTCAATATTCAGGCCGCTGGCCATGATGCCGCCCACGTTAATTTGTGAGCCCTGACCAAATACAATGCCGTTGGGGTTAACTAGTATTACTTTACCGTTAGCATCAATGCGCCCCAAAATTTCAGAGCCTCTGTTGCTAAGCACACGGTTTAGCGCTACCGAAGTGGATTTTGGCTGAACAAATTGCACCCGCTCATCGGCTTTTACATCAAAGCTTTTCCAATCAATCGCCATGCGTTCGGTTTCTTGATGGATAGTGGTTTTACTACCCGTCTGATCAATAGACCCTGCCCCACCAACAACCTGCCCGCCTTCTGGCGCAGCCAATACGTGACCCGCAACCATAAATTGCGATGCAGTAAGCATGGCAAGGTAAAGTTTTCGGCGGGTGGTTTTAACGGAAGAAGGGGTAGACACGGTCTGGTGAACGCGGGTATTGCTCATGTTTCATTCCTGAAATTTTATAATCATTAATGCCGACAAAGCTGCATACAGTCAAAAATTACAGCTTTTATATTTTTTTATGTAAGGGTGCTACCACCGGCAGAACAGAGCCAGGTCCCAGGCAAACGAGCCGGTATTGGTGGCAGCGAAAGCATTTTATAGGATAGAAATGGATTTGACTGTAGGATATTGACCTTAGGTGCTGATATTTTATTCAAATTGCGACTAAGTTACACGGAAGGTAACACTTTCATTTGAACAATCCTCAATACAATAAAAACTTAGGGTTTAATCCAACTGCTCTGCGCTATACAGAGCAGAAGTCTCGACAACCGACCTCTCAATATTCTGGTTTAATCAGACCTTGTAATGACCCAAAGTTTTCAACGAGTTGTATCTTTGGAGCTCGGCTTTAACGCTACCTCATTAGACTCGCCGTTTCAGACCTAATGAATTGCAAAGCTCGTTTTTTATAATCTTTGCTTTCGTCATCCATTAAAGTTATCTCGCCAATTTTCATCATCAATAATCGGTGGCGCTGTCCATTTAACTGGTGGGTAGTCTTTCACTAACGTCTTATCGTCCGATCCCCGCAATGCATCCTCCTGATCAGCTTGAGCTTGTAGCGAAAGTGTAACTTGTACACTATCCAACACTTGTTTAATAAGTTTTACAAAAGGCGCAAGATCAATCCATTCATTGATGGTTGGCTCGGGCCTTTTGTCCGAGAAGACCGCATTCCGGCTGATTCTACAACGCAACATAAGGAAATGTGTTTTGGTGAGGGGCATAAACAAGTAGTAATCTGGGCCATCACTTTTAACAACCGTATTCACCGCCTCAAACCGCGCCGCTAAACAGGGAAAGTTATCACATTGCCGCCAATTCATAGGCGCATGCCAGGTTTGCTGTGGGTTGTCACCATAAAAGTCATCGCCATACCATGACGTTAATTGATCAGCAATACCCACCTCTAGCGCACGCGGGTGAAAATAATTAAGCCCTTCCTGCATATCCATAGGGGTGATTATATTGGCAGTCATCGAGATTCCCCCTAACTTACCAGTAAACCAATCGCCATAAAAATCCCACTTACGCTTAAATACAGCAACCGAACGCCTACGCACACCATTGGATTCATAGAATTCATAATCAAGCGCATCCAGATTCCAAGCGCCTTTTAGCGTAATACGCTCAACAGGAAGCTGTGTTTTTTGGCGCGGTAACTTAATTGAAATATGAGTATCATTTAAATAAAGGTGTTGCGTGGGCGCCCAGTCAAAATTTGGACCCACAGGGCTGAGATAGTCACGCTGCTCTCTTAATTCCCACGACCAATTGAACATACTTATTCATCCGTTAATTTTGTGAGAGGTATGTGGAAAATAATTTTTTAAAGCCAGTGAGCAGATTGAATCTGCACAAAATAATTAATATTTTTTTATGAGGCAGTCAAAAACTTCATGCCTATGTCCCACGCTAAGCTTTCAGCTCCTATCGTTTTCATCATCCACTTAATTTATCTCATCAATTTTCATCTTCAACAATTGGTGGTGCTGTCCATTTAACTGGGGGATAGCTTTTCACTAACGTCTTATCATCTAACCCCCGTAAGGCCTCCTCTTGTTCAGCTTGAGCCTGTGGCGAAAGTGTAACTTGCACACTATCCAACACTTGATTGATAAGTTTTACAAAAGGTGCGAGGTCAATCCATTCATCAACGGTTGGCTTTGGTTTTTTGTCGGAGAAGACTACATTGCGACTGATGCTACAAAACAACATTAGAAAATGGGTTTTGGTTAAAGGCAAAAATAAGTAGAAGTCTGGTCCAGATTTTTTAACAACAGTATTCACCGCCTCAAACCGCGCCGCTAAACAGGGGAAATTATCACATTGCCGCCAATTCATGGGCGCATGCCAGGTTTGCTGTGGGTTGTCACCATAAAAATCACCGCCGTACCACAACGTTAATTGATCAGCAATACCCGCCTCTAGCGCACGGGGGTGAAAATAATTAAGCCCCTCCGGCACTTCAGTAGGGGAGATCACATCGGCTGTCATCGTTATTCCCCCTAGGGCACCCGTAAACCAGTCGCCATAAAAATCCCAACGGCGCATAAGCACAGTAGCAATGCGCTTATGCATCCCATTGGATTCACAGAAATGATAATCAAGCCTGTCTAGATCCCAGGCGCCTTTCAGCGTAATACTCTCAACAGGAAGCTGGGTTTTTTGGCGCGGCAACTTGATTGAAATATGAGTATCATTTAAGTAGAGATGTTGCGTGGAAGCCCGGTCAAAATTTGGCCCCACAGGGCTAAGGTATTCACGCTGTTCTCTTAATTCCCACGACCAATTGAACATACTTATTTACCTGTTAATTTTTTGTGAGAGGCAAGCGGAAAATAACTTTTGGTCACTGCGTTGAGGCCTTTGTAAAACACGGCACCGTACCCAGCAGCCTTGGTTCACACAGGTGTAACCACGGCATTTGCAGGCAACTAACGTAAATGTGAGCAGACTTTTTCACACTACAATCAATAAATTATGTTCTGTATTGATCACGCCAATTTTCATCCATTACAGCAGGTGGAGCTGTCCATTTTATAGGTGGGTATTCTTTCACGAGCGACTTCTCTGCCAAATCACGCAAGGCTTCCTCCTGATCAGCTTGAGCCTGTGGCGAAAGTGTAACTTGCACACTATCCAAAACCTGATTAACAAGTTTTACAAACGGCGCAAGATCAACCCATTCATTGATAGTTGGTTCCGGCTTTTTGTCGGAGAGGACCGCAATGCGGCTGATGCTACAGTCCAGCATTAAAAAATGGGTTTTGGTTAAGGGCATAAACAAGTAGTAATCTGGGCCATCACTTTCAACAACCGTATTCATCGCCTCAAACCGCGCCGCTAAACAGGGGAAGTTATGGCTTTGCCGCCAATTCATAGGCGCGTGCCAAGTTTGCTGTGGGTTGTCCCCATAAAATTTATGCCCATACCATGAAGTTAATTGATCAGCAATACCCGCCTCTAGCGCACGGGGGTGAAAATAATTGAGTCCCTCCGGCACGTCCGCGGGGGAGATCACAGTGGCAGCCATTGTGATGCCTCCTAAATTACCCGTAAACCAATCGCCATAAAAATCCCAGTGACGCATCAGTACAGTAAGAGAACGCTTACGCACCCCATTGGATTCAACGAAGGTACTTTCAAGCGTATCCAGATCCCAAGCGCCTTTTAACGTAATATTCTCGTAAGGAAGTTGGGTTCGTTGACGCGGCAACTTAATTGAAATATGAGTATCATTTAAGTAGAGATGTTGCGTGGGGGCCCGGTCAAAATTTGGCCCCACAGGACTGAGGTAGTCACGCTGTTCCCTTAATTCCCACGACCAATTGAACATACTTATTCACCTGTTAATTTTTTGTGAGAGGCGAGCGGAAAATAACTTTTGGTCACTGCGTTGAGGCCTTTGTAAAGCGCGGCACTTGCGCCTACTGCAGCCACCGCCGCAGCGAAAGTGGCACCAGGCCCAGTGGCAACAGCCATTGCCGTACCTAGCCCAACCCCAGCAGTTTTCAAACCTAAAACCACCCCGGCTGCACCAGTGACTTTTCCGTACAGTTCCTTGTGGCTACCGGCTTCTTTGCCCATATCAGAAATACAATTTAACGCAGAATATTTATCGTCTTTTATAAAACGCTTCACGGGGTTAACAAAACCGCCAAACAAACCGCTACCTAACAGCTGGTTAACATTTATCATTTCTTTTGAATGTGATTTGCCGTCAAAACCGATACCTATATTGCGCGCTAACCCTTCAGCATTTCCTAAATTAGTTTGGAGGTTGCTGAAAAAAGCTTTATGCCCAGACGCCGAAAAATTAACCCCGCGCTCTTTTAATATTCGCATGGCCTGAGTCAGCACACCAGAACCTCCACGCTCAGAAACCCAGGTAACGTCCTTGATATTGCGCGCTGACTCCATAGTTCCGGCAAGGAGAATCGCGGATTCATGAAGGCTTGCATCGGTTTCAGCGTTATAGGCCTGCTTTAAATTGGCCAAACCACCAATACGTTTTTTCCCAGGCGTAAAGTGTAAATCAAAGCCATTGCTTTCAAGGAAGCCAGTGGTCGCTCGTCCAGATTCTGTCATTGCTTGCGGCGCAAGTATTGCTGCAAAATCAACATTATTAATTTGATCAGAAATAGTCACTAAATTATTTTTACGTTCTTTAATCTTACCCTGAGTCTCGAGTTCTGCATTCCATTTCTTATTGTCTTTCTTTACATTATAGAGGCCTGGTTTTTTCTTATCTCGCTGCAACTCCGTAAAATTCCCATCCACTTCCAGTGAGTAAATGTAAAACGCACCAGTATTATTTTTACGGAATGAGGCTCTGCAACCCGGCAAAATAACACTATATTCACCAAATTCTTCGTGGCGTCCGTTGCCCTGCACATACACATTATTTTTTACGTGACCGGAACTCAGCGATTCCAGTTCATTCACGCAAATTCTTGCCCAGTGATTACCGGCTTTGGCTCTTTCTTTCATCGCATTATAGAGGGGGAAAAGATCATATTTAAGGGTAACGCGAATACCGGCATTGAGCCCGGCAATGGTTTTTACAGGAACACTTGACATAACTATCTCCTAAATCCTTAATCCGTTGGGGCACCCTGACGTTAGGGTGACGTTATATAAAAACACGGGGTATAAACTTTGGTTGAAATTCTGGCTTTACTTTGTGCCTAACTTAATACTTGTAATCAGTAAGTTACTGTTATCCGCCTAAAGCGGCGTCCATTTTATATCTTACCGATGATCATGATTTAAGCGACTATTAGAGTACAGCTAATTAATTCCCTTTTCTATGGGGAGTTTTAAAACTAGTTTTTATTACTGAATAAACAGATTTAATAAACCAACTAATGGCTTTTAGTTTATTCCGGTCAACGCCTTTCCCTTGTATATACATCAAAGCAATATTGCGTTGAGCACAAGCATCACCTTGTTCAGCGGCTGTTTTATACCAGACTAAGGCTTTTTCATAATTCCTAGCGAGGCCGTCTTCCTGAAACAAAACACCGAGATTACATTGTGCCTGGACGAAGCCTTGGTCTGCGGCTTTTTTATACCAATCAGCAGCTTGTTTCAAATCCTGGACAACGTCGATCCCCTGATGATACGACAATCCAACATTGAATTGTGCTTCGACATCACCTTGTTCGGCGGCTTTTGTATACCAAACAACAGCTTGTTTCAAATCCCTGACAACGCCTACCCCGTCGGTATACATCAACCCAAGATTGAATTGTAACTTGGCATCGCCTTGCTCGGCGGCGTTTTTATAGCAAAGAAAAGCTTGTTGATAATTTTTTTGCTGGAACGCTTCAGTTCCTTTTTTGTAATCGTTATTTATTTCCATGCGAGAATCCATTTTTTCTAGCTTGGCTTGAGAGAAATGCATTCAGAGGTGGGTTTACTACTGCAGGAATTATAATTTGTTTGCCGCCGCTTTTCCCGGCGATAAGAAGGTCTGTAGCTGACATTATTGGCTCCCTGGCTCCATGTTGCCGAGCGAAAGTTCGCTCATTTATTGTGTGACTTTCAATTACGCTAAATCAAAAATTAATCGTATCACTCGTCTGACGGGCCAAAGCTTAAAGCACAACTTTTATTCACGCAAGCTCAATTGTTGCTGAAGAGTTAATCAAACAAGCTACTTTTTGAATATATACAAAGCAAACGGGCTTTTAATTCGCAATTTCATTAATGTCATCCCACCTACAAGAAGTCCACACACCCCCTACTTTTGTTCCTACCCTGCAAGCTTCATCAGTTAGTTCACAACGAAAATTAACAGGTTTACCTCCTAGCTCGGTGTATTCATCCGCATCGCTTTTTGAGTAGCGCCAGATCTCTATCACTTTATTTTTATAAAATACTGTTAGCTGTTGTGAAATAGAAAAATGACTTAAAGGGCTTACCCGAAAAATATCTTTTTTTACACCAAAATTAAACTCTCCATTTTCATTGGTATAAACATAATCAATTTCTCGTTTTTTATATATCCAAAAAAGATTTCGCTCAATTTTAGCGCCTACCGCAGGAACACCATCGACAGTGACGACTCCAAGCATGGGTGAAAATAAAACAACATTTTGTTTTTTACCGCGAATCATAGTAACTACAACATAAATAATTACGATAGCAAAAGCCGCAAAAACTACACCTAAAACAATCAAAACATAAGTCATTTAACCACCTTAATTTAACGGTTGTTATTTTTTTACTGGCATTCACTTTCACTCTCTATAAAGCTTTAAAATCCGGTACCAAAAATCTACTATTTTTAAAATGACCGAACGATAACGAATTAATATTCTCCACACAAATACGTGCCCAATGCTTACCTTATTGGACTAGTCTTTGTAAGTTGGAATGGGCGATGGAAATTTTAGGAGTTGCAGTGACTTTGATTCCAGCAGAATTACCGGCAATGACTTTATAAGCGCTAAGATCTGACATTTTTTCTCCGTGAAACTGTTAAGTAGTGAGTAAATCCGTATTGCTGTTTTAACGAATAATTTTTTTGGTTTTAGCTTTTTAAAACCAAGTGCAGAACAATCTGCACTTGGTTAAATTATTTTTTTCTTATTAGTTTTTACTAAAAACCACACGGTAACCGGTAACCAAATCAATTGCAAAAATTGTTTTCAGGCTATGGTCACTTGCATAGAGGGTACGATCATCACCATTTAACGCAATACCATAAGGAATGCGCATAGAATTAAACGGGTTAGTATCCGATGTGGTTGACAGTATTGTTCTATTACCTGTGGCTAGATCAACCCCCAAAACAATACCTATACCAGCGCTACCAACATCATTTTCCAGTGCAATAACGCGCTGATTAGCTTCATCCAATACCAAATCATCAAGCCATCCACTGTTATTACTTGCAAACATATCACCAGTACCTACAGCATTACTTGAAAACACACTGCGCGCGCCGGTTAAGCGATTCACGGCAATAATGGCTTGATCCGCATAGAAATCGTCTGCAACTAAATATCGATCATGGGATTTATCTAAAATAATGCTATACGAATTGCCTATTAGATTTTCACTATTTGGATGGGTAGCATCTGAAAGTATTGTGAAGCTTGCAAGGCTAGAATCCGTCGTGATTATCGAGGCAGGTTCAATTCCATTCGTTGCAACTATTTTGGGTACGCTGGTTGTATCGTCCAACAATAGTCCAAAAGTTGTACCGCCGTAAAGCGGGCTGAGAGCCAGCGTTTCACCGGTAATTAAATCAAGCGCCATTACCCTTCCACTTGCACCATTGTTAACTCCAAGATATAAACGATTTGCTATAGGATCGATTTGTATTCCTGTAATAGTTGATACACCACTTTCAATAATTTGTTTAAAAACACTACGCTTACCAGTGGTTAAATCAATGCTCATGATTGTCGAACCAGAAAAACCCGTGGTAGTTAAAAGCCTGTTTTTACCATTTTGTCGATCAATAACAATTTTGAATATATCTGTGAATGGGTTATCCGCATCGGGAAACGAACTCGTAAGCGGTGCTTGCCGAATTGCCACATGCGCCGCATCTGTCGCAATATTCCCCGCGTTATCTTCCGTAACTACAGTGATAGTATTTTCTGTAGTTGCCGTTACAGGTGCAGTTGTATCGGTGAGTGGAACAAGCGCCTGCCAATTTGCAAAACTATCTGTAGTAGTTGCTGTTACGCCATTCACTTTTACACTTTTAATTGAGTAAGTGTCACTCGCCGTACCGCGCACTAAAATAGTATTGCCTTCAGTCATAGAAACTACTGGCGGGAATAAAATTTGTGCAGTGGGTGCAACAGCATCGGCAATCGTAGTCACCTTATAAGTTGCACTTACACCACCAATGGTAAGCACTACATCTTTTGCAGCTGAAGGCGTTGTATCGGCTGTTACTCTTACTGTAACGGTTTGCGCTGCAGTAACAGTACCTGCCGAACTGGTGTAAGTACCGCCATTAATTGAATACTCTCCACCAACAATACTAATGGGCACTGTCACATTGATGCCTGCCACAGTCACAGCTGCTGAGGTATTTACACTGCCAGGTTGCGCACCGGTTACTGCGGGCAGCAGAAACTCATTTGGCGTTGCATCAGCAGCAATAGTCGTCACACTGAAACTACCCGTCACACCACCTATCGTAAGGGTCGAGGTCACTGCAGTGCTGTTGCTAGCGGAGGTCATGACTTTGACTTTGACGGTTTGGCCCTTGGTAACGGTGCCCGTTGCGCCGGTAAAAGCACCGCTGCCAATGGCATAGGTGCCGCCGGTAATGCTGATACTGACCGGCTTATTAATACTCATCACGGTGATAGTGTTTGAAGTCACTTCGGTGCTTACGGCTGCACCGGTCACTGCGGTAAAACTAAAATTGTCAGGAATAAGGTCTTTCTTTTTGCCACCACCACCGCACGCGGAAATGACTGCAATTAAACTGAGAATAAAAATATTTTTTAGCAAAGGTAGTGCTCTTTGTTGCATCGTCATGATGAATGACTCCTTCTGGGGTGGAATGTATTGATTAACGTTATGAATTAAATACGCGCGGATTATGCCAGAGGTAACAAAGGATGTGTGCGACTGGATTAAAAATAGGGAGGATTAAACGCTGAGCAGCAATGACGAAGCGATTTTTTGCGCCACATTTTTGCGAATGCTATTGATCGCTGTCAAAAAAGCCTTCTTTATTCCAGTCAATTTTAGGGTCTTCCGCTACATCCCATGTACATAGGCTGTGAATGGGTGAATGGTTCACAACTTCACTTGCAGAATCCAATAAAGACAAAAATACTTAAAAATTTTGCCCATACAAAAATTATGGTTAGTTCGGTATTAATTATTTATGGCTTTCTCAAAAGTTTCGCAGCATAAATAATAGGCTGCAGCATTTAAAAAATTTTCAAACGTGAATAGAAATACTGTCATCTGAGGTCAATCAATTGCTCGGCATGACACAATTGAAATGCGAGCATCACCCGCATTTTATTCAGTGTCGAAAGCGTGGAAAGAAAATTATTTACCTTTTTATTTTACTTTTGCCTCAAACGATGACGCAGGCAGACCCGCGCTGTTATAAAGATTTGCGCCCGCCGGGTTATCTGCCCAGGCGTAGCGAACCCATTTAGGTTCTGCAATTTCATCGGCCCACACAATAATATTATTTTTATCCATACGGGTTTTGGCCCACACAAATTTTTTATCTGCTCCGGCAATTGCCATATGTTTTAATTCACCGTCACGCGCTACCAACCCATCACCAATATCGCTGAACACTAGCTCCAGGGTTTGGTCTTTAGATTTTATTTTTTCCAAGCGCGGGCCGGACGCGAGCAGGGATTTTTCGCCATAGGCTTGCTTCAATGCTGCTAATGCGAGGCGCTCGCCAACGGCTTGTTTGTTTAAGGGGTGTATGTCATTCCATTCGCCAACATCAAGAGCTACCGCCATTGCGGTATTTTTTACTTCCAGAACTTGCCGTTGAGCCTCGCGCAATTTAGCCCAGTTGCTCTCCGAGGGTTGCGGTTGCGACGGCGAAAAATTGGCGAGCTGCACATACAGAAACGGGAAATCGCCTTGCTTAAATTGTTTGCGCCAATCGTGAATTAAATCCCCGAGTAAATAGCGGTATTCAGATGTGCTGGCCGCACAGGATTCGTCGGCGCACTGGTCCCCCGGCTGACGACGAATGCCTTGTGCATCACCGCGTTCAGTATTGGATTCACCCTGATACCAAATCACGCCTTTAATTCCCAGCGGTAACGCGGGCGCCAGCTTTGCGTTGAACAATGATGATGGAATGTAATGCAGGGTGGTGGTGGTTTCCATGCCGCCAGTTTGTGCACCTATGTTGTAGGACCAGGCACCTTGTAAGGAAATTTTTTCGTCCCCCAAGTCCAATTCGTAACGTTTGTCTTTGACAAAGCCTGCGTTGCCGGAATAGCTGGTGATACGAATGCTGATGGTGTTGCCGCCGGCTTTTAACAAGCCTTTGGGCAAGGCATAAATACGCGGTGGATATTGGTAGCCTGTCTGCCCAACTTGCTCGCCGTTTACATAAACCTGGTCACCGTCCACAATCGCGCCCAACCAGAGGGTGGCATTTTTTTGCGCCTGGGTTTTGCTCAGTTCGATATTTTTACGTACCCAGGCAACGCCATTGGTGAAGCTGCTGCCCTGCTCCCGCAAAAAGCCTGGCACCTGCAGGGGTTTCCATTCGGCCGCAGGCACACTTGCTTGTGACCAGCGTTGCTTCAAGCCAATATCTACAGCAGCCAGGTCGGCATACCATTTATCACTACTGGCTTTATCTTTTGCGATAGTGGCTTGCACATGGGCATCGTCTTTGAAAGGCTGCAGCTGTTGCACATAATGGGGATACTTTTGCAAGGCTGCCTCACTAAGCCAAGCCTCTGCCGGTGAACCGCCGACGGGGACAGTGACCAAGCCTACCGGCACTCCGGTATGTGCTTGAATTTTACGGGCAAAGAAAAAACCTACTGCTGAGAAACCGGCAAGATGAGTTGCAGTGGCCGTTTTCCATTGCCCTTGGCTGTAATCATCGAGTGGCCCTTTAAAAGCATAAACCACGGGAACATTAAACTCGCGGACTTGGGGTAAGTTGGTGGCAGCGATTAAACCGGGATATTGGTATTTCACTCTATTGAGTGGTAATTCCATATTGGATTGGCCAGCGGCAATCCACACATCGCCGATTAAAATATCCTTGCGTACCAACTCATTTTTTCCTTTCACAACCAATTCAAACGGGCCACCGGCTTGTTGTGCAGGGAAAGTGACCGACCAGCGGCCTTCGCTGGCTTGCGTGGTTTTTTCCTTGCCATTGAAGGTGATGCTAAGTTTTTCCCCTTCATCGGCCCAGCCCCAAATAGCCAGCGGTTTATCGCGTTGCAAAATCGCTCCATCGCTGAGGAGGCGGGGCAAACGAACGTCAGCATCGGCAGTTTGCACAAGGCAAGAACAAAGCAACAACAAAAGCACCAGGGATTGCCGGGGAATAGTTTTCATAGTCAAAGTTTCTTATGGGTTGATAAGATGTTTGTCGATTGATATGCGTATTACTATGTGTGTTGCGCTATGAGCAGTGCTTGTATAACAGAAAAAAAAATTTATGCCAAATCAAGTTTGATAAATAAAAAAGCAGCTTTCGCTGCTTTTTTATTTATGACGTGGCAATGATTTAAAAAAATGCGCCTTCAAGAAAGTTTAATGAAAAACACTTAACGACAAATAGTACCTACACTTTCAATCAAATTTGAAGCGGCCTCACCAAAACAACCCGCCGTGTTATCACTAAACTGACTGGCAACAAATAAATTATTGGTGCAAGATGCATCGCTAATTAAAATGCCGTAACCGCCGGAGTGGGTTATTACCAGGCTGTTAAAGGTATTGCCTGAAGCAGGTTTGGAAGCATCGTCATCTACTTGCGCTAGAAAGATTCCATGTTGTTTGGTGTTGCGAATATGGACATTCGTAAATGAATTATTAGAGGAGTCACGCATAAAAATACCTACGGTACTACTATTCGTAATAGTGACATCGCTAAATTTATTGTTGTCAAAATGTATGTCGGCAGAAATTCCCGCCCCTTTATTGTTGTATAAATTTATTCCCGAAAAAGTACTATTTTCTGTTTCATAACCAGCGAAACCATCGTATTCATTATCATAAGAAGAATAGTCACGAATCATTAAACGTTGGCAACCTAACTCAGTAACCAGACCACCCGATATTGCTGCGTAAACTGTGACATTGTCTACCACGCAATCTTCGCAACGACGAATGGTGATGCCATTATTTCTCAGTGGAAATTCATCGCTGCAGTTACCGCCCATGCATTCAGACGTTTGCATTTTGCGATTGCCATCAATCATTAAATTTTTAACCTGAATATAACGACGAGTAACAGTGGGTACTCGAATTGTTTGGCCCATGACAAATACGGGTATGTTGGCTTTGTCTGCCACACGTAACAAAGTAGCGGCCCCTTCGCCACGCACAATGATGTTATCTCTGTCCAAAATAATCGGTGTAGAGCAGGTATATACACCTGCAGGAATAAAAACTTCGCCACCAATCGCCGGCAATTTATTAATTGTCTTTTGAATGGCTTCACAGGTATTGCCTTTTACTATTGCAGCCTGGCTGTATTGCGTTGTCAAAAAACTAATAACAATTATCGCCAACCCGCGCAACGATAAATATTGCCCCGAAAAATTAACTTGCATAACACACTCCTCACACCATCAATCTAGACACATAGGACACACAGTAAAGATAGACTCTTTAAAGCGGTTGTGCAGAAAAATGCGCCAATAGAATAAAAAGATCTAGTTAAATTTTTTTTAAAGATTTATTTAGGGCCTATCTGAATGGGAGATATTCCAGGATTGCAGTTTTTTATGATGACGGTGCCTTCCAAAAGATGACCCCGTGATACTTCACTGAAATAGCAGATATTTTTTACCGGATCGTAATTTTCTATCCATAGATGATCTTCTTTCCACGTAGACGAGAGATGCATTTGACCGGCGGGCACTTCTAATGTCATTACACCGCCTAAATTTTTAACGAATAATTGTTCATAATAAAAATGGTAGGCAGCCCAGCCCACCAATAATATGACTAAACACATGACTATCCCTGCTTTCACCGTTAAAAATCGTGCTAATGCCCCACCGACTAAAAGCGCAACTGCGATAAGGGTAATCCAATAAAGATAACTGATCATAAATGACTCATAATAAAATAAAAAAACTGCCTGATTCTTGATACCAAGCAGTTTCTGTGAATTGCCAGCTTAATTCAACTGTTGTTTTATTTGCGCAGGAATTTATTTTGCTGGAGCACTGGCTCTTTTGCTCAGCATACTTATCGCCAACAACATCAATAAACCCAGCAAACCAATATTGCCACCGCCGCCGCCCGAAGGTTTGTTATTGTTAGTAATAACAGCAGTACTACTACTGGCAGAGCTGCTTGCTTGAGACGATGTGGCTCTCGTGGTGAGAACAGGAGTCAGGCTTGCTGCTGTATCCACATTTGCATCAAGTACAAGAATATTTGTAATAACAATCAAATGTAAATCGGTTACTGCAACGCCATTAGAGAAATCAGTCATTGTGTAATTGCGCAAAGGGAGATTCTTAAAAACGCCACTATTAGCCGGAAAAACATTTACCGCTGCCATAGCGTCCAGGACTGCCATACCACTCCCCGTGACTTCTCCAAAAACAGTAAAGCCACCGTTATCGCCATCAAGAGTTGGTGCATTATCTACCAAATTGAAAAACCATTGATTAGTGGCAGAATTTGGATTTCCCCCCAGCTTTGCCATAGCAATAGTGCCACGTTTGTTAGCATAGACAGGTTCATTAATGACGGTAGGTTTTTGAGGAATTGAAACTAAAGGGGAATTATCTACGTATTGAAAGCCTCCACCTTGAATAACAAAATCAGGTATTGACCGGTGAATGATTACGTTTTTATAAGCATCTGAAGTTACGTAAGCTAAAAAATTTTCAACTGTTTTGGGGGTGGCTTTATCATAAAGATTAACTTCAAAGTTACCCATGACTGTTTGAAATTGAACAATGGTAGCTTGTGTGTTTTGTATAGCTGCGAGCCCCAACAAAAAGCTGAAACCTGCTATAAATTTTTTACTTTGGCTAAGCATTAAGAAACCTCTAAATGACAAATAGTTTTTTGTGGCGGGATTATAAACGACATGAAGGCGCACTACAGTCATTTAATTGTTGGAATTTGTAACCCGATTATTCTTCAATAACTTTAACCCAGCGGCCATTTTCACCGGGCTTTACTTCCAGGCGCGCCCATTGACGAAATTCGCTGCGCAAACAAATACCGGTTTGATAGGCATTGTCCCCTGCCAGGACTTTATAAATGACGCGATCTTTTTCCGGGATTTCATTTTCTGAACCATCCAGTACCTGGCGAACACTCCATAATTTTCCCAACTTTCCATTACTGTAAAAACGACCCGGGATAATTTCTTCAGGATGGGTAATATTTTTTTCCGCGTGTTGTTTTGCCAGCTCCAACAATTCCGTCAGGCTTTCGCTAGTAATATCCACATAGGAATTCAATTGCTGCATGGCCGCGGCAAAATCCTCTTGTGTTAAATCGAATTGCCGTTCAGAGGGTTTAACGGGCTTTGACTCACGTAAGCGACGAGTAAGATGGGCAGGATAGCGTCGCCAACCGAACAACGCATTGAAACCCACTGCGGTTATCAGTATCAACACCACGTTAACCAGAATGGGCATAAATAAATAGTGATAACCCAGCCCATGGATTTCCGCCCCACCAATGACTGCGGCCAATGCGGTAGCTCCGCCGGGCGGGTGAATGCAACGCATGTAATGCATGGAACCAACAGCAACTCCTACCGCTAATGCAGCAGTCCAGGTTTGGTCGGGAAATAGTTGCTGACAGCTAACGCCCACAAACGCCGAAATTAAATGGCCGCCGATCACCGCCCAGGGTTGGGACAATGCACCTTGGGGCACCGCAAATAATAAAACAGCGGAGGCTCCCATCGAGGTCACCATGAGCAGCGTTCCGGCGCTATTTAAATAGCCATGGGGAAAACTCCAACGCATACCCCAATACACCGTTAAGATTCCTAATAACCCACCCAACGCTGAAATCCATTTTTCTTTGTGGCTAGTATTATTGCGTTCAATACCCAGGAAGAGTTTTGCCTGGTTAATAAAATGCGTGATTATCATATTTTCTTGCACTATTACAGGGCGTTAAGTGAGAGGCCAGCCATCCTAGAGATAAATATAATGCTTGGCAAATAAATGCTGATGTTTATAAACACCGAAAGGGATATCAAACACGAATATCGATTTTGTGTGTGGCGGGCTTAAAGTCGGCGATGCTGATGAAAGCGAGACTTGCAGGATCGTTGTTTTGATGTGCTTTTTTGCTACCAGGTTTTGCTTCAGAAGTTTTTTGCGGTGGTTCAATGACTGAAGCCGGAGTACCAGAAAGTGCTAGCTCAACTGCATATTCATTCGGGGCTTTAGGATCCAGCTTTGCGTCTAAGGTTAAGGCCTGCCGCCCAGGCGCAGGGGCGCCCTGCCTTTGGATAGCGCCCAAACCTAGCGATGAATAACTGACAAAATTACTAATAACCATCAACGAAACCTGTTCAATAAGCGCTCAGTGTAGCTGGTTTTCAGGACTTTTCCATGGCTCCACCAGCACAGATCATTGCAATAATGTTGGTTAGGTTAATTCCTGGTTTACTTGCCTAAATAACCGCAAGGCAAAACATAACAACAGAAATAATGCGGTCATCAGGCAGCCCCAAAATATATATTTTGGCCAATCCAGTGCCTGCGAACTCGGCGTCACTGCCGAGGGATCCACATGCAATGATTCTAATCCTGCACTTATCCAAACCGGATTGGTCTTTTCCAGCAGCTGATTAAATATCTGGCTACTCTGGGCTACTTTCTTTTGTAAGTTAATAGCCAACGAATAGGGTGGCTTGTTATTGGTAATAATTTGTAAGTGGATGGGTTGCCAGGAAAAAACCAGTGTGGGCTTTAAGGTATTTTGTGCCGACTCATTTAATTCAATTCGCCACAATTTATCGCCAATGCCCGACAAACTCATTTCATCGCTTTGTTGCCATTGGTTACCTACTCGTGCATTAAACCAGATACCTTCATAGCGCAGTTGCCAATGTTGTTTTTCACTCGGGCGTGAAAATACTTTTAAAGAATCACCATAAGTATGTTCGCCAAGATTAAGTAACAGTGTTGCAGCAGGTGTAGTTTCATCGCGTATATATTCCCACGCAGCCACAGAATAACTTTTGCTGTGTTGATCGGGAAAGTAAACGGTAGTCTGCTTGCCCGAAAGCGAACCGCCTACAACCCAGACTTCGCTCTCAATGTTTGGGAGTTTAAGCTCGCTAAAAAGTTGTAACGCGGTTATCCCGGTTAACTGCAACCGCTCACTACCTTGTAAAATTTTTAAACGTAAAAACTCATAAGTGTTGGGGGCAATATCCACGGCAATGCGATTGCGTTTCAATTGCTGTTCGTGATGGACAATTTGTACCAATGTACTACGACCTAAATCTATCCAATGTTGTAAATCACTGCTCGCCTCAAGCTGTACCTCCAGATATTGATTTTTTTCATTGGGCAACCAATCAATTTGTATATGCGTTAATTTCGTTTTTAATGCACTAACATCAACGAGATAAAAATCGGGTGTGGCGCTTGCGGGCGCTACTGAATGGTTAACATGAACCTGTACGTCATTATCCGTCACACTGATATGGGTTGTGCGCAACGCACGTATAGCGGCTGGTGTAGCATTTGCACTTATAGGATAAAACGGTAGTACTGTAGTATTTTCTTGCCTTTGTATTCTCGCTGCCGGTGTCATGGTTAAACTAACCATGCGGAACGGCAAATGATTATAGTCCGCATCTACCACCACCAGATCCCGCAAATCTGCATATTGACTGTAGCGATAAATATCGTGAGAAAGCGGCACTTGTAAATAAGTGCCCTGGGTTTCGCTCAGGCGATAGATAGCGATAGGATTTTCTTCTGCAGCAAAAGTTTGTAGCGACCACAATAAAACAAACACCGCACCGTACAAAAAATAACTCATTTATTTTCCTCAGCTACAGTGTTCTGATCAGCACCAGGGTCGTCAATTTTTTTCCCGGGGATCGGTGACAAATAGCCAATCAATAACATTAAACCACCCACAACCATAAAAGAAATAATACCAGCCAGGGTGCCAGCGCCAGATAAATCCTTAAATGCCAGCTTTAGAACAACCATAGCCAGGAGCGCAGCACCTAACATCCATAATGATCGCTGCTGTAAGCGGCGCGATAAATTCATCACCACCAGCGCGCACATTGCCCACAAAATTGATAGCGCCATTTGCACTTCTACCGAATTCCAAAGGCTAGTAAGTTCGTAAGGAATTGACTGGTATTGATGGATTGCGCGCAGCACCAGCACATTAATCCAAATAAATACCATTGCCCCGAGCAAACCTAAACGTGCCTTTCGCTGCTTTAAAAAACTTTCATTAAGATAATCATGATTAAACGCGTATGCAAATAAAAGCACTACGGCTAACTGAGCTATATCTAACACATTCAGTAGCGGTAAATACATTTCTCCGGCGGGCTGGGCTTTGCCACATACACTTGCAAACCAGATAGCACACAATACAAACAGTGGCAGAGGTGCCCAATTTTTATAATCGCTATTAAAGCGCGCGAAGGGCCAGGACAATTTTTTACTCAACAGTAATAAGAGGGTGAACGGAAGCGTAAATACGGCAAACCACAACATAATGCTTTGGGTATCGGTAAACGAATAAAAAGTTTTCAGCCATAGAGCTTCCCAACCTATAAGTCCAAACAATAACCATGCAGTCAAGATATGCCACGCGTTTAATAAATCTTGTTGAGGAGACGATTCTTGTAAGAATAAAAAGCGAAATTGCACCACAAAAAATAGGCTAAGCGCAAGCAGCCCTATACCATGCGCAGGATGCACGTCATCATTCAAACCCATTGTTAGCCCCGAATACAATATTACAAAAGGCAACAATGCAAACATGCTATAACCCAAGGCTGGCCAATGTGCGCGCTTACTTAACCAGATGGCAATTGCTGCGGTGATGCTCGCAAATACTATGACAACGGAAAATATTTGCATATCAGCAAGATGCGCATTAATTTCCAGTAAGCCTGCAACAAACCACCAGATAAGGCCAAATGCCAACGCCATTGGCGCGATCAACTTTTCAATTGCCCGCACTTGCTCAATCGTTTTATACAAGAGCCAGGAAATGGTTAATGCAGTGAATGCCAGAATAGTGATATTCAAAAAATCACCACTGATAAACGGTGAAGTGCCTGTGTTAAGCCCATCAATTCCCATTAACGAAATTGCCGCACCGCAATGCAATAAATAACCAACAATACGCGGGCGCAAATGCTCCTGACGCAAACCGATCCAGACTAAACCGGCAGCTTCCAGCGCCCAGGTAGCAGAAGTCCAGCTAGCATTCAAAGCCAAAGGCACAGCGAGAGTGGCGAAACCAACACCCAATGCTAAAAAAGATTCCACTAAAACGCGATGCGTCGCTAAATGCTTACGCGCAAGCCATGCCGCTAAACCCAGGTAAAGTGCAGACAAAATGACGGCGCTGATGGGTAAGCCATGGGCGGAATGTTTAAGCAGGCAGGTTTGCAAACCAAAGGCAATTAAAGGCAAACCAAACACTAAACTGCCATCCACTAAACCTTTTAATTTTGGTTCTTGTTTAAATGAAAATAAAATAGCGACAATTAAATAAAACAGAAAAAAAGCGGCAAGAAAAGGCTGGGTGCTGGCATAGAATGTAGGTTCATATTTCAGCACACCCCAGGTTGATGTGATGGCAAAGGTAAACATGAAGCCAACCCAGTTGAGTAAACGCCAGGCCTTGTACCAGGCAATGGTTAAAATACCCAGATTTAATAACAGGTAAAAACTAAACAAGGCAACATGGCTGCCCTCGCCTGTTGAAGTAAGAATCGGTGCGAGAAAGCCACCCGCCGTCGCCAATATCGCAAGCACTTGCGCGTTTTGTAAAAGGGCCAATGCAGCACCGAGCATCACCACGACAAACAATAATCCAAACGCGATTCCGAACGGAATTAAATGAAATATTTTCGCAGCGGCAAACAAGGTGAGATAAACCGCTGCAATACCACCGCCCTGTAGTACCAACCCATAACCACCAGCACGTAAGCGGGTTTTCCAACCCAGAATAATCAACCCAATTGCAATCACCAAAACACAGGTTAAACGAAATTCTATGGGGAACATGCCTTGATTGGATGCGTACTTCACTAAAAAACTAAGACCAAAAAACATGACCACCATACCAATGCGTACGATGGGATTGCCTTCTGTGAAAAAACGACGAATCCCATCTGCTATTTTTTCGCCAAGACTAGGTTCAGAAGGTTGTTGTGGTGGCAGCTGTAATTTTGCTGTGGGTGTAGGTTGGCTCGGAGCTGGCGTAGTTTTGGTTTGCGCGACCGGCACTTCATCTAGATCGGGTAATTCAATATCAACGGTTTCCCAGGGATTCGGCTTGATTGTTTGCGCAGGTTTAGATTCTATGATTTCCGCCAGAGGCTTCTTATTAATAGCCACGGGTAGGACAGGTTTCATGCTCTCGGTCTTCGCCAGGGACTTCGCGAGTTTTTGCTGGCTGACAAGATGATTAACGATAACTTGCAAGGATCCAAGTTGTTGCGATAACTGCACTACTTTGCCGAACAGCCCGCCGATAATCCCACCCAGTAAAACCCCAAATTCAACACCATTCAACAACACACTGCCCAACGCCAGGCCCACTAGTGTGGCCACAATGACAAAACCCATTATTCGCTCCTTTAAATTTTATTTTCTAACATGGTTGTGCACTAAAACCGCAAATAATGGTGATGTAAATTTGCGTGGTGATTATATAGATTTAGAGCGTTGCACTGATTGATATTTTTCACAGTACTGATACTCAGGGTTTTACAACAATTCTCTTCCGGCATGAAATCATCAGGGTTTTCAGGTAAATCATTACGTATAGCAGCATGAGCTGCATAAGATAGAATGATCTCTGCCATGATGCACAACAGTGTGCGGTCAGTGAACAGATGCTAACTTCATGCAAGTAATGCCACGAATATTAAGTCTTGCTTACTATAACCAACCGGCAAATTGGTTCGCCGCCGTAAGGCATTTACCCCATGCCATATGCCTGGATTCCGGTAGCCCGCAAAGCCAATACGGACGCTTTGATATCATTAGTGCCGCGCCACAAATCTTGCTTGTCACCAATGGCGAATCAACTCAAATTATAGATGGCAATTCGATACTTCACTCCAGAGTCGATCCTTTTGCACTTCTCAAACACTATTTACCATTGCAGCAATCTACACCTGCGCAAAATCCGACGGTAGAACTGCCTTTCTATGGGGGTGCCATGGGTTATTTCGCCTATGACCTTGGCCGCCGTCTGGAACAATTTCCAGAAGTCGCTATTCAAGATATAGCGTTACCCGATATGCATGTGGGTATTTATCCCTGGGCAATTGTGCAAGATCATCAGCAACAACATACCTGGCTAGTGATTAATGAAGCGCTGGCTCCGGCTTATAACTTTTCGGAAATTGAACAAATTGCCAGGTTTCACGAACTTAAAAAGAATATAAAGAACGACATATTATCTTTTAAAATCAATAAGTTCAAAGCCAATATTAATGTGAAAAAATACGCCCAAGCCCATAACCAAATACAAACTTATATTCGCGACGGCGATTGCTATCAAGTCAATTATGCGCAGCGCTTCAGCACTGAATTCGAAGGCGATCCATTTGCTGCGTACCTGACGTTACGTGAAGCCTTACCCTCGCCCTTCTCCGCCTACATGCAACTTGAACAAGGGGCAGTGCTGAGCTTATCGCCGGAGCGATTTATCCAGGTGAAAGGCACTCAGGTGGAAACCAAACCCATAAAAGGCACGATTGCCCGCGGAGCAACCCCGGCAGAAGACCTAGCGAATGCAAGCAAATTGCAAGCCAGCACGAAAGACCAGGCAGAAAACTTGATGATTGTTGACTTGCTGCGCAACGATCTCAGCAAAACCTGCAACCATGTAAAAGTACCCGAATTGTTTAGCCTGCAAAGTTTTGCCAACGTACACCACCTGGTGAGCACCGTCACCGCTGAGCTTAAACCTGAGCATCACCCACTCGATGTTTTAAGGTCCTGTTTTCCGGGCGGAAGTATTACCGGTGCTCCCAAAATTCGCGCCATGGAAATCATTGAAGAACTGGAGCCAACGCGACGCTCCCTGTATTGCGGCAGCATTGGCTATATAAGCACTTGTGGCAACATGGACACTAATATTGCGATCCGCACTTTAGTTTGCGGCGGCAATAAAATGTATTGCTGGGGCGGTGGGGGAATAGTGGCGGATTCAGAATATTTGCGGGAGTATCAGGAGAGTATTGCGAAGGTGAAAGTATTGATGGACACGCTGGAGCAGCATTTTCGCAATCCAGACTAGAGCTTAAACTTATCGAGATTGGCCCTTCCTATTCTGATGGATTGGAAGGGCCAATAACATTCTCTATCGAACAACCGTCTCTGAAGAACTTGATGAAGAAGATGAAGTTGAAATAGTCCCAAAAACGACTAATTCATTAATACGACTAAAAGTGGATTGCTCAGCCGATCCCTGACCAATAATTCGCAAGTTGCCAGTCGTTACCTGGGTAACCGCATGCGATCGATACAATTCTGTATTGCCAGTAACAGTGACCAATGAGAGCCAGTCCTGCTGAACATCATCCCAATATTGAATCGTGTATCCGATAAGTGCATAACCTCTCGAAGTGTAAAGATCAATTGCATTGACAGTTATCAAACCGTTAAAGGTTAAATAAACTGTCCATCTCACCACACCCTCACCCGCTGCTTCATCATCGTTGACCCAACTATAAGCACCACCAAGCTCCACACTTAAATTAGTATCATTGATACGATTTACTGAATAACCTGGGAAAGTAGAGGTAGCGAAAACACCAGCCAAGGGTGACAGATTCCCCACTAAAACCCGAATTTGGGCCCTATTAGTGTTGCCGTCGCTGTCCTTTACCATGAAAGTAATGCGATGAGTACCCTGCGTCAACGTATTGGTATTCACTGAGTTGCCGTAACCTAAGGTACCATCGATATCGGATACCCATTCCAACGAGTAGATAGGATCGCCTGTTGTTGCGCTCTCATTGACTTGAGCTACCGTGGGGAGCATGCCATCTTCTTCATCGGAAACTACAGCCGATAAACTCACATTGTCCCCCATACGTACCGAATAACCATCGGATTGCTGCATACTGATTTGAGGTATGGAGCCAGTCGTAGTTACCTGCAAGCTATATTCGGCAGTCGTTGAGAGATAAATATCATCGGCCAGTTTGGTAGCGGTTATGGTAGTGGAACCTAAGGATACGGGAGTTATACGACCCTGATTGTCTACTATGGCCACTCCCGGATTTGCGGACACATAAATCACATCTCCGGTTCCTGGTGCAGCAACTTCCGGATTTAAAGGATTGGCATACACCGATTTAAGAAAAATGGTCACAACACCCTGATCGGTAAATTGAATACGCTGCTCAAGCTCCGGCTCTGCACCATTTCGTATAACAGCCACACCGCTATTAGCGTGAGAGGCCTCTCCATCGATAGCGGTTACTTGCAAGCTAAAACTTTCATCACTCTCCTCCACGATATCATTAGTGAGGACTACCGGAATTTCCGCAATAACCTCTCCTGCCGCCAGGGTTATTTCACCCGAGGTGAATTCATAGTCCCCGTCGTTTATCGCTGTGCCGTCCTGGGTCACGTAGGAAATGGTAACCGGCGATGTACTCGGCGCATTCAAGCGAACTTTAAAAATTACAAGCTCGTCGGCCTCATTAAAGACTCCACCAACGACTTTGACGAAGGTAGGAACAGGCTTTATCAAGATAGATACGGTGGCAGAATTGACTCGACCTTCGCTGTCCACTGCGGTTAAACGAAACTCTAACTGGGTTGCCACATTGACATCGGGCATCAAAATAATATTTTCCAACGCCAACGGTGAGGGAATGGTTACGGTCGGCCCAGTCACCTGAGTCCAAAGTGTTTTGGTAATTTGCGAGCCTTCAGCAGCGACCACAGCGCCACGCAAATTGAGCAAAACATTGGGATCAGCAAATTGACGCTGACCTACAGAAACTTGCGGCAGCAATTCCAACACAGCAGGTGATTCAGGGTTTTTACCCTTGTCTCCAGGCACCAGCACTTCACCATCGATACTACCTGCCACCGGTGAAGGCAGATTGTTTTCAGTAGAAGTGGTTGAAGCACTGCCACCACCACAACCGCCCAGCGCCAGAAACGCAGCTATCAACAAAATAGCACTCGGCTTCTTAAGTGCCTGCAACCATAGCTTTATAAAATTAAAGTTCATAACAAATAATTCCTTAAATTTTGACTCAGCCAATCCACTGATATCGCGCTCGGCGGCTTGTAATGGAAAGCTTGCAGCTGAATTAGGACCCCGTTTACATTTAACCTACAAACTATGCACCCTGCCAAAAGATTGGCAGGGTGCATAGATTACCTAACACCTTCTGATGACCCACCTAACGCACCTGACATAGTCCCAAAAACAACCAATTCATTAATACGACTAAAAGTTGTTTGTGCTAAAGAACCATGAGTTATTACTCGCAATTGGTTGGTAGTCACTTGCGTAACCGGGTGAGATCGATGCAGAGCTGTGTTACCCGTTACGGCGACTAATGGAAGCCAGGTATTAGCGCCATCCCAATATTCGATCTCGTAACCACGAAGAGCATAAGTAGCTGTACCAGTATTTGTTTCATTTGGTCCAGAACCTGCCGTGGTATATAGATCAACCATATTGATAGTTACGGGTAGCTGCCAGGTTAGGTACACTGTCCAACGTGGTGGGCCACCGACAACAAAGGCTTCATTAGCATTTGACCAGCTATAGGCACCGCCAAGCGTTAAGGTTAAGTCCTGGTCAGTCATCTTAAATGGCGAATAACCAGAAGTGGAAGAAGTAGCGGAGGGGCTGGACAGCGGCGCAATATTACCCACCAAAACACGAATACTTGCACTGCCAATATTGCCATCACTATCTCTGGCTGAGTAAGTAATACGATGCGTGCCCATTGATAAGGTATTTGTACTGAAAGTACTACCATTCGCTAAAAAGCCATCAAGGCTTGAGGTCCACGTCAACGAGGTAATAGGCAAACCCGTTGCCTGACTACTGTTTACTTGGGCCGCCGTCGGAAGAGCGCCATCTTCAGCATCTTGCGCCAAACCAACAAAAGTTAAGGGTTCTCCCATACTTGCTGAATAACCATCTCGAGATATTGCACTGCTCTGACTAAAACTCACTACCGGCGCGGCGCCCGTTCCCAGCACTCGCAGCTCGTAACTCGTTGCAGCGGAGGAATAAATAGCATCGGCTGATTTGACAGCGCTAATTGTTGTTGTACCCAGTGCCACAACGGTGATCTTGCCCTGATTATCTACGGTTGCGACGAGCGGATTCGAGGATGAGTACACCAGACTACCTGTTCCCGGTGGAGCAAACGCCGGATTTATAGGATTGCTGTATACGGATTTAAAGTTAATATCTACCGGGCCCAGGCTGGTAAATTGAATAGTCTGAGCACGCAAGCCTACTTCAACGCTATAGCTGTTTGTTGCCGATAAATAGACATCATCGGCAGGTTTCGTTGCGGTAATTTGCGCATTACCTGTTGCCAAAGCTACAACCTTGCCCTGAGCATCAACGCTCGCGACTAAGAGATTGGATGAGAAGTAAATGATATCGCCAGTTCCAGGAGGCTGTCCGGTCAAGACATTGGTATATTCCTGAGCAGGATAGAGGGGAACGGGGCCCACATCGGTAAATGTAATAGCCTGTGTCAGTTTTGGCTCTATACCATTACGAATAATAGCTACACCGGTATTTGCACGGGAAACCTCGCCATCAATAGCGGTAACTTGCAAACTAAAGCTTTCGTTATCTTCTTCTTCAACATCGTTGATAAGCGCAACAGGAATCTCTGCGGTGTCCTCTCCCGCGGCCAAGGTTATTTCACCCGATGTAAATACGTAATCTCCCCCCTCGCTTGTCGCCGTACCATCTTGAGTAATGTAGGAAATGCTAATGGGCAATGTACTGGGCGCGTTCAAACGAACTGTAAATACGGCACTTTCGTCGTCTTCATTAAAAACACCACCAACGACTTTGACAAACGTCGGGACCGGCTTTATCAGAACAGATACGGTGGCAGAATTGACTCTACCTTCGCTATCTTCTGCCGTTAAACGAAACTCCAATTGTGTTGCCACACTGACATCAGGCATCAGAATGACATTTTCCAACACCAACGGTGATGAGATGATGACTTGCGGCCCAGTTACCTGGGTCCACAGTGTTTTTACTATTTCGGAGCCCTCGGCTGCAACAACAGTTCCACGCAAGTTGAGCAATACATTGGGATCAGCAAATTGACGTTGGCCGACCGAAACCTGCGGTAATAATTCCAGGGTGGCAGGTGGCATCGGGTTTTGACCCACAGTCCCAGGCACAAGCACTTCACCTTCGATACCACTCGCTACCGCTGAGGGTAGATTGTTTTCCGTGGAGGTAGTAGAAGAACTGCCGCCGCCACAACTGGTCAGCACTAACAGTGAACTGATTAAAAAAATAGTGGCTGATTGGCGAGCCGCCTGCCCCCAAAGTTTCATGAAATTAGAATTCATAGCGAATACCGCCCTGAATCTGATAAGCAGAGAGATTATCGTAACCAACCATCTGTTGATATTGGATAAATCCAGACACACCAGCTTTAAAAATGAAAGAAGAACCGAGCGCGAATTGCGCATAAGCCTTATCTTCGCCATCGTTTTTCAGCGCGAAAGTATTTTCCGGATCGGGATCGTAAGCAAAATGTGAAGCCACTGGATCAAAACCGGAAGTCACTTCGCTCAATAAGGTCAACTTTGCCAAGGGAATTAACACACCCCAGTTGCGGTTAAGCACATAGGTAGATTGCACCCCGGCACCCAGCGTAAGTTGGTCAGTAGATTGTTCTGCAATAACCATTGGCAAACCACTTGAGCCGTTTTCACCGTAACCATCTACGTTATTCTGCACATAATCAAAACGCACAAAGGGAGAAATATTAAGGGCGGCTTTGTTCCAATCCCATTGCCATTGCGAGTTTAATAGTAATTGCGAACCACCCGTCGAACCGCGCAAGGTATCACTCACTTCGGTATCGCCTTCCAAATATTTCACATGACGGATGGAATCGAATGAGGTTGCAGCATAACCCAACTGCGTCTCCCATGAAGAGCTTGCCATTGCGTAGGAACTGAACACAATAAAACTAGTGACTTCGCCATCAAGGCTGCCACCCTGGGACGAGTAATCCAAATCATTTTGGCTTAAGCCGACCGCGCCACCTAACACCCACTGTTTACTCATTCTGTAATCAGCGCCGAAGGTGAATGAGTTGCCACGAGACTTATAACCCGCTTCCAGGCCACTGACATCGCGCTCTGCTGCTTCATGCTGGACGCTGGCAAAAAAACCTACCGCTGACCAAATAGGTTCCGCATCACCCGCTGCACCACCGGATGGTTGATTCCGCGATGCCATGCCATTGAAGGTGAAATTATTATTGCCAGCCCGGAGTTGTCCAACACGTTGCGATACTGCGGCCGTCTGTGTGCGGCTGGATTCGGCAGTAACACGCATCAGCGCAATGGTTTCCTCGGGTGCAATTTGGGTCAAAGCTTTATTGACCAATGCCGGATCATTCACCGCCATTGCATCAAGCGCATTACAGCGCTCCAATAAATTGCGACGGCCTGCACCAAGCTCACTATCAGAAGTTTCCCTCAACTCAGTACACACCACATCCATTGCTGCGGCCAGGCTGACATTATTGTCACCCGTAGAAGCGCCAACGAAATCACTGCTGACAACATTAATAGTGACTGTTCCCGTTGCGATCTCGCGAGTTTCTGTCCCTGTTTCCTGAATCGTATAAGTGAAAGTATCAGCGCCCTGAAAGCCTTCATTAGGGCTATAGAAAACACTGCCATCCGAGTTCAGCGTTATAGACGCATTACTAGAATCGGTGACATCAATAACGGCAATAGCATCGCCATCAGAATCAAAATCATTGGTTATCAAATTCAAGGTAATACTACTGTTGATAGGAATTGAACGACTGTCGTTCACTGCGGTTGGTGCTGCTGCGTAAGCTGTGCTGGAAAGCCCCAGCGTAATTAGCGTTAAATATCCCGCTAACCAGGGACGAACGGCAGTTGTTGAATTTGGGAAGCGAATGGTAGTGGGGGTATTAGCGGAGCTGATTTTCAAGTGTTTCTCCAAAAAATTCATGAGCTTACATTCCTTTCTCTAGGCTAGAGTTATTAATTTAGGTTAAAGTCATCCAGGCAGAACGACCGGTAATTTTCGCAATTTGTTACTTATTCTTGTGAAAGGCGCAACCTTTACCGGCAACGCATACTGCACACATTTTGGTCGCACGTCCCCAATAAGCGGAGGCAGCAATACCATAATTCAGACGACACATGAAAACATAATTCAAGGACAAGTAAAAGTGCTTACTTGGCACTGCGTGACGATTACAGCAAATAATTTAATGAACGCCAAAAACTTGGCGCCACATTATTTTCGAAAAACTATTTTAGCCCATTCAGGTGTAAAAAAATGTTAATTCAAAATCACCAAGTCGACTTAGTCACTGCAACTGGCATTATGCGTTGTTATATTTATCAACCTAAAATTACGGCCGAATCGACCGAGAAAAAATATCCTGCACTGCTACTTTATTCAGAAATTTTTCAGCAAACCTCACCCATTCGGCGCAGCGCACAAATTATGGCTGGACATGGCTTTATTGTATTGGTGCCGGAAGTTTTTCATGAGCTGAATCCCATCGGCACTGTGTTAGGTTATGACGACGCGGGCCGCGATAAGGGCAATGCTGACAAAGTGGCAAAATATTTAGAAGCGCACGATAGCGATACTCAAGCCATGATTGATTATGTAAAAACGCTGGCAAATTTTTCCGGAAAACTTGGCGCAATGGGATTTTGTTTAGGTGGAGGTTTAGCTTACCGCGCAGCTATTAATCCCGCTATATCAGCAACAAGTTGTTTTTATGCCACCGATATTCATTCCGGTATGACTCCTTCTAAAACCGGCAACGACAGCCGCACGCGCACTAAAGATATTCGCGGCGAAATGCAAATGATCTGGGGAAAACAAGATCCCCATATACCCGCTGAAGGCCGCGCTCTGGTTTATAAAACGCTTAGTGAAAACAACATCAACTTTACCTGGCATGAATTCAATGGCCAACATGCATTTATGCGTGATGAAGGTGATAGATACGATGCAGAATTACAATTATTAGGCTACCAAATGGCGGTGGGTTTATTTCGGCGTTGTCTTTTTTAAATGAGCAATTTATAAAAAAAATGGTCTATAAAAAGCATTTTAAAAAGCACGATCTATACTCATTATGGCAATGCCTATATAACAATATTTTACGATTCAAGCGAAAATATTGCATAAAGCTTTTACTCTGCGATCCTCGCCTGGCGGGGATGGCGACCGCCAATAACTCCAGCCAAAGACAAATAATATTTACAAAACTTTATTAAGGGTTCAGCATGAATTTCACAACCATGGTGTTCGGCGTATTTGTGTTTTTCTTCGTATGGCGTGGCTACCAAAAAGGATTTATTGGTTCTATCACTCGGATTGTCAGCTGGCTGGTCGCTTACCCGGCCGCGATTTATTTTACCAAGCCCCTGGCCGACCTTATTTTTAAACATTCTCCGCTAACAGGGATGATCGTATATTTTATTGCGGGCAGTGCTATCTTCTTAACGGTGAGTTATGGCGTTAGTAAACTATTAGCTATTTTTTCAGAAAAAATTCCCGAGGACGCTGCAACGGAACAATCATCAAAAATTGGCGGCGCCGTTGTGGGAATGTTTGTCGGCGGAATTGTCGGCTTACTCGCGGTTTATGCGATTGACCTCACCCACAAGCCAACGACGGCTAACTTGCAAAACAGCAATGATCTGCAAAATGGTAATGAAGAGTTACTTTATGAACCTGAAAATAATATCAACTCCGGCAACCAAAAAAACAACTCCACAGCTGTTAATTCCAATGTGGATTCTTTCATTGACAACAGCGCTAAAAAATTAGTTAGCACGGTTGCTGCAAGTGCCGTTGACTTAGCATTAAAAGATCCAGCCACGACCAGCTTAACCAAAGCCTTTGCCGAAAACCCGCAGTCCATGCTTGGTCATGTCCAACAACTTTCCAATGACGGACATCTAAAAACATTATTGGCAGACCCTGAAGTTCAAGAGCTGCTTACTAACGGCGATACTAATGCACTGTTAAATAATAAAGACTTCCAAACCTTAATGCGCAATGAAGATATGCAAGCAATTCTCGCCAGCGTTGAAGATGATAAAACCGGAGCAAGCTCCGAACGATTAGCAGCAGAAAAAATGACAATGGCTTGGGGGCGAGCCAATGCACTTAAAAATGACCCTCAAGTTATCGCGATTCTCACCGATCCGGAATTTCAAGAGCAGCTCAATGCAGGCAACAAGCTTCCTTTATTAACCAACCCAAAATTGAAAACGCTGACGGAATTAATATTTACCAATGAACAAGCTGCTAAAGCTGGGCCTAGCGAGACAAGAAGTTTCGCTAACACTGAAAATAATTTACAACCGTCATTAGATAACGAAGAAGAAATATCCGAAAAAGCAGAAGAAAAGCTATTAGAAAAAGCAGAAAAAAAACCTGAGCCACAAATTTATCAATGGACTGATGAAAACGGAAAAATCCATTATTCTGACAGCCCTTTAAAAATATAAAGCCGGCAGGAAAAAATCCTAATCGGCTTTATGCATCAATATAATTGACGAATATAGTTAACGGCTAAAGACTCAAATCACGATTACTCGCTTTGATAAATTCCTTTTTTAAATCTTCGAAGGTGTGCACTGCAGGAAATTGCGGAAACTGATCAATCACATTTTGCGGAGCATGGAACAAAATACCTTGATCCGCTTCACCGAGCATAGTGGTGTCGTTATAGGAATCACCAGCAGCGATAATACGATAGTAAAGGGTTTTTAAAGCCAATACGGATTGGCGTTTTGGATCTCGCTGCCGCAAGGTGTAACCCACCACCCTGCCACGCTCATCCACATTTAAGCGATGGCATAACAGCGTTGGAAAACCTAATTGACGCATCAGCGGTTGTGAAAATTCATAAAAAGTATCAGAAAGAATGATCACTTGAAAACGTTCACGCAGCCAATCCACAAATTCGATAGCGCCATCTAGTGGCTTCAGGGTAGCTATAACATCCTGAATTTCTTTTAAACCCAAATTATTTTCTTCAAGAATACGCAGGCGTTGTTTCATCAACACATCGTAATCCGGAATATCGCGTGTAGTCGCCTTGAGTGATTCAATACCGGTGACTTTAGAAAATTCGATCCAGATTTCTGGAACCAGAACACCCTCAAGATCAAGACATGCAATTTCCATAACAACCTCAAAAAATAAATAAATAAAACAACATTAAATAGCGATCAAGAAAATGCCGACACAAGGTCGGCATTGAGAAAACAAATTGATTATTTTTTTATTGCGCAACCCAAATAAACTGTGACAGCTGTGCAATATAAATCAACGGATTAGGAAGAATACCCAGCACTATAATTAATGCAGCAGAAAGGAATACTACAATACCGCCAGTGTGTTGACCCCAATCTCTTTTAGCATCGAACGGCACCAAATCTTTATTGGTCATAAACATACTGATGATGGTGCGCAAATAAAAGTAAATACTAATGGCCGAGCCCAGCACCACAGATGCCAGCGCTACTCTAGCCCAAATATCATCTACCGCCAGCGCAGCCATAACCACATAAAACTTGCCGATAAAACCTGCCGTTAAAGGAATGCCCGCAAGTGAAAATAAAGCGACGGTGAATAAAGACGCGAGCATTGGACGATGCCAAAACAAACCATGATAGTCATGCAAAATATCGGCATCGCGGGTTGCATCAGCGGTGGACATCAAAGTCACCACGCCGAAAGCGGCCAGCGCCGTAATCACGTAAATAGTGAGGTAAACCGCAAAGCCTTCCACACCAAAACTTTTGCCACCCAATAACACTAGTGCAAAAAGATAACCAAAATGCGCGATAGAAGAATAGCCCAGCATACGTTTGATATTATTTTGTTTAAGTGCGAGCAAGTTACCTAACAACATCGAAAGACAAGCAACAACAATCAGCGTGACTCTAAAGGTTGTTGAGCCCAGCGAGCCACCAGCTTCAATAACGATAAAGCGAATTAACACGGCGAACACAGATACTTTTGCGGCAGTTGCCAAAAAGACACCGACGGGTGCAGGTGCACCTTCGTATACATCCGGCGTCCATAAGTGGAAGGGCGCAAGCGATAATTTAAATAATAAACCTATCACTAACATCATTCCGCCGATAATAACGACCATGCCAGGTTCGGTGCCGATTTTTGCCCCGACTTCAGCAAATGATAAGGTGCCGAATTGCGCATAAATTAAGGCCATACCAAACAACATGACCGACGATGCCGTGGCGGAAAGTATGATGTATTTAATCGTGGCTTCGAGTGAGCGTGCGCGATCATAGGTGTATGAAATCATACCGTAGAGCGCAATTGACATCATTTCCAAACCGATAAACAAGGACGCCATATGATGGGCCATGGTCAATACGATTCCGCCTGCAGTGGCGATAGTAATGAGCAAATAAATTTCTTCGCGGTTACGTTTAAATGATTCGATATAAGCATGAGTGAGCGTGGTCGCGCCCAACGCTGCTGCCAAAATTAACGCGGAAAAGAACAGAGAAAAACCATCCACCACAAATAGCGGCGTAATGGTTTGCGGTATCTGAAATAAGGGTTCGGCAACCAGCGATGGCATAACCATGGGCGCAAATACTTCATAAGCAATTGCCAGCAATGCACTGTTAAGACCAACCACGGTAAAGGTTGCTGTCCACCAATGACTGCGGTGCACCGCAATAGCAAGCATAACGACGATGGTGGTCGCAGCTGTTATTAGCAGTGGTAACAGCGCCAGGAAATTTTCAAAAGTTAGCGTCATCTCAACCTCACTGCGCAGCTGGTAATGTAGAAGTTATGATCTGGGTAATGCCATCAATAACTGCTGCCGATGTATCAAATACAGGTTGAGGATAAAAACCTAACCAAACCAGAATCAACATTAAAGATACCAACATCGAAATTTCGCGCATATTCAAACCAGGGATAGGAGTGTCCTCCTTAGCTGGGCCATGCAATGCTCGCTGCACGATAATTAATGAATAAACTGCACTTAACACCACGCCCGAAGTGGCCACAATCACCACCCATTCATTGACCTTGAAAGCGCCAAGGAGAATCATAAACTCGCCCACAAAATTACCTAGACCGGGCAAACCCAGCGATGCTGCAACAAAAAACATAGCTATGGGAGGCAAGCCTTTCATGCGCGATGAAAAACCACCCATAAGATTTAAATCGCGAGTATGTAGCCGCTCATATAATTGACCGCAAAGAATAAACAAACCAGCAGCCGAAATACCGTGTGCCATCATTTGAATAACGGCACCTTGCAGCGCAATAGGATTGAAGGAGTAAATACCAATTAATACAAAGCCCATATGGGAAATGGAAGTGTAAGCAATCAAACGTTTTACATCGTCTTGTCCGTAGGCAAGAACAGCTCCGTAAATAACACCTACAACACCCAGCCACATAGCAACTGGTGCAATAATTTGCGAGGCATGCGGGAAAAATGGGATGGCAAAGCGCAACATACCGTAGGCAGCGGTTTTTAAGAGAATACCCGCTAAGTCAACCGAACCTGCGGTAGGAGCCTGGGAGTGCGCATCCGGCAACCAGGCATGAAAAGGCACTATAGGAAATTTCACCGCAAACGCGATAAAGAAACCCAGCATCAATATCATCTCCACTTCTGCGCTCATCTTGGTATTGCGCAAGGCTTCGTAATCAAAGGTTATTATCTGTGTTTGTTGGAAATGAACAAACACTAAACCTACGATTGCCAAAAACAACAGCAAGCCAGAAGCCTGTGTATAAATAAAGAATTTCGTAGCAGCTTCTATGCGCCCTTTACCCTCGACTGAATTGTGTCCCCACAGCGAAATCAGGAAATACATTGGGATCAGCATCATTTCCCAAAAGAAAAAGAACAGAAACAAATCCATCGCGAGGAACACACCGACTACCGCGCCTATGATCCACAATAAGTTTAGGTGGAAGAAACCAATTTTCTTTTGTACTTCACTCCAGGAGCAAACGACCGCTAAAACACCGAGAAAAGCTGTCAATAACAGTAGCAGAATGGATAAACCATCCAACGCAAGGTGAAAGCTAATGCCAAAACGTGGGATCCAATTCATTTGGAGCTCTTCGGTCCAAACGGATTGCCCGGAACTGAGATTAGCCAGCGAGTAATCGTGCTCCAGCCAGAGTTTTAATGTTAAGCCAAATAACACAAACATACTGACGAGAGAAATCCAGCGCGGCGATTTGGAGCCCATTAATTCGGCTAACCAAGAAAAGAAACCGCCAATAAAGGGGATGAGTATGAGCCAGGTGAGCATTTTTCTCTGGTTCCTTAAAGTCTTACAACAAAACGAGGGCAGCGAGGATGATAACAACACCCGCAGCTATGGTGGCAGCGTACCAACGTACGCTACCGGTTTGAGTCGCACTCAACGAATGATGCATCTGCTGAGTGGCAGCAGGAATCAAATTGAATACTTTATCAATCGGGTCTCTGCGCAAAAACCGCGTCAAAAACAAAAAGGGTTGAACGATAATTAAATTGTATAACCAATCAAAACCCCAGCAGTAGAACCATAGCCGCGTCAGAGCTTGGCCTATTGGCGATGAAGAAATGGATTTAACAAATTTCGATTCGCCGAGAAACAGGAACGCAGCTAACACAATACCAAATACGGCAATACCACCCGACACCCATTCAACGCGGTGTTTAAGCGCTTCATCTCCTGCAGCACTAATAGGCAATACTCCCGCTAGCGGCGGATGTATCATGGCACCGACGAAAGTAGACAGCACCAGTAAAACAGCTAAGGGTAACCAGTAAGTAACGCCGTGAAGCGCATGGGCATGGGTCTTTTCTTCGCCGTGGAAAACAATAAAAATTAAGCGGAAGGTATAAATGGAAGTCATCAACGCGCCTAATAAACCTGCGTAGAAGAGTTCAGGATGTTGGGTGGTAAATGCTTGCCACAAAATTTCGTCTTTCGAAAAGAAACCCGCAGTGAGGAAAGGAACTGCTGATAAGGCTGCACCGCCGACAATAAAGCAGGCATAAACGAAGGGAATTTTTTTACGTAATCCGCCCATTTTAAAAATGTTTTGCTCATGATGGCAGGCGAGAATCACTGCACCGGAAGACAAGAATAACAATGCTTTAAAGAAAGCATGGGTCATCAAATGGAAAATAGCGGGAGCATAGGCCTTAACACCCAAGGCTAAAAACATGTAGCCAATTTGGCTCATGGTTGAGTAGGCCAAAATACGTTTGATATCGGTTTGTACCAAAGCCGCGAAACCAGCCATCACCAAAGTAATCGCACCAATCACTCCGACTAGATACAAAATGTCCGGCGCTAGTTCAAACAATGGATGAGTACGCGCAATAAGATAAACACCGGCGGTAACCATAGTCGCAGCATGGATCAACGCTGAAACCGGAGTTGGACCCGCCATGGCATCAGCCAACCATGTTTGTAACGGCAACTGTGCAGATTTTCCGACAGCGCCACCCAACAACATTAAAGTGGCAAAAGTTACCGTGGCAGAACCTACAACAAAAACGGTGGGTGCTTTAACGAGCACTTCCTGAATATTTAACGTCCCCAGGTGTTTATAGAGGATGAAAAGGCCGATTGCCATAAACGCATCGCCAACGCGAGTAACCACAAAGGCTTTACGTGCGGCTGCGCCATTCGCTGCATCGCGATAGTAATAGCCGATCAGCAAATAAGAACAAAGCCCTACTCCTTCCCAGCCAAAATACATGGAAACCAGGCTATCGCCCAATACCAACAAAATCATGCTGGCAAGGAAGAGGTTCATATAGGAGAAGAAGCGTGCGTAATCTTCATCGCCGCGCATATACCAGGAAGCAAAGATATGAATTAAAAAACCAACACCGGTAATCACGCCCAACATGGTTAAAGACAAACCATCAAGACGTAAATTAAACGCTGGTGCAAAGCCATCGACATTGACCCAAACCCATAAAGGCTGAGTAAATGCACCTGATTCAGGGGTATGTTGCAGGAAATCCAAACCGGCCAGCGCGGCAAAGGTTGCTGCTAAACCAATGGAGCCGACACCAATAATCGCTGCCACATTTTCTGAAAGACGTTTGCGACCCGTTACCAATAATAGGAAACCGATCAGGGGAAATACAATCGTAAGGAAAAGTTGGTTCATCCGCGCATCTCACTTGCTGCATCAATATCCAGAGACTGGTAGCGACGGTAAAGCTGAATCACAATTGCCAAACCAATCGCCGCTTCGGCTGCCGCCAAGGTCAGAATCAAAATAAACATAATTTGGCCATCGGGTTGCACCCAGCGACTGCCAGCCACAACAAACGCCAAGGCAGTTGCGTTCATCATAATTTCAATGCTCATCAACACGAAGAGCAAATTGCGACGCACTAAAACGCCAGCTAAACCCACCACAAAAAGCATTCCCGCAAGCACTAGACCGTGCTCCATGGGTACGCCATTCAACGCAAAATTATTCAACATCTTTGTCCTCCTTATCGGCATCGCGGCCTAAATGCCAGGCGGCGACCATAGCGGCAAGCAACAGCATTGAAGCCAACTCTACCGCTAATACGTAGGGACCAAAGAGTGCGATCCCGACTGCTTTTGGACCCACTGTTGTGGTTGGGCTAATCAAGGTTTCGAAGTTTGGTTGAATGGTCAATACCAGTTCAACTAATAAAGCCAGTGATAAAAATGAAGGACCAATCCAGGCGCGCGGCGACATCCACTTCCTCTCTTGCTCGTCAATGACTGATCCCAAATTGAGAATCATCACCACAAATACAAACAACACCATAATCGCACCGGCGTACACGATAATTTCCAGCGCGGCTGCAAAGGGAGCGCCTATGGCAAAGAAAATCATCGCTACGGCAAGTAGCGAAACCACCAGATACAAAAGTGCATGTACCGGGTTGGTGCTGGTAATAACCCTTACCGAAGCAATCAGAGCAATCGCAGCGGCGAAGTAAAAAGCTAGTGCAGTTCCCACGTCGTATTCCTGTGCTTAATAAAATGAACGCCAATAAAATGAGTGTTAAGCGAAATCAAGGCAAAAGACCTTTCACATTGACGGGTGCTGCTTCGTTTTGCGCAGCACCTTTTGGTTTGCCAGCAATCGCTAAACCAGCAACGCGATAAAAATTGTATTCATGGTATTTTCCGGTACCCGAAATCAACAAATGCTCTTTTTCGTAAACCAAATCCTGACGTTTGAACTCGGCCATTTCGAAGTCGGGTGTCAATTGAATAGCAGTAGTGGGGCAAGCCTCTTCACACATACCACAGAAAATGCAACGCGAAAAATTGATCCGGAAGAATTCTGGATACCAGCGCCCATCCTCAGTCTCAGCTTTTTGCAAGGAGATGCAACCGACCGGACAAGCAACCGCGCAGAGATTACAAGCTACACAACGCTCTTCACCATCGGGATCGCGGGTCAGCACAATACGACCACGATAACGCGGCGGAATGTAGGGCATTTGCTCCGGGTATTGAATCGTATCGGGCTTGTGCCAGGTGTGGGTAAACACTATCCACAAGCTGCGCAACTGGCTAAATACATCACTTAAAAATCTAATCATTTTTTAGTCCTCAACCTTACACAGCAGGCTGGCGAAGCAATATGATTGCCGCCGTTGCTATGAGGTTTACAAGCGTCAGCGGTAAACAAATTCTCCAACCAAAATCCATAATCTGGTCGTAGCGCGGACGTGGCAAAGCGGCACGAATTAAAATAAACAACATGATAAAGAAAGCAGTTTTACTGGCAAACCAGAAAAATGGCGGGATGTATTCAAACAGCGACCATTCAAATGGAGGCAACCAGCCGCCGAAGAACAACACGCTAATCAATGCCGAAATCAGCACCACGCCAACATATTCACCGACAAAGAACATACCCCATTTAAGGCCTGAATATTCGGTGTGGAAACCTGCCGCCAATTCTTGTTCAGCTTCTGGCAAATCGAAGGGTGAACGATGCGCTACTGCAACACCGGCAATGGCAAAAGTGAAGAAACCTAAAAATTGCGGGAAGATGAACCAGCAATTATCTTTCTGCCAGTTAATGATATCGGTCAGGTTAAAGGAACCGGCACAGGCCACAATGCCCATCAAGGCTAAACCCATAAACACTTCATAACTGACGGTTTGCGCAGTGGAACGCACACCACCGAGCAATGCGTATTTGCTGTTGGATGACCATCCCGCAAACATCACCGCGTAAACCGATAAGCCAGCCATGCCGATAAAAAACAATAAACCTATATCCAGATCAGCCACTACCCAACCTGGGATAATCGGGATTATCGCAAAGGCGAGTAGCAAGCCGCTCATGGCAATTGCCGGTGCCAGCCAGAAAGTCAGCTTATCAACGAAGGGTGGAGTCCAATCTTCTTTGAAAAACATTTTAATCATGTCAGCAACTAACTGCCCGATACCAAAGGGACCGGCGCGATTAGGACCGTAACGATCTTGCCACAAGGCTAACAGGCGACGCTCAATAAAAGTCAGGAAGGCTGAAAAGCCAACCAGAATAAACAGTATTGCCAGGGATTTACCGACCGAGGCAAGCACATCCATAACTTCAGGAGTGAAAATAGCCATCAAACACCCCCTCTGACGCTAACGGTTAATCCGGAAACTACTTTGGGTAAACTAGCCAGAACAGGTATACCTATAACACCTGCTGCAAGATCGGCAGATATTTTTACCGGAGCTACGAATTTCTCATCACCGACACTGACTTCTGCACTTTGGCCATCGCTTAAACCAAGGCTTTGCGCATCCTTCGTTGACACTGCCACATAAGCGGAAGGTACCCGTGTAGCTACAACCTCTGAACGCGAAGATTGTTCATCGCTGCCGTAGAGGTGATAAAGCGGTGCAGATTGAAGTACAGAAACCGATGCGGGAACTTGCGTAAAGTATTGCGCAGATGCTGCGGCTTCAATCAAACGCACGCCCATATCGCCAGCGCGTACTTGCCCACCCACCTCAACTTGAAATTTATTCCAGGCTTGTGGTGAGTTCCAACCCGGCGACCAGGCAAAGGGAATTAATTGCGAATCGTTAGTTGGGCCAGAAGCACCTTCCATCGAATAGGATAATGCTGAATCCTGATCTTGTGATGCACGCGGCTCGTGTACTGATATATTCGCGCGCATTGAAGTGCGACCAGAATAACGGTTGGATTCGCGGGCTATTTTTAAACCGTGAATTCGCATTTTCGCACCGGGTGCTGCACCCGTAATAGCAGCCAAAGCCGTATTGGAATTTGCAAGCTGCGCAGTGACATCATCCAAACGTGACCAATCGACACCTTTATTATCTAAAGTTGCTTTAATAGCATGGAGCCAGCGCCAGCCTTCACGAATCAAATTACCCGGGTTGTAATAAGCCGCATCGAATACCTGGAAGAAGCGCTGTGCACGACCTTCCATATTCACCAAGGTGCCGTCACCTTCTGCGAAGCTTGAAGCCGGTAGTAACAAATTTGCATGGGCACTAGTGGCAGTTGCTTGATGATCAAGAACCAATACCACTTTTGCCGCTTTTAAGGCTGCATCAACCAATTTGGCAGGAGCTCGCTGATACAGATCATTCTCAGCAATAACCAAAACATCAGCCTGGCCATCGCGCACTGCCGTTAAAATGGCTTCGACAGATTCACCACCTTGAGCATCCAGTAATGCAGTACCCAGGCTATTCGACTCCAGGAGCGTTAGTGCGATACCAATATTTTTACCGCGCATTTTTAGTGCGTAAGCGATGTTAGCTGCGGCTTGAATAACCGCCTGTGATTTCAAACCAGTGCCGGAAATAACTAAGGGATTTTCTGCTGCTAATAAACCCTTAGCGATTACTTGCGCGCGTTCAGCATCAGCACTTGTTAAACCCTCAACTGCAGGAGAACTCACATCAATAATATTCGCTACAGCAAAACCCAGGCGTGCAATATCTGCTGCTGAAGAACGTGAAGTCGCCGCGGCAATATCGTCTAAACGGGTTGCATCGACACTCGCAATAAACACGGGGCTTTTTTGCGATTGCACAATATTTTTGATAGGCTCGGCATTCCATTCCGGAATTTTTTTCTGTGCTGCCATTGCCAATGCAATGGTTTTCGCAGCCTGACGTACAGCTAAAGCAATACGCGGTGCAGTTTGGGTAATATCTTCGCCCAATACTAAAACCGCATCAGATTTTTCAATATCGCGCAGGCTTGGTGTAGTGACATTGCCTTGCGAAAGAACCTGGTAAACCAGTGAATTTAATGCCTGCTCATCGGCGGCAACGCCGTAAGAAAAATTACCCTTACCGACCAGTTCAGCCAAAGAAAAGTTAGTTTCCAAAGAAGCACGCGGTGAGCCAATGCCCACAACACGTTTTGCGCCGCGCAATAATTCAGCCGCTTTATCCAGCGCCGTATCGATGGTAAAAGTTTGCGAACTTGAAGCTAAACGAGGCGCAACCGGACGATCTTCACGATTGACAAAACCGTAACCAAACCGACCGCGATCACACAAGAAATAATGATTTACTGCAGCGTTGTAGCGATTCTCAACGCGGCGAATTTCACCATAACGCTCGCCCGGGCTGGTATTGCAACCTACAGAACAATTTTGACAAACGCTGGGCGCAAACTGCATGTCCCATTTACGAGTGTAATGATCCGCGTGAGTTTTATCGGTGAACACACCGGTGGGGCAGACTTCAGTCAAGTTGCCAGAAAATTCACTTTCTAAATCGCCTTCTTCAGGACGACCAAAATAAACATTATCCCGTGAACCGAAAACGCCAAAATCCTTGCCGCCAGCATAATCATCGTAATAACGTACGCAGCGATAACAGGCGATACAACGGTTCATTTCGTGATTCACGAATGGACCAAGATCCTGATTAATATGAGTGCGTTTAGTAAAGCGGTAGCGACGGGTATTGTGCCCGGTCATTACCGTCATATCTTGCAAATGACAGTGGCCACCTTCAGCACAAACCGGGCAATCGTGCGGATGGTTAGTCATCAACCATTCAACAACACTTTTACGGAATGATTTCGCTTCCTCATCCTTAATAGCAATGAAGGTTTTATCATTTGCAGGTGTCATGCACGACATAACTAAACGACCACGGGTGTCGTTTTCATCGGCAAATTGCTTAACCGCGCATTGGCGACAAGCACCCACAGAACCTAAAGCCGGATGCCAGCAAAAATAAGGTATATCGAGCCCAAGTGTTAAACATGCCTCAAGGAGGTTGTTTGAACCATCGACTTCGTATGTTTTACCGTCTACGTGAATAGTCGCCATTCTGCGTCTTCATCTATGCCGTCTAGCGGTCATTTTAAAATTTAAGGTGATTTTTAAAAAATCAGCCCGTGGAAAATTAAGCTTTAATGGTTTTCTTAGAAATGCCTTTTTTAAATGCCTCTGGAAAAAACTTCAGCGCACTTTGTAAAGGTTCCATTGCGCCAGGAGCATGGGCGCAAAAAGTTTTGCCCGGGCCAAGGAAACGTGTCAGTTGGTGAAGCGTTTCAATATCACCCTCCTGCCCTTCGCCCGCTTCAATGGACTCCATCAATTTCACTGTCCAAGGCAAGCCGTCGCGACAAGGTGTACACCAACCACAGGATTCACGCGCAAAAAATTGTTCGAGGTTACGCACCACCGAAAGGATATTTTGCTTGTCATCAATCACGGTAATCAGCGCAGTACCCATACGGCTACCCGCTTTTGAAATAGTGTCGAAATCCATGGGCAAATCGAGATGCTCATCCATTAAGAAATCGGTAGAGGCACCGCCAGGCAGCCAACACATTAACCCAAACCCGTCGGCCATACCGCCGCCGTGGGTATAAAGCAATTCGCGGCAACTAGTGCCTATAGGTAATTCCCACAATCCGGTAATTTTTGCTCGCCCGGAGATACCGTACATTTTGGTACCCGAGTCGGTGCTTTTGCCTTGTGATAAACCTTTAAACCAATCAGCGCCACGCAATAGAATCGCAGGAACATTCATTAGGGTTTCGACGTTGTTAACAATCGTTGGCCTACCCCAGGCACCAGCTTGTTGTGGAAACGGTGGCTTGGTGCGTGGATTAGCCCGGCGCCCTTCCAAGCAATTGATCAACGCCGTTTCTTCACCGCAGATATAACGGCCAGCACCCAAGTGAACGTGAAGCTCAAAATTGAAGCCTGAGCCTAAAATATTCTCGCCCAAATAACCCGCCGCTTTGGCTTGGTCTATTGCAGCGTTTAAACGCTCACCGGCTAAAACATACTCGCCGCGCAAGAAGATATAACCTTTGGAGGCACCAATGGCATAAGCGGCCAACACCATAGCTTCAATCATTTGATGGGGAAGTTCTTCCATCAGCATACGGTCTTTAAAGGTACCTGGCTCCATTTCATCAGCATTGCAAACGAGGTATTTTTGACCCGCATCGGCGCCCATAGGAATGAGTGACCATTTAACGCCGGTAGGAAATCCTGCACCGCCGCGGCCACGTAAATTAGCAGCTTTGACTTCCGCTTGAATATCCGTGGGTTGCATGGTGACTGCTTTTTTAAACGCAGCGTAACCTTCCAGGGCTTCATACTCTTTGATATCTACAACAGCTTTACCGGCTTTTGTGTAACGCCATGTAAGCGGGTGCGTTTCCGGGCCCACATTAGTCAAGCCGACATTTACATTGGAGGTCATAGATATTGTTCCAATACAGAATCAATGTTTTCTGCAGTCACATTGAAATGAGTAGCATCGTTAACCATTAACACAGGCGCTTTATCGCAAGCACCGAGACACACAATCGGGAGCAAAGTGAAGCGGTCATCTGCGGTAGTTTGCCCAGGACTGATGCCTAACTTTTTCTGTAAGGCCCCGTATAACTGATCAAAGCCCATTAAAAAACAACTGGTGCTATCACACACAGCAATCACATGACGGCCCACAGGTCTGCGATAAATTCTGTTATAGAAAGTCGCAACACCTTCAACATCGGCGGCGCTAACACCAAGCACGTCGGCGATGGCCGTTACAGCACCATCCGGTACCCAACGGTGATTGGCTTGCACAATTTTTAATGCATCAATGGTGGCCGCACGCGGGTCAGCATAGTGATGCATTGCATGCTCAATTTGCTCGCGCTCACCAGCGCTGAGTACAAACGGCACACCACGGTCAGTGGCAATAGTCTGGGGGGAATTAGCGGTCAACATCGGCCATCACAAAGTCAATTGAGCCTAGGTAGGCGATAAGATCCGGAACCATGGAGCCACGGATCACCGACGGGATTTGCTGCAAATGAGGGAAACTCGGAGTACGAATCCGGGTTCTGTAGCTCATGGTGCTGCCATCCGAAGTAAGGTAATAACTATTGATGCCTTTAGTGGCCTCAATCAACTGGCAACTTTCGTTGGCAGGCATAATCGGTCCCCAGGAAACCGACAAAAAGTGTGTAATCAGGGTTTCGATATCTTGCAATGTACGCTCTTTTGGCGGCGGACAAGTCAGTGGATGATCTGCTTTGTAAGGGCCGGCTGGCATGTTATTTAAACACTGAGTAATAATCTTCACGCTTTGATGCATTTCTTCGAGACGAAGCATGGAGCGATCATAAGCATCGCCATTCTTTCCAAGCGGAACCTCAAATTCAAAATGCTCATAACCTGAGTAAGGGCGCTTTTTACGCAAATCAAAATCAATACCGGTTGCACGCAGGCCAGGCCCGGTAACGCCCCAGGCTAAAGCTTCAGTGCTGTTATATTGGGCAACACCAATTGAGCGCGCTTTTAAAATTGAGTTTTGCAGTGCGGCCTTTTCATATTCTTTTAAACGCGCTGGCATCCACTCAACAAATTCACGGACCAAACGCTCCCAACCTTTAGGCAGATCAGAGGCAAGGCCGCCAATACGGAACCAGGCCGGATGCATACGGAAGCCGGTGATTGCTTCGATCACATCGTAAGCTTTCATCCGATCGGTAAACATATAGAACACGGGTGACATACCGCCTACGTCCTGAATATAGGTGCCGAGATAAAGTAAGTGCGAGGTAATACGGAAAAACTCGCTCAACATAATACGTATAGTGTTGACACGATCTGGCACAGTGATGCCCGCTAATTTCTCAACAGCCAGGACATAAGGCATATTGTTCATTACACCACCGAGATAATCGATGCGGTCGGTGTAAGGAATATAACTGTGCCAGGACTGGCGTTCAGCCATTTTTTCCGCGCCGCGATGGTGATAGCCAATGTCGGGCACGCAATCAAGAATCTCTTCGCCGTCCAATTGCAAGACAATACGGAAAGCACCGTGCGCCGATGGATGGTTGGGACCGAGATTGAGAAACATAAAGTCTTCGGTTTCAGTACCGCGTTTCATGCCCCACTCTTCGGGTTGAAACAATAATGCTTCCTGCTCTAGATCTTGCTTGGCAGCACTCAATTTAAACGGGTCAAATTCAGTAGCACGCGCAGGATAATCTTTACGCAGTGGATGACCTTCCCAAGTGCGCGGCAACAAAATACGGCTTAAATTCGGGTGACCTTGAAACACTACACCAAACAAATCCCACACTTCGCGTTCGTACCAATTAGCATTTGGCCAAATTCCGATGGAAGTAGGAAGATTGAGATCACCTTCTTTCAAGGCAACTTTGATACGAATATCACTGTTACGCTCAATCGAAATAAGATGATAAAAAACGGTGAAATCAAGACTGGGCGTACCCAGGCGATTTTGCCGCAGGCGCTCATCGGTAGCCGAAAGGTCATAGAGCATGACGTAAGGACGAGGCAATTTACGCAAGAAAGCCAGAATATCGCTTAGCTTTTCGCGTTGCACCCAAAGCGTAGGTACATTATCGAGAGTAGTCTGAAAAACCAAAGCATCAGCGCCGAACTGCGAATGCAGTTCACGCACAACTTCATGTTCAGCGCCCGCCACATTGGATAGTGGGCTTGGATTGACGTTTTCGGTCATTATTTAGTCGCTTTGGCTAATTGTGAATCTGAAAGAGTTAATTATATTTTTTAGGCAAATCAAACATCGTCGGGTGAGCGCAGTTCAGTCACGGCGATACGCTCAGCGAGCTTACGATCGCGCTCGGGTTGCATTTGCGCACGGTATACACCTTGCTCTCCAACCGTCCAGGATAGCGGACGACGCTCCTTACCAATTGATTCTTGTAGTAAGGTTAATGCTTGTAAAAAAGCTTCCGGGCGCGGAGGACAACCGGGAATATACACATCGACGGGTAAGAATTTATCGACCCCCTGTACGACTGAATAAATATCATACATGCCACCCGAGTTAGCACAGGCGCCCATGGAAATAACCCATTTAGGTTCGAGCATCTGCTCGTACAAACGCTGAATAACCGGGGCCATTTTAATAAAGCAGGTACCCGCTATCACTATAACGTCAGCCTGCCGTGGCGATGCGCGAATTACTTCAGCACCAAACCGTGCGAGATCATGTGGGGATGTAAATGCCGTTGCCATTTCTACATAGCAACAAGATAAACCAAAGTTGTAAGGCCACAGTGAATTTGAGCGGCCCCAATTCACCACGCTGTGGAGCAAATCCTCAAGGCGACCCATAAAAACTGTTTTATGAACTTCATCTTCCATAGGATCAGCAACCGTTTCTGATTGCTGCATAGGATAAACGCCACCGGGACTGTCTGGATTAGCGCGAGTAAGAGTGTATTTCATTCACAAAACCTCAATTATTATTCTGTGGTGCTGCCGTTACGGATAGCCTTTTGTTGCGCTGCGCGGCGACGACGTTGCTCTGGAGCCCAATCCAAAGCACCAATGCGCACAAGGTAAACCAGACCGGCCAACAAAATAAGAATAAACAACACTGCTTCGGCAAAACCTACCCAGCCACTTTCTCGCACTGAGATGGCCCAGGCATAAAGGTACAAAGCTTCAACATCGAAAATAACAAAAAACATGGCTACCAGATAGAATTTGGCTGACAGCCTTAAGCGGGCTCCACCTTGGGATACAACACCGGACTCAAACGGATCATTCTTGGCTCGGCCCCAGGCTCTTCCGCCGAGTAACCAAGGTATACCTAGCATAAACGCTAATAGGAAAATCACACCGCCAAGATAGGCAGCGATTGACCAAAAGTTCGTTATATTTTCCGGGGGTAATGACAAGAGGACCACCCTAATGAAGAGAAAAGAACACAAAGTGCGCAATCGGTGTGAAACTTAGCCTAACCGCGTCACTTCCTTTAAATTGGTGGTGAATATAGCAAAGATGCTTAATAACGACAAATTGTATTGTCCTCAAATTGTAATTATTTCACGTTAATTATCCGCACCATAACCGAATAACGGATCGTTTTATAAGGCATGATGTAGTTAAATAAAGGTTCTGCTATCCTGCCCTTATTATTTAATTAGATAGAAGTATTATTCCCATGAACAATTCCTTAATTAACCTGATCGACCTGGAACAGCAACTCCAACAACAATCCCCACAGAAAATTATCAAACATGCATTAACCGAGTTTGAAAATATTTCCATTTCGTTTAGTGGAGCAGAAGATGTTGTGTTGATCGAGATGGCGCGAAACTATAAGCCCAACATTAATGTATTTTGTTTAGACACCGGCAGACTGCATCCAGAAACCTATCGCTACATTGAAAAAATTCGCAAACATTACGGCATTGCTATTGAGGTTATTTCACCCGATGGCGAAGCCGTGCGGAAACTAGTAAGTGAAAAAGGCTTATTTAGTTTTTATGAAGATGATCATAAAGAATGCTGTGGTATTCGCAAAATTGAACCGTTGCGCAAAAAATTAGCAACAGTGGATGCCTGGATTACTGGCCAACGAAAAGATCAAAGCCCTACCCGCGCCGAAATCCCCGTTGTTCAAAATGATGCATTATTTGCACGCGCAAACAGCACATTGACCAAATTTAACCCACTCGCTAATTGGACATCAAAAGAAGTCTGGGACTATATTCGCATGTGCGAACTTCCCTACAATGAATTACATAATAAAGGTTATGTCTCCATCGGCTGCGAACCTTGCACACGACCTATCGGCCCCAACCAGCATGAGCGCGAAGGCCGCTGGTGGTGGGAAGAGGCAACCAAAAAAGAATGTGGGTTACATGTTGATAGCGGCAAATAACAAAAAATATTACCCGCATACGCTTGCAAAGCTTTAAAAAAACATCGACTTAAAATGTGTTCAAAAACATAGCACGCTGTTTTCTAATGAACCTGCTTTTAATAAAACTGTTTTTCAGTAAAAGCTGTTTCTAATAAAAATAGCTTGTTGTTTTTTAGCATGCCGCGATTTTCAATTAAAAATTTTACTCCATCACAAGAGTCGATTAAGAGCAACAATCCCTGCGCTTTTTCGGCCAATTAATTCACGCCCCTAACTTATTTCATTTTAATCGCCGCTCAGTGTCAGTTGTTTTTTTGGGGAATATTAATTGGTTTGTTGCCACCGATACCAGTGCACACACCTGCCGCAGCTATTGCAACCTTATTGGCTCGAACCAGTAACATTAGAATTTTCCTGGAATTGGGTGGTCCATGAATTTCCAATTATTGGTAAACCTTATCTCGTGAGCTCAGCGGCAGAATCAATAACATCGCCATGTTAGGCTATTTTATTTGGCATCAGTTGCAGCAATTAAACGTAAAAGTAAAATGGCATGCACGCAAAAAATTCGTGTAGAAACATCATTTAATTAAATACATCTTTCAATAAAACCTCTCCAATCCGGGGCGCCTGAATGAGGCTAACGAAATTAAGTGCGCACCCTTTCAAATCTGACCGACCTAGCGATGGGTCAACTAAAAGTCGCAACAGAAGGCAAATCATACATTCATATATAGGCACTGCTTTCAACATTTGAAACCCAATCTAAAAAAAACCTGATAAGGTTTCCGCAATAATTATTTTTAAAAATCGCAAAACACAAAATATATTTTCCAAAAAGCCCAGCCAACCACAACATATTTACGGATGCAATGCCAATAATAAACTTGCTGATTTCGCGAAGGCATATTTTTTGCTTTTACCTTTAACAGTTGTGGTGCAAGGCGATATTCGAACTCCCACAACACGACTAACATTTCTTTACCGATAAGCTGTTTGAGGATATTTACCTGCAGTGACGCAAAAAACTCAATGCGCAACTAAATCTAACTTCATTAAAAGGAAAGATATCATGCTTACCAATATCCCTTTGCAGCGAATGGTTGAATGCGTTTTAAAAGAGCATAAAAAAAAATTAGCACTGTTAAGCTGCTCATTAATCTTACTAACCTCATCATCATTGGCACAACTGACCTCAGAGCTAGCCAACCCGAAAACAACATCTACCGAAGAAAAGCCAACAGAAATTGAAGAATTTATGGTTGTTGGTTCACGCATCCGTCACACCACCTTTGACTCACCGTCACCCATCCAGGTTATTACTCGCGAGGGAGCAACAGCAGCTGGCTTCAACTCAACGACCGATATGCTGCAAAGTACATCGGTGACCACCGGCGCCTCGCAAATCAATAACGCCTACGGGAACTATGTAACCGACGGTGGCCCAGGCGCCAACACTATTTCATTGCGAGGCCTGGGTGCAGGACGAACTTTAGTATTAATTAATGGACGGCGCCTTGCGCCCGCAGGTACGCGTGGAGCTGTAGGCTCGGCCGATTTAAACGTGCTGCCAACCGCAATGATTGAACGCGTCGAGGTACTTCGCGATGGAGCTTCTTCTGTATACGGATCAGATGCAATTGGCGGCGTGGTCAATGTCATTACAGCGGAAAAAGTTGAGGGTCTGATATTTGAAGCTGAGTTGAATCAACCTATAGAGGACGGGGGAGAACAAACTCGATTCTCTATCTCCGGGGGCTTATCTGATGATCGCTGGTCATTTTCAGGTTCGTTTGATTATTATGAGCGCGCGAACCTGACGCTGGCAGATCGCGACTGGACCAAATGCAGTACCGACAGCTTAAGGGACCCGGAAACAGGCGAATCACTGGATTATATAGATCCAAAAACTGGCAAACCCAAGTGCTCTACTATTTCAGGCACGGGCACCAGTGGTGTAACAGTGAATACTATTGGCACCCAAAGTGTGTCAGCTAACAATTATGCAGAGTTGGGCTTAAGTAGCGCTCCCATAGGCGCACCCGGCACCACCACAACAACATTTACACGCTTTCGTCCGAACTCCGCTATCACTACTGGAATTGTAGGTTTTGAAGGTGTTGGCGGTGGTGGCAATGATCTCAATGTTCGCGACACCTTTGAGCCCCGCATGCTCAATACCAGCCTTATTTCACCCGAGAAAATTTACACCACCTTTTTGCAAGGTAAGTACGATCTGCAAGCATTGGGTGATGCCAAGCTTTATGCTGAGCTTCTCGGACATCGTCGCAGCTCAGGCCAAACCGGTTATCGCCAACTAACCCTGGATTACCAGCTCGACAGCCCGCTGATTCCTGACGAATTAGCCTTTGCTCACTTTGGTCCGGATCAAGGCACCAGTAACGGAAATGACGTAGCCGCACGCGCGTTTATTGGCTTTGGTAATGATGAAAGTAAACAAACCCTAACCTATTACAAACCCACCTTCGGGATTATCGGTGACTTGGCCTTCTTGCCCGACTGGAAATATGACGCCTATGTGAGCTACGCCAACTCCAACGGCGAATATCGCATGCAGTCCTACCTTACTGACAAATTGACCTATGCAGGCGATGTCGTTGCAGCCCCCGGCGGAACTGATCCAGGGTTAGTGCGAGATGGCCTTACCTGCAGCATCAATCTGACCAAGCCTGAGGAAAAATGCGTTCCCTACCCTTTCCTTAATGCGGCGGTAATCGGCGGAACATTGCCAACCGATTTCAGAAATTATATTTTTCATAATGTCACCGGTGAAACCCATTATGAAGAGTCCGTGTTCAGTGCGGTTTTCGATGGGCCTTTGATCCCCGTTCCCGCGGGAAAAATTCAAGGCGTACTGGGATTTGAACATCGTCGCGCAGAAATTGATGATAAACCTGACGCGAATAGCATTAACGACAATCTCTACAACCTTACTATCGCCGCACCTACCAAAGGCAAAGATCATGTTTCGGAGGTATATACAGAAATAGAAATTCCGCTGCTCGCTGATGTTTCATTTGCAAAAGAGCTTACACTCAATGGCTCCTACCGCTATACCGATTATGATTCCTATGGTTCAGGTACTACTTATAAAGCCGGATTGATGTATAGCCCAACGAGCTGGTTATCCCTGCGCGGCACCAAAGGAACCTCATTTCGGGCACCCGCTCTCTTCGAACAATATCAAGGTGTTACCAGTGGTTTCTTTGATTCAGCAGGCGACCCATGTAACGATTATGGCGCTTCCGAAAATCCTGTTCGTGCCGCTAACTGCGCAGCAGAACTGCCCGGTCAACCCGAGTTCCAAAATACTCAGGGGATAGAAGCTTTCAATCAAGGTGGCGCAGCGGCAGGGCTCTCTGCTGAAACCTCCGAGAACATTACCTATGGGTTTATCTTACAGCCGCAGCCCGGTGATTATGGCGAACTGTCGGTTGCCTTGGATTACTTCGATATCAAGATCGACAACGGCGTTGCGCAAGCCGGCACCAGTAATATTCTTCAGTTCTGTTACGACGATCCGCAATTTCGTGCTGGTGGCGGCTTCTGCCGCTTGGTAACCCGCGACCCCGCAACAACGCAGCTAACCGTATCAGATGCGTTTACTAACCTCGCTATCCAAACTGCACGGGGTGTGGATTTCACCACCCGTTACGAAAACGATATAGGCCCAGGTAATTTTGTGACGGATGTTGCTATCACACGCTACCTCTCGCAAGCTAAAAAGCTGTTTAAGGACGATCCCATGGATGAACTCAACGGCACAATTTTATATCCCGAGTGGAGTGGTACGGCGGATATTGCTTACAGCTTGGGTAAGTGGCGCTTCACTTATGGGGTTGAATGGATTGGCAGCATGGATAGTTATAAATATTGGGAGGAGGATCCCGCCACTAGCGTATTTGATTTAAATGTCGGCCATTACTTTGAGCATCGAGTATCACTGCGCTACAGAACAGAACAATGGGAGAGTACATTTGGTGTACGCAATCTCACCAACAAAGAACCGCCAACCATTTCAGGTCTTGTTTATGATCGCGTTGGTAACGCGCCCTTATATAGCGGTTATGATTACGTAGGGCGCGAGGTTTTCGTAAACTTTCAAGTGCATTACTAACAAATGAATTAATCATTACATTGCAAGAATTCGCAACGGAGCACAAAACAATTAATACTTCCCCCGGACACAGTGCGTCCGGGGGCTATAAACTATTTAAAACAGCAGATAAAAATACGTAGGTTTCAAAAAAAATACAACAGAAAAATATAGGCTTTACATCTAGTAACTTTACACCTAGTAACTTTGCATTTCGAAAGCCATCGCTCTACTCGATTTCTGGCTCTTTAAAATAACTACACAATAATAAAATAAAAAAAACCCGCAAAGCGGGTACCCCATAAACAAGGCCAATGTAAGCGTTCTTAAATAAAAAAAGTATCTCTTATACCTGGCAATAAATTTTATCCCGCGCACCCGGACCTAAACATTAAAAGAATACGAGGAATAAAAAATTAATTCTTTTGAGCGGAATGATCGTGCGATTGAACTGGAACAGCCCCTGGTACAACAGCATTAGGATCAATAGGATCAGTGTGATACTTGAATAGCAAACCAGAAGATGCAATCCAACCTTTATCGCCGTTCGCTTGTAACTGATATTGGCCATCAGGTGTATCCATACCACCTACCGTAAGGCTTGTGCCGCGAGTAAAGGTAGCATTATAGTTTTGTCCATCACCAACATCGATATGCCCATTCCAGCTAATGCTGTTGTCATTATGTTTTTCAACCTTATCAATAGTCACCTCATATTCTTTCCCCAACTCTTTAATAGGTACACGTACCCGGTCACCTGGCATAAGTGTTTCAATTTTCAAACTATCGAGAGAAATAAATTCGCGCCCATCAGCAAACTCTTCGGGTGTTAAGGGCAATTCTTTTGGAGCTTCTTTCAGCGGTGCCCAGGCCACTTCACGCTCAATAGCAGCTGCAACTTCTTCTGGCTCAAAAATTATATTGGGACGACGTTCTTGCATTGCCGTCAAGCGATCTTGCAGGTAACGCAAATCTTTTTTCTTTTCGTGAGGCGCTGTTGTTTGTGCAGTCCGCGGTACAGCCGTTAACTGGTCAGAGTTACTATCCGTCGCGGTATGGCTTGTTGCGGTTGCAGGATGTTCAGTTAGACTTGTGGATTTTATTGTATCTTCAGCGCCTGAAAAATATATCGCTAAAAAAGCGCTAACACCGAGGCCTAAAATTCCAACTAAAAAATGTTTTGAATTCATGACGAAAAATCCTCACTGGGTTGCCAATAAAACCCAAAAAAATAAAATAGCAAAACTCTTCCTTGAGTTTTTCTGTTCTGAAATTTCAGCTCGTGCATCGGCGTTAATTTTTTGGTTACAACTCGGTGAACGTAATGTTATCGACATTGACATCGCTGGTATTCACCCCGAGCTGGAACACCAGCCGTGCCTGGGCATCACTGGCAGTCACCGCATCGTAGGTGTAGGTGTAATGTTTCCAGGAGGTGCCCAGGGCAAACGTGGTAGTACCATAATTAGTCCAGGGAGCAATATTCTTCTCAATGTTCACACTAAGGGTACGGGTTGATCCCTCGGTTATCCTGGCATCAAGGTCCACTTTGTAGCGTTTGCCTTGAGTAATGGTGGTATTTTGCGAGAGTTGGATATCCCAGACATTAGTGCCACCCGTTGTAATCCACACATAGGCTGAACCACCTTGCACACCTGAGGTTGCCCCTGCGCCATTGCCAGAGTTAACAGTCCAATTGGCCATGCCGTTGTTAAAATCACTATTGCTGAGTTTGTTACCGCCGCCTCCACCAGCCGGATCAATTTTGAACCAGTTAAGATTAAACCCGCCGGATTTGGCCACAAGTCCAATATTTTGTATTCCCGCGGGCAAATCTTTGACGACCTGCGTAATGGTTACCCAGGTTTGCCAGCCACCCGTACTCGGAACATTGACAGTGCCATAGACGGGGTTACCACCGGCTTTCTCTAACTGAATAACACCGCCGCCATTCAAGCTGGCAACGCGATAAGACACAATATAATTACCTGCCGTTGGGATATTCACGGGGTAAACCAGCCAATTCCCGGTATTAATCCAGCCAACATTTGAACCCCCATCCGTATCATTGGTGAGTTCTACTTTAGTACCGGATCGATCAGAGGAGTTTTCTGCCTGTATTAACGCACCTGTACCATTGTTCTGGGTACGGAATCCGGCTATTTCATCGCGTACATTGTTAAGCGCTTTTGCTGCATAAGCTTCCTGAGGTTGGCCCTCTGGAACACCGCAAGGCACGCCTTTACAAAGGAGGTTAGGATTGGAAAAAAGATTTAGGGTCGGTGCATTATTGAAGGAGCTGTTGTAGGCCATAATGTCCACGAATAAGCTATCAACCCCATAACCAAGGCCGTAACCATAACGCGTACCCGTGGTATTACCCTGACGACGTGAATGGTCTAAACCCATGTTATGGCCCAGCTCATGGACCATGGTCATGGGGCCGCAACCGGGTGAAGTCACATTCCAGGCATAGTCTTTATGGACTGCGATAAAACCAACACCGCACTCCCCCGTTTTGTGAAGTTGTGATACAAAGTCAGCCCCTAACTGATCACGCAAAGCAATTGCCGTAGTATCAACGCTAAGATTGTTCAATACTGATTTTTGATCTGCACCACCCTGCTCATGCTGAATGACCCCTACCAAGCGCAATTGGATATCCACCTGGCTAGCGCTATAGGCTGCATTCATTTGGTTAACCCAATTAATCATGGCTGTGTTGGGATCGCCACTAAAATAATTTTTAGAATGGGTGTCATAGAGCACTAACAAATCAACGGTGGCCGCTTTCGCAATACCAACACTCAATGTACAACAGGCAATACTCAGCCAGACAAAAATAGCTAGCATTTGTTTTAACGTTATTGTTTTCATTTGATTCCTCATAATCTGTATTTAATCGTTATCAATAAAAGTACGTTGCATAAACGCTTAAATATTCATGTTGGTCGTTACAGTTCAGTGAGCGTAATGTTATCGACATTGACGTCGCTGGTATTCACCCCGAGCTGGAACAGCAGGCGTGCCTGGGCATCACTGGCAGTCACCGCATCGTAGGTGTAGGTGAAGTGTTTCCAGGAGGTGCCCAGGGTAAACGTGGTAGTACCGTAATTAGTCCAGGGAGCAATATTCTTCTCAATGTTCACCTTAAGGGTACGGGTTGATCCCTCGGTTATTCTGGCATCAAAGTCCACTTTGTAGCGTTTGCCCTGAGCAATGGTCATGTTATGCGAGAGTTGGACATCCCAGATATTAGTGCCACCCGTTGCAATCCACACATAGGCAGTACCGTTTTGCACGCCTGACGTCGCACCCGCGCCATTGCCAGAGTTGACCGTCCAATTGGCCATGCCATTGTTAAAGTTGCTATTGATGATGAGCTTGGGGAGAGGATCAACTGGATCAATTTTGAACCAGTTAAGATTAAACCCTCCGGATTTAGCCACTATGCCGATATCTTGTATTCCTGCGGGCAAACTAACGACATGCGTCATGGTTACCCAGGTTTGCCAGCCACCCGTGCCAGGAACATTGACAGTGCCGTAGATGGGGTTACCACCAGCTTTCTCTAACTGAATAACACCACCGCCATTCAAGCTGGCAACGCGATAAGACACAATATAATTACCTGCCGTTGGGATATTCACGGGGTAAACCAGCCAATTCCCGGTATTAATCCAGCCAACATTTGAACCCCCATCCGTATCGTTGGTGCGTTCTACTTCAGTACCGGATTTATTAGCGGAGTTTTCTGCCTGTATCAGAGTACCGGTAGTAACGATATCGATATCACCTTTGTCGACGGGCACTGCGCCATTAAAACCAGTTGCGTAATAATGGGTCAGCGCAAGCACGAGTGTGCCGTCTTTTACCACAACATTAGCGGGGTGATAGTCGGCGTAGCTGTCGCCATGTTCCCAATCGGCTTTTGCCCAGCGATTAGTATCAAAGGTATTGAAATCGTCACGCCAGCCAGCAACAAAAGTGTTAGTTGAAGCGTTATATGGCTTGTAGTCCAGGTAGTTAACAAATTGATAAACCGGCAGAATATTAGGGTCCCAGTTTCCAACCCAGGAGGCAATATTCGCGGCCCAGATACTAAAGCGCATATCCTGCGGGCTAGTCAGGCCGGTAACAAATTGCCCGCCGGGGATACGGCGCACTTCACTACCATCGACAAACCAGGCGACATAATCAGGTGTCCATTCCAGAACGTAAGTGTGGTAGTCATCACCCAATGAGACTGGTGCTGTGTGAACACCTTCGGTTTTGGTGGTAGGGCGGGAGGTTCCGATAATAACGTTGCTCTGCCATTGCGTAGCGTTGTTTTTACCGAAAACTTCAATGTCTATCTCTTCCCAAAAAGTATTACCAATTTGTGAGCCATTTTTATAGGTAAAAAAATTTGAAAGTACACCGCTGCCTTTGGCAACCTTCATGCGCATTTCATAGCGCCCATATTTATAGGTTTGTTTGCTGTAGATTTCTGCACATTTGTAGGGTTTCGCATTGGCAAAAGTAGCCGCCAGGCTTGCCATCAGAATGAACAATAATGGAGCTAAACCTTTAGTTGTAAACATAACGAATACCTTTATCTTTATTATTGAAAGTTAATTTTTGTCGGTAAAAAGAAATTCTTTCAAAAACGGACTGCTCTGCCATCAATGACCGAGTAGTCCGTTTTGATTGACCTGGGGCCAAGCAGAACTTTCTAAAAACCTCTGATATTTCTTTCGTTAAAGTTCAGTGAGCGTAATGTTATCGACATTGACGTCACTGGTATTCACCCCGAGCTGGAACACCAGGCGTGCCTGGGCATCGCTGGCACTCACCGCATTGTAGGTGTAGGTAAAGTGTTTCCAGGAGGTGCCCAGGGTAAACGTGGTAGTACCGTAATTAGTCCAGGGAGCAATATTTTTCTCAATGTTCACACTAAGGGTACGGGTTGATCCCTCAGTTATCCTGGCATCAAAGTCCACTTTGTAGCGTTTGCCTTGAGTAATGGTGGTATTTTGCGAGAGTTGGATATCCCAGACATTAGTGCCACCCGTTGTAATCCACACATAGGCTGAACCACCTTGCACACCTGAGGTTGCCCCTGCGCCATTGCCCGAGTTAACAGTCCAATTGGCCATGCCATTGTTAAAGTCGCTATTGATGAGCTTGTTAATACCACCGAGGTCAACTGGATCAATTTTGAACCAGTTAAGATTAAACCCGCCGGATTTAGCCGCAAGTCCAATTTCTTGTACGCCAGCAGGCAAACTAACCACATGCGTGATAGTTACCCATGTTTGCCAGCCCCCCGTACTCGGAACATTGACAGTGCCATAAAGGGGGCTACCACCGGCTTTCTCTAACTGAATAACACCGCCGCCATTCAAGCTGGCAACGCGATAAGACACCTTATAGCTACCCGCCGCTGGGATATTAACCTTGTACGTCATCCAATCTCCGGCATCAATCCAGCCTACATTTTTGCCATCACCTAGATCAGAAGTGGTCTCGAGTTTGATACCACTCATCTTGCAAGTATTTTCGGCCTGGATAGTACCGGGCAAATTTACGGTGGTGCATGCCGGAACTACCGGATCGTCAGTTCCACCGCCTGTACTTGGCCAATTAGAAATAATGTCTTTAGCCAAAGCACCTGAAGCAGTTAACTGATTACTTGTCCAACCACCGGTATTGCTTGCGCCTGGAACTAAAGCACTCGAGCCTTCTGCTTTATCAGATAAAGCCCAATTAGCATTACTAATGTTATTAGCTTTCATAAATGCAACCCAAGCCTCCGTTTCACCGTAATTTACGGCACCGTTCCCGTCAGCATTTACGGAACCCCATTCAGTCACAAATAAAGCGATTCCATTATTCAATGCCGTTTGCGCTTTGTTGCGAAGGGACTGACCATGAGTGCCCGCATAGAAATGCAAGGTGTAAGCAATATTCGCGTAACCCGTAATTGGGCTTGTTGAGGCAACATCTACGTCTTGTGACCAGGTAGGTGTACCTACAACAATCAAGTTGTCAGGATCTATTTCACGAATTGCAGATATAACGGCCTGAGCATAAGGTTTAACGTCATTTGCCCATGAAATTTGTTTCGGTTCATTAAAAATTTCATAGATTACGTTATTGGTGTGGCCATATTTAGTCGCCATTTCTTTAAAAAAGGTGATGGCCTGAGCCCGAGTCTGGTGCGCCGTGTGTGAGTGCCAATCAATAATCACATACATATCGTTGGCGATAGCTGCGTCAACCAGTGCGAACACACGAGTTTTGTTGGAAGTATCGGTTAAGTATCCACCGCCGGCCTCTGTATCCGCACCCATAGCCGCGCGAACCAATTTGGATTTCCAATCATTTTTTAGCCAGGAAACTACATTCGCATTGTAGTATTTCTCCTGACCCCAGCCAGTATTACTCCAGAACATACTGTTACCGGCCACACTACCAACTTGACCACCAAAAAGAACTTTATTGCCGCTTACAGTGATGGGAGCAACTGCACTAGCGCTAGCTATACAGCCAAGCAAGGCTAGGCCGCCAAGGGTTTTTAATAAGGTAGAAATTGTTTTTCGCGTGAGCGATACTTTGCCGGTATTGCGGGTGGGTATCGCGTTTAAACGATGAATATTCATTTTTATATTTCCCGAATTATTTTTATTTAGGATGACAACATCAAGCAACCGGACCGGTCATTGGTATTGCCACATTTCTTGCTGTTTTTTTCTCGCGAAAAAAACTACACAGCAAGTTGAATACAGTATTCGGACTAAAGGAATGAGCCGCCACCTACTTTGAGCCGCAACGCAAAGTAGGAGATCAATATTTATCTTATTTATAAAACGTATCATTTAAGAGCAACCATTAATGAAATTTGTAACGAAATGGAACAACAAGAAACACTTTCAAAACGGCCTATTTGGCTACAAGTGATGTGGCTTGGGCCGATTTTGATTGGCATATCACCATTCAGCGTTTTCAAGACTTAATTAACCTGAATCCAGGGGGCAAGCCCCCTGAGGTTTCTTTTTTTAAACGTTAATTTTGTCGCTAAAGTTCGATTAACGTAATGTTATCGATATTGATATCGCTGGTATTAACACCGAGCTGGAACACCAGGCGCGCCTGGGCATCGCTGGTACTCACCGCATTGTAGGTGTAGGTGTAGTGGTTCCAGGAGGTGCCCAGGGCAAATGTGGTAATACCGTAATTAGTCCAGGGAGCGATGCTCTTCTCAATATTCACGCCAAGGGTACGGGTTGATCCCTCGGTTATCCTGGCATCAAAGTCAACTTTATAACGCTTGCCCTGAGTAATGGTGGTAGTTTGCGCGAGCTGCACATCCCACGTATTAGTTCCACCCGTTGCAATCCACACAAAAGCAGTACCGTTTTGCACACCGTTAGTGGCACCCGCACCATTGCTATAGTTGACAGTCCAACCGGCCATACCGCTGTCAAAACCGCTATTGCTAATTTTATTACCGCTGCCAACAACAACCGGATCAATTCGGAACCAGTCAATATTAAATCCACCGACATTGGCCACTATGGCAATCTCTTGCACTCCTGCTGACAAAGTAACGACTTGCGTGATAGGTATCCATGTTTGCCAGCCACCTGTGCCTGGAACATTGACAGTGCCATAAGATTTGCTACCACCCGTTTTCTCTAACTTAATGACACCGCCACCATTCAAGCTGGCAATTTGATAAGTAACGACATAACTACCTGCGGTTGGGATATTCACGGGGTAAACCAGCCAATCCCCGGCGTCAATGTAGCCAACGTTATGGCCACTACCCGGCTTGGCTTCTATTACAGTACCGCGCTCATCAATACGGCTTTCTGCCTCAATTATGGTGCCTATACCTGAACCTGAGCTACTGGAGGATGAAATTGAGCTGCTGGAGGATGAACTTGAGCTACTGGAAGACGAACTTGAGCTACTCGTGGATGGAGATGAGGTAGTAGTACCACCACAGGAATTGTTGGGACAATAAATTTTGTAGTTTCCGCTTGCTGCCAGCAGGCCAAACATATAGAGACTGCCGTCGTAATAGCGGTATTTTCCAGTGGGCACTGGGGTATTCCACAGCTCTTGAACAAATGCCCAGGATTCTGTTTTCCCTGAAGCAAGGGTAGCAACAGCATTCATGGCCACCAAGCCAGGAGAATGGTCCTTGTTGTTTTCATAAGCATCACCATTCAATTCAAATAAGGAACCATAGGACCCTACGCTTTTGCTAGTGAAGAAAGCTTGCAAGCGCTCAGCATAAGTAACGGCCCACTGGTCCTTTTTAAACCAGGCATAATCGATTGAAGAATTACTTACAGTCCGCCAGGCATCGTATTGAAAAGTATCTTTCCAATGTTGATACTCACCGTGAGGACGACCATCAAAATACGCATAATCTGGACTCAAGCCGGTGACAGGATGAACAGTGGTTTTTAGAAACGCGCGACTACTAACTGCCAGATCAGCCCAGAACGAATTGTTGCGATCTGCCCACAATGCCCAGAGCTCATAGAAGGCTGGCAAATGATATGAGGGATCAGTCCAGTTGCGATCGGTCGGAGTTGCCGGTGAAAAGACAACTTGCTTGGTTTGATGATCAAATAAACTAAAGTTTTCCAATTGGCCTTGATTGTTGTAGCGAGTCTCGCCATTGCTAAACATATCATCCAATAATTTATTGGCTTGCTCGCGGTAGTTAAAAATACCCGCACCGTCACCCCAACGATTGGAAGCAAAAAATAAAGCAGTAACGAAATATTCTTCGCCATCAGGAGCCGGACTTTTATCAATAATTCCACCAGCAGTTGACGTTTGCCAAGCGAAATAACCCTTCATATCACCGGATTTATTCAGCGTATAGGTAGTGGCCCACTTCCATAATTTATTGAAATCGTCTTGACGGTTCATTTGCACAGCCATCATCATCCCGTAAGAAAGACCTTCGCTGCGCACGTCGTTACTGCCCGTATCCCAGATGTAGGCCATGCTGGAATCGTTAGGCATTGCAATAAAAATTGCTTCACCACTTTCTTGTGATTTACTGCTACTGTGAAAAAGCTGAGCGTAGGCCGCATTTACCTTGGCGGTGATCTCGGCTTGGGTATAGCCCGCCTCCGCAAATAAATTTCGATAAACTCCGCTTTCATATGCACCTTTCGCCGGCAACACAGGTGGAGCTGGTGGCGGTGGAATTGGCCCCACGTAAGACAGTTCATACCAATCCAAAAATGTATCGTTAGCACCATTATCTGTTTCTAATACAAACTTAATGAGTGAATTGCCAGGTGCTGCATTTATTTGAAACTGAATTGATTTTGTTGATGCAGCCGTGCCAGTGAAACTAGTGGCACCAACTTTCTGCCCACCAACATAGACAGCTATTCCAGCTGCGTTGGCATTAGAGCTTGCGCCACGCACATTGATGCTGAATATTCCAGGGGCGTTACTAAATTTTGCGGTGGAATGTTGCACACTATCACCATTCGCAAAGGTAACAATTCCAGGAAATGGAGAAGCGATAGTGCCCGTATACCCTGATCGTATTCCCGATTCAGACTCGACATGCTCTAACAATGACGCAGCGGTAACACACCCGGAAAAGAGCGCGAGACCTAAAATACTGGCAATTTTTGTATATTTCATTTTTGTTCTCAATTAAAAAGTTGATTTTTATTTTGAAAGAAAAGCGTTTGTCTTGAAAATTCAGGCAAAGCAATGCCCATAAGCTGGTGCTCAGATAAAAAGAAGATATGGTGATGAATACTAAAATATAGCCATTACCAGGCTGATTACGGCAAGCTCACTACGGTACTAGTCATTGTTGTATTCCCGAATTATTTTTATTAAGGATGACAACATCAAACGAACCAAACCGGTCATTGGTATTGTCAGCATTCTCTTGCTGTTTGCCGCAAAGAAAGCAAATACAGTATTGGGAATAGAAGGATAAGTTGCCAACCTACTTTAAGTCGCAACGCAAAGTAGGAGAAATCTATTTAATAATGTATCAATCTGAACAGCTATTGATGAAGAATATGTAACAAAATGAAACAATAAGAGACGCAACCAATAAAAATGAATAGCAGATCGGCTTCACTCGGTTGGATGCAGCGGGAAGTTATTGATACTTATATTTCATGTGAGAGGGCGAGTTTTCCTGATTAAAGGCGAGATTCGTCTATATTTTCAGCCAAGGTCTTTGTGTAAGAAAATATTGTTCTATAGCTCAGCAAAGCTACTCAACTCATAAAGAACATAAAATGTAACTGTTTTATTCTGGAAAAGCTGGTCACCAACTTCCGCATAGAATATCTACTTACGCAATGTACAAAAACCTCTGGCAATTTTACGCCGCAGCAGTAAATGTATTCGGTGGTAATTCGATGACCAACTCAAAGGGTATCATCACTCCGCTTGCAAACTTGTTTCCACTTGCATCTGGCCCCAAAAGACGCAAAGTGATATCGCCACCCTGAGCGAGCAAAAATTGTTTTACCGCATCCATTCCAACACCGCGACCGGAAATATCTGTCACCTGCTCCTTTGTCGAAATACCGGATGCAAAAATCAAATAGGCAATTTCATTATGACTGGGCTGATCTTCCCCGCTCCAATTACCGGCAGCTATACCTCCTGTGAAAAGTCTATCGATATTTACACCCTGGCCATCATCTTTAACGTGCAAATATAGCTTTTGATTTTCGATCCGGGCGCACACTTCAATAGTACCACTGGTGGGTTTGCCAGCTTGTATACGAGCTGCCGGAAGCTCAATCCCATGATCGATACAATTACGTAAAATATGTGCAAAAATATTTGTTATTAATTCCGTGGCCGTTGCTTTAATTCGTACATGATTATCATTAATCACAACCCTTGGTGCATCTTTATTAAGCTGTACGGCAAGCGATGGCAATGAGCCCACTATGTCAGCCAGCACATCGCTAATAGGAACAGATAAAGCGACATTCAGCAGTGATTGTATGGGCATCAATTCTTCCGTGTCCTGCGGCGGGAATTTGCGAAACATAGCGCCTATACCCTGCTGAATTGTGTCTATGGCTTTACTGTCAGCCCAAAAACCATTGTGGTCACGGCCCTTATCACCACGCCTTAATATTGTGTAGTAAACATATTCATATTCTTGTAACAAGTTTTCAACACGCACCAAGTCAACCAATAATTGCTCGCGATCCCAATTCACGCTTGCGTCAGTTTTGAGGGCGCTGTAAACCGATTCTACTTCATGCGCAGCATCGCTAAAAAAACGCAAGCCAAAGGTGCGGCAGTTGCCTTTAATTGTGTGCATATTGCGAAATAACAACGCGATCACGGTATCGCTTCTCTGCTCATTGCGTGCAATATACTCGCGATTTTCTGCAATAAAACGTTTAGTTGAAGTGGCGAATGTTAAATATTTTTTTGCCGGTATATTTAATAATTGACTGATAATATCCAATTCGCGTTTTTTTGTTAGTGCATCGCGCTCCAGTTGTTTTAGCCGCGTAACATCACGCACTGACACCATCAGTTTGCCAACTACACTATTAATTAAAATTGGATTCCAATCCAGTGATAGGCATTTAGGTTTGCCATTAAAACTCACTTCATATTCAGTCAGTAACAAATGGGTATTGAGTTCGTAATTAATTTCGTCTTCACCAATAATTGAACTTATGGTGGTCTTTATACTGTCAAATGTGTCACTGCCAAGATCGGCATGACTGAACAATAAATTCATTGCATTGCGACCTGCAATATCTTTGGTCTCAAAAATATCTTCCAGGAAATGCGAATATTCCGGATGAATATTTCCGTTCACTTCGACGGTAAACAGTCCTTGGTGCATATTGCTGAGCATAGTTTGAATATCATTATTCTTCTCACGCAATTCCGCAGTTCGTTCAAATACTTTAATTTCTAACAGGCGGTTTTGCTCTTCGACTAAACGGCGCTTTCTACGTTGCGAATGAACAAATAGAACAATGGCAGCCATTATTGCTAACGCATAGAGTGTGTAGGCCCACCAGGTTTTCCAGGGTGGTGGTAATTGATTCACATTAATGGATTTACCTACTTCATTCCACAAGCCGTCATTATTGCTGGCCTTGACTTTAAAAATATAATTACCTGCATCAAGGTTGGTATAAAGTGCAGTGCGCTGATTGCCCACCTCGCGCCATTTATCGTCGAAGCCTTCCAACTTATAGGCATATTGATTTTTATCGGAGTCACGATAATTCAACGCAGCAAAATTAAACGAGATCATGGATTTTGTATAATCCAGCGTGATCTGATCCGTTTGATTAATCACTTTACTTAGAATTTTATCGGGGCCATCAATGGGAATTTTTTTGGTGAAGATGCGAAATTCTGTTAATGCAAGGGGCGGTATTTTTTTATTGGTTGCAAGCTTATTAACATCAAAAATATACAGACCCGTTTTTGCACCGAATACCATTTCACCTTTGTGTGTAGCGAGGGCCGCACCGGTGGCTATGCCACCGATTTTTTCGCCGTTGTAGCGCATATAATTGCGGACAATTTTACTGTCGGCGTTAAACATAACTACACCGTTATTAGTGCCCAGCCATAAATTACCGAGTTGATCTTCGATGATTGCGCGAATGCCGTTATCAATAAATCCATCCTTGGTGTTGTACACCGAAAAATCATCTGTTTCCGGATGAAATAAATGTAGACCTGCATCTGTGCCGAACCAAAGCCGCCCTTTTTTATCTTCATAGATAGACAATATAGAATTGTTGGCAAGGCTATGGGGATCGCCAGGCTTGGATAAGTAGCGTTTGAATGTTTCCTGGTCGCGATCCATTAAATTTAAACCGCCAGAAGTGCCCACCCAAAAGCGCCCCTTGGAGTCTTCTAATACCCCCCAAACCACATTGTTACTAATGCTGTTGGGGTCAGTAGATACAGCCGGATAAAAAGTGTAAGTATCGGTTTTTTTATTGTATTTGGTCAGGCCGTTAAAATGCGTACTAATCCAGAGATTTTTGCGCTTATCTTCGTAGACACTCCACACCATTTGATCGTTCAATTTGTCGCTGCTTTTTATCCCTTTACGAACCAGAGTAGCGTCTGCAGGCACTTCTTCAAAGGAGTCTGTGTTAGGGTTGTAAAGCTGAATACCATGCGCCCAGGAGCCAAAACGTATTTCCCCATCTGAGTCGACCACACCATTCATAATCGACGTGGAATCACTGCGAGAATCACTTCCATCTGTGTGTTGATAATGTGTGAAGGTGCCATTGGTGGGGTTGTAGCGAGTAACGCCCCCGGCACCAATCCAGAGGTTTCCATTCTTATCTTCTTCGATGGCTTCAACATTATTGTCGAGTAAGCCCCGGCTTAAATCATTCTCTTTTCGATAAACCGTTATAGCCGAAGTCGAGCGATCATAAAAGTTCGCTCCTGAAGGATAGGTACCTATCCACATATCACCGCTATCGTCCTGATAAATGCGCCGAATTATATTGGTGCTTAAGGAACTTTCGCGCCCCTCTTCGTGTTGAAAGCGTATAAAGCGATCATTTGGCTCATCATAAAGACTGATCCCAGCCTTATCACTTCCGGTCCACACCCAACCATTTTTGTCGACTAATATTTGGCGCGTTAAGTTGTTGGCAATACTGTAAGGATCATTGGGGTCATTAATATAACGTTTAATAGCTCCGCTAATAGAATTTAATCGGAAAATACCTTTATTTGAGCCAAACCACATATCGCCTTTTTGATCTTGAGCAATAGTCTTAATGCCATTATCAGCAGTAGATCTGGGATTATTGGGGTCAGGGATAAAAAAGGTCAGTTTTTTGGTCGCCCACTCGATGCGTACAACCCCTTCCTCAATACCAATCCAGACCATGCCTTGCTGATCAACTAGAACGTCATAAATGAGATCACTCGGAGGCGTATTTGCATCGCCCTCCTTGTGCGCAATTAGCTGGGTAGCCAGCGTTTTGGGGTCTATGATAGCCAGGCCATCAGCGAAGCCCGCCAATATTTCACCGGTGGGAGCTTCAGCCAGTGCGTTAACAGCGGCTCGAGAAAGTAAAAAGTCATCGCCGTTAGGGAGCTTTAAGCGCATCAGCACTTCGCGAGCGCGGTCGTACTTAAATAGACCGGAGCGCATTGCGACCCACATATCCTGACGGCTATCTTCAAATATTTCTAACACTTGGATTATGGGTGGTGTTTGCGAAAGATCATGAATATCATCGGCAATCAATACTGATAAAAAATCATACCCATCATAGCGCAGCAAGGCATTACGACCACCCAGCCACATAAATCCCTCGTGGTCCTGAATGATAGATTCCACCTCGCCCAAGGCAATATCCTGGTTTTGCATAATATTGCGGAAATTAATTTGCCTGGGGTAATCCTGCGCATGGGCATTCAAGCTGAAAAAGTTAACTTGCAAGATCAACGCAATTAGGAGAAAAGAAAATGAAGAGTGTCTTTTCATAAGAGTTATAGTCTTTTTAGGAAAGTCAGGTGATCCGTTTAAAACTTCCCGATCCCTTGAGTTATTCAGGTTCCTTTACTGATTCAGGCTCCTATAGTTATAGATCATCATGCGAGAAAAGAGAGTTTTAGGTTGGAATTGGATGCTATCAATCTGGATTTATTCAGGCGGCTTATGCCGCAACTAGTACGACGCAAGCTCCTTCCTTGCGTTAGCAGCGTGAAAAGAAGCTCTTATAGCTGAAAATTACGATGTTAAATCAAAATGGGTCGCAGCGCACTTTGCGAGAAAACTGAAGTGAAGTATGCAGGTTGACTCCCTTATCCGTGTCTAACGCGAACTTAATTATTAGATACTGCATCCCTATTTAAAACTGAATTGATTATGTCAACGCAACGGTGAAGTGAGTTGAATATCGCAATCTAGTAAGATTCAATCCTACCTACTTTACACCGCAACCTAAAGTAGGAGTTAGAGTCTAGCACCACGCTTGCAATTAATGCATTGGATTCAATACAGGGTCAGCCAAACAATTCGGGATAATAACAAAAAATATTCTTGATTCTGCTTGCCCAAAGCGATTAACCGCCTCCCAAAAATTCTCAAAATCGATCCCATTAAATGAAAAAATAACACTCCTGATTTACGAAATGCAGAAAGTGCACAACATTCTGATATTCGCAGAAGCTACAAACAACATGTATTAGTGAAGCAATTTTTGGTTACGCAATCAATGAAGATTAAAAATACTCTACCCATGAGTGAATCAATATTACCCAACAAACCTTTTGTTACTACAACCGGTTTCATCCACACAACTCAATAAAAATACTGGAAATTAATTAAAAAAGTGGTTCAATGGTGCAACTAATAAAATGCAATGCCAGTTAAGACTCCGGCAAATTGCCAACAGACGGTTACAATCATAATGAAAAATAATTTTCTTAACATTCACGATGTCATCATGATTGTCTCCATTCTGGAATCAGTTTTTCTGTGCGCTTTTTTTGGGTTGATATCGAGCAAACAACGGGTGGCAAGTCGAATACTGGCGTTCTTATTTTTGCTGGTAGCCGGTACGCTCATTAGCGAGTTGATAATTTGGAACGCTTATCTGCAACCTTTAATTGCTAGCTGGACCATTGCTCCAGCAATAGTTTCTGCGTGCCTGTTGTTGGAAGGCCCAACGCTGTATCTCTATCTGCATTCACTTTCTAGCGGTACTCATTTGTGGCGGTGGTCGAAAGCGATACATTTGCTGCCGGCATTGGTATCCGTAGGTATTATTCTGGTTTTCAACATCACTCTGGAGGAATGGTTGCCTTCGCATTGGGCAACTAGCCCTGCCAATAGCAACCTCGCGATAAAATTTTTATGGGCCGCGTTTAAATCCCTACCGGTGGCATATGTAATTGCTTGCTTTTATGCTGAACGCCGTCGACGCCAAGAAATGAAGCAGTTGTATTCAAGTATTTCCCAATTAGAACTTTTAGCTGTCGATATAGTGTTGGCGGGATTTTTTCTGCGTTGGTTTTGGTCATTTATTGGTTACGTAATAAGTGGTGATATCAGTAGTGAAGCTAACAATTTAGTAGGCAATTTGAACAATTACCTTACCGCTGTACTGCTGAATACTCTGTTTGTTTTTGGACTGGTCAATACACGCCAATTAAATATGTTACCAACGGAGGAAGAGGCTAAACCGGCAGAAATAGAACCGCCCAAAGAAAAAATCGCCGCCATCGAGCGCGGCATTCAAACGCAGAAGCTGCATCTGAATAGTGATATTAATCTGAAAAGTTTTTCCGAACAGATAGGACTTCGACCACGCGACGTTTCAAATATTATCAATTCGCACTATGGTTCAAATTTTTTTGAGTTTATTAATCGCTTCCGCATTGAAGAGGCCAAACGGCTATTGATGGTTGAAGATTCCAAAGATGTCATTCTGGATATCGTTTATAAATGCGGCTTTAACAGCCCATCGGCCTTTCATCGTTTTTTCAAGCGTGTGGTGGGGATACCGCCTTCAAAGTACCGCAATCGCGAAAAAGCTGCTACGGAACAGATAAGCTAGGGTTGTTACATTTCTCAATACGGCAAGGCGACTTATTGCCCTTCACTTTATCTTCCGTCCTTTGATCAATCGCAATAAAAACCTCATTCGTTTCTTTATCATAAATAAAATTATTTGTTTGCTAAAACTCCCAGGCACCAGCGGCACCCGGGAGTCGCCTAATAGGGTGACTCGACAATGATGAATCCTATCCGCTTACCTAAGAATACGCACCCTCCTTAATTTTCCTATCAAAATCCAGGCTCGCGTCACACTATATCGAAACGATCAAGATTCATAACCTTTGTCCAGGCGGCCACGAAATCCCCAACGAACTTTTTCCCGGCATCAGCAGCTGCATAAACCTCAGCAAATGCGCGCAACTGCGCATTCGAACCGAAGATCAGATCGACGCGGGTGGCGGTCCACTGAAGCTCACCCGTCTTACGGTCGCGCCCCTCGAACTTTTCGGCTGAGGCAGGTTTCCACTCGGTGCGCATATCAAGGAGGTTGACGAAAAAGTCGTTGCTCAAAGTGCCCGGCTTCTTGGTGAAGACCCCGTCCTGCGCCTGACCGACATTGGTCCCCAATACACGCAGGCCACCAATAAGGACAGTCATCTCTGGACCCGTTAACGTAAGTAGTTGCGCTCGATCAATTAGCAGTACCTCGGACGGCACACTGTAGCGTGTCTTCTGATAATTCCGAAAACCGTCCGCGATTGGCTCAAGCGGCGCGAACGACTGCACATCAGTCTGCTCCTGAGAAGCGTCCATACGCCCTGGGGTGAAAGGAACATCGACTTCATGACCGGCGTTTTTCGCTGCTTGCTCCACGCCAGCGTTACCGGCCAGCACGATCAGATCTGCTAAAGACACCTTTTTACCGCCGGACTGCGTGGAATTAAACTCACTGCGAATTTGCTCCAGCACTTGAAGCACCCTGCCCAATTTCTCTGGTTGATTGACATTCCAATCTTTCTGCGGCGCCAAGCGAATACGCGCACCGTTCGCGCCGCCGCGCTTATCGGAACCGCGGAAGGTAGACGCTGACGCCCACGCGGTCGAAACAAGCTGGGGAATAGTTAAACCCGACCCCAGCATCTTGCTCATAAGAACCGCGACATCTTGCGGATCGATTAGCGCATGGTCTACGGCGGGAATCGGGTCTTGCCAGATAAGCTCTTCAGCCGGTACTTCAGGGCCAAGGTAGCGAACACTTGGGCCCATGTCGCGGTGTGTTAATTTGAACCAAGCACGTGCGAATGCATCAGCAAACTGATCAGGGTTCTCAAGAAAACGCCGCGAGATCTGTTCGTAAGCCGGGTCTACTCGCAACGAAAGATCCGTCGTCAACATTGTTGGGCGATGACGTTTAGTGAGGTCGTGTGCATCGGGGATCAATCCGTCGCCGCCTTTAGCAACCCATTGCTGCGCGCCAGCTGGGCTCTTTGTCAGCTCCCATTCAAAACCGAACAGGTTCTCGAAGAAGTTGTTGCTCCACTGCGTGGGCGTTGTTGTCCAGGTAACCTCCAACCCACTAGTGATAGTGTCGCCACCCTTGCCGCTGCCGAAACTATTCTTCCAGCCGAAGCCTTGTGCCTCAATACCCGCCGCCTCTGACTCTTCTGCAACATGTTCAGCCGACGCCGCACCATGGGTTTTGCCGAAGCTGTGCCCTCCGGCAATCAGCGCAACCGTCTCTTCATCATTCATGGCCATCCGCGCAAAAGTTTCGCGAATGTCGATGGCTGCAGCAAGCGGGTCAGGTTTGCCGTCCGGGCCTTCCGGGTTAACGTAAATCAACCCCATCTGCACCGCTGCCAGCGGATTTTCAAGATCCCGTGTATGCGTCGTTCCGCTATCGTCATCCTTCACCAGCACACCATGTTTATCGGCGACTCCCGGTGAACCCTGAGAATAGCGAACATCCCCACCAAGCCACTTGGTCTCGCGACCCCAGTACACATCATGGTCCGGTTCCCATACATCCGTACGACCACCCGCGAAGCCGAAGGTCTTAAAGCCCATGCTTTCCAACGCCACGTTGCCGGTAAGGACGATCAAGTCTGCCCAGGAAATTTTGTCACCGTATTTCTGTTTGATCGGCCACAGCAAACGGCGGGCCTTGTCCAGATTCACATCGTCCGGCCAGCTGTTAAGCGGTGCAAAACGCTGCTGGCCGCGACCTGCTCCCCCACGCCCATCACCAATTCGGTAAGTGCCCGCACTGTGCCAAGCCATACGTACAAACAGCCCGCCGTAATGCCCGAAATCCGCAGGCCACCAGTCCTGAGAATCTGTCATTAAGGCAGTGAGATCATTTTTGACAGAGGCAAGATCGAGGCTTTTGAATGCTTGAGCGTAATCAAATTCCTGGCCCATGGGATTAGACTTTGAAGAATGTTGATGCAGCAAGTCCAGGCGCAATTGCTGCGGCCACCAATCTCGATTGGTTGTGCCGACACCTGCGGCGGCACTGAATGGACACTTGGCTCCGGTCTTTTCGTTATTCATATGGCACTCTTTTGTAGTGAAACGGTAAGTGAAGAAGGGCGAAAAAAAATGATAGTACAGAATTTTTTCTGGAGGCGGTGAGTTAGCAATTCCTATCGGCCCAATAGCGCCGACTCCGCAGGAGCAAAGTCAGCATTAATCCGGTGCTGGCTTGCCATATTTATAGGCATCGTTGCTAACGCGCGCGATGGAGCTGGGTTTCTGGATGCATTCGTTTTATTAATCCGCTACGCGGCAATGTCTAGATTACTTAACGCTTCAAAGCGGTAGTACAAATCACTTGCCACCTTTCTATCCCATCTCCATACTTGCTCCCGCAGGTGTAAATCCATCTGCCGAGATTGGTCTCTCGATTAACAAGCGGATAAACCGCTACCTAGCGGTATTTTTCAATACTTTAACTAGGAAACCGCATCATGACTAAACATACTATTCCAACCCCATCCGATACTTTAAAACTTGCCTTAACCGCTTTTGATACCACCCATCTCGCCACAGAGAATTTAAACCATATCGCCACTTTGTTTAAAGCGATTCAGGATGTAGCGCAACAGCATTCTTTAGCTCATATTGCTACGCTTGCTCGTATTGGTCGTTTTTTATCGGACGAGTATTACGCAATGTGCGTCGATAGTAATTTGCAGCTGGATCAGCATATTGCGCATTTTCGAACATTGAGCGAAGGCGATTAATAAAATAAAAAACCGCGTTGATATTTTTTAAATCTCAACGCGGTTTTTGCAAAAAGTAGTTCGTTTTTTTAGGAGCGCCTAAAGGAATGAATTCTACACTCGAAACAAATCCATAAGAAAAACATTCATTTTGGGATTTAGAATAATAACCTAGATAGATGTGCATGTAGATTCTTGAATTAATTTCATAGTTGATATGGGCATAGAGGTAGATGATTTGTTGTATGAAAGCCCTACAACAAAAGCAAAAAGTAAACGCGGCCCCGCTTCTACTTTGCAATTACAAATTGAGCAGATTGGTTTAATGCCGAGAGCGAAACAGATATTTATTTATTGTTGACATTAGTTTTCTTTGTTTCTGTTACTTATTTAATTTGCTAAGCAAAGGCATAGAAATAAAAAGCAACGCTCCCGCTATGCCACAATAACGCAGAACCAAAGGAATATTTGCTCCCTCTATTAAACCCAAAAAGCTTGCCAGCAAATATAAAAGTCCAATCCCACAAACGGTTAACAAGTAAGCGAGCCCAGCAGGATTTTTTAATAATAACCACAACCAAATTTTCTTCAAAGTTAACATCCGTTAGCCTTTTTACATTGTGCGACAGAATCTCCGCCGGAAGGTAAGCCACCACCACCAGCACCTACTTTTTCGCCCATAGTGGCAGCAGCGGTGCTTGTGCTGACATTTGCTGAACCTGTAGTTTCTGCAATCCCTTGGGCCAAATTATTAGCCGCTAAGAAACTTATGGCTAGAAAATAAAGAGTATAGCCAGATAGGCAAGACTATTTTTTGCCGTCAGGTTTATTGAGTGTCGTCTTAGTTGGCGGCAAAAAATTATCTGCCGACAGTACGGGTTTTCCCGTTTTATCTTCCAATGCCTTGCGCGCTTGCTTGGCGATGCTACCACCTTGTTTAGCGGCTATTTTGTTTTCAGCCATGCCGGTGGCGTCTTCTGTTTCTGCAATTTGACGGGTAGATAATTCCGCCAGCGCGGTAAAAATCAGTTCGGCTTCGCTCATATGGTCGCGCAGGTTTTGGCTTTGTAAACCTTTCATGGATTTATGTTCTTTTACACTAACATCCGTCCATTCTTTGTGAATGATGTTGGTGAGAATGGCAAACTCATCACCTTTTTTAACACCGTGTTCAGCCCAGTAATCGGTCAGCTTGTTGCGGGTTTCTTGCCCTGTCATACGCTGCTGAATCCATTTTTCACTACGCCCGTGTTGCTGCCATGTTTCGCGAGCGCGATTAAGCGAGAGGCCAGGGTCAGCCATTTCTTGCATACGCTCGTAACCCACTTTAGCCAGCCAGAGTTTTATGGGCTCAGCTTTGGGGCTAGGTACAGATTGCACCAACCGCAAGAGGGTTTCTGCCGTGGCTGCATCCGTAAGCCGTTGTTTGCCATCGTCTGCGAGCATTTTCAACTGGTAACAATTTGTTACCAGTTGGCTGCCTTCCTTCGCCAAGCGGCCTTTCAATACCTTCCAATACTTGCGCGCGGCCTGATATTCCGGTTGCTGCGTTAGCACCTGCACCACATCAACAACCGAAAAATACCAGGTTTCGGTTTCTTCATCATACACACGGCGAATGGCGTGGCCGTCAAATTCAGTAGGTAATATTTTCATTGCGTGGCATCCTTTTTATAGCGTAAAAAAATAAAGTATTGAATTTTATGTTGCGCATATTTACAGCTCACCACTAAAGGCCTTATGCAACAGTGATTTTTTAAGTTCGTCGAGTGCGGCGATTTTTTGTTGGTAGACTTCTAGGTATTGGGTTTCTTTTTCAATCTCGTAAAGCTTTTGTACTACCTCATCCTGCGTTCACTTAGGTAATAGCGGAACCTGTAGATTTCGAACGTTTTCTTTTGTAATTGATTGTGTGGCCGCGCCTTTTAATCGAGCAAGAATTTGTCTATTTTAATTTTTAATTCATCAAGATAATCCGCCCAAGCTTGCATCACTTTTTTTCGTTCTGGCAAATGTTTTGTTCTGTTATAAGCGCGCCCATTTGCACTTTTACGACGTGAGCCAACTGCTACTCAATATAATCAACACGAAAACCATGGGGTGTTACTTGCTACATTGGTGTAACGCAAAGTGCGCAAAAGCAGCTAATACGTCGTTTTCAGATAAAGGTCTTCCGCCACGCCTTGCACTTGGAAATACATATTGCCCGTAATCCGTTAAAGGTTGCAGTTTACGCAAAATTTCCAAAGCTTGCTTACGCAAAGCGAAATATGAGGCAAACGAATTTTCATTTTTGCGACAGGTATTTCCCAGCATCGCGTGCCTTAGTCAAAGTAACTGCTGGATACACACCAAGGGCTAGCCACTTGCTTTACCAACATAACCGTGCTTAAGTCGGAAGTATTTTGAGCCGGTGGGAATCACCTCTAAATACATGCCGCTAACATACAGTAATTTATAGGGCGTTTTCCCTAGACTTCGCCCTACTTAATTGCAGCTTCTGTAAGCTTATTGCTACTCGCCATTTATAGTCCAGCCCTTATTTATACGCCCACTATTCTGTCCGTGCAGCATAGGCCGCAATAAGATTTTATAGGACCAAACAGAAACGTCAGACATAAAAAAACCCGCAATTACGCGGGTTTTAAATCTAAACAGAAAGTAACTTTGCATTTGGTACAGTGGTCACACTCGTAAAACTGCTCACAATACTTTATCTATCTACATGTAAAAACAGAAAAGTTAATATGTGCCCCCAAATATGCCCCCACGCTGATTGGGATACCTTACAACAATTCAATTCTTTAGGCTGGAACAGCTCCATTTTCTAAAAGCCAACCTGAAGCAAAAACCGAAAAGTCATTAAAGGTTAATTCACCAAGTTCCAATCTAGCATTTAAACAAATGTGAGGAAGCGTAGCCAAAAATGCCGCATAACGTCGTGAAATGTCACGACCACCCGGTATTGTACGACGACCCGAAGCATCGCTCAGCCAACCTCTAATCAGCCCTATTACCTGATCAGCATCTGAGTTATGAGAACGTATATCTTGACCAGCAATATCTGAAATAAATTGCTGATACCTATATTGATCACGATCTAAGATAAGACAATTCTTAGTTCTTTGCTGAGCACTTCCAAATCTCTTTGCCCCCAAGAAAACACCTAACTCCAACGGCATATTGAAACGAGGAAGCCCATTATGAATATCCAATTCAGTTCTTGAAATATCGTGCACGCCAAACTTACATTCACCAATAATTTTTTGAATTTTATCGAATCGAATATTACCGCCGTTATTCTCTTCCAAAGCGCAACGTGGAATAAAACCACAATCATAAATTGCAAAAACAATTGCATCACGTATAGATTTATATTCTTCATCAAACGGACAATTAATAAATACACAGGAAGTGTATGGCTGCCTTGCCATATTATTTTTTCCGAGATGATGAAGTTGGTTTTGAATTTGAGAGGGTAGTAGACGCCTGCTTTACTGCACTCTTTGCTGTTGCACGAGAAACTGTTCCTGTTTTAGGTGCTGAATATACCTTTCTAGCAGCTACAGACTTCTCTGCAAGCACTTTTGCTGCACTACTCTTAACCGTAGCACTGGATGATCCGCTCAGGTTTTTGCCCGCTTTACTTGCTTGTGCCTTCGTCGGGGTCTTTTTAGTCGGCATGATTGACACCCATAATATTAGATTCGTGAATTGTATTTACTCATTTAGAGGAAAGTAATGCAAGCACAAAATTAGACACAAAACTACCCCCCTTTCAACTCTTGTGATTTAATCTCGATAAGAGTAAGCAAAGAACCACTATCAATCACATCTGTCTGCTCTATACACTGCTCAGAATTAGCAAAAATCACTATCGCATTTTTTCCTTCATTTTTTGAACTGGGATATACCACACCGTCAATTTGGCCACCGCCTTCAGTTCTAAAAACATGTCGAATATATTCTGTAACAATTTGAGTAGGAACATAGTCGATGTGCGCCCTATCACTTCTCTCAATTGGTTTGGTAAAATCTGTTATAAAATCTATTAAAAATTTTATGTCGTTTCTCAAGGATCTTTCGTGCTCATCAAATAAACTCGGCACATATGATTTTTTAGATAAGTCTATTACTATCAATGGCCGAGTCGGTTTAAACATTCCGCAAATCGCCTTCTTGTTTTCATGAGTTAACTCATAAGTTTCTTTGATTGCCGTTTCGACATCAAAAGCACCATAAAACATAGGTATGCCAGCAGGACTCATTCTGTTAGCCATATTTGCAAATTGATTAGGAGGTGATCCAAGTTGTTTTGCTGATATTAACTCCACCTCTGGATTCACAATTCTAGTTCTTGTGATTATGGTCGAATCACTTATTATTTCAAATAAATCAAGTTTCTTTATTATAGTTGCGAGAGTATCCAATATATCAACCGGATTCATTTCGTCATGTTGATCTCTATCATAATTTGTATTATTAGCTTTAAAGAAAACATAACGCGCCGTATTACATACAAATTCAGAGAATTTTTGCCAACCGAACATTAGAATCTGATTTCCTTTTAAGGAAAAAGGATCTCGTTCACACCACTCTTGATTGTGTATTGATTTACATATATCGTCATAAATTTCCCCGTGGTAATTACCAAGGCCTACCTCATCAATAATTTCCCAAGTATCGTATACAGATGCAACTTGCCAACCACCTTCACGTGTTTCATAAGGAAGGCCTTCGTTAGCGGGATGCCCCCATTCATACTGAATGCTTTCCAATATATGTTCTATCAAAGAATCCAACTCACATGCTATTATTTCTTCATCAGTTTCTTCACAATATGAACAATAGTTGTAGGAGCTATGTTCCTTAATAAACTGTTTCAGAGCATATTCGTCAAAACAATTTGTACACACAAACTTTCCTACATTAGAGGTGAAACCTCTGTCCTGCTCTTCCTGCCACATTGCCTTCGCTCTTCCCATGTTGAAATTACCTTCAATTGACTTTCCGACAACTAATGATAGTTTACTTTAAAAGTTTGTAATCTAAACTTCGAATCCTAGAAGGAATGCTTTACTAATATGCCCGAGCAGAAAGCACTTCAGCCTCACGCATTTGCTTACATACGGCTTTTGCTATTGCTTCCACGTCAGAACTCATAGTGCTTTGTGGCTTACCCAAAAACTTAATAATCTCCCCTTGCCTTCTGCAATCCACATCGCCGTAACTTAGAAAGGTTGTTAGCACCTGCTCATGACCCAGATTCTGGCTCCACGCTTTGAAGTCCTCAGGACTCTTGCAAACGATTTGGCCATACCTTACAAGCATGTGCCTAAAACTATGTGGGTTAAAGTATGGCAAACCAGCGGCTTCAAATGCGTCACGCAATATTTTACGAATGGGCGAGGCATTGCTCCACTGCTTACGATTTAAACCTGCCACTTCAAATTGATGGGTCGCACCGCATTGCATCAATGTAGATGGAAACAGCGGGTCATCATTACCCCACAACTTTTCCCCGCGCAGATAATTAACCCAATCTTCAACAATCACTTTGATGTCATCACCTACAGGAAAAAAGTAAGTGGTAAAAGATTTGCTGAATTTGGTACGCACATCACGAGCATCCTGATAAACACTGCCCATCACTAAATCAATATGCTTTAGCTGCATTGAAGCGATTGCGCTATCGCGTGCGCCAGTTAGTAAGGTAAAGGCAACTAATGCTCTGTTGCGTAGTTCAATGTCCGTTTGAGTAGGCATTAGGGCGATAACGTGTTTCACTTGCTCCAAGGTCGGCACTTTTTGTTCACGCTTAGCCGTTGCAACACGCACATCCTTTTCAGACAAGTTAAAATAATCTGCATCCGAATATTGAAAGCGCGACTTGTAACTTGGCTGTCCTGATAACCATTGAAAAAAACGCTTCAAATTTGCAAGGGTTGCGTGCAAAGTGGCTTTACTTAATTTCTCACCGGAGCGTTTACCATTTTGTTCGGCAAGATGATTCTTAAAGGCGACTGCTTGTTGATAGTTAAACAACTTAAAATCTTTCATTTTATTGTATTCTTCAAAGCGCGCTAATGACTTGGCAACCGCATCTACTGTTGGCTCACTTTGACGCTTAGCTTCCTTCAAATAAGTAAAGTAGCGACGCTTGCTTCTTTCGTTTTCGGCACTGTGTGTTTTCATGGTTTTATCGTCCTCTATTAAAGTCACTGTTTAGGCTGGATTGATTGCTATCACTTATATGCTTTTGCGCCTGCGGAAACGTGATGCCCATTTGTGCTTCAATTAAAGATAATTTAGAAAAACTCACTCGTTTATTCATAAGCGCATTGCAGTGCGAACAGAGCGCAACAAGGTTGCCGACCTTATGATTTATCACTTCATAATCCACCATATCAACCACCGGTTTTCGCGGTACGCGACAACGCAAGCAATACATTTCACCCAGCTGACAGGTTTGTTTATTTTTCGTTTTTTGAGCTTGTAAATATGTTGCAAGCTCCCGCCCAAGAATTAACGCAGGCCGTTTTTCATCACTCAAAGGCAAGCCATTTTTAATCCAGGTACGTACGGTGTTTTTGTGGATGCTGAATAAATTAGCAATATCTTCCACCGTATAGTTTCTGTGGATTTTCACCAGCCTGTGGTTGGGGCGGCGCTTAATCACAATGCCTTCTTGCGATCAGCTTCTAAGGTTTGCACAAGCTCACGAATTTCATTATCGGTTTTACCGGCAATGCGAGCGCTATTTAAAGTGATGACCTCACTCGCTGGCCAACCAACAGAACGGCCACCTAATGAAATAGGTTTTGTCCATAAACCTTGAGTGATGCGCAGGTATAAAGTTGAGCGAGAAAGCCCGCACTCAGATTTAACAGAAGGAAGTCGTAGGATGGTCTTAGGCATGTTGGTATCCCTTGGGGTGTTGTTGAACATGCCATTATTTTTGTAGATTACGGATATTGATAGGCCGAATTCGGTTTATGAAATTCCGAATTCGGTTTTAGGTGGAAAGCTATTGAAGTAAATCTTTAACCTGTTTAAGAATACCGCGAATAGTATCATCAGTTAGCGGTTTACCTAGCGTTTCTGTACTTGCTGCCAATGCACCCGCAATACCTCGTTGCTGCAAGTCAAAATTGGCTTCCTTGCACAATGCAGCTATCAGGATAAGCATTGAGTTTCGCTCTTTAGTTGATAGAGGCCTTTCATTTAAAGGGTTTTCGTTAATACGATTCAGAAAACCCACAATTGCCGCAGTTTTAACAGTATAAACTCCATCTTTAGGTAACCCACCTGCGGGAAAGTAATCCTTGTGTCTTGGGCGTGAATCTCTTTCTTTTAAATATTCCTTACGATCCGCATCAAATGTATCCCACATAGATTTGATTTTTTGTTCAGGGATTTCATTGTTTTCAACACAATTTTCTAATTGTTTTTTTACTGCCAGAGAACCTTTTTGGTATTCATTATCATCAAAACTTTCAACCAATCGACAGAATACATTACCTTGTTTTACAAACGCGCCATCAAGACCAACGAGATCAATTTTCGGCCCACCAATTAATTGGTGGTAAACATATTCAACATCTATCCGCTCACTGGCCAGCATTGCCAAATCCCACACGCCATCTATAGCAACAACTTTTTCTTCCCAATTAATAAATTGACCATCACCAATGTAGTCGCTAACAATAATTTCTTCAGAACCCCTCTCAGGATTAATCTTGCGCATAGCCTCCATCAAATCAGCTGGCGGCGTGAAGCGCTTAGTATTTTCAAGACTAACTGCTTCCCCTAAATTGCCATACGTACCATTGGGGAAATTCATCGACAATACCAAGTGTTTATCCAACGTGAGCCTGTAAATATCGGCAATAGCAACCTCCTCCCCTAGCACCGTTGATAAATGCTTTGCCGCCTCCTCAACTGTTAGCCACTCCTTTAACTTAAATAGTTTGCTCATTGTAATTACCTAGATAGTAACATGACAAAACGCAATAAAACTCGCTATGCTATCCGCTTGACTTGAAACCCATCACCTTTTCTATCCGGGCCAATTTCTGCTTTGAAAAGCTGACCCTCAATAATGCTTTTTCTTTGTTCCTTTGGAAAAATAGATAGATAAAAAAAAGCGCTTCGGTTACTTTCTATCATTTTAACAAAGCCATATTCTCTATCATGAAATACTCTAGTTACCTCGCAATCAACCACCTCAGCCTTACTAGGATCGTTTTCAACATCATGAATAATTTCTATATACATACCTTTTGAATTTCGAGCAATATCGCATAATATTCTATCGCCATCTTTTATAGATTTGATGTCATATTCTTTAAGTTTATCTGAGTGAAAAAATACTCTACCATCAAGCTCACTAACATCAGCGAAACCGAAACCTTTGGACACATCAAACCAGTCAACAGTAGCAATGACGCCAACTTTAATAATTCCTTCTTTATATTGATACCCAAGAGTAGCAACCAAATCGTGATCGTGATTGTGATCGAATTTTTTATGCGTATATTCTTTTAAATCGGAAAATAAATCTTTTTGGCACTGATACTGATCAAGGTCAACATTAATAGAAATGAATTTTGCATCTTCATTAACAAGAAAATTATAAAAAGCATCCATTACATTTTCAATTTTTGTTAGAGATTCTATATTTGATTTATAAATACTAGATATTTTCGAAGCAACCTCATCATCTGCAATAGCTGTAGTAAGTGCCATCTGATAGAAAAAAACACTGTTTCGAGACGCCAATCGTAAATGTGCCATCCCCCTATAGGAAATTGCCAAATTCTGATCAGTAGATAATTGGCGAAGAGAGGTATCATAAAGCTCAATTAAACCAGCCTCAATAAGTGAAATCAGCGCACGATCCACAGCAGATTCTGCACACCCTATTGCGTCAAAATAATCAATAATAGATTGTACTTGTAGATGCTTTTCTTCTATTGAACGACTGCCCTTACGCATGGAATCTAAAAGTGAAAGTATGCGCAGCTTTAAAAGCGGTGACTGCCTAACCTCACTATCAACCTGAAATATGGGATATATTTCGTGATTATCACCTTTTTTATATATATCGTAATCGCCTCTTACCAGAGCATCCATAAATTTGGTGAAATCAGTAGTTACTGACTCTCCCGCAACGAATGATTTAATAAGATCTTCAATTTTCAATACAGAAGAAGTCATGACTCTTTGAGATAACAACAGTGTACGTCGAATATTATAATTTGTTAATTCACCTATTGTCTTTGACGTATAATCGTGATCAACAAATACACTTTCCAATATATGCGCAAAACCATTTATATTATCAATAGATATTTTTATTCCCTTGTTTGAAAAATAATTTTTCTTGGCGGCCCCATCCGAGCTAACTTTATTAAGTTTATTTTTCAAAAAATCAATACGCTTACGAAATACTTCTCTAGGAGATGGAGTTGGTAAAAAAAATGAACGTGATGCATAAATACCAAATATATCAGTTTTCGAGAATGCCCATGCTGACTTATCAGTTACGGGAAAAATCACTAGACAGTGATAGATATGTCTTCGCAAAGCTTGGCTAAATTGAAATAATTTTTGCTTAAAATCACTTGAAAATTCATCAGTGTTATCAATTAATAAGATTGGCAGCATTTTTCTATTTTTTACTGCGTCCACAAGCAATCGTTTTAAATAACCTTCTCGATCTCCCTCTACCTTATCATCAAGGAATTGGCCAAACTTTTCTTTAAATGCATTTTTATCCCTTAAATATAACTGTTTATCAACGCCATTAGACCTCTTAAGATATTCACCATGGTATAAACCTAATAGATCATCCCAATCGGGGGTTCCATTAACATAAATCTCTGACTCCAACTCCTTAATAATAGTTTCAGTCATCCAATCTAACGCAGTATCCTCTTTACCAGTCGCATCTAAACAATTTATTCGAATAAGAACACATTGATCTCTAATAAGTTTTGATAATGTTCTTTTAAAAAATCGATCAAGAAATGTTGTTTTACCAGCGCCGGTAGGCCCCACTATAAATATAGTTTGTCCAGATTCAGTAGGAGATGATTCGATTTCCACATTAGACTGGATTAACATTGCAAGTTCATCGTCTACATTTTTACCAGATGGGACAATATTTCCCAACACACTTGTTGTCATTTTTTCAAGTGAAAAATCAGCAATTCTACTTTCGTGAGATTCAACAAAACACTCAAACAATAAATTCTCATTATTATCACCAGTTAATTTAGCAAAAAAAGTAGAAAAAATTTGATCCAAATCAAAAGCTATTTCGGACTTCTGAGAGATTGTTATTTCCGACTCTTCAATTGGAGATACTAATTTTTGAACTAATAGCAACCGCTTCTGATGGATTTCATCAAAAATCGAATTATATATTTTTTTCTTAAATTTTTCTTTCGCAAGAAGATCAAAAAACATTGAAAAGTCAGCGATTACTGACTCTAAACTTGGGAATACAATTGCATCCTTTGTCTTAAAATTTTCGCCTGGAATGAATGTCTTAAATATAATCCAGACAATCCCATCTGTGACTACTGCAACTGATAAACCATTAGGTGCCGCGTAGCTAGTAGCCTGATCTATACCACTCATAGAATTTTTTAAAGCAGGCCCTGATATTTTTAAATGCCTGACACGATTTTTTTCTGCAGTGCCAACAATTAAAACTCCTATTTTTTTTGCTTCAATTAGGAGTAAAGGCTTGCCGTTATCATTGAGTATATAATCAGAAAATCCATTCTCATGCTTGGTTTCAGCTTTAAAATCTGAGTAAGACCAACCTAAGCATTCATGAACAAGCCTATTAATTATCTGAATTTTTGAATCTTCTTCAGAAAGAATACCCGCTACATTGTCATTCACATCTTTAATTATTTCTTGTGCCTTTTGAAATGCATCATCTAAATCTAACATTTTTCAATCCATAAGTTTTTTAGTTAAGGGATAAATCAAACTTATTAAAGGTTGCACAAAATTACTATGTACTGAAATCAGCTTTTAATTTATCAAGATAATCTGCCCAAGCCTGCATCATTTGTTTTCGTTCTGGTAAATGTTTTGTACGATTGTAAGCACGACCATTAGCATCTTTCACCGCATGCGCTAATTGTTGCTCTATATAATCCACACGAAAGCCTAGCACTTCATCCAATATCGTGCGCGCCGTTGCGCGAAAACCGTGGGGTGTTACTTGTTCATTGGTGTACCCCAATGTGCGCAAAGCAGCTAATACACCATTTTCAGATAAAGGCCGACCACCGCGCCTTGCACTTGGGAATACATATTGCCCGTAATCCGTTAGGGGTTGCAGCTTACGCAAAATTTCTAAAGCTTGCTTACACAAGGGGATGACATGAGGCAAACGCATTTTCATTTTTTCGGCGGGTATTTCCCAGCATTCTTGTACCCAGTCAATTTCTGCCCACTCCATATGGCGAATTTCGCCGGGGCGTTGGAATAATATTGGGGTGAGCTGTAATGCGGCTTTTACTTCTGGCGTTCCGCTATAACCATCAATCACTATTAAAAGCTTGGCTAATTCTTCTGGCTTAGTGATAGCGGCACGGTGCTTGGCTTTAGTGGTAATCAATGCACCCTTCAAGTCTTGAGTAGTATCGCGCTCTGCACGGCCAGTGGCTACCGCATAACGCATGACTTTACTGGCTACGCCTTTGGCTCGGTTCGCAGTTTCATGTAAGCCTTCAGCTTCTATGCGGCGCAATGCAGCCAGCAATTGAACGGGAGAAATATCGGCCACAGAGATGCCCCCAATAAAGGGGCACAATTTCTTTTCTAAAATCCAAACGAGTTTTTCAATCGTGACGGGAGCAGCGCCTTCTTGCTTGCGCTTTTCTACAAACTCATAAGCAACCGCTTCAAAACTGCTCGCACTTGAGGCTTGTTTAATAAGTTTGTTTTGCTTTTTGACTTCGCCGGGATCATTGCCCTCAGCAAGAATTTCTTTGGCAGCTCTGGTTTTATCGCGCGCTTTGGTCAACGTGACTGTGGGATATACACCAAAGGCTAGTCGTTTTTCTTTACCGCCGTAACGGTATTTAAGTCGCCAGTACTTGGAACCAGTGGGCATAACTTCTAAATACATGCCGCTCCCATCGGGCAACCTGTAAGGCTTTTCCTTGGGCTTAGCCTGCTTAATTGTGGCTTCTGTAAGCTTATTGCTACTTGCCATTTATGCCCCTAGCCCTTTTCTATATGCCCCCTATTGTGCCCCCATGTAGTATAGGCTGCAATAGAATCTTATAGGACCACACAGGAACGTCAGACATAAAAAAACCCGCAATTACGCGGGCTTTAAGACTAAACAGAAAGTAATAAACTTTGCATTTGGTACCAGTGGTCGGACTCGAACCGACACGCTTTTAAGGGCGCG
>JAZKHP010000030.1:0-1706 GCA_040385335.1 Pseudomonadota bacterium
CCATCGACAGTAATCGCCACATTCTGATATCCGCTCTCATTACCATAACCACGCAAATTGATCAGTGGCGCAGCCTTGTTACCAAAACCCGACAATATATTTAACGAAGTTTGTTGTGCTAGAAAATCGTAAAGAGATGTAGCGCCTGAGGCTTCAATTTGCGCGGCAGTATGAATTTCAGCGGCATAGGTTGTTTCAGTATCTTTGCGCTCAAAGCGATTGGCTTTTACAGTGACTTCGTCTAGATTTAAACTCTCGGCGGCAAATGCTGATGATTGGATAGCCAAGCCGACGAGGCTCGCTATAATGGTTTTTTGCATGGTAAAAATATCCCTGGTTACACGCGACCCCGCGTGCTTTTTTATAATGAGGAATACCTTGGGAGTGTTTGACTAATCCGGAACTCAATGCGCTGATTTAATTGCCCCAGGCTTGAATGCCCGAGCTTTTAATATTGATTGCACATTTTGTTTTGATTACCGTCACCCCGCGGCATTTCCTAACGTTTTGATTGCAAGGCCGGTCTCCGGGCTTGTGAGGAATGATTTGCGCCTTCCCAAATATGCATTCAGTGGCTATTTGCAAAACTACACTCACTTACCGTTGCGGGGGCAGCATAGGGATTGTCAATGTTTTAATATGCTTAAAACACAACGCACCTATTTCCCAGTTTCACCCGTATTAATCTACATTAATACGGGCACCTTACAACTCGTGCAATTATAACTTTTATACAGCGCATTGTGGATTGAATTGACACTTTATAACCGGATTGTTTATGCAATAAGCTTGATAAACATATTAATTTACTTTGAATAGCTCACCTTAGCTATTGACTACAATGAATTTTTTCAATTATAGTGGGACATGGATGCAGATTTAAAAAGATTAGAAGACAAAATTGGCAAGTTAATTTCTTTGTGTGCCACTTTGCGCGAAGAAAACATTCAATTGCGTGGCGATTTAAGCCAAGCGCAACAAAACTCAAACACCCTAAAAAGCAATATGCTGCTAGCAAGCGAAAAGCTGGAAGTTTTGCTAGAAGCCATTCCCGCTGATACTGCAGCCTTAAGTACATTGCCATCTTTAGGCACCGAGCCATTATGAGTAACGCAAAATCAATTGATGTGAATATCATGGGACGTGAATTCACAGTCGCCTGTACCGATGAAGAACGTGCCGGATTACTAGAGGCGGTCAACTATCTGGATAAAAAAATGCACGATATCCGCGATACTGGCAAAGTGGTCGGCATTGACAGGATAGCAATCATGGCAGCACTCAATTTATCGCATGAATTGTTGCATACCAAGACCGGCGATGTTGACATCGGTGATTATAAGCGTAGGATTAGTGCCATGCAGAGTCAAATTGATGAAGCGATGGCTAGCCAGACTAAATTGTTATAAATAGTAAACTTTTTAAAAATCTAGCCTCTAACGCTAGACTGTTGTAATCAGATACCTTCATCAGTTCGTAACAAGTCAGCGCTAATATTCAACTTGTTTTCTGTGGTGTTGCTTGAGTCTTAAATTCCTTGAACTAGTTTTCGTTATAGGTTTCAGCTATTCAAGTCGCGGTGTGAGCGCTCTAAATTGGGATATCTTTTAAGGTACCCTTGGCGAGTGAACCTAAAGCGCTTTAGGTTGTTACCACTTGGACCTTTTTGGTTCAGGATAACGGCTCAGGCAACACCACAGCAAATA
>JAZKHP010000031.1:0-4291 GCA_040385335.1 Pseudomonadota bacterium
ACCAGGAGAATATGTTCGTCCGCGGCGATTCTGATTAATTGCGCACGCAACATCAAATCACGACTTAAATCAAATACACGATTCGCTTCATCAGCAATAACTTGGATCAGTTGTGATTGGCGTACACCCTCCTCCACTTCAACTAAATTAATCACAGGCAAAGTAAAAGAAACAGACGATTGAATAACTTGTAACGGCTGACCGTTTTCATCGACAACAAAACAGGTGCGTAAACTTTCGTGGCGCTCAAAAATACTGGTAAAGGCTTGATTTACTGCATCAATATTGAGAACGCCATTGAGTCGCAAAGCACCGGGTATATTGTAATGCGTACTGCCGCCATCAATTTGACCCAACAACCATAAACGTTGTTGTGCGTAAGATGCGAGCAGAACTTCATCGCGCGAAACACTCATCAACACTGGGCGCGTTAAGTTAGCATCCAAGGCTAATAAAGCTTGCGCTAAATGCGCCAATGTTTGTGAACTAAACAGAGTTGTTAATGGTAGAGCGACACCGAAACTTTGGTTGATTCGTGCAACCAAACGCGTAGCAGAAAGAGAATGCCCACCGAGCTGGAAGAAATTATCCGTAAGGCCAACGCGCTCCATGCCCAAAATTTCTTGCCAGATATCACACAAGATTTTTTCTACATCCGTCGCAGGTGCAACATATTGATGAGTTGCATAGGCAGAAATATCGGGCACAGGAAGTGCTTTCCGATCAACCTTGCCATTTTGCGTTAAGGGTAAATAGTCAAGGGGTACAAATATTCTGGGGACCATGTATTCGGGCAAATAACTGGCCAAATATTGCGTGAGCAAATCCGTTGATAACTCTGTACCTGCAATTGCAACAATATAAGCAACTAAGTATTGATTGGATGATTCACGTTCTGTATTAGCTTCAGTAGTAATAAGGCTCACCACTGCTTCCTTAATCCATTCGTATTGATTAATAACAGATTCGATTTCACCCAACTCAATTCTAAAACCTCTGAGTTTTATTTGATGATCTACCCGGCCGTGCAATTCCATATTTCCACATGGCAGCATTCGCCCTAAATCACCCGTCTTATACATCCGTGCGGCTTGACCATTAATATCTTGAGCAACAAATGGATCACTGAAAAATGCCTGACAAGTTCTTTCTGGGTCATTTTGATAACCGTCGGCAACACCAACACCAGCAATATATAATTCACCTACCACGCCGTTAATTACAGGATTTTGTTGCGCGTCAAGAATATAAAAACGGTTGTTATCAATAGGTTTACCGTAAGGAATACTACTGCGATGCTCCACGCTATTGGAAACAGGATAATAATTCGACCAAACCGTGCCTTCAGTGGCACCGCCCAGACTAATCACCTGCGCATTAGGGAAATATTTTTTAACACTGCCAGGCAGATGTACTGGAATCCAATCACCGCTTAAAAATACCAACTTTAAACTCGACAGTGATTGTTCAGAAGGATGCTTACCAACTTCATTCATGAGGTGATTTAATGTGGTCGGTACCGAATCCCAAAAAGTTATATGCTCGGTTTTTATAAGCTCAAGTAAACGTTTTGGGTCATGCACCTGGGTCTGTTCAGCAATAACGATACTGCCACCCGCACTGAGCAAACCAAAAATGTCATACACCGAAAGATCAAAACTAACCGATGTAATAAATAACATTATGTCGGACGAACTGATTGCAAACTCTCGATTTACCCAACTCACCAAGTTAACCGCTGCGTGATGAGCAATCCGCACCCCCTTGGGTTTCCCGGTAGAGCCTGATGTGTAGATAATGTAAGCCAGCTCAAACGAGTCTTTATGGATGTTCAGATTATCTGACGCTAATAGCGCAAGCTCAGTTTCATTTAGGCGAATATATAAATCATTGGCTTCATCAGCAGAGTGATCAACTAAAATTGCCTTCAATTCCGCACTTTGCGCAATTGCTTGCTTGCGCGCTGAGGGGTAATTTGGCTCCATCGGAACATAAGCTGCACCGACCTTCAGTATGCCAAAGATACAAGCAATCAAATCAAATGAGCGCTCAAGAATAAGTCCTACGTGATCACCAGATCTCAATCCGTTACTCATCAATAACCGAGCAATTTTATTAGCACGCTGATTAAGCTGTGCATAAGACAATGTCATTCCATCTTGACGTAAGGCTACTGCATTTGGTGCACGTAAAACTTGTTCTTCAAAGAGTTGATGCAGGGTCGCTTTATGTCTATAAGCACACACCGTTTGGTTAAACCCATGATTACTACCAACAGCATTAATAGCGCTGATTAATTGCATAGAAGGTAATTCAGTTTGCGCACTGACAAATGACTTAAGCACATTGATATACAGTGACAAAACCATTTCCATTTCCGCCACGTGGAAATATTTAGGTGAATACTTCACCTGTACCATCATGCCCCGCTCGGCTCGCTTGTGCACTTCAATATCCAATAAAGTATTGGTCATTTCTGCACTTTTAATTGCTATCGTAGCTGTAGCTTGGCTGGAAGAATAAGATTCATTATTCAAAGCTTCTACAGTCAAAGCTTCTACATCAGTTTTGATAGAAGAAGACGCAGGGAAATCAGTGAAGTTAAAAACAGTATCAAACAGTGGATTACCATCCGAATGATACTCACCCACCAATCGCGCAATTTCACCTAAAAATAATTCATGTTCTTTTGTTTGATGTAAATAGTTATGTACATTTTTAAGCAAATCCGTTTTATTACCAGATGTACCAGCTGCCAAACGCAAAGGAATCGTATTAAGAAAACAACCTAATATTTTTTCTGTACCGGCAAGCGCTGGCCGATCATGTGTAACTACACCGGTTAATACTTCCGTATCACCCGTCAACAATGACAAGGTATGAACATGTGCAGCAAGACAGATTTCTTTAATACTGAAACCGGTAATTTGGGAATATTGCTGTAAGGATTGCAAAAATTCCTGACTAATATCACTACGCAAAATTTGCATTTCCAGCGCAGAAGATATGGGCCTACCCCCATAGTTAAAAGGCAATTTCATTCGGCTGTAATCTTTTAAATAATCCCGCCAGAAATGACTTGCAGTATCGGAAGTGGAGCGCGCCAAATTAATCGCAACATAATCTTTATAACCATATCGCAATTGCTTAATGGGTAACATCAGATTGCTATTTAATGCAGAATAATATTGCATTAACTCAGCAGTCATCGCATTAACACTCCAACCATCCAAAATCGCATGCTGAAATGACAATATGCAACAAATCTTCTTATCATCCAAAGCAAATACATGGATCCGCCAAAGCAGCTCATCGTGTTGAAAAGAAAACTTTTTCTGCAAATCTTGACGGCAATAGTCTTCAATGTGTAATTGTTGTAAACCTACAGGCAGATGCGATAAATCACTCCATTTAACATCAACCATAGAATTGGTGTGCACCATTTGTAAAGGCACTTCAAAATTCATTACATCAAAACTGGTGCGCAATATTGGATGTATTTGACACAAACAATCAATTGCCTTTTGAAAATTAGAAAAATTAAAATTTGGTAACGCGAACACATAAGGAAATTGATCATGGTACATAGGCACTTCAGGTTGTGCCTGTGCAAAAAACACCATGCTTTGTTGAATTGCACTTAGCGGATAAAAATCATCATAATCTTTTGGCAAATACTGTTGATGCTGCACATTCTCCAAAATAGATTTTTGTAAGGCCTTAATTTGAAGCAATCCATTTTCTAATTGCTGATAGACAACTGCAGGTTGTGCAAAATCTGCCTCACTGATAAGTTCTTTGATAGTAGGTGCAATAAACAGGTCACGAACTCTAATATTGGCATCGAACTTTGAGTTCATCGCTGTAATCAGAACTAATACTGTCAACGAATGCCCACCCAATTGGAAAAAGTTATCGGTAATCCCGACTCGCTCAACACCCAACACCTCTTGCCAAATGTCACACAAGACTTTTTCAGTTTCAGTTCGTGGCGCAACATACGCATTTTGTTGTGAAGAAATATCTGGCTCAGGCAAGCTTTTTCGATCGACCTTTCCATTCAGTGTCAGCGGGAATTGATCCAGTAATACAAAAGCACTGGGCACCATATAATCCGGCAGAGTTTCACGGAGGTGATGACCTAATTGCGCAATGAACTCAGGATTGTTTTCTGACTCAGCAACCACATAAGCGACGAGTCTTTTATCACCTGTTGCCGAGGCTTTGGCTACCACGATCGCATCTTTGACAGCCGCATGTGTCATCAGGGTATTTTCAATCTCACCCAGCT